>NZ_AP027041.1:0-1385150 GCF_027924565.1 Lysobacter auxotrophicus
ATGGATGCCTGGCCCCGCTGCCTCGAACGCCTTGAAGCCGAACTTCCGGCCGAGGATATCCACACCTGGCTCAAGCCCCTCCAGGCCACCCAGCGCGACGACATCACGGTGCTCTACGCGCCCAATGCGTTCGTGGTCGAACACGTGCGCGAGCGCTACCTGCCGCGCATCCGCGAATTGCTGGCGTATTTCGCCGGCAGCGGCGAGGTCAGCCTGGAGATCGGCTCGCTCCCGCGTGCGGCGCCGCCGATGCCCGAGTCGATCGCATCCCCGCTGGTCGCGCCCGCGCGCGCCACGCCGAGCGAGCCGTTCAATGGCCATCTGGACAACCACTACACCTTCGAGAACTTCGTCGAGGGCCGCAGCAACCAGCTTGGCCGCGCCGCCGCATGGCAGGCGTCGCTCAAGCCGGGCGATCGCGCGCACAACCCGCTGCTGCTGTACGGCGGCACGGGCCTGGGCAAGACGCACCTGATGTTCGCCGCCGGCAACGCGATGCGGGCCGCGAACCCGAACATGCGCGTGCTCTACCTGCGCAGCGAGCAGTTCTTCAGCGCGATGATGAAGTCGCTGCAGGACAAGACCATGGACGCGTTCAAGCGCCAATTCCAGCAGGTCGACGCGCTGCTGATCGACGACATCCAGTTCTTCGCCGGCAAGGACCGCACGCAGGAGGAGTTCTTCCACACCTTCAACGCGCTGTTCGACGGCAAGCAGCAGATCATCCTGACGTGCGACCGCTACCCGCGCGAGGTCGAAGGCCTGGAGCCACGCCTCAAGTCGCGCCTCGCCTGGGGCCTGAGCGTGGCGATCGAGCCGCCGGACTTCGAGACGCGCGCGCAGATCGTGCTGTCCAAGGCGCGCGAGCGCGGCGCGCACATCCCCGAGGAAGTCGCGTTCCTGCTCGCCAAGAAGATGCGCAGCAACGTGCGCGACCTGGAAGGCGCGCTCAACACGCTCGCCGCGCGCGCCAACTTCACCGGCCGCGCGATCACGGTGGAATTCGCGCAGGAAACGCTGCGCGACCTGTTGCGCGCGCAGCAGCAGGCCATCGGCATTCCGAACATCCAGAAGACCGTGGCCGACTACTACGGCCTGCAGATGAAGGATCTGCTGTCCAAGCGCCGCACGCGCTCGCTCGCGCGTCCGCGCCAGATGGCAATGGCGCTGGCCAAGGAGCTGACCGAACACAGCCTGCCGGAGATCGGCGATGCGTTCGCCGGTCGCGACCACACCACGGTGCTGCACGCGTGCCGCCAGATCCGCACGCTGATGGAGACCGACGGCAAGCTGCGCGAAGACTGGGACAAGCTGATCCGCAAGCTCAGCGAGTGATGCGTCGGCGGCCAGCGCAAAGCCCGGGCCGTCGATACATACTTATCCCCGTCCGCACGGGGCAAGCCGTGTATGGTGCGGGCACAAGTTGTGGACAGTTTCGACCCTGTGGCGGTGCGCTAGAGTTGTCCACAGTTTGTCCGCCGGTTGCCCGGCCAGTTCTACCGAAGTTTCACCAGCAAGAAAAACCTTGGTAATCAGAAGCTTGAGATGGTTTTCCCGGATTTTCGGCGACACCATCACCACCATGCTTTTGATTTATTCCACATACTTAGTAATGGCACGGGGACGGGGTCCGCATGCGTTTTTCCCTTCAACGCGAAGTCTTTCTCAAGCCGCTCGCTCAGGTCGTCAACGTCGTCGAGCGCCGCCAGACCCTTCCGGTCCTGGCCAATCTTCTGGTGCAGGTAAAGGACGGACAGCTTTCGCTGACCGGTACCGACCTGGAAGTGGAAATGGTTTCCCGCGTTCTGGTGGATGACGCTCAGGACGGCGAGACCACGATCCCGGCACGCAAGCTGTTCGAGATCGTTCGCGCCCTGCCCGATGGCAGCAAGGTCACCGTCTCGCAGACCGCCGAAAAGATCACCGTGCAGGCCGGACGTTCGCGCTTCACCCTGTCGAGCCTGCCTGCCAACGACTTCCCGTCGATCGACGAGGTCGAAGCGAACGAACGCGTACGCGTTCCGGAAGCGGCGTTGAAGGAGCTGATCGAGCGCACGGCGTTCGCGATGGCGCAGCAGGACGTCCGCTACTACCTCAACGGCCTGCTGTTCGATCTGCGCGAATCCAGCCTGCGTTGCGTGGCCACCGACGGCCATCGCCTTGCGCTGTGCGAGTCGCCGCTGGAGAACGGTGCGCTGACCAAACGGCAGCTGATAGTGCCGCGCAAGGGCGTGCAGGAGCTGCAGCGCCTGCTGGAAGGCGGTGAGCGCGAACTTGAGCTGGAAATGGGCCGCGGCCACCTGCGGGTGAAGCGCGACGATGTGACCTTCACCAGCAAGCTGATCGATGGACGCTTCCCGGATTACGAGGCGGTGATTCCGATCGGCGCCGACCGTGAGGTCCGTATCGACCGCGAAGTGCTGCGGGCCTCCCTGCAGCGTGCGGCGATCCTGTCGAACGAGAAGTACCGCGGCGTTCGCCTGGAGGTTTCGCCGGGCCAGCTCAAGATCAGCGCCCATAACCCGGAGCAGGAAGAAGCCCAGGAAGAAGTCGAGGCCGATACGCGCGTCGACGATCTGGCTGTGGGGTTCAACGTGAACTACCTGCTCGATGCCCTCACGGCCCTTAAGGACGAGCACGTGGTGATCATGCTGCGCGACGCGAACTCGTCGGCGCTGGTCCGCGAGGCCGCGAACGACCGCTGCCGCCATGTGGTGATGCCGCTGCGCCTCTAAGACCGCCGTTCCACGTGGAACATCGACGCCCGGCCTCGTGCCGGGCGTTTTGTTTTGGTCGTCCGCTAGACTTGCTCCGATGCACGTCACCCGACTTGAGCTGCGCCATCTACGCCGCTTCCAGGAACTCCGCCTCGACCCCGCGCCAGGCCTGAACCTCATCACGGGCGATAACGGCGCGGGCAAGACCAGCGTCCTTGAAGCCCTCCATCTGATGGCCTACGGGCGCAGCTTCCGCGGGCGGGTACGGGACGGCCTGATCCGGGCTGGCGATCCAGGTCTGGAGGTCTTCGTCGAATGGCGCGAGAAAGCGGGTCGCGGCCTTGAGGAGGAGGAGCGCACGCGCAAGGCTGGGCTCCGACACACGGGCCAGGATTGGACCGGAAGGCTCGACGGCGCCAACGTGGGCCAGCTGGGAGATCTTTGTGCGGCGCTGGCTGTGGTCACCTTCGAGCCCGGCAGCCATGCGCTGATCACCGGCGGTGGCGAATCCAGACGTCGCTATCTGGACTGGGGTCTGTTCCACGTGGAACACGACTTCCTGCCCGTGTGGCGTCGCTACAACCGGGCGCTGAAGCAAAGAAATGCCCTCCTTAAGGCGCGCGCCCGGGACGCGCAACTCGATGCCTGGGATCACGAACTCTCGGAGGCCGGTGAACCCCTCAGCCGGTTCCGCGAACGGTACCTCGAGCTCCTGCAGACCCGATTCGCTCCCCTGTTGAGTGAGCTCGCCCCAGCGCTAGGCACGAGTCGCTTGGAGTACGCCCCGGGCTGGCGTCGCGAGGAGATGTCGCTCGCGGATGCGCTGCTGCTCGCGCGGGAGCGGGACCTCAGCGCGGGATACACCTCGGCGGGGCCGCATCGGGCGGACTGGCGCGTTGCCTTCGGTAACCTGCCGGGGCGCGAAGCGCTCTCCCGCGGGCAATCCAAGCTCACCGCCCTGGCGGCGCTACTGGCACAGGCTGAACACCACGATGAGGTACAGGGCGAATGGCCCGTCGTGGCCCTGGATGACCTTGCATCGGAGCTTGATCGCCACCATCAAGGAAGGGTGCTGGCGCGCCTTCAGGCCAGCGGCGCCCAGGTGTTCATCACGGGCACGGAAGCTCCGCCCGGATTACCCGCAGAGTTTCCCGCGAGTCTGTTCCACGTGGAACACGGCGCGATCAGCACCCGCTGACCTACCCGCCCGTTGAGGGGGCGGTTCTCCAGCGTCCGAATTCCGGCTGTTATACTCCCGGTTTGTATAGCTAATGTGTCTCGACGCGCCCGGCCCCGCCGCGGACCGCGTCGACGGAGCCTGTCGCCGAATGACCCACATCGAGCACGATCCCTCGCAAGATCCGTCCGTCGCTTCGACCCCTGCCGTTCCCCAGACCTACGACTCCAGCAAGATCACCGTGCTGCGTGGTCTGGAAGCCGTGCGCAAGCGTCCGGGCATGTACATCGGCGACGTGCACGACGGCACCGGCCTGCACCACATGGTTTTCGAGGTCGTCGACAACTCGGTCGACGAAGCCCTTGCCGGCCACGCGGACGACATCCTCGTAACGATCCACGAGGACGGCTCCGTCTCCGTGCTGGACAACGGCCGCGGCATGCCGGTCGACATCCACAAGGAAGAAGGCGTCTCGGCGGCGGAGGTGATCCTCACCGTGCTGCACGCCGGCGGCAAGTTCGACGACAACAGCTACAAGGTGTCCGGCGGCCTCCACGGCGTGGGCGTCTCGGTGGTCAACGCGCTGTCCGAGCACCTGTGGCTGGACGTGTGGCGCGACGGCTTCCACCACCACCAGGAATACGCGCTGGGTGAGCCGGTGTTCCCGCTCAAGCAGCTGGAAGCGTCGGAAAAGCGCGGCACGCGCCTGCGTTTCAAGCCGTCGGCGGCCATCTTCACGGACGTCGAGTTCCACTACGACATCCTGGCGCGCCGCCTGCGCGAGCTGTCGTTCCTCAATTCCGGCGTCAAGATCACGCTGGTCGACGAGCGCGGCGAAGGCAAGCGCGACGTCTTCCAGTACGCCGGCGGCATCCGCTCTTTCGTCGAGCACCTGGCGCAGCTGAAGAACCCGCTGCACCCGAACGTCATCGCCGTCTCCGGCGAGCAGAACGGCATCACCGTGGACGTCGCCCTGCAGTGGACCGACGCCTACCAGGAAACGATGTTCTGCTTCACCAACAACATCCCGCAGAAGGACGGCGGCACGCACCTGGCCGGCTTCCGCGCCGCGCTGACGCGCACGCTGTCCAACTACATCGAGCAGAACGGCATCGCCAGGCAGGCCAAGATCAGCCTGTCGGGCGACGACATGCGCGAAGGCATGATCGCCGTGCTGTCGGTGAAGGTCCCGGACCCGAGCTTCTCCTCGCAGACCAAGGAAAAGCTGGTCAGCTCCGACGTGAAGCCGGTGGTGGAAAGCACCTTCGGCGCGCGCCTGGAGGAGTTCCTGCAGGAACACCCGCAGGAAGCCCGCGCGATCTGCGAGAAGGTCGTCGACGCCGCGCGTGCGCGCGAAGCCGCCCGCAAGGCGCGCGATCTCACCCGCCGCAAGGGCGCGCTCGACATCGCGGGCCTGCCGGGCAAGCTGGCCGACTGCCAGGAGAAGGATCCGGCGCTGTCGGAACTGTTCATCGTCGAGGGTGACTCCGCAGGCGGCTCGGCCAAGCAGGGTCGCAACCGAAAGACGCAGGCGATCCTCCCGCTCAAGGGCAAGATCCTCAACGTCGAACGCGCGCGCTTCGACCGCATGCTCGGCAGCGCCGAAGTCGGCACGCTGATCACGGCGCTGGGCACGGGCATCGGCAAGGACGAGTACAACCCGGACAAGCTGCGCTACCACCGCATCATCCTGATGACCGACGCGGACGTCGACGGTAGCCACATCCGCACGCTGCTGCTGACGTTCTTCTACCGGCAGATGCCGGAGCTGATCGAGCGCGGCCACGTCTACATCGGCCTGCCGCCGCTGTACAAGATCAAGCAGGGCAAGAACGAGCTGTACCTCAAGGACGACGCGGCGCTCGACGCGTACCTGGCGAACAACGCCGTGGAAGGCGCGTCGCTGGTGCCGGCGACCGGCGAGCCGGCGATCGAAGGTGCGGCGCTGGAAAAGCTGCTGCTCGCCTACGCCGGCGCGCGCGAGGCCATCGGCCGCAACGCGCACCGCTACGACCCGAGCGTGATCGAGGCGCTGATCGACTCCATCCCGCTCGATGCCGCCGCGCTGTCCGACCACGCCGCGCTGCGTCGCGAGTTCGATGCGCTCGAAGCCCGCCTGAACCGCGGTGGCCTCGGCAAGCCGCGTTACAAGCTCGAGCTGCACGAAGGCGCGGGGCAGCCCGCCCTGCTCGTCAAGCGCCTGCACATGGGCGAGGAACTGACGCAGGTGCTGCCGCTCTCGATCTTCGAGGCGGGCGAGCTGCGCGCCGTGCGCGAGGCCGCGGCGCAGCTGCACGGCCTGATCCGCGAAGGCGCACAGATCCTGCGCGGCAACCGCGCGCAGCCGATCGACAGCTTCGCGCAGGCGCAGACCTGGCTGCTGGAAGAGGCCAAGAAGGGCCGCCAGATCCAGCGCTTCAAGGGCCTGGGCGAGATGAACCCCGAGCAGCTCTGGGACACCACGGTGAACCCCGAGACGCGTCGCCTGCTGCAGGTGCGCATCGAGGACGCGGTCGCCGCCGACCAGATCTTCAGCACGCTGATGGGCGACGTCGTGGAACCGCGCCGCGAGTTCATCGAGGACAACGCGCTCAAGGTCGCCAACCTCGACGTGTGATGCCGCCAAAGTGGCCGTTCCGGGACGCAGTGCCCGGAACCGGCCCACGCGCGTATTCAGCCATTGACGAAGTGTTAATCCGGCGGGCGATACAACCGCCATCAGCCACTCAGGGTTCTCACGATGAAACGCGCTCTGCTTGCCCTCGGCATCGCCACCCTGGTGGTCGCCTGCGCCACCACGACCTCGCCCACCGGCCGCACCCAGTACGTCGGCGCGGTCTCGCAGGACCAGCTCAATCAGCTCGGCGCGCAGGCATTCGCCGAAGCCAAGGCGAAGGAAAAGCTGAGCACCGACGCGCGCCAGAACACCTACGTGCGCTGCGTCGTGGACGCCATCACCCGCCAGCTCCCGGCCGGCTGGCAGACGCAGTGGGAAGTCGCGGTCTTCCAGGACGATTCCCCGAACGCGTTCGCCCTTCCGGGCGGCAAGATCGGCGTGAACACCGGCATCTTCACTGTCGCCAAGAACCAGGACCAGCTCGCCGCGGTGATCGCGCACGAGATCGGCCACGTGGTCTCGCGCCATCACGACGAACGCATCACCAAGCAGCAGGGCACCTCGACGCTGCTGGGCATCGGCAGCGCGATCCTCGGCAGCGCCTACGGCTCCGGCGCGGGCAATGCGGCCGGGCAGATCGGTGGCGCGGCGGCGCAGACGTTCTACCTGCTTCCGAACTCGCGGACCCAGGAAACCGAAGCTGACGTCGTGGGCCAGCAGCTCGCCGCCAAGGCCGGTTTCGACCCGCGCCAGGCCGTGAATCTGTGGCAGAACATGATCGCGGCCGGCGGTAGCCGTCCGCCGCAATGGCTCTCGACCCACCCTAACCCGCAGTCGCGCATCAATGAACTCGGCGCCCGTGCGGGCAGTCTCATGCCTACGTTCGAGCAGGCCCGGGCCGCTGGCCATACGCCCAAGTGCGGTTCGTAAGTCTGCAAATCCGGCATACAACCCCGTATCACAGCGCCGCGCGTTTCTGTTAGCGTGACGCCCCCCTGGCCCCGCGCCATCGTCCCGCCCGCTTATGCGCGTGCGGCAGCAGCTCTGAGGTGTTCGATGAACAAGTTCTCCCTCCGCAACCGCAGCATCCTCGCCGCGGCCATTGGCGCGGTGCTGGTATTCGGTGCGGTCAGCCAGGTGAATGCCCAGTCCGCGCAGGACCGTGCCGAAGAGCGCCGCGCGCGCCAGTCGCAGGGCAAGCAGTCGGCGGCCAAGCCGACTGAGGAATACCCGCAGGCGACCCGCAAGGTCGAGGCCAAGGCCTCCTCGAAGGGCGGCGCGAAGCTGCAGAAGATGATGGCCCTGTACGACGACGACAAGGGCCCGCAGGCCCGCGCCGCCGCGGACGAGATCATCGCGACGGAAACCTTCAACGCCTACGATCGCGCGTTCGCCGCGCAGATGGCCGCGCAGATCGCCTACGACGCCGACGACACCGCCGCCGCCAAGGACTACTTGCGCAAGGCGATCGAACTCAACGGCCTGGACAACAACGGCCACTACGGCGCCATGTACATGCTCGCGCAGCTCCAGCTGCAGGACGAGCAGTACGCCGAGTCGCTGAAGACGCTGGACACCTTCTTCAACGAAACCAAGAGCGCCAAGCCGGAGCAGCTGGTGGTCAAGGGCAACGCCCTGTACCGCATGGAGCGCTACCCGGAGGCCGCGACGGTCCTGAAGCAGGCCATCGACTCCAGCCCGAATCCGAAGCCGGAATGGCAGCAGCTGCTGATGGCGACCTACGCCGAGTCGGGCAACGCCGGCGAAGCGGCCAAGATGGCCGAAGCCGTCGCCGCCAAGAACCCGAACGACAAGCGCGCCCAGCTCAACCTGGCCGCCGTCTACCAGCAGGGCGAAATGCTCGACAAGTCGGCCGCCGTGCTCGAGAAGCTGCGCGCCTCCGGCCAGCTGACCGAGGACAAGGAATACCGCCAGCTCTACGCCACGTACCTGAACATGGACGGCAAGGAGAAGGAAGCCATCTCGGTCATCAACGACGGCATCCAGAAGGGCGTCCTCAAGCCGGACTACCAGACCTACCTCGCCCAGGCGCAGGCGTACTATTTCTCCGACCAGGCCGGCCCGGCGATCGACGCCTACAAGAAGGCCGCCCCGCTCGCTCCCGATGGCGAGGCCTATCTGAATCTCGCCCGTGTCCTGTGGCAGGAAGACCGCATCCCCGAGGCCAAGGAAGCCGCCAAGCAGGCCGTCGCCAAGGGCGTGAAGAAGCCCGACGACGCCAAGAAGATTCTCGCGCTGCCGGGCAAGTAATTCGGCAAAGCGAATCCACCGATTTGCGTGATTACACGGACGCGAATTGGTATATGCTAGGAGGTTCCCGCGACTCGACTTGGGCCGCGGGAATCGTATCTGACGGCCCGAGGCGCCCTGGCGTCCGGAATTACCTCCCGAGCTACGGCGCATGACGCAAGACCTAGAAATTCACGCTAGAAACGACGACGACCGCGACGGTTTGAACTGGGCACGCATTGCCGGTATCACCATCGCGATCGCCTTCCACGTCGCGGCCCTGCTCCTCCTGCTTGCTCCGATGGCCCCTCCGGCCCAGCAGCAGAAGGAAGAGGAGGTCACGTTCGTCAACCTCATCAAGCCGCCGCCGCCGCCCCCGCCGCCGCCGCCGCCGCCGCCGGAGCCGCCGAAGGAGCTGAAGCCGCCGCCGAAGCTCACGCCGCCGCAGCCGACGCCGTTGCCGCCGCCGCCGGAAGAGCCGCCGATCGTGGTGGACGACCCGAGCCCGGTGGACGTCCAGGCGCCGCCGCCGAGCCCGCCGTCGCCGCCCGCACCGGCTACGACGATCGGTTCGAGCGTCGACCCGTCCTCGAAGCGGCTCAACCCGCCCAAGTACCCGCCGACGGAAGCCCGTCAGGGTGTTGGTGGCACGGTCGTGCTGGTCATCACCATCGACGGCCAGGGCAACGTGCTTGACGTCGCTGTCGAGAAGTCGAGCCGCAACCGCAACCTCGACCGCGCTGCAATGGACGCCGCCCGGAAGTGGAAGTTCAACCCGGAAATGCAGAACGGCGTGGGTGTACAGAGCCGAGTCCGCGTCCCGGTCGATTTCGTCCCGCCGACCTGATCGGGGTCACGGGATTCGTTAGCACCAAACCCGCAACACACTCCTTTTCCACGACATTTCAAAGGTAAGCGTCATGCTGCAGGAAACCACCACCGCTGCGACTGCTGGAGGCTCCAACGCCCAGGCACTTCAGCAGATGAGCTTCGCGCATCTGTTGCAGAACTTCGACTTCGTCGGCTGGGTCGTCTTCATCACTCTGGCGATCATGTCGATCCTGTCGATCTACTGGATCGTCGTGAACTTCGTGAAGAACCTGCGCCTGCGCGCCAGTTCGGATCGCGTCGTCTCGACGTTCTGGGAAACCCCGAACGCCCAGGACGCCATCCGTTTCATGGAAGAGCAGGGCCGTTTCGAGCCGTTCTCGAAGATCGCCCTCGACGCCGCCCAGGCGGCTGCCCACCACCAGCGCCATGAAGGTTCGCGTCTGGTCGAGTCGCTGAACCGTTCCGAGTTCGTCGATCGCGCCCTGCGTCAGGGTGTGACCCGCGAGAGCTCGAAGCTGGAAGCCGGCCTGACCGTGCTCGCCACCGTCGGTTCGACCGCTCCGTTCGTCGGTCTGCTCGGCACCGTGTGGGGCATCTACCACGCCCTGATCCGCATCTCGGCGACCGGCCAGGCTTCGATCGACGCCGTGGCAGGCCCGGTGGGTGAAGCGCTGATCATGACCGCCATCGGTCTGTTCGTCGCAATCCCGGCGGTGCTGGCGTACAACTTCTTCACCCGCCTCAACCGCGTCACCAACAACAAGTTCGACACCTTCGCGCACGATCTGCACGACTTCTTCGCCACCGGCTCGCGCGTCGGCGAAGTGGGCGCGAAGCGCTAAGAACGCGTTGTAACAACGACACCCTCTTGCAGCAGGTTGGAGTTTCGTAATGGCCTTCAGTACTGGCGATAGCGGCGGCCCGATGGCCGAGATCAACGTCACGCCCCTCGTGGACGTGATGCTGGTTCTGCTCATCATCTTCATGATCACCGCGCCCCTGATGTCGCATAAGGTCCAGGTCGATCTTCCCGAAGCGAATCTGGACAATCGTGACAAGACGGCTCCGCCCGTTCCGCCGATCAGCATCACGGTGGAAGACAACGGGAATCTGTATTGGAACGATGAGCCGGTGACCAAGGACCTGCTCGAGAGCCGTCTGTCGATCGAAGCCCAGAAAACGCCGCAGCCGGCCATCAACGTCCGCGGCGACAAGACGACCAAGTACCGCATCGTTAACGAAGTGGTGCAGATCGCGCAGGCCCAGGGCATGCGCAAGGTCGGCTTCATGGCGCTCAAAGAACCTCGCTGATCCGGAGATCCAGTAATGGCATTTGCATCGAAATCCGGTGGCGGTCCGATGGCGGACATGAACGTCACGCCCCTCGTGGACGTGATGTTGGTTCTGCTGATCATCTTCATGGTGACGGCGCCCCCGCTGACGTATCCGATCGACGTCAACCTGCCGCAGAAGTCGTTGAACCCACCGCCGCAAACGCGCGAACCGCCGCCGCCGATCAGGCTGCGGATCGACGCGTCCGGTCAGGTGTTTTGGAATGACGCACCGCAGCCGATCACCGCGATCCAGGGCATGATGACTGCGGAGGTCCAGCGCGACCCGAGCAATCAGCCGATGCTCGAGATCGACACCAGCCCGGACGCCGATTACGGCATCCTCGCGAAGGTGCTGGCGCATGCGAAGAACGCCAATATGGAAAAGATTGGCTTTGTTCAGAACAATTGATTGACGCTTACCTGTCGTGAAAACGCCGCCTCCGGGCGGCGTTTTCTTTTGTGCGTTTCAGTGGGCGCTGCAACCGTCCCGGCCATAAGCACCGAACATTGCGGGCCCTGGATCCGGCCCCCGTCGGACGGTGGTCCAGTGTCGGCGGCGCGCCCGAGCATCCCGCGCCCTACGACCTTGGTGTGACTTGCGGCGCCGCGGCCGGCGGGTTTAGCGTGGAACCGGGCATGGGGCCCATGGAGGTTGCGCGATGGCTGCTTCCGTTTTCCGCGATTCCCCGTCTTCCCGCAGCGGCCACACCGAGGTCGCCCAGATCAACATCACCCCGCTGGTCGACGTGATGCTGGTCCTTCTGGTCATCTTCATGGTGGCCACGCCCGTGATGAGCGGACGGATCGATCTCCGATTACCGCAACCCGTCCCCGGCAAGACCTTGCCACCGCCCGAGCGCGTCATGTTGCGGGTCGATGGCAACGGCCGGTTCACCCTCGATGGGGTCGCACTGGATCGGGTGGCATTGCCGCAGGCGCTGCGTGAGCTGATGCAGGCGGACCCGCGCACCGTCGTGCAGATCACCGCGAACGCGGACGCCGACTACCAGGATTTCGCCTGGACGCTGGCCGAAGCGCAGCGCAATGGCGTTCGCGACATCGCCTGGGAATAAGCACTCTGGCGGCGCCCGTCCTTCGTGACGGGCGCCGCCGACGCATGCAGCAGAAGGCTGGAAGTCGTCCTGATTTCGCGATTTGGAGCGCGTTGCGGTAGGCGGTTCCCGGGTGCGCTTCGCTTACCCGGGCTACAGAAGCGTGTGCCGTCGTTCCGCAATCGTGACGATGCCGCGGGTTACCTGCCCTGCAGGATCGCGAGATACCGCCGCACCGTCGCGTCAAATCCGTCGTACAAGGCCTCGCCGACTAGCGCGTGGCCGATCGACACCTCGAGCACGCCGGGCACCGCAGCAAGAAATGCACCGAGATTCTCCTGGCTCAGATCATGACCCGCATTGACCCCGAGACCGGCGTCCTGCGCGCGTTTGGCGGCTTCGGCGAACTGCGTCGCCATCGCATCGCCCTCGCCCTGTGCGAACGCCTCCGCCCACGGTCCGGTGTATAGCTCGATGCGGTCGGCGCCGACCTCGGCCGCGTGCGCGATCCCGGTTCGACCGGCGTGCGTGTGCGCGTCGGCGAACAGGCTCACGCGGCATCCGATGCCCTTCAACGCATCGACGTGCGGACGCAGCGAACCCGCATCGCGCACGAAATCGAAACCGTGGTCGGACGTGAGTTGCGCGTCGCCGTCCGGAACCAGCGTCGCCTGCGCCGGACGCACCGCTTCGCATAGCGCGAAGAAGCCGGGATAGCCCGCACGTGGCGGAGCGAACGGATTGCCTTCCAGGTTGAACTCCACGCCGCGTTCGCGCGTGAGTTCGGCCAGCGCGTACACGTCCTCGGCGCGAATGTGGCGCGCATCCGGACGCGGATGCACGGTGATACCGTGCGCGCCCGCGTCCAGGCAGGCGCGCGCGGCGCGTACGACATCGGGCTCTGCGCCGCCACGCGAATTGCGCAGCACGGCGATCTTGTTGACGTTGACGCTCAATACGGTCATCGCGCGGCGTCCTGTGCGGACGTCGCCCTGCAGCACGCTGGGATCACTGGCACGACTCGGAATTCTGGTGGTAGATGACCGGCTCCCAATAGGAACCGTCGGCGATGTTGTTGCGGCGCGCCGTGATCAGCCGCGCGGCGAGAAGATAGGTCGTGTCGGGCTGCACGTCGACCACCAGTTCCTTGTACGGATCCTTGCGCATGTCGCGCTGGCGCATCTGGACGTCGCCGAACTGCTCCGGGTCGATCAGCTCCGCGACTTCCAGTACGTGGCGCCCCGGCGATACGCGAAAACTCTTGGCGCCCGCAGGCCCGGGAAGTTGTCCGTCGATGTTCATCAGCCGCGCGCGATACAACTCCTGGCTGCGCGGCGCGACGTCGAAGATGCTGATGCGCCCGCATCGCGACGAATCCGAAGCCGATGTGGGCGTGGGTGCCGATGCGGCGGGATTCTGCGTCGCGGCGCAGGTGCCGGCGAACAGGCACAGGGCCAGGAGCGGAAGGCCGAAGGCGTTCATGGCGATCTCCTTGATGGCGATCGCGGCCGGGCGGCCGCGGCCGATGCGCTGCTGCCGCCGATGGTAGCGCAGCCGGCGTGAGCGGCCGCGCGTTCGCCAGGGTTACGGCGTCGGCGGCGCCGTCGGATTACCCGCCGCGGCGCGGCGCGCTTCGGCCTGCTCGCGAAGTCGGCGCAGCTCGGCCGGATCGAGGATCAGCGACGAATCGCGCGTCTGGCTGTCCACGCGGCTGGCGAGCAGCTTGAGCACCCACGCGAGGAAGAAGCCGAGCGCCGCGACCAGCGCGATCAGGAGCACCGCCACCGACGTCGTCTTGAACGCCACCGCCAGCGCGGCCAGTGCGAGCAGGAGGTACAGCCAGTGCATGGGAAGCTCCGTGAAGGGGTGCGATGCGCCGGCAGTGTAGCGCGCGTTCCCGGGCGCAAAAGGCCGATCGCCGGTTGCGTGAGACCGCCCGTCAGCGAAGCGCGGCACCGGTCACAACAGCGGCGACACCAGGCGCGCGAGCCCCTCCGGCAGGCGCGTGCTCCACAACGGCTGCGCGCGATCCGCGCGTACCCGTGGCGCCAGGTTGCACTCGCCCTGGATCAACGTTTCCAGTTCGGCGACCAGCCCCTTGTCGCGGAACAGCACCGACACCTCGAAGTTGAGCCGGAAGCTTCGATGGTCGAAGTTCGCGCTGCCGACGATCGCCAGGTCGTCATCGCACAGCAGCGCCTTGCTGTGCAGCATGCGCGGACCGTATTCGTGGATCTTCACCCCCGCTTCCAGCAGCTCGTCGAAATACGAGCGTGCCGCCAGCGTCACCAGCCGGCTGTCGCAGACCTTCGGCACGAGCAGGCGCACGTCGAGTCCACCCAGCGCCGCCGACGTCAATGCCATGCGCGCGGCTTCGCCCGGCACGAAGTACGGCGTCACCAGCCACACGCGACGCTGCGCGGAATGGATGGCCGCCACGTGCACGCGATGGATCGCTTCCCACGAAGAGTCCGGCCCCGACACCAGCACCTGTGCCGACACCGTGCCGCGTTGCGGTGCGGGGTGATGCACGCGCAGCGGCGGCTCGCCCGTCGCATACGCCCAGTCCTCGATGAAGACCAGCTGCAGCTCGCGGACGATGTCGCCTTCCAGCCGCAGGTGCAGGTCGCGGTACGCATCCTCGCGCAGGCGCTCGTCCTCGTCGTCGGTGATATTGATGCCGCCGGTGAAGCCGATCTCGCCATCGATCACCACGATCTTCCGGTGCGTGCGCAGGTTGAGCCACGGCCGCTTCCAGAACCACTGCAGCTTCATCGGGTGGAACCACGCCACCTCGGCGCCGGCATCGACCAGCGGCTTCAGGAACTTGCGCTTGGTCCGGCCCGAGCCGACCGCATCGAGCAGCAGCCGCACCTTCACGCCGGCGCGCGCACGTTCGGCGAGCGCGTCGCGCAGCGCGGTGCCGGTGCGGTCGGGGAGGTAGATGTAGTACTCCAGGTGGATGTGATCGCGCGCGTTGGCGATCGCCTCCAGCAGCGCGGTGTACTTCGCCGATCCGTCGACCAGGATGTCCACGCGCGTCGCGGTGATCGGCGGAAGGCCGGTCGTCGCCTGGGCCAGGCGCGCGAGCTCGATGGCGTCGGGCGTCGGCGTCAGGCCTTCGGGCGGCTTCGGTAGCGTTGCGCGGGCGCGCACGCGGCGCAGGCGATGCCGGCGGATCCGCTGCGGACCGAAGAAGAAATAGATCAGGAAGCCGATGTACGGCAGCGCCGCCAGGCTGATCAGCCAGCTGAGGGTCGCGACCGGCTCGCGCTTCTGAAGCACGATCCACAGGCCGAGCCAGACCACGTAGGTCAGCCAGCCGAGCGTGAGATACAGCCACAAGTTGGGAACCGAGGCCAGCGCGGCCCAGGCACTACGCAGGATGTCGAGCATGCCGGGCGGTGTCCTCCTCCATTCAGCGTGCCGTCCGGCGCGTCGTCGCCGCGTCGTGGCATGCCCCGTCTCACGGGCTGCGACGGGCGCCGCGTAGGCTAAGGCCGATGGATGACGCCCGCAAAGCCCAAGCCCCGATCAAAGGTCGCGGTGCCGCCTCCCATGTCGATGGCCGCTACGCGGTGACGGTCGCGCACGGCGAGGACGACGGCTGGGGTTCGGTCTACGAAGACCTTTCCGACGCCCCCAGCCCGCAAACCCGCGTGACCGAGGAGCGCGCCCGCAGCATCGTCAGCCGCAACGATTCGCCCGACGTCGGCCACAGCGCGTCGGTGAATCCCTACCGCGGCTGCGAGCACGGCTGCGTCTACTGCTTCGCCCGGCCCTCGCACGCGTACCTCGATCTCTCGCCCGGCCTGGACTTCGAAACGCGCCTGTTCGCCAAGACCAACGCCGCCGAGCTGCTGCAGAACGAGTTGTCCCGGCCGTCCTACCAGTGCGTGCCGCTGGCGCTGGGCATCAACACCGATTCCTACCAGCCGATCGAACGCCGCTATCGCGTCACGCGATCGGTGATCGAAGTGCTGAGCGCGTGCTCGCACCCTTTCAGTGTCATCACGAAGAACGCCGGCGTCGTGCGCGATCTCGACCTCATCGCGCCGATGGCCAAACGCGGCCTGGCGAGCATCGCCTTCTCGGTCACCTCGCTGGACAACCGCCTGTCCGCACGCATGGAGCCGCGCGCCTCGGCGCCGCACGCGCGACTGAAGGCGATCCGCACCCTGGTCGATGCCGGCGTCCCGGTCGGGATCATGGTCGCGCCGGTGATTCCGATGATCAACGACCGCGAGATCGAGCACATCCTCGAAGCCTGCCGCGACCACGGCGCGACATCGGCCGGCTACGTGCTGCTGCGCCTGCCGCACGAGCTCAAGCAGGTGTGGCGCGAATGGCTGCAGCTGCATTACCCGGATCGTGCCGAGCACGTGATGAGCCTGATCCAGCAGATGCGCGGCGGCAAGGATTACGACAGCGCGTTTGGCACCCGCATGCGCGGCGAAGGCCCGTTCGCGCAGCTCATCGCGCAACGGTTCCGCAAGGCGCACGCGCGCCTGGGATTCGGTTCGATGCCGAGCCTGGATACGAGCCAGTTCGTGCCGCCGCGCAAGCCATCGCCGCAGGGCGAACTGTTCGGCTGACGCCGCACCACGCTCAGCCCGGGATCAGCGGACCCCCGAGCCACAGCCAGCGCGACATCCACGCGCTGACCAGCGCGATCATCGCCGTCAGCGGCAGTCCGATGCGCAGGAAATCGTTGAAGCGGTACTGCCCGGGGCCGAGGATCAGCAGGTTGCCGTGGTGGCCGATCGGCGTGAGGAACGAGGCCACCGCACCGAGTGCCGTGCACACCACGAACGGCGTCGGCGGCAGGCCGAGCGACTGCGCCAGTTCCACCGCGATCGGACCGAGCAGCACCGTCGTCGCCGCATCCGACAGGATCTGCGTCAACAGCGCCGCCACGCCGAACATCACCAGCAGCACCCCCAGCGGCGGCCATCCCGACACCACGTGCAGCAGCCCCGATGCGAGCCACTGCGCCGTGCCGGTCTGCTCCATCGCGATGCCAAGCGGAATCACGCCGGCGATCATCACGAAGATGCGCACGTCGACTTCGCGATACGCCTGGTCGACATCCACGCAGCGCGAGGCGACCATCGCGACCGCGCCGAGCAAAAACGCGAGCGGCGCCGGCAGCCATTCGGTCGCGGCCGCGAGCACCGTCGCCGCGAGGATCGCCAGCGCCACCGGCGCCCGCCGCCGCCGGCGCGCCTCGCCGGCGAACGGCACCAGCATCAGGAAGCCGTGGTGCGTGGCCAGTTCGGCGAAACGCGACGGCCGGCCCCAGAGCACCAGCAGGTCGCCCTCGCGCAGCCGGGTTTCGGTCAGGCGCGGGGATTCGTCCTCGCCGCGCCGCCACAAGCCGATGATCACGGTGTGGAAGCGCTTGGCGAAATCCAGCTCGCGCAGGGTCCGGCCGATGAACTCCGAGCCCGGCGCGATCACCGCCTGCACCAGCTGCGCCTGGCCCTCGCCGGTCGCCAGCGCGCCGTAGCGACGGATGGCCTGCAGTTCCAGGCCGGCGTCATCGTGCAGCGAGGCCAACGCGTCGGCCGACGCTTCCACGCGCAGGATGTCGCCCTTGATGAGCGGACTGGCGGGCGTGAGGTCGTCGCGCACTTCGCCCTCGCGCGTCCAGCTGATCAGCCGGAACCGGTCGCCGAGCGCCTTCTGCAGGTCCGACAGCGGCCGCGTGTTCCACCGCGCGCCCTCGCCCACCACCAGCTCGGTGCGATATCGGTCCAGGCGCAGGTAGCCGGCATCGCCCAGCGCGCCGAACCGCTTGGGCAGCAGCCATCGCGCGAGCAGCATGTACGCCACGCCGAGCACGACCAGCGCCAGCCCGATCGGCGTGATCGAGAAGATCCCCAACCCCTCGCTGCCGGTGCGTTCGATGAGGTTGTCGGCCAGCAGGAACGCCGGCGCGCTGACCAGCGTCAGCGTCGTGCCGAGCGATGCGGCGAACGACATTGGCATCAGCAGTCGCGATGCCGACATCCCGCGCGCACGTGCGAAGCGCGTCACGATCGGCAGCATCATCGCGGTCACCATCACGTGGTGCGTGAACGACGACAGCGCCGCGACCGCGAGCATGACCACCGCGATCGCCCGGCTTTCCGTGCGCCCCGCCGCACGTTCCACGGCCTGGCCGATGCGTTCGGTGATGCCGGTCGCGGCCAGTCCGCCGGAAATGATGAACACCGCCGCGACGATGATCGCCGGCTCGCTCGCGAAGCCCGACAACGCCTCGCGCGCGTCGAGCACGCCGGCCAGGACCATGGCCAGCAAGGTGAGCATCGCCGTCACGTCCACGCGCAGGCGCTCGCTGATGAAGAGGTACAGCGAACCGGCGAGGATGATCAGGAACAGGATCTGTTGCATCTCCATGCCCCATTGTGCGGCAGACGGTGCAGCGGCCGTGCAAGCAGCCTGCACCACACCGTCACGATCGGCCCCGCTACACTACGCCTGCGACAGGACAAGCTTGAGCCACGCCATCGATGAGCGAAATCCCCGGTCAGGACGCGGGAATCGACCGTTTCCGTCTCGCGATGGACGCCTCCGGCGTCGGCATGGCGGTGGTCGATCTGCAGGGCCGCTGGCTCGAAGTGAACCCCGCGTTCGAACGCATCTTCGGCTACAGCGCGCATGAAATCGTCGGCACGCTGGCGTCCGCGTTGACGCATCCGGACGACGTCGCGATGAGCCAGTCGTTCCTGCGCGGCCTCGTCGACGGCCAGATTCCCGCGCTCGACGCGCAGAAGCGTTATCTCCACCGCAGCGGCGAGACCGTCTGGGCGCACGTCAACGTCTCGGTGGTGCGTGACGAGAACGGACACGCGTCGTACCTGCTGGTGCAGCTGCGCGACATCAGCGCGCAGCACGCCGCCGAACTCGCGCTCAAGGCCCGCGCCGAAGCCGAACACGCCGCGCGTTTCGCGGCCAACCACCAGTTGCAGCTGTTCGCCGATGCGGTCGCGCACGACCTGCGCGCGCCGCTGCGGTCGATCGAAAGCTTCTCGGCGCTGCTGGCCGATCGCGCGTCCGATCGCCTGGACGACACCGATCGCGATTACCTCACCCGCATCCGCGCCGCCGCCTCGCGCATGAGCGGATTGCTGAGCGCGCTGAACGATCTCGCGTACGTCACGCGCACCGAGCTCAAGCCGGTCGACGTCGACCTCAGCCTGCTCGCCGACTGGGTGGGCGCGGAGCTGCAGGACGCCGAACCGCAGCGTCGCGCCGACATCCGCGTGCAGCCCAGCCTGCATGTCTGGGGCGACGAACGGCTGCTCAAGCTCATGCTCAGCCAGCTGATGGGCAATGCGTGGAAGTTCTCGCGCGAACGCGAGCCCATCCGCATCCAGGTCAGCGGCCGGCGTGAAGGCAAGCGCGTGCAGCTCGAAATCCGTGACGAGGGCATCGGATTCGACATGCGCTATGCGCACAAGCTGTTCGAGCCATTCCAGCGTTTGCACGGACCGGACCAGGGGGGAGGTCACGGTCTGGGCCTGGCGATCGTGCGGCGTATCGCCGAACGACACCACGGCAGCGTCCGCGCCGACTCGCGTCCCGAGTCCGGCGCCACGTTCACCCTCGAATTACCGGCCGAAAAGCTGGTGGAGGAGAGCGCCTGATGCACAAGGAAATCCTGCTGGTCGAGGACAACCCGGACGATGTCGAGCTCACGCGCATCGCCTTCGACGAGGCGAAGATCGCCAACCGCCTGGTCGTGGTGAGCGATGGCGCCGAGGCGCTCGACTACCTCTTCGCGCGCGGCAAGTACGCCGATCGCGATCCGGACGATCTTCCCTCGATCATGCTGCTGGACCTCAACCTGCCCAAGGTCGACGGGCGGGAAGTCCTGCAGGCCGTGCGCGCGAACGAAGCCACGCGCACGCTGCCCGTCGTGGTGTTGACCACCAGCGCGGAGCCGTTCGACGTCGAAGCCAGCTACGCACTCGGCGTCAACAGCTACATCCAGAAGCCGGTGGATTTCGAGCAGTTCGTGTGGGCGGTGAAGCAGGTCGGCCTGTACTGGCTGGTGCTCAACCACCCGCGCACCGCCTGAGCGGATCGCCGCTGCTCGTGTAGCCCGGGTAAGGCCGAAGGCCGCACCCGGGGATCGGCACCCGCGCCGAACCGACCTGCGAGCCTACGAAGCCCCGAACAACGTCTCCGCCCGCTGGAAAAGGATCCAGCTCGTCGCGATGAACTTGTCGCCGCCTTTCGGCCGGTTACCACGGTGCGTATGGGTGAACGCCGCCGGCGCGATCAGCAGGCTGCCGGTGCGCGGCGCGATCCGGCGGCGCTGATAGAGGAACTCCGTCTCGCCCACTTCGAAGCCGTCGTTGAGGTACATCGTCCACAGCAGATGGCGGTGCAGCGTCTCGCCGTGCGCATCGCGCGGATACAGCTCGCAGTGCCAGTAGGGATAGCCGCCGCGATCGGCCGTGTATCGCTGCAGGTTGATCGCGCCCGGCCGCAGTACCGTCTGCACGATGGGCGCCAGCGCCGCGTCGTCCATCGCCGCGAGGCGCTCGGCCGTCAGGCGATGGCGCGCGCCATCGTCGCCCGGCACTTCCAGCATCAACGGGGCGATGAGCGTGTGCGGATAACGGCGCAGGTAGGCGATCAGGCCCTTGAACACCGCCGCGTTGAGCATCGCCTCCGCATCGCGCCACGCGTCGCGGCCGGTGATGGTGAGGTCGCGGCTGTCCTTGAGGTCGGGCAGCACGCCGCCGCCGATGCGGCCCGGCACGGTGTCGCTGCTCGCCGAGAAGCGCTCGACGAGCCACGCGCACTGCTGCGCATCGAGCGCGTCGTCGTAGACCTCGATGAAGTCGGCCGCAGCGACCGCATCGTCTTGAGGAGTGTGCATGGCGCGGAAGGAAGACCCGGACGCCGCATCCTCGCACGCCACGCGCGCGATGCAAACGCGCCGCGACGGCTTACGCGATATGGAGCGTGTTCGGCGTCTCGGGCTCGTGCGCGCGCAGGCCGTGACGTTGCATCAGCCGGTACAGCGTCACGCGCGACACGCCGAGCTCGCGGGCGACGTCCACCAGCCGCCCGCGGTTGCGATGCAGCGAACGCTCGATCGCCGCGCGCGTCGCCGCATCGCGCACTTCGTCGAGCGTCGGCGGCGGCGTGGTGAGCGAACTTTCGATGTGAAGGTCGGCGGCGGTGATCAGCCGGCCTTCCGCCATGACGACGGCCTGCCGCACGCGATTGATCAATTCGCGCACGTTGCCCGGCCACGCGTGCGTGTGCAGCGCCTGCCGCGCGCACGGCGCGAAACCCTTGAGGGTGCGATGGCCTTCCTGCGAATAGCGATGCAGCGCGTACTCGGCGAGCTTGTCGATGTCGCTCCCGCGCTCGCGCAACGGCGGCTGCTGCAGCCGCAGCACGCACAGCCGGTGGTACAGGTCCGCGCGGAAGCGGCCTTCGGCCACCGCGCGGTCCAGGTCGTGATGCGTCGCCGAAATGATGCGCACGTCGACGGGAATCTGCTCGTGACCGCCGAGGCGCTCGATGCTGCCCTGCTGCAGGAAGCGCAACAGCGACGCCTGGCTCTCCAGCGGCAGGTCGCCGATCTCGTCGAGGAACAGCGTGCCGCTGTTCGCCATTTCGATGCGGCCGAGCTTGCGCTGCTGCGCGCCGGTGAACGCACCGCGTTCGTAACCGAACAGTTCCGACTGGATCAAGCTGTGCGGGATCGCGCCGCAGTTGATCGCCACGAACGGATGCGCGTGCCGGCGCGAATGCCGGTGCACCGCCATCGCGGCGAGTTCCTTGCCCGTGCCGGTTTCGCCAGCGATGAACACCGGCGCTTCGGTCAGCGCGGCCTTGCGCAGCGTGCGGCACAGCGTGCGCATCGCGGGCGACTCGCCGATCATGCCGTCGAAGCCGGCCTCGCTCGTCGCATCGCCGCGTTCGCATGCCAGGCTCGCCATGCCGTGCGCATGGCCGATCACCGTGTTGAGCACCGACTCCGGGCACGGCAGCGTGAGGTAGTCGTAGCAGTAGTCGCGGATGAGATCGCGCACCGGCGATTCGTCGAGCTGTCGCGCGTCGATGCCCGCGACCCAACCGACATTTCCTGCGGATAATGCGGTACCGAACTCGGCCAGATCCTGCTGGGTGAAGCCTTCGCGCAGATCGAGCAGCGCCGCGTGCGGCTTGCGCGAATCGCCGTTGAGGATGCGCAGCACGCTGCGTGCGTCCGGCGCGCGCCGCAGGTTCCAGCCCAGCTGCTGCAACCCGCCCAGCGCGAGCACCCGACCGGCGCCGCCGCGGGTGACGTAGATCAGTTCGCGGCCGTCGATCTGTGACGCTTCGGCGTCCTGGAGTCCGTCCATCGGCATGTCATTCCTGACGTAGTCCGAGGCAGTCGATGCTGCCACTGCGGGAAGTTACGCAGTGTATTCAACGGACCGTTCGACGATGAGCGGTCAGAAACGACGCGTTCCATGCTGAATGCGCCGCGCGGCACGCGACATGAAACGCGCCAACACGATTCACGTTCGTGAGTGGCGCACGCCTAATGCGTGCGCCACCTGATGTAGACAACGTTTCGCGCGTGCTTACGCGGCCCCGTCGTGTTCGGCGTGATAGCGCACGGCCGCTTCGACTTCGCGCCTGGAACCCAGGAACACCGGCACACGCTGATGCAGGCCCGTGGGCTGCACTTCGAGCATGCGCTGGCGACCGGTGCTCGCCGCGCCGCCGGCCTGCTCGACCAGAAGCGACATCGGGTTGGCTTCGTACATCAGGCGCAGCTTGCCGCCCTTCGCCGCGCACTTGCTGTCGAGCGGATAGCTGAAGATGCCGCCGCGCGTCAGGATGCGGTGCACGTCGGCGACCATCGACGCCACCCAGCGCATGTTGAAGTCCTTGCCGCGCGGGCCTTCCTTGCCGGCGAGCAGGTCGCCGACGTAGCGCTGCATCGGCGCTTCCCAGAAACGCTGGTTCGACATGTTCACCGCGAACTCCTTCGTTTCCTCGGGAATGCGCATGCCGCGCGTGGTCATCACGAAGCTGCCGATCTCGCGATCGAGCGTGAACGAATGCGTGCCGTTGCCGACGGTGAGCACGAGCATCGTGCTCGGCCCGTACGTGCAGTAACCGGCGGCGACCTGCGCGGTGCCCGGCTGCAGGAAGTCTTCGTCCTTCGCGTGCGTCACGCCGTCCGGTGCGCGCAGCACGGAGAAGATCGTGCCGACGGAGATGTTCACGTCGATGTTCGAACTGCCGTCGAGGGGATCGAACAGCAGCAGGTAGTTGCCGCGCGGATACACGTCGGGAATCGGCTGCGAGGTGTCCATCTCTTCCGACGCGAGGCCGGCGAGATGGCCGCCCCACGCGTTGGCTTCCATCAGGATCTCGTTGGACAGCACGTCGAGCTTCTTCTGCGCTTCGCCCTGCACGTTGATCGACGCCTCGCCGGCGGTGCCCGCATCGCCGAGCACGCCACCGAGCGCACCCTTGCCCACGGCGATCGAGATCGTCTTGCATGCGCGCGCCACCACTTCGATCAGCAGGCGCAGGTCGGCGTTGATGCGCCCGGCGCGTTGCTCCTCGATGAGGTAGCGGGTGAGGGAAATCGACTGCGAGTGGTTCGTCATGGGCGGCGCCGTATTCGGAAACGGACCGCCATTGTCGCCGATGACTACGGCGAGGGCAGCCACCACGCGCGCTCGGCGGGCGGCTCGCGCAGGTCCATCGCTTCGCCGAAGCCCGGCGTTGTTAGCGCTACACCACGTTCACGCGCGATCTGCGACACGCGTGTAAACGGTTCCTGCCAGCCGTGCAGCGCCAGATCGAACGTGCCGTTGTGCACCGGCATGAGCACGCGGCCGCGCAGGTCCACGTGCGCCTGCACCGTTTCTTCCGGCTGCATGTGCACGCCGCTCCACATCGCGTCGTACGCACCGCATTCCACCATCGTCACGTCGAACGGGCCCAGGCGCTCGCCGATGGCCTTGAAGCCGTCGAAGTAGCCGCTGTCGCCGCTGAAGAACACGCGCAGGCCATCGGCCTCGATCACCCACGACGACCACAGCGTCGGGTTCTTCGAGAACATCCCGCGGCCGGAGAAGTGCTGCGCCGGCGTCGCGACCAGGCGCACGCCGCCGATGCGGGTCTCCTGCCACCAGTCCAGCTGGCGCACTTTCGCTGCATCCACGCCCCACTCGACCAGCAGGTCGCCCACGCCCAGCGGCGCGATGAAATGGCGCGTCTTCGCCGCGAGCGCGAGCACCGCGGCGCGATCGAGATGGTCGTAGTGGTCGTGCGAAAGGATCACGCCTTCGATCGGCGGCAACTGGTCCAGCGCGATCGGCGGCGCGTGGAAGCGCTTCGGCCCGGCCCATTGCACGGGCGAGGCGCGCTCGGAAAACACCGGATCGGTCAGCCAGAAGCCGCCGTCGAGCTTGAGCAGCATCGTCGAATGCCCCAGCCGGAACAGCGAGCCATCCGGCGCGGCGAGCAGTTGCGCGCGCGTGATCGGCGTCACCGGCAGCGCGACGTCGGGGCGTGCGTCGTCGGACTTGTCGAACATGAAGCGCCACGCCATGCGCAGCATCTGCGGCCATCCCGCCTGTCTGGGCTTCACCGGAGTGCGGAATCCGCCGTCGCGGAACTGCGGCGAGTTCGCGTAAGGCGAGGCGGTGGTGGAACAGGCGGCGAGGGATCCGGTGGTCATCAGCAGCAGGCTCAGCAGCAGGGGGCGCGGCAGGGCGCGGAAAAGGTCAGACACGGCGTGGCGGCCGGAGTTCAGGCGAGCGGCACGACGTGGCGAACGCCGTCGCGTCGCGCATCGAGGGCGCCGAGGCGGGCCTCGTCGGACGCGTCGTGCCAGTGCAGCTGGACGCAGCCGAGCCGGCGGGCCATCGCGCGGACTTCGTCGAACAGGGCGGCTTCGGCCGCCGCCGCCCACGCATCGCGCGCGTGCAGGGTGTCGAGCTGGAAGCAGTAGCCGCGGGCACGCATGGAGAAGCCCACCGTCGCTACCGCGTGGCCGACGGCCTCGCCACCGACGAAGGCCAGCCATGCCCACGCGCGAACCGGCGCTTCGAACAGCGCTTCATGGAATTCGAGCAGGCCCGTGGCGGGCGCATCGTGGCCGTCGGCCTCGCGTGCCAGCCGCAGCAGCGTGGAGGCATCCTCCGGGCGGACCGGCCGCACCGTCACCGGCGACACCGCCGGCACGGGCATGCGGAAAAGCAGGGACGTCGCTGTCATGGGATCACCGGGGAAGGGGCCGACCGCGCCGCGCTACGATGCCGGCACGGCGCATGGGAAGCACAGGCTGCGCGCGGTCCTTTAAGAAGTTTTTAAACCCGGATGGCGACACTGCCGGCCGCAACGCCCCGCGAAGAACACGGTATCCCGATGAACCTGCTGCTGGTGGAAGACGACACGATGCTCGCCGAGGCGCTGTGCGCCGGGCTGCGCGCGCACGGCTTCCGCGTCGACACCGCCGGCGATGCCGCGCTGGCGCGCACCGCGCTGGTCGAACACGACTTCGACGCGGTGCTGCTCGATCTCGGCCTTCCCGGCAGTTCCGGTCTTTCCGTGCTGTCGTACCTGCGCGGCCGCTACGACGCCACGCCGGTCATCATCCTCACCGCGCGCGACAAGCTCAGCGACCGCATCGCCGGCCTGGACGCCGGCGCCGACGACTACATCGTCAAGCCCTTCCAGCCCGACGAACTCTTCGCGCGCCTTCGCGCGGTGATGCGTCGCACGCAGGGGCGCGTGTCGCCGGTGCTGAGCTGGCACAACATCGTGCTCGATCCCGCGCGGCGCGAGGTCACGCGCGACGGGGCCGCCGTGTCGCTCAGCGCGCACGAGTTCCGAACGCTGCTTCTGTTGATGGAACGCCAGGGCCGCGTGGTCACGCGCGAGCAGTTGGAGGAAGCGGTGTACGGCAGCTCCGGCACGATCGAAAGCAACACCATCGCGGTGTACGTGCACCAGCTGCGACGCAAGCTCGGCGAGCAGCTGATCGTCACCGTGCACGGGCAGGGATACCGCATCAGCAATGGCGTCGCGAGCGGCGGAGCGTCGGCATGAAGGCGCGTTCGCTGCGCTGGCGCCTGACGTGGGTGTCGGTGAAATGCGTGCTGGTCGCGTGGCTGGTGTGGCTCGGCTGCCAGGCGTGGCAGCTCTCGCGCGCGCACTACGGTTTCTGGGACGAATCGCAGCGTGAGGTCGCCGCGCAGATCCTCGAGTCCATGCCTGATGGCCTGCAAAGCCTGCCGCCGCGCGAACGTCCCGACGTGCCGGCGGGCCATCGCGACCACAAGATGAGCTGGCAGGTGTGGGCGGGCGGCCGCAATGTCGTGTACTCGGTGGCCGCCCCGGACGAACCGCTCAAGCCCGATTTCCGCGACGGCTTCGCGCGCCGCAAGATCGCCGGCCAGGTCTGGCACGTGTACAGCCTGTCCGATCCGAAGCGCGGCCTGATCGTGCAGGTCGGCCGGTCCAAGGAAATGATCGCCAACGAGATCGCGCGCTGGGTCGGCCTGAGCCTGCTGGCCGCGGGATTGATCTTCGTGCTGTTCGTGCTGACGGTGTGGATCGTGATCGGCCGATCGCTGCGACCCGTCGCCGCGCTGCGCGATGCGTTGCGCGCGCGGCCGCCGCTGGATCTCACGCCGTTGCAGGCGCCGGGGCTGCCCACCGAATTCAGCCCGCTGGTCGATGCCTTCAACGACCAGCTCACGCGCGTGGACCAGGCGGTGCAGAACGAACGCCGCTTCATCGCCGACGCCGCGCACGAACTGCGCACGCCGCTGGCGGTGTTGAGCGCCCATGCGGACCTTGCGCGCCGCGCCGCCACCGAAGAGGAGCGCGACACCGCATTGCGACGCCTGAGTGCCGGCGTCGCCCGCGCCGCGCGCCTGTCGGAACAGCTGCTGGACCTCGCGCGCCTGGACGCGCAGACCGTCGCACCGACCCTCCTGCCGCTCGACATCGCGCCGCTGCTGGTACTGGTCGTGCGCGATTTCGAGACGCTCGCGCGCGAACGCCATCAGCGCATCGGCCTGCGCACGGAAGACGGCCGCATCCTCGGCGACGTCGACCTGCTCGGCATCCTGATCCGCAACCTCGTCGACAACGCCGTGCGTTACGCGGGCGAAGGCGGACGCATCGAGGTGATCTGCCGGCGCGACGTGCGCGACGGCGTCGGCGGCATCGCGCTGTGCGTCGCCGACGACGGCCCCGGCGTGGTGAAGGACGAACGCGAGCGGATCTTCCACCGCTTCTATCGTGCCAACGGCGGCACCCACGGCGACGGTTCGCCGCGCAGCAGCGGCAGCGGCATCGGCCTGTCGCTGGTCGCGCGCATCGCGCGCACGCACCACGCGCGCATCCACGTCGAGGACGGGCTGGACGGCCGTGGCCTGGCGATCACGGTGTTCTTCCCGGCCGCCTGAGCGCGGCTGCTGACAGGACCCTGTCAGCAGCGCCGGCCGATCCTGACACCGTGCGATCGGCACGCTGGACCGGATCACCGCGATGGACCTCGACCTCGTTCTCCAGCCGGCCTGGCGCCGGCAGCGGCGCCTGTTCCTGCAACTGGCGGCGATCGCGCAGACCGCGTGGCTCGCACCGATGCGCGCCGGCGCGCGCGCACTTTCAAGAACGCAGGCGACGCCCACGATGCAGACCCCGACCGGTCACGACGGCCGACACGATTTCGACTTCCTCCACGGCCAGTGGAGCATCCGCAACGAGCGCCTGAAGCAGCGCCTGGCCGGATCGAACGACTGGGAGATCTTCCACGCCACGCAGCGCTGCCTGCCGCTGCTCGGCGGCCTGGGCAACGTGGACGATTTCATCAGTGACTGGACGCGTCCCGGCACGGACGAGCGATTCGTCGGCATGACGCTGCGCCTGTTCGGCGTGGAGTCGAAGCAGTGGTCGATCTACTGGGCCGGCAACCACGACGGCGTGCTCGATTCGCCGATGACCGGCGCCTTCGCCGACGAAGCGCAGGGCCAGCGCGTGGGCACGTTCCTCGGCGTGGACGAACACGAAGGCCAGCCGGTGCGCGTGCGCTTCCGCTGGAGCCAGGCGAGCGCGAACACCGCGCACTGGCAGCAGGCGTTTTCCGTCGACGATGGCGCGACATGGGAAACGAACTGGCACATGTGGTTCCGCCGCATCGACGACGCCGGGCGCGCGCTGCACGACGACCATGTCATCGAACTGCGCCAGTACGCGATGCAGCCCGCGCGACGCGACGAGCTCATCGCGCTGTTCGAGCGCGAATTCATCGAATCGCAGGAAGCGGTCGGCATGCACGTCATCGGTCAGTTCCGCGACCTCGACGCGCCGGACCGCTTCGTGTGGCTGCGCGGATTCGCCGACATGCCGGTACGCGCCGAAGCGCTGGACGGCTTCTACGGCGGGCCGACCTGGAAGCGTCATCGCGAAGCGGCCAACGCAACGATCGCCGACAGCGACGACGTGCTGTTGCTGCGTCCGGCGCGCGCGGGCTCCGGCCTTCCGACGCCCGCGACGCCGCGCCCGTCCTCGCAGGATGCACCCGCGTCGGGCGGGCTGATCGAAGCGGGCCTCTGCGCGCTCGACGCGCCGGCCGATGCGGGCTTCCTCGAACGCTTCGAACGCGACCTCGCGCCGCGCCTGAAAGCAGCCGGCGCGGAGGTGATCGGCCTGTACGTCACCGAAAGCAGCGCGAACACGTATCCGCGCCTGTCGGTGCGCGAAGGCGAGCAGGTGCTGGTGTGGTTCGCGCGTTTCGATGACGTCGACGCGCACCATCGCTACGAGACCGCGCTGCTGGCCGATGCGGCATGGCGCGACGCGGTCGCGCAATCGCTGCTGCACGGACTGAGGCAACCGCCGCAACGGCTGCGCCTGTCGCCGACGGCACGCTCGGAGTTGCGCGCGTGACCGCCGTCGCGCCATACGCCGGCGTGCAGATGCGGTCCGTTGAGGTCGGCACGGCGTCGCGCGATCATGGCGCATGCGCCGCGCCGACCGCCTCTTCCTCCTGATCCATGCCCTGCGTGGCCGCCGTTCCGCCATCACCGCGCAACGCCTGGCGCAGGAGCTCGGCGTTTCGTTGCGAACGGTGTATCGCGACGTCGCCGACCTGCAGCGCTCCGGCGTGCCGATCGAAGGCGAGGCCGGCGTCGGTTACCTGCTGCGCAAGGGTTCGGACATCCCCCCGCTGATGTTCACGCCCGACGAGCTCGAAGCCCTGGTGGTCGGCACGCGCTTCGTGCGCGCGTTCGGCGGCAACCGGCTGGGGCGTGAAGCGGCGGCGGCGTTGTTGAAGATCGAGGCGGTGCTTCCGCCGGAACTGCGCGACCGCAGCGATCGCACGCGCATCTTCGCGCCGGAAGTCGAGCGACTGGAAAACAGCGGCCTGATCGACGATCTCCATGCGGCGGTGACCGGCGCGCTGGTGTTGCGCATGAACTACCGGGACAACGACGCGCGACCGACCGAGCGCGTGATCGAACCGCTGTGCCTGGCCTTCTGGGGCGGCAGCTGGACGCTGGGTGCGTGGTGCCGTTTGCGCGGCGACTTCCGCAACTTCCGGCCGGACCGCATCGTCGATTACGCGCCGACGGGCGAGACGTTCGTGGAGACGCGCGAGCGGGGCTTGGCGGCGTATATGAAGGCGGTGCAGGGAAGCTGACGAACGCCGCTGTCATCCCGGCTTTCGCCGGGATGACGGTGGTCTCCAAAGCGGCGGTGGCGTAGTGTCGTGCGGCTCGATACGACGAAAAAACCTAGGGCCGCATCGACCCCGTTTCCACGAACCGCTCGTGCCACGACAGCGCCTCGCCCAGCAGATGCGGCGTGTGCTTGCCGAAACTCTCGCGGCATGCGCGGTCGAAGTAGTCCTGCAGCAGCGGTGCGTAATCCGGATGGGCACACTGGTCGATCAGCCGCTGCGCGCGCTGCTTCGGCGACAGGCCGCGCAGGTCGGCGATGCCGCGTTCGGTCACGATCACCATCACGTCGTGCTCGGTGTGGTCGACGTGGCTCGCCATCGGGACGATGGAGGAGATCGCGCCGTTCTTCGCCGTGCTCGGCGACATGAAGACCGACAGGTAGGCATTGCGCGCGAAGTCGCCGCTGCCGCCGATGCCATTCATGATCTTGGTGCCGGCCACGTGCGTCGAATTGACGTTGCCGTACAGGTCGACCTCGATCATGCCGTTCATCGCGATGCAGCCAAGTCGGCGCACGAGTTCGGGATGGTTCGAGATCTCCTGCGTGCGCAGCACGATGCGTTCGCGGTAGTAATCCACGTGCGCCAGGAATTCGTCGATCGCCGCCGGGCTGAGCGAGAACGACGTCGCCGACGCCACACGCACGACGCCGCGCTTGAGCAGTTCGAGCATCCCGTCCTGGATGACCTCGGTGAACGCGGTGAGGTCGCGATAACCCGCTTCGCCCAGCCCCATGAGCACCGCATTGGTGATGTTGCCCACGCCCGACTGCAGCGGCAGCAGCTGCGGCTGCAGGCGGCCGCGGCGGACTTCGTGCGCGAGGAAGTCGAGCAGGTGCGCGGCGATCTCGCGCGAGGTCGTGTCCGGCGGCGTGAACGGAGAATTGCGATCCGGCGCGTCGGTCTCGACCACCGCGATCACCTTGGACGGGTCGCAGCGCAGCCACGGCTCGCCGATGCGGTCGTCCGGATGCAGCAGCGGAATCGGCTTGCGGTTCGGCGGCAGCGCGGTGCCGTAGTAGACGTCGTGCATGCCTTCCAGCGCGGAGGGCTGCCAGCGGTTCACTTCCAGGATCACGCGGTCGGCCTGGTCCAGCCACGTCTTGTTGTTGCCGACCGACGAGGACGGCACGAGGTGGCCGTCCTCGGTGATGGCCGTCACTTCGATCACCGCGACATCGACCGCGCCGAAGAAACCGAACCACGTGTGCTGCGCGACGTGGCTCAGGTGCATGTCGATGTAGTGCAGCTCGCCCGCATTGATGCGCTCGCGCAGGTGCGGGTCGGACTGGTACGGCAGGCGCAGCTCGATGCCCTGCGCGCGGGCGAGCACGCCGTCCAGTTCCGGCGCCGTGGACGCGCCGGTCATCACCTTCACGCGGAAGTCCTCGCCGCGTGCATGCGCCTGTTCGATATGCGCCGCGAGCGCCTGCGGCACCGCCTTCGGGTAGCCCGCGCCGGTGAAGCCGCTCATCGCGACGGTCATTCCGGGCTGGATCAGGGCGGCGGCGTGCTCGGCGGACAGGCGCTTGTCGCGCAGGCCGGGGTGGCGGATGCGGTCGTTCATCGGGAGCGTGGCGGGCGGGGGAAGCCGCAGTCTAGACCCGCCGGTCGAGGCCGGCTTTCCCGATCGATGCGGGTTCTTTGCCGCGACTGGCCCGGCGATGCGCGGCCGCTTACCCTGCCCGTCTGGACTTCGCCGGAGATCGCGCATGCCCCTCGCCCTGCTCGCCATCGCCGCCGGCGCCGCGCTGGGCGCGTGGGCACGCTGGGGCCTGAGCCTGTGGCTGAATCCCGCGCACCACGCGGTGCCGATGGGTACGTTGGCGGCGAACCTCGTCGGCGGCTACCTGATCGGCCTGGCCGTCGCCGGCTTCGCGCAGGCGCCGCAACTGGCGCCGGAATGGCGGCTGTTCGTGATCACCGGGATGCTGGGCGGGCTCACCACGTTCTCGACCTTCTCCGCCGAGACGGTCGACCTGCTGCAGAAGCAGGCGTACGGGTGGGCCTTCGGCACCATCGCTGCGCACCTGCTCGGGTCGCTGGCGATGACGGGGCTGGGGCTCTGGACGGTGAAGATGGTGGCGCGCTAGCGCCTTTGCACCCCGGGAAAGCGAAGCGCACCCGGGGCAAGACGCGCGTTCCCGGGTGCGGCCTGCGGCCTTACCCGGGCTACAAACGCAGGCCTCAGATCACCCGCAGCGTGATCGCCTTCAGCACCGCGCGCGTGCGGTCGCGCGTGCCGAGTTTCTCCAGGATCACCGACACGTAGTTTTTCACCGTGCCTTCGGCCAGGAACATCGCCCGCGCGATTTCCTTGTTCGAATAGCCGCCGGCGAGCAGGCGCAGGATCGCGACTTCGCGCTCGGTGAAGTGCTCGCGCGGCGCCTCCTGCTGGTGGTACTGGTAGCGCGCGCGCACAGGGTCGGTACTGACCGGCTGCAGCAGCGTTTCGCCCGTCGCCACGCGTTCGATCGCCTCGCGAAGATCCTCCGGCGCCGCGTCCTTCAGCAGGAAGCCCTGCGCGCCGGCCTCGGTCGCCTGCAACAGCAGTTCGCTCTCGTCGAACGTGGTGAGCAGCAGCACCGGCGTCGCGTCGCCGCGCTCGCGCAGGCGGCGCAGCGCTTCGATGCCGTCCATGCCGGCCATGCGGATGTCGCTGAGCACCACGTCCACCGGCGTGTCGGCCAGCCGCTCGAGCAACTCGTTGCCGTCGTTGGCCTCGAACACGGTGACGATGCCGTGCCGTTCGAGCAGCGCGCGCAATCCCGCGCGGACGATGGCCTGGTCGTCGGCCAGCGCGATGCGAAGCGCCGTCATGCGGGCAGGCTCGCGTCGATGCGCAGCGAACCGCGTTCGGAGCGGCCGAATGCCAGGTTTCCGCCCGCGGCGGCGACGCGTTCGCGCATGCCCGACAAGCCGTTGCCTTCGCGGATCGCGCCGCGCAGCTGGCCGTCGTCTTCCACGCGAATGCGCAGGCGATCGCCCTCGCAGTCCAGCGACACCTGCACGATGTCCGCATCGGCATGGCGCGCGCTGTTGGTCAACGCTTCCTGCACCAGGCGCAGCACCGCTTCGGCGGTGGCCGGGTCGGTGACGCGCACCGACTCGGCGATGCGCAGCCGCAGCGACGGTCGCGGCATCGGCGCGGCGAGCGCGCGCAGCGCCGTGCCGAGGTCGAGCCCGCGATCGTCGCGCATCGCCTGCACGATGCCGCGGATGTCGCTGAGCAGTTCGGTCGAAAGCTGCTGCGCGATGGCGATTTCCGGACGCGCCGCGAACGCCGGATCCGCCGCGAGCGCGCGCAGGTTCAAGGTCATCGCGGTGAGCTTGTGGCCGGCGACATCGTGCAGCTCGCGGGCCACGCGCAGGCGTTCGTTGTCGCGCGCGCTGTCGGCCAGCAGCGCGCGCGTGGCGAGCAGGTCGGCGTTGACGCGCGCGAGCTGGTCGCGGGCGCGCTCGGCGCTCACCGCGTACCACGCGCACAACGCGGCGAAGAGCTGGAAGCCGGCGTGGATGAACACCACCGTGAGCGGCGCGCTGTGGCCGTCGTCCCGCAGCACGAACCAGAACGCGATGTCGGCCGCGATCACCGCCATCGCCGTGATGCGCAGCGGCATCGCCGCCGCCATCACCGCCGTCCACACGACCAGCAGCACCGGCGCGACCGACGGCTTCGGGTCGATCCAGACCAGCGTCAGCGCGATGAGCGGCATCAGCGTCAGCTGGACCGGTCGAAACCAGCCCACGCGCGGCAGGAAGTCCACCGCCAGCATCAGGACGGCGTACAGCGCCAGCAGCGCGATGGCCCACGGCAGCAGGTAGGCGGGCATCCAGCGGAAGGCCATGCCGACGGCCACCAGCGTGAAGAGGCCGGCGAGGTTGAGGGGCTGGAGCAGCGAGCGCATTCGTTCGTCCATGGGCACATGCTGCGGCCGCCGCGGCGAGGCGCGCAATGCATCGGGCGTCGAAAGTGACTTCCGGCAGGTCGTTGCGATGACGGCAGGCACTGAGGCCGCGGGCGAGCCGGGCGCATCGTGTGTCCCCATCGACACCTACGCGAAAGAGCCGCCGCCATGACCGCCTACCAGATGCTTGTCGCCGTGCACGTCCTCGTGGGCGCCGTCGCCCTCGTCGCCTTCTGGACCGCCGGCCTGCTGCGCAAGGGTACGCCGGCGCATCGCAACACGGGTCGCGTGTACCTGCTGGCGATGGTCGGCATCGTCATCACCGGCGCGCCGATGGCGATCACGCGCTGGCTAGACGGCCACGTCGTCACGGCGGCGTTCCTCGCGTACCTGGTGGTGATCACCAGCACCGGCGTGTGGGTGTCGTGGCGCGCGATCCGCGACAAGGCCGCGCCCGAGCGCTTCGTCGGACCGGTGTACGTCGCATTCGGTGCGCTGTCGCTGGCCTCGGGCGCGGGCGTGCTCGCGCTGGGCATCAAGGCCGGCGCGCCGCTGCTGATGGGGTTTTCCGCGGTGGGACTGTTCACCGGTCTGGACATGCTGCGTCGCCGCCTGCGCCGGGCGACATTCGCCAGGACCCCGCGCTGGTGGATGACGCAGCACTACACCGCGATGATCGGCAACGGCATCGCCACGCACATCGCGTTCCTCGGCATCGGCCTGCCGCGCCTGCTGCCGTCGGTGAACGGAACGGTGCTGCATTACCTGTCGTGGTTCGGGCCGATCGCCGTGGCGCTAGTCGCCAAGGTCATCCTGGATCGTCGCTGGAAGCCGCGCCCGGTCGCCCGGCCCGCCGCGCAGCCGCAGCGCGCGTGAAGGCCAGATTCCGTTGCGTTATGACGCACTGACGAACCGTTGCGTGAAAAGCGCCCGCGCGTAACCCACCGTTTACTTCCGCCGTCCGGCGATCGCCTACCAATAGGCGCACGACGACCCCGGAGTACACGACATGCGGATCAGCATCATCGGCGCCGGTTTCAGCGGCTGCGCACTGGCCACCGAACTCGCACGCGCGGCGTCGTCGGACGTGGACATCCAACTCGTCGGCGTGCCGGAAAGCTTCGGTCGCGGCGTCGCCTACGGCGAAGCGCGCCCGGAGCACCTGCTCAACGTGCGTGCGCGCGACCTGGGCGCCACCGCCGACCACCCCGGCGAGTTCGCCGACTGGCTCAACCTCACCGAGCGCGCGCGCACGACCTTCCTCCCGCGCCTGGTCTACGGCGAATACCTGCATTCGCGCCTGAACGCCGCCGCGCAGCTGTCGCTGGCCGGCTTCAACCGCATCGCGCAGGAGGCCATCGCGATCGACCGCGAAGGCCCGGCGTTCCGCGTGCACCTGGCCGACGGTTCGGATTTCGTCAGCGATCGCGTCGTGCTCACCGTCGGCGCGCTGCCGCCGCAGCCGCTGGCGGGCATCGGGCCGCGGCTGGCGGTGCATCCCAGCTACATCGCGTGGCCGTGGCAGAACGGGCTGGACGGCATCGGCGCCATCGACCACATCGCGCCGAACCAGCGCGTGCTCATCATCGGCACCGGCCTGACGATGGCCGATGTCGTCGCGACGCTGCATCGCCGCGGTCATCGCGGGCCGATCACCGCGTTGTCGCGACACGGGCTGCTGCCGCAATCGCATACCGACGAGCCGGCCGCGCCCATCGCCCTCCCGCCGACGGTGCTGCATGCGATCAACACGCACGACCTGCGCGAACTGGTGCGTGCGCTGCGCGCGCTGACGCCGATCGTCCCCGACTGGCGCAGCCTCATCGATGCGCTGCGTCCCTATCTGCAAGGTTTCTGGCGCGACCTGCCGACGCAGCGGCGCACGCAGTTCCTGCGACACCTGCGTTCGCACTGGGAAGTGTTGCGGCATCGCCTGGCGCCGACGTTGTCGCGCGAACTCGAGGAGATGCGCGTGCGCGGCCGTCTGCGTGTACGTGCCGGTCGCCTGCTGCGCGCGCGGCGTACCGGCGAAGGCGTCGAGGTGCTGATCCGCGAGCGCGGATTCGCGCATGCCAGTCGCGAGGAGTTCGACGTGGTGGTGCGGGCGACGGGGTTCGACACCGACGTCGATCGCACGAGCCATCCGTTGATCGCGCAGCTTCGCGATTCGGGCCTGATCACCGCCGACCCGCTGGGGCTCGGCATCGAGGCATCGCCGCGTTTCGAAGCGCTGGACGGCAGCGGTGCGCCGGTGCGCGGCCTGTACGCGCTGGGGCCGTTGCTTCGCGCGCAGTTGTGGGAAATCACCGCGGTGCCGGAGCTGCGCGTCGCCGCGCGATCGCTGGCGAAGCAGCTGCTCAGCGCGCAGGAGCGACAGGCGAGCGTGGGCATCCGGCGCGGGATGGAGGCGTTGGCGCGGCCGTAGTCGCAGGCCCCTTCGTCGCCCACCTGCCCCGTCATCCCGGCGAAAGCCGGGACCCAGGCACCTGGTGTTCGGGCACTCCCGCCAAGGCGAACTACAGCACCGTCATTCCCGCGAAGGCGGGAATCCATCAATCCGCCGTGTCACGTTTTGTCGAAGGTTGACGCCTGTGGGAGTTGGATCCCCGCCTTCGCGGGGATGACGGCATAGGCATGCGGAAGCGGCAGTGGCCTCAAGCGCGAGAGTTCTTCGGCGCTGGAGGCTTCGAATGCGTATGGCTCAAGCGTGCGGGCGCTTTACCTCAAACATCCCCACCCGCAGCCCACCCCTCGCCCGTGCCGCGGTTGAACACCGTGTCGGTGTCCAGCACGTGGCCGGCGGGAATCGAGTCGAGCTTCGCCAGCGACGCATAGATCGGCGTGAAGTCCGGACGCGTGGCTTCCATCAGCTGCTCGTAGCTGTCGATGACGAAGTACGTCTTCTGGAACGTGTCGATGCGGTACTGCGTGCGCATGATGCGTTCGAGGTCGAAGCCGATGCGGTTCGGCGCAGCGCTGTCGAGGCAGTGGATCGACTCGCCCTTGGACGACACGATGCCGCTGCCGTAGATGCGCAGGCCGTCGTCCTGTTTGATCAGGCCGAATTCCACCGTGTACCAGTACAGTCGCGTGAGGTTCACCAGCGCGTCCGGGCCGATGCCGTGCGCCTTCACGCCACCGCGGCCGTAGGCCTGCATGTAGTCGGCGAAGACGGGATTCATCAGCAGCGGCACGTGGCCGAACAGGTCGTGGAACAGGTCCGGCTCGGCGAGGTAGTCCAGCTGCTCGGGCTTGCGGATCCACCACGTCACCGGGAAGCGCCGGTTGGCGAGGTGATCGAAGAAGGTCAGCTCCGGCAGCAGGCCCTCGACGCCGACGAGCTCCCAGCCCGTCGCCTTGCGCAGCATGCGGTTGAGGTCGTCGTACTTCGGGATGCGGTCGGGCGTCATGCCCATCGCTTCCTGCGTGCGCAGGAATTCGTCGCTCGCCCGACCCACGAGAATTTCTCGCTGGCGCTTGAACAGCGTGCTCCAGACCTCGTGGTCGGTGGCGCTGTACTTGGCCCAGGGCTGCTCGACCACCGCCGTCGTATACACCGGCACGTAGCCCTTGTCTGTGAGCTGGTGTTCCACGCGGTTGGGGGTGCCGAGATTCATTCGCTGCTCCTGGTCGAACTTCGACTGTAGCGATCCCCCGGCGCAATGGGCTTGCGTTGTTGCGCGCTAACCGCCCTTTGACGCAAGATCCTTGCGTCAATCTGCCACGAAGCGCAATCCATGCCCGCCGTCGAACTCGATCGCACCGACCTGCTCGTGCTCGCGGAACTCCAGCGCGAAGGCCGGCTGACCAACGCCGAGCTGGCCGAGCGCGTCCATCTGTCCGCGTCCGCGTGCCTGCGCCGCGTGCAGCGGTTGGAGCGGGAAGGCGTGATTGCCGGCTACCGGGCCGAAGTGGATCCCGAGCGGCTCGGCCTCGGGCTGCAGGCCTTCGTCCGCGTGCAACTTTCCCGGCACGATGCCGACGCGATCGCCGCTTTTGTCGGCTTTGTGAACCAGTGGGGCGAGGTCGTCGCCTGCCACGCGCTGACCGGCGACATGGATTACCTGCTGCAGATCGTCGTGCAGGACCTGGAGCATTTCTCGCGCTTCCTGCTCGATCGGCTGCTGACGCAGGCAGGCGTCGCCGACGTCAATTCCAGTTTCGTGCTGAGGACGGTGAAGGCCTTCGGCGGAATGCCGCTGCCCGGGCGCTGAGTCAGCCTTGGCCGCGCAAACTGCGGGCTTCTTCGGCCAACGTCCGGGATCCCGCGATGATCATGCGCACCATCAGCGTAAGCTGACGGACCAGTTCGGGGTCCTTTTCACGCGGCAGGTCCACGGCGGTGGCACCCATCGCGAAGACCAGGCGCGTGATCGCCTTGGCCACCAGCGCCGGCTCGCGCAGGGTCACGCCCTGAGCGGCGTTGATCTGGATGAGGCTGATGCGCAGCTCTTCCTCGAAGAAGCTCAGCTGGCGGTCGACGGCGTGCTTGAAGGCGTCAGACCCGGCGGTGCCCTCGCGCAGGAGCACGTGCAGCAGCTGGTCGTCGGCGCGCAGCTGTTCCATGAAGGCCTCGACCGCGCCGCGCACGGCGCTGCGGTCGATCGCCGCGCGAACCCGGGCGGCGTCGATGATCTTCTGCAACGAAAGGCCGGCAAGATCGATCAGTGCCACCGCCAATTCGTCCATGTCGCGGAACTGGCGGTAGAAGCTGTTCGGAGCGATGCCCGCCTCGCGCGCCACCTCGCGCAGGCTCAGCGTGGAGACGCTGCGATGCGGGCCGATGAGCTTGAGCGCCGCCGCCAGCAGGTCTTCGCGCGAGATCGCCGACTTTCGACCCGCGATGTGCTCGGAATCGGCGGGAATGTGGGTGGTTGGGCTCAAGGCGGCGGGCACGGCGGCGATCGGTCCGGCATCATATCGGGGATTTAATATACAGTCGTATACACATCTGTGCGCATGCCTGTATAGTGCATCGCCATGAGTGCCGTTCTCCGTTCCCACAAGCGCCCGCGCGGTCTGCGGCGCCTGCTCCATGCCTGCGTCGCCCCGAGCGTGTTCGACTTCTGGGCGCAGCGCCTCGACCGCACCTGGACCTGGGATCGCCCGCTCGCGCGCATCGTCGAGCGACGCGCCGAATCGCGCGACGCGATCACGCTGGTGTTGCGTCCGAACCGCCACTGGCGCGGCTTCCGCGCCGGCCAGCACGTCAACGTCAGCGCCGAGATCGACGGCGCGTCGGTCACGCGCAGCTACAGCCTCAGCGCCGCACCGCGCGCCGACGGCCTGCTGGCGATCACCGTCAAGCGCGTCGACGGCGGCAAGCTCAGCACCTGGCTGTTCGATAGCGCCTGCGTCGGCGATGTGCTGCACATCGGCCCGGCGTTCGGCGAGATGACCTGGCCGCAAACCCATGACGCCGGCTGGCTGCTGCTCGCGGCCGGCAGCGGCATCACGCCGCTGATGGCGCTGGTGCGCGAACACGCATCGCGCGGCATGCCCGCGCCGGTGACGCTGCTGTACTGGGCACGCACGCGCGAGGAGCTGTGCTTCGCCGACGAACTCCTGGCGCTGGCCGACGCGCATCCGGACTTCGCCGTGCATTGCCTTCTCACGCGCGAAACCGACGCGTCGGACACCGCACCGGCCGGTCGCCTCGATGCCGCGCAACTCGCCGCGCTCGTCCCCGACGCCTCGCAGCGACGCGTCTACGCCTGCGGCCCGTCGGGCTTCGTCGATACGGCGCGCGCGCTGCTGGACGGCAACGCGCGCAGCTTCCACGCCGAAGCGTTCACGCCGCCGGCGCGCTCGTTCGAAGACACGGGCGAGGCCGTCGTCACCCTGCAACGCAGCGGCCGCACGCTGACCGTGCCGCGCGGGCAGTCGCTGCTCACGGCGCTGGAAGCGCAGGGCATCAAGCCCGCGTCCGGCTGCCGCATGGGCATCTGCAATACCTGCGCATGCGGCAAGTCCGCCGGCGCCACGCGCGACCTCACCAATGGCGAGGTCCGCACCGAACCGTCCTCCGCGCTGCGCCTGTGCATCAGCGCCGCCGCGGGCGACATCGAACTGGATCTGTGAGTTGAGCCGCACCGACATGACGTTCCGCAACCGCGCACTTTCCCCTGCAGAACTCGACCGCTTCGGCGAGGAACTCGACGCGCTACGCAAGCGCACCGTCGCCACGCTCGGCCAGCGCGACGCCGACTACATCCGCTCGATCGTCGCGTGGGTCCGCTGGACCGAGGTCGCCGGTCGCGGCCTGCTGTACCTGGGCGCGTTCTCGCTGCTGTTCGCGCCGGTGCTGCTGTGGCCGGCGTGCGTGCTCGGCGCGCTGCTGCTGGGCCTGTCGAAGATCCTCGAGAACATGGAGCTGGGCCACAACGTCATCCATGGCCAGTACGACTGGATGCGCGACCCGCACCTGGACGGCAAGACGTACGAGTGGGACATCGTCGGCACCGCCGACAACTGGCGCCACACGCACAACTTCCGCCACCACACCTACACCAACGTGCGCGGGCTCGATGACGACATCGGCTACGGCCTGCTGCGCATCTTCCCGGAGCAGCGCTGGCGCGCGTACTACCTGATGCAGCCGGTGATCGCGGTCGTGTTCGCGCTGCTGTTCGAGTGGGGCGTGGCGATCCAGAACCTCAAGCTCGGCCGCTGGATCCACGGCAAGGTGTCGAACCGCCAGATGTGGCGCATGTTCAAGCCGGTCGGCCGCAAGATGGCGCGGCAGATCGTGAAGGATTACATCGTGTTCCCCGCGCTGGCCGGCCCGTTCTTCCTGCCGGTGCTGCTGGGCAACGTCGTGGCGAACATCATCCGCAACCTGTGGACGTACACGATCATCTTCTGCGGCCATTTCACCGCCGAAGCCGAGACGTTCCCCAAGGAATGCGTGCGCAACGAATCGCGCGGCCACTGGTACCTGCGCCAGCTGCGCGGCTCGTCGAACATCAGCGGCGGTTGGCTGATCGACGTGCTGTCGGGCAACCTGAGCCACCAGATCGAGCACCACTTCTATCCGGACGTGCCGGCCAACCGCTACGCCGCGATGGCGGTGGAAGTGCGCGAGATCTGCAAGCGCTACGGCCAGCACTACAACACCGGCTCGCTGCCGAAGCAGTTCGGCCAGGTGGTGTGGCGCATCGTGCGGCACGCGTTCCCGAGCCGGCCGCGGCGTACGGCGCCGCTAGTGGCGGCGACTGAGGCGACGTAAGTCCCTGTGCTTTATCCCCTCTCCCGTCCACGGGAGAGGGTCGGGGTGAGGGCAACGGAGCTTGAATACGAAAAAAGCCCAGTGCATCGCTGCACTGGGCTTTTGTTTGTGCGCTGCACTTGCCCTCACCCCAACTCCTCTCCCGCTGGCGGGAGAGGAGCTAGAGCGAGCAGGTTGAGGGTTACCGCGACAAAACCCCCTGCTCCGCCAGCGCCTTGCACTGCGGAGCGCGGCGCAGCTTCGACATCCACTTGCGGTCTTCCTCCTCACAGAATGCGCGCAGCTTCGCCTGCTCGGCCTTCGCATCCGCCGCGCGACGTGCGGCGATCGCCTCGTCCTGGCGCGCCTTCTGCCATTGCGCGACCTTCGCGCGGATCTGCGGCATGGCCGCCAGCGCGGCGCGTTCGCCTTCCATGATCGCGTTGTTGCGCTGCTCGAAGTCCGCCGGGCCGATCTCGTTCACGCTCGGGCGGATCACCACGTCGGCGCGCGCCAGTTCCTGTGCGCCAAGCTTCTGGCCCATGATCGTGATCGACTGGTTGACGTTGCCCAGCATGCTGCCCGGGTTCTTGCCGCTGGCCTTGCTGGAGATGTCGACCGCGATGACGAAATCCGCGCCGAGCTGGCGCGCCGCGTCGACCGGCACCGGACTTACGACGCCGCCGTCGACGTAGTGGAACTTGCCGATCGCCACCGGCTCGAACACGCCGGGGATGCTGCTGGACGCGCGCACCGCCTGGCCGGTGTTGCCGCGCACGAACACGGTGCGGTCGCCGGTTTCCAGGTTGGTCGCCACCGCCGCGAACGGCATGCGCATGCGCTCGATCGTCTTTCCGCCGACCAGCTGGTTCACGTAATCCTGCAGCTTCTGGCCTTTCACCACGCCGCCGGAGAACAGGCTGACGTCGCGGATCTCCGCCTCGTCCAGCGAGAACGCCGTCTTCTGCATCGCGAAGGCGTCCATGCCGCTGGCGTAGAGCGCGCCAACCACGCTGCCCGCGCTGGTGCCGGAGACGACCACGGGCTGGAAGCCGTTGGCTTCGAGCATCTTGATCACGCCGATGTGCGCGAAACCCTTCGCCGCGCCGCCGCCGAGCGCGATGCCGATGCGGATCTTCGGCGCAGGTGCGGTGGGCGCGACGACGGCCGGCGGCGGAGTCGGCTTCACGGCCTCGCCGCCGCCGCAGGCGCCCAGCAGCACAGCGAAGGAAGCGAGCAGGAAAGGGCGCAGCGAACGGAACGGTTTCATGGACACGAGGCGGAAGTGGAAGCGATCAGCGGCGCAGGATACATGGGCGGACAGAGGCGGCACGGCGCGCACGCGGGAGACATCCAGGCGGGATAACGCCGCCTGGACACGCCGGGCTTCTTCGTCAGGACGTCAGAACGCGTTGTCGCCGTCGAGGATGCGGCCGAGCCCACCAAGCACCGAGCCTTCGCCGCGCGCCTGCCCGCCGCCCTGAGGCGCCGCGGCCAGCATGCGACCGGCCATGCGCGAGAACGGCAGCGACTGCAGCCACACCTTGCCCGGGCCGGTCAGCGTCGCGAGGAACATGCCCTCGCCGCCGAACATCATGCTCTTGATGCCGCCGACTGCCCGCACGTCCATCTGCACGGTGTCGTGGTAGGCCATCACGCAGCCGGTATCGACGTCCAGGCGCTCGCCGGCGCGCAATTCGCGCTCGATCACCGTGCCGCCCGCGTGCACGAACACCCAGCCGTCGCCTTCCAGCTTCTGCATGATGAAACCCTCGCCGCCGAACAGGCCGGTGAGGATGCGCTTCTGGAACGCGACGCCGACCGACACGCCGCGCGCGCCGGCCAGGAAGCTGTCCTTCTGGCAGATCAGGCGGCCGCCGTGCTCGTCGAGCTTCATCGCCAGCACCGTGCCCGGATACGGCGCGGCGAACGCCACGCGCGCCTTGCCCGTGCCCGTGTGCGTGAACACCGTGGTGAACAGGCTTTCGCCCGTGAGCACGCGCTTGCCGGCGGAGAAGATCTTGTCCATCAGGCCGCCGCCGCCCTGCCCCGACTGCCGGCCGTCGCCGAAGACCGTGTCCATCTGCACGACGGCGTCCTTGTACATAAGCGCGCCGGCTTCGGAGATCGCGCTTTCGCCCGGATCGAGTTCGACCTCGACGAACTGCATGTCGTTGCCGACGATGCGGAAATCGATGTCGTCGCTGCTGCGCGATGCGGCCGACGGCGTCGGCGGCGGCAGGTGCACGGGCTGCACGCCGGTGGCTTCGGCGAATTCCGGCACGGAACGAACCGCCTGCCAGCCGGACAGGCCTTCGCGCCAGCACAGGTCGTCCGGATGCTGGCGGGCATGGTTGCGCGCCGCGGTGGGGTCGAGCGGGCCGATGCGTTGCGAACTACCGGCGGAAACGAAATACCACTGCGTCATGGGGATCCTGGATTCGCGTCGGAAAGCGCCGAGTGTAGCCGTGCGATGTGGCGTGACATGGGCGGGAGGTCATTGCGGGCGAGCAGTCGATGCGTGCGTTTAGCTCGCGGTCTGCATCGGCCTTTGACGAGGTGACGCGCGGAAGCAACAGCGCAGCGCGGTCATGCATCGGAAGTTCGAAGCCTTCGCTCCGTTACCCCTCACCCCAACCCCTCTCCCGAGGGGAGAGGGGCTAACGTGCCGCGCGTGGTGCGCGCTCCGGCGGCCGAAAGCCAATCACCTCAAGCGCCGTCACCCAGCGCCGCCAGCGCCGCCGCGCGCGCATGCAGCGCCGTCGTGTCGAACAGCGGCACGTTCGCGTCGCCCTCGCCCACCAGCAGGCCGATCTCCGTGCAGCCCAGGATGATTCCCTGCGCACCGCGCGCCACCAGCGCGTCCATCACGCGGCGGTACTGCGCGCGCGAGGCCTCGCGGATCACGCCCTGGCACAGCTCGTCGTAGATCACCCGATGCACGATGTCGCGCTCGTCGGGCTCCGGAACCAGCACTTCAAGCCCGTGGCGCTCGACGAGCCGCTGCCGATAGAAGTCCTGCTCCATCGTGAATCGCGTGCCGAGCAGGCCGATGCGCCCGATGCCGTGCGCGCGGATCGCCGCGCCCGTCGCATCGGCGATGTGCAGCAGCGGCAGGCCGCTCGCCGCCTCGACCGCGCCGGCGACCTTGTGCATCGTGTTGGTGCAGATCACCAGCAGTTCCGCGCCGCCAGCCTTCAGCGACCGCGCCGCATCGGCCAGCACCTCGCCCGCGCCGTCCCAGTCGCCGGCATGCTGGAGCTTCTCGATCTGCGCGAAATCCACGCTGTACAGAAGCAGGCGCGCCGAATGCAGCCCGCCGAGGCGCTCCTTCACCGTCTGGTTGACGATCCGGTAATACGGGACGGTCGATTCCCAGCTCATCCCGCCGATCAGGCCCAGCGTTTTCATCGTTTACCCCGTTGCGTTGTCCTGGGGCGCGATCTTCGCGATCCCGCCGGGCAAGCCAAGCGGAAAGAACCTCAGCGCGCGGCTTCCTTCCGGCCGAACTTCTCGCCGAAGAAATCGCCCGCGTTCCACTGCGGCCGCTGCGGCGAATCCGCGATCAGCCGCCCGATGCGCGCGTTGAGTTTCGCCAGCCGCGCCGCGTCGGGCCAGTGGATCGGTTGCGAGAGGTCGTCGCCCGGCTGGTGGTAGCGCTCGGCGAGGAACGCCTCCTGCACCGCCTTCGCATCGCCGTTCACGCCGGTGTAGCCGCCATCCAGATATACCGCCGGCACGCCGGCGCGGATGAACGCGTACTGGTCGCTGCGCACGAAGACCACTTCCTCCGGCGACGGATCCTTCGACAGCGACACGCCGATCTCCTTCGCCGCCTGTTGCACGAGGGGCTGCAGCGTCGAATGCTCCAGCCCGATCGGCACCACGTCGGACGTCGGCGCCAGCAGCATCGGCATGTCCATGTTGACGTTGGCGACCATCGAGGCGGCCGGCACCGTCGGATGGCGCGCGAACCACTCGGCGCCGAGCAGGCCCTTCTCCTCGGCCGTCACCGCCACGAACAGCAGCGAACGCTTGGTCGGGCCGTTCTCGTGCGCCAGCCGGTTCGCCGCCTCGAGCATCACCGCGATGCCCATCGCGTTGTCGAGCGCGCCGTTGTAGATCGCATCGCCCTTCACCGGCGCACCGATGCCGACGTGGTCCAGGTGCGCGCTGAAGACGACGTGTTCGCCCGACCGCTTCGGATCGCCGCCCGCGAGGCGGGCGACGACGTTGCGCGAATCCACCGGCGTGATCTGCGTGTGCGAGGCCAGGCGCAGCGTGCCGGGGAGGTCGAACGCGCGCAGCTTGCCGTCGCGGAGCTCCTGGAACAGCTGCTTCGCGGTGTGCGTGCCGGTGGCCAGCACGGCATCGGCCTTGTCGGCGGACACGATCGCGCTGCCGCGCAGTTCCGGCCACGTATCGATGCCCTTGCCGTCTTCGCCGCGCAGGCGCATGCCCGGGCGGTTCCAGTTCGCGGACAGGCGCGGCCACTGCCTGGCTTCATCGTCGGTCATCACCACGACCACGCCGACGGCGCCTCGGCGCACGAGTTCCTCGGCCTTCGTGCGGCGCGAGGAATAGAACGCGCGGCGATCGTTGTCGAACTTCGCCGGCGCGCCGTTGAACATCACGGCGATCTTGCCCTTCACGTCCACGCCGGCGAAGTCGTCGTGCCCCAGCTCGGGCGCATGCACGCCCTGCCCAACGAACACCGCCGGCGCGTCCACGCTGGCCTGGGCTTCGTTGAAATTGATGCCGGGAAGGAAATCGTCGGGGAACTTCAGCGCCTGCTCGCCGCCGCCGCGCGCGATCGCGAAGGCATTGCCGTCGGCCTGCAGCACGCCGCGCAGCATCGGCACGCGCTGGAAGTAGCTGCCGTCATCGCCCGCTGGCGCCAGGCCGATCGCGCGGAAACGCTGCGCGACATACAGCGAGGCCAGGTCGTAGCCGCGGGTACCGGCTTCGCGGCCTTCCAGCAGGTCGTCGGCGAGGAAGCGCACGTCGGCCTCGATGCGACGCGCGTCGCTGCTGGCGCTCGCGTCGTAGGTGTCCTTCACCGGCGCCGATGCGGGCGCGGGCGGCGTCGCGTTCTGGCAGGCCGCGAGGGCCAGGGCAAGGCTGAGCAGCGCGATGCGGCGCATGGGCGGTTCCATGGAAGGCGAAGCCGCGACGCTAGCACCCGACCCCGGGCCCGCCAAATGCCGTTCGGCCCGTTATTCCGGCAGCAGAACGCCCACCAGCACCAGCAGCCACAGCACGCCGCCGACGAGAAGCCACAACCAGTTCGCCCAGCCCAGGCGTGCGTTCAATGCGCCGAGCTTGTCCCCGCACGCCAGGTTCGCCGCGCGCTGGATGTTCACCATCGACCAGGCGGTCGGCGGCAGCAGGAACACCGGCAACCAGCTGGCCATGGGCGACACGCTTTCGGGGATGCGGCTCGCGATCGTGCTCACGATGCTCAAGACGATGAACCAGACGGCATTGGCGCCGGGGGACCACGCGTGGCGCTGGTTCTCGCGGCGCAGCCGGTCGTCGATCTCGTCGGCGAGCAGCCGCACGAAGAAGATCGGGAACAGCGCGCGCGCCACCGGCCACATCGGCTGCCGGCGGAACCGCTTGTAACGGGCCCAGTGCATGTAGAACCAGAACAGCGGATACAGGCCGAACGTCGCGAAGTACAGCAGCACGAGCTTGGTCGTGCCGGTGACGAAGAACTCGGTGCCGGCCGCAGCGACGCGCTGCGTATCGACCACCGGCGTGGCCGGCGGCGCGTAAAGGTTTTCGCTCATGGTGATCTCCCCTGGTGCGCCGACTCTAACGGCGCCCGGGGAGTCGCGGCTAGGGCTCGCGACGTGGCGGGAAACGCAGCACGACGCCGTTGTCGCGTTCCGGCCGGTTCCACAGCACCGGCACCTCGCGCGGCGGCGGTGGTTCGAGTTCGTCCGACAGCGGCGCGATGGTGGCGTCTTCCTCGTCTTCCCAGCTGTAACGCTTGCGCGGCGGCAGCGGGTCGGTGCGGCGCAGCAGGTAGGCCGCGATCACGCTGGCGATCGCGCCGCCCAGGTGCGCCTGCCACGACACGCCCGGCTCGCGCGGAAGGATCGTCAGCAGCATGCCGCCGTAGAACATGAAGGCGAGCATCGCGGCGGCGATCGACGCACGATCCCGGCGCAGCAGGCCCAGCACGAACACCAGGAACATCAGGCCATGCGTGATGCCGCTCGCGCCGAGGTGCCGCGTGCCTTCATCGCCCAGCAACCACGCGCCCAGCCCCGAGCCCAGCCACAGCAGCGGCAGCGCGCGGATCGTCGCCTTCGGATACAGCCCGCCGGCGAGCGTGCCCAGCATCAGCAGCGCGATCGAGTTGGCGGCGACGTGTTCGAACGAGCCGTGCAGCAGCGGCGCCATGAGCAGGCCGCGCAGGCCCTCGACCGACCACGGCTGCACCGTCCAGGCCGACACGTCGAAATGCCGCTGCGCGCTGAAGATCGCCAGCAGCACCAGCACGAACGCCAGGCTCGCGTTGAAGGCCCGCAGCCAGCGGCGCTTGTCCGCGCTGCGCTGCTCGGGGGTGTCGGGGACCGCTTCGGGCGTGGGCAGGTGCATGCGATGGACATTGAACCGCCGGATCGCGAATACAAGGCCGGCGCGGTGGGCCAATGCATCCCGCGATCCCGCCTGCCGGGGCTCGCGACGAAGGCGCCGGGAATATCGGCCCGGAAAACGCGGGCGCGCAGCCCGACCCCGTAAAATGCCGCGATGAACGCTCCCCTGCCCTCCGTACGCCTCAAGAACGCCTGGAAATCCACCCACCCCTGGATCTTCCAGCGCCTCGTCGACAAGCCCGCCCAGCGGCCCAAACCCGGCGCCATCGTCGACGTGCTGGGCGTGGACGGCGACTGGATCGGCCGCGGTTTCTACAACGGCCACTCGCGCATCGCCGTGCGCATCCTCGAAACCAACCCGGACATCGACGTCGACGCCGGCTGGTTCGCCCGCAAGATCGCCGACGCCGTCTCGCTGCGCCGCGACGTGCTCAGGCTGGATGAGGTGAGCGACGCCTGGCGCGTGGTGCACAGCGAGGGCGACGGCCTGTCGGGCCTGGTCGTCGACCGCTACGGCGACCTGCTGGTGGTGGAGTTCTTCAGCGCCGGCATGTTCCGCCACCGCGAATGGGTCTACGACGCGCTCAAGGCGCAGTTCCCCGGCTGCCGCTTCTACAGCTTCGCCGACGAACACGTGCAGAAGCAGGAGTCGTTCGATTTCCGCGGTACCGAGCCCGTGCCGCCGGCCGTCATCACCGAATACGGCATCAAGTTCCGCGCCGACCCCGCCGGCGCGCACAAGACCGGCTTCTTCGCCGACCAGCGCGAGAACCGGCAGTGGCTGTCGCAGCAGGTCGAAGGCAAGACGGTGCTCGACCTGTGCTGCAACACCGGCGGTTTCGCCGTGTATTCGGCCGTGCGCGGCGCCAGCGAAGTGCTCGGCGTGGACATCGACGCCGACGTGATCGAGATCGCCAAGGGCAACGCGAAGCTCAACAACGTGCGCCCGCGCTTCGTGCAGGCCGACATCTTCCCGTGGCTGCGCGACGCCGGCCTGCGCGGCGACCGGTACGACGTGGTGATCCTCGATCCGGCGAAGATGACGCGCGATCGCGAGCAGGTCATCCCGGCGCTCAAGAAGTACCTCGACATGAACAAGCTGGCGCTGGGCGTGGTGAAGCCCGGCGGCCTGTTCGCGACGTTCTCGTGCACCGGCCTGGTCAGCGAGGACCAGTTCCTCGACATGCTGCGGCGCGCCGCGTACTACTCCGGCCGCACCGTGCAGGTGCTCAAGGTCGCCGGCGCCGGCGCGGACCATCCGTGGCTGGCGCAGGTGCAGGAATCGCGCTACCTGAAGGCCGTGTTCTGCCGCGTGGTGGACTGACGCGCCCTGCCCTCGCGCGCCGACGTGGCGGACGGATGTTTCCGACGCCACGTCGCGGCGAATCCCGAACGTCGACCGCCGCCCCGTGTCTCACGACCTGAGACCGCGGCCGATACACTGCAAGTCGTACCAACCCGCAAGAGGCGCACACCATGGACACGCTGATCATCGCGGCAGGCGCCGTCATCGTGCTCATGCTGGTCTACGTCGCATGGCTGCTCACGCGGCTCGCGCGCGGCCAGGGCGAAGGCGCGGCGGCTGCCGAACTCTCCACGCTGCGCGAGGCCGAGCGCGCGAAGGCGATCGAGCTGTCCGCACTCCACGTGCGCCTGGCCGAACGCGATGCCGACATCGCCGCCGCGGCCGAGACCACGGCGCGCCTCGCGCAGGAACGCGAGGAGGCGATGGAACGCGCCGAACGCATGGGCACGTCGGCGCTGGAACTCGCCGCCAACCTTCGCGCGCGCGAAGCCGAACTGGGCGATGTGCGCACGCGGCTGGACGCCGAACTCGCCGAGCTGACGCGCCTGCGCGCCGAACTCGTGCAGCTTCGCGAGCGCACCGCGCAGGCCGAAGCCAACCTCGCCCACGCCGAGCAGGCCAAGGCCGAGATCAAGGGCTTCCTCGAGACCGCGCAGTCCAGGCTGTCGGCGACCTTCGCCGAACTCGCCGGCAAGACGTTCGAAGAGCGCGGCGCGCAGTTCGAAAGCAACGTGCGCACCGCGACGCAGCAGTCGAAGTCGGACATCGAGACGCTGCTCAAGCCCTTCGCCGAGCAGCTCAACGTCTTCCGAAACCGCGTGGACACGGTCTACGGCGAGGAAGCCAAGGAACGCGCCGCGCTCGCCGGCGCCGTCAATGAACTCAAGACGCTGAACCAGGACATGGCCGAACAGGCCTCCGCGCTCACGCGCGCGCTGAAGGGCAGCGCGAAGGTGCGCGGCGACTGGGGCGAGCTGATGCTGGAAAGCGTGCTGCGCGGTTCCGGCCTGGAAGAAGGCACGCACTACGACCGCCAGACCTCCAGCGAGGACGACGAAGGCCGCCGCCTGCGTCCGGACGTCGTCGTGCGCCTGCCCGGCGATCGCCGCATCGTCGTCGACAGCAAGGTGAACCTCATCGACTGGCAGCAGGCGATGAACGCCGAAACGCCGGAAGCGCACGAAGACGCACTGCGCCGGCACTCGGTCGCGCTGCGCCAGCACATGAAGGACCTCGCCGAAAAGAACTATCCCAAGGCCGTGGGCGACTCCGCGCTGGAAGTGACGGTAGCGTTCGTGCCGATCGAAGGCGCGCTGTCGGCGGCGCTCGGGACGGACGCCTCGCTGCAGACCGACGCCTTCGCCAAGGGCATCGTGTTCGCGTCGCCCAACACCCTGATGGCCGTGTTGCGCGTGATCGAGCGGCTGTGGACGCGCGACAAGGTGCAGCGCGAAGCCATCGAGATCAGCAAGTCGGGCGGGCTCCTGCTCGACGCGCTGCAGAACTTCCTCGCCGAGTTCGACCTGGTCGGAAGGAAGCTCACCGACGCGCATACCGCCTTCACCGATGCGCGCAGCAAGTTGTCCGAATCCCGCAACGCGGTGATTCCGCGCGCGCGACGGCTCGTGGAGCTGGGCGTCAAAGGCAAGAAGGCGCTGGCCGCCGAACTGGAACCGGAGGAGGCGATCCTCCCGCTCACGCTGGAGCGCACCGGTTCGGAGGAATAAACGCCGCGACGGACGTTGCGCACTTGCCGAAACCGCAAACGGCGTCCAACGAAAAAGCCCCGATGTCGCCATCGGGGCTTTTTGTTTGCGCGAGCCCTGATCGAGGCCGATCAGCCGCCGTCGGTCGGCATCACCGGCATCGCATCGACCGGCACCTGCGGGTTCGTGTCGTCCTGCAGGTAATCGGGCAGGTTGTCGGCGTCGTCGGCGTTCATGCGGTCGCCGAAGATCTGGTAGTCGCGGCGCTGCATCCACGCATCGCGCACGAGGGCGTAATCGTCCTCGGCGCCTTCGCGGAAGCTGTCCGTCGCCAGCAGCTGCGCACGCACGTCCACCAGTTGCAGGCCCTGCAGCGGAATGCGCACGCGATCGGCTTCCACCTGGCGAAGCGGACTCAGCGGCGCGTCGCCGACCATGCCAAAGCTGTCGCGCAGCGTGCGCGGCCCGAACAGCGGCAACTCGACGAAGCGCGAACGCTTCCAGCCCCACACGCCCAGCGTCTGGCCGAAATCCTCGCTCTTGTTCGGCAGCTTGGCGTCGGAAGCCGGATCGAAGATGCCCGCGATGCCCAGGGTCGAATTGAGCAGGAAGCGGCCCAGCGACTGCCCCGCCTGCTTCGGCTTGCCCTGGAGCAGCGCGTTGATCGCCGACACAGGCTGGCCGAGATTGTTGAAGAAGTTGCTGACGCCCAGGCGGAAAGGGCGCGGCACGACCTTCACGTACCCGCGCGCGAGCGGCCGCGCGACCGTGCGGTCGACGGCGTTGTTGAAGCGGTGCATGCCACGGTTGTAGCGCTCCCAGGGGTCGTAGACCTGGGGCGTCGGCGCGGGGGCGGGCAGCGTGGGATCGGCGAATTCCGGCCCATAGATGGCGTCGAAATCGCGCTCGGCCTGGGTCGGCTCGCCCTGTGCTGTCGTACCCGGTTCGGTGGACGTGGGCGGGACGTCGGTCGGCGGAATCTCCGTCGGCGGCGGGGCGTCGGGCGTCACCGGCTCCGTCGACGGCGTCGTCGCCGGCTCGCTGGGCGGCAGCGGCGGCGGAACCGGCTCGCTCGGCGGGGGCGTGGGCGTCGGCTGCGTTTCGGTCGGCGGCGGGGTCGCCGGGACGGCAGGCGGCTGGGATTCGACCGGCCGGCCGGTCTCGCCGTCGATGGTCGCCTGCACGCACTTGCGTGCCGCGGCCTTGTCGTCGCCGGCGGCCTTCATGCAGCGGTCGAATTCCGCTGCCTGCGCGCCCGAAAGCGGCCGCGTGAGGATCTGCGCCTGGCCGATCAGCGGCGCGGCGGCGAGCACGAGTGCGATGAGGGGTGCGTGGGGGCGCATGGTCGCAGAGGGAGCCTGTTCAGTGTCTCCATGTCGCCCGCGCCGGGACGGCGAACCTGCGGGGCAAGGAGAGTGAGGGAGTGTAAGTCGATACGTGACCGGGCGATGACGTCGTGGCCCGGGCCCGCGTACCGGCGAAGATCGGGACGCGTCTCAGCCGGCGAAGGCCAGCGCCGCGTCCAGCCGATAGGCGCGTCGCAGGTCCGCCAGGCCGGGCGGCGAGCCGATCACTTCGGAGATCCCCAGGCGCCCGCTGAGCTCGGCCAGCAGCGCGAGGCCCGCGCTGTCGACCGATTCCACGGCGCTCAGGTCGAGGCGGCGCGCCTTTGCCGCGCGCAGCTGCGACCACAACGAGGCGACGGCGGCGCGCTCAAGCACGCCGCCGAAGGCGAGGGTGTCACCGTCCTGGCGGACCGTCGCGGCGGCCATGTCAGTTCGTGGCGGCCTGCGCCTGCAGCTTGCCAGCCTTGATATCTGCGGCGACCTGCGGGATCGACTTCTGCTTCAGCGGCGCGTCGAACTGGTTGCGGAAGGTCTGCACGAAGCTGACGCCTTCCACCATCACGTCGAACACCTTCCACTGCGAACCGACCTTGCGCATCAGGTAATCGACCGGCACCGGCTCGTTGCCCTGGCGCAGGTACTCGCTCGACACCTTCACGATGGCGCCGCCGCGCAGCGGGGTTTCGGACTTCACGCGGACCTTCAGCTTGGTGTTGAGGTCCAGCAGCGAGGAACCGTAGCGCTGCATCAGGCTGTCGGCCAGCGCGTCGGCGAAGACCTTCACGTCCGCGTCGGACGCGCCGCGACCGTGCACGCCCAGCACGAGGCGGGCGGAGTAGTCGCGGTCGAACATGTTGTTGAACTCGCTGCCGATGAAGTCGCGCAGCGCGCCGCGGTTCTTCTGGAACTCGGCGCGGCGCGATTCCAGCGTCGCCAGGATGCGGGTGGAATTGCTCAGCACCAGCTGGCTGGGCGAGTCGGCGGCCGGCGTGGCGGCCGGCGCCGGCGCGGTCTGCGCGAGCACGGCGGCCGGGGCGGCCACGGCCAGCGCGGCGGCGATGAGGAGCGAAAGGGAACGGTTGGAAATGCGCGTCATGGCTTCTTGGTCTCGTCCGTGGGGGCGGATTCGCCTTGCAGATAATCGGGAAGTGCGGCGTCTTGGCCGTCGGTTTGTCCGGCATTGTCGGCGGGCTTTGCGCCACCGCCGCTGAACATGTACTTGCCCACCAGCTGGATCAGATCGACCGCCGATTGGGTCAGGTAAAGCTCGTCGCCGGGCTTCAGGTTTTCGGGGTCGCCACCCGGCGCGAGGTTCACGTAGCTCTCGCCCAGCAGGCCGCTGGTGAGGATGCTCGCTGCCGTGTCGGCCGGCAGCTTGTCGTAGCGCTTGTTGATCGCCAGGGTCACAACGGTGTCGAACTTGACGGGATCCACGTCGATCTTGTCGACATGTCCGATGGAGACGCCACCGATCTTGATCGGCGCGTTGGGTCGCAGCGCCCCGATCGTCGAGAAACGGGCGGTCAGCGGGTAGGTGTCGCCGCCTAGGCCCCAGCGACCGTTGGTCGAGGCGAGCGCCAGGACCAGCAGCGAGGCGAGCGCCAGCAGGAGGAAGGCGCCGACGGCGAATTCGATTCGGGGGGCACGCATAGGAAAGACCGGAATAGGGGATTGGGATGGGAGGGGAGCGGGGTGGGGCCGGATCACGAATCCCGGCTCCCGTCCCGGATCCCGACTCACCGGAACAGGAAAGCCGACATCACGAAATTGAACATCAGCACCAGCAACGAGGCGTTGACCACGGCGCGGGTGGTCGCCACCGAGGTGCCCTCGATCGTCGGCTCGGCGTGGAAGCCCACGTAAGCCGCCACCAGTGCCGCCGTGCCGCCGAACACCGCCGACTTCACGAAGGCCATCAGGAAGTCGTCGACGAAATCGACACTGTCCTTCAACACCTGCCAGAAGGTGCCCGCGTCCAGGCCGATGACGTGGACCGACTCGAAGTAGCTCGCGCTGATCGCCAGGCTGCAGAAGAAGCCCGTCAGCAGCGGCACGCAGAGCACCGCCGCCCAGAAGCGCGGCGCGACGGCCTTGCCGACCGGATCGATCGCCATGAGTCCAAGCGCGGTGATCTGGTCGGTGGCGCGCATCAGGCCGAGTTCGGCGGCGATGGAGCTGCCCGCGCGGCCGATGAAGAGCAGGGCGGTCAGCACCGGGCCGAGTTCCCGGTACAGGCCGAGGCCCAGCATCGCGCTGACCTGGGCCGTCGCGCCGTAGGTTTCCAGCGCGCGGTAGCCGAGCAGCGTCACCGAAAGGCCGACGAACGCGCCACCAACGGCGATGATCGGCAGCGACCGTGCGCCGATCTTGTAAATCTCACGAACCAGCTCGCGCCAGAAGTCGGCGGTCGGCCTGGAGGCCCGCAGGACGGACAACGAGAACAACCCGGCCCGACCGAGCGAGCGCGTGGCGGCAACGAACGGCATCAGGCGGCCTCCGAGGTGCGCGGCGCGGCGTCGAAGGCGATCGGGCCGTCCGGTTCCCCGTTGAGGAACTGGCGCACGAACGGGTCCTCGCTGGCTTCCAGCTGGGCCGGCGTGCCGGAGAAGACGATCCCGCCGTTCGCGATGACGATGGCGTGGTCGGCCACCGGCAGCGTTTCGTGCACGTGGTGGGTGACGACGATGCTGGTCAGCCCCAGCGTGTCGTTGAGGCGCTTCACCAGCTCCATCACGACGCCCGAGGCGATCGGGTCCAGGCCGGTCAGCGGCTCGTCGTAGATCATCAGCGGCGGATCCAGCGCCAGCGCGCGGGCCAGCGCGACGCGGCGCGCCATGCCGCCGGACAGTTCGCGCGGGTACGAAACGGCCACCGCGCGCAGGCCCACCGCGTGCAGCTTCATCAGCACCAGCTGGCGAATCACCGCGTCGGGCAGGTTGGTGTGCGCGCGCAAGGGCAGGGCGACGTTCTCGGCCGCGGTCAGGTCGGTCAGCAGGCCGTTGCCCTGCAGAAGCACGCCGATGCCCTTGCGAAGTTCGAGCAGCGCGCGACGTCCCTGCGGCACCGGCTGGCCGAACACCTCCACCGAGCCTGCGGCCGGTGCGAGCTCGCCGGTCAGCGCCGCGAGCAGCGTCGACTTGCCGCTGCCCGACGGCCCGAGCACCGCGACGATGCTGCCGCGCGGGACGTCCAGGCTGATGTCGCGCAGCACGGCGCGTCCGCCGCGATCGAGGCGGAGGTGGTTCAAGCGGACGATGGGCGCTTCGTTCGTCATGCGCGTGCGTGTTCGGCCGGCTGCCGGAAAGCGGGCAGGATGGCCGGTAAGGGCTGAACGGAACCGGGAAGGCGGGCATTGTCGCAGGTTCGTCGCACTTTGCCCGCCATGCCTTGCGGCACGGTGCATCGCGCGGCACGGCCATGATCGCGACGGGTTTTTGGGGCGGTCTTAATACGCGCGTCGGCGCGGCGCGTCTCGTCGTGCGCGACGCCGCTCCGGCAAGATAGCCGCGATGCCCGGCCGCTCCGACTTCCGCCTCTACCATTCCAACGCGCTGGACGTGCTGGGCGAACTGCTCGCCACGCAGCTGCGCGAACCCGTGCCCGGCCGGCCGCTGCTGACGCCCGACGTGCTGCTGATCCCGCAGGTGGCGATGCGCCGCTGGCTGCAGTCCACGCTCGCGCAGCGCCACGGGATAGCCGCGAACCTGCGGTTCCTGACGCCCGGCGAGTTCGTCCGCGAGACGCTCGATGCCAACGTGCCGGGCGCCAGCGAGGACCTCGACGCCGCCGCGCTGCAGTGGCGTCTGTACGCGCAGCTGACCGATCCTGCCGCCCTCGCGGGCCGCGCCTTCGCGCCGCTGCGCGCGTACCTGTCGGGCGACGACGCGCTCAAGCCGTGGGCGCTGGCGGGCGAACTCGCATCGATCTTCGAGAAATACCAGGCGTGGCGGCGCGACTGGCTGCTGGCCTGGGAAGCCGGCGACGCGCCGAACGACGCGCAGGCCGAACTGTGGCGCCGTGTCGCGGGCGGGCGTCGCCATCGCGCGCGCCGCATCGACGACTACCTCTCGCGCTTCGCCGCGCCCGACGCCCCGCTGCCGTCCGGCATGCCCGCGCGGCTGTTCGCCTTCGCCACGCTCAACATCTCGCCCGACGTGCTGCGCGTGATCGCCACGCAGGCGAGGGTGGGGACGCTGCATTTCCACGTGCCCACGCCGTCGCGCCGCTACTGGGGCGACCTGCCGACCTACGCCGAACGCCTGCAGCGCGATCCCGCCGAGCACGAGGACGAAAACCCGCTGCTGTCGAACTGGGGCGCGGCCGGACGCGATTTCATGGCGGTGCTCGGCGGCTACGAGGTCGTGCACCCGTCGGTGGAGGAGGAGCGCTACGCCGATCCCGAAGCGCTGCCCGACGACGCGCCCGATCGCGACAGCCTGCTCGGCCGCCTGCAACGCGACCTGTTGCACCGTCGCGCACCGCGACCGTGGCGAAAACAGGTCGATCGCGACGATCCCAGCCTCCAGGTCCACGCCTGCCACACGCGCCTGCGCGAAGTGCAGGTGCTGCACGACCGCCTGCGCGCGCTGCTCGACGACCCACGCTTCGACCCGCCGTTGCAGGCGCGCGAGATCGCCGTGCTCGCGCCCGACATCGATCCGTATCGACCGCACATCGAAGCCGTCTTCGGCGGACTGGCCGGCACGCGCGACTACATCCCGTACGCACTCGCCGACCTGAGCCCGCTCGCCGGCGAACCGCTGGCCGATGTTTTCCTGCGCCTGCTGGCGCTGCCGGACGCGCGCTTCGGCCTGAGCGAGGTGCTGGACCTGATCGCCACGCCCGCGCTGATGGACGCCGCCGGCCTCGACGCCGCCGGCCTGGAGCGCCTGCGCCTGTGGCTGCACGAAGCCGGCGCGCGCTGGGGCCTGGACCCCGACCATCGCGCGCGCCACGACGCACCGGCCGACGATGCGTACACGTGGCGGTTCGCGCTCGACCGCCTGCTGCTCGGGCATGCGACCAACGACGACGCCGATCTCGCGGGCGTCGCGCCGTGGACCGAACTGGAAGGCAGCGCGCTCGACGCGCTCGACGTGCTGATCCGCGTGCTGCGCGTGCTCGCGCGCAACGAGCGCGTGCTCGGCCGTTCGATGACGCCGGCGCAGTGGCGCGACGCGCTGTTCGCGTTGCTCGACGCGCTGCTGCCGGAGCACCCGCGCGCGGTCGCCGACCAGCGCGCGATCGAACGCCTGCGCCGCCACGTCGACGCCTTCGCGAAGAGCGCGCACGACGCCGGCTTCGACGAGGCCGTACCGCCGGACGTCGCCCGCGCCTACTTCCGCACCGCGTTGTCGGAATCCGACACGCGCGCGCCGCTGCTCACCGGCGGCGTCAGCTTCGCGCGCATGGTGCCGATGCGCCTGATCCCGTTCCGCGCGATCTGCCTGCTCGGCATGAACGACGGCGACTACCCGCGTCGCGATCCCGCCGGCGGCCTCAACAAGATGGCGCAGGAGCTGACCACGCCCGCGCGTCGCCACGGCGACCGCTCGCTGCGCGAGGACGACCGCTTCCTGTTCCTGCAGCTGTTCGCGTCGGCGGGCGAGGTGTTCTACGTCAGCTGGCTCGGCGCCGATCCGCGCGACGGCAGCGCGCGCGAACCGTCGGTGCTCGTGTCCGAACTGCTCGATGCCGCCGCGCATTACCACTTCGACGAAGACGCGCGCGACGCGCTCGTCCTGCATCACCCGTTGCAGCCGTTCTCGCCGCGCGCGTTCGGGCAGCGCGACGAGCCGCGTCATTTCAGCTATCTGGCGCCGTGGCATCCGGCGGCCGACGCCGTGCGCGGGCCACGCATCGACGCCGCGCCGTGGTTCGCCGACGCGCTCCCCGCCGTCGGCATGCCGGCCGAACTGCCGCTGGTCGCGCTGCGCCGTTTCCTGGTCGACCCGGCGGGGCAGTTCCTGCGACAGCGCATGGGCCTGCGCCTGCCGGACGAAATCGACGCCTACGACGACCTCGATCCGCTCACCGCGCCCGCGCGTGGGCTCGATCGCTGGAAGCTGCAGAACGTCGTTTTCGAAGCGTGCGTGGAAGGCGACACGGACGAGCTGGCCGCACGCCTGCGCGCCCGCGCGTTGTTGCCCTCCGGCCCGCTCGGCGAGCGCCAGCTCGTGGGTCTGAAAGCCCAGGTGCAGCCGTTCGCCACCGCGCTGCGCGAGTGGCGCGAGGGCGATGCGGACACGCGTGCGTTCGAACTCGACGTGGACGGCACGCGGCTCTACGGCCACCTCGACCGCCTCTATCCGCGCGGCGCGCTGCGCATGCGGCTGGATGCGCTGCACGGCCCGGCGCAGATCGCGCACGGCCTCGACTGGCTCATCCTCTCCGCCCTGGGCGACACGCGCCCGCTTGCGCAGCTCGCGCTATGGGACGACGGCCCCGGCGTGCGCGAACGGCCCGCGCTGTCCGTCGTGCAGGCGCGCGCCGCCTTGCGCGAACTGCTCGCGCTGTACCGCGAGGGCCTGCGCGAACCGCTGCCGATCCAGGCGCGATCCGCATATCGCTGGTATGCCGCGCCGCGTGCCGACGAGGCCGCCGAGCTGTCGGCATGGAAGCTCGCGCGCGAACAATGGGCCGGCAGCAACAACACCTGGGGCGATGCGAACAACGCCGCCGTGCAACTGGCGCTGCGCGGGCACGACCCGTTCGCGGGCGAGTTCGACGACCCCGACGGCGTGCGCTTCCGCGAGCTCGCCACGCGCCTGTTCGACGCGGTTGTGCACGGCCACGACATCGACGCGCGCACTGGAGCGGCCGCATGAGCGCCGTGCACGACGCCTTCCTGGACCTGCCGCTCGACGGCGTCCGCTTGATCGAGGCCAGCGCGGGCACGGGCAAGACCTTCACGCTCGCTACGCTGGTCACGCGACTGGTCATCGAACGCGGGCTGCGCGTCGGCCAGATCCTCGCCGTCACCTACACCGAAGCGGCCACGCAGGAGCTGCGCGAGCGCCTGCGCCTTCGGCTCGAACTCGCGGCCCGGCTCGCCAATGAAGTCGCGCTGATGCCCACCACGCTGGACGACGACAGCGAAGCGGCGGTGACGCGCACGCTGATCGAACGCCAAGCGCGCCGCGAGGATCCGCTCGCCCTCGCGCGCCGCCTGCGGCAGGCCGCGCGCGAGATGGACCTCGCCGCGGTGTTCACCATTCACGGCTTCTGTGCGCGCGCACTGGCCGAACACGCGGTCGAAGCCGGCCAGCCGCTGCTCGCGCCGGAACTCACCGGCAGCGAGCGCGAGCTGATCGACGCCGTCGCCACGGACCTGTGGCGGTCGCTCGGCAGCGACGCGGCCGATGCGGAGCTGCTGCAGCAGCAATGGCGCACGCCCGACGGGCTCGCCGGCGATCTCTACAAGCTGCTCTACGTGCCGCGCCTGCAGCCCGCGCCGCCGCCGGCGTCGCCGGATCCGCTGCGGCAACTGCTCGACGCCGCCGCCGCGTTGCGCGACGCGTTCGCCGCGCACGGCGAGGACGCCTGCGCCGCGCTGCATGCGGCCATCGAGAACAAGGTGCTCAACGGCACCAGCTACAAGTCCGCGCTGATCGACGACCTGCGCAATGCGTTGTCGCAGTGGTGCGGTAACGGCGATGCGTCGGCGCCGGTGCACGAAAAGCTCGACCGCCTCACGCCACGCATGCTGGCCGACAAGACCAACAAGCCGAAGAAGGGCGCGCCATTGCAGGCGCCGGTCTCGCCGTTGTTCGACGCGGTGGCGCGGTACCTGGACGCAGCGAACGCTCGCGAAACCTGGCTCGCATCGCGTCGCATCGCGCTCGTGCATCGCGTTCGCGACGCCGCCGCCAAACGGCTGGCAGCGATCAAACGCCTGCGCCGCGAGCAGACTTTCGACGACCTCATCGCCAACCTCGCCGATGCGCTCGACGGCCCGTACGGCGCGCGCCTCATCGAACGGCTGCGCGCGCAGTACGCGTTCGCGCTGGTGGACGAATTCCAGGACACCGACCCGCGCCAGTGGTCGATCTTCGAGCGCATCTTCGGCAGCGGCGACGAACCTGCGCTGTTCCTGATCGGCGACCCGAAGCAGGCGATCTACCGCTTCCGCGGCGGCGACGTGCACACCTATCTGGCCGCGGCCGAACGCGCGCAGCGCGCGCCGGCGCTGGATCGCAATTTCCGTTCCCGGCCGTCGGTCCTGCAGGCCATCGCGGCGCTGTACGAACGCGCGGGCGAGGCCGCATTCGTCGACGAACGCATCCGCTTCCGCGATGTCGAGCCCGGCGGTGCGGTGCAGGACGGCGACTTCCGCCGCGACGGAAACACCGCGCCCGCGCTGGACCTCTGCGTGCTGCCGCCGCCCGACGACGGACGCCGTAATTCGAAGTGGTATGTCGGCGAAGCGCGCCAGCTTGCGGCGCTTGCGTGCGTGACCGCGATCCATGGCCTGCTGTCGGACGCACGCGAAGGCCGCGCCGTCCTGCGCGAACGCGGCGCCGAACGTACGCCGCAATCGGGCGACATCGCGGTGCTCGTGCGCAACCACGGCGAGGCGACGCTGATGCGCGAAGCACTCTCGCGCGCCGGAATTCCCGCCGTGGCCGCCGGACGCCGGAGCCTGTTCTCGACCGAACAGGCGCGTGACGTGCTCGCGTTGCTCGAAGCACTGCTGCGTCCCGACGACGACGCGCGCCTGCGCGGCGCGCTCGCGACGATGCTGGTCGGCCTCGACGCGGACACGCTTGCGCGGTTCGACGAGGACGCGCAACTGCATCGCCACTGGCAGCTGCGCGCGCTCGCGTGGCGCGACCGCTGGCAGCGGCATGGGCCGCTCGCGATGCTCGGCGATGTCGCGGCCGAACACGCGCCGCGCCTGCTCGCGCAATCCGATGGCGAGCGGCGGCTCACCAACACGCTGCAGCTGGCCGAAGTGTTGCAGGAAGCCGACATCGAGGCGATCGGCGAGCACGGGCTGGTCGACTGGCTGCGCACGCGCATCGCCGAGGCCGACGACAGCGACGAGACGCAGCAGCTGCGCCTGGAATCCGACGCGCGCTGCGTGCAGATCCTCACGCTGCACAAGAGCAAGGGGCTGGAATACCCGTTCGTCTTCCTGCCGTTCGCCGCGATCGGGCGCGATGCGCGCAACGGCAACCTGTGCGAGTTCCACGACGGCGAGGGCCGCGTGCTGCAGCTGCGCAGCGAAGCGACCCCGGAGAACGCATCGGCCTGGAACGATGCGCGCATCCGGCATGAAAACGAAGAGCGCGGCGAGGACGCGCGCCTGCTGTACGTCGGGCTCACGCGCGCGCGGCATGCGCTGTGGCTGGCCACAGGCCCCTTCGCGAATACCGAGCTGAGCCCGCTGGAGCCGATGCTGCGCGACGTCCACGCGCTCGCCGAAGTGCTCGGGAATGCGATCGCAGTGCATCGGCCTTCGTTGCCGTTGCGTCTGCCCGATGCATTGACGCCCGAGCGTCGCGACGCGGTGCCCGTCGCGCGCGAGACGCGGCGCGCCGTGTCGCGCGACTGGTGGGTGTACAGCTTCACGCAGCTGGCCAACGAATCGCCGGGCACGATCGAAGCCGCGCCGCGTGCGGTGGCGGAGGAGGGCGGCGCGCAGGACGAACCGGCCGTGGTCGTGTTCGACGGCGATCCGCGGTTCGGCGGCAGCCGCTTCGGCAACGTGCTGCATTCGGTGCTGGAGCGCGTGGATTTCGGCGCGTGGTCGCATTGGCTCGACGCGGGCATGCCCGAAGGCGAGCGCCGGCATCTCGTCGATGCGCTGCACGGCGAAGGCTATGCGGACGAAGACATCGACGACGGCGTCGACGTGCTCGCGCCGCTGGTGGGCCACACGCTGACCGTTCCGCTGCCCGAAGGCGCGCGTCTGTGCGACGTACCCGTCGACGCGCGCCTGTCGGAAATGGAGTTCCACTTCGCGCTGGAATCCACGCCCGTCCCGCGCCTGCTCGCGCTGCTGCACGAACACGACGTGCTCACGCAGCGCCACGCGTTCGGCAATCGCCAGCGCCTGGAAGGCCTGATGACCGGCAAGATCGACCTCGTGTACGCGCACGACGAGCGCTACTTCGTGCTCGACTACAAATCCAATCGCCTGCCCGCGTACGACCGCGCGTCGCTCGCCGCGGCGATGGACGACAGCGAGTACACGCTGCAGGCGCTGCTGTATTCGCTCGCATTGCATCGCTGGCTGCGCTTCCGTCTTGGCGATGCGTACGACTACGACACGCACTTCGGCGGCATCCGCTACCTGTTCTGTCGCGGCCTCGATGCCGCGCGCGACGACTCGCCGGGCGTGCATGCGTGGCGGCCTGCGCGCGCGTTGATCGACGGCCTCGACGCGCTGTTCCGCCACGCGACGCACCGCGAGGAGGCGATGGCATGAGCCTGCTCGATGCCTTGCTGCGCCAGGGTGCGTTGCGACCGGTCGATCACGCGCTCGCTCAGAGCCTGCGCCGCCTCGGGCGCGAGGACGGCGATGCGGACGATCGGGTGCTCGTCGCCGCGGCGTTAGCGTCGTCGGCGATCGCGCATGGGCATGCGGGCCTGGATCTATCGCGTCCGGAACTGGTGTGCGATGCGAATGTCGAATGGCCCGACGCGGCGCAATGGCGCGACGCGCTGCAGGCCTCGCGCTGGGTCGCGCTGCCTTCGCGCGACGCCGCCGCCACGCAGGCGCCGCTGGTGCTGGAAGACAACCTGCTTTACCTGCGTCGATACCGCGAGTACGAACGCCGCCTCGCGATGAACCTGCGGCGGATCGCGTCGGCGTCGCCGGCCAAGGGCGATCTGGCGTCGCTGGCACCGCTGTTCGCCGCGCTGTTCCCCGGGGCGCGCGACACGGACCGGCAGGCACGCGCCGCCGCGCTCGCGCTGGTGCGTTCGCTGCTGCTGGTCACCGGCGGCCCGGGAACCGGCAAGACGACCACGATCACGCGCGTGCTGCTGTTGCTTATCGCGCAGGCCGCGCTCGATGGCCGGCCGCCGCCGCGCATCGCGCTCGCCGCGCCGACCGGCCGCGCCGCCGAGCGCATGGCCGAAAGCCTGCGCGCGGCGATCGCGCGCCTGCGCGACATCGAGGGCATCGAGGCGGCGTGGTGCGATGCACTGCCATCGTCCGCGAGCACGCTGCACCGCCTGCTCGGCACGATTCCCGACAGCCCGCGTTTCCGGCACGACGCCGATCATCCGCTGCCGTTCGACGCGGTCGTCGTGGACGAGGCGTCGATGGTCGACCTGCCGCTGATGTGCAAGCTCGTCGAAGCCGTGCCCGATGGCGCGCGGCTGATCCTGCTCGGCGACCGCGACCAGTTGCCGTCGGTCGAGGCCGGCGACGTGCTCGCCGCCATCACCGACGCCGCGGGCGAGGGCGACGCGTTGCCGGCGGAACTCGCGCGCATGCTGTCGCCGCTGCTGGGCGCGTTGCCCGAACGCGACGACGAGGGCGTGCTCGCGGGCCACCGCGTGCAGTTGCAGCGTGGCTACCGGCAGGCGCAATCGCTGGAGCTGGCGCCGCTCGCCGATGCCATGCGCACCGGCGATGCGGAGCGCGCAACGCAACTGCTGCGCGAGGGGCTTGCGGGCGTGAGGTTCCACGAGGACGTGTCCGATCCGTTGTCGGGTTCGTCGCGCGAGACGTTGCTCGCGCCGTGGCGTGCCCTGATGTCGCTGACCGATCCCGCGCAGGCGTTGCAGCAGGCGCAGGCGTTGCGACTGCTCACCGCGTTGCGTGAAGGCGCGCAGGGTGCGGCGGCGTTGAACCAGCGCATCGAGGACGCGCTCGCCGGCGTGCAGCGCGATCCGTACTTCCACGGCCGGCTGTTGCTGGTCACCGAAAACAGCTATCGCCACGGCCTGTTCAACGGCGACATCGGCGTGGTGCAGCGCGACGCGGCAGGCGTGCCGGTCGCGTGGTTCGCCGGTGCCGATGGCGTGCGCGGCTTCCATCCGGCGTCGCTACCGGCGCACAGCGGTGCGTTCGCGATGACGGTACACAAGGCGCAGGGTTCGGAGTTCGACACCGTCTGGCTGCTGCTGCCGAAGCAGGATGCGCGGACGTTGTCGCGTGAGCTGCTCTATACCGGCGTCACGCGCGCGCGCCGCGAGTTGCATGTGTGCGCGAGCGAGGGCGTGTTGCAGGCGGCGCTGGCGCGGCACGCGCAGCGCGTGTCCGGGCTGGCGGCGCGCTTGCGGGCCTAGTTCGTTTGTAGCCCGGGTAAGCGCAGCGCACTCGGGGGGCGCGTTATTACGGCATCACCTGCGTGCGCCCACTCAATCGGCGCTCGCCAACGTCGCGCCCGCGGTCAACGCATCCGGCCCCGTGCCGTCGCCGTGCATGACCAGGTAGCCGCGCGTGATCGTCGTATCCGGGTTGAGCGGCGCGCGCATCGCCTTCCACATCGCCTCGGTCTCGACCCACGTCGGCGGGTATTTGTGCGCGGCGACGTCGAGCACCAGCACGCGGTCGCTGGTTTCGTCGTAGGCGGCGATCGGCGAGATGTGCCCCATCGGCGCCTGCCCGAGTTCGCTGCGCTGGTAGTTCACCAGCAGGTAGTCGCCTTCGTTGGCGAGGTTGGCGCGCACCGCATCGCGGAATTCGTCGACGCTGGAGGCCGATGCATACGTGACGCTCACCCGCGCGCCGTGCGCGCGCAGCAGGGCGGCGAAGTCGTCCAGCGACATGCCGATCACGCTCACCTTCAACGGGTGCATGCGCACGCCGGGACTGTCGAACAGTCGCGATTGATCCATCGGCGTGGGCGTCGTGCGCGCGGCGTTGAGCGTGGTCAGCGCGCTTGCCACGCCGCAGAACGCGCGGCGCGTCTGCGGCACGAAATGCGTCATCAGCGAATCGAAATCCGCGGTGGCTTCGGCACGCGCGAGCAGCTTCTGGCCCGCGGCCGAATCCAGCGCGATCAGGTGCGTCGGCATCGGTTGCGGTTGCGCGGCGGGCATGCGCAGGTATTTGTTCCAGGCCGCGCCGCCGGCGATCGCGAAGGCGAGTGCGGCGGTGGCGGCCAGTCCGGCGAGGATGCGTTTCATGGCGGCTCTTCGATGGCGGACGCGTTCCGCGCGTCGGCGACGCCATCTCCGTGGCCCACGCAGCAAAGCGCTGCCGCTATGAAGTCGTGGTGAAGTCGCTGAACGTGCGGCGCGAAGGCGAAAACGGCACGCCTGCGCGTGCCGTTTCCTTCCCATCGTTCCCCATAAACGGCGCGACATGCGCACCGCCCTGGCGCGATTACATCGCCGGGTCGTCGCCTTCGTGCGCGCTTGCAGCGACGGGCTCCTCGACCTTCGCCTTGCGCTTGGCCTTCGCCTCCGGCTGCTTGGCGACCTTCGCCAGCTCGGCGCTGATCGCGTCCGCCGCGGCCTGTTCGGCCGCCTTGTAGCGCGCGCGCACGTTCGGGCAGAGCACCTGCATGTAGTCGGCATCGAAGTTCAGGCGTTCGACCAGGAAATCGACGAACGCGCGCACCTTCGGCGACTGCACGCGGCCGCGCGGGAACACGGCGTTGAACTCGTAATCCGGGCCGGTCCAGCCGGCGAGCACACGCTGCACGTAGCCCTGTTCGGCATACGCCTTCACGGTGACGTCGGCGGCGAGCATCAGGCCTTCGCCGCACAGCAGCGCGCCGCACAGCGGGCCGGGATCGTTCGCCACCAGCACCGGATCGACGCGGTAATCGACCGTGCGCGTCCCGTCGCTCAGCGGCCAGAAGAACTGGCCGTTACGTCGCGCCTTGGACGGCGCGACGGTGCGGTGGTGCACCAGGTCGTCCGGATGCAGCGGTTCGCCGTGCCGCGCGATGTAGCCCGGGCTCGCGTAGACCTGCGTGCGGAACGTCGCGAGCTTGCGCGCGATGAGGTTGGAATCGGGCAGGCTGCCCACGCGCAGGGCGACGTCGAGTTCCTTGTCGATGATGTCGACCTGCTCGTTGGTCAGCACCATTTCCACGCGCACTTCGGGATGGCGCGCGTGGAACTCGCCCAGCAGCGGCGCGATCCACGTGATGCCGACCGAGTACGGCGCGGTGAAGCGCAGCCAGCCGCGCGGGCCGCCCTGCAGCTGGCCGACGGCGCTTTCGGCTTCGTCGAGTTCGCGCGAGATGCGCTGGCAATGTTCGAAGTAGATGTTGCCCGCCTCGGTCAGGCCGAGCTTGCGGGTCGTGCGGTGCAACAGCTGCGCACCGAGGCGGGTTTCCAGTTCCTGCACCTTGCGGCTGACCGTGGTCTTGGGCAGCTGCAGGGCGCGGGCGGCGGAGATGAAACTTCCGTGCTCGACCACCTTGACGAAGATCAGGGTGTCGTTGAGATCGCGGGCCATGTGGGGGTTCCTTGCGCGCGGCGGGGAAGGGGAGAGACAAGCCGGGCAAACCGTCCGGCTGCTTTTGGACCGATGACGGGACAATTATTCCCTCCAAATCGGACTAATCAAGTGCCAATTGGGCGCCTAACCTTTGCGGCAACTTCCCCCGGTCCCGCCGCCATGCTGACGCCCCGCCAAGCCCGATACGCCTTCCTGCCGGCCATGCTGGTGGCGATGGTGGTCCTGATCGGCGTCGCGCTGGTCGTGCTCCAGCAAGGCCTCGCGGCCGGTCCGGACGAGTTCTGGATGCTCGCCTGGGTGCTCGCCTTCGTGCTGGCCCTGCCCGGCGCGATGCTGCTCCTTCCGGTGGTCGGTGCGGTGCTTCGTGCGGCTACCCGGCACGAGACCGTCCCGCTGGCGGGAGGAAAAATCCCGAATCCGGGACAGTGGGGTCGCCGGTGAACGCCACCGCGTCCCGTCCTTCGGCCCAGAACGCCGGGCAAAACCGCCGGATCGCCCGCGCCGCCGTGGTGGTGCTGGGCGCCACCGGCGGGGTCGGCCGCGGCGTCGTGGAGGCCGCGCTGGCCAGCGGCCGGCCGGTGATCGCGGTCGCCCGCGACAAGTCCGGCCTGCAGTGCCTGCGCGGGCAGTTCCCCGAGGCCGACCTGAGCATCGTGCCCGGCTCGGTCAGCAGCGACGGCGACGGCGAGCGCCTGGCGCGCACGCTGCGCAAGCTCGGCCGGCCGATCGATGGCGTCGTGGCCGCGGTCTGCGGCAGCGCCTCGCGCGGTCGCCTGCTCGACCATCCCGCCGCGTTCCTGCGCCAGACGCTGGACGACGACCTGCTTCCCCACCTGGCCGCGGCGCGCCACCTGCTGCCGCTGCTGTCGCAGGCCGGCCGCACCGGCACCTACGTGCTGATCGGCGGTCCGGGCGCGGATCGCCCATGGGCCGGCTACGGCCACCGTTCGATCGCCACCGCCGCGCTGCGCATGCTCGCGCGCGTGCTGCACGAGGAAGCCCGCACGCTCGGCGTCCGCGTGCAGTTGCTGGCGATCGACAGCCCGGTGTGCACCGATCTCAACCGCGCGCACGCGTGCGAACAGTGGCCCAGCGCGCTCGCCGTCGGGCAGCGTGCGCTGGCGCTGATCAACGCGCTGAGCGAGACCGGCGACGGCACGCAGCCGGCCGACGCGGTCGTGCCGTATTCCAAAGTGAGCTTCTGGCCGGCGCCAGCCGACGATTTCGCGCGCGATGTCACGGCCGATGTCGATTGGCCGTCCCCTGCTTCGACGATTCAACAGGACCGAGGCCACGACGACGCGCCGGCATGCGGCCCGGCGAAGGCGCAGGCGATGCAGGACGCGCCTGGGGTCGGACTACTGCCATCACGTTGTCTACAGGACGCGCGCACGCTGCTCCGGAACCTGATCGCTCCGCATCACAACGCAACACATAACAACAACAACCAGGAAGACTCGCCATGACCCCACGCAAAGCACTCGCCCGGTCCGGAACCGGGATACCCACCCTCGCACTGGCGACCAGCCTGCTCGTCGCCGCCATCGCCACGGCGTGCAGCAGCCAGGCCGAGCCGGGCGCGGGCATGCCGCCGCCGCCGGAAGTCAGCGTCGCGCAGGTGCTCAACAAGGACGTCAGCCGCTGGGACGAATTCACCGGCCGCGTCACCGCCATCGAAACGGTCGAACTGCGCCCACGCGTGTCCGGCTACGTGCAGCAGGTCGCCTACCAGGAAGGCCAGGAAGTGAAGAAGGGCGACCTGCTCTTCGTCGTCGACCCGCGCCCGTACAAGGCGCGCCTGGCCCAGGCCGAAGCCGACCTCGAACGCGCCCGCGCCGAAGCCCGCCTCGCGCAGATGCAGGACAAGCGCGCGCAGACGCTGGTCGAAGCCAAGGCGATCTCGCGCGAGGAGTTCGAGACGCGTCGCGCCGCGAGCACGCAGGGCAATGCCGCCGTGCGCGCCGCCGAGGCCGCGCTCGACAACGCCCGCCTCGACCTGCAGTTCACTTCCGTGCGCTCGCCGATCAACGGCCGCGCCGGTCGCGCGCTGGTGACCGAGGGCAACCTCGCCACCGCCGACTCGACGCTGCTGACCACCGTCGTCTCGCAGGATCCGATCTACGTGTACTTCGAATCCGACGAGCAGAGCTTCCTGCGTTACCAGGAGCTGGCCCGCAAGGGCGAGCGCGCCGAGACGAAGAACCCGGTGCGCGTCGGCCTGGCCAGCGAGCAGGGCTACCCGCACGAGGGCACGGTGGACTTCGTCGACAACCAGGTCGATCCGAGCACCGGCACCATCCGCGCGCGCGCCGTGCTGCGCAACCCGGACCGCATCTTCACCCCGGGCCTGTACGCACGCGTGCAGTTGCAGGGCAGCGGCCAGTTCAAGGCGATGCTCATCGACGACAAGGCCGTGCTCACCGACCAGGACCGCAAGTACGTCTACGTGCTGGGCGAGAAGAACGCCGCCACGCGCAAGGACGTGAAGCTCGGGCCGGTGATCGACGGGCTGCGTGTCGTGCAGTCGGGCCTGGCGCCGACGGACAAGGTGATCGTCCACGGCGTGCAGAAGGTGTTCTTCCCCGGGATGCCGGTGCAGCCGAAGGTCATCGCGATGGGCGCCCCGGCGCCGCAGCCGCAGGTGGCGATGAAGTAACGGCGTGAGCTGACGCAAGAAAGCTCCTCCCCGCGAAAGGGGAGGAGTCCGAAGCAGAAACACCGACTCAGGCGATGCGCGTAACCGCATCGCCCAGGACCGTTGCGGCCTCGCGCCGCACAAGGAACCTTTCCATGGACTTTTCAAAGTTCTTCATCGACCGGCCGATCTTCGCCGCGGTGCTGTCGATCGTGATCTTCGCCGCCGGCCTGATCTCGATCCCGCTGCTGCCGATCGGCGAATACCCCGAAGTCGTGCCGCCTTCGGTGGTGGTGCGCACCGTGTACCCGGGCGCCAACCCGAAGGTCATCGCCGAAACCGTCGCCACGCCGCTGGAGGAATCCATCCGCGGCGTGGAAGGCCTGATGTACGTCAAGTCGGTCGCCAGCTCCGACGGCGTGCTGCAGATCACCGTGACCTTCCGTCCGGAAGTGAACGCCGACGAGGCCACCGTGCGCGTGCAGAACCGCGTCAGCCAGGCGCTGGCGCGACTGCCCGAGGACGTGCGCCGCCAGGGCGTGACGACGCAGAAGCAGTCGCCGGTCTTCCTGATGGTCGTGCACCTGACCTCGCCCAGCGGCAAGTACGACACGCTGTACCTGCGCAACTACCTGCGACTGCACATCAAGGACCAGCTGGCCAGCATCCCCGGCGTCGGCGAAGCGCAGCCCTTCGGTGGCGGCGACTACGCGATGCGCCTGTGGCTGGATCCGGACAAGGTCGCCTCGCGCGGCATGACCGCCAGCGACGTCCTGCGCGCCGTGCGCGAGCAGAACATCCAGGTCTCCGCCGGCCAGCTCGGCGCCGAACCGATGCCCAACGGCTCGCAGTTCCTCACGCCGATCAACGCGCGTGGCCGCCTGGAAACGCCGGAAGAGTTCGGCAACATCGTGCTCAAGGGCGGTGAGGGCGGCGAAGTGGTGCGCCTGTCGGACGTCGCGCGCATCGAGCTCGCCGCCGGCGACTACACCATGCGTGCGCGCCTGGACGGCCAGAACGCCGCGGCCATCGGCATCTTCCAGGCGCCGGGCGCGAACGCGTTGCAGATCCGCGACGAGGTCATCCGCCGCATGGACGAGGCGTCCAAGCGCTTCCCGCCGGGCATCGAGTACAAGTCGATCTACGACACCACGATCTTCGTGCGCGACTCGATCAAGTCCGTGGTGACCACGCTGCTGGAAGCCACGCTGCTGGTGGTGCTGGTGGTGATCCTGTTCCTGCAGACCTGGCGCGCGTCGATCATCCCGCTGATCGCGGTGCCGGTGTCGGTGGTGGGCACGTTCGCCGCGCTGTACCTGCTCGGGTTCTCGATCAACACGCTGACGTTGTTCGGGCTGGTGCTCGCCATCGGCATCGTGGTGGACGACGCGATCGTCGTGGTCGAAAACGTCGAGCGCCACATCGAGGACGGCCATTCGCCGCTGGAAGCGGCGCACATGGCGATGCGCGAAGTGTCCGGCCCGATCATCGCGATCGCGCTGGTGCTGTGCGCGGTGTTCGTGCCGATGGCGTTCCTGTCGGGCGTGACGGGCCAGTTCTACAAGCAGTTCGCGGTGACCATCGCCATCTCGACGGTGATCTCGGCGATCAACTCGCTGACCCTGTCGCCGGCGCTGGCCGCGCGACTGCTCAAGCCGCACGGCGCGCCGAAGGATTGGCTCAGCCGTGGCATCGAACGCGGCTTCGGCTGGATCTTCCGTCCGTTCAACCGCTTCTTCGGCACGGCCGCGGAGCGTTACCAGAACAGCGTCGGCAAGGTGCTGGGCCGTCGCGGCGCGGTGTTCGCCGTGTACGCGGGCCTGCTGCTCGCCACGGGCCTGATGTTCCAGCTCGTGCCGCGCGGCTTCGTGCCGGTGCAGGACAAGAGCTACCTCATCGCCGGCATCAAGATGCCGGAAGGCTCCTCGATCGAGCGCACGGACGCGGCGCTGAAGAAGATCGGCGAGATCGCGATGGCCATCGACGGCGTGCAGAACGACGTCGCGTTCCCGGGCCTGAACCCGCTGCAGTTCAGCAACACGCCCAACTACGGCGTCACCTTCATCAACCTCAAGCCCTTCGGCCAGCGCACGCGCAGCGCCGAGGAAATCAACGCCGAACTCAGCCAGAAGATCTCCGCGATCCAGGAAGGTTTCGCCTTCTCGCTGCAGCCGCCGCCGATCCAGGGCCTGGGCAACGGTTCGGGTTACTCGCTCTACATCGAGGACCGCGGCAACCTGGGCTACGGCGCGCTGCAGAGCGCCGTGCAGGCCTTCCAGGGCGCCGGTTCGCAGACGCCGGGGCTGGGCTTCCCGAACTCGAGCTACCAGGCCAACGTGCCGCAGCTCGACGCCGAGGTCGACCGCGTGAAGGCCAAGGCCCAGGGCGTGCCGCTGACGGAGCTGTTCGACACGCTGCAGACCTACCTGGGCTCGGCGTACGTCAACGACTTCAACATGTTCGGCCGCACGTGGCAGGTGGTGGCGCAGGCCGACGGCCCGTTCCGCGACAGCGTCGAGGACATCGCGAACCTGCGCACGCGCAACGATCGCGGCGAGATGGTGCCGATCGGTTCGATGGTGAAGGTCACCGAAACCTTCGGCCCCGATCCGGTGATCCGCTACAACGGCTATCCGGCGGCGGACATCCTGGGCGAAGCCGACGTGAACCAGCTGTCCTCCGCGCAGGCGATGGTGAAGCTGGAAGAACTGGCGAAGAACGTGCTGCCCAACGGCATGGACATCGAGTGGACGGACCTGAGCTACCAGCAGGCCACGCAGGGCAAGGCGGCGCTGATCGTCTTCCCGCTGGCCGTGCTGCTCGCCTTCCTCGTGCTCGCGGCGCTGTACGAAAGCTGGACGCTGCCGCTGGCGGTGATCCTGATCGTGCCGATGTGCATGCTCTCCGCGCTGCTCGGCGTGTACCTGACCGGCGACAACAACGTCTTCGTGCAGGTAGGCCTGGTGGTGCTGATGGGCCTGGCGTGCAAGAACGCGATCCTGATCGTCGAGTTCGCCCGCGAGCTGGAAATGCAGGGTAAGGGCATCGTCGAAGCCGCGCTGGAAGCCTGCCGCCTGCGCCTGCGCCCGATCGTCATGACGTCGATCGCGTTCATCGCCGGCACCGTGCCGCTGGTGCTCTCGCACGGCGCCGGCGCCGAAGTCCGCCAGGCCACGGGCATCACCGTGTTCTCCGGAATGATCGGCGTGACGCTGTTCGGCCTGTTCCTGACGCCGGTGTTCTACGTCGCGCTGCGCAAGCTGGCCGGCACGCCGCTGGTGAGCCACGGCACGTCGACAGTCACTTCGCACACGACGGCGACGACGCACGCCTGACCACGACCCGCGCCGGCACGGCCTCCGACGTGCCGGCGCATCCCTTTCGAATTCCGCGCACTTCGCGCGACCCCCACAGGAGTTCCAGATGTCTGCTTCCAATGGTTCGAAGATCGCCCTCGTCACGGGCGCCACGCGCGGCATCGGTTTCGAAACCGTCCGCCAGCTCGCGCAGGCCGGCGTGCACACGCTGCTGGCGGGTCGCGATCGCGGCCGCGCCGTCGACGCCGCGCTGAAGCTGCAGGGCGAAGGCCTGCCGGTCGAGGCGATCGAGCTCGACGTCACCAGCACCGCGAGCATCGCCGCCGCCGTGCAGGAGATCGACCGCAAGTTCGGCCGACTCGACATCCTGGTGAACAACGCCGGCATCATCGTCGAGGACAAGACGTTGCCCAAGCCGTCGCAGCAGTCGGTCGCCGCATGGCGCGAGACGTTCGAAACCAACGTCTTCGCCGTCGTCGAAATCACGCAGGCCTTCCTGCCGCTGCTGCACAAGGCGCCGGCGGCGCGCATCGTCAACGTGTCGAGCATCCTCGGCTCGCTCGCGCTGCACACGCAGCCCGGTTCGCCGATCTACGACTTCAAGTCGATCCCGGCCTACAACGCGTCCAAGAGCGCGATCAACTCGTACTCGGTGCACCTGGCCTACGAACTGCGCGACACGCCGATCAAGGTCAACGCCGTGCACCCCGGTTACGTGAAAACCGACATGAACGCCGGCGAGGGCGAGATCGACGTGCCCACCGGCGCGAAGACCAGCGTCCAGATGGCGCTCATCGACGCCGACGGCCCGTCCGGCGGCTTCGTCTACCTCGGAGAAACGCTGCCATGGTGAACATCGCTTTCGCCAGCCGCACCCTCACGCTCGGCGTCGCGGCGGCATTGCTCGCCGCGTGCGCCGTCGGTCCGAACTACGTTCGACCGAACATCGAAACGCCGTCGAAGTTCGTGCGCGATGAAGCCGCCAGCGACGCGCGCGCGGCCGACATCGTCACCGGCGTCGAGCAGAACGCCGCACCGGCGCCGTCGCCGCAGGCCGATGCCGAGTTCTGGCGCAGCTTCAACGACCCGCTGCTCACGCGGCTGGTCGAGGACGCGCTCGCCGCGAACCACGACCTGCGCATCGCGCTGGCCAGCTACGACCGCGCCAACGCGCTGCTTCGCAATGCGAAGCTCGACCGTTTCCCGACGGTGACCGCCAGCGCCACCGGCAGCGATTCGCGCGCCAGCGCCGACCAGGCGCCGGGCGTGTCGCGCGCCGATCGCGACGGCGAAAGCTACAACGTGCAGGCCGACGTCAGCTGGGAACTCGACCTCTACGGTCGCGTGCGTCGCAGCGTGGAATCGTCGCGCGCGGAAGCGTGGGCGGCCGCGTCGGACCTTGATGCGTTGCAGGTCGCCATCGTCGGCGAAGTCGCACGCAGCTACGTCGAATTGCGCGGCCTGCAGGAACGCCTGCGCGTCGCGACAGAGAACGCGGAAAACCAGCGCGAAACCCTGCGCCTGGTGAACGCGCGCTTCGACGCCGGACGCGGCACCGAGTTCGACACCTCGCGCGCACGTGCGCAGCTGGAAGCCACGTTGTCCCGCGTACCCGCGCTGGAAGCGCAGGTCGCGGTGACGATGCATCGCCTCGCCGTGCTCACCGGGCAGACGCCGGATGCGTTGATCGCCGAACTCACGCCGGTCAAGCCGCTGCCGGCGTTGCCGACGCGACTGGATCCGGGTTCGCCGGGCGACCTGCTGCGCCATCGTCCCGACGTGATCGCCGCCGAAAACCGCCTGCACGCGGCTACCGCGCGTATCGGCGTGGCCACCGCCGACCTGTTCCCGCGCTTCACGCTGGGCGGTCTCATCGGCAGCCAGGCCGTCGACACCAGTTCGCTGTTCGAACGCGACAGCGAGACGCGGCTGGCGTTCCTCGGCATCGACTGGTCGTTCCTCGACATCGGCCGCGTGCGCGCACGCATCGCCGCCGCGGATGCGGATGCCGCGGGCGAACTCGCGCGCTACCAGCAGTCGGTGCTGCTCGCGCTGGAAGACACCGAGAACGCGCTGGTCCGCTATGCGCGCACGCGCGTGGAAGACCAGCACCTGGAGCAGGCCGCCGCCGACAGCGCTACCGCGGCGCGGCTCGCGCGCGTGCGTTACGACGCCGGTGCGGCGGATCTGTTCGAAGTGCTCGACGCCGAACGCACGCGCCTGACCGCCGAGGAAGCCTTCGCCGATGCGCGTACGCGCAGCGCCAGTTCCGCGGTCGCGCTGTACAAGGCGCTCGCTGGCGGCTGGCCGACGCGCGTGCCCGTGCGCGAGGACGTCGCCGCGCGCTGAGTTCCACCGTTCCCCTGGCCGTCGACCGGCGGCGCCACGACTCCCCTCCCTCACGTGGCGTCGCCGGTTGTTCGGTTTTCCCCACATGGCCGTTGCCCTTCGCGCCGCCGGGATCCATCCCCTCCGGCGGCGCCTTTTTTCTCCGCTCGCGCCGGGTGGAGTAGCATTCCCGTCCCCCCGAACACACCGAGTCCGTGCCATGGCGCAAGACGACAAGCCCACCCGCGACCAGGCCGAGGCCGCCGTGCGCACGCTGCTGCGCTGGGCCGGCGACGATCCGGCGCGCGAAGGCCTGCTCGACACGCCCAAACGCGTGGCGAAGGCGTACCAGGACTGGTTCAGCGGTTACGCCGAGGATCCGGCCGACTACCTGATGCGCACCTTCAAGGAAGTCGAGGGCTACGACGAGATGATCGTGCTGCGCGACATCGAGTTCGAAAGCCATTGCGAACACCACATGGCGCCGATCATCGGCAAGGCGCACGTGGGCTATTTGCCCGACGGCAAGGTCGTCGGCATCAGCAAGCTCGCGCGCGTGGTCGAGGCGTACGCGCGCCGCCTGCAGGTGCAGGAGAAGATGACCGCGCAGATCGCGCAGGTGATCCAGGACGTGCTGCAGCCGCGCGGCGTCGGCGTGGTGATCGAAGGCGCGCACGAATGCATGACCACGCGCGGCGTGCACAAGCGCGGCGTGAGCATGATCACCTCCAAGATGCTCGGCAGCTTCCGCGAGGACGCGCGCACGCGTGCGGAGTTCCTGCAGTTCATCGACGTCGGCCCGGGACGCTGACGCCGCAGGTGCACCCGTGAGCGAGCTGCCGAACGCGCCGTCCTGCGAGCGCAATCGCGATCCGATCCTCGCGGTGCTGCAGCGCCACTTCGCCGATCGACGCGAGGTGCTCGAAATCGGCAGCGGCACGGGCCAGCACGCGGTGTATTTCGCCGGTGCGATGCCGTGGCTGCGCTGGCAGTGCAGCGATCGCGCGGAACACCTTCCCGGCATCGCGGCGTGGCTCGAACACGCGTCGTTGCCCAACACGCCGCAAGCGGTGGAACTCGACGTCGCATCCGGCCCGTGGCCGCGCTCATCGGCATCCGACGGCCGCTTCGATGCGGTCTTCAGCGCGAACACGCTGCACATCATGGGCTGGCCGCAGGTGCAGGCATTCTTCGCCGGGCTGGACGACGTGCTCGCTTCCGACGCAACGCTCGTCGTGTACGGGCCCTTCAACTACGGCGGCGCGTACACCAGCGACAGCAATCGCGACTTCGACGGCTGGCTGAAGGCGCGCGATCCGCAATCGGCGATCCGCGATTTCGAGGCGGTCGACGCGCTTGCACAGCGCATTGGCTTGCAACTCGAGGACGACGTCGCGATGCCGGCGAACAACCGCTGCCTTGTCTGGCGGCGGGGCGCCCGCAGCGGCTGACTCAGGCGATCTGGCGCCCGCGATACCAGCGGCGATGCGCCAACGCCAGCAGATCCCGGTCCTCGTGCGTATCGCCGTAGGCGTGCACGACGGGGTAGCGCGACAGGTCGTAGCGCTCGCGCACGCGGCGCGCCTTCTCCACGCCGACGCATTGCGCGCCGGAGTAACGCCCCGTCATCACGCCGTCGCGCGATTCCAGCGACGAACACAGCAGCTCCAACCCGTGCTGCGCGCAGAAGTGCGACAGGTACAGGTCGAACGAGCCGGACACGACGACGATGGTGTCGCCCTTCTCGCGATGCCATTGCAGGCGCGCCATCGATTCGGGGCGCAGCGTCGCGGGCACGATGTCGCGCGCGAAGCGTTCGCCCGCCGCGCGAACATCGCGCAACGCCAGGCCGCGGAACGCGAAGTCCGCGATACGCTCGCGAACGCGATTGCCGCTGACGATGCCGGCCTTGTAACCGACGATGGCCGGCGCGAGCACGACCTGCCCGATCACCCGCCGCCGCTTCGTCGTCGCCATGCGCACGAAATCGGGCATCAGTTCACGCGTGGTGATCGTGCCGTCGAAGTCGAACAGGGCGAGGTTCATCGGTGCGATCCGTGCGGAAGAATGGCGAGTGTACGGGTGGCGTTTGCGCTGCGACGCCGGGCGGAGTGTCCGGTTTGTCGCACCCCTCTGTCCCCGTCATCCCGGCGAAGGCCGGGACCCAGGCTGTTATGGTTCGGGTACTCCGAGGCGTCCGCCATATCACCGTCATTCCAGCGAAAGCTGGAACCCATGTTGATCTTGAGCATCCACCATCAATCACGAACTCCGAAGCAGGCGCAGTGGGTTCCAGCTTTCGCTGGAATGACGGAAGAGCGCGGATGGCGTGACAGCCTGGGTCCCGGCTTTCGCCGGGATAACGGATTGGGATAGCGCGCCAGATCGATGCTCGCGGGCGAAGCCACGCGAGCGACCGCGGATCTATCCCCGATGCTCCAGCGACAGGAACTCCGCCGACTGCATCTCGATCAACCGCGACGCCGTGCGTTCGAACGCGTGCGCCAGCTTCTTTCCCGTGTACAGCGCAGGCGGCGCGTCGGCCGCGGTGCAGACCAGGTTGACATGGCGGTCGTACAGCTCGTCGATCAGGTGCACGAAGCGGCGCGCCGGGTCGTCGTTGCGGCCATCGAACAGCGGAATGCCGCCGACGAGCACCGTGTGGTATTCGGTGGCGATCTCGATGTAGTCGCTCGCCGCGCGCGGGCCTTCGCACAATGCGGCGAAGTCGAACCAGGCATGGCCTTCGGCGAGCGCACGCACGGGGATTTCGCGGCCTTCGATGACCAGCGGGCCGTCCTCGCGCGGGCACGTCGCGGTGAGTTCGCGCCATCGCTCGGCCAGCCACGCGTCGGAAGCGTCGTCCAGCGGCGCGCGGTACACGGGCGAGCGCGTCAGCGCGCGCAGGCGGTAATCCTGCGCGCTGTCCAGGAGCAGCACCTTGCAGTGCTTCTCGATCTGCGCGATCGCCGGCAGGAAACTCGCGCGCTGCAGGCCGTCCTTGTAGAGGTTCTTCGGCTCGGTGTTGGACGTGGTGACCAGCGTGACGCCTTCGGCGAACAGGCGCTCCATCAGGCGGCCCAGCAGCATCGCGTCGCCGATGTCGTTGACGAAGAACTCGTCGAGCACCAGCACGCGCAGGTCGCCGCCCCATTCGCGCGCGATCGTCGCCAGCGGATCGCTCTGGCCGGCGTGCGTGCGCAGCTGCGCATGCACCTCGCGCATGAAGCGGTGGAAATGCGTGCGACGCTTCTGCTCGAAAGGCAGGCTGTCGTAGAACAGGTCGATCAGGAACGTCTTGCCGCGACCGACGCCGCCCCACAGGTACAGGCCGCACGGCGGTTCGGGCTTCTTGCCGAAGAGGTTGCCGAACAGCCCGCGCCTGGGCGGATCGAGCAATGCCGCATGGATGCGGTCGAGTTCGCGCAGCGCGGGCCGTTGCGCCGCGTCCTCGTTCCAGTCGCCACGCGAAACGCCCGCGGCGTACAGCATCGAAGGAGTCGACGTGGGTGCATCCGCATCCACGCTGCCAGCGGCCATGTTCATGCCGACGTGGCGCCTTCGGTCGCCGGCGGGAGATATGGCTTGATGCCGTTCTTGATCGCGCCGCGCAGGTCCATCAGGCGCCGATGGAAGAAGTGGCTGGTCTCGGGCATCTTCACCAGCTCCGGTGGCGGATCGAGCTTGAGGCTGTCGATCCACGCGTACACCGCCTGCGGATCGACGATCTCGTCCTCTTCGCCCTGGATCACCAGCCACGGGCACTGCGGCGGCGTGAGGGTGCTGAAATCCCAGTTTCGGCCGGCCGCCGGCGGCGCGATCGAGATCACCATGCCCGGGTGCAGCTCGTTGGCGCACTTGAGCGTGATGTACGAGCCGAAGCTGAAACCTGCCAGCCACAGGCGCGCGCCGGGGCGCTGCTCGCGCACCCACGCCGCGACGGCACGCAGATCGTCGGCTTCGCCGCGGCCCTGGTCGAAGCTGCCTTCGGACGCACCGGTGCCGCGGAAGTTGAAGCGCACCGTCGCGATGCCCGACTCGCGCAGCGCGCGCGCGGCCATCGTCACGACCTTGTTGTGCATGGTGCCGCCATCGGTGGGCAGCGGATGGCAGACGATGGCGACGGCGTCGCGCACCGGCGCTTCGGCCGCTTCGACGATGGTCTCCAGTGCGCCGGCCGGGCCCTGCAGGGTCAGCGTGGTGGTGGCTTCGTGCGGGAAAGCGGGCTGGTTCATGCGCTCAATGATACGGGCTGGGGTATTCAGGCCCTGTCGCCACGGCGCTCAGAGGTCGAAACCCAGCACCACCGGGTCGTGGTCGGAGCTGCGCCACGGCCCCGTGCCGCCGGCGCGGTAGCCGGCCGATTCGGGTTCGTCCGCGTTGACGTGCCATTCGGCCGCGCCGCGCAGGCGTTTGGCGAAGTCGGGGCTCAGCAGCGCGTGATCGAGCCGGCCCAGCTGGCCGTCGTAGACGTAGCTGTAGGGCGCCGCCACGCCGGCGACGACGAACGCGTCCTGCCAGCCGGCCTCGCGCAGCGTGCGCATGGGCTCCTCCTGCGCGTAGGCGTTGAAGTCGCCGACGACCAGCGTGCGTGCGCCGTGGCCGGTGGGATCGGTGGCGAGCCACGCGTCGAGGCGTCGCGCCGACTCGGTGCGCGTTGCGTTGTAGCAGGAGGCGCCGTCGCGCTGGTCGCGGTCCAGGCCGTCGGCGTCCTTGCACCCCTTCGACTTGAAGTGGTTGGCGACCACGACGAACGACTGCCGCTTTGCATCGCCCTTCAGCGGCGCGAACGCCTGCGCCATGGGCACGCGGCTGTGTTCGCCGAACGGGCCGCCTTCCAGCGTCTTCGGCGGGCCCAGCGTGCGCACGCGATCGGCGCGGTAGATCAGGCCGACGCGGATCGGGTTGTCGCCCGGGCCCTGCTTCGCATCGACGAAGCGCCAGCGGCTGCCGTCGGCGTTGAGCGCGTCGACGAGCGCGGCGATGCTCGACTCCTCGCCGTAGCCGTCGTTCTCCAGCTCCATCAACGCGACGACGTCGGCATCGAGCCCCTCGATGATCGCGACGTGCTTGGCGAGCTGCGCGGCGAGTTCGGCCGGCGTGCGCGCGCCGCGCATCGTGGGAAAACCGCCGCCATGGCCGTCGCCGTTGAACAGGTTTTCCAGGTTGAGCGCGGCCAGGCGCAGCGTGCCGGGCACGGTGGGCGCCTGCGGTCGCGCGACAGCCTCCAGCGACAGCGCGCCGTCGACGCGCAGCGCGACGCCGTGTTCGACCTGATCGATTACGCCGCTCGCGCCGGTGATGCGACTCCCGGTGCGCGCCTGCGCGAGGCCGTCGGGCCATGCGCCGTTCGGGGCCTCCAGCGACAGCGTGCGGCGCGCGTTGTCCGCGACCTCGTTGCGGTAGCCCTCGCTCCCCGGAATCTGGCGCTCGGTCGGCTGCCACAGGCGTGCGTCGAGGCTTGCCTGCACGCGGCCGTGCCTGGCCAGCTCGCCGGTGTCTGCGAGGAAGACCGGGCCGTCGAGGCGGACGCGCATGCCTTCCAGCCGCTCCCAGTCGCTGGGCGCGGTGGTCAGCGCGAGCGGGGCGACGTCGCCGCGCCCGACGCGCTCGATGCGCGGCTGCACCAGCGCCGTGCGCGTGGCGCGTCCCGCGTCGAGTTCGGCCACGTTGCCGTGCACGATCACCATGTCGCCGGGCGCCACGCTCGCGGCGGCGTACTGCACGAAGATCGCGTCGGACGTGGCGCCGTCGCCGTCGCCGGCGTCCTGCACGTACCAGCCGCCGTTGCCGAGCGCGCTGACCACGCCGCGAACGGTGACCGCCTGACCGGCGAGCGCGCTGCGTTCGGCGTGTCCCTGGACGGCGCCGATCGCAATGGTCGGGCGGTGGTCGGCCACCGACGCGCAGCCGATCAGCAGGCAGGGCGCCAGCAGCAGGGCCGGTCGGAGCGGGGAGAAGGAACGGGTCATGGCGCGCTCGCCGCGGAAGAGGCGCGCATTATCGCGAGCGCCCGTGCCCGGCGGATGTCGGCGGGTTGCCGCGGTGAGGCGGGATCGCGTGAATCGGGACGCCCACGGTGCGGCGCGTTTTCCGGAATCCGAAAACGACAACGCCGCCCGGAGGCGGCGTCGTGCGGAACGGATGGGGCCCGATTACTTCAGGTTCGCCAGCATCCAGTCGACCGTGGCGATGACCTGCTCGTCGGTCAGGGCCGGGTTGCCGCCCTTCGGCGGCATCACGCCGGCGGTGCCGGTGAAGCCTTCGATGGCGTGCTTGTGCAGCGTGTCGGCGCCCTTGGGCAGGCGGTCGGCCCAGTGGGCCTTGTCCAGCGTCGGCGCGCCGCCGGCACCGGAGGTGTGGCAGCCCGTGCACAGGTTGTTGAAGATCACCGAGCCGTCCGTCGTGCCGCCGTAGGCGACCTGCGAGGCGGCCTTCGCGGCGGCGGCGGCCGTGGCGGCCTGCTGCGCGGCGGCGCCCGTGCTGCCGGCGTACACCGCGCCCACCGGGGCGATGCGCTGTTCGGTGCGCTTGGCGACGTCCGGGTTGATCTCGGCCGGAATCTGGCTGTGCACGAACATGGCCGCGACGATCAGGCCCAGCGTGACCAGCATCAGGAAGCCGATCACCATCGAGAATTTCTTCAGGAATTCGAGGTCGTAATTGCGCACAAACCCACCTATGGCGCGCCCTTGCGGGTCACGCGAAGCCATCGACGATCGACCGCCCCAAGCGGCCGCGCGCCAGTATACGGCCCGCCCGGCTGCTCCACTAGGTTCAGACTTGGGCGGCCCGGAAGCGTGAAGTCGTTCGCATCGGCGCGAGCGCGGCCTCATCGGCGGCGGATCGGCGCCCGCAACCGCGTGCCTGCATCGGTAATAACGAAAAACGGCAACCGCGTGGCTGCCGTTTCGTTGCATTCGATCCGCGTGACAACGCGGTGCCGATCGCCGCGTCGCGACCGGGCCACGATATGCATTCCCAAAAAAAATGTCGCCGGCTTCTCATAGAAATTGCCCTCCGCGGGGCGAATCGCCACAAAGACGTCATCACGCATCGGGCTTGCCGTCGGCCGGGAGCGGGTCCGGATCAAGCTCTCCACGCCCAGCTCCGGTAGCGTTCGCATCGAAGCGGGTACAGGCCGCTGACAGGCAGGCGTCCGCGCAATTAAGGCAGAGTGTGCTCAAAAACTGCTTGAAACACCTTGGGAGTTTCGCCGAACGGCGCCCTGCTGGGCCGGGGAATAGTTTGATAAATCAATTGGTTACGCCGAAATGTTCCCCGGGGAACATTTCGCACAACATTGTCGCGGGTCAGAAGTTGCATCCGGACAGCGAATGAGTACCTTCCGGATATGCCGGAATTACGCACTCTCTGGTCTCCCACGCGTCGTCCGCAGAGTAGCTCGCTGTGCAGATCGTGTCCTGTTTTGGCTCCTACGTACGAATCGCAGACGTCTAGCAGTTTCTGGGGTACCCCAGCGCCGTTGCCGCGCGGAAAGCAGCTGCGGATCAAACCCTCGGGATCGAAGCAGCTTGTCTGCCAAGGCGTGCGGGCGATTTCGTGCGATCCCGGGGAGCTCGCCACTTGCCTCTTCGAAGCTGCGGCGGCGGGAAACCGTAACCGGTACTCCGGCAGAACCCCAAAGCGAAAGGAGGGTGGCGCGCGCTAGCCTGACCTAGATGCAAAAAGCCCGGACCTTACGGCCGGGCCTTTCTGCTCTCGCAGATGTCTGCTTGGTGGCTGACACTGGGAGAATAGGCTTATCAGGCCGCTTGTCAAGCGGAGGGCTAGCCTTGCGTCGCATTTCAGGTGCGACATCATAATCAGACCATCTCTCTTCGATTTACGAGTCGCGAGGCCTGTCACTCAATCGCGCCAGGCGAGGTGTCGCCTATTAACGGCCGCAATCGCTCCGAGATCCGGAGTGGGGCGTGAATCTCCCAGGGCCACGGCAAACGCTCCTAGAGGGCCTCACGAGGCGCTCTCACTTGGCGGAAGCCGACCTGCGTCGGCATCTCGCGTTTCTTGGCTTACCGCCTGAGGGCGCCAACTACGTCCTTTCCTCTGCAGCCCAAGCACATGCCAGTCCGTCTGAGAGCCATGCCCGAAAAAACATAACCGGAGAGTTCGCTTCGCTGGTACCCGCAGCGGTCGGCGATGAGGAAATGGATTGTCGCCTTCCATTCGACTCTCTCTCAGGCGAGTTCGCATACAGCGTCATCTCGCAATCAGACCCTTCAGTTCTATTCGCGCTTGATCACCCCGACTCTATACCCCTGACAATCACTGACCGCCTCGGCAGAGCCAAGCGCATTACGTACACCCCAGACTACCTGCGAATAACACGGGAAGGAGTGTGGGTTGAGGAGGTGAAATCCAAGGATGATCTCTTGGGGCTCTGCGAGACACATCAGCACAATTGGGTCCGTAGGAACGAGCGGTTCCACTATCTTCAGGCGGAAGCCGCGTTTCGAGCACTTGGCCTGAACTTTCAAGTTGTTGTCCGCGACGACTTGTCGTGGCTCAGGGTCCAGAACCTGCTACTGCTCAGGCTGACCGTCACGAATCACGCCGGAAATTTTACACGCGGACTATTCGAGGAGATTGCGTCGTTCGTTGAGCGAACTGGGTACTGCTCGATGATTGACGTTGTCGAAACACTTTCGCTCGACAACACGGTGCCCGTCCTTCTCGCAATCGCTCACGAGAAGGTTCACGTAGACCTGGATCGAGCAAGTCTGGCTGACGCGCACTCAAAATTCTTGTCCGCATCCGCCGTCGGGGCAAAGAATATTGGGGCTTTATTATCGACTGTCCAAGCCACGGCCGCGACAAGCGAATCGCTAGATCTACTGGAGCTTTGTGATCCAAAACACATCGAGGAATTCGTCTACCGTGTTGCCACCGTTTTTGGTCAATCTACCGAGGGAATAGATCGGAAGCAGCCTCATCCGCGGACAGTCCAGCGCTGGAAGCGGGCCTACGCCGCCAGCGGCTTCGACGGGCTGATTCCAAAATTTTTCAACTGCGGAAAAAAGGGGGCACGCATAGCTGATTGGCACGCGGAGCTCGTCGAAGAGGTCATTCGGGAGCATCGAGCTAGTCCGGACATCATCTCGCGCGCACAGTCCCGTGTCCGGTACAAGGAGATCCTTGCGACGAAATCATCTGAGGTGGACGAGCGTCCCATTTCGTACTCGCATTACTGCCGCCTCTGGAAACTTCGGAAGCACTCAAGAGAGGATGCGGTGGGACGAGGCGGAAAGCGCCTAGCCAACTCCTTGGCCCCGCACGGAGATGTTGATCGGCAATGCGTTACGGCTGCTAGACCATTCCAGGTCGCCCACATCGACCATTGCTATGCGCCTGCCTTTGTTGAATGGGCTGAGGCGGGTCGGACAGGCCAACCGTGGCTGAGCTTGCTCGTGGACGACCTCACCAAAGAAACATTGGCGCGAATTGTCCGCTTTGAAGCCCCGAGCTTTGAAGCAGATGCGCTCTTGCTTCGGGATTGTCAGCGGCGTCATGGCCGCCTCCCTGAAACAATAATGAGTGACGGCGGTCCTGACTTTCGTAGCACCATGTTTCGCGCGTGCTTGGCGGCGCTGGGAATACACTGGTTCAAACGTTCGGCCGCGTATTCCCAGTCCGGCGAGCCTGTGGAGCGGACATTCCTCACCTTTGCCAACACGGTATGCGCGGGTCAGGTTGGATTCGTCCCCGACATCCTGAATCTTCGTTCGATCGACAGAGCCAAGCATCCAAAAAAAGGGCCGAGGCGCACCTGGGAGAGCCTCATCGCTGACACGGATTGGATTCTGTTTGAAGTCTTGCCAAACCTGCCGAGTACCGACGGCTCTCCGTCACCGCGCCAGGTGCGGTTAGAGTTCGAGGCGTTGTACGGTACCCAAGGATTACTGATGGGGCGCGATCTTCGCTTCCTTATCACAACTGCTGTACCGCAAAGAATCACGGGCACGACGGAATCCTCGGGGGCCATTCGTTTCGCTGAAACGCGCTTTTACTCTACCGACTTGCTTGGCAGATGCGTGCCGACATCTTCTCTATACCCGCGTATCGATCCAGAAGATAGCTCGGTGATGTACTTCAAGCTGGACGGAAAGTGGCGTATCGCGAAAACGCGCGCCGCCACCGAGAAGCGGGGCAGGCATGATTCAGAGATTCTGAACGATCGCTTGCTCGAAGAGCGTCTTACGGCTGCGGAGCGCGAAGCTCGAACAGATGCTATGCATGGGGCCCCCTCCAAATACGTCCCGGAGGGCCGCCGTAAAAGCGCGCCGCAGCAACCTTATAACAAGCCCGATGATGCATATTCCAAAGGCGCGAGACCGACCGTTACCGCGGCGGCGCCCACGGACTGGTCTGCTATTGAAAGCTTTCCGACCTTTAACCCGGAAGATCCACGTTGGGGCACTTCGTGAGAACGAGTCCATATATAGATGAGCTGCTCAAACTCAAGCCGAACTTTACGGGCGTAATCGCGCACAGGAACTTCTCTCGATGTAGCCTCGAACTAGAGGCTTTCGCCGAGTTCAACAATGGAAGTGAGCTGGTGCTACTAACGGGACCGTCGCAGGCAGGAAAATCATTGGTCCTGCAGTATTTCGTCAGATACCTGTTGAACAAGGTTTACCGTGACGCTGACGAAAGTACGCTGCCGGTGATCGGTGCATGTGCGAACCTGGCTCGCCAAGGACACACTGCCACGAAGTACGTTTACGAGATGCTTCTGGGAGATGCTCGCAGCCCACTCTTCGACCAGACGAAGCTTATGGCTGCGAACTACCGTCCAGTCATGGCACTGAGTGAGCCAAGCATGCTTGCGGCACTCTCGCGCGCACTTCGCATACTAGAGACAGAATATGTACTCGCCGATGAGGCGCAGTTCATGATCAAGGCTAAGAGCGAGGAATTTCGAGGCTCACTCATCGAATCATTAAAGTCTCTCGTGTCCTATGGGCGATCGTTGATTCTGGTTGGTGGTTACGAAGTCGCCAAGGCAGTCCTCGAGTACAGAGAGCATATGGCTTCGAGGCCAACCATCATCCACCTCGCAAGGTATCGCAAGACGGACGATGACCTGAAGGAGTGGTACAGGATTCTGAAGGAATTCAGCGGCTCGGAGTTCCTTCATTTCCAAGATGACCTGACCCTGTTGCGTCTTGCGGAGATACTGCTTGAGGAGTGCCATGGACAGACCGGGATACTTCAGCACCGACTCGGTCGGGCGCGGTGCCGCGCAAGAGCGTGCGGCTCCTTAATTACGGAGCGGATCATCCGGGATACCCGTCCCACTGCGCGGCAGTGGCAGGTGGTAAGGGATAGCATTCTAGCTGGAGAAGAAACGCTCGATAGGCTAGTCGACGTCGGCCCTATACCAGAGGACAAGCAGGAATCTCACAACGGCGCCTGCTCTGCGGATCTCACCCACGTTGAGAAGACAAAGGAAAACAAGAAAGTTCGGAAGGCCTTCACGACCAATCCACGTCGCGCCTATCCGTCGGTTAATGTCTAGCTTCCTACTTCCTCTCAAGATTGAAGGCGCAGGTACGGCGCGAATTGAGTCGTTTGCCTCGTACTACGGACGCTTGGCGTACATGCATGCGATCAGTCGAAGTCAACTGACGCGGCTGCTGGCGAGTTGGCGTACGGTCCAGAGCAAAGTCGAGTTCCGTATCTCGGAAACACCGGTTTACGCATCCACGGGGACGGGCCTTTTCGGCTACCGCGAACGGGTCGATGCGTATGTAGGACTGGTCGAGGACGCGGTTGGGTCAGAGGCTGTCCAGCGTACTACGCTCATTCCGATCAGGCCGTCGCTGGCACCGCAGTGCGTAGGCTCGGTCAAAAGTTTGCGAGCATGGTGCGAAGCGTGTTTCGAGGAAGATCTTCAGTGCATGGAAGTGCCCTACGACAGATTCCTGTGGACATTGGCGCCGATAAATAGATGCCACCTCCACCGATTACGCTTGCGAGACCGGTGCCCCGTCTGCGGGAGCGAGCAAAGGTTTCACCATCGAACGGGAAATCCGCAGCTTTGCGTAAAGTGTGGGAGAGGACTAGTTGGGCCATTAGGTGAGAGGACTGTAGAAATCACCCCAGCGTTTGGTGAAGCTGATTGCGTAGAGCTCGTTAAGTCCATTTCGGAGGGCGCAATCGCAAACACAAGATCCGATGCATTGTTTGCCTTTGAGGAGACCTTGCACTCAGTTCTGTCTCCCCTTGCCGGAGCTGTTCGCGGCATCTCCGAGAACAGCGGATCCGCGCGAGCAAGTAGAAGGAACGTCCGCCCTTCGCTGATTACGCTCCTGAAGAAGGCCTTCACTGCCGGAGTACGGCTAGTCGATCTCTTAACTGACCCCGAAGGTGCAGCGATGATCGCTGGCCAGCTATTTTATGACCGCCATCAGCTCCCGGTCTCGATCCGACCGAATCACGGCGAGCGAATTCGGGAAGAGATGGAGCTCAAACTGAAGGAGCAACTATTGCGGCCTGCGAGCGAAGTGATTCCACCACTACGTGAGATTGCCAAACACCTGGGCGTTTCCGAGAGTTATATCCGTCGACAGGTACCGACCCTGGTTAAAAAATACCAATCACGTCGGCGTGGGGCGGCAGTGGCTATCGCGAACCGGAAGCGTGGACTCTGTCGTGCAGAGCTAGAAAAATGTCTAGCCCACAAGCGCGGTTCACGCGTATGGTCGCACCGCAAGGAGCTCGAGGCTCATCTTGTTATCGCTACTGGATGCAGTTACCCAACGGCGCGATCGGCAATCGCTCATGCATTGAGCAAAATGGCCGGAACTCGTGACGCGTGTACGCACGAGGAAGATCTCTGGGATTCGGATACCAGTTGTACCGACGCTGATACGAGCTAGTTCTGCGGATAACCTTTAGGCGGTTCGCGGGCACTAGTGAACATGAATCTGAGTCCGATCTTTCCAAGATGGTGTGCCATGTCAAAGGACAGCTCGTCGCCAAGCTCTACGTCAAGCAATGCGACGTCGAACGCGATGTCGTCCCCGAGTGCTCTGAAGGCCTCGGCGACCGTCAGCACATGGACGGTGTCGTGGCCTTCGGAATCCAGAGCCATCACGACGGTTGCGGCCATCATCGGGCTGTCTTCGAGCAAGAGTATGCGCACAGTGTCCCCATGCGGCGTCGCAGCCGACGCCTCGTCTGCCTAGTGGAAAGCGAGTGTTCTACGCGCCAGGGGCGACAGACGCGCGAGCATGTCGGCCACGCCATCCAGCGTGTAGGGCTTGGAAAGGAAAAGGGCGTCACTCGGCGCCGACTGTGGGTCAACGCCAGACGCGAAGCAAACAAGGTGGCCGGCAAGGCGCAGCTGTTCACCGGCCTCCAGCGTGGAGACGCCACCGACGTTCAAATCCAGGATGAAGGCGTCGTACGCGCCGCGTGCGATCAACTCAGCGGTGGATTCTATCGAGCAGGCAACATCGGCTTCGTGACCCAGAGAGGTCAGGGCCTCGCTGACCCGCTCCGCCGTGGCAGCACAGTCTTCGACCAGAAGGATTCGCATGCCGGGCCTCATCTCGCAGCGGAGCTGCACGGAGGCTCGGGTGACAGGACCAGGGTGAGTCCGATGCATCAAGGAAGGTACACGCTCGGCCACGCAAAGAGGTGATGGGGCGTTCATGACGTTGAACGCCGCGGCCTGTGCGTCGGCGATTCGACAAGCAACACGGGTGGCGCGCGTCTTGTGCGACTGGCTTTGCTCCCTCGTTCAACGGGAGCGTCGACTTCGGACGCGGTCCGCAGTGGGATTGCTATGTATACCGCTTGAAGCGGTTCGGCGTGTCCGAAGGAACGTTGTGCCGGAATGCCGGCCGGCTTACTGTCCGGCGAATTCAGTGGGCTCATCGCCCAGCGAATGCCGGGGAAGGTCGATGTTGAATACGCAGCCAGTGCCGGGAACGTTACGCACACTCAGCAGCCCGGCGTTGGCCTCGATGCTCCTGCGGGAGATGGACAGCCCCAGGCCCAGGCCGCTTCTATCTTGGGCCTGCTGAGTGAACGGCAGGAACATCTTCTCCGCGTCACCCGATGGAAGGCCGCCACAACGGTCCTCCACATCAATGAGGATGCGATCCGCCACCGCGTACGCGTTGACGGTGATCTCGGTGTGCGGGTGCGAGAACTTGAAGGCGTTCTGGAGCAGATTCCCGGCGGCCGCCAGGAGCAGGTCACGATCCACGTCGACGGCCAGCGATGGGTCCACGTTGGAAACCTTCAGTGTGAACCCACGTATGTCCGCTTCCAGCGACGCGGAGAGCCTGAGCTCGGCGAGGAACTCGTGGACGGAAAACAACCGGCTCTGGAGTGGAAGACCGGCGGTCATCCGAACCTCGGCGAGAGACCGGTCGATCAGGTTGCCCAGGTTTACCAGCGAACGCTCGAGGATGCCGCCGGTGGCACCGGTGACACCCACGCTTCCATTCCGGATGGCGGAAAGTGCCAGCGTCGCCGTCGCCAGCTGATTGCGCAGCTCGTGGGCAAGGAATCCCAGCCGTGCGTTCAGATCATGCACGTGCTGGTCCGCGACCACGATGTCGCGCTGATATCCGAACTCGGTGACGGCATTGGCTATCGCGTTATCGAGACAGCGGTTGAGGATCCGGAACTCTTCCACTTCGATCTGCGCATCGAGCTCGAACGCGAGATCAGTGATCGCCTGGCAGAGGTCGCCGTAGTCGTGGACCACTTCTTCGACAGTAAACCCGTGCTGCATCAGTTCCTTGCCATGCCGGGCCGCCGTATCGCCTATCTCGGACAGCGCCGGCTTGCCGCCACCGGCACGCCCTGAGACGCGTCGGCTCTGCAGCGGATCGGCGGTCTGCTCGAGTTCAAGTGTCTTGATTACCTGTTCGAGGAACACGGAAATGCCGTGTTCCAGCTCAGCGCCCGGAACGCCATAGGCGGATCTGGCCTGGACCTTCACCCTGCATCGGGCGGCCAGTTCGTCCCGGTTCGCGATGAGAAAGCGATGCATCATCACAACACCCTACGCCCAATGCCCGACCACGCCATGCGCGCGGTCTGCGCTCATCGGCCGCACACCTGTGTCCCTGACGATGTCCGCTATCGGTTTTCCATGCCCCGAAGACGCTCGTCTTGAGGTCGATAGCACCATTGCGCTATCGCTCCTGATAGACCGAGTAAGGGGTCGAGTAGAGTCGCCAAAGCCTCAATGCGCCGCCTGCGGCAACGGCGAACCCAATCACGAACAGACCAACCGGCAGCCAGGCGAGAACCTCGATGATCGGTCGCAGGAAGCTACCCGCCCTCTGGTCTATCGCTGCGAGCACGCCCGAAACCATGAGCGCCACGAGGGCGACAGCCGCGCCCCTCCATACACGAACACTCGCCTTTCGCTCCGTCTTCCGATGCCACCGGTTGAAGTCCACTGGGTCACCTCTGTGAATGCTCGCAGTAGGCCTGACGAAGATAAACGAGCGCGTGACGAGACGAGACGGTAACGCACGTCTTCCCGAGGCGCTTGCGGGCGCCCAGTGACTACTTCTGCTCACCGTTTTCGGCGTCATCGCCATCGTGCTCTTCATCCAGCTGCCCGCTGACGCCAGTGCGCCGGTCTTCGTTGTGTCCGGCTACCGGTCCTGCTGGCTCTTCCGGACGCTGCGACTGTTGCTGGTTGCCTAGACCTATGCGCTGCTTATCGCCTTCATTGACGCTACCCATCTCGCTCTTCCAAGTGTGTCGGCGAAGCGCCGAGCATCAACACTGCGCGCCTGGCCGTCAGCATGCAGTGACGCGCCGGTGCACAGCCAACTCAGCGGAAAAGATGCGTCGCGGTGGTTTCGGCAGAGCCTGCTCTCTGTGTCGCTTGCTACGTTCGATCAACTCACCGGTGCGCGAGATGAACCGAGTTCGGCGGTTTCGCGATCGCACGTGAGATGGGGCCATCCAAGGCCGGCGTTGCTAACCTCTCGTCACAAGGTGACGCGGATTGCGCAGTCAATCCTAGCTTCTCCGCCACCAGCTCTATGGCACTGTCGGTTATCGTGATCAGAGTTGGCGACGAATCAACGTCCGATGCCAGCTCGAGCGGGAAAGCTCCGGCCGAAGCTTGCAGGCGAACCTCGAAGGGGCTTGCAGGTGTCGGATAAACCAAACTCCGTGATCATCAGGGCTCAGGTGACGAACACCACTTGCGAAACTGTGCGACCCGGCCACCTGGAACAAAGGACATGGGTGATGAGGTCAATGTCGCGCATGCGCATTTTCGCAAGGCGTCACCCTGGGCGCTCGCAGAAGAGTAACAGCGTTTACCCACCTCATAGAGTTGCCCTCCGTTTCGCTCCGGTCGCTTCGGCCCGAGATGAAGCGGACCAGAGACGCGACCGGACATGCGCCGAATAATGCGGTCATACACTACGGCTTGCCCCCCAGCGACTTAACTATAAGCCCCTGCTCGTAGACAGCCTGCGCAAGCTCGGTCATTCGAACGGCGAACTCGTGGCCATTAACGAAGATGATCGTGAACTTGCCGCCGCCGTCAGCCGTTGGCTCTACGGCAGACATGTGGACGATGTGGCGGGGATTTATCCAGTTGTCGCCTAGCTTGATCAATGGGGTCATTCCTTGCGGGACAAAGTCTGCACTCACTCGCGCTGTCTACTGTGACGAGCAGCTACTCAAACCCGCGCCAATAAGTAAGTGCAAAGCTCCACCGTCCACCCCATTGTCGCCGTCTTCAATGCCTTGAGCGATGGCGTATCTGAGCAATTGCGAAGTCCTCGTAGCTTCGATCGGCATCCAGTGCTTGCAGTCGTGCCGATACCTGCTCGAACTCCTCCCGTGTGAGATCGCGAACGATCACCTGAAGCTCCGGCGGACTCATCCTGCCTTCCGCCCTGGACGTCCTGAATCGCGGCAGCAGCCTATCCTTGGAGAGTAGAGCGAATCGCTTCTCGTCAGTAACGTAGATGCGTCCGCACCTCCGCAGCATCTCAGCAGTCACGTCTCCTACAGTCGCGCGGATAGACATCTGACTCTCAACTCTCGACTGCGAGCGCCACTACAGCGGCGATGCCTGCCCCGACCGTGCACCAGTACGCCAAGAGCAAGATCGCGCGATAGCGAGAGCAGTAGCGGGCGCCAGCTTCGTCTATGCTGCCCATAAACTCTCGCGTCAGCAGATAGAGCATCGTGCTGCGCGCGCTCAGGACGGTTCGATCGTGCCAGCGAGCGGGCTGAGCCGCGTGCATCCACTGTTGAGGATGCCGCGACTTCAAGCCCCTCAGAAACGTGATCCATACGACGGTCTCAATTGCGATAGCGATCGCAAACAGAACGCAGGCGCTGGCAGTTACCGGCTTCATGGAAATTCTCGTGGCAGCTCCATCGCACGCCAGTGGGGGCGAAGCAACGTCGGCGAAGCTATTCAGCTTCGCCGATGGTCCGTTCGACTAGAACCGTGAGGCTTGGCCGTTCCTATGGCCCAGAGCGCTTCATGCGCGTGCCCTGAAGTAGTTCGGTCAGGACAGTTGCTGATGTCTGCAGTGTGCTCTGACTCTCGTGACCATGTCGTTACGAGCACCGCCCAAAGCCGAGCAGGTCACCGCGAGATTCCGCAAACTACGAACCCAGTCCACGTTCGGCACGCTTCTGCGGCCTACCGAAATACCTGCACCACCGCACGGAGGAGCAGGCGTTTGCTACATGGCCACGGGGGCATGGAGTGGTACGGTCGCCCTGCGGGGTTTCAGGGCTCTGACTGTCTGTAATGGCGAGCTGGCGCGCGATGCTGCAGCCGCCCCCCCTGACCACGTGGACCTCCAGCTCCCTGGCGGCAGCGCGTGAGACGATCATTGGCTAGCGTCCTGACGTCTTCGGAAATGTCTGAAGTGGCAAGCGCGCCATTGATCGCACCTATCAGCAATGCGTAACGATCGGCTTCCGTAAGGGTCGTGTGCCCCGTTCTGCACCGCGTGAACTGTGGTAGAAAAATCCTCGGTGTCACAGCATTCTTCCGTATGAGGCTTCACCCAGGCCGCATGCGCCGAGATCCAGTGGAACCAGAAGCGGCCATGCTGCATTCCCGTCAGTGGAGTGTACGAGTCTCGTTCTGGCCGCTCTTGAATCGCGGCTCACCTCTGAAAGATGAGGGTACAGAAGAACGGCGAGGGAAGCCCTCGCCGTTCCGTTGACACCCGCTGGCGGTTACTGCTTAGTCGGAATGTTGACCTTATCGATCCCATGGAGCAGACCATTGCTCGACCCGATGTCGGCAGAGGTAATCAGCGCTCCATCAATGCTGAGCTGGTCGTCCTTCAGGATGATCGGGGCCGACTGGCCGTTGACGGTTCTGGCAGCGTCCCACTTGCCAACGTCGGCCGCGGTCTTGCGGCCGCTGACAACATGGTAGTTCAGCAGCGAGACGAGTTCTTCCTTGTTCTCGGGCTTGAACAGACTTTCCAGCTTGCCAGCCGGAAGCTTTTCAAATGCCGCATCCGTCGGTGCGAACACCGTGAAAGGGCCCGTGCCGCGCAGCGTTTCGGTCATGCCCGCGGCATCAAGTGCCTTGCCAAAAGTCCTGAAGGACCCATTGGCGGCGGCGGTGTCGACGAGATTCTTGCCGTTGGGAATGTTGGTTACGGTGTTCATACGGGATTGCCTCTTATATGGTCCGCTGTTTTGCGGAATCCAGGGCGGCCGAAGCCAGACCCCGCTCGAAGCGGGGCGAGTGAGGCTCAGTGCGGAGGAGGAGTGGAATTGCAGCGCGGCTGAGTGGCCGTTGCGACGTTGCATCGCAATGCACAAGGATCGTGCGCCGTTGAGCGTGAGTTGGGCGTGAGCTAGCCTCGTCGCGGACCGGTGCTCGTTGGCCACGCGCCGCGGCTTGTACTCAGCAGCAGGAAGGGATCACCGCGCATGCTGGTGGCGTACCCAGCATGAATGTCATGCCTGGACGCGTCATTCACTCAACAAAATGAGCGCATAGTGTCGCAGGTTGCGAGCATGTATCGCTCCGTCTCAGTTGTGTTAGCCCCCAAGGCTGTGACCTCAAATCAGAACAGCCAATCGCGGGGCTGAGGACACTAATCATGAGAACGCTCATCGAAATGCTCGCATCACAGGTCACGCAGGCTATTGGGTCGTTGAGGGTGGATCGGCCACCGCAGCTACCAGACCCCGTGCGCGACGGGTGGCCAGTGCTAGCATTCACGCAACCATACTCGAGCCGAATGACTGCAAACCTTCGATCCTCGTCATTGCGTCGCAAGTCCTTCCGAAGGTTCCTGCATATTGATCGGCCTACGCCGTAACACGGCGCGTCGCCGGCAGCCTTGCGCTGACCGGAGAGAAGGGCGACCGCTTCTCTAAGTCACGAGTAAGTAACATCAGTTGGCGCACTCTCGAATGACACTACGGCGCAACGTCGTACTGGCCATTCGGGCCGCAGCACAGCACGCCACGCTCCTACCTTCCCTGAGCTAAGCGCCCCATGTCGGTCGGGGTTGGCTATTCGTTGGCGCTGCGGGCTATTTTCATCACAACTCATCGCCGGCGAGTCACGGGGGTCGTTTCCTACGATGCCACGGCGACGGCTGGACGGAGCTCATCATGAACGGTGCAACTGTCCCGTTGTTCACAGACGTACTCAAGTCAATACCGAGGTTCTTCGGCATCCGACTCGACGCCAGACCTGCCTACCGTATGGAGGATGTCGTGGGACCGGTCGAGATCAGGCGCTACGCGCCAGCCTTGTTTGTGCATACCTCTGCGGACGGAAGCCATGACGCCGCAGTGCGTGTCGCACGCGAGAAGCTAGAGGATTACATCTACGGTGACAACGAAGCCCTAGAGAAGATGGAGATGACCTATCCGACGTACCAGGGCGACGACGAGTCCACGATGTTCCCCAGCGCTTTACGCATGCGCGAGAGGCACGGCTGGAGAGTTGCATTCTTTCTCTCCAACAACTTGGCCGCTGGAGAGGCGCCGCTACCGGACGATCCGGCGGTAAGAGTGCATGAATCGCCGGAAACATTGGTTGCCGTACTTGGATACCGCGGTGCCGACACGGAGGAGAGCCGCATCGCTGCTAAGCGCGACCTAATGCAGACACTGTCGGGGTCACGGTGGGCAGCAGATGATCAGGTCTATTGGGCAAGTTATGACCAGGCGTTCGCCATCCCGTATCTCAAGAAGAATGAAGTTCATGTCCGTGTAGCGAACTCGAAGACGGAGATTGTCGTCTCGGCCAAGGTCGACGAGGCATGCAACAGCGACAGTGAAGCCGCAAACCAAGCCTAACCGCAGTACGCTCCGGAGAACTGAAATGCAAATCTTCACGAATGAAAAGAGAGATCGAAGTTTCCTACGCCCGGTCACTGAGGACGATTTGGCATTACAGCGCGCCGAGAACGAAGGACTGCCTTTCTTGTCGCACCGCGATGAAGCGAGCCATCTCTTCGCCCGCGTGTCGATGAGGCTCCGAAAGGGGCTTAGTCCAGTCGCGGATGGGAACTTGCTGACCCTTGAAGAGCTCCTCGCCGCGGTCAACAAGGTGACGCAAAGCGACACACAATTACGTCAGCAGTGTGCAAACCTGGTTGCACTCTTGGCATCGGACATTCGGAATGCGAAGCAGTTCTCCTTGGATAGTTGTCTCCGCGCCAGGCCGCTGCGCGATTGGCGCGAGCGCTACAACGGCCTAGAGTTCCTGCGATGACCCTCGCCGAAACCGCATCCTTCTGCGCTAGCGGATGCTGATGCGCTAAGTGCTGGGCTCTCGCGTCACCTGGATGTTTGCCGCACAAAAGATCAGTTGCCGGCCAGACCGCCAGGCTTGCGTTCCCGCGGCTGGCAGAGCCCGGCCATCAGCGAACATCTCTTGCGGAACGCCAATCATTCTTCTGCACTGCTTTTACGCTCGGCCGGCTACCTTGCCCGCAGGAGGGTCAGATGCCGGCGCCCCTGAACTCGCAGCGAGAAAACCAACGTGACGCGGCGGCGCGGCTCGCGCAGGCGCTCGCTCAGCTCGCCGAACAGCGCGACGCCCTCAGCTGGCACCGCCAGAAATCGCGCCAGCTAACAGACCAGTCCAGCCGCCTGGTTAGCGCAAGCCAGTTGCTCCGAGAAAAGATTGAGGAGTCGTGGCGACGCCCGGCTGAGTAAGCAGGTCGCGGCAATCACGCGCCGATCATTGCGACTCGACGACCAACGGGGTCAGCCACGTCAAACTTCCCAGCCGAGCACGTCTCACCCCATAAGCGAGCTCATCAGTGCAGACCTGATCGTCGCGCGCTCGTGTCAGGGTAGCCGGTCCCGGAGAGAGAGTCCCTAATGCGTCTTGCCGACTTCATCGAACAAAACGTCTGTCTAATTGCCGATGGGGCGCAGGCCTTCGCCGCAACGCAGACGCCTCAGGGAGTGCACCTAGACGAAACCGCGCTGAGGGATCACATCCCGGAAATTCTGTTGGCCGTAGTTGCAGACCTGCGAACGAAACAATCCGCCGAGGCCCAGCTGCTTAAATCGGAAGGGCGGGCATCTGTGCTGGACGGACCTCGGACCCCTGCAAGCACCCACGGCATGTTGAGGGCTAAGGGCGGCTTCGACATCAATCAAATGGTTGCGGAGTACAGAGCTCTAAGAGCTGCAGTGCTTCGACTATGGATTGATGCGCATGGGCCTTCAAAGCAGTCGTTCAACGACATGATCCGATTCAACGAAGCTATTGATCAGGCCATTTCAGAGTCCGTCTCCTATTTTTCGAAGGAAGCAGAGTCTTGGCGCCAGGTGTTCCTCGGCGTTCTCGGACACGATCTCCGCGCGCCCTTGAGTGTCATCGTGACAACGTCGGACCTGCTGTCTCGGATGACGCGCGATGGCCCCTACTCCGAGCAGACGCAACGCATCGTCCGCAGCGGGATGCGCATGAGCAAGCTGCTTGACGACCTTCTTGACTACAGCAGGACCCAACTTGGCGTCGGAGTGCGCATTGTGCGCTCGGAATGCTGCCTCAGTGAGGTCCTTAGCGAAGAAATCGATCTGCTGCGGACAGCACTTCCCGAAGCGACGATCAGGTTCCACACCTCGGGAGCCGTTCGCGGCAGCTTTGACGCCTCACGCCTACGCGAAGTATTAGCGAACCTAGTTAGCAATGCTTACAAGTACGGCGAGAGTGGGTCAGCGATTCTGGTTTCTCTAGCACGAACGGCCGAGGGCGTTGAACTCGTGGTACGCAATCGCGGCGCCCCGCTCCCGTCGGCCTCACGGGACGAACTGTTCAATCCCCTGCGACGAGGCCTGCAGCCGGCGAAAAGCGGCGAACGTACGAGCCTCGGCCTGGGACTCTTCATTGTCCGAGAGATCGTGAAAGCGCATAGGGGCGAGGTGGTCGGCGAGTCAGCACGAGGGGAAACCACCTTCACCGTTCGAATTCCTCTCCAAACTTAACTCTCAGCGCCCAATGCTGCCGACCCCTGGGCAAGCCAGATCCAGGGCCCGCTCAAGGTCATCTATCAGATATGGCTTGCGCAGGTGCGGTTTACCTAACATCTCGAGCGGCGTATCTGCTTTAGCTTGCCCAGTGGCAACGACAAACGGGATCGATCTCTCATTCAGAACGGATGCCACATCCGCGCTGGTGCCGCCGCCAAGGTCCACATCTAGCACCGCGGCATTGGGGCAGGTCACATCGATAAGCTTGAGAGCTTCAACAACCGAAGATGCATGGCTTACAGAGTGTCCAAGGACAGCGAGCGCGTCCGCAACGCTCTCCGCGACTTCCTTGTCATCCTCGACGAGTAGAATCTGCATGCCTCTGCCCCCAGTGGGACATTCGACACTCCCACAGGCAGTGTGAGCAACTGGTCGAAGTAGCCTCAGCTTATAGCTCGTTCGTCGAGGAGGCTCTTCACCGTCCCACGAAGGGCATGACGTACGTGGCTTGGATGAACGCGTCGCCGAACTCAACACGGACATCGCGGCCATCGCGCAGAACGATCCGGACGCGCGCAGGTTCAGCAGCTACGAGGTGTTGGCCGATGATTGCCACCGCGCTGGTGGCTGCAGTGGGCGCGGCAGTTCGCCAATGGCCGCCAACTGTCAGCGTCGCTCGGCCTGACACCGCGTCAACACAGTTCCGGTGGCAAGGAGCGATTGCTGGGCATCAGCAAACGCGGCGATGCTTATCTGCGCTCGCTGCTGGTGTATGGCGCGCGGGCGATGCTGCGAACGGCAAGGGGCAAAGAGGACCGACTCAGCCGATGGGCATGCCAGCTGGCCGAACGGTCACACCCGAACGTCGCCTGCGTAGCCTTGGCCAACAAAACTGCACGCATGGCCTGGGCCATGCTGCGCAACGGCACCGACTATCGACCGGACTTGGCTGCCGCCTGACGCCTAGGAGAGACCCCACAGATTGCGAGTAACCTGCAGATGGAAAAACCGGTCGGACCGGCGTCGGTAAACCCCTGGTGCGCAAGCACGTGTTAGCGATTCGGAGCCGGCGCGCGAATAGCCCATCAAGGCTCAGCATCGGAGCGATGCAGCAGTCCGAGGCCGGATATACGTGCGCAGGCGACTAGGGCGCCGAATGCGGGATGCTTTCAGTCATAGGAGGAGTCCATATACGGACATTGGGGCAGTGCGGACGCCGCATCGGATGCTAATGTCGGCTTTCGACTGCGGTTTCAACCGGTCGATGCAACACACTGAAGGCTGCTTCGGCAGCAGGAGTGTTGCATATGAAGTACCGGACAAGGATCTGCTACACCCGAAGACTTGTAAGCTGGCCCGGCACCGAGCCGTGGCGCGACAGGTCGCGGCCAGCCTGCAACAGCGCTGGTCTCCGCAGCAGATCGCCGGATGGCTCAAGCGCATCCATCCCGACGACGCGAACGGCCAGGTGTCACACGAGACGATCTACCGCACGCTCTTCATCCAGGCCCGCGGTGCTGGGCGCGGCGGCGGGCGACGGCGACGTCGCTGTTCTCGTGCGTCCGATCATGATCTTCAGCTCGCCTCGTCCAGAACACGCTGCACCCGCTCGTCACCGTCGGCAAGCCAAGCGTGCTCGTCGACGTACCACGTGCCGCCGACCTTCCGGCCCGGCACCTTGCCGTTGCGCAGCCCGCATAAGGGTGATTTCCGCCGGCCGGCTCTCCGGCGCGAAGTACTTCTCGATCCAGGCGTGCGCAGCCAGGAGCTTCATGCTGAGGCGCGTCCTTCAAACTGCGGGGCTTCCGGTTCCTCCGTCACGCGCCGCATCCGGTCGGGCGCCCATCCTGCAGGAATGCCTGTGCGCGGGAAGACATTCGTCTTACTCGCCGAGCCGGACGTTCGATTCCTTCCAAGGGAGGAGGACTGAGCATGGAACCCTCTGAGTACCCTGACATCTGGCTGATCCGTCTGCTTGGACATCACGGGTTCGCGGACTACGTGGTTGAAGCCGACCGCCGGGATCCCTCGGCTTGGCGCTTTAGCCTGCAGTTTGTCAACGACAATCGTCACATCGATCTCGGAGTATTTGCAGACTGGAATGAGGGGCTCGGCGCAGCGATGGAAGTTGCTGCCGTCGGCGTGACGCGTTTTGACCACAACGCTCATGGGTTGGCGGATCCAGATCGACTTACACGTCGACCGAAGAGATCTGAGCGCGCGGCTGATCATCCGGATGTACTCGATGTAGGTGGGCAGGGCAGGTGAACTGCGCCGTGCCGGCCAGCGTCCCCCACTCGCCGTCTGCGGAACTCTCGGTGTAGTCGCGCAGGCGCCAGACCTGGATGCGGGCGCCAGACCTGGATGCGGGCGCCAGCGGCGTGCGCCGCGCGGAGTGTTGCGTGCTGATCGATCTGGTTCATGCGGCTCTCCAGAGTAGCGGCGCCACCACGGGCGCCGAAGGTGCTCGATTTCCCGCGCCTGCCTCTCGATCGTTTCGGCGGCATCGCGGAGTAGGTCTCGCAGCTGGTCTTCTCGCGGCTTGCTTCATTCGCCGCGGCGGGCGAGGGAACAGGTGCTGATTCATGCCGCCCTCTTCGCGCTGTTGTTGAAGGGGATGAAGCCGAGCGGCTTCGAGACGGCGCCGATGGGAGCACCTGCGGTGTGTTCCCAGTACGGGCCATCTACTGCTCGACGGTCTCCCTCGGCGCTTCCTTCTTCGGTGCTGGCAGCGGCGCGAGCTGAACGACGGCGTCGGGTTTCGCCCTGCGGTCGTGGAGAGGTTTTGCCACCGCAGCACGCCCGCGGTCCGTTTCGCGCGATCAGCGGCGCGCTACTCACGACGTGCGGGCGGGTAAGGGCGTACTGTAGTCCCTTCACACTCCGACCCGTAGAAGCCCAGCGGTTGGGGGGGGTATGTACGGCGAACAACGATTGGCAATCGAGAATTTGAGATTCCTCGCCAAGACGGGCGGCGACGCGGAGTTCTACGATGAACTTCGTACCCGGCTAGTAGCGCTTGCCGAAAGCTGGGAACAGATGCAGCTCACTGACGACGAGCGTGAGCAGCTCACAGCTCACAGACGCAGGTTGATCTTCGAGCTCGACATCCTGCGAGCGCGCATTCCGCGCGAGTGAAGCAAGTAGGAACGGACCTCTAACAACGCTCCGACACGGTGAGCATCCGCAGGGTGTATGGTCTAGTCCCCACCGAGGATCAAGCCATGGCTACCGTATCGGAGGGCGAGCGGGTATTCGCGGAGGAACTGGGCCGGTTAGCGCGAGCTCAACTCCCCGCATTGGACTGGGACGAAGTGGAGCCACACCTGATGTTGGGCTGGAAGACGAGTGCCCATGCGGACAAGCTGCGCTGGTCCGACGTTAGGATCTATGCGCGCGAGAGCTGGAGCCGGACTGATCAAAGCCTACAATTTGATACGTCTCCGGGGAGATCGCGGGCCTAGCAGGCGCGTGGTGTCCGGGTGGCACCGGCCGGCGCGCCTCGTAGATTCATTTACGAGATTCGCCCGCTGATCATTTCCCGTAGTACTAAGACGAGCTCGGCGAACCGATAGGGTTTCGCCAGGTACCGTGTGCCTTCCGGCAACGACGGAAGTTGACTGCGGGCGTTTCCCGACACAATGAGGACAGGCGCCACCGGGTCAAGCCGAAGAACCTCTTGGGCAACCTCGATGCCGCTAACGCCATTCGGCATGCTCACATCCGTAACCACGGCGTCGTATTGCTCTTCCTGAAGAGCTCGCATCGCCGCCACTCCATCCTCGGCAAAGCGCACACTGAAGCCGTGGATTCGAAGCCCCTGGCCCACAAGTAGCCGGGTGTCAGCTTCGTCCTCAACAAACAGAATTCGCATTCCCCTCCCTCAGGTGGCGATCTTGTGCCACCTGAAAATTGCACCCGTGAGATCGGTACGCTAGAGCCTCAACGGTCATGCACACGTGCAGCCGGGCTGAAGTGTAGGTATTGGTGAGCGTACGCGAGTGGGGCGACGCCATGTTTTGACCCTCGTTTAACGATCGTCGCGGACAATTTTCAGTTCCCAAGGCACGGGAGAAAGGTTATGTCGGACGCCGACGAACATGATCTTGAAGCGTTTGATGCGATGGTGCCGGTGATCATTCGGGCGGTGCCGCAAGACGACGTCCTGGCGGCGGTCACGTGTTACGTCGGGCCAATGATTAGTCGAGCGGAAGATCCGGATGAGATTCGAACCGCCGTAGACGAAATACTGCACCGCCACGGGCTCGCAACGCCTGGCTTGTAGAAGCCGGGCTGGACTTCACGCACAAATCGCGCGTTGCTCCCAGCGCCCGGCTCGCCCGAGCGCTAGCTTGACGTCAGCCAAACAGGGATTGGCCGATGAGAGACCAAGAAGATCCGAGAGCTGGGGAAGCGTTTGCTTCCTTCCTGGACGCTACGGGCTATCACGCCCTTTCTTATGAGGAGAAGCAGCGTCTGTGGCAAGCCTTCGTCTGGGCGAGGGTACCAGATCATCCAGTCATGCGATTCGTACTGGATGGGCCGCCGGCAGGTCCAGGCAGGTCAGGGCGCTTCGTCGAAATGGAAGATGCGGTCGGACAGAGCATTACGTCCGGCCGATGGCACGAAGACGCCCGCGGGCGCTGGGTACTAGAAGTCGCCCCCTCCCGCGGAGGACGGCCACAGCCTGGCTAGGAATTCCCGAACCTCATCGGCAGATATGCCTACTTCTTGAACAGCCTCGCGGAGGCGCTCCTCGCTGGCGCCCAGTTCCTTGATCCAGTCACCCGCGCCGCTGGAAGTACTCGCGGACCTTGTCGGCCGTAGGACCCACTGCCTCCACAGCGGCGCGAAGCTCCGCCTCGGTGGCGTCCAGGGCCTTGGTCCAGTAACGAACCTCGTGCTCTTCGTTTAAGTTGATGCGGGAGCGGTCGGGCTCTCCGCGGTTCCTGGGATCGTCTGTCATCGGGCTTCACCTAGCTGGGGAGCCTCACCTTACGCCACCACCCTGTGATGGTCCTGGCTTGAAACGAGCCGCCAGCGGCGGCGTCTGTGCGGCGCCAACCAGGCCGAATGTCCGTATATGGACTCCCCCTCTGCTGCAAGCATCCTGCATCCGGCGCCCGAGTCGACTGCGCACGTATATCCGGCCTCGGACTGCTGCATCGCTTCGATGCTGGGCCTTGATGGGCTATTCGCGCGCCGGCTCCCAATCGCTATCACGTGCTTACGCACCAGGACATTCAGGGGTTTGCCGGCGCCGGTCCGACCGGTTTGCCATCTGCAGGTTGTTCGCAGTCGTTGGGGCTCCCAGGTATCAGGCGGCTGCCAGGTCCGGTTGATAGTCGGTGCCGTTGCGCAGCATGGCCCAGGCCATGCGTGCAGTCTTGTTGGCCAGGGCTACACAGGCCACATTCGGATGCGAGCGCTCAGCCAGTCGGCAGATCCATCGGCTAAGTCGGTCTTCTTTGCCCTTGGCCGTTCGCAGCATGGCCCGCGCGCCATGGACCAACAACGAGCGCAGGTAGGCATCACCGCGTTTGCTGATGCCCAGCAGGCGCTCCTTCCCGCCCGAACTATGCTGGCGGGGTGTCAGGCCCAGCGACGCGGAAAGCTGCCTGCCATTGGCAAACTGCCGGGCATCACCCACTGCGGCCAGCAAGGCCGTTGCGATCATCGGACCGACGCCGCGCAACTGTTGCAGCCGCACTGCATCCGGATCGCTTTGGGCGATGGCCCCGATGTCCGCATCCAGTTCGGCGACCCGGTCATCCAGAGCACGAATATCTCGCCACAGCCCGTCGAGCAGATGTCGGAAGCGATCGCTAAGCCCGTTATCGGCATCCTCCAGCCAGCGCGGAATCGCCCGGCGCAGCGACAACAGTTCCTTCGGCGCCACCAACCCGTACTCGGCCACCAGGCCGCGGATCTGGTTCGCCTTCGCCGTGCGCTGTTCGACCAGCCCTGCGCGGATGCGATGTGCAGACTGGATATCCTGTTGCTCCACCGACTTCACCGATACGAAGCGCATGCAAGGTCGGCTCATCGCCTCACAGATCGCTTCGGCGTCGTTGGCGTCGTTCTTGTTGCTTTTCACATAAGGCTTCACGAACTGCGGAGCGATCAGCTTCACGCGGAAACCGCGTGCCTGCAGTTGCCGCGCCCAGTGATGAGCGCCGCCGCAACTCTCCATGCCGATCTCGCAGCCAGGCGGTGCTGTTTCCGCCACGGCCCGCAACCAGCGCTCACGCGGCAGCCGCTTGCACCAGGCGGGGCGTTCGCGGCGATCCACGCCATGCACCTGGAATACGTTTTTCGCCAAGTCGACGCCGATGCGAATAAGCTCGTTCATGGTGGACTCCTCCAAGCCGCGACTGTGCTCGCAAACTCAGTCTGGCACTCGATGAGTGCGCTGGTGAGGAGGAGTCCATCCCATTGCTATCGGCCAAATGCGGACGCAGTCTCACGCTGCGAGACGGGGAGCCCCTAGCGTCGCGCGTCCTTTATCACCGAGGGCGCTGCTTTGAAGACTCAGTACTACACGTCGTCTAGCCTCGATGGCTTTCTTGCAACCGAAGACGATTCACTGGAATGGTTGTTTCCGCTGGGCGACATCAACGAGACCAGCTATCCGTCCTTCATCGAGGGCGTCGGCGCGATCGCAATGGGATCGTCGACCTACGAGTGGATCCTGCGCAATGCAGGTACCGTCTCCGAACAGACTGGAACAGCGTGGCCATACACCCAACCCACTTGGGTCTTCACCAGCCGCGAGTTGCCGAAGATTGAAGGTGCCAACGTAACGTTCGCCAACGGCGACGTACGCGCGGCTCACTCTCAAATGCTCGCGGCTGCCAGCGGTAGGAATGTGTGGGTCATGGGCGGCGGCGGCCTCGCAGCGCAGTTTTACGACGCCGGTTTGCTGGACGAGATCACCGTACAGATCGGCTCCGCGACGCTCGGATCCGGAAAACCGTTGTTCCCGCGACGGCTTCTCAGCCCCGGGCTTGCCCTGATCTCCGCAACACGCGTTGGCACCGGGTTTGCAGAGCTGACCTACAGTGTCCTGAAGGATCGCCACTAACCTGATTGGCGACCCCTGATGTCCGCTTTGGGTCGAAAGCGGACATTAGCAGCCCGCGAGTGAGATGCACCGAAGAAGGTTCGGCCGACCAGCGGCTGCGTGCCACGGCTGGAGCTGCCAGCTGGCCGGCCGAATTAGTCGAGCCAAGTGCGGAGCAGGAAGGCACTCAACCCATCCCCAACGGCCCCCGCCGCGAAGGTGACGAGCGCTGCCACCGCGAAGCCGCTGATGGCGTACACGAAGGTGGGAACCATCTGGCTAAGAAGAATTTGCATGGGCCGGCCCCTGTTCCGGAATGTCGACTTTGCCGGATCGGGTGCGATTGCGCCAGCGTGGGCATCAGCCGCGCTGAAAGTGCTCGTCGTTGGCCGTATCGGGCACCGGGCCCGCCATGTCCGCGGCGCCCCTTGGGGGCACGCTCGGCCCGATGTCCGCTACCGGCCAGGAGCGGACATACGCGACGGCGCCGGCGTACCCCCGAGCCCTACCCCTGTTCTGGCAGATTTCCACTTTGCATCAGCACGGCTCGCGACTTGCGGATGAAGTTGCTATCGAACGCCTGTGGGAAGTCTTGAAGAAAGCGCTGGTAGATTTCCACCGCGTCCGCATCGCGACCCATGTTCACATAGGTCACCACGCTGGTGTACACGGTGCGGTCCTCCATCATGCGGCCGCCAGTCACTCTCTGCAGGAGATCCAAGGTGCTCGCCGCATTCGCGAAGTCATCGTTCGCTGCGTATGCAAATGCCAGAAATGGAAGGCCTTGGAATTCGTGGAGCTGTGAGTCGGCATACTGGAGGTCCGTCAGCGCGGCCTTGCCTCTGCCGTTGATGCAGTCCTCGGCGCCGCCGATCAGTCGCGTATAGGGGCTGTCTGGAAATCTGGCTCGTGCGTCAGCGGCCACCTTGCCGCGCTCTTCGTGACGACTAAAGGTCCTGTAGAGGACCCAGTAGAGCGTATTGAGCCGTCGCGGTTCTGACTCTGCGTCGTTGCTGGCGATCTCCCGCAGCAACGAAACGGCAGAATCCGGATCTCCGGAGTTCGCCGAGTACAGGGCTAGCTGCATGTTGCGCTCGAACGTTGCCTTGCAATCCCTTCGCAGCGCCTCCGCCTTGTCCGCCAAGTCCGGCCGAAGGCGTCCGGTAACTAAGCCCCGATTCCCTTCGCTCACGTCTGATATGAGTGACTGGCAGTTAACGACGCGGCGCTCGGCCGAGCACGACGGCACGACAGCCAGTACAACGGCGGCGACAACGCACTTGACCGGAAACCTCAGGCCGCAATGCAATCGAGAGTTCATGTCCACGTCCTTTCGTCTAGCAACATAGCCACCTTGGCAATCTCGTGATCATCCGTACCAGATCGGGCATCCAGTCACGCCAGACCGAAGGCCTGATCCGCATGAGTGCCGTCCCCATGACCCAATTTGGCAAGCGAGCCAAGTGTCCGCTGCGGGTCGGAAGCGGACATTAGCACCGCTGGCCCGCACGCTTCGAGCCCGATCTCCATTGGCGGTCCGAAGCAACCGATGGCTCGCCCCCCCCGCCCCAACAGCGGCCGCGCGCGGAGGCCCCTCGGTCGGACCGGCCACCACACGCCCACTTCACAGTCCCGCCACGCTGACATCGCGCGCGCGTCCCACGCTTCTGGTCATGTGCCCCGAGAGATCGCCACAATGTCATTCGCAACGCCGCGACCTATGCCCACGCTTCTGCTCTGCATCGCTGCGCTCGCGGTGGGCTGCGGAGGCCCTCCCGAGGATCGGTCACCGGATCTGCAACTGCTTGCGACCGACGTCCATGTTGCCGTTGCGCGGCATACGCTTGTCCTGCCGTTTGTCGCTTTAGATCATGCGGCCGGAGGGATGTCCTTCTCGCTCAATCGGAAAGCCGATGCGAGGCACGCGGCCCAGCGAAGCACTGCTCTACTTCAAGAGACTCGCGACCATGGGCGCCCGCTCGCGCTCGACCTGGTCTCGGTCACGGTGCACAGCTACGGCGCGAGCGACTTCGATAGCCACCGAGGTCGGCTGTGCCCCCGGTTGTCACGCAAGTGGGCACGGTCCGTGTGCGACGACTCGCTCGGCGTCATTCGACGCGCACTGCCTCCCGGTCGCTTCAAGCTGATCGATCTGGCCCGGCTGCGGCTCGATGATCCTCGCGGGCCCGGGAACTGCCTCCGCGATCGCAAGCACACCGCGTTGCCCTCCGTTCCCGGGCGCGGCGTCATCGTCTGTCCCGCGCTGGTCTTTGGCGGCGACGAAGACGAGTTTCATACGGCGGTCGTGCGGATCGATGGCGATCTGGGTGCGATGTGGACGGTGTGGCGAAATGGGCAGAACGGCGAATCGGCCGAAGCGATGGCTGCGCGGGAGGGCAACGCCATCGCGCTGTTTGTCGAGACCGCACTGGGCGAACGCGAGGACTATCCGAAGCTTGAGCGGGGCATGTGCCCTTTGATGCGACCCGGCATTTGACGCCCCATCTGAGTTGCACCTACCGGTTCGGGCGCCGATAGCCAAACCGGAGCGTTTGGACGGCGTCGTCCAGAACATTGGACAGAGGTGCCGCAGGGCCAATTCACGAGTGTCCGCTATCGGCCAGGAGCGGACATTCGGGTGCTGCGTCAAAGACCCGGAATAATCCGTTCGAACTCGCCGGAGCAGTTGTATACGACGTAGTGACCTGCTCCCACCACATAGGCAAGTCGCCCCTTGACCGGGATCACCCAGACTGTCCATCCGTCCTCCCCGAGATGGGCGCTGGTATCGCAGTCCGCTCCGACGCTGCAAAGGTCAGAAGACCTCTTCAGCGCATCAGCAACAACCTCCCGCTGCCGTGCGTCGGACTGAACATCGCAACGCGTCGCCGCCTTGACGAGATAGGGCGTCATCAACGCAATCAGAAGGGCCACAGTTCGTGCTACGTGTCGCTCCATGACTGTGGAGATGTCCGCTTTGGGTCGAAAGCGGACATTAGCATCGACCGCTTCCCGACTAGGTAGGTCGCGGAACGTCTCGCTTCACAGCGCTGGCAGGATCAGCGATCGATGCAGCTGCGCGCCGGCCCATGCGCCGTCGCCGACGGCAAGCGATACCGAGTGCGGGGATCGCGCCGCATCGCCGCACGCGTATACGCCACGGACGCTGGTTTCCTTCGAGTCGATCGTGCCGATCTGCGTTCCGAATGGCGTTTCAATCAGATCACAGCCGACAACTTGGGCAATCAGCGAGGACGGCGCGTTTCGCGGCGCAGTGAACAAGCCTGCAAACGGAAGTTGTCGGCCGTCCGCCAGCACGACATCGGCGTGACCTTCTATGCTCGCGATCGAGGTGGCCTCGACGCAAACGCCGCGGCCAGCCAAGTCCTTCGCGGCGGCCGCATCCAGTTCCAGCGCGCCATTGAGGAAGAAGGTCACCCTGCCCCATTCCGGCAGCATCTGCGCCTGGTGGATCGACATCGGTCCGGTGGCGATGACGCCGATCTGCCCGAGTTGCAGTTCGTATCCGTGGCAGTAAGGGCAATGGAACACGCTGCGTCCCCACCGGTCTTGTAACCCGGGGATGTTGGGAAGCGTGTCCGAGACGCCCGTGGCCAATAGGAGCCGTCGCGCGTAATGCTGGCTGCGATCGTCCAGCACTACTTCGAAAGCGTCCTTCTCGCCCGTCGCGCTCACCGCCTCGCCGTCGCGCCAGCTCAACGTCGCATACGCCTCCAGCTGCTTCCTCGCCACGCGGGCGATGTCGGCCGGGTCGGCACCGTCCTGCGCAAGGAATCCGTGCGAATGCGCCGCCGCGCGGTTGCGCCGCCTGCCTGCATCGACGATCAGCACGCTTCGTCGGGCGCGTAACAACTGCAGCGCCGCCGCCATGCCCGAGTAACTCCCGCCGATGACGATGACGTCGTACTTCATACAGCGTTCCTCAGCACTTGCGCCTGCGCGCGAAGCCGGCGGCCAGGTCGGCAAGCGAGATGGACTCGAACTTCTGCAGCAGCAGTGATTCGGCCTGTTCGAAGGCATCGTCGAGCGCGGCGTTGACCGCCTGTTCGACGCGGCATTGGGGATGCTCGTTGCGATTGCCGATGGCGAACAGGGCAGGCTCGCCCAGCGCTTCGTGCAACTGGCGCAGGCTGACGGAAGACAGGTCGGCCACGATGCGCCAGCCGCCGGAATGCCCGCGCTCGGCGGCGACCAGGCCCGCCTCGCGCAGCAGGCCCATGGTGCGTCTGACGACAACCGGGTTCGTCCCGAGGCATTGCGCCAGGGCTTCGGAGGTCATCGGCGCGCCGTGTTCGTTCATGTGCAGCAATGCGTGGAGAACGGCTGATAGCCGGCTGTCGCGTTTCATGTAACAAATGGTGTTACATAATGGGCGGACGGTCAACTCGCGAGATCCGCTCATGTCTTCCTTCCACGACGCCACCGCCGTCGCGCGTTACGCGCAGGGCCCGGTGCGGCAGGTTCCCGGTTTGCATGCCCTGCATCGGATGGCCCACCTGCTGCTTGCCGAACACGCTCCGGACGACGGCCGCATCCTGGTGCTCGGCGCCGGTGGCGGGCTCGAATTGAGGGCCTTTGCGAACGCGCGGCCGGGATGGCGATTCGTGGGCGTGGACCCATACGCGCCGATGCTGGCACTGGCGGAGAACACGCTTGGCCCACTCGCGTCACGCGTGGAATTCATACACGGGGAGATCGATGCCGCGCCTGCAGGCCCCTTCGACGGCGCAACCTGCCTGCTTACCCTGCACTTTCTCACCCTCGAGGAACGCCTTCATGCATTGCGGCAACTTCGCGAGCGGCTCAAGCCAGGTGCTCCACTCGTCGTGGCGCACCACAGCATTGCGCAGGAGCCCGAGGAAAGAACGCGCTGGCTGGGCCGCTATGCTTCGTTCGCGGCAGCCTCCGGCGTCGCGTATGCCGACGCGCGGCGCGCCGCGGAAGGGATCGGCAGGCGGCTACCCCTGCTTTCACCGGCGCAGGAGGAATCGCTGCTGGAGCGTGCAGGTTTCACGCCGCCCGAACTGTTCTACGCAGCGTTCACCTTTCGGGGCTGGGTCGCTCGCCGGGAAACATAGCCGTTGAAGGGCACGTCCAAGGGGCTGGTCCGCTATGGCCAGAGGCGGACCTGGGTCTCATGCCGTGAGACGACAGGCTCCTAGGTTCCACATCCTTTCCCAAGGAGGACGCTGCTTTGAAAACGCAGTACTACACGTCGTCGAGCCTCGATGGTTTTCTTGCCACTGAAGACGATTCACTGGAATGGTTGTTTCCGCTAGGCGACATCAACGAGACCAGCTATCCGTCTTTCATCCAGGGCGTCGGTGCGATCGCGATGGGATCATCGACTTACGAATGGATCCTGCGCAATGCAGGCAGCGTCTCCGAAGCGACTGGATCGGCATGGCCATACACCCAACCGACCTGGGTCTTCACCAGCCGCACCCTGCCCACGATTGAAGGTGCCAACGTGACGTTCGCCAATGGCGACGTGCGCGTGGTTCATACTCAAATGCTCGCGGCTGCCAACGGCAAGAATGTGTGGGTTATGGGCGGCGGTGGCCTCGCCGCGCAATTTCATGACGCCGGATTGCTGGACGAGATCACCGTACAAATCGGCTCGGCGACCCTCGGATCCGGGAAACCGTTGTTCCCGCGACGACTCCTCAGCCCCGGCCTAGCCCTGATCTCGGCAACGCAGGTTGGTACCGGGTTTGCAGAGCTGACGTACAGCGTTCTGAAGGATATCCACTAGCCCCATCTGAGGCACCGCCAGATGACCCGGCGGAGGCACTCTGGGCGCCGCCGATTCATGAAGTTCCACGGACAACCAAGACCCGAAGTCTGCTCGCGCACCGCTGATCTGCCAGCCTGTCACGAACTGCGACGTCTAGGCGTCCACAGGATTGATGGGCTGTCAAACGGCAGCTCAGCACCTCCTCAACACGGACTTCGACAATGAAACGCGCTAATTGGTTTACGGTTTCCCCCGAGGGTGCCAAGGCAATCGGGGCCCTCCACCACTTCGTCACGACGGGCACAGCCCTGCCGGCCAAATTGATTCACTTGGTGTTCTTGCGGGTCTCCCAGCTGAACGGGTGTGCCCATTGCATCGACATCCATACTCGCGATCTCATCAAGGAAGGGATGTCGGTGGACACCGTCGTCCTTGTTCCAGTCTGGCACGAGGCTGAGTACCTGTTCTCGGAGCAGGAGCGGGCAGCCTTGGCGTGGGCCGAAGAAGTCACGCGCGTAAGCGAGACGCACGCCTCTGACGCGGCGTACGCTGCGGCCGCAGCGGCGTTCTCCGAAAAGGACTTCGTGGATCTGACGCTGACTGTTGCGGCGATGAATGCGATCAACCGCTTGGGGATCAGCTTCCGACTGAAGCCCCGCGCCAAGGCACACGCATAGCGCGATCTCCGCGGCGTCTGGCTGGATTCTTGCGCTGGTCTGTCGGCGCTCCGCCTATGAATGTCCGCTATCGACCAGCAGCGGTGATTCGCCGGTTGATCGGCGTGCCTACGCCTCGATCTGAAGCACACGAATACCCCGCGCTATAGCGCCCACCTCACGACATGTCCGCTAAGAAGTGAGACCGAAGAAGCTGGGCCACCTCAAGTGGCCCAGCCTTTCGTAGCAGAAACGATCACGTTTTCGCTAGGTAGTTCCGAATGGCTGCAGGCATGGTCGCAACCGGCTGAGGCGGTGGCTCATCCGCGCGCAGATCAAGGTACATGTCGATTGCTTTGAGAAATGCAGCACGCACGGATTCTGCATCGAAGGTTGCGATGGTTCCTGCGAGCCGCCCCATGGCGGACCCGCCGAGCATCTCGATCCTGCGAACGCCACGTTGCGGGCGCCCTGCCCGACGATGCAGCATCGGTCCAAGCACCTGATCCCGAAAAAACGCCAGCATTCCCAGCGCCTCGAACACTTCGCCGCGCGCCAGCTTTGCCGCTCCGTAGTGCAGCCAGATCCACGCTCTTTGCTCGAACCACTCGGGCGGCGCGTTGGGCCACTCGATGGCTGCCGCTTCGAGGATCGATTCGAGCTGCCCCGAATCGCGTGCGAAAAGCACCGCTGGGCGTTCGACGAGACGTGTCAAGTCCGAAGACTTCACGAACTTCAAGTCGACGTGCACCAGCGTTGGGCCGTACAGGCAGATCAGAAGCCTCGGCTCCCGACATGCTCGCCGGTAAACGCTGCTAACAGCTCCCCAAGTCTCGCAGCGAACGCAAGCCTCTTCAGTTTGATATGGAAGTAGAGTGCCCCGGCCACGCCGGGATAGAGAACTAGAAGCAGCCAGAAGTGAGGCGTGAGGAAAGGCATGTCTGACATTCGCGGATGCCTTGAGTGGCCCATATAAGTCGGAAGCGGACATTAGCACCGCCGAGGAGGGCTTGCCCGGCCCAATGTCCGCTAACGGCCAGAAGCGGATTCTGCTGTCATTCTGAAAGCTCATGCGACGCGGCCTCCTTCCTCTCGACCACTTGAAATTTTGCCCAGCATGCGGCCTGATCCGCGGGAACACACGGCAGGGACGGGGCATGGGAATGGATCGAGGTTGTGTCGTCGGAATCGCGCTGCTGCTGGCAATAAGCATCAACGCGTATGGGGAGGAGCCTCCATCGCGACAACCGCTTGGAAAGATCGTGTATGTGGAATCGCAGGACGAGTTCGCGGAGATCAACACGCAGGCCACGAAGGGCATGCTGCAACTGTTAAGGTCCTCGGATGAAGGCGTTCGCGACAAGGCCCTGCAACAGGCCATCGCGCGTCCCAACCACTATGCCCCCCCGGTTCTCTTCGAGATCTCCAAGGCTCTCTACGCGGACGACCAGCCGGAAGAAGCTACCTACTGGTATGTCCTTGCACGGGTTCGCGCGGTTAACGACAGTTCCATCCTGCTGGATGAAACAGCAAAGACTGGTCTGCTGGAGCTGGTGCAGGCATTCAACAAGGGCTTCTCAGACTATGCGCCCCAGCATATGGACGTCGTGTGGACACAGATGAATCGCGCCGTGAATTGGGACCGCGCCAACCCGCCCGCCTACGATCGACGTTGGATGGCCCTGCACGGGATGCAGGCGATCCGGAGCGGTCTGGCCGCCAAGGAAGGCCGGTCGCGTGAGCGGGGGGACATCACGATCCCGCAGCAGCAATGGGCCGTATCGGATGAGGAAAACCGGGTAGACATGCTGCAAAAGATGAAGGCGCGCATGCCTCGGTGAGCCAGCTGTGAGTTGATCACGTTCGCTTCGGGCGAAAGCGGGCATTAGCACGGCCGAAATCAGCGGGCTCCCATCATCACCAGTCGGGCGAGACGCCCGCTACCGAGCAAGCTTCGCGATACGTTTCAACGGCTTTCGGGTGCATCTTCCGCAGCTTGAATGGTTTCTCCACCACCGGAGAGGGCCCGATGTTTCCCCACTCTCCAATGCCAACGGTCAGCTTCGTCCCCTTGCTGCAATCAACATCCTCCACGCCGAACAGGCCAGTCCCCAGAACATTCGACAGAACGACGCGAACCGTGTGCTCGTCGATCCTGGCAGGTGTCGGACTGCCGTCTGGCAGCGTGCCGAACAGCATGTGGGAAATGATTGGGCTTTCGTCGAGCGGGATCCCGCCGAACTTCCCGTAGATCGGCTTTTCAATCGTGGCTGCCGTGCCGATCATCGGCAGACAAGCCGCCAGCAGGATCACAAATCCTTTTACCCGCATTCGCCTTCCCCTCATGTCGGCTTTGGGTCGAAAGCGGACATTAGCACCGCGTAGTGACTGTGTCGCAACGCCCGATACCTACCCGAAGCGGTCACTCGCGACGGGAAGCAGGCACGGCCGGCATGTCGTTCGGCGCCTGCTCGCGCTTGCGCAGAGCGTGCTTGACCACGAAGTGCGTGGAAATGGCTATGAGCGGTCCGAAGATCAGCATTTCGTACGAAACCTGGTCTGCGATCGCGAACACAAACCCGGGCAGCGCTCCCACGATCATCACGGCCACGTAGCTCGCGCGACGAAAATACAGGAGGAAGGCATACGCCACCGCACCATACGTAAGTGCTGGGATGGCTCCGATTACCAGCGCCAACGAAGCGACGAACATGCCCATTCCCAGTGCCTGCCCGGCTTCAATATTCGCCACGATGAGGCCCAGGCAGGCGTACACTCGCCACCCCAGGACGCACCCGACAAACAGGCCGCAAAGCGCGCCGAGGAAGCCGGTGGCCAAGCACCTGATCAGACGCTTTGTTCGATCTTCCATACCGCCCCCCCTGCGCGTCATGTCGCACGTTTCGCCTCTGCTCCTATGCCGCTATCGGCCAGAAGCGGACGTTCCAGAAGTCACCGTAGCCCGCCCAGCCCGGCAGCGTGAACGTCAAATGGGCGCGGCGGCACTAGCCCACCATCTTCTCAGTCCGTAAGACAGGGAGGGTATGGTCTAATGAGCCGTTTCATAAGGGGCGATAGACGGGCAAACGTGGAGGCGCTGGAACTCTCCCGCGACGTGCTTGATTGGGCTGCCGAAAGGGCTGGCCAGACCCTCCATTCGTTCGCCGAGAGCGTGGCCAAGCGCGAGAAGGACCGCGAGCGCATCGCCGAAGGTCGGCTGACCGTGCCGCAGGCTGAGAAGCTTGCGAAGAAGGCGCGCATTCCTTTCGGCTACCTGTTCCTTGCCGAGCCGCCCGAAATCACGCGCCCGAGCATTCCCGATCTGCGCCAAGTCCAAGACGCGCAGCCGCTGAGCGAAGATTTCTATGAAACGCTCGAAGACGTGTTTGCGAAGCAGAGTTGGTTGATCGAGCACCTGACAGAAGCGGGAGCCGGCGAGCTTCCGTTCGTTGGTCGCTTTGCCGCCGATGCGAAGCGAAACGCTGACGACATTGCTGCGGATATGCGCCGCGAGCTTGGCATTACCGACGACGATCGCCGTAAGAGTCCCGATGCAGCCACCTATTTCTCCGCGCTGAGCGCGAAGGCCGAGGCCAAGGGCGTGCTGGTGTTTAAGACCAGCTACGTCAAATCCAATACCCGCCGACCGATATCCGAAAAGGAGTTTCGAGGCTTTGCAGTCGCGCACAAGCTGGTGCCGTTGGTATTCATCAATGGTCGCGATGCCGAAGTGGCAGCCGTCTTTACGCTCATGCACGAGTTAGCTCACATCTGGCTCGGCGTAACCGGTGTTTCCGACGTGACGCCAAGCCGATTCGGCAATCCGACAGAGCGGCTATGCAACCGCGTTGCGGCGAACGTGCTAGTTCCTGTGAATGCCTTCTTGGAGCGATGGGCGGGGCCGCAAGACGTCGAGAAGCTCGCCAAGTATTTCCGAGTAAGCAAGCTCGTCATCGCGCGCCGCGCGTTCGACAGCAAGCTTGTGGATCAAGCCTTTTATGACGAGATCGCGGCCAACACGCAGCGGGTTAAGTCCAGCGGCAAGCCGACCGCCCTCGTGACTATTCCGATTAGAAACAGCAAGAAGTTCACGAGGACGATTGTGGCGAGCGCGATGAGTGGGCAGACGTTGCTCCGTGACGCCGCGAGTCTATTGAACGTCAAGCCTGATACGGTCGTGGCGTTGGCAAAGGGGCGTGCCGAACATGACTAACAAGTACATCATCGATTCCAATGTCTTCATTCAGGGCAAGAACTTCCACTATCACTTCGCCTTCTGCGAGGGGTTTTGGGATTGGGTGCATGAGGGCTTCGACAAGGGCGTGATCTACAGCATCGGCAAGGTCCGCGCGGAGCTCCTCGAAGGCAAGAAGGGCGACGAGGCGCGCACTTGGGCCGAGGAAATGCCCAATGGGTTCTTTCTCGACGACGTGGGCGACGCGGCCGTTATGAGGGAGTACTCCCACTGCATGACTTGGGCCGCCGCCGACAAGCACTATCAGCCCGCTGCGCTCGCGCGCTTCGCCGAAGGCAAGAGGGCTGACGCCTTCCTGCTCGCATACGCACGCGCCTATGGGCATATCGTTGTGACGCAGGAGTTGTCGCAGCCCGAAAAGAAAAAGGAAGTGCCGATTCCCGACGCGGCACTAAAGATCGGCAAGGTTAAGACCGTGACGATCTACGAATTGCTAAGGGCGCACGCTCGCCCGACGTTCGTCTTCAAGCCCTAGCCTCGGGGTACATTAGATTGCCCGCACAAAGCTAGAGCGTGGCGAAGCACTGACCCCGGAGAAGCTGCAAACGCTCTGCGACCGAACCGCCAGCCTGTTTGCGGAGCCCAATGCGCTGCACAATCGCGGCGACAGCGAAACAGGCCCGCGCCCTGCCTTGCAGAGACGCATCGAGGGGTACGATGCACTTGTGGCCGAATTCGAAGCCCTGCGCGGCGACGATGCAGCGCCCGCCAGCGACGACGACGCGGCAGGGTAGCGGTCAGCTAGGCCGCACCTAATGCGCACCCGGGCGGGTCGTGCTGGCGCAACACCGGGGCCGGGCGATAGCCCATAAAGCGTAAGGCCTCGCAGGGCAACGCCTTGCAGAGCCTACCTTTCAAGCGGCTTTGTTCCGCCGAAAATGGTGGCCCGGGGAGACAATCGACCCCCCCGACACGGGAATTTTCAATCGCATATCGGGGGGCGGCGCCACCGCGAGCGGCCAAACTATGTCTCAGATGGAGGCCAATCTATGGTTGAACGCACACACGGCGGCTAGAGCAACCCGTGTAGCACCGAGACGGGACATCAGCCAACGGTCAGCCAGGGAGCCGCGGAGCCGGCTGAGGGCGCGTCAACGGCCGAGCTCAAGGGTGATGATGTTCCCAAGCTTCGATTCCTTGCTGACGCCGAACTTGCCCTCGGTGATCTTGATTGGCGAGATCGACCACTCGAAGCCACCGGACGTCTTCTTCTCGTAGGTGATCTCGAAGGTGTACTTGGCGCTCTTGAGGCCTAGCAGCGACGCACACGGCGTCGAAGGATCGCAGGTGGGGTAGGCGGTCGACAGCGCCGATAAGATGGCGTTGGTCAGCTCCTGAAGGTCGTAAGGCTGCTCAGCGGTATCCATGAGCCGCATGCCGGGAGGCTTCGGCATCGGCGCTAGGACGATCTCGTAGGACGATCCGCGGCCAAGCTTGCGCGACAGCTCCGCCGAGATCAGCTTCAAGGAAGCGCCGCCTGAGACTTCCGCCGATCGTGCGGCCGTGAACTGCAGCATTGCATTGTTGATCGCGGGTGGTTTCATCTGCTCGACGTACTTGCAGTTCTCAGTCTGCGACGCCTTCTCGCACTTCGCGGCCGCCGTAACCAGACGATCGGTACAGATCGCGTCGGCGGCGCCGCTTTTGTCCCGGCGGCATTCTTTGACCGCATTGGTCTTGAGAGCTACGCAGGTGTTCTTTGCCAGTGCTTCATCCTTGTCGCAGTTGTCCTTCACCTGCTTGAAGGTCGAATCGCCCTGCCAGTTCGGATCCACCGCTGTCTGGTCAATGGCGCGCTGGACGGCGGCGATAACGAATGTGACGGACGGAAGGTCGGCGGCGACATCGACGGGCTTCTCTTTCGTGTTCCAAGTGCAACCGCCTGTCGCAATGGCGAAGGCGAACACGACGGGCAACGCGCGGAACGCAGACATGGCAGCCTCCTTTGCTGGGCGTCCTACCTGAACGCGACCCGCCGTTCAGGCCGGACAGGCCCGGGCCGGACAATGGCGCTGGGACGCCGCCGCTCGGTTAAACCTTCCTAGTCCAATGTCCACTATCGGCCAAGAGGAGACATTCGGGGCTCCAGTTAGCGACGACGGCCGAGCCAGAAGTAGACGCAGCCACCAACAAGGACTGAGAGCACGAAGAAACTTGGCGCGGCTTCCAGGAGATCGGCCCAAGTCGTCGTCGAGTCAAAGGCACGCCCCTTGCCTCGAAATCCAAGCCAGTATCCGATGAGAGCAACTACAAGAAAGGCGATGCCTCCAGCGAATGCCCAATGCAGCCGCTCAATGCTGGTCGCCGTCTTCTCGGGCATGGCCCACCGAACGTCCGCTATGGGTCGAAAGCGGACATTAGCAGCCCGGCTGTCGGACGTCCCGGCCGAACGTCGCTATCGGCCAGAAGCGCGTCGTTGTTCACCGACCACGGAAATGAGACGCCTGCAGAAACCGTAGTGCAGCAACTACTTGGTCCACTCGGTGGCTGGCAAGTGAGCCTATACGTTCGCCAAGACGACCCTTGTCGATGCTTGAGACCTGGGACGCGATCACGACGCTCTGCCGTTCGAGCCCACCTTCTCCTGCATCCAACAGAACAACCCCAGGCTCGGACGCCCGCTTGAGGTTGGAGCTAAGCGAGCAAACCACCACGGTAGCAATCCTGGAGTGGTTGAGGACGTCGTTCTGGATCACGACGTGCGGATGCGGGGATCCTGAGATCAAACCAATCGACTCGTCTGCGGCAACCCAGAAGATGTCCCCGTAGTTGATTAGCGGCCATGCCCCGTGCTCTTGCATATGTCCTTCTCGATACGCCGCCATCACTCATCCCGCCTAATGTCCGCTTCGGGTCGAAAGCGGACATTAGCAGCACGGCTGCCCGCCATCCCGGCCGAACGTCTGCTATCGGCCACAAGCAGACGTTAGGCGCCAAGCCAGTGATGTCCCACAAGGCCGATACGGTCAGTTCTCCAGGCCGCGTTCCAAATCCTCCGAATGCGGCTCTGCGATTCGGTAGCCGACACGCGAAACTGTCTGAATCAGCTTCGTCGGAAACGGACCATCAACGCTTTGCCGCAATTCGTAGATGTGGGAGCGCAGCATATTGCCATCGGGCGGCTCATCGCCCCATACCGCGTGTTCAAGACGTTCACGGGGAACAGTTGCGGGACTGGCACGCATGAGAACCTCCAGCAGCTTTCGCGAAGCCGGATACAGCGCGAGGATGCGCCCCCCGCGCTCAGCTTCAAGCTTACTTACGTCGTACGTTAGGTCTGCCACCCGTAAGAGAGTCAATCTGCCGCGACCCTTCGCCCGCGCGACCAGCGCCTCGATGCGGACCTCAAGCTCTGGCAGCTGAAACGGCTTAGTCACGTAATCGTCGGCCCCTGCTCGAAAGCCGGCGATCTTGTCGGGCAGCTCGTCTTTGGCGGTCAGCATTATCACAGGCGTATCGCGCCCCACCTCTCGGAGGCGGCCAAGCACCTCAGGGCCATCCATACGGGGCAGCATCCAGTCCAACAGAACAACGTCGAACTCTTGGTTTGTGGCCAAGTGCAGGCCCGTAATGCCATCCGGTGCCGCATCCATGGTGTAGCCACGCGCTTCGAAGTACTCGAACAGATTTGTGACAACACTTAGGTTGTCTTCAATGACAAGCACGCGCATAGAGTTCATCCGTATGTGTGCGAAGCGAAGCGCTCATCTCTTGAGCACCAGCATTCCAATCCCCAGAAGCACTAGTGCAATCGCGATCCAGTCCCTTACCGATGGGCGCTCGCCGAGAAATACGAATGCGAACAAGATCACGAGTACCACACTGGTTTTATCCACGAGCGCGACCTTGGTCACGTCGCCGAGTTGCAAGGCGCGGAAGTAGCACAGCCATGACGCGCCCGTCGCCGCAGCCGACAGTGCGAGGAATGCAAGTGTGCGTGGCGGCAATGAGAACGGATTGGACCATCGACCTGTGGCCACGACGGCGGGCACCAGCAGAAGAACTACGATGATCGTGCGAATTGCCGTAGCCAGGTTGGAGTCCACGTCCCGAACCCCTAGTTTTGCTAGGACTGCCGTCAGTGCAGCAAAGCAAGCGGACAATAGCGCCCAGGGTACCCAACTTGACCAAGTTGGCATGGCACGCCTCCTTCAGAGATCGACCGAAGAGTACATCGCCACGCGTACGGTTCCGCACTTCGCGCTCCATTGCGTTGACGCAATGACCGCGTTGGGTCGAAAGCGGACATTAGCAGCCCGAACGCCGGGCGTCCCCGCCGAGCGTCCGCTATCGGCCAAAAGCGGACGTTCGGTTAAAGACTGGCGACCACCCCAGCGCCGCGCTCAAGCTGCTCCCGGGACTCCGTCGAAAACTGCTCGGCAAAAGAGTTCTAAGTGCCCGCGCTTGAAAGCGTAACGGCAGCCACAATCATGCCGACACCGATCAGCAGCGAGACAACGTGCACAACAACGTCGCGCGAGCTCAAGTTGTCCACGTCTTCCCAAGTGGTGGTGAAGTCGTTCGCCTTTCCTTGGCGCTTACGCGCATTGTCCAGTGCACGATTGGCCGTGACGAGCGGCAACGTTATTCCGGCGAGTGCGAGCAGAACGCCTAGCGGCGGCTCCCCGCCGGCCAGCAGCATGCCACCGGCCATCAGCCAAAACATCAAGATCAATGCGCCGCGTGCCGCGCGAAACATGCTGCCCCAAGGAGGGCACAGCTTTCGCTCGAGCTAACCGTTGAGGTATACGCCACGTGAGCAGAATCCGCCGCAGCTACACCCGATGCCTGGGTCGCGAAGGGCACGGACACAAGGCCACTGCCCGCCGCGGCCGTTGCGTCCAAGCTGCCGCCGGCCGCACTCACCGGACCGCCGATCGATGCCGCACAGGGGCGGCCCTGGCGGCGTACACAAGGCGGCAAGGCGACAAGCTGCTGGCGCAGGCGGCGACGGGGGCCGGCACCGACGATTGCGATCCACCCGATCCGGAGTCCGTCGGCGATCAGGTATTCGCGCTGGACGCCACCCGCGCACTGGTAGCGCTGCGCTGTCTGGGCGGCGCCTATCAGAGCAGCTTCCTAATGCTCAGCGTGGACCGCGCCATGCAGTCGGCGCCAGCGCTGGTCGAATTTCCCGGCCCGCCCGGCATCGATGGCGAGGCGGGCGCCGCCACGGCGCTGCTCGTCGATCCTATTTTCGCCAGCGGAACACTGACCAGTCTTGCCAAGGGACGTGACTTGGGCGATTGCGGCGAGCTGAGCCAGTGGCGCTATGACGGCCAGCGGTTCCGGCTTGGTTGGAGCGCTCGCCTGGACCGGTGCGGCGGTGTGCTGCCCGATGACTGGCCGGTGATTTGGCGCACCAGCAACGCAGATACCAAAGCCCTGGAGGGTGCCTGATGAAACCCCGACTGTCGCTTCTTTTGGTTCTCCTGATTGCGGGGCTGCGGCGGACGCGATGCCGCCGCGCCTGCCAGCGACGGCCCCACGCCCGCCGTCCTTGCAGCGGCGGCCGGATCCGCCCCAGTCAGCCAGGCTCCCGCGCCCCTGGCACCTGAGCCCGCTGCCACGGCGTCTGCCGCGTCCGTGGCGCCCGCCCCCATCTATCACCTGGAAGGCGAGCCCGGACACGATGACGACGCGCGCTATGTCTTCGAACACCGATACGGCGCCGGCGTGCCCAAGGGGCACCGCCTTGAGGATGCGACCTACGAGTATAGGGACAGAATCGCCTCGCAGGTGCGTGCCTAGGCAAGCCCGGCGGCGACAGACGATAGCGCGTAATCGCGCGGTTGCTCCGCGCAACGGTCAAGCCGTTTCTGCCCAAGCAACCCCAGCATCGGCACGGTCGGCGACAGGTTTCGCCCACGTGCCAACCGGGTTAGCCCCGCACACCGCAGTCGACCTTCGTCGCCGCCAACGATTATTAGCTGTTTTTGGTGCATTCAGGTTGACTTTTGAGGGCGCCGGTTCCGCGCATCCTATGTCCCCAGCGATACCAGCAGTTCGAGCGGTATGCGTCGCTTCGCGGTCTTCAGGGACCGCGCATTGCGGCGCCAGTCGGACTGGATCGGGCGAGTCATTGACGCTAGCTGCCGCACCTTCCGTAGGGTCGATTGAGCGCGGGTGCCGATAGAACTGGTCGCTCGTGGCCCATGTCTCAGCCGAAGCCGACGACAGCGATCGGGCGAATTCCTTCTAAGTCTGTCGTTGGCGACAAACCTTATGAGAATGCATACACGACGGCGCGGTGCGTAAGATGGCGCGCCCGGAGGGATTCGAACCCCCGACCAATGGCTTCGGAAGCCACTACTCTATCCGGCTGAGCTACGGGCGCCTGGATGTCCCGCGATACGGCCTGATCGAGCGATCACGTCGCACCGTGCGGGGCTGGCATTCTAGCGGCAAAGCGCGGCGGCGTGCTGCGAAGCGGCTTCCCGGCGCGTGCGGCGATGTCGCCGATCGCACCGCATCGCGTCCAACTTCTTCCCGATTTCCCCCGAAATGAGCTACGAACGCTTCCAAACCCCCGCGGCCTCGCCGTGGAAAACGCGACTGGCGCTGTACTGGCAACTGGTGCGCGGCGACCGCCCGATCGGCTGGCTGCTGCTGCTGTGGCCGACGTGGTGGGGGTTGTGGATCGCGGCCGGCGGCGTGCCGCCGCTGTGGACGCTGTTCGTGTTCAGTGCCGGCGTGTGGCTCACCCGCTCGGCCGGCTGCGTGATCAACGACTACGCCGACCGCTGGCTCGACCCGCACGTCGAGCGCACCAAGGACCGCCCGCTCGCCACCGGTGCCGTGCGCGGCCGCGAGGCGCTGGCGCTGTTCGCGGTGCTGATGCTGGTGGCCTTCGGGCTGGTGCTCACGTTGAACCGCCTCACGGTGCTGATGAGCTTCGTCGGTGTCGCGCTGGCGGCGAGCTACCCGTACCTCAAGCGTTACACGCACCTGCCGCAGGTATATCTGGGCCTTGCGTTCGGCTGGGGCATCCCGATGGGATTCGCGGCCGTGCAGGGCGAAGTGCCGGCGGTGGCCTGGCTGCTGTATGCGGCCAACATCGTCTGGTCGACCGCGTACGACACCTGGTACGCGATGGTCGATCGCGAGGACGACGTGCGCATGGGCAGCAAGTCGACGGCGATCCTGTTCGGCGACATGGACCTGATCGCACAGGGCGTGCTGTACGCGCTGTTCTTCCTGGCGCTGGTGTTCGTCGGCCAGCGCGCGACGATGGGCATGTACTACTGGCTCGGCGTGGCCATCGCCGCCGCGCTGGTGGTCTACGAGTTCGCCATCGCTCGCACGCGCGAGCGCGCGGCATGCTTCCGTGCGTTCCTGCACAACCACTGGGTGGGGCTGGCGATCTTCGCCGGCATCGCCGCCGACTTGGCGCTGCGCGGGCCGGCGGCGTAGGGTCAGAGGGTGTCGGCGAGCTTGCGCAGGCGCATGCCGGCGATGATCTGCAACACGCCATAGAACAGCGCGGCCACGCCGATCCACAGCGCCACCGTCACCAGCCCCGCGGCAGGACGCATCAGGAACATCACCGCCAGCACGATGGCGAGCACGCCGCTCAGCGCGATCATCCATTCGCCGGTGATCGCCTTGCGGATGCGGATCGCCAGCACGATGCGGTAGATGCCGGCGACCAGCAGCCACGCGGCGAGGATCAGCAGCAGCACGCCGGCCGTGGCGACGGGGTTGCTCACCGCCAGCACGCCGAACACCAGCGACGCCAGCGCATACAGCGCAAGCCAGCCTTTCGATACCGAGACGTTCCTGTCGAACAGCGCCAGCAGGCTGAGCACGCCCTCGGCGATGGCCATGACGCCGAACGCCCAGGCGATCGCCACCGCTGTCTTCGCCGGCCAGAGGAACGCGGCGATCCCGAACAGCACGCCGATCACGCCGTACAGCACCAGCACCCACCAACTGCGCCCTACCGTCCGCAACACGCCTGCGTTCATGACGAGCTCCTTGACCATTGAGGTCGGCTACCGGGGTCCTGTTCCGCCGCAGCGTGAGCGCGCAAAAGTCGTCACCGGGTGAAGGGGGGGTGACGGGCTGAAGGCGTATCGGCGAACGCACCGTCATGGCACGCGCGCGCAGACCCACACGTCCACGCGCGCGACGCCGGCGCGGAGCAGGGCGGTTGCGGCCGATCGCGCGGTCGCCCCGGTCGTCATCACGTCGTCCACGAGCGCGACGTGGGCTGGCAGCGGGGGGCCCGCGCACACTTCGAAGGCGCCGCGCAGGTTGCGGCGGCGTGCGCCTGCGTCGAGTCGCGACTGCGCGGCCGTCGCGCGCACGCGCCGCAGCAAATCGTCCCGAAGCGGGACGCCGAGCCGCCGCGCCAGCGGCCGGGCCAGTTCCAGCGCCTGATCATAGCCGCGCCGCCGCAGACGGTCGCGATGCAGCGGGATGGGAACCAGGGCCAGCGGGCGGTCCGCGTCGACGAGGCCGTCGCCCATCAGCCCGGAAAGCAGGCGCAGCCCGGCCAGGTCGCCATGGAACTTGGCGCGCGGAAGCAGGCGGTCCAGCGGCGTCCGGTAGAGGAATGGCGATCGCGTGGCGTGCTGCGGTGGTGGGCGACGCAGGCAATCGCCGCAGGGGCCGCTGCCCGTGCCCAGCGGCAGGGCGCATCGCGAGCACGCCGCCGCGAGCCACGGCAGCGACTCGTGGCAGTAGGCACACAGAACGCGACCGTTGCTCCCACGTTCGTCGCAGACGAGGCACCGCGACGGCAGGAGGCGATCGAGTAGCCGCGACGACCACTCGTAAACTCCGTGCGCCGCAGTTTGGTTGACAGGGTGGGGCATGGTTTCCAGACTGCCCGGCCTGTCTTGCCGAAAACATCGGAATTCCCCCATGCCTGCCATCAGCCCGTTGCCGGTCGTCGAGTCGGCCGAACCGCGCCACGACTGGTCCCGCACCGAGGTCCGCGCGCTGTTCGACCTGCCGTTCCCGGAACTGCTGCATCGCGCGGCCACCGTGCATCGCGCCCACTTCGACCCGGCCGAGGTGCAGGTCAGCACGCTGCTGTCGATCAAGACCGGCGGCTGCCCGGAAGACTGCGGCTACTGCCCGCAGGCCGCGCGCTACCACACGGGCGTGGAGGCGACCAAGCTGATGAACACCGAAGCGGTGCTCGAGAAGGCCCGCCAGGCGAAGGCCGCTGGCGCCAGCCGCTTCTGCATGGGCGCGGCGTGGCGCTCGCCGAAGGATCGGGATATTCCGAAGGTCGCCGCCATGATTTCCGAGGTGAAATCGCTGGGCCTGGAGACCTGCGCCACCCTCGGCATGCTCTCGGCGGACCAGGCGCGCGCGCTGAAGGACGCCGGCCTGGACTACTACAACCACAACCTGGACACCGCGCCGGAGTTCTACAACGAGATCATCCACACGCGCGAGATGCAGGACCGCCTGGACACGCTGTCGCACGTGCGCGATGCCGGCATGAAGACCTGCTGCGGCGGCATCGTCGGCATGGGCGAGCGCCGCGACCAGCGCGCCGGCCTGCTGCAGACGCTGGCGAACCTGCCGGCGCATCCGGATTCGGTGCCGATCAACCGGCTGGTGCAGGTCGAAGGCACGCCGCTGGCCGGCACCGAGCTGCTGGACCCCTTCGAATTTGTGCGCACCGTCGCAGTTGCGCGGATCCTGATGCCGCGGTCGATGGTGCGCCTTTCGGCCGGTCGCGAATCGATGAGCGACGAGTTGCAGGCGCTGTGCTTCCTCGCGGGTGCGAATTCCATCTTCTACGGCGAGAAATTGCTGACGACCGGTAATCCCGACACCGAGCGCGATATGGCATTGTTCGACCGACTGGGCTTGCGTCCGATGCCCGTGGTCGAACAAGGGGAGACCGTCCATGCCGACATCGTCGAAGCGGCGCACCACTGCGCTGCGTGATGGCCTGCCGGTGCAGCCATGAGCCGCCCGGGCTGGCGTGATCGCGTCGACGCCGCGCGCGTGCAGCGCGAGGCGACTTCGCGGGTACGCGTGCGCCGCACCGTCGCCCATCGCGACGGCGCCCGCTGCCTGGTCGACGGCCGCTCCCTGCTGAATTTCTGCGGCAACGACTACCTCGGCCTGTCGCAGCATTTCGCCGTCGTCGGCGCGCTGCAGGACGCCGCGTCGCGCGAAGGCGCCGGCGGCGTCGGCTCGCACCTGGTCTGCGGGCATCACCAGATCCACGACGCGCTGGAGCGCGAGGTCGCCGACTGGCTCGGCGCGCCGCGCGCGCTGCTGTTCGGCAGCGGGTACCTGGCGAACCTCGCCGTCGTGCAGGCGCTGCTCGGCGACGAGGACGTCTGCGTCCAGGACCGCCTCAACCACGCCAGCCTCATCGACGCCGCGCGACTGGCGGGCTGCCGCCTGCGCCGCTATCCGCATGCCGACGCCGAAGGCGCGATCCGCCAGCTGCGCAGCATGCCGGAGGGTGCGGCGATGCTCGCCACCGACGGCGTGTTCAGCATGGACGGCGACATCGCGCCGCTGCGCGAACTGGCGCTGGTCGCGCGCGTGCAGAAGGCGCTGCTCTACGTGGACGACGCGCACGGCATCGGCGTGGTCGGGCCAGACGGACGCGGCAGCGTCGCGGCGAACAAGCTCGGCGTCGCCGATGTGCCGCTGCAGTTGGCAACGCTCGGCAAGGCGCTCGGCGGATACGGTGCGGTCGTCGCCGGCGATGCCGACCTCATCCAGCACCTGTCCGAAACCGCGCGCTCCTACATCTACACCACCGCGCTGCCGCCGGCCCAGGCCGCGGCGTCGCTGGCGGCCGTGAAGCTCGCGCGTTCGGAACACTGGCGCCGCAGCAAGCTCGACGAACTCGTCGGCCGCTTCCGCGACCGCGCCAATCGCGCCGGGCTGGAGCTGATGGATTCGCAGACGGCGATCCAGCCGGTGATCTGCGGCGACGACGACACCGCGCTGTCGATGGCCGCCGGGCTGGAACAGGCCGGCTACTGGGTCGCCGCGATCCGCCCGCCGACCGTGCCCGAGGGCCGCGCGCGCCTGCGCGTGACGCTCTCGGCGCTGCACGGCGTGGCCGACGTCGACGGCCTCGTCGATGCGATGGCCAAGGCGCGCGAACGCATCCGCCTGGGCCTGGTCGAAACCGCGCGGCGCGAGGCCGTGCTGGCGCGATGAGCGGCGAGCGCGACCTCGCGCGCCTGCTCGCCACGCTGAACGTCACGGCGCGCGCGGGCGAGTTCGCCTTCGTCGCGCGTCCGGCGCCCGATCCGGCGCTCGCCGCGCACGCGCTCGCCATGGTCAACGAGGACGAGGGCATCACCTACGTGCTGCCGTGCGAGGTCGCCGACGCGCGCGGCCTGCCTTACGATTTCCGGGCCGCCTGGCTCACGCTGGGCGTGCATTCGGCGCTGGATGCGGTCGGCCTGACCGCCGCCTTCGCCTCCGCGCTGGCGCGGCGCGGCATCGCCTGCAACGTGCTCGCCGGTTTCCACCACGACCACCTGCTGGTGCCGGCCGACCGCCGCGACGACGCACTGGCGGTGCTGGCCGACCTCGCCCGGGACGGCGCCGCGTAGCACCACGTTCCACCTTCATCCCCCATCGGCTGCACCCATGTACATCGAAACGCGCGGGCAGGGTCCCGCGCTGGCACTGATCCACGGCTGGGCCATGCACGGCGGGTTGTTCGCGCCACTGGTCGAACGCCTGCAGGATCGCTACACGCTCCACCTCGTCGACCTGCCCGGCCACGGCCGCGCGCGCGACGACGCCACGCCGCTGTCGCCCGAAGCGCTCGCGCCGCAGCTGGTCGCCCGCGTGCCGGACGCCGTGTGGCTCGGCTGGTCGCTCGGCGGACAGTTCGCGCTGCGTGCCGCGCTGGATTTCCCAGAGGAAGTGCGCGGCCTGGTGATGATCGCCTCCTCGCCGCGCTTCGTGACCGACGAGGGCTGGCCGCACGGCGTGAAGCCGAGCCTGTTCCGCGATTTCGGCGAGGCGCTCGGACGCGATTTCCGCGGGACGCTGGAAGGCTTCCTCGCGCTGGAAGCCCTGGGTTCCAGTTACGCGCAGGACGAGCTGCGCAGCCTGAAGGCGCAGGCGTTCGAACGCGGCGAACCGGCGCCGCGGGCCTTGCAGGACGGCCTGGTGCTGCTCGACCGGCTCGACCTGCGCGACGAATTGCCGCAACTGCGCGTGCCGAGCCTGTGGATCTCGGGGCGTCGCGACCGCCTGATTCCCGCCGGCGCGATGCCCGCGGCTGCGGCGATGACGCCGAACGCGCGCAGCGTCGTGATCGGCAACGCGGGCCACGCGCCCTTCCTGGGCGCGGCCGATGAAGTGGCGGGCGAGATCGACGCGTTCATGCGTGCGGTGACCGCGCCGGCGTGAGGCGCTTTCGGGAGGCTGCGGATGGTGTGTTCCTCCGCCGCTCTCGCCACGCGCCGCCCGACGCGACACCATCCCCACCCGCCCTCCCGTGAAGGGGAGGCAGACATGCAGACATGACCGACACCTTCGACCACCGCCAGGTCCGCCGCGCGTTCTCGCGCGCCGCACACCACTACGACGATGCCTCCGCGCTGCAGCGCGAAGTGGCCTCGCGCCTGATGGAACAGCTCGATTACCTCGACGATCCGGCGCTGAACCGCGCGCCGCCGCAGCTCGTCGTCGATGTCGGCTGCGGACCCGGGCACGCGGCCGCCGCGATGCAGAAGCGCTGGCCGAAGGCGCACGTGGTCGGCATCGACCTCGCCCAGCCGATGCTGCGCGAAGCGCGCGGACACGCCGGCGGCTGGCTGCCTTCGTTCCTGCCCGGCGTCGCGCGCCGGCCGGACTGGCTGTGCGCCGACGCGCGCGCGCTGCCGCTGCGCGATGCGAGCGTCGACATCCTGTTCTCGAACCTGTGCCTGCAATGGATCGAGGACCTGCCGGCGGTGTTCGCCGGCTTCCGTCGCGTGCTCAAGCCCGATGGCCTGCTGCTGGTGTCGACCTTCGGCCCGGACACGCTGCACGAACTGCGCGATGCGTTCGCGCAGGCCGACAACGCGCCGCACGTGAGCCCGTTCGCGTCGATCGCGCAGTTCGGCGATGCGCTCATCGCGGCGGGCTTCAAGAATCCCGTGCTGGATCGCGACGAGTTCGTGCTCGGCCACGACGATCTGACAAGCCTGATGCGCGAGCTGCGCACGCTCGGCGCGACCAATGCCATGCACGATCGTCGACGCAGCCTCACCGGGCGTTCGCGTTTCGCGCGCGCCGCGCAGGCGTACGAGCCCTGGCGTCGCGACGGTCGCCTGCCGGCGACGTGGGAAGTGATCTACGCGCACGCATGGGGTCCGCAGCCGGGCACGCCGATCCGCGTTGGCGGTGTCGACGAAGTGCGCGTGCCGGCGAGCGGCATCCCGGTGCGGAAGCGCTCGTGAAGGCGCGCAGCACGGCGCTGGCAGCGGTCGCCATCGCGCTGGCGTCGGCGTTCTTCTTCACCTGCACCTACGTGCTCAATCGCGCGGCCGCGACGGAAGGCGGCTACTGGGCGTGGACGGCGTGCCTGCGTTACCTCATCACCCTGCCGCTGTTGCTGCCGGTGATGCCGTGGCAGGGCGGCGTCGCGCCCGTGTGGCGGGCGATCCGCGCGCGTCCCGGCCCGTGGCTGCTGTGGAGCGGCATCGGCTTCGTGCTGTTCTATCTGTGCCTGAGCTATGCCGCGTCGAGCGGCCCGTCGTGGCTGATCGCCGGCACGTTCCAGCTCACCGTCATCGCCGGCATGCTGTGCGCGCCGTTCCTCTATCGCGACGAACGCCGCCGCGTGCCGTTGCCGGCGCTCGCGACGGGCCTGCTGGTGGTCGCCGGCGTGTTGCTGCTGCAGTTCGGACACGGCGGCGGCTCGCTCGATCGCGACGGCTGGATCGCGCTGGTGCTGGTGGCGATCTCGGCGTTCGCCTATCCGCTGGGCAATCGCGGCCTGCTGCTGCACCTGGAGCGCAGCGGCGTCGAACTCAACGCGACGCAGCGCGTGTTCGGCATGACCCTGGCCAGCCAGCCGATGTGGTGGGCGGTCGCGGCGGTCACGCTGGCGCAGGTCGGCCCGCCGCCGATGGGGCAGGTGACCTTCGCGGCCGGCGTGGCGCTGGGCGCGGGCGTGATCGCGACGGTGCTGTTCTTCCAGGCCACCGGCATGGTGCGTAACAACCCGACCGCGCTCGCCGCCACCGAGGCGATGCAGGCGGCGGAAATCCTGTTCGCGACACTGATCGGCGTGCTGTGGCTCGGCGAAGCGTGGCCGCAGGGCCGCGCGCTGGCAGGCGCGGTGCTGGTGGTGATCGGGATCGTGGTGTTCAGCGTGGTCGCGGCGCGGGCAAGTGCGGGGGATGCGCGGGCGGTGGATGAGGTGTCGGGGGATCGGGGGGCGTGATGGGTTCGGGGCACGCGTTGGACGTCAGGTGACATTCGCCATTCGCCATTCGCCATTCGTGAATCGGGAATCGGGAATCGGGAATCGGGTATGCGGGTATGCGGGTATGCGGGATGCGGGATGCGGGATGCGTCCCGTCTCACGCGCCGCGTGTCGCGTGTCACGCGCTGAAGCATGACGTCTGATCGCGGTTGAGGCGCGCGCTCACGCGTCATCCCGGCGAAGGCCGGGACCCAGGCCCGTAACGCTCGGGCACTCTCATGGCGGCAAACCACCCCACCGTCATTCCAGCGAAAGCTGGAACCCATTTTGATGTTGCTCTTGATGTTGATGGTTGCTGTTGCCTGCTCGTGCTCCTGCTTTGCCGCTTCGCTCCCGCCCTTGATCGGCATCCCCGCGAAGGCGGGGATCCAGGGACTTTTCACGCTTTCACGCAAGCGGATCAAAAGAAGAATCACCCGCCAAGCTTCCGAGCGCCTGCGGCGCTCGGGTCACTTTTCTTTGCTTGCCCAAAGAAAAGTAACCAAAAGAAAGGGCAGCCCCCCGACAAATCAATCCCACGACCGGACAGAGCAAGGGCGCGTTCGCGATTCGCCATCCATGGCTCAGCGCTCACCGCCGCACATCCATGTGCGGCGCCCGTTGGGGCTAGGGACCTGAAGTGCTGTTCAACAGCAACAGCAACAGCAGCAACAACAGCAACGGCAATGGCAACGCAACAGCAAAGCGTCGCTTTTGTAGCCCGGGTAAGCGCAGCGCACCCGGGGACGCGATCGCCGCCCCAACCCGGGTGCGCTTCGCTTACCCGGGCTACAAGAGCCGCCGCTCCCGCTCTTGATCATCATCCTCGCGAAGGCGGGACGTTCCACGCTTTCACGCCAGCCCTCCAGGAGGAGAGCCACGCGGGTGTGCGATCGCGTACGCCACAACAATCGCAACGCCGATACGTCAGCGACAGTTAGAAGTCGTCGTACACAAGGCGCCGAAAGCCGCCTACACAGCGAAATCTCATTCAGCCGCCGCGCCCTACGATCGGCCAATCGCACACGGCGTCGCACGACATGACCAGGACTTCGCTCGCTCTCGCCGCTTCCCTGATGCTGGCCGGCAGCGTCGCGCCCGCGGCCGCGCAGGAGACCGGCGGGTGGAGTTTCGATCCCGATGCATTCGATCCGGGTGCGCTCGTCGCCGACGGTCGGGAGCTGCTGATGCGCGCTCCCGATGCGAGCGTCGACGGGCTCTTCCAGGCGGTGCACGAAAGCGCACGGACGCCGCAGGACGCCCGCGCGCTGTGTGCGCTGTTCGATCCCGACGCTCCGCGCAGTCTCGACGGCTACAACCGCATCGCCTCGCAACTCACGCAACAAAGCCGCGTCCGCTTCGCCGACGCCGCGACCGGTTTCTTCCTCGCCGCCGCGCAAAGCCCGCGTCAACCTTATGACGCTAATGTGGCGACGCAGGCGCTGAAGGCCGCCGGCGTTCGCGCGGCGCTGCTCAACGACGGATTCCTCGCCGGCCTCAACGGCAACGACCACGACGCGCGTTGCCGGTCGGTCGGTTGGCTGATCGATGCGATGGCGTCGCGACCCGTCGCCGAGCGCGCATCGGTGATGCGGCTGCTGCTGAGCCAGGGCATCGATTACCTCGCGCCCGGCGCGCGCGCCCCGCGCTGAGGCGGGGTCAGGACTCCGGTTCGACCCGGAACAGCACGCGCCGTTCGAACGGCGTTCCCAGCACGATCGCGCGGTAGCCATAGCCCTCGATGCGCGCGCGCACGACGGGCCAGTCGCTGAGCTTCGCAACCCACACCACGCCGTGTTCGTGCTCGCCCAGTTCGACGGCGAGCGGTTCGTCGTATTCGGGGTTGAAACGCGATCCCTGCAGCGTATCGAGCGAGATCTTCTCGATCTCTGTGCCCCGGCCGAGTTCCAGGTGCAGTCCGTAACGCGCCATGTCCTCGACGAAGACGATCTCGTGTACCGGTCCGGGCGCGCGTTCGAAGATCGCGTGCGCCCACGCTTCGGCGTTCTTGTGCGTCGGCCAGTAGGCCGTTGCCGCTTTCGCGATCACAAGCAACACCGCCCACGCGAGCAGCTTCGGCCACGCGGGCAGGGCGCGCCCTTCGCGCGAGCGCTGCAAGGCGACGATCACCGCGATCGGCACGAACACCGGCAGCAGGTACAACGGCATGCGCGAACGCGCGATGCAGAACACCACCAGCGGCAACAGCAGCCATAGCGCGAGGAACACCCAGTGCGCGTCGCGCTGGCGACGCTGCGGATCGCGCCACCACGGCCGCACCATCGCAGGCAGCCCGCGCGCCCAGCGCCACAGCGCCGGCGTCCACGGCAACGTCCCGACGATCAGTGTGGGCACGTAGATCTCGATCCAGCCGTACCACTCGGCGTGCCGGCCGAACTCGTTCGTGGTCACGCGGTTGACCATCTCGTCGCCGACGAAATACGAGAACAGCCCGGGATTGCCGTGGAATACTGCCAAATACCACGGCAACGCGAGCAGGGCGAACAACACCAGCCCCGACCACTGCAGCACGCGATGTTCGCGTCGCCCGGGCATCAGGTAATCGAACAACAGCACGACCGGCAGCGGGAACAACCCGGCCGGTCCTTTCGTCACGAACGCCGCCGCCAGCGCGATCCACATCAGCGCGATCCACTTTCGCGGATGCCGCGTCGTCGAGAAGCGCGCTTCGACGAACGCCCACATCGCCAACGCGATGCATGCGCTGAGCAGGAAGTCGGTGGTGATCAGCTGCGAGGCGCCGAAGGGAAGCAGCATCGTCGCGTAGGCGATGGCCGCGGCCTGCTGCGAACCGGGCGACAGCCGCGCCGCGATACGCCACGACAGCCACACGCACAGCAGGTACGACAGCGCGATCGGCAGCCGCGCGGCCCAGGTGTTGGTACCGAAGACCAGGATGCTGGAGGCGATGGCCCAATACGTCAGCGGCGGCTTGGTCCAGTGGCCGACTTCGTCGTTGCGGCGCGGATTGAGCCAGTCGCCGCTGTCGAGCATGTTGAGCGCGACGTTGGTGTAGCGGCCCTCATCCGGGTCCCAGATGCCGCGCGAACCCAGGAACGCGAGCGCCAGCGCCACCGCGAAGGCGGCGGTCCACAGCGCGGGCGATCGAAGGAGTTGGCGCATGACCCGCCCCGAAGTGGACCGGCGCCATGCTAGCGGCGCAGCTGTCGGCGGGGTGTCGGAAAGGGGGGCTTCCGCGTTTCCCGCCTTACCGGACCTGCGCGATCCAGTCCTCGAGGTTGTAGTAATTGGTCACGCGATGGATGCGGCCGTCGCGCAGCTCGAAGAATGCGCCGCCCGGCAGCACGTACTTCTGCCCGCGCGCGGCGGGAAGCCCGGTGTCGTCGGCGAGGTATTCGCCATGCACGATGTACTCGGCCGCCGCGCGCGCACCATCGGGCGACACCATCACCACGATGTCGTGCAGCTGCTCGCGATAGCTGCGATGCATGCGCTGCAGGAACGCCGAAAACGCCTCGCGGCCGGTTTCGCGCGGGCCCTGGTTGAGATCGTGCACCACCTGGTCGCCGAGCAGCGCGAGCATGCCGTCCCAGTCGCCGCGATTGAATGCGGCGTAGTAGGCCAGGATCAGTTCCGTGGCGCGGTCGTTGGTGCGGGTGCCGTCGATCTTCATCGCGAGTCCTTGCGGTACCACAGGCGCCGGCGGGGGCGGCGGGACCGTCATGATAGCCGGCGCCTCCGCGGGGCCGACCGTGACGTTCGCCATAAACCGCGCGCACCGCGCGGCCTTCACGTCGCCTGCACGCTCCGCTGGAATTCGAACACGCAGGTCTGCGCGCCTTCGTTGCGACAGCGCGTTTCCACCGCGCGCGGTGCGTCCGGTCCGTGCGCGCCACCGAGCAGCCCGCCGAGCATGCCGCGCAGGAAATGGCAGCACGCGCCGCGATCGCCGCGATGGCAGAACGGGCTGTCGCTGACGTGCAGCGCCTCGCCCTGCAGCTGCGCCTGCACGATCTGCCGCATTGCCGGCAACGCGACGCGACGCACGGCATCGCACGTCGTCGGCGTCTGGACCGCGGCGAAATCGCGCGCCTGCACCCACGCGCCGATGCGCTGGCCGAGGTCGAGCAACGCCAGTTCGCGATGTTCGTCGGGCAGCTCGCGTTCCAGTTCGAGCAGCGGCACGAAGATGTTCGGGTACTCGCGCGTGAGATGCGGCACGAGCGCGTCGATCCGGCGCGAATCGGCCGCGCACGGCGGCGTCGCGGCGCAGCGATGGGGCGGCGTCGGCGACGGCGTTGCCGGGTCGGGCATCGCCTCATGCGGCCGCGTGGCTTCGAAGCTCGACACCAGCGGGTGCGTCGCGACGCATTCTTCCAATGTCGCCAGGTTCTGCTGCGGGCCGCGCACCAGCATGGTCAGCACGACGCCGTCCTCGCCGCCGGCCATGCGTTGCCGCAGCAGGGCGAAGCCATGGGCGATCACCAGCTGGCCGAGCGTGAGCAGCAGGCCTTCGCGCCGGTCGGAGACCACGCGGAACTCGACATCCACCATCCGCCACCCCCCGTGGCCCGATCACTGCGGCGTGGCGCGGGCGGGTGACGACGCCGGATCCCCATCCGGCGGCGCTCGTCGGCGACACGGTCGTCGCCGGCTTACGCCAGAAACGGCAAAGTGATTCTGGTCAATTCGTCACGAAAAGCAATGGCGGCGCGGCTCTGGTCGCCCGGGCAGGCGAGGCGCCCGGGCGGTGCCTTCCGAGAAGCTCAGGCCGCGAACAGCCCCGGCAGCGCATCCGGGTCGACGTTGCCCCCCGACAGCACCACGCCGACGCGTTGCCCCGCGAACAGCCCGGCGTGCTTCAGGACGGCGGCCAGCGTGACCGCCGACGACGGCTCGACGATCTGCTTCGTCCGCTGCCAGAACAGGCGCATCGCCGCGACGGTCTCGGCGTCGTCCACCGTCAGCACGCGCGCGTCGTGGTCGCGGAGCATGCGGAAGTTGATGTCGCCCAGCGTGCCGCGCAGGCCGTCGCAAACGGTGTTCGGGGTGAAGTCGGTGACGCGCTCGCCGCGCTGGAGCGAGGCGAAGGTCTCCGCGGCGCCGGCGGGTTCGGCCAGGTAGAGCCGGGTGCCGGGCGATCGCGCGGCGACGCTCAGCGCCGTACCGGCCGCGAGACCGCCGCCGCCGACGGGCACGATCACCGCGTCGAATCGCTCCCGCCAACACAGCAGCTCCAGTGCCGCGGTGCCTTGGCCGGCGATCACGCGGGCGTCGGTGTAGGGGTGCACGAGTTCGGCGCCGAGGTCGGCCTGGAGTTCGGCGCAACGGGCTTCGCGTGCGGCGATGGTCGGCGCGCAGCGGTGCAGGGTGGCGCCGTAGGCTTCGATCGCGGCGAGCTTCGCCGTCACCGCGCCTTCGGGCACGACGACGTGGCAGGCGACGCCGCGCGTGCGTGCCGCCAGCGCGAGCGCGGCACCGTGGTTGCCGGAGGAATGCGTGACCACGCCGCGTGCCGCGGTTGCCTCGTCCAACGACCAGATCGCGTTGCACGCGCCGCGGAACTTGAAGGCGCCCGCGCGCTGCAGGTGTTCGGCCTTGAAGTGCAGTTCGCAGCCGGCCAGCGCATCGAGCGTGCGCGAGCGCAGGACCGGGGTGACGTGCGCGTGCGGCGCGATCCGCGCGGCCGCGGCGAGGACGTCATCGAAGACGGGCGTGGAAGCGGCGATGTCGTTCATGGGCGATGGGAGTCCTTCAGGCGGCCTTCGTCGGTGTGTTCGCCGGCGTGTTCGCCGTGGCGCGGGCGTTGAGCAGGCTGACGGCGGCCGAGCCGGCGACCACCAGTCCGGCGCCCAGCCAGCCCAGCGGCGTGATGCGTTCGGGCGCGAGCCACTGCGGCCACAGCGCGTGCACGACGGTGGCCGCGGCGATGCACAGCAGCGGCGTGGTCGCCAGGATCGCCGACACGCGCGAGGCTTCCCAGTGTGCGAGCGCCTCGGCGAAGGCGCCGTAGGCGCCGATCGTGTTGAACGCACAGTAGGCCAGCAGCGCCCAGTGCAGGCCGTCGAGCCGCAGCAGCTGCGCCGGGTGCGCGAACGGCAGCAGGGCGAGGCTCGCGACGACGTAGATGAAAAGCAGGATCTGCATCGAGCCCAGGCGTACCAGCAGCTGCTTCTGCAGCAGGGCGTAGATCGCCCAGACGATGGCGCCGACGATCACCAGCGCCGAGCCCAGCACGTAGCCAGGCGCCTTCGCGCTGGCGGCGAGCTGGTCGGCGAAGAACAGCGCCATGCCGACCACCAGCAGCGCCAGTCCCAGCCATTGCGCCGCGCGGAAGCGTTCGCCGAACACCCAGATGCCGCCCAGCGCCATCAGCAGCGGCGCCAGCTGGATCAGCAGCTGCGCGTTCGCCGGGCTCGTGTGCTGCACGCCCAGCAGATAGAAGACGTAGTTGCCCACCAGCATCAGCGCCGCGACCAGGAGCATCGTCCAGCCGCGCCCGGTCAGTGCGCGATAGCCGCCGAGCTTTCCGCGCAGCCCCAGCCACGCGCCGGTGAAGATCGCCGCGACGAGGAAGCGGAACCAGGTCAGGGTGATGGGATCCAGCGACTGCAGCACCAGCTTCAGCGCGATCGGCAGCGTCGCCCAGCAGGCGGCGGTGATGAGGGTGAGCGTCAGCCCCAGCCGCCATTGGCCGGAAGCGCGATGCAGGGTCATTGGCGCGTTCGTCGCGAAGGGCGTGACATGCTGTCATCGCGCGAAACGCCCGGCAATGCACGGATGAGGCCGAGTCCCGGCGCTACGCTGAACATCGCCGTCGCGGCCGCGTCAGCGCCGGAAAAATTAAGGCCGAGTTCAAAGCGCCGGCCGGAAGCTGGCGACATACCCCGGGGGGTCCGAACACATGATCCGCAAACTGCTACTGCCTGCGCTGGCCGCCACGATGCTGGCCGGCTGCGTCACCGGCTACACCTACCGCGGCGCCGCCGCGGGTGGCGACTACTACCACGGCCAGCCTTCGGTCGAATACCGCTACTACGGCGGTTACGGCGGCGGCTATTACGGCGGCTACTACGGCTATCCCTACGGGTACGGCGGCGCCGGCTACTACGGCTACCCGTATCGCTACGGGTATTACGGCTATCCGTATGCGTACCCGCGCTATCCGGTGTACCGCTATCCGTACCGCTACGACCGCCACCCGGGCCAGCACTGGAACGGGAACGGGAACGGGAACCGTCCGGGCCATCACTGGAACGGCAACGACAACCGTCCGCCGGGCCAGGGCTGGTCGGGCAATGGTCCGCGTCCGCAGCCGCCGACCGGCGTGCGTCCGGGCGGTCCGCGTCCGGATGCCGGCCCGCGCCCGTCGCAGCCGCCGCGCGCCGATGCCCAGCCGCGTCCGCAGCGGCCCACCCCGCCGCCGCGCCCGACCAACGCGGTTCGGGGGATCAAACAGCAGGAGCGTTGACCCACGTTGCCGGCTCTCGCGCGCAGTCACATTTTTTTGCTTGCGCTCGGCGCCGAGTGACGGCAATCTGCGGTCACTGACCGATTGCGTCGCTTTTGGACGTAATTCGGGAAAGTCGGCCCAGCGCCGAACGCTCCATGTCGGCGCCCGATGAGGAACCACGGATCCCCCCTGTTCCGTCCCCATCGGGCGTCGGCGCCCATCCAGGCGGGTGTCACGACCCGTCGGAGACGCAAAAGGCGCCCTCGCGGCGCCTTTTGTGTGTCCGGGGTCTTCCCGGCGAGCAAATAAAAAGGGGGCCGAACGTCCCCCGACATTCGGCCCCCGTGCTTCCCCTGCGAGCGCTTGACCAGCCCCTGTTCCAATTCCGGCCGGCGCCTAGCGCCTGCCCCGCTGGGTGCATGGAATACGTCGCACGAACCGTGCCAAGTTTCACCTGCCGTTCATTCTCCACGGCGTGCGAGGCCGGGCTGACCTAGAATTCCGCCCCCGGACCGCGCGTCCGGTTCCGTTATTCCGACGACCCCCGATGAGCCAGAACTTCTACCAGTACGACGTGATCGTGGTCGGCGGCGGCCATGCCGGCACCGAGGCCGCGCTCGCCTCGGCTCGCGCCGGCGCACGCACGCTGCTGCTGACGCATTCGGTGGAGACCGTTGGCGCGATGAGCTGCAACCCGGCCATCGGCGGCATCGGCAAGGGCCATCTGGTCAAGGAAATCGACGCCCTCGGCGGCGTCATGGCGAAGGCCGCCGACGCAGCCGGCATCCAGTGGCGTCGCCTCAACGCGAGCAAGGGCCCGGCCGTGCGCGCCACGCGCTGCCAGGCCGATCGCGCGCTGTACCGCGGCTTCATCCGCCGCGCGGTCGAAAGCCAGGCGAACCTCACGCTGTTCCAGGCCGCGGTGGACGACATCGCGTTCGACCACGGCAAGGTCACCGGCGTCGTCACGCAGACCGGCCTGCGCTTCGACGCGCCCGCCGTCGTGCTGACGGCCGGCACCTTCCTCGCCGGCAAGGTGCACGTCGGCCAGACCACGTACGCCGCGGGCCGCGCGGGCGATCCGCCGGCCGTCGCGCTCGCGCACAAGCTGCGCGAAGGCCCGTTCGTGGTCGATCGCCTGAAGACCGGCACGCCGCCGCGCATCGACGGCCGCACGCTCGACTACTCGGTGATGGACGAACAGCCCGGCGACGATCCGCGCCCGGTGATGTCCTTCATGGGTTCCACCGCCGACCACCCGCGCCAGGTGTCGTGCTGGATCACCCACACCAGCGAGCGCACGCACGAGATCATCCGCGGCGCGCTCGACCGTTCGCCGCTGTACACCGGCCAGATCGAGGGCATCGGCCCGCGCTATTGCCCGTCGATCGAGGACAAGGTCGTGCGGTTCGCCGAGAAGGCGAGCCACCAGATCTTCGTCGAGCCCGAAGGGCTGGAGGTCGTCGAGATCTACCCGAACGGCATCTCGACCTCGCTGCCCTTCGACGTGCAGCTGGCGCTGGTGCGTTCGATCCGCGGCTTCGAGCACGCGCACATCACGCGTCCGGGTTACGCGATCGAATACGACTTCTTCGATCCGCGCGGGTTGAAGACCACGCTGGAGACCAAGTCGGTCGGCGGCCTGTTCTTCGCCGGCCAGATCAACGGCACCACCGGTTACGAGGAAGCCGCCGCGCAGGGCCTGCTGGCCGGCGTCAACGCGGCGCGGTTCGTGCGGGGGCTGGACGGCTGGAGCCCGCGCCGTGACGAGGCGTACCTCGGCGTGCTGGTCGACGACCTGACCACGCACGGCACCAGCGAGCCGTACCGCATGTTCACCTCACGCGCCGAATACCGCCTGCAGCTGCGCGAGGACAATGCCGACCTGCGCCTGACGCCGGTGGGCCGCGAACTCGGACTGGTCGACGACGCGCGCTGGTCGCGCTTCGACGCCAAGCGCGAGGCGATCGCCCGCGAGAACGCGCGCCTGGCCGGCATCTGGACCGCGCCGACCAACGCGCTCGGCCGCGAGGCGATGGACGTACTGGGCATCGAGATCAGCCGCGAAACCAGCGCGCTGGACCTGCTCAAGCGTCCGGAACTCGACTACGCGAAGCTGATGGCGGTGCCGTCGCTGGGGCCGTCGGTCGAGGACGCGGATGTGGCCGAGCAGGTCGAGATCGGCGTGAAGTACGCCGGCTACCTGGATCGCCAGCGCGAGGAAATCGCGCGCCAGCAGCGGCACGAAACGACGCCGATCCCGGACGGCTTCGACTACGCGGCGGTGCGCGGGCTGTCGGCGGAAGTGCAGCAGAAGCTGGAACGCGTCCGCCCGCAGACCGTCGGCCAGGCGCAGCGCATCCCCGGCATGACGCCGGCGGCGATTTCGCTGCTGCTGGTGCACCTCACGCGCGCGCGACGTACGCGGGTGGCGTGAATCTCTGGATGCGGGTGCCGAGACGTCACGCATCCACTGTCCAAACCTGATTCCCCGTCATCCCGGCGAAGGCCGGGACCCAGGCCTGCACCTCACGGGCACTCCCGCAACGGCAACCCACGTCACCGTCATTCCAGCGAAAGCCGGGACCCAGGCCCGCACGTCACGGGCACTCCCGCAACGGCAACCCACATCACCGTCATCCCGGCGAAGGCCGGGACCCAGGCCCGCACGTCGCGGGCTCTCCCGCAACGGCAAACCACATCTCCGTCATCCCGGCGAAGGCCGGGACCCAGGCCCGTATGTCACGGGCACTCCCCCAAGGCAAACCACATCTCCGTCATTCCAGCGAAAGCTGGAACCCATCTGCTGTCGGACGACGTGACGGCCTGGGTCCCGGCCTTCGGCGGGATGACGAAGCAGGGGAGGGACACGGGGCGAGCACGTGACGAGCACGGGACGAAGCAGGGGACGAAGCACGAGCACGGCCATCACTCGCCGGGATGACGGAGTGCGGGACCGGGCCATCACGCCCCACGCGCCACGGGCGTACTCTTCACGCATGAAGCCCTCCATGCCATGGCGCCCCGTCGCGCTGCTCCCGCTCGCGTTGTGGTTCCTGGTCGCATGCGATCGCCAACCGGCGGACCAACCCGCGCCATCGAAACCCACCGCAGCCACCGCGCCAACCACGCCAACGCAGGCGCGTCGCGACGCGTGGCCGCTCCCCGCCATCACCCGACCCGCCGCGCAGCCCGACCTCGTCCGCGCGCCCGACGGAAGCCTGCTGCTCTCCTGGGTCGAACACGGCGACACGGCGCGGGGCGACGTCGCGCACACGCTGAAGTTCGCGCGCTTCGCGAACGGTGCGTGGAGCGAGCCGCGCGAGATCGCCCGCGGCGGCGACTGGTTCGTGAACTGGGCCGACACCCCGCACATCGCGGCGACACCGGACGGCGCGCTGTGGGCGCACTGGCTGCGCAAGGGCGCGCAGGCGAAGTACGCCTACGACGTCGTGCTGGTCCGTTCGGGCGATGGCGGCGCGACGTGGTCCGAACCGGTAGCCGTCAACACCGATGCGACGCGGACCGAACACGGCTTCGTCTCGCTGTGGCCGGTGGGTGAGAACCGCATCGGGCTCGCGTGGCTCGATGGCCGGAACACCGGCGGCGGCGAACATTCCGCGCACGGCGGCCACGCGTCCGCCGACGCGAAGCACGCGCCCGGTGCGATGACACTGCGCACGGCGGTATTCGATGCGTCGCTCGCGCGCAGCGACGAGCGCGAACTCGATGCGATGACCTGCGACTGCTGCCAGACCGACGCGGCGCTCACCGCGCGCGGTCCGTTGCTCGTCTATCGCGGGCGCACGCCGATGGAAGTGCGCGACATCCTCGCCGCACGCCACGACGGCGCGCAGTGGCAGGGCGCGACCCACGTGCACGCCGACAACTGGACGATGCCCGCGTGCCCCGTGAATGGCCCCGCGGTCGCGGCCAACGGGTCGAACGCCGCCGTCGCCTGGTACACCGCGGCCGGCGATACGCCGACGGTGAAATTCGCGCGCAGCACGGACGAAGGGGCTTCGTTCGCCGCGCCCGTGGTGCTCGAACGCGGCGCTACGGTGCAGGGCCGCGTCGATACGGCGCTCGACGAACGTGCGGCGTGGGCGCTGTGGATGGTCGAGGACGCGAACGGCCAGTCGCTGCGATTCGCGCGCTACGCACCGGACCTGTCGCAGGAACTGCAGCGCGGCGACGTCGCGCAACTGCAAGGCAAGGGCCGCGGGACCGGGATGCCGAAACTCGCGTTGGTGGACGGCACGGCATTCGTCGTCTGGACCGATGTCGTCGACGGCAAGCCGAGCCTGCACGGCGCGCGGTACACGGCCGCGCCATGAACGCGCCGCTGCACGGCGGATGCCACTGCGGGCGCGTTGCGTTCGAGATGACGTTGTCGAAGCCCCCGTCGGACTACACGCCGCGCGCGTGCGATTGCGACTTCTGCCGGAAGCACGGTGCGGCGTGGTTATCGGATGCCCGCGGCGCATTGCGCGTGCGGCTGCGCGGCGATCCGCTCGTCTACCGGCAGGGCTCGGCGCAGGCGGAGTTCATCGCCTGCGCGCACTGCGCGGTGCTGGTGTTCGTGCGCCATGAACACGCTGGCCGCGTGCATGCCGCCGTGAACGTGCGCGCGCTGGACGGGCCGGTCGCCTTCGCAGCGGAACAGCCCGCGTCGCCGCAGACGCTGGCGCCGGACCAGAAGCGCGAGCGATGGACGCAGGTGTGGTTCGCCGACGTGCGCGTGGTGGATGCGGACGACTGATGAGCGACGAACGCGATCGTCGTCATCCCGGCGAGAAACCGCCATCCCGGCGAAGGCCGGGATCCAGGCGGTCACGGCGTACGGCATCCTGACGGTCATTCCAGCGTAGGAAGCCGTCATCCCGGCGAAGGCCGGGATCCAGGCCGTCACGGCGTATGGCGCCCGACAGGTGCGCATGAGCAACAGCGCAGCGCTGCAGCGCAATGCTTGTTCGCCGATCTGACTTCGTTACCCCTCACCCCAACCCCTCTCCCGGTGGGAGAGGGGCTTGAAGCCTTTGCTCTTCAGAACGGCTCCGACAGGCGCACTGAGCAACAGCGCAGCGCTGCAGCGCAATGCTTGTTCGCCGATCTGACTTCGTTACCCCTCACCCCAACCCCTCTCCCGGTGGGAGAGGGGCTTGAAGCACCGCGACATCTGAGAACACTAGCGCGGCACTGCGTGAAGCTCATCCGGCTTACGTTCAAGCCTCCAACGCAAACAGCTGCAGATCGTTCTCGCCCAGCCGCACCGTGTCGCGGAAGGTCAGGCCGATGCGTTCGAGGACCTTTACCGAGGCCGCGTTCCCGGGCGACACGATCGCCAGCAATCGCGGCATCGCGAGCGTGCGCATCGCGTGGTCGCGCACCGCGGCGCAGGCTTCCACGGCGTACCCCTTCGACCAGTGGCGCGGCAGGAATGCGTAACCGATGTCGGCATCGGGCAGCGTGTCGCGGCGCACCAGGCCGGCCATGCCGAGCGACTCGCCGGTGTCCTTCGATTCCACCAGCCACAGGCCATAGCCGTTGCGCGCGTAGCTCGCGCGCGGGGTGGCTTCGATGTAGTCCAGCGCCGAGGGCAGGTCGCTCACGCCGCGGTCGCCGATGTTGGCGAGGAACGACGGATCGGTCAGCAGTTCCAGGATGAACGGCGCATCCGCCGCTTCGATCTCGCGCAGTACGAGGCGTTGCGTTTCAAGCACCTGCATCAGCGTGTCCCTTGCGACGGTTCGTGTCGAAACGGCGACGATCCCGCATCCGCCGGCGCAAGTCGAGTGCCTCTACTTTTCCTTGCGCCAGTTGAGCGACGCGCGGCTTTCCACCGTGCTCGATTCCACCTGCACGTCGAAGCCCTTGCGCAGCAGGTACTTGAGCATCAGCACCTGGCCCGTGCCGAGCAGCGACACGCCGTAGCCGACGTACAGGCGCGGCGAGATGTGCTTGCCGAAACCGAGCACGCTGCCGCCGAGGGTGCGGCTGTCGCTGACGCCGGCATCGTCCAGGCCGAGGCGCGCGCCCAGCTGCGAGGCGATGAGGCTGCCGCCGGCCGACAGCGCGGCGCTGGCGGCGTTCACCTGTCGGCTCTCGTCGCTGCTGGCGCTGGCGAGCGGGCGGCCGAGCGTCAGGTACGCGAGCGCCTCGGACTGCGAGCTCGGCGGATCAGTCCACGCCGTCGCGGTCGGCGCGCTCGCGCGGCCGCGGATGTCGACGCCGGCGGTGACGTCGCCGATCACGCGCTCGGCGCGGATGTTGAGGATCGGGTCCGACACCGGGCCGCCGGACCACGACAGCTCGCCGCGCGTGATGTCCAGCTTCTGTCCGTACGCCTTGTAGCGGCCGCGCACCTGCAGCTGGCCGGCGGCGGTCATCTCGCGACCGGGGTGCGAGCGCACGCGCATGCGGCCACCGAGGCCGCCTTCCAGGCCGAAGCCGTTGAGCTGCACGTCATCGCCCAGCACCAGCGTCAGGTCGAGGTCGAGCGGCGATGCGGCGCTGGCTTCCGGATTCACCGGATCGAGCACCACCACGTCGGGCGAGGCCGATACGCCCTGGTCCAGGCGCTCCAGGTCGATGCGCGCGGACGGCACGGTCACGGTGCCGGTCACGGTGATCGGCTGGCCGGCGGCGTAGCGCACCTGCACGTCGGGACTGGCGACGGCATGCAGGTCGCGCGTGTCGGACACGAGCACGTTCTGGCCCGTCGCGGTGAGCAGCAGCGGCGCGCTCGTGTTCTGCCAGTTGAGCGAGCCGTCCACGCGCAGGATGCCTTCGCCCGAACGGATCTGCCCCGCGATGCGCGCGGTGCCGTCGGGCAGCGCGTCCAGGCGCACGTCGCCGTCTTCCATCACGATCGCGAGCGACGGGATTTCGGTGCTGAACCGTGTCAGCCGCGCCTGCCCGCCGAGCTGCGGCCGCGCGCGTGTGCCGCCGAGCGTGATGCGCGCATCCAGGTTGCCCTTGGGTTCCATGATGTCGGGCGAGAACAGCTCCATCCACACCAGCTCGGAGGTGTTCACCGAGATCTGCCCGGCCAGCGGCGCGTAATCGTCCCAGCCGGTCGCGATGCGCGCATCGATGCGGCCGCCGCTGTTGAACGCGGTGGCCAGTTCGGCGTTGATGCGGCGCGGGTCGAACGTCGCCTTCAGCACGAGGTTCTCGTAGCTGAGCACTTCGCGACGCGAGCGCTCGCTGTTCTTCATGCCGCCGCCGCTCGACCGCACGTTGAGGCTGCCGCTCCACGCATTGCCGACGGGGCGCAGCTGGCCATCGAGCGCGATCTCGCCGCGCAGCAGCCACGGACGGTCGTCCTCGCGTTCGGGCAGGTACGGCACGACGAGGCTCAGCGGCAGCGCATCGCCCTTCACGGCGAGCCCGCGACGCGGCCAGTCGGCATTCGCGCACAGCGAACCGCCGCCGTTGCTCACGAAGCAGCTGTTGCTGAGCGAACCGTTGCGACCGTCCCAGCTGAAATGCGCCGCTTCGCGCAGGCGCCACGATGCGCCGCGCGTGGGCGTCAGTTCGAACGCCGACAGCGCGCCCTGCCACGCGTTGCCGCGCCTGGCGACATTGCCGGCGAGCGTCAGCGCGCCGATGTCCCCCCGCGCTTCGCCCTGCACCTGCAGGTTTTCCACCGAGCCGCGTGCGTTCAGTGCGACGGACGACATCGGCAGGCCCACCTCCAGCCCGGTCGCACGCACCGCGATGTCGCCGCTGCCGCGCTGCCACGGCAGGCGACCCTTCGCGGTGAGCGATTGCGCCTGCATGTCGCCGTACTTCAGGCCGCTGCCGGTGAGGTCCACCGTGATGTCCGGCGCGTTGCGCGGACCGCGCACCTGCGCCGTGCCGCGCAGCGTGCCCGCGCCGCCGGGCAGCAGGTCCGACAGCACCAGCGGCGTCAGCCTCGCGTCGATGTCCAGCGCGTTGCCGACGCTGCCCTTCGCATCGATGCGGCTGCCGCCGAGCGTGAGTGCGACGTCGCCCTGGTACGTCGTCTCGCCACCGGCCGTGCCCGCGCCGCGCATCGCGAAATTCGCGTTGCCGCCGAGCGGGCGATTGCGCAGCCGGCCGCCGAGGTCGCTCGCGTTCGCGGTGATGTCGAGCCCGCCGTCGGCGCGCGTGCTGCCCCGCGTGACGAGCTTGCCGTTGATCGAACCCTTGAAGTCCGGCGCGAAGTACCCTGGATCGAAACCGGCCAGCGTCGCGTCGATGTTCCAGCCTAGCGACGGTGCCCACGCGATCTCGCCGTGGCCGTCGAGCGTGCCGGTCGGCATGCGCGCCTGCAGCGTCTTGAGCGTCATGCGCTCGTCGTTGCCGCGGCCGTCGAAAGTCACCTTCGCTTCGGTGTCGTCGCGCCGCAGCGTCGCGTTGCCGATCGCCGCCCACGCCTTCATCGTGCCGGCGAAGCCCAGGTCCGCGTCGACGTGGATCGCGACCGCTTCGGTCTGTGCCGCCGGTGCCGGCGCGGTGACCTGCTGCAGCTTGCGCGCGCTGACGCTGGCCGGCGGATTTGTGGCGGCAGGTGCGGCAGCCGGCGGCACCGTGGTTTCGCCGCCGAAGGCCAGCCCGCGCGCGTTCGCGGCGAAGCGGAACTTCGCATTCTCCGCATCGGTGAAATCGGCGGTGCCGCGCAAGGTCGCGGTGCCATCGAAGATGCGCAGCGCGAGCGGCTGCACGTCGAGCACCTGGTTCTCCACGCGCACCTTCGACGGCAGCACCGTGGCGACGAGATCGCCCTGGCGGAACTCGCCGCGAAGATCGGCCGCGCCTCCCATGCCGTCGGCGCTGAAACTGAAGACCAGCGGGCGATCCTCGTCGCTGGCTTCGGCGCCGGTGACCAGTCCGATGTCGAGGCCTTCGGCGTCCGCGTCGAGCCGCCATTTGGGCTCGTCGCGACCGTGCAGCGTGAGGCTCGCGCGCAGCGGCTGCGGGACGTGGCCAGCGATCGCGACGTTCATGCGCGACAGATCGCCACGCGCGACCAGCCCGACGCGCGCCGGCGTGCGGCCGTCCGCCGCAGGCAACACGGCGCTGGCGGTGAGGTCGGTGCGGTAGTCCTCGCGCGGCACGTAATCGCCGTGCACGTTGAAGCGGCCGCGATCGCTGTCGACGAACAGATGCTCGACGTGCAGCTCGCCCTGCCGCGCGTCCAGTCCGCCACGCAGCGTGCGGATGTCGATCAGCTCCTCGCCGGCCTGCGTCAGCACGAAACCGTCGACGCGCACGTCGTCGGCCTGCAGTTCCAGCGGCGGCGCGATCTCCGGCAACACGTCCGGCCAGCGCGGCAGTTCGAACGGCTCGTCCGACTTCGGGATCTCGAGTTTCGCGTTGGCGACCTGCAAGGCATCCAGCCGCAGGCGCTTGCGGAACAGCGGGCGCAACGCGGGATCCAGGTGCACGCGGTCGGCGGTGAAGACCAGGCGGTCGTAGGTGAAGCGCACGCCGTTCAGCGTCAGCGGGCCGGACAGCGGGCCTTCGACGGTGCGCCACGAGAGCGTCGCGTTTTCCGGCAGGCGCGAGACGATCTGCGACAGCAGCAGGTCGCGCCCGCCGATGCTGGTGAGCAGCCAGTACAGGAATACGCCCGCGATCAGCGCGATCGCGACCGAGAGGATGCCGGCGCGGATCGCCAGCCAACGCATGCGCGCGTGGCGGCGCGCGCGCAGCTCGGCGATGCGGGCCTCGCGCGGATCCTTCGGGGTTTCGTTGGCGGGCGTGGGCTCGCTCATGGATGCCTCACCAGGTCGCACCGATGTTCAGGTAGATCTCGTAGTCCGAGTCCGGATCGTTCAGGCCGCGCGCGATGTCCACGCGCACCGGGCCCACCGGCGAGCGCCAGCGTACGCCCACGCCGACGCCGGTGTGCAGGTCGAAGTTCTGGTCGCGGTCGTTCGGATCGGACACTTCGCCGCCGAACTTGTTGAACGCGTCGCCCGCATCGACGAACACCGCCGCGCCCCACGGGCCATCGTTGAAGTAGTGCTCGAATTCCGCCGAACCGGTGATGACGTACTTGCCGCCGATCGCGTACTTCTTGCCGTCCATGCCGATGGTGTTCGGGCCGACTTCGCGGAAGCCGTAACCGCGGATGCTGTTGTCGCCGCCGGCGAAGAACCGCAACGACGGCGGCATGTTGACCAGTGCGTTGGTGAACGTGCCGCCGGCTTCGGCGCGCAGGATCAGGCGATTGGCCGCGCCGAGCCCTTGGTACCAGCGCGCCTGGCCCCACGCCTGCGCGAAGTTCGCGTCCGAGCCCACGTTCTCCAGCCCGCCGCGCACCTCGAGCGTCACGCCGATGCCGTGCCGCGGGAAGATGCGGTCGTCGGTGTCGATGTACTCGGCGCGCAGTGACGGATACAGGAACGTCGCGTAGTTGTAGGCGGTGGTGACGAGTTCGTCGTCCTCGTTCGCGTTGTTGTCTTCGTCCGTGCCGGGATCCGGCCCGTCGGCGCCGCCTTCGAACGCGGCGTACGCCCAGCGTTCGCGCAACGCGTGCAACGCGGCGATCAGCGTGAGGCGACGGCTGACCTGGCCGCTGCGGCTGGCGACGAGCTCGACCTTGCGCGTGTCCATGTAGTCGGTCTGTTCGTCGTAATACTGCGCGCTGAAGGTGTACCAGCCGTCCAGCCACGCGAAGGCGGGAATGCGGTACTGCGCGGTCGCGGTCTTGCGCTTGGACGCCCAGTCGATCTGTCCCAGCGCCTTGTGCCCGCGATCGTTGACGTAGCGCCGCTCCATGCCCAGGCGGATACCGGGGCCGCTGTCGGTGCCGTAGCTCAGGCCCGCGGTGTAGATCGTGCGCTTGGCGGGCGTCAGCGTGACGCTCACCGGCACCTGGTTGTCGACGGCGTCCTCGGGGCGCGGTTCGATCTCGATGCTGGAAAAATAATCCAGTCGCGCGAGCGATTCGCGGAAGCGGTCGAGCTTGCCCTGGTGGTAGTAGCTGCCCTGTTCCCAGTAGATGAGCTTGTCGAGCAGGCTGTCGCGGATGATTGCGTTGGGCGTCTGCTCGATCTCGATCGGGCCCATGTCGTAGCGGCCGCCGCTGCTCCACACCAGGTCGATGTCGGCGGCGCGCTCGGCGCGCGTGATCTCCACGCGGCGCGAGCTGAAGTCCGCATCGAAGTAACCGCGCTCGGCGAGCCGTCGCGTGATGCGCGTCTTGCTCGCCTCGTAGAGCTGGTGATCGAACACGTCGCCGGTCTGCGGGCGGAACGCGGCGAGGTCCTGGTTGAGGTAACGATCGTCGCTGCCGTCGCCGATGATCGCGATGTCCGCGCGACGCACGCGCACGGGTTCGTCCAGCGTCACGTTGACGGTGACCGTCACGCCGGTGTCGCCGTTGCCTTCGCGCGTGATCTCGATTTTCGGCGAGTAGAAGCCGAACGGTTCGAGCGCTTCGCGCGTTTCGTCCTCGGCCTCGCGTACCAGATAGGCGAGCCGGCGGCCCGGAAGGTCCTCGCCGATCGCGTCGACCACCGACAGCGCGCCGCGCACGTTCGCCGTCTTCGTCTCGTCCAGGCCGTGGATGTTGACGGCCTTCACCGTCGCCGCCTGCACGCCAGCTGCGAAGAGGGTCAGTGCGGCGGCGAATGCGAAGCGGTGCGTCCAGTGCATCGCGGAAGGATACCGGGCCCATGCGGATCGCACGAGCCTCGCGCGCCACGCCGCGGCGAAAACACGCATTCCGTGCGGTCGCGACCCTTCACCGGTTTTCGACCGCGTGCCTTCTAGTGTCGTTAAGAACTCGTTGAACCAGCGCGGCTGCCGTGGACAAGGACGGTTTGCCGGCGGGCTTCCATCCCCACCGGAGATCCACCGTGAATCGCAAGCTGCTTACCACCGCCGTGTGCGGTGTCCTCGCCGTTCCATTCGCCGCGCTCGCCCAGGACGCGCAGAGCGCCACCGACATCGACAAGGTGGTCGTCACCGGTTCGCTGATTCCGCAGGTGCAGATCGAGACGGCGACACCGATCCAGTCGATCACCGCCGAAGACATGCAGCGTCAGGGTTTTCGCGACGTCTACGACGTGCTGCGCTCCCAGCCGCTCGCGACCGGCGCCGTGCAGGACGCCCAGTTCAGCGGCGGCTTCACGCCGGGCGCGGAGCCGATCAGCCTGCTCGGACTCGACCCGGGCTTCACGCTGGTGCTGATCGACGGGCGCCCGATGGCCGACTATCCGCTGCTCTACAACGGACAGAGCAACTTCGTCGACCTGTCGAGCATTCCCACCGCGATGGTCGAGCGCATCGACATCGCGCCGGGCAACCAGTCGGCGGTGTACGGCTCCAGCGCGATCGCCGGCGTGGTCAACATCATCCTGAAAAAGCGCATGGACGGCAGCCAGCTGAACCTGCGTATCGGCGCGTACGACCAGGGCGGCGGCGCGAACACGCGCTTCCAGTTCACCACGGGCCGTGAGTTCGGCGACCTCAGCCTCGTCTTCGGCCTGCAATACAGCGAACAGGATCCGATCTACGGTTTCGACCGCGACCAGATCGATTCGACCAACGACAATCCCGATCCAGACCTGCGCTACGGCTCGCGCACCTTCCTGCGCAGCCTCGCCGACGGCACCTACGTGAGCCCCGACCCATCCACCTGCGCGCCGCTGTCGCGCCTGTTCGGCGGCAGCACGATCTACGACGAACGCCCGGGGCGCGGGTTCTACTGCGGCAGCCGCGAGGAAGTGGGCTACACGACGATCATGAACAAGGAGCAGTCGATCGCCGGCTACCTCAACGCGGTCTACACGCTCAACGACAACGCCGAGCTGTACGGCACGTTGCTGGTGAACCGCGACAAGTCCGAGTCGAACTCCGGGTCGCGCTTCTGGCAGCCGTCCACCGACACCGGCGGCTTCATCGTCAACGCCGACAGCGGCGAATTCGAGAGCTTCCAGCATATCTTCGCGCCGGAGGAAACCGGCGACCTCGACTACAACAACGAACGCCTGACCAGCGACTCGTACAACTTCGCCGCCGGCATCCGCGGCAACTTCGGCGCGTCCGCGTGGGGCTACGACGCGTACTACGCGCGTTCGCAGTTCAAGATCAAGAGCCGGCAGAACTGGCTGCTCGCGCAGAACGTGGAGGACTTCTTCCGCGAATCCTTCCTCGGCCCGCAGCTGGGCGAGTACTACGGCTATCCGATCTATTCGCCGGACGTCGCGGCGTTCTACCGTCCGGTGACGCCCGACGAATACCGCAGCTTCAACAGCGAGATCCGCACCGACTCGGAAACCTGGACGCACAACCTCAACCTGCAGCTCACCAACACCGAGCTGTTCGAGCTGCCGGCCGGTCCCGTCGGCTTCGCCGCCGTGTTGCAGGCGGGCGAACAGAAGTGGGAAAACCCGACCGATCCGCGCGTGGTGAATGGCGAGTTCTGGGGCCTCACCGGCACGCAGGGCGAGGGCAAGCGCACCAACCAGGCCGTCGCCGTCGAGTTCCGCGTGCCGATCTTCAGCATGCTGACGGCGAACCTCTCCGGCCGTTACGACCAGTACAAGAACGAAGGCCTCAACGAGGACAACGACACGACCTACAAGATCGGCCTGGAATTCCGCCCGATCGAATCGCTGCTGCTGCGCGCCAACTACGCGACCGCGTTCAAGGCGCCCGACATGGCGTACGTGTTCGCCGGCGACAGCGGCTTCTTCACCACCGTGCGCGATTACTACCGGTGCGCGGTCGAGGAGCCGGGCGTGCCCGTGTCCGATTGCAGCTTCGATGCGGAGCAGGTGTTCGGCACGCGACGCGGCGCGCCGGACCTGGAATCGATCACCGCCGAGTCGTGGGGCGGTGGCGTGGTGTGGTCGCCGACGCCGAACTTCAGCGTCAATGCCGACTACTACCACATCAAGATCGACAACAAGGTCAGCGACCTCAATCTGGACCAGCTGATGCAGGAGGAATCGGCCTGCCGGCTTGGCCAACTCGATCCGGGTTCGCCGACCTGCGTGAACGCGCTGGCGCGCATCGGCCGTTCCGCGCCGACGGCGCCGGTGCCGAACCAGGTCGAGACGGTGCTGACCAATCCGATCAACATCTCGAAGGAAGAGGTCTCCGGCATCCTCGCCGACCTCACGTACGGCTGGCAGGCCGGCAGCTGGGGCGATTTCAACCTGCGGCTGTCGTACAACGTGACGCTCGATCACGAGAGCCAGCAGTATCCCGAAGACCCGGTGCTCGACCTGCTCAGCGAGCCGTTCTATTCCTCCGAGTTCCGCAACATCGGCAGTGCGTCGCTGTCGTGGAATCGCGGCCCGTGGAATGCCAACCTCTACGGCGTGCGCTACAGCCGCACGCCCAACTACCGCGCGCAGATCAACGAGGCGGGCTATGCCGTGGAAGGCGCCGAGCGCGTGGACGCGATGTACCGCTTCAACGGCACGCTGGGTTATGAATTTACCGAGGACGTCGCGCTGACGTTCACCGTGAACAACCTGCTCGACGAGGATCCGCCGGAAGACAACACCTGGGACGTCTACCCGTACTACAACAACTTCAACTACAACATGTACGGCCGGTCCTACATGCTCGAAGTGAACTGGCGCTTCCAGTAACCCGGCCAAACCGCGAGGGCTTCCGCAAGGAAGCCTTCATTCCTACAGCGCGTCGTGCAACGGTTGCAGCTGCGACTCGTAACGCATCCACTCGGCGATGCCGCGCCCGTGGATGCCCTCGCGCACCTGCGCACTGCTGAGCGTGGCGACGGGCGCGGCGTTGCGCGACAGATCGGTCACGCCGGCTTCCATCGGCAACCCGCAGAACGCGAAGACGCGCTCGGCTACGGCATCGGGATGCGACACGAGTTCGCCGTAATCGACATCGAGGATGCGGCCGGGCAGCACGGCATGCCAGTGCGCCATCAGGCGGCGGTAATGGCGGTGGTGCATCGCCAGCGCCTGCAGGTCGTAGCTGTAGCCGTACGCATCGCCGAACAGCGCGCGCCAGTTCGAGAAACACACGTCCATCGCATCGCGATGCAGGTGCAGGATGCGGGCGCGAGGCAGCGCCCGTGCGATGAGGCCGGCGACGAGGAAGTTCGGCGGCAGCTTGTCGACGTAGAAGCGGCGATCGCCGGCGCGCCATCGCGTCTGCGCGAGATAGCGCCGGCCGATGTCCGCGAAGTCGAGCGACGGCAGGCGTTCGATCAGCGCGTCGTCGAGCAGCGTGCGGCCCGGCAGGTCCGCGGCCCAGCGCAATTGATGGGCGAAATCGCCGAGCTCGCCGGCCGACATCGCCTGCGAGTGGTTGCCCAGGATGCGATCGAGCACCGTCGTACCCGAGCGCGGCAGGCCGACGATGAAGATGGGCTGCGGGCCGTCGTCATCGGCCTCCTCCGCGGGCTGCGCGAAGAACGATGGCGTGCAGCGTGCGATCAGCGCGTCGATGTGGCGGGCGTCGCGCGCGGGATCGTGCTGCACGCGCGCATGCATGATCGCGTTGCCGCGCGCGAGTGCTTCGAACGCGGCAGCGTAATCGCCGAGGTCTTCGAGTTCCTTGTAGCGCGCGAACTCGAACGCGGCATGGTCCTCGGTGCCCGGAGCCACGCGCCGCAGCTGTTCGTCGATGTACGCGAGCTGGTTCGATGCCGCCGTGGCCTTGCGCAGGCGCGCGAGCGTCAGGCTGGCGCGGCCGTAGGTCGGTCCGAGCCGCAGGCAGCTTTCGAGCTCCTCTCGCGCTTCATCGAGCCGGCCATTGAACTGCAGCTGGATGCTGCGGAAGTAGCGGAAATCGGGATTGTCGAAGCGCAGCGTGCGTGCGCGGTCCATCAGCGCGAGTGCGTGTTCGTGCTGTCCCAGGCTCTGGTGCACGTGCGCCAGCGACGCGAGGATGACGCCGTCGCGGCAGCTGCCGATGGAGGGATGTTGCAGGACGTCGTGCGTCGCGGCGGATTCGCCCACGCGCATCAACGCCTGCGCGACGCGGCACACGGTGGCGGCGTCGTCGGGCAGCGCACGCGCGGCCTGCAGCAGTTGGGACGACGCATCGCGCAGGCGCCGTTCGCCCAGATGCACGCCGGCGAGCAGCACGCGCGCCGGCACATGCGCGGGCTCGTGCTGCAGGACGGCTTCCAGTGCCGCGCGTGCCTCGCGCAGATCGCGCCGGTTGAGGGCGGCCTGTGCGCGCTCCCACGGGCCGGCGGCGCCGTGCATCGTCAGATCGACAGGTGCTCGATCGCGGCGACGCTGCCCAGTCGATCGGACAAACGGTCGAGCAGGGCCAAGCGGTTATTGCGCACCGCCGCGTCGTCGACATTGACCATCACGCCGTCGAAGAAGGCATCTACCTGCGGACGCAAACGTGCTAGGCGGCCAAGAACTGCGACGTAGTCGCGTGACCGAAGCAGCGGATCGGTATCGGCGATAGCCGCGTCTACCACTTGGAAGAGTTCACGCTCGGCATCTTCGGTGAACTTTGACGTGTCGACGTTTGAAGGGATCTCACCTTCAACTTTCTTCAAGATGTTGCGGATTCGCTTGTTGGCTGCTGCTAGTGCCTGAGCTTCCGGCAAATTCGCGAACTGCGCGATAGCTTTGATTCGCCGATCGAAGTTAGCGAGCGATTCGTCCTCGCGAGAATGAGAACCCAGCCGGACTGACGCGAACTGCTGCGGCGGAACGCCGCGTTCAGTGTAATAGCCTTCGAGGCGATCGAATATGAACTCACACACTTCAAACATGCCAAAGGCTTGATTCTGGCTGCCGGTGGAGCGGATCGGCTGAAGCTCCAGAGCCTTCGAAACGAAGTGCGCGAGGGGAACGTCCAGTCCTCCCTCAATCTGCGTGCGCGCCAGGCCCAGCGCATTGCGGCGCAGTGCGAACGGATCCTTGTTGCCGGTCGGCTTCAGGCCCGCGGCGAAACCGCCGGCCAGCGTGTCCAGGCGTTCGGCGATGGCGAGCACCTGGCCGAGCTTCGACGGGGCGATGGCATCGCCGGCGAAACGCGGCATGTAGGCTTCGTCGATCGCATGCGCGACGTCGAGCGGTTCGTTCTCCACCGCGGCGTAGTAGCGGCCGGCGATGCCCTGCAGTTCCGGGAACTCGCCGACCAGGCGCGACTGCAGATCGGCCTTGGACAGTTCGGCGGCGCGGCGCGCGGTGGCGGGATCGACGCCGACCTGTGCGGCGACCGCCTCGGCCAGCGCGGCGACGCGCGCGACCTTGTCGGCGATGGTGCCGAGCTTGTCCTGGTACTTCACGGTGGCCAGGCCGTCGTTCATCGACGCCAGGCCCTGCTTCATGTCCTCGACGAAAAAGAACTTGGCATCCGAGAAGCGCGGGCGGATCACGCGCTCGTAGCCCTTGCGGACCTCGGACTCGTCCTTGGATTCGATGTTGGCGATGCCGATGAAGTGCTCGCCCAGCTTGCCGTCGCCATCGAGCACCGGGAAAAACTTCTGGTTCGCTTCCATCGTCGCGATGAGCGCTTCCTGCGGCACGGCGAGGAACTCGCGCTCGAAGCTGCACGCCACGGCCTTTGGCCATTCGGTGAGGCCGTTGACCTCCTCCAGGATGCCGTCGTCGATGCGCGCGACACCGCCGGCGGTGCGCGCGGCGTCGGTCACTTCCAGCACGATGCGCTCGCGGCGTTCGTCCGGATCGACCAGCACCTTCGCGCCGCGCAGCGATTCGACGTAGTCCTCCGGCGTGGAGAACCACACCGGCTTGTCGTGCATGAAGCGATGGCCGCGGCTCATGCGGTCGGCGCGCGCGCCGAACAGTTCGGCGTCCACCACGTCTTTGCCGAGCAGGATGACCAGCCAGTGCACCGGGCGCGCGAAGCCGTAATCGTGATCGCCCCAGCGCATCGGCTTGGGGATCGGCATCGCGGCGATGGCCTCGCGCAGGATCTCCGGCAGCAGCGCGGCGGTGCTCGCGCCCGGCTTCACCGAACGGTGCACGAAGCGCTCGCCCTTGTTGTCGCTGGTCTTTTCCAGCGTCGTCCAGTCGATGCCGGCCTTCGCCGCGAAACCCTGCAGCGCCTTGGTCGGCTGGCCGTCGGCATCGAGCGCGATGTTGAGGTACGGGCCCAGGACTTCGGACTTCTGCTCCGGCTGCTCCAGCGCGACGGCCGGCAGGCGCACGGCGAGGCGGCGCGGCGTGTACAGCGGCTTGGCGCCCTCGCGATCGAAGGCGACGCCGCGCTTGGCCAGGCCATCGAGGATGCCGTCGAAGAACGCCTGCGCCAGCGCGGGCAGCGCCTTGACGGGGAGCTCTTCGGTGCCGAGTTCGATCAGGAGGGGGGACATCGTGGTCATGCGGTTGCCTTGTTTTTTCTCTTCCCTTCTCCCTCCGGGAGAAGGTGCCCCGGAGGGCGGATGAGGGTCGGCGAAGTGATGGCGGTGGGACGGGGATCGAAGAACAACGCTAAGCGTTTCATTGCAGCGCCGGTACAGCCGGCGACACTTCGCCAACCCTCACCCCAACCCCTCGCCCGTCGGGAGAGGGGCTCAAGCGCGTCACGCCGCGGCCTTCGCCTTCTTCAACACCGGGAAACCCAGCTTCTCGCGCTGCGCGTAGTACGCCTCGGCCACGCCCTGCGCGATGCGGCGCACGCGCAGGATGTAGCGCTGGCGCTCGGTCACGCTGATCGCGCGGCGGGCATCGAGCAGGTTGAAGCTGTGGCTGGCCTTGCAGACCTGGTCGTACGCCGGCAGCGGCAGGCCGAGCTCGATCAGCTTCAGCGCTTCGGCCTCGCACGCGTCGAAACGGTGGAAGAGTTCGGCCACATCCGCATGCTCGAAGTTGTACGCGCTCTGCTCGACTTCGTTCTGGTGGTAGACGTCGCCGTAGGTGACCGGCGTGCCACCGGGGCCGAACGTCCAGATCAGGTCGTAGACGTTGTCCACGTTCTGCAGGTACATGCACAGGCGTTCGAGACCGTAGGTGATCTCGCCCAGCACCGGCTTGCACTCCATGCCGCCGGCCTGCTGGAAGTAGGTGAACTGCGTGACTTCCATACCGTTGAGCCAGACTTCCCAGCCCAGGCCCCAGGCGCCGAGCGTCGGCGATTCCCAGTTGTCCTCGACCAGGCGCAGGTCGTGCACCAGCGGGTCCACGCCGAGCGCCTTGAGCGAATCGAAGTACAGCTCGACGATGTTGTCGGGGCTGGGCTTCATCGCCACCTGGTACTGGTAGTAGCGCTGCAGGCGGTTGGGATTCTCGCCGTAGCGGCCGTCGGTGGGACGGCGGCAGGGCTGGACGTAGGCGGCGTTCCACGGCTCCGGGCCGAGCGCGCGCAGGAACGTGGCCGGATGGAACGTGCCGGCGCCGACCTCCAGGTCGAGCGGCTGGATCAGCGTGCAGCCCTGCTGCGCCCAGTAGGCGTTCAGCCGCTGGATCAGTTCCTGGAAAGTCGGTCCCTGGATGGTAGGTGCGGCCATGGTCTCGGTGGGGGTCCCGCAAAGCGGGTTAGTATAGCCGCGGGCCTTGATGCCGCTGGTTTTTTCGCACTTCCGCGGGGTCGGTGGCGCGGCCCGCAACGTCTTCCGCACGCCAACGTCCGACTCGCCGTGAATCACCGACATACCCGGCCCTTCCTCATCCTCGAGACCGGACAACCGGTCGCTTCGATGCGCCGCCATCGCGGCTTCCCGCACTGGATCCGCGTCGCCGCCGGCCTGGCCGCCGACGAGGCGGTGGTGGTGAACGTCGAAGGCGGCGATGCATTGCCCGCGCGCGAAGGCTTCGCCGGCACGATCATCACCGGCAGCGCCGCGATGGTCACCGAGCGGCGCGACTGGAGCGAACGCAGCGCGCAGTGGCTGCGCGACGCGGCGCAGGAAGGCATGCCGCTGTTCGGCATCTGCTACGGCCACCAGCTGCTGGCGCACGCGCTGGGCGGCGAGGTCGGCGTCAATCCGACCGGCCGCGAGATGGGCACCATCGACCTGGAGCTGCATCCGCATGCGGACGAGGACCCGCTGTTCAAGGGGCTGCCGTCGCAGTTCGCCGCGCAGGCCACGCACCTGCAGACCGTGCTGCGCGCGCCGGAGGGCGCGACAGTGCTGGCGCGTTCGAACCAGGACGACTGCCACGCCTTCCGCTGGGGCGAGCGTGCGTGGGGCGTGCAGTTCCATCCCGAATTCAGCGCCACGCACATGCGCGGTTACGTCCACGCGCGACGCGACGCGCTGCACGGCGAAGGCCGCTGCGCGAAATCGCTGGCGCGCGCGGTCAGCGCCACGCCGCATGCGCGCCGCGTGCTGCGCCGGTTCGTGCGCCACGCACGCGGCCTGCACGGGCACTGAAGTTTTCCAGCGTCACGATTCCTGCGCGCGACGACCTCGCCGCAGTCCCCCACGCGCCATCCATCGAAACCCTCCTCCATGACGACTCACGCAACCGGCCCGCTCGCCGGCCTCAACTGGCTCAAGCGCGGCATCAACCTCGGTCGCCACAACGCGCGCGCGGTGTTCGGCGCGGCGGCGATCATGATGTTCGTCGCGCTGCTGCCGAGCGTGCTGCAGCTGATCGTGTCGGCGATCGTCCAGCCCGACGCGAACGGCGCGATGGCCATCGCGGCCGGCGCGAACCTGCTGTCGATCGTGATCCTGTCGCCGTTCATGGGCGGCTTCCTGCGGCTGATCGACGCGACCGAGCACGCGCGTCCGGCTTCGGCGTCGGACATCTTCCAGCCGCTGCGCCACGGCGGCGACGCCGGGCGCCTGATCGGCTTCGGCCTGCTGATGACGCTGTATTACGTGATCATCGGCGTGGCGCTGATCACCGTGTTCGGCGACGGCCTGCTGGAGTGGATGACCAAGGTGATGACGCTGCAGCAGGCGGCCGGCGACACGCCGATCGACCGCTCGCAGTTGCCCGCCGCGCCGGAAGGCCTGGGCAGCCTGCTGGGCCTGGGCTCGATCCTGTTCCTGTTCCTCTCCGGCGTGTACGCGATCGGCTTCGGCCAGGTCGCGCTGGGCGGTCGTCCGGTGCGCCTGGCGATGGCCGACGGCGTGGTCGGCACGGCGAAGAACCTGTTGCCGATCCTGCTGCTCGCGATCCTGGTCGTGCTGGCCTCCATCCCGATCGGCCTGGTGCTGCTGGTGGTGCTCAGCATCGTCGCGGTGGTCGGTGGCGCCATCCACCCGGTGGTCGCCGCGGCGCTGGTGCTGCCGCTCTACCTCGCGCTGATGGTGGTGATGTACGTGGTGATGTTCGGCGTCATGTACTACCTGTGGCGCGACGTGTGCGGCCCGGCCGACACGCAGGGCAACGGCCCGCCGCCGCCGGCCAGCTCGAACCATCACCAGATCGAGCTGTAAGCGTCGCCTAGCCCAGCGCCCGCTCCACTGCCGCCTGCGCCAGCGACGCCAGGTGGCCCATCAGCGCCATCGTCAGCGCCGCGGCGATGCCCGCCTGGAGCACGACCCAGCCGCGGACCCATGCCGGAAGCGGCGCGTTCTCGCGGACGACGCGCGTGCCGCTTAGGCGGTCATGCAGCGCCACATGCTCCGGCGGGACGGCCGCCATCGCGTGGCCGAGGTTGAGCGTCGCCCACGACAGCAGTCCGGCGAATTCCCGCCCGATCGAGCGTGCCAGCGTGGGCGCGCGACCGTCCGCGTCCACCACCCGCAACCGTAGCAACCGCTTGCCCGGGCTGGCCTGCCAGCGCGACTGCTCGCCGGCGACCTGCCACGCGAACATCGCGACCGCGAAGGCCGTCGTCGGCACGAGCACCGCGTGCAGCACCCCGGCCTGGAGTGCGCCGATGGCCTGCCGGATCGACGGATCCGACACCATCGCGAACGCGTCCGGCGCGCCGCCGGCGTCCATTTGGGCGGCGAGCGCGCCGTAGATGCGGTCGAGGCAGGCGACGAAGGTCTGCTCGAGCGCGTGCAGCTCACGCGTCATGCGGCCCCACAGGAACGGCGCGATCAACGCGGCGACCAGCGCCGCATCCAGCGACCACGCCGCGTAGCGCGGCAACAGGCGCGCCGGTGCGCTCACGCGGTGGGCGACGGTCCGGCGGTGCCGGCGTCCTCGCGCGGCTTGAGCCAGCGCGAGGCGACGATGCCCAGTTCGTACAGGATGCACATCGGGATCGCGAGCATGAGCTGCGACACCACGTCGGGCGGCGTGATCACCGCCGCGACGACGAACACGCCGACGATCGCGTAGCCGCGCGACTCGCGCAGCTGCTGCGGCGTCACCCAGCCGAGCAGCACCAGGATCACCAGCGCGACGGGAAGCTCGAAGCTCGCGCCGAAGGCGAGGAAGATCACCAGCACGAAGTCGAGGTACTTGCCGATGTCGGGCGTCATCGCCACGACCTCGGGCGTGAAGCGCGCCAGGAAGCCGAACACTGACGGCAGCACCAGGAAGAACGCGAACGCGCAGCCGGTGTAGAACAGCGCCACCGCCGAGACCAGCAGCGGCATCGCCAGGCGCTTTTCGCGGTGGTACAGGCCCGGCGCGACGAACGCCCATGCCTGGTAGAGCAGCCACGGCATGGTGACCAGCAGCGCGGCGAAGAAGGCGAGCTTCACCGGCACGAAGAAGCCGCCGGCCGGATCGACCGCCACCAGCCGGCCGCTTTCAGGCAGCGAACTCAGCAGCGGCTGCGCGAGTATCGCGTAGATGTCGGCGGCGAACGGCAGCAGGCAGACGAAGACGAGGATCAGCCCGGCGACCGCGCGCAACAGCCGCGCGCGCAGTTCGATCAGGTGGTCGATGAGCCGCGGCTCGGCGTCGCTGCCGGCATCGGCGTGGGAGTCGTACGTGTCGTGATCGCGATTCATCGACGCTGCGCCCCGTCATCGGGGGCGAACGGATTGGGGCGGGTGACCGGCACGGGCTCGGCTTCCGAATCGGTTTCCACCGGAAGGCCGCGCGCGTACACGTCGTCGCGGCTGATGCCCGGCTCCACCGACTCCTCCGTCGAGGACACGTCCGGATCGGAGGACGAGGCGAGCGAGCGCTCCTCGAACTCGACCGGAGCCGGCGTCCCGGCATCGGGGGCGTTCTCCGGTGCGACGGCCGCCGCCGTGCCCGCCTGGGCGGCCGAACCGCGCACGTCGCGATCGAGCGCGTCGAGCTCGCGCTGCAGGGATTCCTGCTCGCGCTTGATGCGGTTGCGGGCCTCGTCGAGGCCTTCGTTGAAGTCCTGCTGCGCCTCGCGCAACGAGTTCTGCGTTTCGCGCAGGCTGCGCTTGAGCTCTTCGGCGGCCAGCTCGTTCTCGAGCTCTGACTTCACCGAATGCCACTGCGCGCGCGCACGCCGCACCCACAGGCCGGCGAAGCGCGCCGCCTTGGGCAGGCGCTCGGGCCCCAGCACGAGCAGGGCCACGACCGCGATGACGAAGATCTCGGAGAACCCGATGTCGAACATGGCCGCCGACCGCCAGTGCGCCGCGCCGCGTCAGCGCGGCGTGCGGTCGTCGTGCTTGGTGCTTTCGCCCGTGCGGGTCTCGTCGCGACGCTCGTCGCGCAGCTGCGCCGACGGCTTGTCGGCATCGTCATCGCCGTCGCGCACGCCCTTCTTGAAGCCCTTCACGGCTTCGCCGAGGTCCTTGCCGACGTTGCCCAGGCGCTTGGTGCCGAACACCAGCACCACGATCACCAGCACGATCAGCCAGTGCCAAAGACTCAAACCGCCCATGAGGAATGTCCGCGGGAAAATGGAGGTTCAGGATACCGCAGCACCATGACGGACGCTGTCATGTCGGCGCGTGCGGAGGGTTAAGAACGTGACGGCCGCACGCCGTCAGGGCAGCGGCTCGGCCTGAACCGGGCTTTCGACGGTCTCGAAGGCCGACGGCTGCTGCGCCTGCTGCGGGGCGTGGAGGGGGGCCGTGGTGGCCGAACCCGTGGCCGGCGCCGGCGAAGGAGCCGGTGCGGTGGACGAGGTCGTCGCCGGTCGCGGCGCCGAGGCGCGGGCGTTCGCGTCCGCGCTCGCGTTGGAACGGGCGGTTCGCGCGATGTTGCTGGCTTCCTCCAGGCGGTCGCGGAAATCCACCACCGCCGTCGACGGCTGGCCGTTCGCGCGGCCTTCGAAAATCATGCGCGGCGTGGTGTCGCGGCCGTAGACCGCTTCGTTGGCTTCGTCGTCGATGGACAGCACGGCGCCGTCCAGGGCGATGCCCGCGAACAGGCCGCGCGCACGCGACCACGACCAGATCTCGGCCTTGAGCTGGCCGTCGGTCGCGGTACCGGCGTTGCGGCCGACCGGGCCGGCGGCGACGCCCGCATCGGCGCCGAGCGTGACCTTGCCGTTGACGATGTTGTCCAGGCCGCGGTCGCTGCGGAACACCAGCACGATGTCCGCCGACTGCACGCCGGCCTGGAAGCCGATGCTGCCGCCGGTGAGCTTCACGAAGCTGGGGCTGGACCACGTGCCGTCGGGGTTCTTCACCGACAACAGACCGTGGCCGCGACGGCCGCCCAGCACCAGGCCGACCTTCAACGCATCGGGGACGACCACGATCCCGCGTGCCTCGTCGAGCAGCTTGTCGGGAATGCCGGATTCGGGAATCTGCTGGATGTCGGTGAGCACGCGCACGGCCTGGCGCGCGCGATCGTCCTCCTGTTGGCCGGCGACCGCCGAGGTGGTGACGCCAAGGGCGAGGGAGAGGACGGCGATACGCAGCAGGGCAGGGCGCGGCAGGCGGGACATGGCGGACTCCAGTGAAAACTCGACGATGCGCAGCAGGGGAGGTTCGAGCGGAATTCGAGCATTCGACCGCCGGCGCGGCAGTCGGTTCAGGCTAGTGATCCGGCAATGAATCCTTACCGAATCGGCGCGCACGTCAAGCGCCGAAAGTGCGATGCGCTCGCCTATCCTGACCAATCCGGTGTGCCAATCGTGTCGCCGGGTTCTTCCGCCCGATCCCGCAAACGAGCGATCGAACCGGACGCGACCGCAGCAGCGGCAGCCCGGTCCGGGGTCGCGTGGATTCGCGCACGACGGCGCAGCTGTCATCCTATGCGCATGCCCGCATCCGCCAGCATCGACGCCGCATCCGACGGCGCCACGTCCTCCCCGTCAGGCCTGCCGCCGGACACCGCCCTCGTCCTGGTGAACCTCGGCACGCCCGACGCGCCGACGCCCGCCGGCGTGCGGCGCTACCTCGCCGAATTCCTCGGCGACCGTCGCGTCGTTTCGCTGCCGCGCTGGTTGTGGTTGCCGCTGCTCCATCTGGTCGTGCTGCCGCTGCGCTCGAAGGTCGTGGCGAAGAAATACGCCAGCATCTGGATGGGCGGCGAGGACGGCGGTTCGCCGCTGGCCGTGTACACGCGCCGGCTCGCGTGGGCCGTGCAGAACGAGTTGCCGCAGCTGCGCGTGATCGATGCGATGCGATACGGCTCGCCCTCGCTCGCCTCGCGCCTGCGCCAGCTGCACCAGGCCGGCGTGCGCCGCGCGCTCGTGTTGCCGCTGTACCCGCAGTATTCGACGACGACCACCGCATCGGTCGACGACGTGCTTGCGCGCGAGCGCGCGCTGCCCACGCGCCTGGTCGAGAACTACCACCTCGACGACGGCTGGCTGGACGCCGTGGCCGATTCGATCCGCGCGCACCGCGCGCAGGTCGGTGCCGGCGAGCATCTGTTGTTCTCCTTCCACGGCCTGCCGCAGCGGCTGATCGACGAAGGCGATCCGTACCAGCGCCACTGCGAAGCCGGGGCGCGTGCGATCGCACGGCGCCTGGATCTGGCCGAAGAGGAATGGAGCCTGAGCTACCAGTCGCGTTTCGGCCGCGACAAATGGCTGGAACCGAGCACGCAACAGACGCTGCACGCGCTTGCCGCGCGCGGTGTCCGCAATGTCGACGTCGTCGCGCCGGGCTTCGCGGTGGACTGCATCGAAACTTTGGAAGAAGTGGCGATGATGCTTGCCGAGGAATTCGCGACGCTCGGCGGCACGCTGCGCTACATCCCGTGCCTCAACGACTCGCGCCCGCACGCGCGCGCGCTGGCCGGCATCGCGCGCCACGAACTGCACAACTGGATCTGAGAGCCGATGCCCGCGCGCGGTCTGCACGAATTCACCCTCGACACGCCCACCGGCCGCATCGCCGGCCTGCGCGGCCAGCCCGGCGGGCCGCGCGTGATCGCGCTGCACGGCTGGCTCGACAATGCCGCCAGTTTCGTGCCGCTGGCCGAACACCTCCACGGCATCGAACTGGTCGCCCCCGACCTGCCGGGCCACGGCGCCAGCGCGCATCTCGCGCCAGGCGCCGACTATTCGTTCGCCGCGGCGGTGAACGCCGTGCTCGACATCGCCGACGCACTGGGCTGGGACCGCTTTTCGCTGCTCGGCCATTCGATGGGCGCCGGCATTTCCAGCCTGGTCGCCGCCGCATGCCCGCAACGCGTGGAGCGTCTCGTCGCGATCGAAGCGCTCGGCGCGCTGGCCGAAGTGCCCGAGCGCACCGTGTCGCGCCTGCGCGAGGCGATCGCCGCCTATCGCGCGCTGCGCGGCAAATCGCTGCGCGTGTTTCCGGACGTCGCCATCGCGGTGCGAGCGCGCATGGCGGCCGGCGCGCAGGTCGGCAGCCGGCTCGAGGAGCGCGCCGCGCGGTTGCTCGTCGAACGCGGCGTCGTCCCGGTCGAAGGCGGCTTCAAGTGGTCGAGCGATCCGCGCCTGACGCTGCCGACGATGCAGCGCATGACCGAGCCGCAGATCCGCGACCTCGTCGCCGGCATCGAATGCCCCACGCGCGTGGTGTTCGCCGACCCCGCGCAGCCCTACCTGCCCGACCCGCTGCGCCGCGAGCGCGCCGCGCTGCTGCCGGCGGGCGAGCTGATCGTCATCGACGGCGGCCATCACCTGCACATGGAGCAGCCCGAGCGGATCGCGGGCGTGATCGGGGATTTCTTTATTCGCGGGTGAAGCCGGCGTGCGTCGGCAACGGCGTTACGTCTTCCCGCACAACGCGCGCAGCGTCGCCTTCAACCGCCGACCTTCGGCGTGGAAGTAATCGCGTTCCTCGCGCCATAGCGGGCAGCGCGCCTCGACTTCGCGCCAGAAGCTGCGCGAGTGATCGGCGTGGATCAGGTGGCAGAGCTCGTGCACCAGCACGTACTCGAACGCGCTCGGTCGCGCGAGCACGAGCGAGAGATCCAGCGCCATCGAGCCGTCCGGCGCGAGCGATCCCCATTGCGACGACATGATCTTGAACGTCACGCGGCGCGGCGCACGCGGCAGCGCGGGCAGGTAGCGCGGCATCCAGCGCCCGATGTCGGCGCGACCCTGTGCTTCGAGGAAATCGCGAACGGCGCGGCGCACCGCGGTGTCGCCGGCGCGCGCGGGATGCGTGAACAGCAGCTCGCCCGTGCCATCGCCCGCGTGGTCCAGCCGCGTGAAGCGTCCCGCCTGCCAGCGCACGTCGTGCAACGCGCCGCGCAGCGGCAATTGCAGCGGAACGCCGGGTTCCAGCGTCGGCATGCCGTCGACCGTGAAACGCTCCAGCTGCGCGGCGAGCCAGTCGCGGTGCTGCGTGACGAAGCGGTCCGCGGTGGCGAGGCTCGCGCGCATCGGGATGGTGAGGCGCGCGCCGCGTTCGTCGACCGACAGCTTCATCCGGCGCGCGCGGGGATCGCGCACGCGCTGGAGCGGAACGGTGCGGCCGTCGGGCAGTTCGATGTCGAGCGTCTCGCGCTCCACCGTGCGCGGCGTGGGCGCGAACAGGCGGGCGAGGGGGCGCATCGGCGACGGCATGGGACCATCTTAGCGATGCCGCGTGACGATGTGCGCCACGATGGCGCACACATCGCGCAGCTCGCGCAAGCGACTATCGAAATCCGCAACACTTTCCCGTCAGGAAAAGCGCGCGGAAGCGACTCAGGCGTCGGCCTTGGAGAGCTTCAGCGCGCCTTCCAGCACCGTGAACAGGCGGCGGAACTCGCCGGCCATCAACACGAAGCGCGCATCGAGTTCGGCGCGAAGATCGTCGCGCTCGGTCGATTCCAGCTCGTCCACCGCGCCGTCCAGCAGCTTGAACTTGCGCACGATGAGGTCTTCGCCGAGCACGAACGACACGTGGTCGTCGAGCGTCAACGCCAGGCGCGTGACCTGCTTGCCCGATTCCAGGTGCTTGGTGATCTCGTCGCTCTGCAGCTCCATGCGCTGCACCTTCACCACCGCGCCCTGTTCGATCGGATCGCGCAGTTCGCATTCATCGCCCAGCGACAGCCCCTCGGGCAGCGGCTCGCCCGCGACCCAACCGGTGAGGACCGAGCGCGGCGCGACTTCGGCGTTCAGCGGCAGCGCCGGGAAACTGCCCAGCGCGCGGCGGATCTCGCTGACCACGTTCTCGCCGGACTTACGGCTGGAGGTGTCCACCGCGACCACGCCCAGGCCCGCGTCGATGAGGGCGTCGGTGCGGCTGGGCTTCACGAACGCGCGCGGCAGCAGGTCGGTGATGAGTTCGTCCTTGATGCGCTTGCGCGTCTTGCCGCCGGGCTTGCGGCCTTCCTTCTGCTCGATCTCCGACAGCTTCTTGTTGAGCATGTCGTTGACGACCGAACCCGGCAGGATCTTGTCCTCGCCGCCAACGGCCAGCCACGTCGCATCGCTGCGGTTGTGGAGCATCTCCTCGGAATCGCGCCCGAACGGCGAGATGAAGCCGCGGCTGGACAGTTCCAGCGGGCCGACCGGCTTGAGCTGGCATTCGCCCAGGCCGCTTTCGAGTTCGTCGAGCTTGGTGGTGGTGGGGAAGCGGAACAGCGTCAGGTTGCGGAAGAACATTCAGGAGGCCGTGATTAGTGATTCGTGATTGGTGATTCGTGTTTGGATGAGCGGACGCGAAGCGCGGCGGCCAGGGTGCGGTGGCCGTCGCGAATCACGAATCACCAATCACGAATCACGTTCTTGCGGCTCGCCCGCCAGCCACGCATGCGCATCGGGCATCGGCGCGTCGCCGTGGCGACCGAGCGCGAGGAAATCGAACAGCTTCGGATCGCTCAGCTGCGAGGGGCGGATGTCGCCCAGCGCACGCGCGATGGTTTCGATGCGGCCGGGCGTTTCGCGCTCCCACGCGTCCATCATCCTCGATACCTGCTTGCGCTGCAGGTTCTCCTGCGAGCCGCACAGGTTGCACGGGATGATCGGGAAGCCCTTCGCCTGCGCGTATTGGCTGATGTCGTCCTCGCGCACGTAGGCGAGCGGGCGGATCACCACGTGCTTGCCGTCGTCGCTGAGCAGCTTGGGCGGCATGCCGGCGAGCTTGGCGTGGAAGAACAGGTTCAGGAAGAAGGTGGCGACCAGGTCGTCGCGATGATGGCCCAGCGCGATCTTGGTGAAGCCGTTTTCTTCCGCGTACGTATACAGCGCGCCGCGTCGCAGGCGCGAACACAGCGAGCACATCGTCTTGCCTTCGGGCACCACGCGCGTGACCACCGAGTACGTGTCCTGCTCGATGATGTGGTACGCAACGCCGATGGATTCCAGGTACTGCGGCAGCACGTGCTCGGGGAAATCCGGTTGTTTCTGGTCCAGGTTCACCGCGACCAGGTCGAACTTCACCGGCGCCTTCTGCTTCAGCTGCAGCAGGATGTCGAGCATGGTGTAGCTGTCCTTGCCGCCGGACAGGCACACCATCACCTTGTCGCCGTCCTCGATCATGCCGAAGTCGGCGATCGCGCGGCCGACCTGGTGTCGCAGGCGTTTGGCGAGTTTGTTGTTCTCGTGCGCGCGACGCTGCGCGCGCTGAGCAAGCGGCTGGGGTTCCAGCAGGGGCAGGACGGTACTCATGGACCGTCCATTCTACCGGCGCGGGCGCGGTGACGTCCGGCGCGGGGGCGCGTTAAGCTTCGGGCATGACCGACAGCGACGATCCCGCCGTGCTCGCGCACCAGCTGGCCGAATTGCGCCTGGAACACCGCGACCTCGACGCGGCGATCGAACGGCTCGCGCGGACGCCCGACGCCGACGAACTGACGGTCAAGCGCCTGAAGAAGCGCAAGCTGTGGCTGAAGGATTGCATCGCGCGGCTGGAAAGCGCGCTGATTCCGGACGAGCCGGCGTAACACGCCGCTTTTGTAGCCCGGGTAAGCGCCGTGGCCCTTCCGTCCCGGGTGCGCTTCGCTTACCCGGGCTGCAACGGCAACTGCAGCTGCCTCTACGCCGGATCGGCAGGCACCGCAGCCGGCTTCGCGCTCTCCGGGCTGATCTTCTCGATCGTGTGGCGCAGTTCGCGGCCGAGGATGAACTTGGCGTCCTTCGCCCACGTGTCCAGGCGGCTGTCGAAGGCGAGCTTGCTGTTCTCGTCCGGCCACACCAGGCGCATCTCGCGCAGCTTCTGGATGAAGCCGCGGAACAGCGTTTTGTCGAAGAACTCCGGCGCGGCCGGCGCGTAGAGCAGCGACAGGCGCTGTGCAGCGAGCTGGCACAGGCTTTCCAGTTCCGCGGCGGTCAGCGTGCCCGGGCCGTTCTTCACCAGCACCGAAATGGCGATGTAGTAGCGCTCGAACGCCTGCTGCAGCGAGTGGCCGATCGCACGCAGGCGGAAGACCTCGTCGGTCTGGCCCGCGTTGCGCGCGAGGATGCCGCCTTCATCGTCGCTGATCTTCTCCAGCAGGCCTTCGCGCACGAACACGTCGATCGTGCGGTTCAGGCGGTCGGCGAATTCCTCCTCCGTCCACGGCAGGAACAGCTCGGCCTGCAGGAACGGGTACACGCTGCGGCCCAGGCGCTGCACGCCGTTGATGCTCATGCGGCGGTTGTTCTGGAAACAGCATGCGATCCACGACGCCGCCGTGAACAGGTGCAGCACGTTGTTGCGGAAATAGCTCAGCAGCACGGCGTTGTCGCCGCTGACGCCCAGCACGTCGCCCAGCGGATGCTTGATGCGCGACAGGACGTTGATTTCCTCGCCGTGCGCGATGATTTCCTCGACCGGATGCGGCGTCACGGTGACGCGGTCGGAGTAGGGCAGCTCGGCCAGCAGCGTCTTGCTGAGCTGGATCTGCGCGCGCAGGTCGCCTTCGCCCATCGCGTGCTTGGGCGTGGACAGCAGCGCCAGCGCGAGCAGGTTGATCGGGTTGACGTCGGCGGCGCGGTTGACGTTCACCTGGATGCGCTGCGCGAGCGCGTCGACGGTGTTGGACAGCCACGCGGGCTTTTCCTCGTCGCCGACCGGCTGGCCGTCCCAGTCCGGCGCGTGCTCGGCCAGCACGTCGCCCAGGCGGATCGGTTCGCCGAAATTCACCACCACCTGGCCGTAGTTGCTGCGCAGCACCTTCGGGATGCCCATCAGCAGCTGCCAGATCGATTCCTTTTCCTTCGGCTTGCCGGACAGCTCGTCGAGGTAGCTGTTGCCTTCCATCAGCTTCTCGTAGCCGATGTAGATCGGCTGGAACAGCACCGGGCGCGTGGGCTGGCGCACGAAGGCACGCACCGTCATCGCGACCATGCCGCCCTTCGGCGGAAGCAGGCGGCCCGTGCGCGAACGTCCGCCCTCGACGAAGTACTCGATCGAATACCCGCCGGCGACCAGCTGCGCGACGTACTCGCTGAGCACCGCCGAATACAGCGCGCTGCCGCGGATGCTGCGGCGGATGAAGAACGCGCCGCCCTTGCGCAGCAGCGTGCCGACGACCGGCAGGTTGAGGTTGATGCCGGCCACGATGTGCGGCGGCACAATGCCGCGCGTGTACAGCAGGTAGCTCAGCAGCAGGTAGTCCATGTGGCTGCGGTGGCAGGGCACGTAGACCACTTCGTAGCCGGGCGCGTCGTCCTTCAGCTTGTCCAGGTGGTGGACGAGGACGCCGCGGTAGATGCGGTTCCACACCGGCGTGAGCAGGAAGCTCGCCGAACGCACGACGGGGTGCGAATAGTCGGCCGCGATCTCGTACGCGAAGCCGTGCGCCTTCTTCCACGCGTCGGCGAGCGAACTCTTGTCGCGCGCGGCCTGGTCGGCGATGGCTTCCTTCACCGTGGCCGACGAAAGCACCTGGTCGACCAGCAGTCGGCGCGTCGACAGGTCCGGCCCGATCACCGCCGCGCGGATGCGGCGGAAGTGCGCGCGCAGCACGCGCGAGAGCTTGCGCACGGTGCGTTCGGGCGGCAGGCCTTCGTCGACGATTGCGCGCAGGCTCACCGGCGGGGCGAAGCGCACCAGCGTGTCGCGACCGTTCAGCGCGATCGCGAGCAGGCGGCGGAAGCGGCCGACCAGCGTCCAGTTTTCCGAGAACAGCACCGAGAACCAGCCGCTGTTCTTGTCCGGCGCGCGGCCGACGAAGATCGACACCGGCACCAGCTGCACGTCCATCGTCGGATCGGCGCGATGCGCGTGGAGCAGGTGCGCGAGCGATCCGGAATGCGACTTCGGCGAGGGCGGCGCGGTGCCCAGCGACTGCTGCAACTGCGCCAGCGTGTTGACGTTGCGGCGCGACAACGCGAGGTAGGCGCGCTTGCGCTTGAGCGGGTCGCCCGGCAGCGGTTGCAGCGGCGAAGGCAGACCGGCTTCGCGGCAGGCGCGTTCCAGGATCAGCGCGTTCGACAGGCCGTAGTCCTCGAGCACGTAGCAGACCGGGCGGCCGCTCCATTCCTCCGGGATTTCGGCCGTCGGGTTGCGCGGCTCGACGGTGACCTGCACCCACGGCGCCATGATCCGGCCGAGCAGCTTCGCCCACCACGGGCGGCGCACCGACGGACGACGCGGGCCACCGGGGCGGCGGTTGTTGTTCGATAGCGGATCGTCCGGCGGCAGGTCGCCCGCGGGCACGTCGATCGGGAGCGCGGCCTGTGCGGGGTCGGCTTCGCTCGCCGGGGGCACGTCGGCCGCGCGCGGTTCGGCCTCGACGGTCGAGGCGTGCGGCATCGCCGCGTCCTCGCGGGCGGGAGTAGTGGCGGTCGTCGCGTCCTTGTCGGCGTCCGGGAAAGGCAGGGGCGTCTGGTTCGGCATCGCGGGCATTATGCCCTTCGCGCCTTGCGCGTTCAGGGCGCCGCGGCGGCGGCCGGGGCGTCGGCAGCGGCGGACGTCGCGGCGGGTTTGCGGCCTTGCGTCGTCGCGACCGGGGCATTTTCATCCGCGGTCGGCGAGGGCGCGGTGCCGTTCGCCGCGCGCGCGGCTTCGGCCTCGGCGTGGCGCAGGGCGTCGGTGAGGTACCAGTGGCCGTCGCGCCGCTCGACCGCCAATTCGGCTTGGATCGCCTTGCCCGCCAGCGTGTAGTCCAGGCGGATCCGGGCGCGGTCGCCGTCGCGTTCGATCAGGCTCGCCCGGGCGGTGCCGAGGTCGGCGTCCACGTCCAGCCCGTACGTCTTGAGCACCCGCTTCAGGCGTTCGAAGAACGGCCCCATGCGCTCCAGGCTGTGGCGCATGCCCAGCTCGCGGAAGCGTTCCGGCCCGCCGGCCAGCCCGGTGTGGCGGGCGCCGGCGACCAGCGAGGGAATCGTCTGGCGCGCAAGTTGCACGTCGCCCAGCGGCGCCTTCTGCGCCCAGCGGCTGATCGCGCTCACCAGTTGCACGTAATGGGCCCGCTCGTCGTCGCTGTAATCGCCCTCGGCGCGCAGGTATTGCGTCGCGAACAATCCCAGCGTGGCCGCAGCGGAGCGGAGCTCGGCGTTCGCGCCGGAAAATTGACGCTGGTAGACGGTCAGCAGCTGCTTCTCGGCGCCCGGCGCCGACAGCGCGTCGATGAAGGCGGGCAGGCGGTCGTCCAGCGGAAGGTCGGTAAGCGGCCAGCGCGTGCGGCCCTCGCTCCATGCGGTATCGAGCCTGGCGTGCAGCTCGGGCGGGACGGCGTGGCGCGAGTAGCTCACCAGGTCGTTGCGCCGCAGGTCGCGGATCAGCTGCTCGACGGCCTGCGTGGGTTCGGTCGGGGTCGGCTCGACCACCGGCGCGGGCGCGCGCTGGCAACCGGCCACCGCGAGGGCTGCCAGCAGCGTCAGCGCGGCGGTGGCGCGTGCGATCGATGTCATGCGGATGCGGCTCCCCCGAAGTCGCTGGCGGCATCTTGGCGGCGCGACCGGATGCCGGCAAGCCAAGGCCGTCCCGGATTGAAAAAGTGGAATGGCGCGTCGGAATACCGGCATCACGTCACAAATCCGCGGGTCAAAAAGTGACGCAGCGTGTCGAAAAGCGTCTTCAGGCTCGAAAAGTGTGATCGAAATCCCGTTCAGGATTGGCGAAATCGGCTGCTTCACGCGTTCCTAACGGCCTGGAACGGTTTTTGAGACGGTTGGCACAGATTCTGCTTTCCAAGCCCTGACCCGGCATTCCTGCCGGCGCAAGCGTCCAGCCACGCGCCGGACCTTCCAACTCCAAGGGCTCCGTTCTCATGAAGAAGATCCTCCTCGTCGCGGCCGCCGTCGCCGGCCTCGCCTCCATCGCCCCGGCGTTCGCTGCCGACGGCACCATCACCGTCACCGGCAGCGTCAGCACCACGACCTGCAAGGTCGCCAACAACGGCGCCGTCGCCGTCGTGCTGCCGACCGTCGCCGCCACCGCGCTGAGCTCCGCCGCGGCCGTGGCCGGCTACCAGCCGTTCTCGATCAACCTCACCGGTTGCGGCGGCAGCACCCGCGTCACCACGTACTTCGAGCCGGGCGCCACGATCGCCGCCAACGGCAACCTGATCAACGCCGGCTCGGCGACGAACGTCCAGGTCCGCCTGTTCAACGACGACCGCTCGGTCATCAACCTGGCCGGCGGCCCGACCGCGCAGGGTTCCAAGCAGTTCACCATCGACACGGCCGGCGCGCTGAACTACTACGCCGCCTACTACGCCACCGCCCCGGCCACCGCCGGCACGGTGAGCACGAGCGTCATCTACTCGGTGACCTACCAGTAAGCAGTCCCCGCAGCGGGCGTGGCCATGCGCCTCGCCCGCTTTCGGCGCCCCCGGCCGATTCCAGAGATAACCCCATGACGACGATCTTCCACCGCGTCGCCGCCGCGGCGCTGCTCGCTGCGTGCGCCATCGCGCCTTCCGTGCACGCCAACGTGCTCATCGGCGGCACGCGCGTGATCCTTCCCGCGAAGGGTGGCGAGGTCACCGTCCGCCTGACCAACGACAACACGACGCCCGCCCTGGTGCAGGCGTGGATCGACCGCGGCGACCCGCAGTCGACGCCCGATTCGGTCGACACCCCTTTCCTGGTCACGCCGCCCATGTTCCGCATGGAGCCGCAGCGAGACCAGAGCCTGCGCATCCTCTACACCCGCGAACCCCTCCCGGCGGATCGCGAATCGCTGTTCTGGCTCAACGTGCTGGAAGTGCCGCCCAAGCCGGCGGAGCTGGAGGCCGATGGCAAGAACTACATGCAGCTTGCCGTGCGCTCGCGGCTGAAGCTGTTCTTCCGTCCGCAAGGCCTGCAGGGCGATCCGCTCAAGGCCGCCGAACAACTGCGCTTCCAGGTCTCGGCCGGATCGGTGCTGGTCAGCAACCCGACGCCGTACCACGTGACCATCAGCGACCTGGCCATCGACGTCGGCGGCAAGGCCTACGCCAGCGAAAGCGGCATGGTGGCCCCGATGTCGGAACTGCGCCTGCGCGCCGAAGGCCTCCCGGCCGCGGCGGCGGGCACGGCGGTCCGTTTCACCATCGTCAACGACTTCGGCGCGGCTACCGCGCTGACCGGAGCCGTCGCTCCGTGACGAACCGCGCCGGCCATCGCCTGCCGGCTTTCCGGGTGCCGGGCCGTGCGCTCCTGGGCACCGCGATCGGCTGCGCGCTCTTCGCCTGGTCGACGGCACACGCCGCACCGACAGCGCCCGCCGACGCCCAGTTCGACGTGACGCTGCTCGCCGGTGGCGCGCAGCAGGCGGTCGACCTCTCGCGCTTCGAGCGCGGCAACGTGGTGTCGCCCGGCCTGTACCGCCTCGATCTCTACCTGGACGGCCAGTGGTCGGGCGCCTCCGATGTCCGCTTCGTCGCGCCCAGCCCCGACGAGAGCGCCGTGCCGTGCTTCACCGCCGCGATGTTCGACCGCCTCGGCCTGCCGCGCGCGAAGCTGGACGAGGCCGCGCGTGCGCGGCTGGAAGCGAAGGACGGCTGCGTCGCGATCCAGGACGTCATCCCCGGTGCCATCGCGACGTACGACCAGACCGAACTGCGCCTGGACGTGACCGTGCCGCAGGCGTGGCTGGGCTATCGCGCGCGTGGCTATGTCAGCCCGGACCAGTGGAGCAGCGGAGTGACCGCCGGCCTGCTCGACTACAGCGCCAATCTCTATCGCACCCGCAGTGGCGAGCTGGAACAGACGGCGGGCTTCGTCGGCCTCAATGCCGGGCTGAACCTCGGCGCGTGGCGCCTGCGGCACGACGGCAACTACAGCTGGCAGTCCGCCGTGGCCGGCGCGCCCACCAGACGCCAGTACGAGTCGATCGCCACCTACGCCCGCCGCGACATCGCCTCGATGAACGCGCAGGTCACCCTGGGCGACAGCTATACGACGGGCGAACTGTTCGACAGCGTCGGCATCCGTGGCCTGCAACTGGCGACCGACGACCGCATGCTCCCCGAATCGCAGCGCGGCTACGCGCCGACCGTACGCGGCGTGGCCGAGAGCAACGCCCGCGTCACCATCCGCCAGAACGGCGTGCTGCTGTACGAAACCACGGTGTCGCCCGGTCCGTTCGCCATCGACGATCTCTACGCGACCGGTTACGGCGGCGACCTGGCGGTCACGGTCACCGAAGCCGACGGCCGCGTGCGCGCGTTCTCCGTGCCGTATGCCGCCGTTCCGCAGCAGCTGCGCCCCGGCACCTCGCGCTTCGGCGTCGCCGTGGGCACGGTGCGCGAGGACACGTCGCACGACGAGCCCATGCTGGTCCAGGCGACGCTGCAGCGCGGCCTCACCAATGCGGTGACCGGCTATGGCGGCCTGCTCGGCACGACCGGCTACGGTGCCGCGCTGGGCGGCGTAGCCCTCAACACGCGCGCCGGCGCGATCGCGCTCGACCTCACGGTCGCGCGCACCGAGCTGCCGGGCCAGGAGCGCCAGAGCGGCCAGAGCCTGCGCGCCACCTACAGCAAGATCCTCCCCGGCTCCGGCACGTCCTTCAGCCTGGCCTCGTACCGCTATTCGACCGACGGCTACTACAGCCTGCGCGAAGCCCTCGCCGCGCGCGATTTCGCGCTGGGTCGGCCGATCGACGACGGCCTGCCGGACGAGGACCTCGCCGGCGTGCTCACGCCGGAACAGCGCGCCGCGCTCCAGAGCGATCGCAACGCCAGCCTGCTCGCGTACACCGATGCGCTGCAGCGCCAGCGCAATCGCTTCGACCTCAACCTCAACCAGCGCCTGGGCCAGGCCGGCGGCAATCTGTACGCGACCCTATCGGCGCGCGACTACTGGACGCGCGAAGGCACCGACACGCAGTTCCAGGTCGGCTACAACAACCACTACCGCTGGTTCAATTACGGCGTGACGGCCACGCGCCTGCGCGACCTGCAGGGTCGCTACGCCAACCAGTTCTCGCTCAACTTCACCGTGCCGCTGGGCAGCAGCCCGCGCGCGCCGATGGCCACCGCGGCGCTGGTGCACGACACCGAAGGCCAGAACCAGACGCAATTGACCGTCTCCGGCAGCGCCGGCGAGGCCAACCAGTTCACCTACGGCGTGAGCGGCGCCCACAGCGACGCCGTCGGCACGTCCGGCAGCGTCAACGCCGGCTATCGCGCGCCCTGGGCGGCGGCGAACGCCAGCTACGGCCAAGGCGACGGGTATTCGCAGGCGTCGCTGGGCGTGTCGGGCACCGTCGTCGCGCACGCTGGCGGCATCACCCTGGGCCAGCCGGCCGGCGACACGGTGGCGCTGGTGCACGCACCCAACGCCCGGGGCGCCAGCGTCGCCAACGCGCCCGGCGTCAAGGTCGACCGCTTCGGTTACGCGCTGGTCCCGTACCTCTCGCCGTACCAGATGAACGTCGTGGAGCTGGACCCGAAGGGCCTGCCGCTCGACGTGCAACTCAACGCCACCAGCGCCCGCGTGGCGCCGACCGCGGGCAGCGTCGCGCTGCTCGAGTTCGACACCGAATACGGCCGCACGCTCCTGCTGCGCGTGCGCATGGCCGACGGCCGCGTCGTACCGTTCGGCGCCGAAGTCACCGATCTGCAGGGCCAGGCGCTCGGCACCGTCGGCCAGGGCGGCCGCCTGCTGCTGCGCGGCGCTACGAAGCAAGGCACGGTCTCGCTCAGCTGGCAGGAAGGCGACAAGCCGATGCAGTGCACCTTCACCTACCAGACGCCGGAGTCCGTGCCGGGCGCCGCCGCCAACGAATTGCCGACGGCCGACGCGCGCTGCACGCCGACGGTCACCTTTGCCGCCGCCAGCCTGTGATCGACTGGAATCCATGAAGACGCCCCCCCGGAAGATCCCCAGCCCGCACGCGACGCAACATCGCCGGGTCTTGCCGTGGATCGGTGCGCTGGTGTTCCTCCTGCTCGTGCTGCTGGTCGCCGTTCCCGGCGCCGCGCACGCCGCAACGGCCAACTGCACCACCACGTCGGCAGGGACGTTGAACATGGGCAGCGTCACCGTCGAACCCGACATGCCGGTCGGCACGCTGCTGGGCACGCCGACGTCGATCACGATGCGGTTCACCTGCACCAACATTCCCGGCGTGAGCGACGGCGGCAACAGCCTCTTCATCCAGGCCGGTGGGCTGGCGCCGCGCGATGCGATGGATACCGGCGCCAACGGCATCATCTTCGCCACCTCGATCGACGGCATCGGCCTGAAGCTCACCAGCACCGACGACATGCCCAAGGCCGAGGTCTGCCTGCAGTGCGGCCCGTTCTCCACGGCGGGCTTCGAGATCGGCCCGGTCTCGCGCACGCAGCGCTACGTCAACCAGAACTTCACCGCGCAGTTCATCAAGACCAAGGCCGAAGTGAGCCCGGGCACGGTGCAGGGCGTGCGCCTGATGCAGTTCTGGTGGTACGAGTACGGCTTCACGGCCAGCAGTGGCCCGATGAGCACCGGCCTGACCTTGAACGGCGGCGCGACCGTCGCCGTGACGGGGTGCAAGGTGAACACCGACTCGCAGAACATGACGGTCACGCTGCCGCGCATCGGCACCGCCGCGTTGCCGGCGGTGAACTCGACCGCCGGCCGCACGCGCTTCAACATCAACCTCAACTGCCAGGCGGGCACGACGGCGCGCATCACCTTCGCCACGACCAGCGCCTACAGCAGCGCCAACGGCGTGATCAATCCGACCACGGGCACGGGCATGGCGAGCAACGTCGGCATCCAACTGCTCAACGCGGCGGCAAGCGCCCCGGTCCCGTTCAACGTGGCGCAATCGATGGGCGCCACGCCCAACGGCGCGTGGACGCTGCCGTTCCATGTGCAGTACTACCGCACCGGCGCGATCACCGCAGGCAACGTGCGCGGCACGCTGACCTTCACCATGACCTACCAGTAACCGCGGTGGGCGCGCCGGCTAAAGCCGCGCGCATCGGGGTCGTAAACCTTCCTGGTCAGTCGTACGTCTGCGTCGCCACCCAGACCGTTTCCTGGTTGCCCGCAGCGCGGACGTAACCCGCGTAGTAGCTCACCAGTTGCGAGCGCGCATGCGCCGTCGCGGGTTCCACCTGCAAGGTGTAGGTCGAGGGGCTCGATGTCCCCGCGCAGGTGGTTCGATGAAGGTGTTGCGGCACGGTCTGTGCAGGTGTCTGGATGACGGCGGGCGCGCAGGTGGGATTCACCACGCTGCCCGTGAACGTGATGCGGCCGCCGGCCGCATGCGCATTCGCGCTCGCCGTTACTACCACCATTGCGCAGAGCACGGCGCCCACCGTGGCTCTGACTCGCTTCATGGCCTTTCGTTGCGCCTCACTGCGCGTAGTTCGCCTGTTCGCTCCATCGGCCGGGCTGAAGCTTCCTGAAGGGCATGGCCCGGTCGGCGTCCAAGAATTGCGACCGACGTCACATTTCGCGCGGCGCTACGCCGCCCGGATAGCCAAGCGCATCCGGGGTCATGGCGATGTGTTCTGGGAGGCGCGATGGCCGGCGTGGGCGCGCCGGCGAAGAAAAAAGGAGGCCGGGGCCTCCTTCAAATCCGGCCGGGGCCGGAGGACTTCGAGTTGTGGCATGGCTCCGGCTCGCGCCGGACGGAGGGCAGACTAACGGGCCTTCAAACCTAATGCAACCCCTTAAGAGATGCGGTGCAAGTCTTTGAATTTGAAGGCGTGACCCTCACTCCTGCCGCAGCGCCGCGCGCTTGGCCTCGCGGCGCGCCTCGCGCGGCTGGGCCCACTCGTTGTTGAACAGCGCCGGCTCCCAGCTGCCGTACGTCGGATTGGGCAGCATGAACCAGCGTTCGCCGAACCAGTCGCCGTATTCGTCCAGCAACTGCGCGCGGCCTTCGCGCGTGTTCGCGGTCACCTGCACGAAGTCGCCGAGCTGGTCGCCGAACTGCATCAGCACGCGGTACTGCTGCCCGGCGAGGCGGCGACGGCAATCCTTCTCGCTGCCGTTCTGTTCGCAGCCTTCGACGACGGTGCCGAGCCCGAGGAACACGCTGTCGTCCTTCACCGGCATGCCGACGGCCTTGAGGTTGGCGATCGTCGCGTCCTTCAGGTGCACGGCGCGGTTGGACAGATAGATGATCGTCACGCCCTTCGCGGCGGCGGCCTTGGCGAAATCGACCACGCCCGGCACGGCGCGCGCCTTCTTCTCGGCGACCCACGCGTCCCAGGTGACCTCGTCGTACTCCTTGCCCTGGCTGACCAGGCGCGCCTGGTAGGGCGAGTTGTCGAGCACGGTCTCGTCGACGTCCATGACGACCGCCGGCGGCAGGCCGTCGGCCGGATTGCCGCGTTCGCCGGTCACCAGCGCGTCCCAGTGCTTTTCCTTCAGCGCGACGTCCAGTTTGTCCGCGGCGGCGCGATAGATCGTGGTCGTCGCGGCCGGGTACTCGGCGCTGGCCTGCACCCACAGCACGGCATTGAGGTTGTCGTCGGCCGGCGTCGCCGGCTTCGCGGCCGCGGCAGGCGTGGCCGCGGGAGCGGGCGCGTCGGGCGCGAGCGTGTCGGCGCGCTTGCAGGCGCCCAGCGCGAGCGCGCAGGCGAGGACGGACAGGGTGAGGGCGCGAGGCGACATGGCGATGGCACTTCCGAAAGGACGCGCGATTCTAGCCGAGCCATGCTGCGCTGCCGTTTCACGGACGGGCGGTTCGCCTCACGCGCGCGCGATCTGCAACGACACCTGCTTGCGTCCCTCGGCCACCCATTGCGAACCGACTTCCGCAAAGCCGAATGCCGCGTGGAAACGGCGCGAGGCTTCGTTCGGCGGGACTGTGTAGAACTCGCATGTCACGGTGTCCACGCTGGAGGCGCGCGCGAACTCGAACAGGTCGCGATACAGCAGCGGCCCGAGCTTGCGACCCTGGTGCGTGCCGGCCACGACGATCCGGTCGACATAGAGGAAGTGCGGATACCGCTGCGCGAACCAGACGTAGTTGGGGCTGTCGTACGCGACGCCTTCGCGGAAGGCGAGCAGGAACGCGACGACCTCGTCGCCCTCGCAGGCGACACGGTGATAAGCGGCCATCGCGTCGAGTTCCTGCAGCCGCGCCGCATCCATCGGGCTGAGCATCTCCTCGGACTCGAGATTCAGCGCAAGGATGCGCGTGTGATCGACCGCGGTCGCAGGGCGGATCGTGAAGCTCATGCGCCGGCCTCGTACAGCTCGATCGGCAGGTCGTCCGGATCGGCGAAGAAGGTGAAGCGCCGGCCGGTGTATTCGTCGACGCGGACCGGTTCGACCGCCACGCCGTGCGATTCCAGTTCCGCCGCGCTCGCCGCGACGTCGGCGACTTCGAAGGCGAGATGCCGCAGGCCGCAGGCTTCCGGCCGCGACGTACGCGGTGGCGGCGAGGGGAACGAGAACAGTTCGATCTGCGTGCCGTCCGGGAGCGCGAGATCGAGCTTCCAGGAATCGCGCGCCTCGCGATACGCCTCGGCGACGACGCGCAGGCCGAGCACGCGCGTGTAGAAATCCTTCGACCGCGCGTAGTCGGAGGCGATGATCGCGACGTGGTGGATGCGCGTGAGGTTCATGCGTGCACGCGCCGTCCTATTCGCCCAGCAAGGCCTTGATCGCCGCGAACCCCGCGGCCGCACGTTCCTGCTTGCGCGCCGCGTCCGCCACCGGGTCCGCGCCGTCGCGCTGGATTTCCGCCGCCGGCAGCTCGTCGTAGAAACGGCTCGGCTTCAGGCGGATCTTGTCGCCCCACTTGGACGCCTCGCGCGAATGCGACAGCCACAGCTGTTCCTTCGCGCGCGTGATGCCCACATACAGCAGTCGGCGTTCTTCCTCGAGCGAGCCTTCTTCCAGCGCCATTTCGTGCGGCAGCGTGCCGTCTTCCATGCCGACGATGAACACGTAGCGGAATTCCAGACCCTTGGCCGCATGCAGCGACATCAATCGCACCTGGTTACCCGGCTCGCCCTTGTCGGCGTGCGAGAGCAGCGCGAGCTGCGCGGCGAGTTCGCCCGGGCCCGAACCCTTGCCGCCGTCGAACCATTCCGACAGTTCTTCGAGGTTTTCCTTGCGACGCTGGAACGTCGCCTCGTCCTTGCACTGCGCGCGGATCGACGCGAGCAGGCCGCTCTTTTCGGCGAGCACGCGCACCAGTTCCGCCGGCGAGATCTTGAACGCCTCGCCGCGCAGGTGCCGCACGATGCTGACGAAACCGTCGAGCGCGTTCGCCGCGCGCGGCTGCAACTGCTTCAGCACGCCGATCTGTTCGGCGGCGCGCGACATCGGCATGTGCGCGTGCTGGGCGATTTCAGCCAGCTTGGCCAGCGTCGTCGCGCCGACCTCGCGCTTGGGCGACTGCACGGCGCGCAGGAACGCCGCGTCGTCGTCGGGATTGGCGATCAGGCGCAGCCACGACAGCGCGTCCTTCACTTCGCCGCGTTCCAGAAACGCCGTGCCGCCGCTGAGGTGGTACGGCACGCGCAGCAGCTGCAGTGCCTTTTCCAGCGCACGACTCTGGAAATTGCCCCGGAACAGGATGCAGAAATCGCTCCACGGCGCGGTCTTCGCGGCGGCGAGGAAGTGGATCTCGGCGGCGACCTTCTCCGCTTCGTGCGCGCTGTCGCGGCATTCCCACACGCGGATGCGCTCGCCGTCGGCCTGGTCGCTCCACAGCGTCTTGGGATGCTCGTGCGGGTTGTGCGCGATCAACGCGTTCGCCGTGCGCAGCACGCGATTGGAGCAGCGGTAGTTCTGCTCCAGCTTGATGATCTGCAGCGACGGGTAGTCACGGCCCAGCTGCAGCAGGTTATCGGGATTGGCGCCGCGCCAGGCGTAGATCGACTGGTCGTCGTCGCCCACGCAGGTGAACAGGCCCTTGTCGCCGGCGAGCGCCTTGAGCAGGCGGTACTGCGCGTCGTTGGTGTCCTGGCACTCGTCGACCAGCAGGTAGCCGATGCGTTCGCGCCACGCCAGGCGCAGCGTCTCGTCGGCTTCCAGCATCTGCACCGGCAGGCGGATGAGGTCGTCGAAGTCCACCGCGTTGAACGTCGACAGCCGCGCCTGGTAACGCTGGTACATCAGCGCCGCTTCCATCTCGCGCGGGCTCTTGGACACCGCGAGCGCCTCTTCCGGCGACAGCCCGGCGTTCTTCGCCCGCGAGATCAGGTTGCGCATGTCGTCGATCGCGTCGGGCTTGCTGCCCGCAGGCATCAGGTCCTTGATCTGCGCGTTGCTGTCGTCGCTGTCGAACACCGAAAACCCGCGGCGCAGGCCGGCCTTGGCGTGATCGATCTGCAGGAACTTCAGCCCGAGCGCATGGAAGGTGCACACGGTCAGGCCTTCGGCCGCGTCGCCCTTGATGCGCTTGGCGACGCGCTCCTTCATTTCCTTTGCCGACTTGTTGGTGAAGGTGATGGCGGCGATTCGCTTGGCCGGCATCGTGCGCGATGCGATCAGGTGCGCGATCTTCTCGACGATCACGCGCGTCTTGCCGCTGCCCGCGCCGGCGAGCACGAGCAGGGGGCCGTCGGTGTGCAGGACGGCGGCGCGCTGAGGGGGATTGAGACCGTGCATGGGGCGTGTTTGCTGCCGCGGTGGCGGCCGCGTATTGTGCCGGAAGCGCCTTGTCGATGGGCGCGCTGCCTGGCTGAACACGGCGGCGTCATGATGCGAAGGCCGTCGCGCCGATGTCCCGTTCTCCAGCTGGAAGGAAGGGTCGCCATGTCCACCCCACGCATCCTGGTCCCCGCGCTGATCGCGCTGCTGTTCGCCGCCGGCGCGCATGCCGACGAGGCGCCGCCGCTCACCGGCGCGAGTTTCATGGAACTCGACGCGATGCTGCCGTCGCTGCGCGGCCGCCCGAACGAGGAATTCCGCGTACAGGGCCTGAAGGCCTACCAGCAGCGCCACTACGACGACGCCATCCGCCGGTTCGAAATGGCGTCCGGCTATGCCGACAAGTATTCGCAGCACTACCTGAGCCTGATCCACTGGCACGGCGTGGGCACGCCGGTGGATCGCGTGCAGGCGTACATCTGGAGCGACCTGGCCGCCGAGCGCGGCAATCCGCGGCTGCTCGCGATCCGCGAGAAGATGTGGGCGCAGCTGAGCGCGCAGGAGCAGGCGCGCGTTCCCGGCGAAGGCGAGTCGTACTACGCGCGCTACGGCGACGAGGTGGCCAAGCCGCGCGCCGAAGCCGAGATCCGTCGCTTCGCGCGCAACATGACCGGCAGCCGCGTCGGCTATCGCAACCAGCAGCTCGACACGGGCGGCGGACCGGTCAACGGCGTGTTCGCCACCGAGGTCGGGAGCAACGCGGCGGCGTATGCCGTGTCGCTGTCGGGCTCGGAGGACGAGCTCTACGGCAAGGAAGGCGGCCTGCAACGCCTCGACGGGTATTGGCAGGAACAGGATCGCCTGCTCGAAGGTACGGTCGAGATCGGCGAGCTGGAAACCGTGCGTCGCGGCGGTCGCGGCGCACCGCAGGATCCGCGCGAGCACTGACGCATCACCCAACACAACGACGGAGAACGCCATGGAACTGCTGACGTCGATCCTCTTCGCCACCGCGCTCGCGGGGCCCGCGGCGCCTTCGCCGGAAGCGCTCGCCGCGGTGGTCGCGCCCACCGACCGCATGAGCGCGAGCGACCTGGACGAACGCACGCGCCTGTCGGGCGATTTCCCGAACGAACGCCATCGCCTGTACGCGAGCGAGAGCGCCGCGCAGGGCCGCTGGGACGACGCGCTGCGCCAGTTCACGCTCGCCGCGCGCTATGCCGACAAGTACTCGCAGCACCGCATCAGCCTGATGTACTGGCACGGCGTGGGCGTCGAGCGCGATCCCGCGCTGGCCTACGCATGGGCCGATCTCGCCGCCGAACGCCTGTATCCCAGCTTCGTCGTGCTGCGCGAGAAGATGTGGCTGGAACTGGACGAGGCGCAGCGCGCCGCCGCGCTCCGCGAAGGCGCCGCGCTGTACGCGCAGTACGGCGACGACGTGGCCAAGCCGCGACTGGCGGCGGCGATCCTGCGCCACAAGACGCAGATCACCGGAAGCCATGTCGGCTATCACGATGGACGCCTCATCGTGTCCGCGCCCGGCCCGGGCGCCGAGAGTGCCGCCGACAGCGTCGGCAGCATCGACCTGCGCCCGATGTACGCCGCGTGGCGCATGGACCCGGACCGCTACTGGGCCGTCGAGGACGCGATCTGGAAGGACGGCGCGGTCGAGGTCGGACCCGCCCGCAAGGCAAGCGGCGACCGCGACGACTGATCGGGCCATGGCGAGCGGGCCTGCCGAACGGGCGCGAGGTCGCGGTTAGACTCCGGCTTCGCTCCTTCAACCGGATCCGCCATGCGCCTGGGCCTCGCAGCCAACCGCCTTCACCACCTTCGCGAAGACGCCGCGCTGTTCCGCTGGTTGCAGGTCTGTGAGGCCGGCATCCGCGAGCTGGGCATGGAACTGCACACCGTCGGGCGCACGTTCGACGCGATCGCCTCGGCGGGGATGCTGCCCGGCTACACCGGGCTTCGCCGCTACCCGTACGGACGCGACGGCGGGCTGATGAAACTGGTGGCCGAAGTCGTCGGCCTCGGCAGCCCGGAACGCACGCTCGACGGCGCGATCTACCTGATCGATCCGGTCGATCCCTCCTCGGTGTTTCCCGAGGCGATCGCGCTCAAGCGCCAGTGCGTGATCCACGGCAAGCCGTTCATTTCCACCGTCGCCTCGGCGCGCGACTGGATCGAAGTGGAGCGGATGCACGCCGGTTTCGCGCCGGACCCGGGCGCCGATTCGTTGCACGCGTTCGAACAGCAGACGCTCGCGCTGATCGCGCACGACGCGATGAAGCCGCAGATGCTGGCCTACGCGTCGGAGCACTTCGACGTGCTGTCGCGCTTCCAGCGCCGCGTCGCGACCGGCACCACCGGGCAGCGACTCAACGAGCTGGCATGGAGCCGCGGCTGGCCGCAGGGGCAGGCGTGGGTCCAGCGCTTCCAGAGCGGCCCGATGGGCGGCGACGCGCAGATCGCCGACCTGGTGCTGGAACGCCAGTGCCAGCGCGCCATCTTCTTCGAGGACCCGCACGTGGCGCGACAGCACGAGGCGGACATCCAGCTGCTCGAACGCGCCGTCACCACGGTGACCTTCGATGCGGTGTGCATCACCTCGCCGGCCGTCGCGCAGCGCTGGGCCGCGGCGGTGCGGACGCGCGGGCAGCGGCGCTGAACGCGCCACGGGTTCCAGGCAACGCAAAATCGGCTGGTTTTCAAGCCTGTGGCGCACGGCGGGCGCGCCGTACACTGCGCGTATGGCGAAGCTCTATTTCTATTATTCGGCGATGAACGCCGGCAAGACGACCACGCTGCTGCAGTCGGCGCACAACTACCGCGAGCGCGGCATGCGCGTGGCGATCCTGACCCCGCGCCTGGACGATCGCGCCGGCGCCGGCGTGGTCGCCTCGCGCATCGGGCTGCGCTCGGAAGGCATCGCGTTCGAGCATAACGACGACCTGGACGCCATCGTGCGTCGCGACATCGCGCAGCACGGCACGCTCAACTGCGTGCTCGTCGACGAGGCGCAGTTCCTCACCAAGGCGCAGGTCTGGCAGCTCAGCGAAGTGGTCGATGCGCTGCGCATCCCGGTGCTCTGCTACGGGCTGCGCACGGATTTCCGCGGCGAGTTGTTCGAAGGGAGCCAGTACCTGCTCGCGTGGGCGGACGAGCTCACCGAGATCAAGACCATCTGCCACACCGGCAAGAAGGCGACGATGGTCGTGCGCGTCGACGCGCAGGGCCGCGCGGTGCGCGAAGGGCCGCAGGTGGAGATCGGCGGCAACGACCGCTACGTCTCGGTCTCGCGCGCGGAATACAAGAAGGTGATGAGCGGCGAGGGGATCATCGAACCGGTGCAGCCGCCGCTGCCGCTGTAGGTTCTAGCCGCAGCCGCGCACGATCGCCGCGACTTCGCGCGGGATCGCACCGCCGTCAGGCTGTGCGTCGCGCAGCTGGTCCTGCAACGCGTCCAGTCGCGCCATCGCCGGATCGCGATCCGGCCCGTGGCAGCGCAGCTGCGCCGCATACGCCTGCGCGCGCCATGCGGTGCGCCGCAGGTCGAGATCGCCGTGCGACAGGCCGGCGAGCGCATCCAGCCGGGTCAGCGCGCCGTCGTCGCCTTCCAGCGCCTGCGCGTGCGCGAGCGACAGCTCGGCCTCGCGCGTGTTCGGGTGCGTGCTGCCGTAGCCGCTGCGCGTGAGCGTGACCGCCTGCGCCAGATGCGCCATGCCCTGGTCGTGGTCGCCCAGCGACAGTTCGATCACGCCCAGCAATCGGTCGCTGTCGCCGATGAGCGCGTGCCGCGGCCCGAACTGCGCGATGCGAAGCTCGCGCGCTTCGGTGAGCGACTTCAGCGCCGCGCGATCCCGACCGGCCGCGTGCAGCAGGCGCGCCTGGTCGAACAACGCGTCGGCGAGCCGCGCGTCGTCGCCTTCCTTGCGCGCGAGCGCCACCGCGTGCTGCATCGACGCCAGCGCCGTCGTGCTGTCGCCGCGTTCCCATGCGACCAGTCCGAGCTGGCGCTGCAGCCGCCCCAGCTCGCTCGCGCCGTGCCGGGTCTCGGCGGGATCGCCGCCGGCATGCACGCGCAGCTGCTGCAACGCGATCGCGTCGCGCAGCTCGCGCTCGGCCTGCGCGTAGCGGCCCTGCTCGATGTGCAGCGCGGCCAGCTGCCGGCGCAGCGACAGCGTCGCCGGATGCTGCGCGCCGTACACCTCCAGCGCGAGCGCGAACGCGCCGGTCGCCGAGCGTTCGGCCGCATCGGTCTGCTCGATGCCCTGCTGCAGCGACGCCATGTGCGAGCCGATCTCGACCATCAACGCGTGCCGCGAACCGACCTTCTGCTGCAGCTGCGTGCGCGCCTGCTGGTAACCCTGCAGCGCCGCGCCGGACTGGCCCGCATCGGCCTGCAGGTTCGCCAGGTCGATGAGGTTCTCGACGGTGCCGACATCGTCGCGATCGTCGCGTCGCAACGTGAGCGAGCGCTCGAACAGCTGGCGCGCGCCTTGCCGTTCGCCATTGTCGCGACGGCAGCGGCCCAGCTGCGAGTAGAACTCGCTGACCTGCGGCGGCAACTGCGCCTGTTCGCGACGTGCGGTGGGAAGCGCGGGCTGCATCAGGCCGATGCACTGGCGCGCCTCGCCGAGCAGCCGCAGCGCCTGGCCGCGCTGCGTGAGCGATTCCAGTTGCAGGCTCACCGGCACGTCGGTGGCGGTATCGAGAATGCCCGCCTGGCGATTGAGCAGCACCAGCGCTTCGCGGTAATCGCCAAGGCCAATGCGCAGTCGCGCGATCACGCCGAGCAGTTCGGCGCGCGCGCGCGGTTGCAACGCGAGTTCGCGATTGCCGCGATCGAGCGAATCGTCGAGCAGGCCGCGCAGGTCGAGCGCCTGGCCTTCCGGCGTGCCGCGCGCGCTTTCGAACACGCCGACCATGAAGTCCTGCATCGCCTGCGCGCGACCGGCTTCGGCGACAGCCTGCCGCGCCTGCCACGCGACGATCGCCAGCGCCGCCGTCAGCACGAGGGCCACGAGCGTGCCCGTCGCAAGCGCCCAACGATGGCGACGCAGGTATTTGCCGACGCGGTAGCCGACGTTCTGCGGGCGCGCCTGCACGGGGCGTCCGGCTTCGTAACGGCTGAGATCGAGCGCAAGCGCCTCGACCGACGGATAGCGATGCTCCGGCCGCTTGGACAACGTCTTGAGCACGATATTGTCGAGGTCGCCCGCGAGCATGCGCGCGTGCCGGCGCAATGCGTGCACGTCCGCGCCGGCGTCTTCGGCGCGACGCAGCATCGTCTGCGAAGGACGCTGCGGATCGGCGGCAAGGATCGCCTCTTCCCACTCCGCGTCGGTCTGACGTTTCAGGCGGTACGGCTTGGTGTCGGTCAGCAGTTCGAACAGCACCACGCCCAGCGCGTACACGTCGGTCATCGTCGTGACGGGCTCGCCGCGCACCTGTTCGGGCGCGGCGTAGTGCAGCGTGAACGCGCGCACGCCGGTGCGCGTCTGTTCGATCATCGGCGCGTCGGAATCGAGCAGTTTCGCGATGCCGAAATCCAGCAGGCGCACGTCGCCGCTCGGCGTCACCAGGATATTCGACGGCTTGAGGTCGCGATGCACGATGAGGTTCGCGTGTGCGTGGCTCACCGCGTCGCAGATCTGGTGGAACATGCGCAGCCGCTGCTCCAGCGGCAGCTGGTGGTTGCGGCAGTAATCGGTGATCGGCTCGCCTTCGACGTATTCCAGTGCGAGGTACGGCAGGCCGTCGCTGCTGATGCCGGCGTCGAGCAGGCGCGCGATGTGCGGATGCGCCAGGCGCGCGAGGATCTGGCGTTCGCGCGAGAAGCGCAGGCGCAGGTTGCTGTCCGCCAGGCCCGGACGCAGGAGCTTGAGTGCGACGCGTCGCTGGTAAAGACCGTCGGCGCGCGCGGCGAGCCACACCTGTCCCATGCCGCCTTCGCCGAGCAGGCGTTCCAGGCGATACGGCCCGACTTCGCCGCCGGCGCGCAGCGCGGAAAGCGGCGGGATCAGCGGTTCGGAGAGGAAATCCTCGTGGCTTTCGTCCAGCGTGATGAGCGTCTGCAGCTCAGCGGCAAGCGCCGGATCTTCCTCGCGCAATTGCGCCAGGCGCAGCTCGCGCGCCGGCGCCTCCAGTTCGAAGAGCGCGTCGAGCAGCGGGGAGATGCGTTGCCAGCGCTCGGGATCCATGGGGACTCAGGAACGGGAAAGGCGAAACGTGAGGCGGGAGGCGGACGGGTGAGTCGCGGACGGGAGGACTGTCATCGCAGGCGCGCCTGCGCGGCCCCGTTCTGCCGCGCTCGCCCTCGCCGTTACTCCTTCAGCGAAGCCAGCAGGAACAGCCGCGCCTTCTGCCAGTCGCGGCGGATGCTGCGCTCGGAGCGTTCCAGCAGCGCGGCGATCTCCAGTTCCGACAAACCGGCGAAGTAGCGCAGCTCCACCACCTGCGCCAGGCGCGGATCGACGGCGGCGAGCTTGGTCAGCGCGGTGTCGAGGCCGAGCGTGTCTTCGTCCAGCCGCAGCCCGCCTTCGACGTCGTCGGGCAATTCGGTGACGCGATGCAGGTCGCCGCCGCGCTTCTGCGCCAGGCGCTGGCGCGCGTAATCGACCACGACGCTGCGCATCGCGGAGGCGGCATAGGCGAAGAAATGCGCGCGATCGTCGAACTGCGCCTCGCGGCGACCGATCAGCTTGAGGTACGCCTCGTGCACCAGCGCGGTCGCATCGAGCGTCTGTCCGTGCTGCCCGGCCAGTTGCCGCCGGGCCATCGTGTGGAGTTCCTGATAGAGCGTCGCCAGGACGCGGTCCAGGGCACCCCGGTCCCCTTCCCGTGCGGCATCCAGCAGCAGCGTGATATCAGCGGTATCGGCCATGGGAAGCCCCGTGCGCAGTGCACCGGACTATACGCTTTTCCGTGACTGTCACCACGAATTGGTCGTGTAGGGATTCGGCGCGACAGCTTTCAGTTTTTTCCGACACGCCGCCGGTGAAAGCGAGGCTGAGGCCGACCTACTTCTGACAGCGGCCGCACCAGACGGTGGTGCGCTGGCCGATCGAGGCCTGCTTCAGCGGCCGTCCGCAACGCGGGCACGGTTCGCCGCCGCGGCCGTAGGCGGACAGCTCCTGCTCGAAATAGCCCGGCGCGCCGTCGGGCGCCAGGAAATCCCGCAGCGTCGTGCCGCCGCGTTCGATCGCGTGGCCGAGGATGCGCCGGATGTCCGCAGCCAGGCGCTGGTAGCGCTCACGCGAGACCTTGCCCGCTTCGCGCAGCGGCGAAATCCCCGCGGCGAACAGCGCCTCGGCGGCGTAGATGTTCCCCACGCCGACCACCACGCGCTGGTCCATCAGGAAGGTCTTCACGGGCGCGCTGCGACCGCGGCTCAGCGCGAACAGGTAGTCGCCGTCGAAATCGTCCGACAGCGGTTCCGGGCCGAGGCCGGCGAGCAGTTCGTGCGTTTCGCCCGGCGGCTGCCAGAGCAGGCAGCCGAACCGTCGCGGGTCGTTGAAGCGCAGCACGCGCGCGCCTTGTCGACCGGTGGCATCGAGCGCGATGTCGACGTGGTCGTGCGTGCGCACGGGTGTGTCGGCGGGAAGCACGCGCAGGCTGCCGGACATGCCCAGGTGCAGCAGCGCGCTGCCCGCCGCGGTGTCGAGCAGCAGGTACTTGGCGCGACGGCGCACCGCCTGCACGCGCTGGCCGGGGAGCAGGCTCACGACCTCGTACGGGATCGGCCAGCGCAGGTCGGGCCGGCGCAGGACGACGCCGGACACGCGGCGGCCTTCGACATGCGGCGCCAGGCCGCGACGGGTGGTTTCGACTTCGGGCAGCTCGGGCATGGGGCGAGGGTACTATCGGGGCGCAGGCCGTCCGCTCGGATGGGCGACCGGAGTCCGATGCATGGGTTCGGGAAAGGCCAACGACAAGGCCGTTCGCGCCGCGCCGCCGCCTGCGACGGGCGCCGCCCTGTGCGCCTACGCGCGCGGCGAGCTGGACCTCGCGCACGCCGCGCTCGGCGATGCCGACCTGCACGAAGGCGTCCACCACGCGCGCAAGGCGATCCGTCGCGCCCGCGCCGTCCTCGCGATGGGCGACGGCCTGCTCGGGCCGGGCGCGGGCATGATCGATCGCGAACTGCGCGCACTGAACGACGGGCTGTCCACCCTGCGCGACGCGCACGCGCTGGTGGAAGTGATCGACCGCCTGCTCAAGCGCGAACGCCGCGACGACATGCGCGAGGTCCTGCAGCTCGCCCGCGACGCCGCCATCGTCTCGCGCACGCAGGTCGCCGACGCGGCCATGCGCTCCGACCCGGGGCTGGGTTCGCGTCGCGCGATGCTCGACGTGCTGCGCGCGGCGCTCCCGGCCCTCGACTGGGCGCGCCCGACGCCCGCCGGCCTGCGCATGGCCGTGGCCGACAGCGACCTGCGCTCGCACGAGGCACGGCTGCGCGTCTGCGACACGGGCGAGGACGAGGACTGGCATCGCTGGCGCCGACGCATCCGCCGCGCCGCGCACCAGCGCCGCGCGCTCGCCGCCGTCGGGCTGCGTGTTCCCGACGATTCCGAACGCTTCGACAGCCGCACCACGCACCGGCTCGGCGCAGCGCAGGACCTGTCGCTGCTGCTCGATCACTGCCGGCGCGATTCCCCGTTCAGCAAGGACGTGAAGACCGCGCTTCGTGACCGGGCCCGACCGGCGTTGCAACGCGCGAGGCGGGCAATCGCGCGCCACGTGGCTGAACGTCGCGACGCTTGCCCGACGGACTGAACGACCCCATCACATAACCACGCCATACCGGCGCGAAGGGTGCCGCGCGGCTGGCATGATCCATCAGGACCGCGCGTTGGCCGGTCGAATTCAAGCCGGATGCGCGCTGCGCCGGCGCTCGCGGAGTGGAAACGAATGTCCCTGTCCCTGATCGATCTCATTTCCGGCGGCCTGATGCAGGCGGGCTGGGGTGATCTGCTGGTCTACCTGCTGGTGGTCACCCAGCTGACGATCTTCTCCGTCACGCTGTACCTGCATCGTTCGATGGCGCATCGCTCGGTGGATTTCCATCCGGTGCTCGCGCATTTCTTCCGCTTCTGGAGCTGGCTCACCACCTCGATGATCACGCGCGAGTGGGCGGCGATCCATCGCAAGCACCACGCCAAGTGCGAGACCGAGGAAGACCCGCACAGCCCGCAGTTCAAGGGCATCGACACGGTGATGTGGCGCGGCGTGGAGCTGTACCGCGATGCGCGCGCGCAGCGCGAGGACATCGAGAAGTACGGCAAGGGCTGCCCGGACGACTGGATCGAGCGCCACCTCTACACCCCGCACGCGACGATGGGCCCGGTGCTGATGCTGGCGATCAACGCCGCGCTGTTCGGCCTGTGGGGCGTCGCGCTGTGGGCCGTGCAGATGCTGTGGATCCCGTTCTGGGCCGCGGGCGTCGTCAATGGCCTGGGCCACTGGTGGGGCTACCGCAACTTCGAGACCACCGACACCGCGACCAACCTCACGCCGTGGGGCTTCTGGATCGGCGGCGAGGAGCTGCACAACAACCACCATGCGTTCCCGTCGTCGGCGAAGTTCGCGCTGCGCAGGTGGGAATTCGACATCGGCTGGAGCGCGATCAAGCTGATGGAAAAGCTCGGCCTGGCGAAGGTGCTGCGCGTCGCGCCGACGCTCGACGTGCGCCCGAACATCGCCATCCCCGACGGCGAAACGCTGAAGGCGCTGCTGGCGATCCGCTTCCAGGCGATGACCGACTACTACCGCAACGTCACGTTGCCCGCGCTGCGCGAAGCCAAGCTGAAACTGCCGCGCAACCTGCGCCAGGGCCTGGCGGACGACGGCCGCTGGCTGGACGACGACAAGCGCGCCAAGCTCCAGGCGTGGCTCGCCGAACGCCCCAAGATGGCCACGCTCGCCGAATTCCGCCAGCGCCTCGCGCAGGTGCTCGACGATCGTTCGCACGATGCGCAGGCGACGCTCGCGAAGCTGCACGCGTGGTGCACCGAGGCCGAAGCCAGCGGCATCCACGCGCTGCAGCAGTTCTCGGCCCGCCTGAAGGGCTACGCGATCGTGCCCGCGCGCATCGCCTGACATCGCCCATGCGCGCGATGGATCGCAATCGCGTCACGCAAAAGCCCGCGCCGAAACGCGCGGGCTTTCTTTCGTGCGCCGTGGGCCTGGGCATCGGGCTGGCGTGTATCGGCGACGCGTCGGCGCAGTCGATTCCGTTGCGCCTGAATCGCGCGCCATCGACGACACCCGAGCCCGCACCGCAACCCGCACCGGCGCCGGTCGCCCCGCTCGGCGCGGTGGACGCCAGCACCGATTACGTCGCGCGGATGGATGCCGACCGCGACGGTCGCGTGTCGATGGCCGAATACCAGGACTGGCTCAGCTACGCCTTCACGCGCATGGACGCCAACGGCGATGGCGTGCTGTCGGCACAGGAGCTTCCCGGCGGCCGCGGCAAGCCGGTCAGCCTGGCCGACCATCGCCAGACGGTCGCCGACCGATTCACGCGGCAGGATCGCAATCGCGACGGCTTCCTCGACGCGAAGGAATTGCTGGCGCCGCCGCAGTGAAGCCCTGGTAGCCCGGGTAAGCGAAGCGCACCCGGGTTTCCGACGCCCCAAGCCCCGGATGCGCTCCGCTTACCCGGGCTACCACTGCGCTGACTGGTTCCTGCCATTCCGCACGAACTGGCGCACGCGCCGCACCGCCCGCTTCCTAGTCTGACCCCGACATCATCGAGGCCACGACCATGCCCTGTTTCATCTGCGAAACCTGCGGCACCCAGTTCGCCGAAAGTGCGACGCCGCCGCCGAACTGTCCCGTCTGCGAGGACGAACGCCAGTACGTCGGCTGGAACGGCCAGCGCTGGACGACGCACGAGGAACTCGCTCGACGGTTTCGCCTGCGCATCGAGGAAGACGCCGGCCTGCTCGGGATCGGCGTCGCCGGCGAGTTCGCGATCCCGCAGCGCGCGCTGCTGCTGCCCACCGGCGCCGGCCACCTGATGTGGGAATGCGTGAGCCTCGTCACCGACGAGGCGATCGCCGCGTTGAACGCACGTGGCGGCGTCGATCGCATCGTCATCTCGCATCCGCACTTCTACAGCGCGATGGTCGAGTGGAGCGATGCGCTCGGCGGCGTGCCGATCCTGCTGCATGAGGCCGACCGCGCGTGGGTGCAGCGACCGTCCGATCGCATCGAGTTCTGGCGCGGCGATGCGTTGCGGCTGTCCGACGACGTCACGTTGTTGCGCGTGGGCGGCCATTTCGACGGCAGCACCGCGCTGCACTGGAAGGACGGCCCGCGCGACGGCGGCGCGCTGTTCCCCGGCGACGCGCTGCAGGTCGTGCTCGACCGGCGCCACGTCACGTTCATGTACAGCTATCCGAACTACATCCCGATGAAGACGCGCGACGTGCGCGCGATGCGCGCGCTGCTGGACGGAATCGACTTCGCCGACGTGTACGGCTTCACCTGGGGCCGCAACATCATCGGCAACGGCCGCGCGGCGGTGGATGCGTCGTTCGAACGTCATCTGGCGGCGATTGCGGCGTGACGAGCAGGAAGGCAGCTCCCTCCCCTGCGAATGCAGGGGAGGGTTGGGGAGGGGTGAAGTGGCTCGCGGAAGCGCACGGCGCGCTTCCCCTCCGGACGTAAGAAGGAGAGCGAGATCCTTCGCACGGATGCTCGGCGCTTGCGCGCCTCTCGACCCCTCCCCAACCCTCCCCTACAAGCAGGGGAGGGAGACAAGCAATGCTGCCTGTCACCGCCGCAACGCCTTCGCCAGCACCGCCAACCGCTCCCGGATCATCGATTCATCCACGCACCCGATCCCGAACGCGACCCCATGCAGCGCATCCTCGCGCCGCGACAACGCGCGCAGCGGCATCGCACCCATCGCATGCTCGCGCACGCGCGGCAGCAGCACATCCGCGGCCTCCGCATCGATGAACCGCGCCGCGACGTGGATCCCCGCTTCGGAGGGAATCGCGTCGAACCATCGCGACAAGGGACCGGCCAGCATCTCGCACAACGCCGCACGCCGGCCCGCATACACGCGCCGCATGCGTCGCACGTGGCGCGCGAGATGCCCCTCGAGGATGAAGTCCGCCAGCGCGTCCTGCACCTGCGCGTTTCCGCACGTGTCCGCGCGCTCCTTCGCGGCCGCCAGCGCATCGCGCAGCCATTCCGGTGCGACCACGTAGCCCATGCGCAGCGACGGAAACAGGCTCTTCGAAAACGTCCCGACATAGACCACGCGCCCGTCGCGATCGAGCGTCTGCAGCGCATCAAGCGGGCGCGCGCCATAGCGGAACTCGCCGTCGTAATCGTCCTCGATGATCAGCGCGTCGCGCTCGCGTGCGAAGTCGAGCAGGGCCAGGCGTCGCGCCATCGACATCGCGACGCCGGTCGGATACTGGTGCGAGGGCGTGACGTACACGATGCGTGCCTCGCGCGGCAGCGCATCCACGCGCAGGCCTTCCTCGTCCACCGGAACGGGCACCACGTCGGCGCCGGCCGCCGCCATCGCCGCGCCAGCGGTGGGATAACCCGGGTCCTCGACCGCAACGGTCGTGCGGCCCGGCACCACCAGCAATCGCGCGAGCAGGTCGAAGGCCTGCCGTGCGCCAGAGGTGACGACAACGTCCTCCGCGCGACACGCGACGGCGCGCGCGAACGACACGTGGCCCGCGATCGCCTCGCGCAGCCGCGGGCGTCCATGCGGCGGCTGATAGCCGAACGCCGCGCCGTGCCGCGGATGGAACGCACGCGTGAGCAGGCGGCGCCACACGTCGAACGGAACCTCGCGATGATCCGGCACGCCGAGCCGGAAGTTCGGCGTCCACGCATCGTCCGTCGACACCGCGCTGCTCCACGAGGGCGCCTGCCACCGCGCATGCAGCCGACCGTCGGCGAGGCGTGGCGCGCGCGCCGCGCTCCGCGTGGCGATCTCGGCGACGACGGCCTTCGCACCCGCGCGCGTGACCACGTATCCCTCGGCGACCAGCAGGTCGTAGGCGGCGATGACGGTGTTGCGCGCGATGCCGTAGGCGTTCGCGACGCGGCGCGTGGAAGGCAGCTCGGAGCCCGCACGCAGGCGACGGTCGAGGATCGCCGCGCGCAGCGCCTCATGCAGCGCGCGCGTGCGGCCGGTCGCCGCGACCGCGTCCAGGTCCAGCGGGAACTCGAAAACTGGTTCTGTGGAGGTCATGGCAACTGGTCCGCCGGAGGGTCCAGTCGAAGCCTACGGTATCGGCACGGACCCCACCAGGAACGCCCATGACCGCTCGCCATCGCCCGATCGACAACTTCCTGCCCGGCCGCGTCGCCGCGGCGGCCGACACGCCGTGGATCCCGATGTCCGCCGAAAAATCCTGGAAGCCGCTGCGCTTCCTGGAAGGCGGTCGCGGCTTCGTCGAACTGCTGCGCATGGCGCCCGGCGCGATCATGCCGCTGCATCGCCACACCGGCGAGATCCACGCCTACAACCTGGCCGGCACGCGCACGTTGTGCACGGGCGAGGTCATCGGCCCGGGCGATTACGTCTACGAGCCGCCCGGCAACACCGACTGGTGGCGCGTCACCGGCGATGCGCCGATGACCGCGCTGGTCGTCGTCATCGGCGCAGTGGAGTTCCTCGGGCCGGGCAATGTGGTCACCTCACGCGCGGACGCGCATTCGCAACGGCGCGCATACGAGGCGTGGTGCGCTGAAACCGGCCTCCCGGTGCTCGATCTGTCCGAATGAAACGCCGCCCGATGTCAACGGGTACCGCGCCGCGATGCACATTGCGACAATCGCCCCCTCCCGGATCCCCGGGCTTTGACGATTGGAAGCAATGCAGCACACCCCGCAAGTCGCCGCAAAGATCGCCCGCCTCATCGCCGAGGAAATCAACGCCCAACCGCAGCAGGCGCTGTCCGCCATCGCGCTGCTCGACGAGGGCGCCACGGTTCCGTTCATCGCGCGCTATCGAAAGGAAGTCACCGGCGGCCTGGACGACACGCAGCTGCGCAACCTCGAAACGCGCTTGACCTACCTGCGCGAACTGGAAGACCGCCGCGTCGCGGTGCTGGCCAGCATCGAGGAGCAGGGCAAGATGACCGACGCGTTGCGCGCGGACATCATCGCTGCCGACAGCAAGGCGCGCCTGGAAGACCTCTACCTGCCGTACAAGGTCAAGCGCCGCACGCGTGCGCAGATCGCGCGCGAAGCCGGCCTGGAGCCGCTCGCCGACAGCCTGCTGGCCGATCCCTCGCAGGTGCCCGAAGCCGTCGCCGCCGGGTTCGTCGATACCGAAAAGGGTGTCGCCGATGCGAAGGCCGCGCTCGACGGCGCGCGCGCGATCCTGATGGAGCGTTGGGGCGAAGACGCCACGCTCGTCGGCGAACTGCGCAACTGGCTGGGCGAGGTCGGCGTGATCCGCTCGCGCGTGGCCGAAGGCAAGGAAGCGGCGGGCGAGAAGTTCCGCGATTACTTCGACCATGCCGAACCGCTGTCGAAGATCCCGTCGCACCGCCTGCTCGCGCTGTTCCGCGGACGCCGCGAGGAGTTCCTGTTCATCGACCTGGATCCGGGCACCGATGCCGACGCCGGCCACCTGCAGGGCGAGGGCCGCGTCGCGCACCACGCCGGCATCAAGGCGCAGGGCCGTCCGGCCGACAAGTGGCTGATGGATTCGTGCCGCCTGACGTGGAAGGCGAAGCTGCACCTGCACCTCACGCTCGACCTGTTCGCGCAGGCGCGCGAGAAGGCCGAGGCCGAGGCCATCGACGTGTTCGGTGACAACCTCAAGGACCTGCTGCTGGCCGCGCCCGCCGGCCCGAAGTCCGTGCTCGGCCTCGATCCGGGCCTGCGCACCGGCGTGAAGGTCGCCGTCGTCGATCGCACCGGCAAGCTCGTCGATACCGCGACGATCTATCCGCACGAACCCAAGCGCCAGTGGGACCAGTCGCTGATGATCCTGCGCGCGCTGTGCGCGAAGCATTCGGTGGAACTGATCGCCATCGGCAACGGCACCGCATCGCGCGAAACCGACAAGCTCGCCGGTGATCTCATCAAGCTCGCGCCCGAGCTGAAGATGCAGAAGATCGTCGTGAGCGAAGCCGGCGCGTCGGTGTACTCGGCCTCGGAATTCGCGGCGAAGGAATTCCCGGACCTCGACGTGTCGCTGCGCGGTGCGGTGTCTATCGCGCGCCGCCTGCAGGATCCGCTCGCGGAGCTGGTGAAGATCGAGCCCAAGGCGATCGGTGTCGGCCAGTACCAGCACGACGTGGACCAGTTCAAGCTCGCGCGCGCACTGGACGCGCGCGTCGAGGACTGCGTGAACGCGGTCGGCGTCGACGTGAACACCGCGTCGGCCGCGCTGCTCACGCGCGTGTCGGGCCTGTCGTCGACGATCGCGCAGAACATCGTCGTGTATCGCGATGCGAACGGCGCGTTCAAGTCGCGCAAGGAACTGATGAAAGTGCCGCGCCTGGGCGAGAAGACGTTCGAGCAGTGCGCCGGCTTCCTGCGCATCGCCGACGGCGACCAGCCGCTGGATGCCTCGTCGGTGCACCCGGAGGCGTATCCGGTGGTGGAGCGCATCCTCAAGCAGTGCGGTCGCGAAGTGAAGCAGCTGATCGGCGATGCATCGCTGCTGCGTTCGTTGAAGGCCGAGCAGTTCATCGATGAAACCTTCGGCGTGCCGACCGTGCGCGACATCCTGAAGGAGCTGGAAAAGCCGGGCCGCGACCCGCGTCCGGAGTTCAAGGCGGCGCGCTTCGCCGACGGCGTGGAAGACATCAAGGACCTGCGCGAAGGCATGATCCTGGAAGGCGTGGTGAGCAACGTCGCCGCGTTCGGCGCGTTCGTCGACATCGGCGTGCACCAGGACGGCCTGATCCACATTTCCGCGCTGTCGGACAAGTACGTGAAGGACCCGCGCGAAGTCGTGAAGGCCGGCGACATCGTCAAGGTGAAGGTGCTGGAGGTGGACGTCGCGCGCAAGCGCATCGCGCTGACGCGTCGCCTCGACGACAGCGCGCCGGCGCCGCGTGGCGATCGCGACGATCGCAATGCGCCGCGTGGTGGCGCGCCACGTGGCGGCCGCGACGGTGGTCGCGACGCGCGCGGTGGTTTCAACGCCGCGCGTGCGAACACGCCGCCGCCGATGAACAACGCGCTGGCCGCGGCGTTCGCGAAGGCGAAGAAGAGCTGAGTCCGCTTTCGGGCGGGCTGTTGCAGCCCGGGTACGCGAAGCGCGCCCGGAGGGAAGTCGGACCACCGGCTGCGGCCTGCGGCCTGACCCGGGGGGTCAACCGCCACGTGCCTGCGCGCTCATGGCGATAACGCATGAGCATCCGCACGGATGGCATGGCTTCCGACCGCTTGCGCATCGTGCGGCAGGGCGGGTTGCCGTTAGCATCGACGGATTCCGTCCGGTGCCACCGCCATGCGCAGAACCCTGCTTTCCGCCCTGATCGCCACGCTGCTCGCGCCGAGCGCCTTCGCGCAGTCCACGCCTCCCGACATCGGCGCCGCCGCGCAGGCCGTGCAGAAGGAGGTGGTCGCCTGGCGTCGCGACATCCACGAGCATCCCGAGCTCGGCAACCACGAGGTTCGCACCGCCAAGCTCGTCGCCGACCAGCTGCGAAAGCTCGGCCTGCAGGTGAAGACGGGCATCGCGCACACCGGCGTCGTCGCCGTGCTCAAGGGCGCAAAGCCCGGTCCGCGCATCGCGCTGCGCGCCGACATGGATGCGCTGCCCGTCACCGAACAGACCGGCCTGCCGTTCGCCTCGAAGGTGAAGACGACCTACCGCGGGCAGGACGTCGGCGTGATGCACGCCTGCGGCCACGATGCGCACGTCGCGATCCTGCTCGGCGTGGCGACCGCGCTCGCCGCGCAGAAGGCGACGTTGCCGGGCGAGGTGATGTTCGTCTTCCAGCCATCGGAGGAAGGCCCGCCCAATGCCGGCGAGAACTTCGGCGCGAAGCTGATGCTCGACGAAGGCGTGTTCCGCGACTTCAAGCCCGACGCCGTGTTCGGCCTGCACGTGTGGGCCGGTTTGCCGGTGGGGCAGGTCGGCGTGCGCAGCGGCCCGATGCTCGCCGCCGCCGACGAATGGAGCCTGACCGTGCGCGGCGCGCAGACGCACGGCTCGCGCCCGTGGGACGGCGTGGATCCGATCACCGTCGCGGCGCAGATCCTGCTGGGCACGCAGAGCCTCATCGCGCGGCAGGTAAACGTCGCCGCGTCGCCGGCCGTGCTCACCGCCGGCCAGTTCAACGCCGGTGTGCGCTTCAACATCATTCCCGATGAAGCGAAACTCGTCGGCACGCTGCGCACGTTCGATGCCGCGCAGCGCGAGGACATCATCGCGCGCTTCCGCCGCACGGCGGAGGATTTCGCGCATGCGAGCGGCGCGACGGCGAAGCTCGACGTCGCGGCGAATGCACCGGCCACCGTCAACGATCCCGCGCTCACCGCGCGCGTGCGCCCCTCGCTGGTGCGTGCGGCTGGCGAAGGCAACGTCATCGAGATGCCGCTGGTGACGGTGGCGGAGGATTTCGCGCAGTTCGCCAACGAAGTGCCCGGCGTGTACTTCTTCGTCGGTTCCACGGCGAAGGGCACCGATCCCGCGAAGGCGCCGATCAACCATTCGCCGCAATTCCTGCTGGACGAACAGTCGCTCGACGTCGGCGTGCGCGCGATGCTCCAGGTCGCGCTGGATTATCTGGACGGGGATCGGGCCGGGTAAGCCACGCAAAGACGGGTGGCGCCTGCCCGGATGCGCTCGCTTGTCCGGGCCACAAGCCCGGGCTGGGGCCCGTTTCGGCAAGGCCGGTTCGGCTAGGATCGACGGATCACTCCGGGGAGTTTCCGTCGATGCGTCTGATGCCCGCGCTGCTCGCCAGCGCCCTGCTTGCCACGCCCTTGTTCGCCCACGCGCAGTCCGCGCAGGAGCGGCCGGAAGTCGCCGCCGCGGCGAAAGCCGTGCAGAAGAACGTCGTCGCATGGCGGCGCGATTTCCACCAGCATCCGGAACTGTCCAACCGCGAGGAGCGCACGGCGGCGAAGGTCGCCGAGCACCTGCGCGCGCTGGGCCTGAAGCCGAAGGTCGGCATCGCGCACCACGGCGTGGTGGCGATCATCCAGGGCGGCAAGCCCGGGCCGAAGGTCGCGTTGCGCGCCGACATGGACGCGTTGCCGGTGACCGAGCAGGTGGACCTGCCGTTCGCCTCGAAGGCCACGGCGACCTTCCGCGGCGAAGCCGTCGGCGTGATGCACGCCTGCGGCCACGACGCGCACACCAGCATCCTGCTCGGCATCGCCGACGCGCTGGTGAAGATGAAGGCGGACCTGCCGGGTTCGGTGATGCTGGTGTTCCAGCCTTCCGAGGAGGGCGCGCCGGACGGTGAGGAAGGCGGCGCGTCGCTGATGCTAGAAGAAGGCCTGTTCAAGGACTTCAAGCCGGACGCGATGTTCGGCCTGCACGTGTTCTCGACCTTGCCGGTCGGGCAGATCGGCGTGCGCCAGGGCCCGCTGATGGCGGCGTCCGACAAGTTCACCATCAAGGTGAAGGGCCGCCAGACGCACGGTTCGCGACCGTGGGGCGGCATCGATCCGATCGTCGCCGCGGCCGACGTGGTCGGCACCGCGCAGACCATCGTCAGTCGCCGCACGGACATCGCCAAACTGCCCGCCGTGGTGAGCTTCGGCGCGATCAAGGGCGGCATCCGCTACAACATCATTCCCGATGAGGTGGAACTGGTCGGCACGATCCGCACCTTCGATGAAGGCATGCGGCAGAAGATCTTCGCCGACCTGAAGAACGTGGCCGAACACGTCAGCGTCGCCAACGGCGCGACCGCCGAAGCGAGCGTTCCCGACAACGACGGCAACCCGGTGACGGTGAACGACCCCGCGCTCACCGCGCGCATGATCCCCAGCCTGAAGGCCGTCGCCGGCGCGGACAACGTGATCGAACCGCCGTTGCAGATGGGCGCGGAAGACTTCTCGTTCTACGCGAAGGAAGTGCCGTCGATGTTCTTCTTCGTCGGCGCGACGTCGAAGGGCATCGATCCGGTGACCGCGCCGAGCAACCATTCGCCGAAGTTCACGCTCGACGAAGCCTCGCTCGACCTCGGCCTGCGCGCGCTGCTGCAGGTGACGCTGGATTACCTGCATCAATCCGAAGGGTAACCGGGAGAGCGTGGCACGTCCCTGGAGCCCCCGCCTTCGCGGGGATGACGATCAAGAGGTGAGGGCAAGCGCAACGGCTACAGCTGCAACCGCAACCTCACCCCTTCACCGCCTCATTGAGCGAATACGTCCCGTAGATCGCCACCTCGTCGAGCACGTGCGCGTGCATCGCGCGCTGCACGTCCTTCGCGGTGAAGCGTTCGGGGAGCTCGAGGCGTTCCACGTCCAGCGCGTACAGGCGGAAGAAATAGCGGTGCAGGCGCAGGTCGTTCGGCGGCGGGAACGGGCCGTCGTAGCCGTGCCATTCGCCGGCCAGCGAGGCGTCGCCGGCGAACCAGCCGGTGTAGTCGTTCAGGCCCTGGCGCGCGCCGCACGGGCCGGACGGGTTCTGCTTGCCGTGCGCGACCACGCCGTCGCTGCAACTGCCGGCAGCGATCTCGCGCACGTCGGCGGGGATATCCACCAGCACCCAGTGCACGAACTCGGCGCGCGGCTGGTCGGCGGGGATCTGCACGCCTTCCTTGCCGACCATTTCCGCCACCGTCGGGACGTCGGGATCGATGCACAGCAGCGCGAAGGACTTCGTGCCCGCCGGAACGCCGTCCCACGCCAGGTGCGGGTTGCGGTTGGGCGCGAAGCCGAACCCGTCGGCGGTAGCCTGGCCCGCGGCGAATTCTGCGGGGAGGCGTTCGCGATGCTGGAAGCTGTCGCTGCGGATCTGCATGGCATTCGTCTCCAGGGGGAAAGGACGTAAACCGGATCATCGACGGACGCCGCCCACGGGACGGCGTCGCACTACGATGACCGCCGCCGTTACTCGGCCGGATAGCCCAGGCGCTGCGCGACCGGGGTGAGCAGGTCGAACGCGTCGCCCAGCGCCTCGCGGAAGTGGCGCCAATGCCCGGCCTCGAAACGCACCGGGCCCAGCGACTCCTGCGGCGGAACCGCGACGCGGATCTGCAGCGCGTCGGCGATCGCCTGCGCCAGGCCGGTCGCGTCCTGCGCGATGTCGTCGAGCTTGATCACGCGATGCGGAAACAGGTCCTGCTCGTGCAGGTCGGCGACCTGCGACAGCGTCGCCGCGAGCCAGCGCGCGCCGGCGTCCGGCGACGGCAGCGCGAACGGCACCGGCGAGCCGTGCGCCAGCCAGTCCAGCAGCATGTCGCGCGGGTCGCGCAGGGCGATCATCAGCACCGCCTCCGGCAGGTGCTGGCGAAGGCCGAGCAGCAGCGCGTTGTCCCACCACAGCAGCCAGTCGAACACGTTGCCGTCCTGGATGCCGCGCGAGGGCAGCGCCGCACGCCACAGCTGGACCATGTACGCCGGATCGAGCGAGCCGTCGATCAGGCCCGGCACGGTGGTGTAGCGCTGCAGCGGATCGTTCGGCGGCTGGTTGCCGAAGCGGTCCGTGCGCAGCGGCGCGCCGGCCTGGTTGAGGGTGATCGCCAGGTGTTCCACCAGCGAGCCCGGCGCGCCCCACAGCAGCAATACGGCGGCGGCGGGATCCGGCAGCGGGGCCAGCTCCGGCAGGCGCGGCGTGGCGCGGCTGATTTCGGGCAGCGGCAGGCGCTGGTCGACGACCTCGGCGTGCAGTTCGGCCCACGTCTCGGCCGCCGCATCGGGCTGGCCGGCGACGTCGAGGCAGCGACCCAGCAGCTGGCGCAGGGTGCGCTTGACGTTCGCGTCCGGCGCGCGGGCGATCAGGCTTTCCACGCGCTCGGCGGCCGCATCGGGGTCGCGGCGCAGCAGGCCGTCGATCAGGCGCAGCTCGGCCTGCGTGTGGCCCGGCTGCAGTTCGGTGATGCGACGTGCGATGTCCTCGGCCGCGTCTTTCTCGCCGGCCTGGTCGTGCAGCGTGCCCTGCGCTTCCAGCGCGGGAACGAAGTCCGGCATCGCCGTGCGCCAGCGTTCGACCACGCCGCGCGCGCCGTCGCTGGCGAATTCCTCGAACAGCAGTCGCGCGCGCCACAGGTCGGCGGCTTCGGGGTGTTCTTCCAGCGCGGCGTCGAGCGTCGAGCGCGCTTCGTCCAACGAACCCTCACGACGCCAGGCTTCCAGCAGCGGCAGCACGTTGCGGCGGTCCAGCGGTTGCGCGGCGAAAGCCTGACGCAGCAGCGGCAGGGCGCGATCGTTGCGACCGGCCTCCAGGTGCAGTTCGCCGACCATGCGCTGCATCGGTACGGTGACGTCGTTGCCGTCCAGCAACGGGGCAAGTTCGTCGGCGGCGTCACCCGGACGGCCCTGGCGACGGAGCAGGTCGGCCACGAGCAGGCGCAGCGGACGCGAGGTCGGGTCCTGCTCCAGCTGCGTGCGGAAGGCCTGTTCGGCGAAGGCGAAATGCCCCTTCGCCAGGTACGCGAAGCCCAGCGCGTGGCGCAGCTGCGGATCGTTCGGCGCGCGTTCGGCGGCGGAACTGATCACCGACAGCGCGCGATCGACCTCGCCCTTGCGCATGGCGACGCCGCCTTCGAGCGCGGCGACGTGCGGGTGGTCGGGCGCGATGCGCGCCGCGGTGCGCGACAGGCGCGCGGCCTCGTCCAGATCGCCGCGCGCGAGTGCGAGGTGGCCCTGGATGATGTACGCGGGGAACTGGTTCGGATCCAGGCCGGTCGAGCGGGCGAGCGCCGCCTGCGCTTCGTCGAGCTGGCGCTCGTGTAGCAGCAGGCCGGCGCGCGCCAGGTGCAGGTCGGAATCCTCGGGCGCCAGGGCGATGGCCTGGTCGATCGCGGACAGCGCGCCCTCGCGGTCGCCGCCGAGGCGAAGGGCGGCGGCGAGCAGCCGGTGCGAGGTGGCGTCCTGCGGCTGCGCGGCCACGGCCTCGCGTGCGGCGGCCAGCGCTTCGGGGGCGGCGCCGCGGCGCAGGGCATCGATGATGGGTTCGTGCATGACTACTCGGACGCTCGACAAGGGCGAAAACGTCGATTGTAGCCGCATGCCCGGCGTGGTCCGGGCGCTCGGGATCCCCGCCGGAAACCGGCCCGAGTGGGGCCCGTCAGCGGACGAACGGCGCGCGCCCGCGAACGGGGGCGGCCGGCGCGGGCCCGTAGTAGCCCGGTCCGTAGACCGCCCCCGGCCCGAACACGGCGCCGTCGCTGCGGCCGACGTTGATGTCGATGTTGACGTGCTTGGTGTCGCCGTCGTCGTCGGTGTAGGTCTTGTCCAGGTTGATGTTCGCCGCCTGCCAGTTGCTGTTACCGGCGCGCTTGGAGTACCCGATGCCCGCTTCGACCGCGCCATGCACCTGCCAGTCGTTGTCGGCGGACTTCGCGGCGTCCTCCGGCGTGATCGGCTGCCATGCGCCCGGCGGAGCGTTGCGGTAATCCACGCCCGGGTCGGTGCTCGGGAAGTGGATGCGTTCGGCCGGCACGGTGAGGTCGAGCGCCGGCGGATCGGCTTCGTCCTGGGCCATCGCGGCGGTGCTCGCCAGCAGGGCGAGGGAGACGAAGACGGCGCGGATGGCATCGCGTTTCATGCGGAACCCCTGTGGACGCGGCGAACGGTCAAGGTCGACCCGGCGACGCTAGCAACGGCGGTTTGAACGCGGGCTGTCGCCGGCCCACCATTTTTGTGTCATCCGCGACACGCCATGACGCGCACGACACACCGGCGCCTCACTGCACGCGCGGCAGCTTCTCGCTGAGCCGGCCGGCGATCCAGCGCTCGGCGAAACCGTCGAGCTTCGCGCTCTGCAGGAAGCCGCAATGGCCGCCCCAGGGCGAGATTTCCAGTTCGGTATCGGCGGGCAGCTTCAGCTTGTGGAAGCCATCGACCGGGATCACCGGATCGTCGGCGGCCATCAGGATGCTCGCCGGCACCTGCAATCCGGCGAGGCGATCGCCGGCGATGGAGTAGCCGTCGAAATAGCGCTCCAGCGTGCCGAAATCGGTGTGGCGCTCGACCATCCACTGCGTGAGCGGGCGCATGCGAAGGCCCAGCACCTGGTCGTCGAAGGCATGCGTCTGCGGGAACAGCGCGCGCTTGCGCGCCAGCGAGCCGCGCCACTTGCGCTCGAAATACCACAGGTACACCGGCAGGCCCTGTTCCATCGAATCCATCGTGCGCGCCGGATCCAGCACCGGGCACACCGCGGCGACGTGTACCAGCGGCACGCCGGCGGTCGGCGCACGCAGCGCCAGTCTCAGCGCGAAGTTGCCGCCGAGCGAGTAGCCGGCCACCGCGAGCGGGCGGTCGGGATACAGGCGCGAGACCTCGCCCGCGGCGCGCACCACTTCGTCGATGCGGTTGGAGTGGAACAGGCCTTCGTTGAGGTGGTGCGTGTCGCCGTGGTCGCGGAAGTTGAGGCGGAACACCTCGAACCCCTCGCGCAGCAGCTCCGCCGCGGTGAGGCGCATGTAGCTCGAATCGACGCTGCCTTCCCAGCCGTGCAGCAGCATCACCAGCCCGCGCGAGGGCGAGCCGGGCAGCGCGGTATGCACGCCCTGCAGGCGCACGCCGTCGCCGGCGTCGATGGTGTGGAGGGTGCTGACCGCGTTCAGCTGCGCGAGGCTGCGCTCGCCATGCCGGCGCCGCAGTGCGCTGGATCCGAGCACCGACTGCACGTGCGCGTTGCGCAGCCAGCGCGGCGGACGGTAGTCGGACGCATTCAGCATGTCGTGAGCCATGGCGTCGCGGGTTCGATCTGCTCGCACGGAAGCCTTACACCTGCAAACGTGAAGTTCAGCTCTTCATGGCCTCGAGGATCCGCATCCGCGCGGTATCGGCGATGCGGCGGCGGCCTTCGGTCTGCGCCGGAAGGATCGGCTCGAGGAAATGCACTTCGGCCAGCCGCGGCGGTTCGCCGAGCAGGCGCAGGAAATTGGCCAGGAAACTCTCGCCGGGCTGGAACGCGACCACGTGCTGCGCGTCGCCATGTTCGCCATAGCGCAGCGCGACCGGCTGCACCGGCACGCCGGCTTCCACCGCGGCCAGGAAGATGCGCGCGTGGAACGGGCCGATCTCGCGACCGCCGCGCGTGCCGCCTTCCGGGAACACGCCGATCGAGCGGCCTTCGCGCAGGCGCGCGAGCATCTCGTGCAGCACGCCGCCGAGCGACTCGGTGCTGCCGCGCGAATGGAAGATCGTCTCGCCGCGCGAGGCGAGCCAGCCGACGACCGGCCAGCTGGCGATCTCGCGCTTGGCGACGAAGCCCATCATGCGCTGGCTGTGCAGGGTTTCGATGTCGATCCAGCTGACGTGGTTGGCCACGAACATCGCCGCACCCGGCAGCGGCGTGCCGATGCGGCGCAGCCGGAAGCCGAAGATCCACATCAGCCCTGCCGACCACGCGCGGATCGCGCGATGGTCCAGCGGCTCGTCGCCGATGCGCACGTTCTGGGTGAGCGGGGTGGTCGTCAGCAGCGTCAGCGGCAGGTCGACGAACACGTGCCACAGCAGCAGCGGCACGCGGACGAGATAACGGAGCGCGCGCGCGGCGGGCGCCGTGGTCGGCGCCGTCGCGCCGGCGTGGGGGGACGGCGCATTCATTGAACGCACGATACCGAAGCTGCGGGGCCGCCACCAGCGCCATGCGCGGAATGCGGCGTCCACTCCAGACAGGTTTCGCAATGCGCCGGCGCAAGGCGCGCCAGCGCGGCCGCCAATCAGGGACGCGCGATGACCGCCAGCGTGATGCGCGAGACGCACACCAGGCGCTGGCGTTCGTCCTCGATGCGGATCTCCCACACCTGCGTGCGCCCGCCTACGTGCAGCGGGCGCGCAGTGCCGGTGACGGTGCCCTCGCGCACGCCGCGCAGGTGGTTGGCGTTGATCTCGATGCCGACGCAGGCTTCGTCCTCGCCGACGCACAGCATGCCGGCGCTGCTGCCGAGCGTTTCGGCCAGCAGCACCGACGCGCCGCCATGCAGCAGGCCGTACGGCTGCCGGGTGCGTTCGTCGACGGGCATGGTGGCGCGGATGAAATCGTGTCCGATTTCGGTGAACACGATGCCCAGGGGCTCCATCGCGGTGTTGCGCGAGAGCGCGTTGAGCGTGGCGAGATCCGGTGGGGTGCGGAACGGGGAGCGCGGCGTCGTATCCATGGGCACACCTTAGCGGAGCGGCACGCGAGACCCAAAAAAAGGGCCCGATAGTCAGTGCGTCGCTACGGAGAGAGTCCGGCGCACCGACTACGGGCCAGGGGGAACGGGGATGCTGATTCGGGTCGACGTGGGCGGTTCGGAGGCCTGCATGGGTCCAGTCACGAAGGAGCGCGGGTCGGGGTGGAGCACGGGCACCGCGATGGGCTTACGCGCAACGGAAGCGCGGCTGCATCCAGTCCTGGGCATAGCGGCGGGTGCTGGCGTAGCCGCTGCTGTTGCCGTAGCCCACGCCGAAGTCGCGTTCGCGATGGACGTGGCGCACCGGCAGCGGGACGACGTTCGCGCGCGGGGCGTTGGAGCGGGTCGGGATGGCGAAGAAAGCGTTCATGGCGGTGTCCTGACGTTCGGTACTGCGTGGTGGTGCGGGACTTACGCGAAGCGGAAGCGCGGCGGCGCCCACTCGGTCGTGTAGCGACGGTTGCTGGCATAGCCGCTGCTGGAGCCGTAGCCGACGCCGAAATCGCGTTCGCGATGGGTGCGGGACGGGGCGTTCATCAGGGCAAGGGGGGAAACCGGAGCGGACTTGGCGGACGGGGCGAAAGTGGAGAGGGCGTTCATGGCGGAATCCTTCGTGGGGGGTGGGGTAGTGCCTCGGTGTGTTGGTAAAGTACAACACCAGATCTATTCCGCCATGGGCCAGAAGTCACCCCACCGAAGACCTACCTTGGCGAGGCACGGCCGCAGCCGGAACTCGCTGATATAGATGGACATTTCGGCGCTTCCGTTGCCATGACTGATGGCAGGGGTCCCATGGCGGGACGCACGCGCGCGCCTCCCGCTCGCCGACCGGTACGAGAGGGAGGGTGAGGACCGTCACATTCAGGAAGCTGGATGGGGCGCCCCGAGCGGGGGGCTTTCCGGCCAGTGCGCGAAACGCGACCCGACAAGGCTTTGGGGATGCCGCTTAGAGGATCGGCGCGAGCCCCGCGCCGAACGCGGTGAAGATCCGCGTCGTGATCGCCTTCATGCCGACGTCGACTTCGGGGAAGTCGCCCACCGGCTGGTAGCACGCACGGAAGTTTGGATCGCTGGGCAGCAGCGGTTGCGGGCACGCGGCGCTGGCGACGAACTCGTAGCTGGTCGCGTAGCGCATCGGCCACAGGTCCAGGATCGGCATCGCCTCGAACATCTTGCCCAACGAGTAGTTGAGCCCCGAAAACACCGGCGGCTTGTCGCGCCGCGCGATCACCCACGAATTGGCCGGCGCGATGTCGCGCTTGATGCTCGCGCGCAGCGCCTGCGCGAAGTCGCGATCCTCGATCACCACCGCGCTCTCGGTGTTGTAGTGATCGCCGCGCGGATCGAAGTTGTGCGTGCCGACCACGCCGATGCGGCCATCGATCACCATCGACTTCGCATGCAACCCGATGCGGATGCCCGCGCGCTGCAGCGGCACCGGCTGGTTCGCGCGGCGCGTGCTGTAGCGCAGCGCGCTGTACTCGCGCGACAGCGCGCGCTGGTATTCCGCGCGGTCGACGCTGCTGTTGCGGTCGTACTTCCTGCGCAGTTCGCGACGGGTCTGCGCCATGTCGACCGGCGGCGTGGGCGGCTCGTCGGCGGGCTTCGTCGAGGCCGCGGTGCCGCCGCTTTCGCCGGTGAGCGCGCGCCCGGCCGAGATCGAACCCGTATCGGCGTCGGAGTCTTCGTCCTGCGTGCCGGTACCCAGGTCGGGTAGCGCGGCGCCAGTGGCTGCGATGTCGATCGGCGCATCCAGCGGAAAGGGTTTGTACTCGAAGATGTTGAAGCCGAGTTCGCGCAGGTAACGACGCTTGTACTTGTACGACAGCGCGTAGGCGATGAACGCGTCGGTCGCCGCGAGGCTGTTGGTGGAGATGATGATCTTCGGGCGCTGCTCGTACGGGCGCTCATGGAGCTTGCGGAACATGTCCTGCGCGGCGTCGGACAGCACCAGGTACGGCGTCTGCAGCACGACTTCCTGCTGCGCCGACTCGATCAGGCCGCGAAGCGAGCCGGAAGCCACGGCCTGCTGGTCGGCGTTCTCGGCGCGGTGTTTCTCGGGCGTGTCGGAGATGTAGCGCACCTCGCCCACGCGCATCGCGCGCGAGGCGAGGCGTTCCTCGATCAATGCGCCGTCGGCGGCGTCGCGTCGCATCGCCTCCGCGCGTTCGGGGCGTTCGAAGTGCGAGGGCGGGAGCGGCGGCACGCCGCTGGAGAGCAGGCGCCCGCCGACGTCGCTCAACTTCTCCACCGGCACGCTGCGCCGATCGTTCCAGAACAGCGCGAAGTCCTCGCGCATCACGCGGGCGACCGGACCGGCGACCAGCAGGTCGCGATCGCGGAAGTTGTACTCGTCGTCCCAGTCGTAATAGTCGTCCTGGTAGTTGCGCCCGCCGGTGATGCCGACCGCGCCGTCCACCAGCAGCAGTTTGGTGTGCATGCGCTGGTTGAGCGTGCGCCAGCAGCAGGCGGCGGCCAGCGCGTATTGCGGGTAGGTGATCTGCGCGCGGCCGAGCACGGGGCTGTACAGCTTGAGCTCGAAGTTGGCGTGCGCGCCGGCCAGCGCGGCGAGCGTGTCGACGTGCTTGAGCGCGGAAAGCTGGTCGATCAGCACGCGCACGCGCACGCCGCGTCGCGCGGCGGCGAGCAGTTCGTCGAGCACCAGCCGCCCTGCATCGTCCTCGTCGAAGATGTAGGTCTGCAGGTCGATGGCGGTGGTCGCGCTGCGGATGAGGTTAACGCGCGCGAGCAGCGCATCCGGGCCACGGTCGAGGATCAGCGCGTAGTGCGCCGGCGCCTGCGGGGTTGAGTCCGCGAACGCCCGTCCCGCAAGCGCGCGCAGCGGCGAGCGCTGGGCGCAGGCGTCCGCCTGCGTGCAGTCCAGCTGGGTAGAACGCGCGGCCACGACCTTCGCGGTGACCTGCTCGCGCTGCGCGCCGGACAGCGAGGCGCATGCGCCCAGCGCCAGCGACAGCATCGCGACGGCGAGTCGAACGGCGGGCTTCACGGTGCGGTCTCGACCAGGCGCACGCGCAGCATGAAGCGGACCCGGTCGGCGAGCGCGAACTGCCAGCCGTCCAGGCCGTAGTCGTCGCGGCTGATGCTGCCGCTGGCGATGACGTCGCAGTCGCGTCCGGGCTCGTCGCACTCCGGGCGCGACAGGGTGAAGGTTTCCATGCGCGTCACGCCGTGCATCGACAATCGGCCGCGCATGCGCCCGCCGGTGCGGACGAGGGTGTCCGGATGGGGTTCGGAAACGAACTCGATGTAGGGGTAGCGCTGTGCATCGAAGAAATTCGGCCCGCGCGCGAGCGCGGTGTAACGGTCGGAGCCGGCGACGACCACGCCGTCGGTGCGCAGGACGATGCGCACGCGGTGTCGGCCGTCGGCCAGGGTGGAGACTTCACCTTCATACTGGGGGAACACGCCCGCCACGCGCTGGCCCCAGCGGGTGCGCAGCTCGAAGCCGAAGCGGGTGTGATGCGGATCGAAGGTGCGGGATGACGCGGAAACTACGGGCGGTTCGGGAGCAGCGACCGTTTCCTGCGCCCATGCCGGCCAGAAGGCCAGCAGGCACGGCAGCAGGAAGCGGGCGGGATGCGGTCGGCGTTCCCTCACGGCCACCAGAAGGCGCTGAGCTGCGCCACGCCGGGCTCGAGCCCGCTGTCGGCCGGCACCGACAACACCGCGATGCCTCCCGGCGGCATGCCGCGGTACTCGCCGGTCTGTCCGCTGTGCAGCAGCGCCGCCAGCCGTTCCAGCCCGGGGTTGTGGCCCACCAGCATCAGGCGTTCGGCCTCGCGATGCGTGTCGGCCAGCGAGATCAGCGTGCCGGGCGTGGCTTCATAGATCGACGGCTCGATGCGCTGGTCGACGTAGCCGATGGCGGCGAGCACCGCTTCCAGCGTCTCGCGCGTGCGGCGCGAGGGCGAGCAGAGGATGCAGTCCGGCACCAGCTTGTTCTCCGCCAGCCAGCGCCCGGCGGCTTCGGCCTCGGCCAGGCCTTCGGCCGAGAGCGGGCGGTCCAGGTCGGCCTGTCCGTTGCCGGCGGGGTCCGCGTGGGCGTGGCGTAGCAGGATCAGTTCACGCATGCGCGGGCGACTCCGGTTTGGACAGGGACGGGCAGTTCATGGGCGCCATTATCACGTAACGGCGTGATGGCTCAGGCTTTCCTGAGCCATTTGAGCAAAGGCTGCCAATCGTCCTGGTGATCGCGCACCTGGGCGGAGTGGTAGTCGAACAGGCTCTTCCCCAGCCCGGTGAGCACGACGTACGCCTGACTGTCGCGCAACTGCGCCACCACCGGATACGGCCATGCGGACAACAACTCGAGCGCCTGCTGGGACGCGTTCGTCCACGGCTTGAGCTTGTTGCCCACCAACCCGACGCGCAGCTGGCCCTTGCGTACGCGCGGGTGCCTGGCGAGCGAGTCGAGGAAGGGCACGGTCGCCTCGATGTCCAGCGCCGACGGCTGCACCGGGACGACGACCGCGTCGGCCTCCTCGAGGAAGGCGTCCAGGTCGTCGGCCATCGCGCCGGCGGCGGCGTCGATCACCAGCCGCTGGGTGTCGTCGGGCAGCTGCTTGCGCCATGCCTTGCGGCGGGTGCCGTCGAGCGGGAGCACCGCGCTGTCCAGGCCGGCCCGGCGCTGCGCCCAGCGGGTCGAGGATTCCTGCGGGTCGGCATCGACCAGCGCGGTGCGCAGGCCGTCGAGCGCCGACTGCGCGGCAAGGTGCGTGGCGATCGTGGTCTTGCCCACGCCGCCCTTGGAACTGGCCACCAGCACGGTCTTCATGCGGACTCCCTCTGGATGGAAGCCGCAGCGTACACGGGGCCGGGCGACGGAACCATGCGCCGGACGGCCGCCCGCGACGGCGATCCGGCGCGTTCGTCCGTAGGCGAACTCCGTCCGCCGCGTCAGGTCCCGGCGCCCCAGGCCGCCCAGAGCGGCAGGGTCGCCAGCGACAGCAGCAGGCCGTAGCCGACCATCGCCGCCGCCAGCCGGGGCGCGAGGCCATGGGCGATCGCGAGCGCCCCGGCGGTGACCATCGACGGCATCGCCGCTTCGAGCACGGTGACGCGGGCCATCGGGCCGTGCAGGTTCAGGATCGGTACCAGCAGCAGGGCGAGCGCGGGCATGACGGCGAGCTTCAGCACGAGCCCCACCGCCAGCGGTTTGAGCTCATCGCGCGGCAGGGCAAAGCGCACCGACAGGCCGATGGTCAGCATCGCCAGCGGCAGCAGCGCGTCGGACAGTTTCTGGAGCCCGCCCGCGACCCACGCCGGCGGCTCGGCCGGCATCACCGTGAAGCCGGCGAGCAGCGCCCACAGCGGCGGGAACTTCGCGATGCGCAGCGCCATCTCGCGCGGCGACGGCGAATACTCGCCGCCATAGCGCGCGAGCACCCACAGCCCGAAGGTCGACAGGATCACGAACGTGCCGAACTGGTCGTACACCACCGCGTACGGCAGTGCGTGGTCGCCGACCAACGCACGCGTCAGCGGATAGCCGAGGAAACTGGTGTTGCCCAGCGCGACGGTGAGCATCAGCACCGCGGTTTCGTCGCGACGGAACCCCAGCCAGCGCGACAGCGCGCCCACGATCAGCACGGTCGCGCCGAGCAGCAGCCACGGCACGGCGATCACGCCCAGCAGCGCCGGCTCCAGGTGCAGCCGCGGCACGTAGCGCAACACCGCCGCCGGCAGGCAGACGTACAACACGACCAGGTTCAACGTGCGCGCGGCGTCGCCCGGCAGCACGCGCAACCGCTGGAAGAGATACCCCAGCGCCAGCATCGCCAGCACGAGGGCGAAGGCGTCGAAAGCCATGCCGCATCCTGTGTTCCGGACGGCCATGGTCGCCACTGCGGCGCGCCGGCTCAAGCTCGACCATTGGGTATGATCGCCGCTCCGACACGGACGCCGCCTCGAGCCCGATGACCGACCTGCAGGACCTCACCGCGCTCATCCGCGCCAACACCCCGCTCATCGTCATCGAAACGCGCGACGAAGCCCGCGTCGTCGAACTCTTCCGGCAGGCGCTGATGCACGTATGGCGCGCGCTGCACCGCTGGTCGATCACCGAAGGGCTGCGTCGCATCGACCTAGATCGCGAGGATCCGGCCGAGATCGCGCCGGATGCGTCCAACACGCTGCAGGCGATCCGCAACGCCGAACAGCGCGGCATCTACCTGTTGCTCGATTTCCATCCGTACCTGGGTTACGCCAGCACGCAGCGGCAGCTGCGCGACCTCCTGCAGCGCCGCGATTGCGAACCGCACGTGCTGGTGCTGGTCGGGCACAAGGTCGAACTGCCGGCCGAACTCGAATCGCTGGCGGTGCGCTACACACCGCGCCTGCCCGACGCCAACGCGCTGCTCAAGCTGGTGCGCGAGGAGGCGGCGAACTATGCGAAGGAACACGGCGGCCGCCGCGTCGAGGTCGACGGCGAAGCCGTGCAGCAGATCGTGCGCAACCTGCGCGGGCTCGATCCGATCGACGCACGCCGCATAGCGCGGCAGCTGATCTTCAACGACGGCGCGCTCGGCCCGGGCGACCTGCCGGAACTGGCCAAACTCAAGTTCGAACTGCTCAACCGCAGCGGCCATCTGCATTACGAGTACGACACCGCGCGCATGGACGACGTCGCCGGTGCGACGCGCTTCAAGCGCTGGGTGCAGCAGCGGCGCGACGTGTTCGTCAGCGGCGAGGCGCCGGCGGGGCTGGATCCGCCGAAGGGCGTGTTGCTGCTTGGCGTGCAGGGGTGCGGCAAGTCGATGCTCGCCAAGGCCGTCGCCGCCGGTTTCGGCGTGCCGCTGGTGCGGCTGGATTTCGGCACGCTGTACGACAAGTTCCACGGCGAAACCGAGAAGAACCTGCGCGACGCATTGTCGTCCGCCGAACAACTCGAACCCTGCGTGCTGTGGATCGACGAGATCGAAAAGGGACTGGCCGGGGACGGCGGCGACGGCGATGGCGGCGTGTCGCGCCGCGTGCTCGGCTACCTGCTGACGTGGATGGCCGAACGCAAGTCGCGCGTGTTCCTCGTCGCCACGGCGAACCAGATCGACGCGCTGCCGCCGGAACTGCTGCGCAAGGGCCGCTTCGACGAGATCTTCTTCGTCGATCTGCCCAGCGCAACGACGCGCGAGCAGCTGTTCGCGCTGCACCTGCGGCGCCGTTCGCTGGAGCCGGCCGCGTTCGACGTAGCCGGGCTTTCGGCCGCGAGCGAGGGGTTTTCCGGCGCGGAGATCGAGCAGGCCATCGTCGCCGCGCTGTATGCCGCGCATGCGAGCAAGTCGCCGCTCAACGATTTCATGCTGCGCGCCGAACTGAAGCAGACGCGTCCGTTGTCGGTGCTGATGGCCGAGCGCGTGCAGGAGCTGCGCGACTGGGCGCAGGGGCGGACGGTGCCGGCGGAGTGAGGGGCGGCGCGGCGCGGCCGCCAATGCGGGCGTTCCCCGGGTGCGTTTCGCTTACCCCGGCTACAAGGGCGGGCATGTCGCGCGTCGACCGACCGGGGTCGTGACCTCCGGGCCACGCGGCTGACGTGCGCCGGCGCGAACATGCGCCGAGCTTTCGTGGAGCCGCGCGATGAACCGCCCAATTGCCCGTTTCGGTGCTGCCGTGCTGTTCGCGGCGCTTGCCCTTCCCGCACTCGCGCACGAGGCCTCGGCGGCGTCCAGCACGCCGACGCCGCAGGACGGCTACTTCCAGACCATCACGCCGGTCGCCGAGGGCGTCTGGCTGATTGCGCAGCCGCAGCCGTTCCACATCCAGCCCATCGGCAATGTCGTCGTGATCGAGCAGTCCGACGGCCTGGTGCTGATCGACGCCGGCGGGTCGCCCGGTGCAGGGCGGCGCATCGTCGAACTCGTGCGTAGCGTCAGCGCCAAACCGGTGAAGGCGGTCGCGATCACGCACTGGCATGGCGACCACGTGCTGGGCGCGACGTCCATCGTGCAGGCGTGGCCAACGGCGGAGATCATCGCGACCGACGTCACCGACGCCCACCTGCGTGGGCGGTCGATGAAGGCGTACGCGAAGGGCTCGCCCGACGCCGCGTTGCAGGCGCAGTTCGACAAACGCCTCGATGGCGCGGAAACCTTCCTGCGCGACACGCTTGCCAAGCCCGACCTGTCCACGCGCGAACGCGACGGCTTCGAAGCGTCGCAACGGCTGTTGGCGCAATACCGACGCGACACGCGGGACCTCGTGCTCGTCTTGCCGACGCGCACGTTCGTGGATTCGCTGAAACTCGACGATGCGAGGCGTCCGGTCGAACTGCGGCATCCCGGCCGCGGCAACACCGACGGTGACCTGATCGCCTGGCTGCCGCGTCAACGTGTCATGGCGACCGGCGATCTCGTCGTCGCGCCGATTCCCTTCGGCTTCAACGCGTATCCCGCCGACTGGGAGCGCACGTTGCGAGCCATGCAGGCGCAACATCCGGCCGTGTGGATCCCGGGTCATGGCGCGGCGATGCGCGACGATGCGTACGTCGGGCGGGTCGTCGATCTCATCGGCCGCACACGCGATGCGATCGCGCCGCTCGCCGCGCAGGGCGTGACGATCGACGAGGCGAAGAAACGCGTGAACCTGTCGGGCGACCGCGCGCATTTCGTCGGCGACGATGCGTGGCTCACGCGCTGGTTCGATCGCTATTGGACGCAGCCCTTCATCGATGCGGCGTGGCGCGAGGCGAAGGGCGAGCCGATCGAACAGGGCGAAGGCTGATCACACCGCCGCAAGATCGAACGAAATGCTGATGCGCTCGCCGCTGCCGGCGTATGGCAGCGTGCGATGGAACAGGTAAGACGGGAACAGCAGCAGCGTGCCGACCTTCGGGCACAGCCGGCGCAGCGCGCCTTCCGGCGGTTGCGGCAGGCTCGCGAACGGACGGCCGAACTCGATCCAGCCCGCGTGCGTCGCATCATCGTCGCGGATCGCCGGCGGCAGCTCGACGTAATACGCACCCGACAGCCAGGAATCCTCGTGGATGTGCGTGTCGATGAAGCCACGCTCGGCCGCCTGCGTGGCCCACACGTGCACGCGGTAGCGCGTGGGCACGTTACGCAGGAAGACGTCGCCGGCGAGCGCGTCGGCGCCACCGCGTGCGTTGCGGCTGTCCACGAGGAACGCATCGATCGCCTCGCGCAGCCGCTGCTCGAAACCGGTGATCGCTGCGGTGTGATCGGCGAGCAGGTCACCGCTCAGGTACGCGTTGCGTGCGGCAAGTCCGGCCGGCTCCCATCGCTGCTGGCTGTGACGACGGATGTCGTCGGCGAGCGCGTCGTGGAATGCGCGCGCATCGGCGAAGCCTTCAGGCGTCGGCAGCTCCACCACGTGAACGTGGCGATGCAGGCCGAGCCACTGCGCGGCGCGCGCGGCATCGTGCTGTGCTTCCACGACGCCGAGGTGCGCGATCGTGCGCTGGTCGTCGGGAACATGGCGCAGTGCGTCCTGCAGTTCATCGCGCGCTGCGTCGAGCTGGCCGTCGTGCAGCAGCGCGATGCCGTGCTGGCGATGCAGCGTCGGCGACGTCACGCCCATCGCCAGCGCCTGCGCGTAGACGTTCACCGCGTCGCGCGTGTTGCGGTTGAGCTGCAGCTGCTCGCCGAGCGTATCGATGACGTCGATGTCGCGCGGCGCGAGTTCGAGGGCGCGGCGTGCGTGCGCTTCCGCCCCGGTCGGGTCGCTGAGCTTGCGCGACAGGATCGCCGCGTTGCGGTGCGCTTCGGCGAGCGCGGGATCGAGCTGGAGCGCGCGCAGCGCATGCTGCAGGCCTTCCTGCAGCGACTGGCGATCGAACAGGTTCGATTGCAGCGCCGCAAGCGACTGGTGCGCGCTCGCGTCGTTCGGCGCCAACTGCAGCGCGTTGCGCGCGGCGGCGATGGCGGCGGCGTATTCCTGCCGCTTGCCGTGCGCGGCGGCAAGGTTGTTCCAGGCTTCGGTCCAGTCGGGTTTCAGGCGCGCTGCAGCTTCGAACGCGTCAGCCGCCGTCGCGTAATCGCCCGCATGGAACGCCGCCGTCGCATAGCGGAACGCGGCGCGCGGTTCCTGCGGGAGCCGCTGCATCGCGATCGAAAGCGATGCGAGTGCGGCGTCGATCTCGCCGGCGCCCAGCTGCAACGTGCCGAGGTCGAGCGCCGTGGCGCCATCGTCCGGCCGCAGCGACAACGCACGTTGCAGCGCATCGCGCGACGCGCGCGCATCGCCCAGCGCCTGCAGCGCCATCGCGTACAGGCGCCACGCATCGAACGACTCCGGCGCGCGTTGCAGCGCGGCTTCGCAATCGGCGCGCGCCGGCGCCGGCTGCCCCTGCCGCAACGCGGCCCATGCGCGGCGCAGCAGCGGGACGACGTCGGCGCCGGTCATCTCAGTAGCCTGCGGCCTGGCCGTCCTTGCGCGATTCGCTGGCGCCGACGTAACCGCCGTTCGGATTGACCATGATTGCCTGGTAGCCGCCGAACGGGCCGTCCGCGAAACGCACGCTGTGGCCCTTTCGCATCAGCGCTCGGACGGTTTCGTACGGAAAACCCGATTCCAGGTCGAGTTCGCCGCCGTCGGCCATCGCGGTGGCCTGGCCGGCCGGATCGGTGCTGCCATCGTGCTGGATGCGCGGCGCGTCGCCGGCTTCCTGCAGGTTCATGCCGAAGTCCACCAGGTTCATGATGATCTGCGCATGCCCCTGCGGCTGCATCGCGCCGCCCATCACGCCGAAGCTCAGCCACGGCTTTCCGTCCTTCGTCGCGAAGGCGGGAATGATGGTGTGGAACGGCCGCTTGCCGGGCGCGAAGGAATTGGGATGGCCTTCCTTCAGCACGAACTGCTCGCCGCGATCCTGGAAGATGAAGCCGAGCCCCGGCGCCGCCATGCCGCTGCCCATGCCGCGATAGTTCGACTGGATCAGCGACACCATCATTCCGTCGGCATCGGCGACGGTCATGTAGATCGTGTCGCCTTCGTTGAGCTGCGGGATCACGCCCGGCTCCACCGCGCTCGCCGCCTTGTCCATCGAGATCAGCTTGCCGCGTTCGCGCGCATAGGGCTTGGAAATCAGCTTCGCGGTCGGCGTCTGGTAGAAATCCGGATCGGCGTACGACGCGGCGCGATCGGCGAACGCGAGCTTCTTGGCCTCGGCGAACAGGTGCACGTGCTCGGGGCTGCCGAAGCCGTAGGACGCAAGGTCGTAGGGTTCGAGCAGGTTGAGGATCTGCAGCGCCGCGATGCCCTGGCCGTTCGGCGGCAGTTCCCACACGTCGACGCCGCGGTAGTTCGTGCTGACCGGATCGACCCAGTCGCCGTGGTGCGCGGCCAGGTCCTCGTAGCTCAGGAACCCGCCATTGGCCTTGAAATACGCATCGATCGTGCGCGCGATGTCGCCCTTGTAGAACGCGTCGCGACCGCCGCTGGCGATCATCGAAAGCGTGCTGGCGAGGTTGGGGTTCTTCCACATCTCGCCGGTACGCGGGGCGCGGCGTTTGCCGTTCGCGTCGGCAACGGTGAACTGCTCGGCGAAACCCGGCCACTTGGACAGCGTCGGCACGCTGCGGCCCCAGTAGTACGCGATGACCTCATGCACCGGGTGGCCTTCGCGCGCGTAGCGGATCGCCGGTGCGAGGTCGTCCGCGATCGGCTTGCGGCCGAAGCGTTCGTGCAGCGCGAACCAGGCGTCGACCGTGCCCGGCACCGTTACCGGCAACGGGCCGTGCGGCGGGATGTCCTTCAGGCCGCGGCGCTGGAATTCGGCCAGCGTCAGCGACTTGGGCGAGCGGCCGGAGCCGTTGTAGCCGTGCAGCTTCTTCGTCTTCGGATCCCAGACGATGGCGAACAGGTCGCCGCCGATGCCGTTGCCGGTGGGTTCCATCAGGCCGAGCGCCGCATTGGCCGCGATGGCCGCATCGACCGCGCTGCCGCCGGACTTCATCACGTCCAGCGCGATCTGCGTGGCGAGGGGATGGGACGTCGCGGCGATCGCGTGCGGGGCATAGACCTCGCTCCGCGTCGCGAACGGTTTGCCGGTGATGCGGTCGGCGCACATGGCGGTGAAGGGCAGGCTCAGCAGGACGGAGGCGAACAGCAGGCGCATGACGTACGGAATCCCCGGAAGCAGGTCGCATCCTAGCGCGACGGCGGGCGGGGATTGGGGCGCCTGGCGCGAAGGTCCGACAGGACCGATGGCCGTACGCTGTGGCCGCCCGGGCGAGCGGCGCTCACCCGGAAGCCTGCACTGACGCAGCGCAAAACCCGGGCGCGCGTCGCTTGCCCGGGCTACGCGTGCTGCAACTTCAGACCGACCTTACGGCCAGGTCGGCGGATCCTTCGACCACGCGGCCTGCACTTCGGCCAGCGCCGAGCGCTCGCTGTCGCTCCAGTCGGGCAGCAGGCTGGCGAACTTCGATGCGGTGTTCCACTGCTGCGGCTCGGTGCGGACGGCGGCGGCGTACCACTGCACGGCTTCGTCCTTGCGGCCGACCGACCACAGCGACAGCGCCAGCGTCGGCGGCATCCACGAGGCGGTGACGGCGCGCGACTCGACCAGCAGCTTCCACTGGGTGAAGGCGCCTTCGACGTCGCCGGCGCGGTACAGGTCCCAGCCGTAGTTCCACACCACGGCGCGCCATAGGGCGTCGCTGCGGTCGATGGCGCCCAGCGCGCGGGTGTACAGCTGCCTGCCCAGGTCGGTGCGGCCGGCGGTCATCGCAAGATGCGCAAGCTGCGCGACTTCGCCCTTGGCGCGCGGATTGCGCTCGATCGCCTTTACCAGTTTTTCGGTGGCGGCGTCGCCGGTTTCGCGCACGGCGATCACCGGTTTGACGGTGTTCGCGTCGGCGTCGAAGTAGAACTCCGCCGGACGCGGCAGGCTTTGCGCCGACACGGCGCTGGAGACGGCCAGAAGGGCCGTCGCGAAAAGAGTGCGACCAAGCATGTGTGAATCCCCCTGTGCAACGCAGCAATCCTAACCCGTACTTGGGACGGACCGCGCGCCGCCGGTGCGCCGGGCGTCCCATTCCGCGGTATCGGCACCGTGCGGCCAAGCCGCAGTGCCGGATCGGCAAGATGGGACGGGGCGCCCACTTGGCGCCCGCTCCGGACCGGCATAGGGCCGGCCCGGAGCCTGGGCGGTGTGCTTCCGGACGGCTTGCCCCCTCAGCGCGCCGCCGGCAGCAGCGCGACCTCGTCCACGACCCACATCGGGTTGTATTCGCCCGAGGCGAAGGTGAAGCACAGGTCGTGGCGGCCTGCCTGCGTCGGCATCGGCGCCGTCAGCGTGGTCAGGCCGTCCGACTTGCGCGCCGGCGCGAGCGGCAACACGGCGATCGGCTCGCCCTCGCAGCCGTCCAGCCGCACTTCCAGCGCGCCGCCCGGGATCTTCGCCGGGCGCGTGACGACCTTGCTGGCTTCCTTCCACAGCGCGTAGTTGTGCGGCAGCTGGCCGACGCGGACTTCCACCGTGGCGATGCCGTCCAGCTGCGCGGCGTCGTAGATCCAGCACGGATCGAACACGTCGGCCAGCAGCAGGCGGCGGTCGCCGTCCTTGCCGTCGGACGGCGCGTCGTCCTCCATGCGCAGCATCAGGTCCTTCTTGCACGAACGCAGCGCGTTGCTGGTCCGGGCACGCAGGCTGCGCACGTCGAGTTCGAACGTACGCGCGGCGGCGAGCACGCGATCGTCGGCGAACGCGTTGGCCTTGACCGTCGTCGGCAGCGGCAGTTCCAGCGGATGCGTGTACACCGGCGAGGTCGCCGCCGGCTCGGTGCCGTCGAGCGTGTAGCGGATCGTGCCGAAACCGGACTGGCTGGTCAGCGCGAGCGAGCCCTTGCCATCGGCGATGGGCTGCGGCGTGAAGCGCACCGCGAACGCGCTATCGGATGCGTCGAAGCCGGTCAGGCGGTAGCGCTCCATCTGGAAGGCCATGCGCTGCAGGAAATCGTCCCAGTCCAGGCGCGATTCCGGCGACCACGTGACTTCGGCGAGCGCGGCGCCGCGCGGGAACATCGCACGTTCCACGCGCTCCATCGTGCGGTGGTGCTCGGTCCACAGGTTCCCCTGCGCGCCCAGCACGTGCCGCGCCTGTTCCGCGTTCAACTGCACCGGCACGACCTTGAAGCCGTACACGTCCTTGAGCGACTTCACGTCCAGGCGCCCCGGGGTTTCGTCAGCCGCGTCGCTCTGCACGTGGTTGAGGTAGAGGTCCGGCGAGGGCGACAGCACCACGTCGTGCCCGGCGCGCGCGGCTTCGATCGCGCCATCCGTGCCGCGCCACGACATCACCGCCGCATCCGCCGGCGGGCCGCCTTCCAGGATCTCGTCCCAGCCGATCATCCGCTTGCCGTGCGCTTCGATGTACTTGCCGAGCCGGCCCATGAACCAGCTCTGCAGCTGCATGTCGTCCTTCAGGCGCAGTTCCTTGCGCTTGGCCTGCACGGTGGCCGACTGCTCCCACTGGTCCTTCGCGGCCTCGTCGCCGCCCAGGTGGAAATAGCGGCCCGGGAACAGCGGCATCATTTCGTCGAGCACGTTCTCCAGGAACTTGAACGTGTTGTCGTCGACGTTGAACAGCCAGGTGTTGATGCCCCAGTCGGGCGACACCGGCGGCGCCGTGCCCGGCACGCCGAACTCCGGGTACGAGGCGATGGCCGCCTGCGCGTGGCCCGGCAGGTCGAATTCCGGCACGACGGTGATGTAGCGATCGGCGGCGTACTTCACGATGTCGCGGATCTCGTCCTGCGTATAGAAACCGCAATACGGCTTCGGCTTGCCCTTCGCGTCGCGTCCTGCCGCGCCGGCGGGAATGCGGCAGCCACCGACCTGCGTGAGCTTCGGATACTGCTTGATCTCCACGCGCCAGCCCTGGTCGTCGGTGAGATGCCAGTGGAAGGTGTTGAGCTTGTGCAGCGCCATCTGGTCGAGCAGCGTCTTCACTTCGTCCGGCGTGCGGAAGTGGCGCGCGACGTCGAGCATCAGCCCGCGCCAGCCGAACCGCGGCGCATCCTCGATGCGTTGCGCGGCGATCGAGGCCTCACCCTGCGCGCCGTCGGCGAGCAGCTGCCACAGCGTCACCGCGCCGTAGAACAGGCCGGCCGGCTTGCGCGCGCTGACCTTCGTGCCTTGCGGCGTGATGTCGACGACGTACGCTTCGTCGCCTTCCGGCGCGATGTTCGCGTCGATGGCGAACACGACGCCCGCGCCTTCGGCCGCGCCGCCGACCTGCGGCGCGAAGCCGCGTGCCGTCTGCACGCGCGCGGCGAAATCCTGCGCGATGCGCGTGGCCTCGGCATCGGTGCCTGCGACTGCAATGCGCGACTGCGGCCCGAAGGCGAAGCGCCCGTCGCGCAGTTCGACCTTCGCCGGGCGCGGAATGACTGGCGTCGCGGCGGCGCTGGCGGAAATCGTCGTCGTTGCCGTCGATGGTGTCGTATCCGCCGGCTTCGCGGCGGTGGTGCCGGTCGCGTCCGCCGCCGGCGCGTCGTCGCGCTTGCAGCCGGACAGTCCCATCGCCATCGCCACGGCGGCGAGTCCCAGAACGAGTTGCCGTTTCATCACTCCCTCACTCTCCTGTCGCGTGCGCCGCGTGGGCGCCGGAAACAAGCGGGCCCGGCATGACCGGGCCCGCTGTACTCGCACCAGACACCGTCCGGTGCATTTACCACTACTGCGATCAGTAATTGAAGCGCAGCGTCATCGCGTAGCGGCGGCCCGTCAGGTAACGGTTGGCCGGCTGGTCCTTGGTGCCGAAGTACTGGAAGTACTCTTCATCCAGCAGGTTCTGCGCGTCGAAGCTGAGCTGCCAGTTGTCGTTGAACTTCCAGCCCAGGCTCGCGCCCAGCGAACCGTACGCGTCGACGCTCACCGGCGGTGCGCCGGCGACGAAGCCGCCCGCCAGGTAGCTGCTGCGCCAGTCGTAGGACAGACGCGCCGACAGCGGACCCTTTTCGTAGTACGGGCTGAAGGTGATCTGGTTCTCCGACTGGTACGGCAGGTCGTTGCCGTTCGCCGTTTCACCGTTGGCGTAGGTGTAGTTGGCGACCAGGCCGAAGCCGGTGTCGGCGAACGGCTGCTGATAACTCAGCGTGAAGCCTTCGACCGTGCCGCTGCCGGCGTTGCGCGGACGCTGGATGCTGTAATCGCAGAAGCCGTCCGCGGTGCACAGCCCGGCCGCGACCAGGTTCTGGAACTGGGTCGGGTCGGCATCGTCGCTGATCGAGTTGAACTGACGCTCGGTGAGGGCGTCGGTCTCGATGAAGTTGGCGATGTCCTTGTGGAAGATCGTCAATGCGGCCAGCGCGCCTTCATCGAAGTAGTACTCGAGCGAGGCGTTGAAGTTCGTCGACTGGTACGCATCGAGTTCGGCATTGCCGCCCGAACCGGTCAGCGTGGTGTCGTTGAGGAACAGGTTGTTGGCCATCTGGTTGTACGGCGCCCAGGCCACGACCTTGGCAACGGCAAAGCGCAGCATCCAGTCGTTACCCATGTCGTAGATCAGGTTGACCGAAGGCAGCCAGTAGTCGTTGTCGTTCTTGCTGGTCTGCAACCAGTCCGGCTGCGGCGGCAGCGCGATCGGATCGCCGCCCGGATTGAACGCCGTGCTCTCGATTTCCGCCTTCACGTAGCGCAGGCCGAAGTTGCCGCGCAGCGCGTCGATACCGAAGTTCGCCTGGGCGTAGAACGCGGTGTTCGTCTGCTCGAGCGAGTAGGTGTTGTTGATGAAGCTGGCAGCGTCGGGGTTGGCGAAGTTCGGCGGTGCGTTGCGCACCCAGTTGATCACGTTGTCGCGGCCGGTGTAGATGTGGTTGCCGTGGTCGCGCGAGAAACCGGAGAAGCCGCCCATTGTGTCGGCGAAGCCGAGCGTGCCGACCTGCGAAAGGTCGCCCACCGGCGGGATGCCGTAAACGTTGAGGGAGAAGTCTTCCTTGTGCTCGTGGCGACGGACGCCGGCCAGCACCTCGTAGACCGGGCCGGTGAACTTCTTGCTGAAATCAAGCTGGCCGTAGTTGTCTTCGGACTCGGTCTGGAAGATGCCGTTGTTGCCGAAGAAGCCTTCCGCACGCCAGTTCGCCGGGTCGCGGGCAGCCGCCGGATCATCGAACGTGATGCCCTTGTTGATGTCCCAGCTGTAGCCACCGGTGAACGCCGGCTCGATGAAGTACTGGATCAGGTCGTTGTCGGCCTTGCTCTGGCCGATCTGGCCGGACAGGCCCCAACCGTCGCCCTTGTAGTCGAACGTCAGGTCCAGGCCCTTCGTGGTGGGCTCGGAGACGCGGGCGTTGTTGTCGTAGAACACGAAGCTCTCGGGGCCGGAATGGCCGCCGGTGACGATGCCGTTGGACCCTGCGGTGAGGGCGTCTACCTGATCCGCCGTCAGCGTCAGGAAGTTGTACATCGACTGGTTGTAGTTATCGAACTTTTCCTTGATGTACAGGCCGCTCAGATTGAACTGCAAGTCATCGGTCGCCTGGAACTGCAGGTTCGCGGCGAAGCTGTCGCGCTTGCGCTCCTGCTGGAACCACGCGGCGTTGATGAAGTTCGGAACCTGCGCGTCCGGGTCGATGCCGGTCACGTTCTCGAAGGTGGACGCATCGACGTAGCCGAAGATCTCGATGCCCTGGCGATCGACGTGCTCTTCGTAATGCTGGGCGGCGATGTTGAAGCCGATGGTCTCGGCATCGTTCTTCCAGCTGTACAGCAGCGAGGCGGACGGGCTGCCTTCGCTGGCCTGGTCGCTGTAGTTGTAGCCGATGCTGCCGCTGATGCTGTTGGCTTCCATGTCGAACGGCTTGCGGGTGTGCATCATCACCGTGCCGCCGAGGCTGCCCTCGGGCAGGCGGGCTTCAGGCGACTTGAACACTTCCAGTCGACCGATGATCTCCGACGCGATCTGCGTCTGGTCGAAGCCACGGCTGGGCTGCTCGCCGAACAGCCAGATCGACTGCGCGACCGGGTGTCCATCGAGGAAGGTGAGGTTCAGGCTGGGATCGGTGCCGTCGATGCTGACGCGCTCGCCCTGGCCGAAACGACGGTCGATGGTGACGCCCGGAATCTGCATCATCGCTTCGGCGACGTTGGTATTCGGGAAGTCGCCGATGTCTTCGGCCGTCAGGGCCTCGACTACCGCGTCCGCGTTGCGCTTGGTGTCGAGCGACTTCATCAGGCTGGCGCGGATGCCGGTGACCGTGATGGTGTCGAGGTCGGTGGTTTCCTGCGAGCTCGCGGCGCTGCTCTGCGCCGTGGTGGCCTGTTCCTGAGCCGCCACATTCCCGGCGATGCTCAGCGCGAAGACGATGCTGGCCGATAGTGCTGTTTTGCGAAGCTTCATTGCTCTCCCTCCCACGGGTTGATGTACGACTCCGCAGTGCCGGTTCTTGCCTGCCGGCGTTACGGAGCCCGTTTCCTGGCCGTCGCGTTGCGCGGGGCGGCCGTATTCCTTGCGTGCTTCGCGGAGGCGCTCGCGCGCCGCCGCACTTGGACGAAAACGCTTACGACGACGGGCTGCCTTGCAGAAATTCCAGGTACCAGCTGGCGGCGCCGATGACGCCCAGCCGGTCGTTCTCGATCAGTCGTACCGGCACGCGTTCCAGCGCGGCGTGCATCACGCCCTTGTCCAGCAGGCGCGCCTGGAACTGGCTGTGCGGCAGGAAATCCTTCAGCTGCGGCAGGATGCCGCCGGCGATGAACGCCGACTTGGCGCTGCTCACGGTGATCAGGTCGCCGATGACGCTGCCCAGCAGGGCGCAGAACGTCAGCACGGCTTCGCGCGCGGGCGCATCGTGGCGGCGCGCGGCCTCGGTGATGGCGGCCGGTGCGCGCAGCTGCGGCTCGATGCCGTCGATGGCGCAGATCGCGTCGTACAGGTTCACCAGGCCCGGGCCGGAGACGAAGCGCTCCGTCGGGACATGCGAATACCCGCGCTGGCGGGTCCATTCGAGCATCGCGGTCTCGCGTGCGTTGCCCGGGGCGAAGGCGATGTGGCCGGCTTCGGTCGGCAGCACGACGGTGCCGCCGCGATGCGGAATGCGGACCGCCGCGCCCAGCCCGGTGCCGGGGCCGACGACGAGCACGGGGCCGGACGCCGCCGCGCTCACGCCGGGCGTGAGCAGCAGCGAATCGGCCGGGTCCATGCACTGCGCGGCGTGCGCGGCGGCCTGGAAGTCGTTGATGTAGTGCAGTTCGCTCAGGCGCAGCTCGCTGCGCAGTTCCGAGAGCGAAATGCGCCACGGCAGGTTGGCGTTGATGACCACGTCGTCCAGCACGACACCGGCGGAGGCGATGGTCACGCGGTCGATGCCGGCGCACGCGCTGTGGCTGGCGATGAATTCGGCGAGGATCGCGCCCAGGCTGGGGTAATCGGCGCACACGTACTTGTGGTGCGCCAGGACGACGACGTCGGACTCGTCCGCGCCGCCCGGCCGGACCAGGCCGACGCGGGTGTGCGTTCCGCCCACGTCGGCGGCAAGGAAGCGGGGTTCGACCTGCGTCAGCGGCGGCACGGCGCTCATCCGCGAACGACGCGCAGTCGCTGCGCGTTCGCGAGGCATGACCGGGCTGGTGCTTCCTTCGTATCCCACCGCATGGTTCCTCCGCTCACGCCGGCTCCCAGCCGGCGCGGCCGAGATTGGCGCGCCCCTGACAACGTTGTCAACCGGAAGTTACAAAATTGTCAGAAACACCGGTGTCAGCCCCGACGAGCGGCAGGTTTCATGCTGCGCCGCAGCAGCGAAATGGCCGTGCAAGCCGCGCCACAGCGACTTTGTAGCTCTTCTCTGGCTTGCCGACAGAACTTGTGACAACGTTGCGCCACCGGATGGCGTACAGGTCAACCCACGTCATCCTCGACCGCATTCCTTGGGAGGGGAATCCGCAATGTCCACGTCCACGCCCACCGCGTCGCGCAGCCACTACGGGTCCATCGCGATCATCGGCGCGCTGTTCTTCATCTTCGGCTTCGTCACCTGGCTCAACGGCCCGCTGATCACCTTCGCCAAGCTCGCCTTCAACGTGAGCGAATCGGCGGCGTTCCTGATCCCGTTCGCGTTCTACATCTCGTACTTCGTGCTCGCGCTGCCCTCGTCGGTGATCCTGAAGTTCACCGGCATGAAGAAGGGCATGGCGCTGGGCCTGTTCCTGATGGCCATCGGCGCGGCGGTGTTCGGCCAGTACACGACCGCGCGCGTCTACGGCGGCGCGATCACCGGCATCTTCATCATCGGCGCGGGCCTGGCGATCCTGCAGACGGCGTCGAACCCGTACATCAGCATCCTGGGCCCGATCGAAGGCGCCGCGCAGCGCATCGCCGTGATGGGCATCTGCAACAAGGTCGCGGGCATCCTCGCGCCGCTGGTGATCGGCACGCTGGTAATGCACGGCATGGGCGACCTGTCGGCGCAGGTGGCCAACGCCGACGCGGCGACGAAGGAGCAGCTGCTCAACGAGTTCGCCGCGCGCATCCACGACCCGTACATGATGATGGCCGGCCTGCTCGCGCTGCTGGCGGTGGGCATCGTGTTCTCGCCGCTGCCGGAAATCCGCGCCGAAGACGTCAACGCTGACGGCGATGCGGGCCGCACGCGCAAGACCAGCCTGTTCCAGTTCCCGCACGTGTGGCTGGGCGCGCTGTGCATCTTCGTGTACGTGGGCGTGGAAGTGATGGCCGGCGACGCCATCGGCACCTACGGCCAGGGCTTCGGCCTGCCGGTGGATGCGACCAAGTTCTTCACCTCGTTCACCCTGTTCGGCATGTTGCTGGGCTACGTGGTGGGCCTGATCGCGATCCCGCGCTTCATCTCGCAGGAACGCTACCTCACCTTCTCCGCCGTGCTCGGCGCGCTGCTGGCGATCGGTGCGTTCCTGACCAAGGGCTACGTGTCGGTGGGCTTCGTCGCGGCGCTGGGTTTCGCGCACGCGATGATGTGGCCGGCGATCTTCCCGCTGGCGATCCAGGGCCTGGGTCGCTTCACCGAGTACGGCTCGGCGCTGCTGATCATGGGCATCGCCGGCGGCGCCGTCATTCCGCAGCTGTTCGTGCACCTCAAGCAGGACCACGATTTCCAGCTGGTGTTCGTGCTGCTGATGGTGCCGTGCTACCTGTACATCCTGTACTTCGCGCTGCGCGGCCACAAAGCCGGGCAGCGGCACGACGTGGTGAACGGCGCGACGGCCTCGCAGCACGGCTGATCGTTCGATCAACGAACGACGCCGCGTACCAGACGCCACCGCACGTGATTCACTTCGCCGGTGGCGCTGGTTAGGCTAGTCGTTCTCATTGGACCGCCATGACGACGGGACCACGCGAGGGAACGGTGCGCAGACCCACGATCAAAGACGTTGCAGAGCGCGCCGAGGTGTCGCTCAAGACCGTTTCGCGCGTCATCAACGACGAACCCAGCGTGCAGGCACGCACGCGCGAACGCGTGCGGCAGGCGATCGCCGAACTGGGCTACCAGCCCGATCCGTCCGCACGCAGCCTGCGCAGCGCGCAGCCGTACGCGCTGGGGCTGGTGTACGACAACCCGAACCCGTACTACGTCATCGCCGTGCAGAACGGCGTGCTGTCGGTATGTCGCGAGACCGGCTACGGCCTGCAGATCCATCCCTGCGATTCGTCGTCGCCGAACCTCGCGAACGAACTGATCGAACTGGTGCAGCACTCGCGCCTGGCCGGCCTGGTGCTCGCGCCGCCGATGTCCGAACGCAACGAGCTGGTGACCGAACTGGTCGCGCACGGCGTGAACCTGGTGCGCATCGTGTCGGCCGCCGCCGACCCGCAGGACGGCAGCGCATGCGTTTACGTCGACGACCGCGACGCCGCCTACGACATCACCGAACACCTGATCCAGCTGGGCCATAGCCGCATCGGCTTCCTGTGGGGCGGCAAGTCGCACGGCTCGTCGTGGGAGCGCTACAAGGGTTACGAGGACGCGCTGCGCGAATACGGCATCCCGCTCGACGCGGACCTGGTGGTGGAAGGCGATTACTCCTTCGACGACGGCTTCCGCGGCGCGCGTCGCCTGCTCGCATTGCCGGACCGCCCGACGGCGATTTTCGGCAGCAACGACGAGATCGCGGCGGGCGTGCTCGCGGCCGCCAAGTCCAGCGGGATGAACGTGCCGTACGACCTGTCCATCGCCGGCTTCGAGGACAGCCCGTTCTCCAAGCAGAGCTGGCCGGCGTTGACCACGGCGAAGCAGGCGACGCAGGACATCGCGCGCCACGCCGCGCACCGGTTGCTGCAGGAAATCCGCGAGCACGCCCCCAAGGCGTCGCCGAACGAAGGCTTCAGCCCGGAGCTGGTGGTGCGCGGGTCGACGGCGCCGCCTCGGCCGAAGGCATAGAAGCTGTTCCTTGGGAGAGGCGGCCCGAAGGCGATGGCGCTTTTTCCCTTCTCCCATCGGGAGAAGGTGCCCGGAGGGCGGATGAGGGGTAACGAAGACCGATCGCTGGCGCTCGCAGCGCGGTGCCGCGCTGGTTGTTTGGCATTCGCGCTCCGTTTCCCCTCACCCCAACCCCTCTCCCGATGGGAGAGGGGCTATGCCCCAAAGCCCTAGCCGAAAGGTGCCCGAATCTCACGGCCGCGAAACGATCCGGGTGCTCTGCTATCCGACCGGGCGCATCGATCGGGGCCGACCATGAACGCGAGTCCGCAGTTCGCTTCCGTGCTGGACGAGCCGGGGATCGCCCGGTTGCTGGAACAGGACCGCGCGCTGGTCGCGCTGGGGCGCCAGGTCTGCGTGCTCAAGGCGATTGGCTGGCCCGCGTCGCTGGAGACGACGTTCCTCGAACAATGGCGCCAGGGCCGGCCGGAACTCCCGCAGCCGACCACGGCGCCGGTCGACCTGTCCGTCACCATCGACGGGCTGCGCGCGCTCATGCGCGGGATCGACCGCCGGCATCCCATCGGCCGCTGGCTCTACAAGACGGCGTGGAGCTACAACGTCGCCGCGCAGATGCTCGGCGCGATCGGCTCGCCGGAGTTCACGCGCTGCTCGGCGCTGCTCTACGGGCGGCCGGACTTCCGCTATCGCAGCCAGGACATCACCAACGTCGACAGCGCGCGCGAAGTGCTGGCGATCACCGACGAGCTGATCGACAGCCGCCTGCTGCCCGACGTGCCAGCGGACATTCCCGCCGAGGATTTCGCGCGGCAGCTGCGCGAGCACATCAACCCGTTCTTCCACCACGACAAGGTCGAGGTCGTGCTCGATCCGGAACTGCCGTCGAAAGCCACCGCCGGCAGCCGGCGCATCAAGCTGCGCTCCAGCGCGATGTTCTCCGAACGCGATCTGCACCAGCTGGTCGAGCACGAGGCGTTCATCCACACCGCCACGCTGCTCAACGGCATCCATCAGCCGCACGTGCATTCGCTCGGCATCGGCGCGCCGCGCACCACGCGCGTGCAGGAGGGGCTGGCGACGTTCTCCGAGATCGTCACCGGCGCGCTCGACATCGCGCGCCTGCGCCGCATCGCGCTGCGCGTGGTGATGGTGAAGCAGGCGCTGGACGGCGCGGATTTCATCGAGGTGTTCAAGGGTTTCCTCGACGCCGGGCAGAGCGAGAAGGAAAGCTTCTGCAGCGCCGCGCGCGTGTTCCGCGGCGGCGACGTGCGCGGCCGCGTGTGCTTCACCAAGGACGGCGCGTACCTGGAAGGCGTGATGCTGGTGCACGTGTTCGTGCGCAAGGCGCTGCAGGAAGGTCGTGGCGACCTGCTTCCGATGCTGTTCGCCGGGCGCCTCACCACGGCGGACGTGATCGAACTGGCGCCGTATCGGCAGAGCGGCCTGATCTCGCCGCCGCTGTACGTGCCGCCGTGGGCGCGCGACCCGCAGCGCGTGCTGGCGACGATGGCGTTTTCCACCGCGATGCAGCGGCTGCGCCTGGACCGGCTGGACCTGCAACGGTTCGTCGAGTTCGAGGACGAGCTGATCGAGGAATCCGGATTGGCGTAGATCGTTACGCGACATCGTTGCGTGGTTTACGCCAGCGACAGCCCATCGATGGCCGGGCAGGGCGACCCGAGCCTCGGCGTAGCGCCGTGGATGGCAGGGACGACCCGGTCGAATCCGATTCCGGCTCGTCCGCCTAATACGGCCGGTCGCGCACACGGCCCGCGTTCCCCTCCAAGCCCGCACGGCCACCCGACCCGCGCGGGGATTGCCTCGTCGGGCCTTCTGGCGAGCGCCCGACGGCCACTCCCCCGATCCCGTACAGCCGGACGCCCCCGCTCGCCATGAGCAGGGAGGTTCCAAAGATGAAACGCCTCACCCCGCTGTGCGCCGCGCTATGCGCGCTGGCGCTGCCCGCACTCGCCCCCGCGCAGGACCTGGTGCAGACCGCCGGCAAGAACGCGAAGGTCGTCCTCGACAATGCCGATGTGCGCGTCATCGAACTGAACATGCCGCCGGGTTCGAGCACCGGCATGCACGAGCACAAGACCGACCAGCTGGTCGTCTTCCTCACCGGCGGCACCGCGAAACAGACCACGGCCGACGGTCAGACCAAGGAACTCACGCGCAAGGCGGGCGACGTCGCATGGAGCGCGCCGGTCGCCCACGACACGACGAATCAGAGCAAGACCGCGGTGCGGACGCTGGTGATCGAGTTGAAGAAGTAGTGCTCGAAGGTCTTGGCGAAGGCAGGGATGCCTTCGCGCTCAGCCGCTGTTGTAGCCCGGGTAAGCGAAGCGCACCCGGGGTTGACGCGATCGATCCGCAAGCAGCTGCACATCACCGTTGCTACGCGCTGCGGCGCGCTCATCGCTACCGCATGTAAGTTGGCCCGGGGGCGCGGTGCGCTTCGCTTACCCGGGCTACAACAGCCACGTCGATGCAAACGTGTCAGCGCCATCCGTGGCCGGGCGTTCGCCGGGCCACGCGGCAATGCCGCGCAGGCGGCCCGACTCACCCGCGCAAGAGCGTCGCCGCGCGCGCCAGCGCTTCGATCGCGCCCCACTCCTCCGCCGCCACCAGGCGCGAAGGCGTCAGCCACGAGCCGCCGACGCAGGCGACGTTCGGCGTGGCGAGGTAATCGCGCGCGTTGTGCGCGCCGATGCCGCCGGTCGCGCAGAAGCGGATCTCCGGCAGCGGACCGTGCAGCGAACGCAGCGCGGGCGCGCCGCCGGCGGCTTCGGCCGGGAAGAACTTCTGGAAGATGAAGCCGTGCTCGGACAGCGTCATCGCCTCGCTCGCGGTGCCGGCGCCGGGCAGCCACGGCAGCGCGGAATCCTTCGCCGCCGCGATTAGGTCCGGCGTCGCGCCCGGCGACACGGCGAAACGCGCACCGGCGGATTCGGCGTCCTTCAGGTCCTGCGGCTTGCGCACGGTGCCGACGCCGACGATCGCACCGTCGACCTCATTGGCGATCGCGCGCACCGCATCGAGCGCGGCGCGCGTGCGCAGCGTGATCTCGATGGCGGGAATGCCGCCGGCCACCAGCGCGCGCGCCAGCGAGACGGCGTGCTTGGCATCTTCGATCACCACCACCGGCATCACCGGGGCGACGTGCAGTACGGATTCGAGCAGGCCCATCTTGTTCTCCGAATGAAACTGTTTTTGTAGCCCGGGTAAGCGCAAGCGCACCCGGGGTTGACGCGATCGATCCGCTAGCAGCTGCACATCACCGTTGCCACGCGCTGCGGCGCGTTCACCGCTACCGCATGTAAGTTGGCCCGGGGGCGCGGTGCGCTGCGCTTACCCGGTCTACCAAGAGCGTCAGCTCGTGGGATTGAAAATCCCGCCGCCCAGGTGCGCCGGCGCGGCCGCGTTGCGGAACACCGCGAACAGCTCGCGTCCCATGCCGAAGTGGCTGGGCGTGAGGTCCGTCGTCGCGTTCTCGCGCGCGTTCCATTCCTCCGGCGCCACGTCCACCTGCAGCGTGCCCGCAACCGCATCGACGCGAATGACGTCGCCGTCGCGCACCTTGGCCAGCGGTCCGCCGACGGCGGCTTCCGGGCTGATGTGGATCGCCGCCGGCACCTGGCCCGACGCGCCCGACATGCGGCCGTCGGTCACCAGCGCGACGCGATGGCCGCGCTTCTGCAGCACGCTCAGGGTCGGCGTGAGCTGGTGGAGTTCCGGCATGCCGTTCGCGTGCGGTCCCTGGAAGCGCACCACCACGACGACGTCGCGATCCAGTTCGCCGCGGTCGAACGCCGCCTTGACCTGCGACTGGTCGGAGAACACGCGCGCCGGCGCTTCGACGATCCAGCGATCCTCCGGCACCGCAGAGACCTTGATCGCCGCCGTGCCGAGCGGGCCGTGCAGCACGCGCAGGCCGCCGTCGGGGCGGAACGGCTCGGCCACCGGACGCAGGACCGTGGGATCGCCGCTGCGTCCGGCAGCCGGGACGTACTCGATGCGCTGCTCCGGCGCGAGGCGCGCTTCGACGCGGTAACGCGCCAGGCCCGGGCCGGCGATGGTTTCGACGTCGCCATGCAGCAGCCCGGCGTCGAGCAGTTCGCCGATCATGAACGCCAGGCCGCCCGCGGCGTGGAAATGGTTCACGTCGGCGCTGCCGTTGGGATACACGCGCGCCAGCAGCGGCACGATCGACGACAACGCGTCGAAATCCTCCAGGCGCAGCTCGATGCCCGCGGCGGCGGCGATCGCGATCAGATGCAGCAGGTGGTTCGTCGAACCGCCCGTGGCGTGCAGCCCGACCACGCCGTTGACGATCGCGCGCTCGTCGATGATGCGGCCGACGGGGCGGTAATCGTCGCCCAGCGCGGTGATCTCGGCAGCGCGGCGTGCGGCTTCGGCGGTGAGCGCATCGCGCAGCGGATTGTCGGGGTTGATGAAGCTCGAGCCCGGCAGGTGCAGGCCCATCAGCTCCATCAGCATCTGGTTGGAATTGGCCGTGCCGTAGAACGTGCACGTGCCCGGGCCGTGGTAGCTCTGCGCCTCGGCTTCCAGCAACTCCTCACGCGTGGCTTCACCCACCGCGTAACGCTGGCGCACGCGCGATTTCTCGTCGTTCGGCAGGCCGGACGTCATCGGCCCGGCGGGTACGAAGATCGCCGGCAGGTGGCCGAAACTCAGCGCGCCGATCAGCAACCCCGGCACGATCTTGTCGCACACGCCCAGGTACAGCGCGGCGTCGAACATGTCGTGCGAGAGCGACACCGCCGTGGACAGCGCGATGACTTCGCGCGAGAACAGCGACAGCTCCATGCCCGCGCGGCCCTGCGTCACGCCGTCGCACATCGCCGGCACGCCGCCGGCGACCTGCGCGGTCGCGCCGACGCTGCGCGCGGCGTTCTTGATCAGGAACGGGAAACGCTCCAGCGGCTGGTGCGCCGAGAGCATGTCGTTGTACGCATTGACGATCGCGAGGTTCGGCGACACGCCGCCGCGCAGCGCGGACTTGTCGGCGCCGCACGCGGCGAAGCCGTGCGCGAGGTTGCCGCAGGAGAGCGTCGCGCGATGCGGGCCGCGGCCGCACGCGGCGTCGATGCGCGCCAGGTACGCGGCGCGACGTTCGGCGCTGCGCTCGCGGATGCGCTGCGTGACTTCGGCGAGGACGGGATGCAGGTTCGACATTTCGACTACGGACTCCAGTACAGCATCGGCGTGGCCGGCGCGCCGGACAGCACCGAGCGGATCGGCAAGGTCGAGCGCGGATCGCGCGCGGCGTTGTCGAGCACTTCGCGCTTCTTCGCGCCTTCGATATGCAGGTACAGCGACGGCGCGGTGAAGATCGCGCTCAGCGTGAGCGTCATGCGCGGCTCCGGCTGCGATGCGGTGCGGATCGCGAGCACCGGCGCGCGACCGCGCGGTTGCAGGCCGATGTCGCGACGCACCAGGTCGGGGAAGAGCGAGGCGACGTGTCCGTCATCGCCCATGCCCAGCACCACCACGTCCAGCGGCAGCGCTTCGTTCGCGACCTGCGTGAGCACCGGCAGCAGCGCGGCTTCCGGCGTGGCGGTCGGGCGACGCAGCGGCAGCAGCTGCGCCTGTGCGGCGGCGCCCTGGAAGAGCGTTTCGCGCAGCAGGCGTTCGTTCGAACGCGGGTGGTCCGGCGCGACCCAGCGATCGTCCACCGGCACCACCGTCACGTGCGCCCAGTCGAGCGTCTGTTTGGACAGTTCGATCAGGAACGCGCGCGGCGTGGAGCCGCCGGACAGTGCCAGGCGCGCCACGCCACGACGCGCGATGGCGCCGCGCAGATCGGCCGCGACGGCTTTCGCCAGCGCGCTCGCCAGCTGCGTCTTGTCGTCGAACAGATGCTCGCGCACGGGCAACGGATCGGGTGTCAGCACGGTCAATCGCTCCGCCAGAGAGTTTTTAGACTGCATCCTCATGCCACGTCCTTCCGTCGCGTTCGATCAGGGCCACGGCCGCGCTGGGACCCCAGCTGCCCGCGGTGTATGCCTTCGGGGATTCGTTGCTCGACTGCCACGCGGCGAGGATCGGATCGATCCATGCCCACGCCGCTTCGACTTCGTCGCGACGCATGAACAGCATCGGATTGCCGCGCACGACGTCCATCAGCAGGCGCTCGTAGGCTTCCGGCTGGCGGCCGCCGAAGGTCTCGGCGAAGCTCAGGTCCATCGGCACGCGGCGCAGGCGCAGGCCGCCCGGTCCGGGAATCTTGTTGACGATCCACAGCTTCACGCCCTCGTCGGGCTGCAGGCGGATCACCAGCTGGTTCTGCGCAACGGGTTCGTCGCCGAAGATCGAATGCGGCACCTTGCGGAAGGTCAGCACGATCTCCGACATGCGATCGGCCAGGCGCTTGCCGGTGCGCAGGTAGAACGGCACGCCGGCCCAGCGCCAGTTGCTGACTTCGGCCTTCAGCGCGACGAAGGTTTCGGTGCGCGAGGTGTTGCTGCCCAGTTCTTCCAGGTAGCCCGGCACCGGCCGGCCTTCCACCGCGCCGGCGCGGTACTGGCCGCGCACGGTGACGTGCGAGGTCGCGCCGTCTGCGATCGGCTTGAGCGAATGCAGCACCTTGAGCTTCTCGTCGCGGATCGCGTCGGCGGCGAGCGAGGACGGCGGCTCCATCGCGACCAGGCACAGCAGCTGCAACATGTGGTTCTGCACCATGTCGCGCAGCGCGCCGGACTTGTCGTAGTAGCTCGCGCGACGCTCCAGGCCGACGGTTTCGGCCACGGTGATCTGCACGTGGTCGATGTGCTCGGCGCGCCACAGCGGCTCGAACAGCGCGTTGCCGAAGCGCAGCGCGGTCAGGTTCTGGACCGTTTCCTTGCCCAGGTAATGATCGATGCGATAGATCTGCGATTCGGCGAACACCTGCCCGAGCGCGTCGTTGATCGCCGCGGCGCTGGCGCGATCGTGGCCGATGGGCTTCTCAACGACGACGCGGGTGTTCGAACCGGTCAGGCCGTGCGCCTGCAGCCGCGCGCCGACGCTGCCGAACAGGTCGGGGCCGACGGCGAGGTAGAACACGCGAACGCGCGATTCGTCGGCCAGTTCGCCGGCCAGCTCGCCCCAGCCTTCCTCGGCCTGCAGGTCGATGCGGCGGTACGACAGCAGCTGCAGGAACGTCTCGAGCATCGCCGGCGCGCGCAGGTCGAAGGCGAGGTGCTTCTGCAGCGCCTCGCGGACGCGTTCGCGATACGCGTCGTCCGTCTGCGTGTCGCGGGCGAGGCCGAAGATGCGCGTGCCGGCGACGATCTGCCCGTCGACGTAGCGGTGGAACAGGGCTGGCAGCAGCTTGCGCAGGGCCAGGTCGCCCGTGCCGCCGAAGATGATCAGGTCGAAAGGCGCCATCGGCGCGATGGGGGCGGTCACGGGGCGCTCCAGCGGAATGAGGTTTTGAAGACCACAGGCATACCAGTGAAGATACCAGTCAGATACCACTGGTGCAAACCCGGCGGATCGGAGCCGGCCGCAGGGCGAGGGCAACGGGTTTCTGCAGGCCGGTCCTGCAATTTCAGCGACTTGGGGTTATGCGGGCGCGAAATCGGGCCCGGGATCCCCCGAAGCGCGGGGTGATTCGACTTTCGTCGCATGCGGCCCGCCTACCGCGCCTCCCGCCGGTCGGTCCGGTTTGCCCGAACTGGTATCTGACTGGTATTCTCCACCGGATGCAGGACTATCTGGTCAACGAGTTCCGCCGACAGGCCGACGCGCGCCGCGCGCCGGCCTACCAGCACCTGCGCCGGACGCTCCAGCACGCCATCGAGAACGGCGAACTCACGCCGGGCCAGGCGCTGCCGAGCGAGCGCGAGCTGACCAAGCTGCTCGACCTGTCCCGCGTCACGGTGCGCAAGGCCATCTCCGGCCTCGTCGCCGACGGCCTGCTGATGCAGCGCCAGGGCTCGGGCACGTTCGTCTCCGAGCGCATCGTCAAGTCATTCTCCAAGCTCACCAGCTTCACCGACGACCTGCGCGCGCGCGGGCTCGATCCCAAGTCGCGCTTCATCGAACGCGGCATCGGCGAAGTCACGCCCGACGAGGCGATGGCGCTGAACCTCTCGCCCGGCGCGCAGGTGGTGCGCTACTACCGGCTGCGCATCGCCGACGACATGGCGCTCGCGCTGGAGCGCACCGTCGTGCCGCAGACCGTGCTGGCCGATCCGTCGCTGGTCGAGAACTCGCTGTACGAGACGTTCCAGAAAATGGGCCTTCGCCCGACGCGCGCACTACAGCGCCTGCGCGCCATCGCCTTCGACGCCGAGCAGGCGCGCCTGATGAACCTGCCCGAAGGCAGCCCGGGGCTGTTCATCGAACGCCGCACCTTCCTCGACGACGGCCGCGTCGTCGAATACACCCGATCCTTCTATCGCGGCGATGCCTACGACTTCGTCGCCGAACTCCAGAGCGAGTAATCCCTTGAGCGAAACCCTCGTCGCCACCGCCACGCGCATGCATGCCGAAGCGGCCGAAACCGCCGACGCCGTCGCGCGCCAGTTCGAAGCGAACGCGCCAATCATCGACGCGCTCGTGCAGCGCCTGAAGGCGCAGCCGCCGGCGTTCATCGTCACCTGCGCGCGCGGCAGCTCCGACCACGCGGCCACCTACGGCAAGTACCTGTTCGAGACGACGCTTGGGCTGGTGACCGCGTCGGCATCGCCGTCGGTCGGCTCGGTCTACGCGGTGCGCCCGCACCTGCGCGGCGCGCTGTTCGTCGCGATCTCGCAGTCGGGAAAGAGCCCGGACCTGGTGCGCAACGCGGAGATCGCGCGCGCCGCCGGTGCGCTGGTTGTGGCGCTGGTGAACGTCGAGGACTCGCCGCTGGCGCAGATCGCCGACACCGTGATTCCGCTGCGCGCCGGCCCGGAAAAGAGCGTCGCCGCGACGAAGAGCTACCTGTGCTCGCTCGCCGCGCTGCTGCAACTGACCGCGCGCTGGAGCGGCGACGCGAAACTGCTCGCCGCGGTCGACGCACTGCCTGACGCGCTGCGCGAAGCGTGGAAGACCGACTGGACGCCGGTCGTCGAAGGCCTGAAGGACGCACGCAACCTGTTCGTCGTCGGTCGCGGCCTGGGCCTGGGCGCGGCGCAGGAAGCGGCGCTGAAGTTCAAGGAAACCTGCGGCCTGCACGCCGAAGCGTTCTCGTCGGCGGAAGTGAAGCACGGCCCGATGGCGATCGTCGGCCCGGGCTTCCCGGTGCTCGCCTTCGCGCAGGACGACGACACGTGCGCGAGCACGATGTCGGTCGCCGAGGAATTCCACCAGCGCGGCGCGCCGGTGTGGATCGCGCTGCCCGGCGCGCAGGGCGAAGGCGTGCTGCCGATGCCGGCCTCGCCGCACCCGGCCTGCACGCCGCTGCTCACCGTGCAGTGTTTCTACAAGGCGGTGAACGCGCTGGCCGTCGCGCGCGGGCACAACCCGGACGTGCCGCCGCATCTGAACAAGGTGACCGAGACGGTTTGATGCTTTGGCCCCTTCCCCTGCGAAGGCAGGGGGAGGCTGGGAGGGGGTGAAGTGGGCGCCATCAAGCGCGACCGCAACTGACTTCACCCCTCCCCAACCCTCCCCTGCAAGCAGGGGTGGGAGTTCACTCACAAGGTTCCTTCCATGACCACGCTTGCCTTCACCAACGGCCGCATCCTCACTGACAACGGCTTCGAGACGAACGTCAGCGTGCTCGTCGAGGACGGCCACATCGTCGCCGTCGTGCCGGGCGAGCCGCCGCAGCGCGCCGAGGTCGTCGACCTCGCGGGCCGCTATCTGGTGCCCGGTTTCATCGACACGCAGGTGAACGGCGGCGGCGACGTGCTGTTCAACGACGAGCCGACGGCCGATGGCCTGCGCCGCATCGCCAGCGCGCATCGCAAGTACGGCACCACGGGCATGCTGCCGACGCTGATCAGCGACGACGTCGACGTGATGCGCCGCGCGATCGACGCCACGCGCGAAGCGCTCGCGCAACACACCCCGGGCGTGCTCGGCGTGCATCTGGAAGGGCCGTACCTCAACGCCGCGCGCAAGGGCGTGCACGATCCGTCCAAGTTCCACACGCCCGACGCGGCCGAGCTCGACCTGGTCGCATCGCTCGGCCAGGCCGGTGTCACGCTCGTGACGCTGGCACCGGAGCGTTTCGACCCCACCACGCTGCGCGCGCTGGCCGAACGCGGCGTCATCCTCGCCGCCGGCCACACCGCGGCCACGTACGAACAGCTGCGCGAGGGCTTCGCCAACGGCATCACCGGCATCACCCACCTGTTCAACGCGATGACGCCGATGAACTCGCGCGAGCCGGGCGCGGTCGGCGCGGCGCTGGAAAACCCCGACGCGTGGTGCGGGCTCATCGTCGACGGCTACCACGTGCACGACGCATCGCTCCGCGTCGCGATCGCCGCACGTCGGCGCGGCAAGATGATGCTGGTGACCGATGCGATGCCGCCGGTCGGTGGCGAGCGCGAGGCGTTCTCGCTCTACGGCGTCGAGATGATCTGCCGCGACGGCCAGTGCACGACGGCGGACGGCACGCTCGCCGGCTCCGCGCTCGACATGGCCTCGGCCGTGCGCAACACCGTGCAGCGCCTCGGCCTGCCGCTGGATGAAGCCTGCCGCATGGCGTCGCAATACCCGGCCGACTTCATCGGCCTGGGCGGCGAACTGGGGCGAATCGCGCCAAGGTATCGCGCCGATCTGGTCGTGCTCGACGACGCATTGAACGTGCAGGGTACCTGGATCGCCGGCAAACCCTGAGCCGTTGTAGCCCGGGTAAGCGCAGCGCACCCGGGAAACGTTGTGGGGCCCCGTCCCGGGCGGCTCCGCCTTGCCCGGGCGACAACAGCGCCTGGCTGAATAGCCTCCCGCGTCACCTCCCGCCCTCCGCCGGCACCCGCCGGCCGGCCGAACCGTGCCCAACTGCTACAATTCCGAGTCTTTGCTCGGGATTCCGACCTCGCGGCCCTTCGGCCGTGAGGCGTGATGCCGGGCGTCCGCAGCCACCCCCGCGACCCCCGTCGCGCCGGAGCCACGCATGACCAGCACCGCCGAACTCAGCTCGCCGTCCTCGGCGAACACCGCGCTCACCAATTCGGTGCTCGACACCGACTACTCGCTGGAGCACAAGTACAGCCGCGAGAAGGGCCGCATCTACCTGTCGGGCGTGCAGGCGCTGGTGCGACTGCCGCTGATGCAGCGCCTGCGCGACGAAGCCGCCGGGCTGAACACCGCCGGCTTCATCTCCGGCTATCGCGGTTCGCCGCTGGGCGGGTTCGACCTGGAACTGTGGCGCGCGCGCAAGTTCCTCGAGAACGCCGGCGTGAAGTTCACGCCCGGCCTCAACGAGGACCTCGGCGCGACGATGGTCTGGGGCACGCAGCAGACCAACCTGTTCCCCGGCGCGAAAGTGCAGGGCGTCTACGGCATGTGGTACGGCAAGGGCCCGGGCGTGGACCGCACCGGCGACGTGTTCAAGCACGCCAACGCCGCCGGCACCTCGCAATACGGCGGCGTGCTCGCGCTGGCGGCCGACGACCACGCCTGCCGTTCCTCGACGCTGCCGCACGGTTCGGAAGACGAATTCGTCAGCGCGATGATGCCGATCCTCAACCCGGCCGGCGTGCAGGACATCCTCGACATGGGCCTGGTCGGCTGGGCGATGTCGCGTTACACCGGCCGCTGGGTCGGCTTCAAGACGATCGCCGAGACGGTGGAATCCTCCGCATCGGTCGACGTCGATCCGATGGCCACGCGCATCGTGCTGCCGGAGGATTTCGAGATGCCGGAAGGCGGGCTCAACATCCGCTGGCCCGATCCGCCGATGAACCAGGAAATGCGCCTGCACAAGTACGCCGTGAAGGCGGCGCAGGCGTTCGCACGCGCAAACCACCTCGACCGCGTGGTCATCGACTCGCCGCGCGCGCGGCTGGGCATCGTCACCACCGGCAAGTCGTACCTCGACGTGCTGCAGGCGCTGGAATACCTCGGCCTGGACGAGCAGGCCTGCGCGGACCTGGGCATCCGCGTCTACAAGGTCGGCATGACCTGGCCGCTGGAGCCGGTGGGCATCACGCGTTTCGCGCAGGGCCTGGAAGACATCGTCGTCGTCGAGGAAAAGCGCGCCTTCATCGAGCGGCAGATGAAGGAAACCATGTACAACTGGAGCGGCCAGCGCCCGTCCATCGTCGGCAAATACGACGAGAACGGCGAGTGGATCCTGCCGTCCACGGGCGAACTCACACCGGCCACCATCGCCGGTGTCATCGGCCGCCGCATCCAGCGTTTCCACGACAGCGAACACATCCGCAACGTCATGGCGTGGATGGCGGAGAAGGAATCCGAACTCGCGCTGCCGCGCGCCGTGTTCCCGCGCGTGCCGCATTACTGCTCGGGCTGCCCGCACAACACCTCGACCGTCGTGCCGGAAGGTTCGCGCGCGCTGGGCGGCATCGGCTGCCATTACATGGTCACGTGGATGGACCGCAGCACCGACACCTTCACCCACATGGGCGGCGAAGGCGTCACGTGGTCGGGGCAGGCGGCGTTCACCGAAACGCCGCACGTGTTCCAGAACCTGGGCGACGGCACGTACTTCCACTCCGGTTCGCTGGCGATCCGCCAGTCGGTCGCCACCGGCGTGAACATCACCTACAAGATCCTCTACAACGACGCCGTCGCGATGACCGGCGGCCAGCCCGTCGACGGCACGTTGAGCGTTCCGCAGATCGCGCACCAGGTGCGCAGCGAAGGCGTGCAGACGATCATCCTGGTCTCCGACGACATCGCGAAGTGGAGCAAGCGCGAGATCTTCCCCAGCGACATGGAATTCCATGACCGCAAGGAGCTCGACACCATCCAGAAGCGCCTGCGCGAAACGAAGGGCACGTCGGTGCTCATCTACGACCAGACCTGCGCGACCGAGAAGCGCCGTCGTCGCAAGCGCGGCAAGATGGTCGATCCGGCCAAGCGCGTGATGGTCAATTCGCTGGTGTGCGAAGGCTGCGGCGATTGCGGCAAGAAGTCGTTCTGCGTGTCCGTGCTGCCGAAGGAAACCGAGTTCGGCCGCAAGCGCGAGATCGACCAGTCCAACTGCAACAAGGACTACTCATGCGTCAACGGCTTCTGCCCGAGCTTCGTGACGGTGGAAGGCGGTGGCCTGCGCAAGAAGAAGGGCAGCAGCGCGAAGGATCGCCTTGCCGATCTTCCGATGCCGAAGATCGCCAGCGACCTGTCGCAGCCCTGGAACATCCTCATCACCGGCGTCGGCGGCACGGGCGTGGTGACCATCGGCGCGCTGCTCGGCATGGCCGGTCATCTGGAAGGCAAGGGCGCGACGGTGCTCGACCAGACGGGCCTGGCGCAGAAGGGCGGCGCGGTGACCACGCACATCCGCATCGCACGTAACCCGGCGGACATCCACGCCGTGCGCATCGCTGCCGGTGAAGCCGACCTCGTGCTCGGCTGCGACATGGTGGTCGTCAACGATTACTGGGCGCTGTCGAAGGTGCGCGCCGGCCGCTCCAACGTCGTGCTCAACAGCTACGAAGCGATGCCGGGCACGTTCACCACGCGTCCGGACATGCAGTTCCCGGCGGCGGACATCATCTCGGCGGTGAAGGTCGCGCTCGGCGGCAGCGATCCGCACGTCGTCGACGCGACGCAGCTCGCCACCGCGCTGATGGGCGATGCGATCGCGACGAACCTGTTCATCCTCGGCTACGCGTGGCAGCACGGCCTGGTGCCGCTGTCGATGGAATCGCTGATGCGCGCCATCGAACTCAACGGCGCGGCGATCGAGATGAACAAGACCGCGTTCGCGTGGGGCCGTCTTGCGGTGATCGATCCCACGGCCGTGATGGAAGCGGCGGGCCTGATCCGCAACGCGCCGACGCTCGCCGAAGCGACGCCGGGCGCGCTGCCGATGCTGTCGCCCGGCGCGTGGGAAGGCAACGAGTGGGGCGCGACGTCTGCGCCGCGCAACACGCGCCGCGAGGACGAGCTTCGCCACGTACCGGCGCACGGCGGCGACAACGTCGCGTTCATGCCGCTGGATGACGAACGCCTGTCGCGTTCGCTGGACGAGATCGTCGAGCGTCGCGTGAAGTTCCTCACCGATTACCAGGATGCGAAGTACGCCCGGCGTTACAGCGATCTCGTCGCCAAGGTGCACGCGGCCGAGCGCAACGTCGCCGGCACGACCGACCTCACCGAGGCCGTCGCGCGTTACGCGTTCAAGCTGATGGCGTACAAGGACGAGTACGAAGTCGCGCGCCTGTACACCAGCGGCGAATTCCAGCGTCGCCTGGAGCAGCAGTTCGACGGCGACTACAAACTGAAGTTCCACCTCGCGCCGCCGCTGCTGGCGAAGAAGGACGCGCAGGGCCGTCTGATCAAGCAGGAATTCGGCCCGTGGGTGTTCACCGCGTTCAAGTGGATGGCGAAGCTGCGCTTCCTGCGCGGCGGCGCGTTCGACATCTTCGGCAAGACCGAAGAGCGGAAGATGGAGCGCCAGCTGATCGAGGAATACTTCCGCACGATCGACGGCCTGCTCGGCAAGCTGGACCGTTCGAACGTCGACCTCGCGGCGGAAATCGCGAGCATCCCGGAACACATCCGCGGCTACGGCCACGTCAAGGAAGACCACCTCCACAAGGCGAAGGCCCGCGAGGCCGAGCTGCTGAAGGAGTGGAGCAATCCGCTGCGGATCGTGAAGGTGGCTTGAGCGATGGTGTGAGTGCGACGGCGGTCGTGTCGCGAGCATCGAGGAACGCCGCTTCGGCGGGGTTCCTTGTTCTTGCAGGTCGGCGGCCGAAGGAGGTCGGCGCAAGGTCGTCGCCGGCCAACCGTTCCACCGTCTCGCCGTCATCCCGGCGAAGGCCGGGACCCGGCCTGTTACGCACGGGAACTCCATTCAACGGCCAAACCAACCCACCGTCATTCCGGCCTTCGCGGGAATGACGATCAAAAACGACCGCTGTCATGCTGGGCGATTACAGAGAGCACGCAACCTGCTGACAGCCCGCTGGCAGCAGCCCGCGCGACAATGCGCGCATGGACACCGCGCGCCTCAAACGCTACTGCGCCGCCTTTCCCGCCGCCCAGGAAGTGCTGCACGGCGAGCCATCGAACATCCTCGTCTACTCGGTCGGCGGGAAGACCTTCGCGTACTTCAAGACCAGCGAGCCGGAGCGCTGGCGTTTCAGTTTCCGGACGACGCCGGAGCGCTTCGTCGAACTGACCGACCAGCCGGGGATCAAGCCGGCGCGATGGATGGGGCGCTGGTACTGGGTGACGGTCGTCGATGTCCGCCGCATGCCGGAGGACTACCTGCGCGAACTGGTGACATGGTCGTATCGGCGAGCGCTGGGGACGCTGAGCGGGAAACGGCGCCGTGAGCTGGTGGGGGATGAGGCGTTCGTTGCGCGCTAGAACGCAAGCGTGGAACGTTCATGCGGCCCCCATGCGCGTCTCACCGTCATCCCGGCGAAGGCCGGGACCCAGGCCGTCACCATGTCCGATAGTGATGTCCCGGTCTCATCATTCCAATGACAGCCGGATCCATCTGCGTCGCGATGTGCTCAGCGGAACGAAGATCAAGATGGGTTCCAGCTTTCGCTGGAATGACGAAGCGCAAGCACCGCGGTCGGATGCCATGACAGCCTGGGTCCCGGCCTTCGCCGGGATGACCGTGAAGCAGGTGAAGCGGATGGAACGTCTCGCGTCGCGATCAACGTCGACGTCTTAAAAACAACAACGCCGGCGCAAGGCCGGCGTTGTTGCATGAAACATCAAACCTCTATCGGGCGATCAATCCCGATGGAACTTCCGTCAATCGTACGCCGTGATATCCACGTCCTTCGTCTCGCGCAGGAACAGCGAGCCGATCACGAAGGTCATCAGCGCGATGATGATCGGGTACCACAGGCCGTAGTACATGTTGCCCGTGGCCGCGACCAGCGCGAAGGCGATCGTCGGGAGGAAGCCGCCGAACCAGCCGTTGCCGATGTGGTACGGCAGCGACATCGACGTGTAGCGGATGCGCGTGGGGAACAGTTCCACCAGCCAGGCGGCGATCGGGCCGTACACCATCGTCACGTAGATGACGAGGATGGTGAGGATCAACAGCACCATCGGCTTGTTGATGCGCTCCGGATCGGCCTTCTCGGGATAGCCGCCCGCGGTCAGCGCCTTCTTCAGTTCACCCGTGAACGCGTCGCCCTTCGCCTTGCTGTCGTCCTTCGACAGGCCCGCGCCTTCGAAACTCTGCACTTCCACGTCGCCCACCGTCACGCGCGCGACGCTGCCCGGAGGAGCCGCCTGGATCGTGTACGGGATACCGGCCTTGGCCAGCGCGGCGGTCGCGATATCGCACGAGTTGGTGAACACCTTCTTGCCCACCGGGTCGAACTGGAACGAACACGTACGCGGATCGGCGTGCACCACGGCCGGCGCGTTGGCGCTGGCTTCGGCGATGGCCGGGTTGGCGTAGTGCGTAAGCGCCTTGAACAGCGGGAAGTACGTCAGCGCGGCGATCAGGCAGCCGGCCATGACGATCTTCTTGCGGCCGATCTTGTCGCTCAACCAGCCGAAGAAGATGAAGAACGGCGTGCCGATGGCGAGCGCGGCGGCGATCAGCAGCCACGTCGTCGTCGCGTCGACTTTCAGCGACTGCGTGAGGAAGTACATCGCGTAGAACTGGCCCGCGTACCACACGACGGCCTGGCCGGCGGTCGCGCCCAGCAGCGCGAGCAGCACGATCTTGCCGTTCTTGGTGAAGAAGCTTTCGGTGATCGGCGCCTTGGACTGCTTGCCCTCGGCCTTCATCTGCTGGAACAGCGGCGACTCGTTGAGCTGCATGCGGATCCACACCGACACGCCCAGCAGCACGATCGACAGCAGGAACGGAATGCGCCAGCCCCACGCCTCGAACGCCTCGGTGCCCAGGTACGTGCGCACGCCCAGGATCACCAGCAGCGACAGGAACAGGCCGATCGTCGCGGTGGTCTGGATGAAGCTCGTGTACAGGCCGCGCTTGCCGTGCGGGGCGTGCTCGGCCACGTACGTCGCCGCGCCGCCGTATTCACCGCCCAGCGCCAGGCCCTGCAGCAATCGCAGGATGATCAAAATCGCCGGTGCCGCGAAGCCGATCGACGCGTAGTTCGGCAGGATGCCGACGAGGAACGTCGACAGGCCCATGATCACGATGGTGACCAGGAACGTGTACTTGCGGCCGATCATGTCGCCGAGGCGGCCGAACACGATCGCGCCGAACGGACGCACCGCGAAGCCGGCGGCGAACGCGAGCAGCGCGAAGATGAAGGCGCTGGTTTCGTTCAACCCGCTGAAGAACTGCTTGGCGATGATCGCCGCGAGCGACCCGTACAGATAGAAGTCGTACCACTCGAACACGGTGCCCAGGCTGGAGGCGAAGATGACCTTCTTGTGCCCCTGGCTGAGGGTGCCCTCTTTCGTATTTGCGGTGATGGTGGACACGTTCTCGCCCCTTAGAAGTTGTACTTCACATGCGTCTGCAGGCGGTTGAGCTCGCCGCGGTCGCCGTTCTCGAGTTCACGCTGGCCCCAGATCAGTTCCGCGCCGAGGTCGAGCTTGGGAAGCGGCGTGTAGATCAGGTTAACGTGCGCGGATTGCGCGCCCTTGGTGATGCCAAGGCCGGTGAAGTCCACGTTCTGGTCGTAGTCGGCGCGCGAATAGAACACGTTCGTGCGCAGCTTCGGACTGAACACGTGGCGCCAGCCGACGAAGCCGGCGATGACGTCGATGTTGTCCAGGTCGCCGGTGGAATCGAGCACCGCGTCGTTGTTCAACGCCAGGCCGATGTAGCGGCCGATGCCGCTGCCGCCGGTGACCATGTAGCGGATGTCGTCGTTCTTGCCGAGGTTGAACTTGCCCGACACGCTGAGGCCGTAGCCGGTGGTGTCGTCTTCCACCGCCGGACGCGCCGGCGCGGTCGGCGTGGCCGGCACGCCCGCGGTCTGGTACTTCAGTTGGCGCACCAGGCCGGCGATGCCGAAGTGGCCCCAGTCGCCCTTGAACGTGTAGCGGCCGGTCAGGTCGGGCATCGGGCCGTCGTCGCCGGCGATCTGCGCCATGTTGCCGTTGAACGGCGTGTACACCGTCTCCGGGTTCTCCATCGAGAACGACCACGGGCCGTTGGTGTAGCGCAACTGCGCCTGGCGCACGAACACGGTGCCTTCGGTCGGGCCGAGGAAGTCGACTGTGTCCGGCAGCGCGGCGGTGTCCTGGAAGTTCGTCCAGGTCTGGCCGGCCAGCCAGTTGTTCCACTGCACGTAGGCCTGTCGCAGCGTGAGCGCGTAGGTGTTGGTCGCGACCTCGTTGCCGGTGAAGGCCGTGCTGCCGCCACCGAACAGATCGAACTCCAGGTACGCCTTCAGCTTGTCGTCGTTCTGGGTGACGCTGTCGACACCGAACCAGAAGCGCGAGAAGTTCGTGCCCATGTCGGTATCGGTGCCGCCTTCGCGCAGGTGGCCCTGTCCGACGGGAATGGCCTTGGGCACGTAGAACAGGCGGCCGACGGTGCCATCGGGGATGTCGCCGTCGTTGGTCGAGGTGACGGACGCATCGAGCTTGATGAAGCCGCCGTAGTAGAACGTCGAGTTCGGATTGGCGGTCGGCGTGATCGTCGTGCCCTGGATCGGCGAGACCTTTGGCGCTCCGGCCGTGGCCGTTGCCGGTGCCGCAGCGGCCGGCGCCGCGGGCGCGGTGGCCTGCGCGGTCTTCACCTCGCTGATCTGGGTCTGTTGCTGCTGCTGTTGCGCCACCAATTGCTGCACCATCGCTTCGAGCTGGGCGACGCGGGCCTCCAGCTCCTTCTCCTTCGCGGTCTGCGCGAAGGCCATCCCCGGCAGCGCCAGCGCGATGAGCAATGCGGCGGCGAGCGGGCGGCGACGCACGGTCGCGGCCTTCGACGTCGAGGCAATGCTTGCGGACATGATTCCCTCCCACGGAAAACGCCGGACGCCATGCCCGACATGCCCCGAGCCTGCGGCGCCATCGCGCTGCACAACCATTCCCCATTGGTCGTAAGCGGACGCGACTACGACCATCGTCTAAACCAGCGCGGATGAGGCCCGACAGCGAATGCGGCACACTGGCGGTTCCGGCCGTCCACGACCGCCGAATGCCTTCCGCCAAGCCGTTCCGGAGCCCGCCATGAACCATCCCGCCGCCGTCTATCCGATCGATCCGGACTTCGCCGCGAAGGCGCGCGTGACGCGCGAGGACTACGAGCGCCAGTACGCCGAGTCGGTGCGCGATCCGGCCGGCTTCTGGGGCAAGGTGGCCGAGCGCCTGGACTGGTTCGTCGCGCCGTCGAAGATCAAGGACGTCAGCTACGACCTTGAGGATTTCCGCATCCGCTGGTACGAGGACGGCGAGCTCAACGCCAGCGTCAACTGCCTGGATCGGCACCTTGCGACGCGCGGGGACAAGACCGCGCTGATCTTCGAACAGGACGATCCGTCGCAGCCGGCCGAGCACATCACCTACCGCGACCTGCACGCGCGCGTGTGCAAGCTCGCCAACGCGCTGCGTTCGCTCGGCGTGCGCAAGGGCGATCGCGTGACGATCTACCTGCCGATGATTCCCGAGGCCGTCGTCGCGATGCTCGCCTGCGCGCGCGTCGGCGCGATCCACTCGGTGGTGTTCGGCGGTTTCGCGCCGCAGTCCATCGCCGATCGCGTGGCCGACTGCCAGAGCCGCCTGATCATCACCGCCGACGAAGGCCTGCGCGGCGGCAAGAAGGTTCCGCTGAAGGCGAACGTCGACGCCGCGCTGAAGATGGGCGGCACCAACACGGTGGAAACCGTGCTCGTCGTGCGCCACACCGGGTCGGCCGTGGACATGCAGATGCCGCGCGACCGCTGGTACGACGCGGTGGTGGACGAACAACCGACGCAGTGCGCGCCCGAGCGCATGAACGCCGAGGATCCGCTGTTCATCCTCTACACCTCCGGTTCGACCGGCAAACCCAAGGGCGTGCTGCACACCACCGGCGGTTATCTCGTCTACGCGAGCTACACGCATGAAGTCGTGTTCGACCTGCGCGAGGACGACGTGTACTGGTGCACGGCCGACGTCGGCTGGGTCACCGGCCACAGCTACATCGTGTACGGCCCGCTCGCCAACGGCGCGACCGCGCTGGTGTTCGAGGGCGTGCCGAACTACCCGACCGTGTCGCGCTTCTGGGAAGTGATCGACAAGCACCAGGTCACGCTGTTCTACACCGCGCCCACCGCGATCCGCGCGCTGATGCGCGACGGCGACGAACCGGTGAAAAAGACCTCCCGTAAGTCGTTGCGACTGCTCGGCACCGTGGGCGAGCCGATCAATCCCGAAGCGTGGCGCTGGTACTACGAGGTCGTCGGCGATTCGCGTTCGCCGATCGTCGACACGTGGTGGCAGACGGAAACCGGCGGCATCCTCATCACGCCGCTCGCGGGCGCGATCGACCTCAAGCCCGGTTCGGCGACCAGGCCGTTCTTCGGCATCCAGCCGGCGCTGGTGGACGCGAACGGCGGGCGGCTGGAAGGCGAGGCCGAAGGCAACCTCGTGCTGCTGGATTCCTGGCCGGGTCAGATGCGCACCGTCTACGGCGATCACGGCCGTTTCATCGATACGTACTTCCGCACGTATCCGGGCACGTACTTCACCGGCGACGGTTGCCGTCGCGATGCCGATGGCTACTACTGGATCACCGGCCGCGTCGACGACGTCATCAACGTCTCCGGCCATCGCATCGGCACGGCGGAAGTGGAAAGCGCGCTGGTTTCGCACCCCAAGGTCGCCGAAGCGGCGGTCGTCGGCTTCCCGCACGACATCAAGGGGCAGGGCATCTACGCGTACGTGACGCTGATCGCCGGCGAGGCGCCGACGGACGAGCTGCACAAGGAACTCGTCGCGCACGTGCGCAAGGAAATCGGGCCGATCGCCACGCCGGACCACCTGCAATGGGCACCCGGCCTGCCGAAGACGCGCTCGGGCAAGATCATGCGCCGCATCCTGCGCAAGATCGCCGAGAACGCGCCGGACCAGCTCGGCGACACGAGCACGCTGGCCGATCCGGGCGTGGTCGAATCGCTGGTGCGGGAGCGTCGCGTCCCGTAACGCGAAGCCGCACGCATGCCCACGCTCCTCATCGCCGACGACCACCCGCTGTTCCGCGAAGCACTGCGTGGCGCGGTCGCGCGCGTGCTTCCCGACGCGCAGCTGCGCGAGGCCGACAGCGTCGAAGCGCTGTACACGCTGGTCGAAGCCGAACCCGACGCCGACCTGCTGCTGCTCGATCTCAACATGCCGGGCGCGCAGGGTTTCAGCGCGCTGGTGCACCTGCGCGCGTTGCATCCGCAGTTGCCGATCGTCGTCGTCTCGGCGCGCGAGGAGCCCACGGTGATGCGGCGCGCCCTCGACCACGGCGCCGTCGGCTTCATCCCGAAATCCGCCGACGCCGCGACGCTGGGCGAGGCGATCACGCGCGTGCTCGACGGCGATCGCTGGGCGCCCGCGGTCGCGCTTTCGGCTCCGGCCGCGCACGCCGACGAACACGATGCGGCGCAGCGGCTTCGCGACCTCACGCCGCAGCAGTTCCGCGTGCTGCAGATGCTGGGCGCGGGCCTGCTCAACAAGCAGATTGGGTACGAACTCGGCGTGTCGGAAGCCACGGTGAAGGCGCACGTCACCGCGATCCTGCGAAAGCTCGGCGCCAGCAACCGCACGCAGGCCGTGCTGATCGCTGGCCGCCTCGCGCTCGACCCCGGCGCGTTCGTGCCGCCGCCGGAAGAGGCGGACTAAGGTTCAATCGAGCGGCGGGCTGAACCGCTGCATCGCCGATCACGCCTGTTCCACGCCATCGGGTGCGTACTGCTGCGACGTCCCGCCGCGGAGTCTCACCGTGAATGTCGCGCCCCGAATGCTCGCCCTCGCACTCGCAGCCGTGCTGTGCGCCTGCGGCGGCCAGGCGAAGCTGCGCGGCGGCGAGGACACGGGTGCGGATCCGCGGATCGTGCCGCCCGAAACGTCGGCGATTCCGGTACTCAAGATCGCGCCCGCCGTCGGATGGAACGGCGTGGACACGCCGAAGGCGGCGGCCGGGTTGGGCGTGAAGGCGTTCGCGACCGGGCTCGATCATCCGCGCTGGCTCTACGTGCTGCCCAACGGCGACGTGCTCGTCGCCGAGAGCAACGCGCCGCCGGGCAAGCGCGGGATCAAGGGCATCAAGGGCAAGGTGATGGGCGCGGTGATGAAGAAGGCCGGTTCCGGCGTGCCCAGCGCCAATCGCATCACGCTGCTGCGCGATGTTGATGGCGACGGCGTCGCCGAAATGCGCAGCGTGTTCGCGCAGAACCTGTCCTCGCCGTTCGGCATGGCGCTGGTCGGCGACACGCTGTACGTCGCCAACGCCGACTCGATCGTGAAGTTTCCGTACGCGCAGGGCGACAAGCAGGCCACTGGCGCGCCGCAGAAGGTCGCCGACCTGCCCGGCGCGGCCGATCAGCTCAACCATCACTGGACCAAGAGCCTCATCGCCTCGCCCGACGGAAAGCGGCTGTTTGTTGGCGTCGGATCGAACAGCAACATCGCCGACAACGGCATGGCGGCGGAAACCAACCGCGCGAGCGTGCTGGAGATCGATCCGGCCACCGGCGCGCAACGCGTGTTCGCGGGCGGCCTGCGCAATCCCGTCGGCATCGCGTGGGAGCCCACCAGCGGCGCGCTGTGGGCGGTGGTCAACGAGCGCGACGAACTGGGCAACGATCTGGTGCCCGACTACCTCACGCGCGTGGACGCCGGCGCGTTCTACGGCTGGCCGTACAGCTACTGGGGCCAGCACGTCGATACGCGTGTGAAGCCGCAGAACGCCGAGCTCGTCGCCAGCGCGCGTGTGCCGGATTTCGCGCTCGGTTCGCACGTGGCACCGCTCGGGCTGACGTTCGCGACGGGGCAGAAGCTCGGTGACGGGTACGCCGATGGCGCCTTCATCGGGCTGCACGGTTCGTGGAATCGCGAACCGCTGTCCGGCTACAAGGTCGTGTTCGTACCGTTCCGCGACGGCCGGCCGACCGGCTCGATGGTCGACGTGCTCGACGGCTTCCTCGATGCCGATCTCAACGCCCGTGGCCGCCCGGTTGGCGTCGCGATCGCACGCGACGGCGCGCTACTGGTGGCGGACGACGTCGGCAACAGCGTGTGGCGCGTCAGCGCAGCGGTACCGTCGGACTGACGACGCCGCATGCGGCCATCACGCGTGCGCGGCCTGCCGTTGCGCGGCCAGGAACGCACGCAGCGAGGCCGGCTTCACCGGCTTGGTGAGCACGCGGCAATCGTGCTCGCGCGCGGCGAGCTTCAAAGCATCGCTGCCATCGCCCGTCAGCAGCGCAGCCGGAAGCGGGCGCGTGTAATGCGTACGCAACTCGTCGATCACGCCCAGGCCGTCGAGGCGGTCGTGCAGGTGATAGTCGACGAGCGCGACGTCCGGCAATTCGGCCAGGCGCGCGAGCGCTTCGTCCGCGTTCGCCGCGGTGAGCGGCACCACGCCCCAGCGCAGCAGCAGGCTGCGCATGCCGTCGAGGATCTCGCGATCGTTGTCCACGCACAGCACGCGCAACCCCGCGAGCGAATCGCCGCCCATCATCAGGTGCGGCGCGGGCAACGGTGCGGCGTACATCGCGCGGCCGAACGGCACGGTGATCGAGAACACGCTGCCCACGTTCACGCGCGAGCGCACGCGTAGCGGATGCTCCAGCGTGCGCGCGATGCGCTGGCAGATCGACAGGCCCAGGCCGAGCCCGCGTTCGCCGGCGCTCGCGGAGGTATCGAAACGCCGGAACTCGTCGAAGATCTGTTCCAGGTGATGCTTCGAAATGCCGGGCCCGGTGTCCCACACCTGCAGCTCGACGGCGCCGTCGCGCACGCGTGCGGCGATCAGCACGCCGCCCTCGCGCGTGTAGCGCAGCGCGTTGGCGAGGAAGTTCTGCAACGCGCGACGCAGCAGGCGGCGATCGCTGCGCACCGGACGCGGCGTGTCCGGCGCGCGCACCCGCAACTGCAAGCCGCGTCCGGCGGCGACCGGCGCGTACTGCGCCACCAGTTCGCGCAGCAGTTCGTTGATGTCGAAGTCGGTGATCGCGATGCGCAGCGCGCCGGCGTCCAGTCGCGAAATGTCGAGCAGGCCGTCGAGCAGGTCTTCGGCGGCGCGCAATGAGGCGTCGACGCGTTCGGCCAGTCGCGCCTGCTCGCTCGTGTCGCTGGTCTCGCGCAGCGCACTGGCGAACAGGCGCGCGGCGTTCAACGGCTGCAGCACGTCGTGGCTGATCGCGGCGAGGAAGCGCGTCTTCGACTGCTGCGCGGCTTCGGCTTCGCGCGTGCGCAGCTCGACGCGTTGCTCCAGCGTTTCGTTGACTTCGCGCAGCCCCTGTTCGGCGCGCTTGTAATCGGTGACATCCGAGTACGTGGTGACGTACCCTCCCGGCAGCGGCCGGCCGCGCATTTCGATGACCTGCCCGTTGGCGCGCACGCGTTCGAACACGTGCGGCGCGCCGGCGCGAAGATGCGCGAGGCGGCGGCTCACCTGTTCCTCGACTTCGTCGTCCGTCAGGGGGCCGGATCCCATTTCGCCGCGCTCGGCATTCCAGCGGATCAGATCGCTGACAGGGCGCCCGACGTACAACATGCCGTCGGGATACTCGAACAGTTCCTGGTAGCGGCGATTCCACGCGACCAGGCGCATCTCGGCATCGACCACGCTCACGCCCTGGCTGATGTTCTCCAGCGTGGTGGACAGGATCTGCCGGTTGAAGCGAAGCTCCTGGTTCGCTTCGTCGAGCAGCGCGACGACCTCGCCCAGTTCCATGCCCGAACCGCGCAGCGCGGTGGTGAGCGTGAGGCGCGCCGATGCCGCGCCGATCGCCGAGGCAAGCAGGCGTTCGGTGAACTGCGCGAGCGCGCGGTCGGCAGGTTGTTCCGGCTGCCAGGTGCGGCCCTGCTGCTGCGCGTATTCCTCGAACGCACGACGCGCGTGGCGTTCGCCGACGATGCGTTCGGCGAGCGCCAGCAGTTCGCCACCGCGTACGCTGCCGGCCCAGCCGCCGGGGCCGAGCGCGGGACGCTGGACGTACGGGTCCAAGAACGGCGCGGCGAGCAGCTGCTCCTGCAGGCGCGGGCGTTGCCGCACCGAGACGAACAGGAACACGCCGACGTTGAACAGCAGCGCCCAGAACGTGCCGTGCGTGAGCGGGTCCCAGCCGTGCAGGCCGAACAACTGTTCCGGACGCAACCAGTCGACGCCGAGCGGCCCGCGCTCAATCCATTCCGTGCTGAACCAGCCGCCGCGCGCCAGCGCCGGCAGCAGCAGCGTGTACAGCCAGAGCACGGTGCCGGCGAACAGTCCGGTGAACGCACCCGCGCGGCTCGCACCTCGCCAGTACAGGCCACCGATCAGCGCCGGCGCGAACTGCGCCACCGCCGCGAACGCGAGCAGGCCGTGCTGCGCGAGCGTGTCCTCGCCGGCGCCGTAGTACGCCGAGCCGCGGTGATAGCCGTAGGCCATCATCGCCAGCACGAAGATGGTGATGCGCCGCACCCACAGCACCTGCTTGTCGATGCCCTGGCTTTCGTGCAGCGCGCCGCCGCGCAGCAGCAGCGGCATGATCAGGTCGTTGCTGACCATCGTCGACAACGCGACGCTGGCGACGATCACCATGCCCGTCGCGGCCGAGAAACCGCCGATGTACACGATCAGCGCCAGTGTTTCGTGCTGTAGCGCGAGCGGCAACGCGAGCACGTAGGTGTCGGGCGAGGCGCCCGTGCCGGCGAGCAGCGACTGGCCCGCCAAGGTGATCGGCACCACCAGCAGCGAGATCAGCACCAGGTACGCGCCGAAGAACCAGCGCGCCGAGCGCAGGTCGGCCGGGTCCTGGCACTCGACCACCGCGACGTGGAACTGCCGGGGCAGGCAGACGATGGCGGTGAACGCGAGCAGCGTCTGCGCGACGAAGCCCGTCGGCACGCCCTGCGCCGTGACCACCGGTGCGGCCTGCACCATGCGGTCGATCAGGGTGCCGGTGCCCGGCAGGTGCGCGAGCGCGAACACGCCGATGGCGACGAACGCGAGCAGCTTCACCAGCGATTCCAGCGCGATGGCCAGCACCATGCCGCGATGGTGTTCGGTGGCGTCGATCTGCCGCGTGCCGAACAGGATCGCGAACGCCGCCAACATCAGCGCCACGTAGAAGGCCGGGTCCGACAGCAGGCCGGCGTCGCCGCGCACGTCGGCCAGCACTTCCACGCTCATCGCCACGGCCTTGAACTGCAGGGCGACGTACGGGACCGCCGCGGTCAGCGCGACGGCCGCCACCAGCGCCGCCAGCCCCGGCGCGCGGCCGTAGCGAGAGGACAGGAAGTCGGCGATGGAGACGATGCGGTGCTCGCCGGAAATCAGCACCAGGCGTTCGAGGATGCGCCAGCCGAAGGCCAGCATCAGCAGCGGGCCGAGGTAGATCGGCAGGAAGCCCAGACCCGTCCGCGCGGCCGTGCCGACCGCACCGTAGAACGTCCACGACGAGCAGTAGACGGCCAGCGCCAGCGAATACACCGCGGGGCGCAGCCAGCGGGCACGCGGCGTGGTTTCGCGCTGGTCGCCGAAATAGGCCACCGCGAACAGCACGCCGACGTAGGCCGCCGACACCAGCAGCAGGATCCAGCCTGGGATCACTCGACGCCTCGTCCAGGGAACATGGGGCGAGTGTAGAACGCGGGCCGCCCGCCCGGCCCGTCTCCGCCGGTCGGCATGGCCTGAACGCGTGCGCCTACATCAGCGAGTCGGCCAGCCGCGCCACGCCCTCGACGCTGCGGTGCCAGCGCGGACGGCGGCGCCACTCGTGCAGGTCCAACTGCTGGGCATCGGCCAGATAGGCGGCCTCGACCGTGTGCAGCCGCGCCACGACAGCGGGATCGAAGCACACCAGCCCGGCCTCGGCGTTCAGCGCGAAGGAGCGGATGTCGAGGTTGATCGAGCCGATCAGGGCCACTTCCTCGTCCACGCTCAGGTGCTTGGCGTGCAGGAAATGCGGCCGGTACAGTGCGATGCGCACGCCGGCCTTCAGCAGTTCGTCGTAGTACGAGCGCTGCGCCCAGCGCGTGAGCCGCTGGTTGTTGCTCATCGACAGCACCAGCTGCACGTCGACGCCCGACAGCGCCGCCACACGCAGCGCGCCCAGGGTCATGTCGTCCGGCACGAAGTACGGCGTGACCAGCACCACGCGTCGCCGCGCGCGCTGCACCAGCGCCACGACGAGGTTGCGCGCGTTCTCGAACGGATACGCCGGCCCGCTGGGCAGCATCTGCGCGGGCGTGGTGCCGCCCTCGCTCGCGGGGAAGTCGCCGATCACCAGCCGCTCGCCGGTCTCGATCAACCAGTCGCTCGCGAACAGCGCCGCGATCTGCCGCAACACCGGCCCGCGCACGCGCGCGACCAGCTCGCGGTTCGGATGGTCGGGCACGAACGCGGCATCGGCCAGATTCTGCGAACCGACGTAGCCGACGCGCCGATCGATGAGCGCCAGCTTGCGATGGTTGCGAAGGTCCATGCGCGACAGGCTGCGCCACTTCAGCCCGCCGGCGAGCATGGCGTGCACCTCCACGCCGGCAGCGCGGAGCGGCTTGGCGAACGCGCGCAGCCCGGGCTTCGCACCGACGGCGTCGAGCAGCAGCCGGCAGCGCACACCGCGGGCGCTGGCGCGTTGCAGCGCCCCGCACACGGCGCGCCCCACCGTGTCGTCGAACATCAGGTAGTAGAGCAGGTGCACCTCGTCGCGCGCCGTGTCGATGTCGGCGATGAGTGCGGCGATCGACGCGTCGTAGTCGTCCAGCAGGTCGACCGCGTTGCCGTGCATCGGCATGAAGTCGCCCAGGCGTTCGGCAAGCCGCGCGATGTCGGGCGACATGCCGTGCGCGGCCGGCGTCCAGCGAAGCATCGCGAGGTTGACCTGGCGATCGCGGATGAGCTGCGACGCCAGCGCCTGCCGCTGCCGGCGCTGCTTCGCCAGCCACGGATGCCCGAGGAACAGGTACAGCGGCAGTCCGAACAAGGGCACGAAGCCCACCAGCAGCAGCCAGCTGCGTGCGGCCGCGGGCGGGCTCTTCACCGGGATCCACGCCAGCGCGGCGAGTCGGATCAACCAGTCGAGCAAGAAGAGCAAATAGCCGAAATGAACTTCGGAACTCATCCGTGCACTCCTCGCAAAAAGTTGCTGCGCTTTTCTACAAGACCCCGGTCAATTCATGACTAGCGAATGAATCCTATGGAGCACCTCGCGAATGTCCTCATAGCCTGACCCCACCACGACGAGGAATAAAGAACCATGGATAAGGCAAAGTGGGCAGACCGGGGACAACTATTGCGCATCGCATCAGCGCAAGGACAGTGGGCACGGTGCGTGGGGGCTTCCCGGATGGGCAGCGTCGAGTTCAACGGACAGGAACTCTCGATCTGGGTCCAGATGCGCGGCGGCTCATGGGTCGAAGCCAAGGAGGGACGTTTCTATCTTCGCGCGGGCGACTGGATCGCGTTCGCCCGTGACTCCGCGCCGCTGGTGCAGGCCGATGCCCAAGGATTGTGCATCGGGACGTCGGTCTCGGAGGAGGCCCTCAAGTCGATGGCGCGCTTCGGCAACTTCGACCTGCACGTCGGCCTGGGCAGGATCGCGCCGGAGATCGCGCGCGACATCGCACGCCACTGGTACCGCATCGCGCGGCATCCCGCGCAGGCGTTGAGCGCGACGGCGCACCAGGCACGCGTGCGCTCGCTCCTGCTCAGGCTGGAAGACATGCAGGCCGACGATCGCAGCCGCATTCCGCTCTGCCCGGGGGCATCGCTGGCGCGAAAGCGGCAGGTGTTCGAGCGCATGCAACGCGCGCGACTGTTCATGGAAGGCAACTGCGACCGCATCATCCGCATCGCGGAACTCGCCGAACGCACGCAGTTCTCGATGTGGTACTTCTCCAAAGTGTTCCATCGCCTCTACGGCGAAAGCCCGCAGGCCGCGTGCGCCAACCTGCGCCTCAAGCACGCCGCGAACCTGCTATCCACCACGCCGATGACCATCGGTGAGGTCGCCATCGCCAGCGGCTTCGACAACAACTGCAGCTTCGCGCGCAGCTTCCGCGCCCACTTCGGCATGACCGCGTCGGACTACCGCAGCGCGCTGCCCGATGCCGATGGACAAACCGCGCAAATGTGCGCTCCTGCGCGCGCAAATCACATTGCCGCAGGCCGCGACGCTCTCCGCTTCGAACGGGAAACCGGCTCGGACCACCCGGGCCATAAGGTTTTGCAGCGCTCTTAACGCGCTCATAACAGAACTCTGGAGAGAGAAATGAACCATCGCAACATGCGCACGGTCGTGCGCGTCGGCTTGCTGCCGGCGGGCATCGCGGTCGCGCTCGCGCCGGCGTTCGCCCTGGCGCAGGAGTCCGGCAAGGACGCCACCACGCTCGACAAGATCGAGGTGACGGGGTCGCGCATTCGTCAGGCGAGTATCGAGACCGCCAATCCGGTCATCATGATGACCCGCGAGCAGATCCAGAAGCAGGGCTTCACGAGCGTCGGTGACATCATCCAGAACATCACGACTGCTGGCTCTCCGGCCATCAGCCGCGCCAATGCGTTGTCGTCCGGCGAAGAGGTAGGCGGCCAGTACGTCGATCTGCGTAACCTGGGTCCCGAGCGCACCCTTGTGCTGCTTAATGGCAAGCGCCTCGGCATCACCTCCACGGGATATGCCGACCTGGCCTCGATCCCGACGGGCGTCGTCGAGCGCATCGAAGTGTTGACCGACGGCGCATCGGCAATCTACGGCTCCGATGCAATCGCCGGCGTCATCAACATCATCACACGCAAGGGTTTCGATGGCGCCGAGGCCAGCGCCTACATTGGCCAGTACAGCCAGGGCGATGGGGAAGTGCAGCAGTACAACATGCTGCTGGGCAGCTCTGGCGAACGCAGCTCCGTGATGCTGGGGGCCGAATACTCGCAAGAGGAGCCGGTCAACGCGCGCGACCGCGCGTTCTCGCATTACCCCAATGGCCCGTATCACCGCTTTCCGGAAAAGCGCGTCGACGAAGATGGCAATACGATCCTCGACTCCAGCGGCTGGAGCGGCAACACGTACAAGGGGCGCATCAGTCTTCCGGCCGGTGGTGGTTCCTGGACCCTGAACCCCGGCGCAGATCCAAGCAACCCGGCCAACTACCACCGTTATGGACAGGGCGAGAACTTCGACCTGATCAACACGAACGAAGCGATGTTCCTGCGTACGGGAATCGAGCGCCGTTCGGTGTTCGCCAACGGCAGCTTCGACTTCACCGACAAGGTTCGCCTGACGGCCGACGCGCTGTACACGCACCGCGACACGCTGCAGCAGATCGCCGGCTATCCGTTCGGGTCCACCAGCAGCAACGACGGTGTCCGCAACATCTGGTCCGCGGCCAATGTGTACAACCCGTTCGGCACGGGCGCGCAGTTCGTGCGTCGCACCTGGGAGGTGCCGCGTCAGACGCACAACGAGCTGACGACGTATCGATTCGGTACGACGTTGCAGGGTGCATTCGATATCGGCGACAAGCCTTGGGACTGGGACGCAGGCTACCTCTACAACCAGAACAAGGGACTGCAGGCGGGAACGGGCAATCTCTTCATCCCGAACGCGCGTGCGGCGCTCGGCCCGAGCTTCATCGACGCCGATGGTGTCGCACGCTGCGGCAGCGCTGGTTCGATGATCGACGGCTGCGTGCCGTGGAATCCTGCGCTGCCCTATGGCCAGGCAGGCGCGGGCGGCCTCACGGGCAACCAGGCGCTGCAGGATTACCTGTTCCTGCCGACGCACGATACGTCGGAGACCACGACCCACGTCTACAGCCTCAACCTGAGCGGCACACTGGCGACACTGTCGGCGGGCGACCTCAACATGGCCATGGGTTACGAGCACCGCAAGGAAGACGCCCGCTTCGAGCCCGACGCGCTGAAGCAATCGGGGCTGAGCACCGACCTTGCAGGTGCGGTCACCTCCGGCGGCTACTCGCTGCACGAGGTCTACCTCGAGTTCAACGTGCCGATTCTCGCCGACATGCCGTTCGCGAAGGAACTGTCGATCGACGTGGCCGGCCGCTATTCGGACTACGACACCTTCGGCGACACGGTCAATGGGAAATTCGGTCTGAAGTGGCGGCCGATGGACGACCTGTTGATCCGCGGCACCTATGCGACCGGTTTCCGCGCACCGACGCTGAACGACCTTTACGGCGGCGACTCGCAGACCTTCGCGTTCTACACCGATCCGTGCGATACGAACTTCGGTTCGGCCGCCAGCAATCCGCAGGTGCTCGCGCGTTGCGTCGCCGACGGCGTGCCGGCGAACTTCCAGCAGATCGCGTCAGGCGGAACGGTAGCCGCCGGTCCGAACACGCAGGCAGACTCTCCGTTCCTGGTGACGTCCAATCCGAACCTGAAGCCGGAAACATCCAAGTCCTCGACGTTCGGCTTCGTGTACAGCCCGAGCTTCGCCGAAGGCCTGGATGTCAGCCTCGACTGGTGGAAGATCCGGATCGACGACGTCATCGCGGCCGAAACGATGACGGCCATCCTCAATCGCTGCTACGTGCTCGGCATCGCCTCTTCGTGCTCGGGCTTCACGCGCGATCTGACCGGCACGGTAGGAACCGCGCCGGGCGAGATCGTCGATGCCACGGTCACGTTGGTCAACGGCGGTTATCAGGAGACGGCCGGCTACGACTTCAATATCCGCTACCGCTTGCCCGAGACGTCGATCGGCAACTTCACGATCGACTGGAAGACCTCGTACATCGATTCCTGGGAATACAAGCGCGACAACGAGGCGGTGACGCCCGTCGAGCAGAAGAACAGCTGGTCGGTGATAGCAACGCCTACTTCCGCGTTCGTTCGAACCTGGGCCTCGACTGGAACCTGGGTGATTTCGGCGCTACATGGAGCACGCGTTACTACTCCGGCATCAAGGGAGCGTGCGCGTACGACAGCGAGTGCAACAATCCGGACTTCTATTCGTCGTACACGCTGGCACAGGCTACGAACAAGACGGGGGCGAACACCTTCCACGACGTGCAGTTCCGCTACAACACGCCGTGGAACGCTACCGTCTCGATCGGTGCCAACAATGTGTTCGACCATCAGGGTACTTATCTGTACACCAGTCCGAACTCAGACTTCGGCGTGTACGGCGGCTTCGATATCGGCCGCTTCTACTACCTGAAGTACGCGCAGCGGTTCTGATCGACGATCCGCGGTGATCGCTACGGCCCCGAAAGGGGCCGTAGTTTTTTTGGGCGCTGTGTTCGACCGCGAAGCGCGAGAGCGGTGCCGATACGGACCGAGCGATCGCACGTTGTGCACGGCGGCACTTCGGCCCAAACAAAAACCCCGCCTTTCGGCGGGGTTTTCGTTGAAGCTTCGAACAAGCTGGGAGGCGTCGATACCCACTTTCGCGGATATGACGCAATGGCAAAGGCCGTCGCGCTATGCGCGAAGGCACCATTGCGTCACTTGATCTTGCCTTCTTTGTAGATCACGTGCTTGCGAACGACGGGGTCGTACTTCTTGACCTCCATCTTGTTCGGCGTGTTCTTCTTGTTCTTGTCGGTCGTGTAGAAGTGGCCGGTGCCGGCCGAGGAGATCAGGCGGATCTTGTCGCGCTTGGAAGCCATGGGTCAGTTCTCCTCAGATCTTCTCGCCGCGGGCGCGCAGGTCGGCGAGGACGGCATCGATGCCGTTCTTGTCGATGGTGCGCAGGGCGGCACTGGAAACACGCAGCTTGATCCAACGGTTCTCCGAAGCCACCCAGAAGCGGCGCTCGTGGAGGTTGGGAAGGAAGCGGCGACGGGTCTTGTTCATGGCGTGCGAGACGTTGTTGCCGGTCGTCGTTCGCTTGCCGGTTACTTGGCAGATACGGGCCATACGCACCTCGAAAGGTATTGGGATGTCGCCCTTGGCCAGGGCGGCGGCGGCCCCTCCGCGCCCGGACATCCGGTTGCGGCGCACGATACGGGTAGTGAAGTCCTGGCTGCCGGCGGCGGGACGGAATCGTGCTTCCGGACCCCGCCCGGTCGAGTCCTGATGGACAGACCGGACGCAGCGAGCCGCGCATTATGCACGGCTTCGCGCCCTCCGGCAACCACTTATCCACAAGTCCGGAGGGGCCAGACGCCTTGGCTGGCGCGGGCTGGAGCCCTCAGTAGACCTCGTCGATCTGGAAGACCTTCCCGTCCCGGATGGTCACGAACAGCGTCTTCTCGTCCCGGCGGAACTCCCAGCGCTCGGCCTCGTGGGCGCCGAACTTGTTCTCCACCGGTTCCTTGTGGACCGGCGAGCCGGCCAGCTCGATCAGCTTGCCGGCGCTGTCGCCCACGATCAGCACCCGGTTGCCGAAGGCGTACGACTCGGCGGCGTGACCGCTCGTCGCGGCGAGCAGGGTGACGGCAAGCATCAGGGGTGTCGCGATACGCATGGATTCCCTCCCTTCGTGATGACCATTGGGTCGAACGGTGCCGACCTCCGGCTCAACGCTTCCCGGCGGCGCCCGTTGACACGCTTCCGCCCGACGCCGCTGCCGCCGACGTCGCGATGAACGCCCGCACCTGCTGCTCCAGCACCGGCAGCGGGACCGAGCCCTCGCTCAGCAGCGCGTCGTGGAAGGCCTTCACGTCGAACTTCGGACCCAGCGCCTTTTCGGCTTCCTCGCGCAGGCGGACGATGGTGATCTCGCCCAGCTTGTAGCTCAGCGCCTGCGCCGGCCAGGAGATGTAGCGATCGACCTCGGTCGTGACCTCGTGTTCGCTCAACGCGGTGCGGTCGCGCAGGTAGGCGATGGCCTGGTCGCGCGTCCAGCCCTTGTGATGCACGCCGGTGTCGATGACGAGCCGGCACGCGCGCCACATCTCGTACGTCAGACGGCCGAAATCCTCGTACGGCGTCTGGTAGATGCCCATCTCCTCGCCGAGCTTCTCGCTGTACAGCCCCCAGCCTTCGCCGTACGCGGAGATGTAGGTCTCGCGACGGAACGCCGGCAGTTCGCCCTGTTCCTTCGCCAGCGAACCCTGCAGCGCGTGGCCCGGTGCGGATTCGTGCAGCGTCAGCGCCGGCAGGTTGTAGAGCGGTCGCGAGGGCAGGTCGTAGGTGTTGACCCAGTACGTGCCCGCGCCGCCGCGGCCACTGGTCCAGAACGGCGCGATGTCCGGCGGCACCGGCACGATGGTGAAGCGGCCGCGCGGCAGCGTGCCGATGAACTTGCCGATCTCGCCGTCCACGCGCTTGGAAATCCACGCGGCGCGATCGAGCAGCTCCTGCGGCGTATTCGCGTAGAACTGCTTGTCGGTGCGCAGGAATTTGAGGAAATCCGCGAAGCTGCCCTTGAAGCCGACCTGCTGGATGATCGCGTCCATCTCCGCCTGGATGCGGGCGACTTCCTTCAGGCCGATCTGGTGGATCTCCTCGGGGCTGAGATCCAGCGTCGTGTATTCGCGGATCTGCTGGCGGTAGAAGTCCTTGCCGCCCGGCATCTGCTCCGCGCCGAGCGTCTTGCGCGCATGCGGCACGTAATCGTTCCGGAAGAACGCCAGCAGCTGGGCGTAGGCGGGAATCACGCGATCGCGGATCGCCGCGGCGCCGGCTTCGCGCAGACGCGCCTGGTCGGCGGCGGCAATGCCGGCCGGCATCTTCTTGAACGGCTCGTAGAAATTCGACTGCTGCGGATCCTTCACATCGGCGACCGACGCGATCGACACCTCGCGCCCGTCCAGCACCGCGCGCGGCACGCTGAAGCCGCGCGCCAGGCCGGCACGCATGTTCACGATGTTCTGGTCGAAGTAGCGCGGCACGTCGTTCAGTCGGCCGATGTAGGCCTCGTAATCGGCGACGGTGCGCATCGGCCGGCGCGTCATGAAGCCCAGGTTCGACCAGAACGAGGAGTCGGAATTGAACGGCATCTCGTACGAGCGCAGGCGCACGTCGGCGGCGAGGTTCTCGACCTGCCCGCGGTAGACGGCGTAGTTCACCTGGTTCTGCGCGTCGAGCTTTGCGACGTCGATGGCGTCGAGCTGCTTGAGCACGTCTTCCCAGACCTTCAGCCGCGCCTTCTGGCTGGCCGCATCGACGGAGGGCAGGTCATGGCAGTCGCTGGAGCCGTCGTTGTCCTCGTCGGCGCTGCCGGTCTGTTCCTGGCGCCACTGCCATTCCTTGCTGTAGATGGCCTCGAAGCGGTCATCGACGGGGCCGGCGAACGCGGCGGACGAGGCGAGGGCGAGGTGCGCGGACAGCGCGGTGGCGAGAAGCAGTCGTTTCACGGTATCCCCAGGGCGATCGAACCGGCCGATCATCGCATCCCGGCGCGGCCTGGCGCGTGGGTCCAAGGGCACGGAGTCTGGCGGTTCGGGCTCGGGCGTGACGCGGGTCGCGGTGCTTCTCGCCGTGTTCTGGGAGTGAGCCTGCTCTCGACCGGACGAAGATCAAGATGGGTTCCAGCTTTCGCTGGAATGACGGTGGGGTGGGTTGCCGGTTTGGAGTGCCCGTGGGTTACGGGCCTGGGTCCCGGCCTTTGGTGTCCTTCGCGAGGTCCTGCCGGGATGACGGCTTGTGCCCCTCTCCCACCGGGAGAGGGGTTGGGGTGAGGGGCGGGGCATGCGATGCGGTGACGCCGATCGCTGCCTGCTCTCGATCAGGCGAAGAGCAAGATGGGTTCCAGCTTTCGCTGGAATGACGGCGGGGTGGTTTGCCGGTTTGGAAGTGCCCGTGCGCTACGGGCCTGGGTCCCGGCCTTCGCCGGGATGACGGCTTGCTTCGCCGGGATGACGACGCCAGGCGAAGAGCTGATTTGCTCTTCCCGATTCCCGATTCCCGATTCCCGATTCCCGATTCCCGATTCCCGATTCCCGATTCCCGATTCCCGATTCCCGATTCCCGATTCCCGATTCCCGATTCCCGAACCCCGAACCCCGAACCCCGAACCCCGAACCCCGAACCCCGAACCCCGAACCCCGAACCCCGAATCACCAATCACGAATCACGAATCACGAATCACGATCAGTGCGACGCCCGATCCCGCTTCCACCCGCGATGCCGGATGTCCAGGTACAGGCTGTAGGCGGCGGTGAAGGCCGGGAACAGGTTCTGGATCACGCCGACGGAGTCCTGCTTCTGCGAGAACAGGAAGTACGCCAGCGTCATCACGCTGCCGACCAGGCTCATGTACCAGAACAGGCGCGGGATCACCGGCTTGCCGTGCTTTCGCGAGGCGACGAACTGCACCAGCCAGCGGCCGCCGAACATCAGCGCGCCGGTCAGGCCGATGATTTTCCACGGCGACATGTGCAGCCCGGTCCACTCGAGCCACGCGATGGGGTAGTTCATGAAGTCGTATTCCATGGAGACCCCTTCAGATTTCTTCGGTACGCGTGACCTTGCCGCGGCGGATCAGCCACGCGACGCCACGCAGGTCGGCGATGCCCACCAGCGCGCGATTGAGGTTGTTGTACTTGGACACGCCGGTGGAACGCGCGCGGTGGTTCACCGGCACGCTCACCGTCTTGTAGCCGGCGCGTTGCATCAGCGCGGGCAGGTAACGATGCATGTGGTTGAAGTGCGGCAGTTCGAGGAACGCGGCGCGTTCGAACAGCTTGATGCCGCATCCGGTGTCGGGCGTGTCGTCGCGCAGCATGCGCGCGCGGATCGCGTTCGCCCACTTCGATGCCCAGCGCTTGGAGCCGCTGTCGCGCCGGTTGACGCGCCAGCCGGCGAACATCTTCACGTCGGGCGCGGAGGTGCCGCGCATGGCGATGAGTTTCGGGATGTCCGCCGGATCGTTCTGTCCGTCGCCGTCGAGCGTCGCGATCCACTCGCCGCGTGCGGCTTTCACGCCGTTGCGGATCGCCGTGCTCTGCCCGCTCTGCGTCACGTGGTGGATCACGCGCAGTTCCGGCACCTCGGCCTTCAGCGCCTGCAGCACCGCGAGCGTGTCGTCGCGCGAGTGGTCATCGACGTAGACGATCTCGAAATCGCCGCCGTCGCGCGGCTCGCGTCCGCGCAGCGCGGCGGTGATTTCGTGCACCAGCGGCGCGACGTTGTCGCGCTCGTTGAACACCGGTACGACGACCGAAAGGTGCGGGGACGTGCTCATGGCGTCAGGCGTTCTCGCCGAAGTAGTCGCGGCACCACGCCACGACCTGGGGCAGGCCGGTCTCGATGGACGTCGCCGGTTCGAAGCCGAACGCATCGTGCGCGCGCTGCGTGTCGGCCATGGTTTCGATCATGTCGCCGGGCTGCATCGGCTTGTACACCTTCTGGGCCGGCTGTCCGGCGGCCTCTTCGATGACCGCGATGAAGCGCTCGAGTTCCACCGGCGTGTGGTTGCCGAGATTGAAGACCCGATGCGGCACCTCGCCTTCCGGCGGGTTGTCCAGCGCGCCGAGCACGCCGGCCACGATGTCGTCGACGAAGGTGAAATCGCGCCGCATCTTCCCGTGGTTGAACACGTCGATCGGCCGGCCGGCGAGCACCGCGCGCGAGAACAGCAGCGGCGCCATGTCCGGGCGGCCCCACGGGCCGTACACGGTGAAGAACCGCAGGCCCGTCGAACGCAGGCCATAGAGGTGCGCGTAGGTATGCGCCATCAGCTCGTTCGCGGCCTTGGTCGCGGCGTAGAGCGAGCGCGGCTGGTCGATGCGCTGGTCCTCGGAGAACGGCGGCGTCGCCGAGTCGCCGTACACCGACGACGAACTCGCATACGCCAGGTGTTGCACGCCCCGATGGCGGCACAGCTCCAGCATGTTGACGAAGCCGACCAGATTGCTGTCGACGTACGCGTGCGGGTTGGTCAGCGAGTAACGCACGCCGGCCTGCGCGGCGAGATGGATGACATGCGTCGGCGCGATCTCGTCGAAGTGCGCCGCGAGGCCGTCGCGATCGGTCAGGTCGAGCGCGCGGATGTCGACATCCGGGCACAGCGCGGCGACGCGGTCGCGCTTGAGCTGCGGGTCGTAGTAATCGTTGAAGTTGTCCAGCCCGACGACGCGGGCGCCGCGCGCCTTCAATGCGCGGCAGGTGTAGGCGCCGATGAAGCCGGCCGCGCCGGTGACGAGGATGGTGCCGGGGGAGGTGTCAGCCATCGGAACTCGCGTGGTGGTGGGAATCAGTCGGGTTCGGCGTTGAAGTCGAAGCCCAGTGTCAGTTTGAGGTCCGCAAGGCCCGCGCCGAGCGAGGGATCCAGTTCGAAGCCGAACCCGCTCTCGCCGCTCAGGTCGATCGACAGCCCGCACCGTCCGCCGCGGATGTAGAACGTGTGCAGCGTGTCGCGATGCATCGCCAGTCGCTGCTGGATCCCGCGCAGGAAGTCCTGCAGATCCTCATCCGACCAGTTTCGCGATCCGCGTGTCAGATTCGTGTAGGCGTAGCTTTCGCGGTACACGCCGTCCAGCGGGATGCCGGCCGGCGAGGTCCGCCGGTCGCCCGCACGCCAGGTGCGTTCGGGCAGCAATCCGAGCTGGTCGAACAACGGTCGCAGGTCGTCGCGCGGGTGCATCGCGCGCAGCGCCACACGGTAGCGGTACGGGTTCATGCGCCGACCTTACGCAGGTTCTGTTACTCGGTAACGGTACCGCGCAGCTTTTCCAGCACGCCGTCGAGCGAATCCAGGTCGGAGTAGTGGATCACCAGCCGACCCTTGCCGCCGCGGCCGTGCAGCACGTTGACCTTGGTGTTGAGCGACTCCGACAGCTCGCGCTCCAGCGCGACGATGTCCGCCTGCGGCTTGGCCTTGGCGGCCTTGGGCTTGGCGGAACTGCTGGTCGGGATCTGCCCGGCGGCCAGCTGCTGCACGCGGTGTTCGACCTCGCGCACCGACCAGCCGTGTTCGGCCGCCTGTCGCGCCAGCGCGATCGCCGCCTGCGGCGTCAGCGCGAGCAGGGCGCGGGCGTGGCCCATTTCCAGCGCGTGCGTTTCCAGCAGCACGCGGATTTCCGGCGGCAGTTCCAGCAGGCGCAGCAGGTTCGACACCGCGGCGCGCGAACGGCCGACGGCCTCGGCGGCCTGCGCGTGGGTCAGGTCGAATTCGTCGATGAGCCGCTGCAGCGCGTTGGCTTCTTCCAGCGGATTGAGGTCTTCGCGCTGGATGTTCTCGATCAGCGCCATCGCCACGACCGTGCGGTCGTCGACTTCGCGGATGACGACCGGGATCTGGCTCAGCCCCGCCAGTTGCGAGGCGCGCCAGCGACGTTCGCCCGCGATGATCTCGTAGCGCTTGCCGCCCAGATCGCGCACGACGATGGGCTGGATCACGCCCTGCGCCTTGATCGACTCGGCCAGCTCCTCGAGCTTTTCCTGGTCCCAGTGCTTTCGCGGCTGGTACTTGCCGGGCGTCAGCGCGTCCACCGGCAGATGGCGCAGCACGTCGCCTTCGACCGCTTCCAGGACCGGCGCCTCGGCGGCGGCCTTGGGTCCCAGCAGGGCTTCGAGGCCGCGGCCCAGGCCGCGCTTCTTGGCTACGCTCATGCCGTGGTCTCCTTCGGTTGCGGAGCGCGCGCCTTCGCCTGGTCGCGCTCGCGCTGGCGGCGCAGCACTTCGCCCGCCAGCCCCATGTAGGCGATGCCGCCGCGGCTGGCACGGTCGTAGCCGACGATGCTCTGGCCGTGGCTGGGCGCCTCGGCCAGGCGGACGTTGCGCGGCACGATCGTGCGGAACACGCGGTCGCCGAAATGGTTGATCAGTTCCGCCGACACGGCGTTGGCCAGGTTGTTGCGCACGTCGAACATGGTGCGCAGCACGCCCTCGACTTCCAGCGTCGGGTTGAGGTTCGCCTTGAGCGCCTCGATGGTGTCGATCAGCGCGCTGATGCCTTCCAGCGCGTAGTACTCGCACTGCATCGGCACGACGATCGAGTCGGCCGCGGTCAGCGCGTTGAGCGTGAGCAGCGACAGCGCCGGCGGGCAGTCGATGAGGATGAAATCGTAATTCTCGCGCAGCGGCGCGAGCGCGGCCTTCAGGCGTTGCTCGCGGTTGGCCTCGCCCATCAGGGTGATCTCGGCCGCGGTCAGCTCGATGTTCGCCGGCAGCAGGTCGAAGTCTTCGGCCGTGCGCTTCACGATCGATGCCACGTCGGCCTCGCCCAGCAGGACGTCGCAGATCGTCGTGTCGATCTCGCGCTTGTCCAGGCCGCTGCCCATCGTCGCGTTGCCCTGCGGGTCCAGGTCGACCAGCAGCACGCGCTTGGGCGTCCGCGCGAGCGCGGCGGCCAGGTTGACGGCGGTGGTGGTCTTGCCGACTCCGCCTTTCTGGTTGGCGACGGCGATGATGCGGGCCATGCGGCTCGTCCTGGTCTTGGTAACGGAGATAGGCCGGCGTGGGGCCGGACCGGGGATTATGCCCGGATGGGAAGGCGCGTGCCCCCTCGCCGGTAGCTGTATGGGCCATCGGCGCGGGTCGGTCGGCGCGGGCTGCGCCGGATCAAGCACTTGCGGCGCTTTGCGCGGACGGGCGGTTGCCGTCCCGTCTACGCCGTTGCGCGGGCGGTCACGATCGGGCGATCGGCGCCGCTCACGCCCGGGCGATCACGACCATGTGCCGCTCGGCGTCGAGCCCCGGCACGCGCATCGGCTGCGAGGCCTCGACGGTCCACCCGGCCGGCAGCGCGGCGATCTCGTCGGCGGGATGCACGCCCTTCATCGCGAGCAGGCGGCCCTCGGGCTTGAGCAGGTGGCCGCCCAGTTCGAGGATCAGCGGCAGCGTCGCGAGCGCGCGCGCGGTGATCGCGTCGTACGCGCCGGGCTCGTCCACCGCCTCGATGCGCGACTCGGCCACGCGCGCGTCCTTCAGGCCGAGCTGGCGGATCGCCTCGCGCATGAAGCGCGCCTTCTTGCCGTTGCTTTCCACCAGCGTGACCTTCAGGCCCGGCTTCACGATCGACAGCGGAATGCCCGGCAGCCCCGGCCCCGTGCCGAGGTCGGCCAGCGCGCCGCCGCGTGCGGCCAGGTCGTCCACGAACGGATGCATCGCCAGCGAATCGAGCAGGTGCTTGACCACCATCTCGTGCGGATCGCGCACGGCGGTGAGGTTGTAGGTCTTGTTCCAGCGCACCAGCAGGGCGAGGTAGTCCAGCAGCTTGGGCGCGACGGAAGCGGGGTCCAGGCCGAGGGCGGTCAGGCCGTCGTCCAGCGTGCGGCGCAGCGTGGCGTCGAAGGGGGCGGGGGTGGTCATGGAGCCGGGATTCGGATTCGGGATCGGAGATTCGTAGGGCGCGCACAGGTTACCGTGAGGCGAAAGCGGCTCTTACGAATCCCGCCCGACCATTCCCGCATTCCGGCTTCGCCACGCCAGCGCCCCGAGGTACTCCGGCGCCGGCCGCAGCTCCTGCAGCGACCAGTCGTCGGCCTGGCCGAGTTCCGGATCGCATTCGACCAGGCGCAAGCCGTCCGGGCTTTCGGCGAAGCGCAGGCGGTGCAGCCCGAACGAAATGCCATGGCCGTGCGCCTTCAGGACGGCCTCCTTCGCGCACCACAGGCGCAGGAAGCCGTGGTCGCGCACCGCCGCCGACGGCGCGGCGTGGAGCCAGGCGAGCTCCGGCGCGGTGAAGAAGCGCTGGGCGAGATCGAGCGCGCGGCCCCGCGGGCGCACGCGTTCCAGGTCGATGCCGATGCGCACCTCGCGGCCCAGCGCGATCAGCAGGCCGTCGCCGCTGTGGCTCCAGTTGCAGTCCCAGCCGGCGAAATCGCCGTCCAGCCGCGGGCGGCCGCGGGCGTCGCGGGTCAGCGGCAGCGTCCCGACCTCCGTGCCCAGTTCCGCCGCCAGCCACTGCCGCGCCAGCGGTTCGGCAGGCATGCGCGGCGCGTGCGGGCGCCAGGCCCAGCGCACCGGGGCCGGGTCGGCGATTGGGGGAGCGGACAGGGACATGAACCACGACTGGGAGCAGCGACGGCGGCCAGCGTAAAGTAAGGGCAGGGGAAGCGGCGTCGCCGCAGCAATCACGTGCCATCCATGTCCGCGGTCGTCGAAGCCACCAGTCCCGTCCCGTCCTCGCCCGTGCCGCTGATGCACGGTACCGGCGCGCTCGCCATCGCCTTCGACGAAGGCGGTCACGCGATCGACCGCGCGTTGTTCGCGCGGCACGTGCGCGCGCTGGCCGCGACGCTGCCCGCCGCGCGATTCGCGCTGAACCTGTGCGAGGACCGCTACCGCTACCTCGTCGCCTTCTGCGCCGCCGCGGTGCGCGGACAGACCACGCTGATGCCGCCCTCGCGCGCGCCCGGCGTGGTGGAGCAGGTGCAGGCACAGCATCCCGACAGCTATTGCCTGACCGACGTCGACCTCTCGCCCGCGCCGCCGCATTGCGTGCGCATGCCCGACACCCTGGCCGAACTCGACGGCGAACCGCTGTTCGTCGACGCCCACGCGCGCGTGGCCATCGGCTTCACCTCCGGCAGCACCGGCCAGCCGCGTGCGTACAGCAAGACGTGGATCAGCTTCCGCACGAGCACCGCGCAGAACCTCGCCGCGCTCGACGGCCTGCTTCGCGACGACCTCACCCACGTCATCGCCACCGTGCCGCCGCAGCACATGTACGGCATGGAGATGTCGGTGCTGATGCCGCTGCTGGGGCCGGTCGCGGTGCACGCGGCGCGGCCGCTGTTCCCCGCCGACGTGGCGCGCGCGCTGCACGATTCCCCGACGCCGCCGTTGCTGGTCACCACGCCGGTGCACCTGCGCGCGCTGGTGGCTTCCGGACTCGATCTGCCGCCGCTGGCGGGCATCGTCTCGGCGACCGCGCCGATGCCGCCGGAACTGGCCGCGCAGGCCGAAGCGCGCTTCGGCTGCGAGGTGCGCGAGGTGTTCGGTTCGACCGAAACCTGCGTGTTCGCGCGCCGCCGCACCGCGCGCGATGCCGCGTGGACACCACTGCCCGGCGTGCGCCTGGCGCCGCAACCCGACGGGACCGCGGTGCACGCGGCGCACCTGGCCGAAGCCATCGTGCTCGCCGATCTGATGGAAGTGCATGCCGACGGCCGCTTCGAACTGCGCGGCCGCAACGCCGACCTGCTCGACATCGCCGGAAAGCGCGCTTCGCTGGGCGATCTCACGCGCAAGCTGCTCGCGGTACCGGGCGTCGAGGACGGCGTGATGTTCCAGCTCGATGCCGAAGACGCCATCGGCGTCCGCCGCATCGCCGCGCTCGTGGTCGCCCCGGGCGTGGACGAGCACGACATCCTCCATGCGCTGCGCCAGCAGCTCGATCCGGTGTTCCTTCCGCGCCCGCTGCGCCGCGTGGAGGCACTCCCGCGCAACGAAACCGGCAAGCTGCCGCGGCACGCGCTGGAGGCGCTGCTGCATGCGCATGAGCCGCGTGCGGTAGAGGGCGTAGGGGCCGGTTGAGCCGCGCTTTATGGCGTCATCCCGGCGAAGGCCAGGACGCAGGCCCTCAGACCTTTCGAGGGCCGAGCACGTCAAGCAATCTCACCGTCATTCCAGCGAAAGCTGGAACCCATGTTGATCTCTTCATCGGACCCGCGCCGCGCTCAAGAGCAAGTGGGTTCCAGCTTTCGCTGGAATGACGAGATGGATCGGATGACGGGATGGATCGATGTCGGGATGAATTGGATGACGTAACAGCCTGGATCCCGGCCTTCGCCGGGATGACGGGTAGGCATTCCGCTGCGACTGGAGTGCCGGCGCCATCAGCGGGATCTGGCCTTCGCCGGAATGACGGCTTCAAGCCCCTCTCCCACCGGGAGAGGGGTTGGGGTGAGGGGCAACGGAGGGGTGGCGTTGAACCGGCTTGGCAGTGCAACGCTGCGGTGTTGCTTCTTCGCGGTCCGAGCGGACGCGAAAATCAAAATGGGTTCCAGCTTCGCTGGAATGACGGCAAAGCAATCTTGGTGATCAGGCGGCTTGGGCGACCAGCGTTCGGCGCGCCTCAGGGGCCTGGGTCCCGGCCTTCGCCGGGATGACGGTGTTGGGGGGAGCGCCGCGTGCCGGTGAACTGCGCGGCATCGCGAACACCGGGTGCGCTTCGCTTACCCGGGCTATAACCGCGTAGCTACGTCCACTATCGACAGGGCGCGGCGTCGGCGATGAATGACGCCGTCAGCCCAACTCCACCCACGCCGGCGCGTGATCGCTCGGCCGGTCCCACGTGCGCGGTTCGCGATCGATGTCCGAAGCCACGGCGTGCGGGCGCAACGCCTCGGACACCAGCGTCAGGTCGATGCGCAGGCCGAGGTTGCGGCGGAAGCCGCCCATCCGGTAATCCCACCAGCTGAACTGCGTCGCGTCCGGGTTGAGCGCGCGATACGAGTCGTGCAGTCCCAGCGCGTACAGGCGCTCCAGCGCGTCGCGTTCGGCCCGCGAAGTGAGGATATGGCCGTCGTTCCACACGGCCGGGTCGTGCACGTCGCGATCGTCCGGTGCGATGTTGAAATCGCCCAGGACGATCATGCGCGGATGCGTCACCAGCTCCTGCGCCAGCCAGTCGTGCACGGCTTCCAGCCAGCGCAGCTTGTAGGCGTACTTGTCGCTGCCGACGGACTGCCCGTTCACGACGTAGAGATTCACGATGCGCAGATCGCCCACGGTCGCGGCGAGCACGCGCTTCTGTTCGTCCTCCAGGCCCGGCACGCCGATCTGCACGTCGGTGGCGCGTTCACGCGACAGCACCGCGACGCCGTTGTAGCTCTTCTGGCCGGCGAACACGCTGCGGTAGCCCATCGCCAGCAGCGGATCGTCGGGGAACTTCTCGTCCTCCAGCTTGGTTTCCTGCAGCGCGACGATGTCCGGCGAGGACGTGGCGAGCCACTGTTCCAGGTGCGGCAGGCGCACGTTGAGCGAGTTGACGTTCCAGCTGGCGATTTTCATGCCGCGCAGTGTAACGAGCCGGCCGCCCATTCCGCAGCCTGCGCAATGTCGCCGGGCCGCGCCGCCCGGCATACTCGGGGTTCATTCCCAGCAAGCCGCCGACATGCAGTGGATCGATCTTCGCAGCGACACCGTCACCCAACCCACGCAGGCCATGCGCGAGGCGATGATGCGCGCGCCCGTCGGCGACGACGTGTACGGCGAGGACCCGACGGTCAACGCATTGCAGGCGCGCCTGGCCGATGAACTCGGCTTCGCCGCCGGCCTGTTCGTGCCCAGCGGCACGCAGTCCAACCTGATCGGCCTGATGGCGCATTGCGAGCGCGGCGACGAGTACATCGTCGGCATGGACGCGCACACCTACAAATACGAAGGCGGCGGCGCCGCCGTGCTGGGCTCGATCCAGCCGCAGCCCATCGTGCACGCGCCCGACGGCACGCTGCCGCTGGACGCGGTGGAGCGCTCGATCAAGCCGGTCGATCCGCACTTCGCGCGCACGCGCCTGTTGTGCCTGGAAAACACCTGGCACGGCCGCGCACTGCCGCTGCAGTACCTCGCCGACGCGCGTGCGCTGTGCGACCGCCGCGGACTCGCGCTGCATCTGGACGGCGCGCGCATGTTCAACGCGGCCGTCGCGCTGGGCGTGAGGCCGCGCGAGATCACCAAGCACTTCGACAGCGTGTCGGTGTGCCTGTCGAAGGGGCTCGGCGCGCCCGTCGGCTCGGTGCTGCTCGGCACGCGCGAGCTGATCGAAAGCGCGAAACGCTGGCGCAAGGTCGTCGGCGGCGGCATGCGCCAGGCGGGCCTGCTCGCGGCCGGCGCGTCGTACGCGCTGGATCACCACGTCGCGCGGCTGGCGGACGATCACGCCCGCGCCGCGCGCCTTGCCGAAGGCCTGCAGGGCCTGTCCGACGTGCAGGTCGTCGCGCAGCACACCAACATGGTGTTCATCGATGTGCCGGTGGAGCGCCACGACGCGTTACGCCGCGCGCTGGACGAGGCGCGCATCCGCGTGTCGATCGGCTACACGCCGGCGATCCGCATGGTCACGCACCTGGACGTCGACGACGAAGGTGTCGCGCGTACCATCGAGGTGTTGCGGGCGTTCGCCACGCGCTGACATTGTCGTTTTTGTAGCCCGGGTAAGCGAGAGGCGCCCGCGACCCCGGGTGCGCTTCGCTTACCCGGGCTACAAGAGCGAGAAGCATTGCAGGGTCGGGTCGCAGTCTGCCCCGCTACTTCGACAACATCCGCACCATGCGATCCACGAAGCCACGGTAGGGCGGCCTCAGCAGGTCGCTGCCCGCAAAGCTGCGCTGGCGGAACACCGGCAGCAGCTTGCTGAAGGTATCGAAGCCGGTGCGGCCGTGGATCGCGCCGATGCCGCTGGGGCCGATGCCGCCGAACGGCAGGTCGTGCGCGCCGAAATGCAGCAGCGTGTCGTTCACCGTCACGCCGCCGGCCAGCGTGCCGGACACGATCTTCTCGATGCTGCGCGCATCGTGGCTGAAGGGATACAGCGCGAGCGGGCGATCCATCGAGCGGATGCGCTCGATGGCCTCCTCGAGCGTGCGATAGGTGAGGATCGGCAGGATCGGCCCGAAGATCTCGTTGCGCATCACCGCGCTGTCCAGCGGCGGTTCGGCAAGCAGCGTCGGCGGGAACACGCGCGCACGTTCCAGGCCCGAACGCGTCGCGGCGTCGATCGCCGGCGTCAGCGGTTCGACCACGATCGTGCCGCGGGCGCGCGCGTCGTCGACGTAACCGCGCAGGCGCGCGTACTGCGCGTCGTTGATGATGCGCGTGTAGTCGGTGATCGCCTCCGGGCGTGATGCATCGAAGCCCGGGTAGCGCGCGACCACCTCGTCGCGGATCGCTTCGACGAACGCACCGCCGCGCGCTTCGTCGACCAGCACGTAATCCACGCCGATGCACGTCTGCCCGGCGTTGAACCACTTGCCGGTGGCGATGCGCGCGGCCGCCTTGCGCAGGTCGAAATCCGGGCACACGACGGCCGGTGCCTTGCCGCCGAGTTCGAGCGTCACCGGCGTGAGGTTCGGCGCGGCCGCGGCCATCACCTTGCGGCCGACCGCGGTGGAACCGGTGAACAGCAGGTGGTCGAACGGCAGCGCGGCGAACGCGGCGCCGAGTTCCGGCCCGCCGAGGGCCACGGCGACACGATCGGCCGGGAACACATCCGACAGCAGTTCCCGCAGCCACTGGCTGGTGCGCGGCGTGTGCTCGGACGGCTTGAGGTAGACGTGGTTGCCGGCGGCGATCGCCGACACCAGCGGCACCAGCGCGAGGTTCACCGGGTAATTCCACGGCGACAGGATGCCGACCACGCCGACGGGCTCGGGCACGATGCGCGCGCTCGCCGGCCAGAAGCGCCAGCCCACGGCGGCGCGGCGCGGTTTCATCCAGCCGCGCAGGTGCCCGATGGCGTGGTCGATCTCGGCCCGCACGATCATCGCCTCCGACAGCAGGTTCTCGTGCTGGCTGCGATGGCCGAAGTCGGCGCGGATCGCCGCGTCCATCGACTCGATGCGCGAGCGGAACACGTCGCGCAGCCGCACCAGGTCCGCGCGTCGCTGCGCGTGGTCGGGCTTGCGCGCCTGCCACGCGGCGCGAAGGCGTTCGCGGGTGGAGGCGAGTTCGTTCAACGGCGTGTCGGCGGTGATGTCCATGCGGTCGAGTGTAGTCCGCGCCCGCGGCGGTCCGCAGGGGCGAAAGCGGCGCGCGCCGGGGGGCGACGCGGTCGTCTGAATGGGGCCGCGGCGCGATCGGCACGCTAGACTCCCCGCATGACCCTGCGCCCTTACCTCGACACCTTTCCCGCCGTCGGCGAACGCGTCTACATCGATCCGGCGGCGACGGTCATCGGCGCCGTGACGCTGGGCGACGACGTGTCGATCTGGCCCGGCTGCGTGATCCGCGGCGACGTCAACTCGATCCACATCGGCGCGCGTACGAACGTGCAGGACGGCACCATCGTCCATGTCACGCACGAGGGGCCGTACACGCGTCCGGGCGGGGTGCCCACAATCGTCGGCGACGACGTCACCATCGGCCACGGGGTGATCCTGCACGCCTGCACGCTCGAGGACTTCTGCCTGATCGGCATGGGCGCGCGCATCCTCGACGGCGCGCGCGTGCACCGGCACGGGTTCGTCGGCGCGGGCGCGGTGGTCGCGCCGGGCAAGCAGGTCGGCGAGGGCGAGCTGTGGCTGGGCAATCCGGCGCGGCTGGTCCGTCGCCTGGACGATCGCGAGATCGAACAGTTGCACTACAGTGCCGCGCACTATGTACGATTGAAGGACCGCTACCTCGGCATGGCCGGGTAGCGGGCGGGAGACCGCGGCAGGGGGCCGCGATCACCGCATCAACCGATGCCCGGGACGGCATCGCGAACGCAATGGGGACCACATGGAAGGTTTCGAGTACCGCAATCCCTACGCGGCGCCCGCCGCGCAGGTCGTCGTCGCGCCGGTCGAACACGAGTCCGGACTGGAACCGGCCGATCGTGGCCGTCGCCTGCTGGCCTACCTGATCGACCTCGGCATCTACCTCGCGGTGCTCGCGCCCGCCCTGATCGGCGCGCTGCGGTACAAGCCCGAACGCGGCATCGGGGCGCTGGGCGGATCGCTGATCCTGTTCTCACTGGTGTGCGTGCTCGCGCTGTTCGTCTACTGGTGCGTGCTGATGCACCGCGAGGGCCAGAGCATCGGCAAGCGTGCGATGGGCATGCGCGTGGTGCGCACCGACGGCAGCCGCGCGAGCCTGCGCCGCATGCTCGTGCTGCGCTACTTCGTGCCCGGCCTGATCGGCGGCATTCCGTACGTGGGCTGGGTGTTCTCGCTCGCCAACCTGTTGTGGATCTTCGGCGAGGAACGCCGCTGCCTGCACGACCTCATCTGCGACACGATGGTCGTCAACGCCTGATCGCGGCGTGTGCCGGCGCTGGGAACGGCTTCCCGACGCGCCGGCCGAACGTAATCGTCCGATGTCATCCGTCCCAAGCAACCGCCCGATGCGGCGCGTCGTCGACGCGCACGCGGCAGGGCGCATCGAAACCCAGGTCCTGGAGCCGAACGTGAGCGATACCCGCAACAATCCGTATGCCGCACCGACCGCAACCCTGATCGAAACCAGCGTCGACAACCCGGCGCAGAAGGCCGAGCGCACCACGCGCCTGCTCGCGGCGCTCGCCGACGGTTTCATCGGCATCCCGCTGTGGCTTCCGCTCGCGTTCGGCGCGGCGATGGCGTCGGCGCCCGACGGCAACAAGATGGCCGGCATCGCGCTGATCGCCATCGGCGTCATCGGCCTGATCGCGCTGGTCGTCGTGCAGCTGGTGATGCTCGCCCGCCACGGCCAGACCATCGGCAAGCGCTGGCAGCGCATCCGCATCGTGCGCAGCAACGGCGAGCGCATCGGCTTCGGCCGCATCCTCGGCCTGCGCATGATCGCGCCGGCGGTGGTGGGCGCGATCCCGTTCCTTGGGGCGATCTTCTCGCTGGCCAACATCCTGTGGATCTTCGGCGAAGAGCGCCGCTGCCTGCACGACTACTTCGCCGACACGATCGTCGTGAACGCCTGATGCTCGACACGTACCGGGAAGTCGTGACGCCGGAGGGCGTGGCCCTCCACCTGCCCGCCGCCGGCCCCGTGCCGCGCGCGCTGGCATGGCTGATCGACTTGCTGGTGCGCGGCGCGGTGATGATGGCGATGGGGATGTTCCTCGGCGCCTTCGGTCGCGGCGGCATGGGCTTCTATGCCGTCGCGATGTTCCTGGTGTACTGGTTCTACCCAGTGTGCTTCGAGGCGATGTGGAACGGCAGCACGCCGGGCAAGCGGGCGCTCGGGCTGCGCGTGATCGCCGGCAACGGCGCGCCGGTCGGCTGGCTGGCCGCGTTCACCCGCAACCTGCTGCGCGTGGTCGACATGCTGCCGCTGGCGTACGCCACCGGCCTGGTGTCGAGCCTCGTGGATCCCTGGGGCCGGCGACTGGGCGACATGGTCGCCGGCACGCTGGTCGTGCACGAAGCACGGCCGCGCGATCCGGTACCGGCGGCGGTCGATACCGCGCTGGCGCCGTCGATCGCGCTGCGCCCGTACGAGCAGGCCGCGCTGGTCGCCTTCGCCGAACGCGCGCCGCGACTGGGCGAAGCCCGCCAGGCGGAACTCGCGGACCTCGCCGAACCGCTCACCGGCGCGCGCGGCATGGCCTCGGTGACGCGCCTGTATCGCATGGCGAACTGGCTGCTGGGGCGCAGATGACGGCCGCGATTCGCGATCCGGAGTTCGCGGTTCGTAGCGTGCCGACACGTTGCTGCATGCCGTGGCCGTGCGACATCACGAAGTCCGATGGCGCACCAGTGCGCGACAGCCCATCACGCATCACGAATAACGAATCACGGCACCGGACGCCATGAAGCAGGAACACTTCGTCCAGCGCCACCAACCCGAATGGATCGCCTTCGAGCACTGGCTCGACGCGCGCGGCGTGAGTGCGCGCAAGGCGCGGTCCGAACGCCGCAACTGGCACGGCCTGTCAGATGCGCAAATGCCCTCGCGCTACCGCCGCCTGTGCCAGCAGCTCGCGCTCGCGCGGCGCCGCGGTTACAGCCCGGTGGTGACCGACCGCCTGCAGGCGCTGATGCATCGCGGGCACGGCCTGCTCTACCGCACGCCGGCGCCGCGCTGGCGTCGTGCGGCGCACTTCCTGATCGCCGGCTTCCCGCGCCTGGTGCGCGCCGAGCGCGGCTGCATGCTCGCGTCCTTCGCGCTGTTCTGGATCCCGCTGCTGGTGATCTTCGCCGCGATCCAGTGGCAGCCCGAGCTGTCGTCCTCGCTGTTCGATCCCGCGCAGCTGCTGCAGTTCGAACACATGTACGACCCGGCCGATCCGGCGCGCAAGCTGGGCCGCGACAGCGGCACGGACGTGGCGATGTTCGGCCACTACGTCTGGAACAACGTCAGCATCGGCTTCCGCACCTTCGCCAGCGGGCTGCTCGCCGGCATCGGCTCGATCGTGGTGCTGATCGTCAACGGCGTGATGATCGGCGGCGTCGCCGGGCATCTGCAGGCGGTCGGCCATGGCGATCCGTTCTGGCGTTTCGTCGCCGCGCATTCGGCGCCGGAACTGACCGCGATCGTGATCGCCGGTGGCGCCGGCCTGCGGCTGGGCCTGTCGCTGACCGCGCCCGGCCAGCGCAGGCGCGCCGATGCGCTGGTCGAAGGCGGCCGTCGTGGCGCGCTGCTGTGCGTGGGCGTACTGGCGATGCTGGTGTTCGCCGCGTTCGTCGAGGCGTTCTGGTCGTCCATCGCGTGGATGCCGGCGTGGATCAAGTACACCGTCGGTGGCGTGCTGTGGACGCTGACCGCGGCGTGGCTGCTGCTCGGCGGGCGCCACCTGCCGGCGGAGGACGTGGGCGCATGAAGATCGAATCGCTCACCGTCGCGCTGCGTCCGCGCACCGCGTGGGAGGCGGTCGAGCTCGGCACCGCGCTGGTGCGACGCCACGCGGCGGCCATCTGGAAGCCCTGGCTGCTGCTGACGCTGCCGCTGTTCGTGCTGTTCAACGCGCTGGCGTGGACGATCGACGCGTTGTGGCTCGCCGGCCTGCTGATGTGGTGGCTGAAGCCGGCGTTCGACCGCATCCCGCTGTTCGTGCTCTCGCGCGCGGTATTCGGCGACGTGCCGACCCTGCGGCAGACGCTCGCGGCGCAGCGGAACTGGGGTCTGTCGTGGCTGCCCGGCTACCTGCTGTGGCGGCGGTTGAGCCCGCTGCGCTCGCTGAATCTGCCGGTGGACCTGCTCGAAGGCGCACGCGGCGCGGACGCGCGCGAGCGTCGCCGCGCACTGGGCGCGCCGGTGCACGGCGTGGCCGCGCTCGCCACGATCGTGTGCCTGCACTTCGAGCTGGCCGTGTACGTCGGGCTGGCCTCGCTCGCCATCGTCTTCGTGCCCGACGACTACCTGCAGGAAACGCTCAACCGCGCGTGGATCGCGCTGAAGGAAGCGCCGGCGTGGCTCAGCCTGCTCTCGAACGCGCTGGCGTGGATCGCCGCCAGCGTGATCGAGCCGTTCTACGTCGGCGCCGGCTTCGGCCTGTACCTCAACCGCCGCACCGAAGTGGAAGCGTGGGACATCGAACTCGCGCTGCGCCGCATGCGCGAGCGCCTGCTGCGCAGCGCGACGCCGCTGCTGCTCGCGCTCGCGATCGGCATGGCCTTCGCGCCGGCCGTCGTGCGCGCGCAGGACGCGGGCGATCCGCAGGACACCGAAAGCGTCGCCGGGGAGGAGGATGCCGACGCGTACGACGACGCGGAAGCGCCGCGCGTCACGCTTCAACAGGTCTTCGGCCGCGTCGTCGACGAGACCGGCCTGCGCGACGGCGTGGACGCGCAGATGACGCCGCAGCCCGCGCCGCCGGCGATTCCCGTGTCGCCGGGCGGCACCGCCAACGGCGGACAGGACGGCACGGCCGGTGGCGGTCGCTCGCTTGCAGGCGACGGCAGCCTGCGTCGCGCCGTGCGCAAGGCCTACGCGGACCCGACCGTGTCGCCCAAGCGCAAGGTCGTCAGCTGGAAGAAGCGCGACGCGAAGAAGCCCGATCCGAAGAAGATCGAGCCGCCGCCGCTGGGAAAGCTCGGCGAAGTGCTGGCCACGGTAGGCGAATTCGGACTGTGGATCGTCGTCATCGCGCTGGCTGGCCTGTTGCTGGTGACGGCGCCGCGCTGGCTGGCGTGGTTCCGTGGCGGCCTCGCGCGCGAGGCCCGCGAGGACGATGAAGTCCGCCGCGATCGCGCCGACGAACCGCTGCCGCCGCTGCCGGAGGACATCCCGAGCGTGATCCGCCGACTGTGGCGTGAAGGCCGGCAACGCGAGGCGCTGGCGATGCTGTATCGCGCCAGCGTCGAGACGATGCTCGCGCGCACGCAGGTCGTGCTCGTGCCGGGCGCGACGGAGTCCGACGTGCTGCGCGCCTCGCGCAAGCTGCCGCGCGGCGAGGATCGCGACGCCTTCGCGCGCGCCGTGCGCACCTGGCAGTACGCCGCGTACGCGCACAGCTTCCCGGCGGGCGAGGAGTTCGAATCGCTGCTCGCCGACCTCGCCTCGCGCTTCGGCTGGCTGCCCGGCGCGCGCATCGACGGGAGCGTGCCCGCATGACGCTCACGCGCCGGCACGGCCTCATCGCGCTTCTCGTCCTCGCCGTGGCCGGCGCGGTCGCGGGCGGCGCGGCGTGGTGGCAACGCAATTTCGAACGCACCGAGGAATGGGTCGATCTGCCGCGCACCGGCGAGGCCGCGCGCAATCCGCTGTACGTGCTCAAGCTCGCGCTGATCGCCGACGGCGTGCAGGCGCAATCGCGCCCGCGCCTGCAGTTGGGCAGCGTCGCCCTCGGGCCGCGCGACACGGTGCTGCTCTACAACGATCCGCGCACGCTCACCGGCAAGGACGAAGCGACGCTGCTGGAATGGGTCGAGCGCGGCGGCCACCTGTTGCTGCGCACGCCGCCGCCGGGGCCGCTGGACGTCGAGAAGCCGGTGCCGGTGCTCGCCGCGTTCGGCCTGCATCCGCGATCGGACGAACTCTGCGCCGGGCTCGACGTCGCCGGCGAGGATCCGCACGTCGAGTTCTGCCGCGGCCGTCGCCTCGACATCGACAACCCCGACTCCACCGTGTCGCTGCACTGGGGCGAGCCGGAACTCGGCTACGTGTTCGCGCGCGTGCCGCACGGGCGCGGGCACGTGGACGTGCTGTCGGACTTCGACTTCCTCGACAACGATTCGCTCAAGGACGGCCCGCACATCGCGCTGACGCGGCAGCTGCTCGATCCGAACTACCGCGCCGGCACCGTGCATCTGATCTACGAAGCGCAGATGCCGTCGTTCTGGATGACGCTCGTGCGCGAGCATTGGCGCGTGTGGCTCCCGTTGCTGCTGGCGCTGATGGCCTGGCTGTGGCGGCGTTCGCAGCGCTTCGGGCCGCTGCTGGATTCGCCGGCGGTGGAGCGCCGATCGCTGCTCGAACACGTCACCGCCAGCGGCGAACACGTGTACCGCTACGGCTACGCGCACCTGTTGCACGAGGCTGCGCGCAAGGCGTTCCTCGCGCGCCTGCGCCGCCGCGATCCGCAGGCCGCCGCGCTGGATGGCGACGCGCAGGCGGCGATGCTCGCCGAGCGCTTCGGCCTGCCGGCGGACGATATCCGCAACGCACTTTCCACGCCGATCGCGCGCGACCACGCCGCGTTCCGCAGCCGCATCGCGATGCTCATCCGCATGCGCAACTCACTTTGACTTTCGACCGAGAAACCACGCCATGAACGCCGACGCCGCTCCCGCCCCCATCGTTCCGATCACCGGCGACGCCCTGGCCGCACGCGCCGCCGCCGTGCGCGACGAGGTCGGCAAGGCCTTCATCGGGCAGGAGGCCGTGCTCGACCAGATCCTCATCGCGCTGCTCGCCGGCGGCCACGTGCTGATCGAAGGCGTGCCGGGCCTGGGCAAGACGCTGCTGGTGCGCGCGCTGTCACGCGCGATCGATTGCAGCTTCGCGCGCGTGCAGTTCACGCCCGACCTGATGCCCAGCGACATCAGCGGCCACGCCGTGTGGAACCCGAAGACCGAGACGTTCAACATCCGCCGCGGCCCGGTGTTCACCAACCTGCTGCTGGCCGATGAAATCAACCGCGCGCCGGCGAAGACGCAGTCGGCGCTGCTGGAAGCGATGCAGGAACTGCAGGTCACCATCGAAGGCCACAGCTTCCAGCTGACGCCGCCGTTCCTCACGCTGGCAACGCAGAATCCGGTCGAGCAGGAAGGCACGTACCCGCTGCCTGAGGCGCAGCTCGACCGTTTCCTGCTGAAGGTGCTGATCGGCTATCCGACGCGCGCGGACGAGAAGCGCATGGTCGCGGCGGTGAGCCAGGGCCGCGCGGCGTCGGACTTCGACCTGTCGCAGGTGGCGCGCGTGCTCGGTCCGCAGGACATCGTGGCGATGCAGGCCGGCACCGCGCTGGTCGCGGTGGACGATGCGGTGATCGACTACGCGGTGCGGATCGTCGCCGCGACGCGCGACTGGGCGGGCATCGCGCTGGGCGCCGGCCCGCGCGGCAGCCTCGCGCTGGTGCGTGCGGCGCGCGCGCAGGCCGTGCTGTCGGGCCGCGATTTCGTCACGCCTGACGACGTGCGCGAGATCGCCAAGCCCGCGCTGCGCCACCGCATCGCGCTCGCGCCGGAACTGCAGATCGAAGGCCAGTCGCCGGACGACGTGCTGCACGCGTTGCTGGCCAAGGTTGAGGCGCCGCGGAAGTAATCGCGATGCACGCCGTCACCACGCGCGCCATCCCGCGACCCGCGCCGTTCATGCTGGCGTTGCTCGTGCTGTGGTCGGCGCTGGGCATCGCGGTCGCGTTCGGCGTGGCCACGGCGATGCAATGGCAGCTTGCGGGCATCGCGTTCGCCGCGTTGCTGCTGCTGGACGTCGCGCTGCTGTGGCGTACGCCGACCCCGCAGGTCGAGCGTCGCCTTGCCGACACGTGGCCGATCGGCATCGAGCGCCCGGTGACGCTCTCGCTGGAAACGTCGCGGCGCGCGCAGACGCTCGATGTGTTCGACCTGCATCCGGGCGGATGGTCGATGGACGGCCTTCCACGGCGGCTGCGCCTGAAGCGTGGCGAGATCGCGTCGCTGGATTACCGCCTGCGCGCGAAGGCACGCGGCGACTTCCGCTTCGACGGCGTGCAGCTGCGGCTGCATTCGCCGCTGCGGTTGTGGTGGCAGTCGCGCGTGGCGGGCGAGGCGCAGGACGTGCGCGTGTTCCCCAACTTCGCACCGCTCGCGAAGTTCGCGATGTTCAGCGCGGACCAGGCGTCGCGGCTGGTGGGTGCGCACCTTCGGCGCCGCCGCGGCGAGGGCACCGATTTCCATCAGATGCGCGAATACCGCATCGGCGACAGCCTGCGCCAGATCGACTGGAAGGCGACCGCGCGTGCGCGCCGGTTGATCTCGCGCGAATACCAGGACGAGAAGAACCAGCAGCTGGTGCTGCTGCTCGACACCGGCCGCCGCCTGCTGGCGCGCGACGGCGAGCTGGCGCATTTCGACCACGTGCTCGACGCGGCGCTGGTGGTGGCCTACCTCGCGCTGCGCCAGGGCGATGCCGTGGGTCTGCTGGCGAGCGGCGGGGCCGGCGCGTGGGTGCCACCGCGTCGCGGCGTGGGCGCGATCGACGAACTGCTGCGCGCGACGTACGCATTGCAGCCGCAGCCGGTCGCGACGGATTTCCTCGCGGCGGCGACGGATCTGTCGGTGCGGCAGCGGCGCCGTTCGCTGGTGATGCTGGTGACCAACCTGCGCGACGAGGACATGGACGACCTGCTCGCCGCCGTGGCGCTGCTGCGCAAGCGGCATCTGGTCTGCGTGGCGAGCCTGCGCGAGGGATCGCTCGACGAAGCGCTGTCCGAACCGGTGAACGACCTGCCCGGCGCGATCCGCGCAGGCGCGACGGCGCAGTACCTCGACCAGCGCAACGCCGCGCACGAAGCGCTGCGCAACCACGGCGTCATGGTGCTCGACGTGGCGTGCGACCAGCTGGCCGCATCGCTGGTGGAGCGGTACCTGGCGGTGAAGCGGGATGGGTTGTTGTAGCTGATCGGGAAGCGGGAATCGGGAATCGGGAAGCGGGAATCGCGCGGGTGTCGGCGGTGTAGATCTGCAGCGCCGGGCCGATCCGCATGCCGTCGCCGATCACTGCGACGTATCCACCGTCATCCCGGCGAAGGCCGGGACCCAGGCCCATAACGCACGGGCACTCTCTCGCCGGTGAACCACCTCAGGCCGGCGAACCACCTCACCGTCATTCCAGCGAAAGCTGGAACCCATTTTGCTGTTGCTCTCGCTCTGCGATTCGCTCTCGCTCCTGATCGTCATCCCCGCGAAGGCGGGGATCCAGGGACTTTTCACGTTTCCCGTGAGCCCTTCAGTTCAAAAAGAAGAATCACAAGCGAAGCTTCCAATCGCCTGACGGCGCTTCGTTGCACATCCCGGGTGCGCTTCGCACCCGGGCTACAAAGGCGCAGCGCGCTTTGCCGCCTCAGCGCGCCATCGCCTCACCCCACCGGCGCCGTCAGCCGCTCCAACTCCCCCAGCATTCCCATCGCCGCCTCGCGCGACGCCCCGCACATGTCGGCCTCGGGCCGCAGCGATCCACAAAACGCCGGCCGTTCCGGCGAGCCGAACAAGCGGCACCGGTACGCGTCGTCCAGCTGCACGCACGGAATGCCCGCCGGCTTGCCGTGCGGCATGCCGGGAATCGGGGAGGTGATCGACGGCGCGATGCAGCACGCGCCGCATCCGGCGCGGCAGTCCATGACCAACGGGCTCAGTCGGCGGTGACGAGTTCCGCGCGATGTTCGCGCAGCGTCTCGTACACCTCGTCGGTTTCCGGGCGCACGCCATGCCAGCGCAGGAAGCTTTCAGCCGCCTGTTCCACCAGCATGCCCAGGCCGTCGATGCCGTCGTGCGCGCCGGCGGCACGCGCCCACGCGAGGAAGGGAATCGCCACCTCGCCGTAACTCAGGTCCACCGCCGCGGTGCGCGGGTTCGCCAGCGCCATCGGCAGCGACGGCAGCCCGTCCGTACGCGCGGCGGACGTCGCATTCACGATCAGGTCGAACGTGCCGAGCGTGTCGATGTCGCGCAGATAACGCGGGTGCACGCGGCCCGGGCTCGCCAGTGCATCGGCCAGCGCGTCGGCGCGCTCGGGCGTGCGGTTGACGATGTAGAGATCGCCGATGCCGGCGTCGAGCAGCGCCGGGGCGACGCCGCGGGCAGCACCGCCGGCGCCGATCAGCAGCGTGCGGCGCGAGCGCAGGTCCAGGCCCTGGCGCTCGGTGAGGTCGCGCACCAGGCCGACGCCGTCGGTGTTGTCGCCTTCCCAGCCGGTCGCCGTGCGTACCAGCGTGTTCACCGCGCCGGCGCGGCGCGCGCGCTCGCTGAGCGTGGTGCAGACGCTGACCGCGCGGTTCTTGTGCGGCAGCGTGACGTTGGCGCCCAGGCCGCCTTCGGCCGCGAACTCCGCGACGATCGCGTCGAACAGCTCCGGCGGCGCGTCCATCGCGGCGTATTCCAGCGCGATGCCGACCTGCCGGCCGAACGCGGCGTGGATGCGCGGCGACAACGAATGCGCGACCGGATGACCGATCACGGCGAACCGCTTGACCACGGCCGGATTTGCGACGGAGGCGAAGTTGGACACGGGGACCCTCGCATAGACTGGAGTTCACACAGACAGGAGACGCGCGATGCGACGCAGCCCGGCCTTGGCCAGCAGGTACCGCAGGTGCAGTGTAGTGGCCGCGCTCGTCGTGGGCGCCGTCGCGTTGTCCGGCCCGGCGTCGGCGTTCCTGTCCGAATTCGGCATCGAAGGCATGGGCGTGGTATCGACCAAAGCCAGCGAAATCCGCGGCAGCGTCAGCCCGGACGGCCAGCATATCGTGTGGGGAAGCACCGATCGTGAAGGAGGCGCCGGCGGCTGGGACCTGTGGCAGGCGCGCCTGAAGGACGGCCGCTGGCAGGACGCCCGCCCGCTGTCGGTCAACTCGCCGTCGAATGACTTCGATCCGCTGTTCAGTGCCGACGGCCGCTGGCTGTACTTCTTCTCCAACCGTCCCGGCGGCGTGGGCGGCGACGATCTCTATCGCGCGGCCGTGAAGCCCGATGGCAGCGTCGGCACCGCCGAAAACCTCGGCCGCGGCGTCAACACGCGCGGCGACGAGTGGGCGCCGACGCCCAGCCGTGACGGGAAGCGGCTGCTGTTCGCGAGCGACGGCCATGGCGGCGCCGGGCGTCACGACCTCTTTGTCGCGCGGTGGGACGGCGCGGCGTTCGTCGACGCCACGCCGGTGCCGGGCCTCAACACCAGGGCGGACGAGTTCGACGCCGCCTGGCTCGGCGACGGCCGCACGCTGGTGTACGCGCGCTCGCAGGATCCGGCGACCAAGCCGGTGCGGCTGCACGTCGCCCACTGCGACGGCGCGCGTTACGTCGACGCGGGGCCGCTGGCTTTGTCGTTCAACACCGACGAGGCGACAACGCTGGGGCCGGCGATCGACTGGAACAAACCGGGCGAGCTGCTCGTCAGCGGCGCGGCGAAGTCGCCGCGTGCCGGGAAGCTCGACATCTACCGGATGAAGGCGCCAGCGGTGGCGGGGAAGGAAGGGTGCGGGGTTTGAGTGCAACAGCGCCTCTCCCACCGGGAGAGGGGTTGGTTGCGGTGTCTGTCGTTTAAGTCGCAGATGGCTTTCGAGGGCACATCAAGCTCGATGCCAGCTCTTGTAGCCCGGGTAAGCGAAGCGCACCCGGGTTGGAGAAGCGGTCGCGTCCCCGGGTGCGCTTCGCTTACCCGGGCTACAAAGGCGCGGCGCAAGCGAAGAAAAGTGATTCGAGCGGCGTAGGCCGGCGGAAGCTTGGCGGGTGATTCTTCTGATCTGAAGAGCAACGGGAAAGCGTGGAAAGTCACTGGGTCCCCGCCTTCGCGGGGATGACGATCAAGAGCGATAGTGGTTGCTCTTGTAGCCCGGGTAAGCGAAGCGCACCCGGGGTGGAGAAGCGACAGCGTCCCCGGGTCAAGGGCAGGCCGCGACCCTAAAGCCCACCCGCCACATCCACCAGGCTGCCGGTCATGTACGAGGCCTCGTCCGACAGCAGCCAGACGATCGCACGTGCGATCTCCTCCGCTTCGCCGCCACGCTGCATCGGGATGCGCGCCTTCACGCGATCCACGCGGCCGGGTTCGCCGCCGCTGGCGTGGATCTCGGTGTAGATCGAGCCCGGGCGCACGCAGTTCACGCGGATGCCTTCGGCGGCGACTTCCTTCGCCAGGCCGACGGTCAACGTGTCGATCGCCGCCTTCGACGCGGCGTAGTCGATGTACTCGTTCGGCGAGCCCAGGCGCGCGGCGACCGACGACACGTTGACGATCGCGCCGCCGTGTCCGCCATGTCGCGTCGACATGCGCCGCACCGCTTCGCGCGCGCACAGGAAACTGCCGACGACGTTGGCGTTGAACACGCGAGTGAGGCGTTCGGCGTCCATCTCCTCCACGCGCATCTGGCGTTCGAGGATGCCGGCGTTGTTCACCAGCGCGGTGACTTCGCCGAAGCGCCGGTCCACCTCGTCGAACAATCGCATCACGTCGGCCTCGCGCCCGACGTCGACGCCCACCGCCATCGCCTCGCCGCCGTCGCGTTCGATCGCGTCGACCACGTCGGTGGCGTCCTTTTCGCGATGGCGATACGCGACGCACACGCGATAACCGGCCTGCGCGGCGAGCTTCGCGGTGGCCGCGCCGATGCCGCGGCTGCCGCCGGTGACGATGGCTATCCTGTTGCGTTCCATCTCGCCTCCGGTTCGCGATGCCGCCGCCTCACACGCGTTTGAGGTACACGTGCTGCGTCTTGATGCGCTCGAAACCCGCGCCTTCGTAGAACGGATGCGATTGATCGCGCGCGACGTTCGATCGCACCATCACCTCGCCGACGCCGATCCCGCGCGCCCAATCGAGCGCCGCATCCACCAGCGACTGGCCGATGCCGCGACGTCGAGCGGACTCGTCGACCACGAGCCCGACGATCTCCACGCGCTCGCCCGTTTCCAGCATCAGCCGGCGTTCGATTGCGATGAAGCCAAGCAGGCGCGCATCGTCGTCGGTGGCGACGATCACCGGGTGATCGGCCGAGATCAGCAGGCGACGGAGGCGGCGTTCGAACGCATCGGCCGACTGCGGGTAGCCGAGCTGCGCCGACAGCCGCGCAAGCTCGGCGGCATCGCCGATGCGCGCGCGGCGCAACGTGGTCGCGGCGTCGGCCACGCTCAGGCTTCGCGCAGCCAGCGCGCGGCGTCGAGCGCGTAGTAGGTGAGCACGCCGTCGGCGCCGGCGCGCTTGAACGCGAGCAGCGCTTCCATCGCGGTCGCGCGTTCGTCGAGCCAGCCGTTCTGCGCGGCGGCCTTGAGCATCGCGTACTCGCCGCTCACCTGATAGACGTACGTCGGCACGCGGAACTCGTCCTTCACGCGACGCACGATGTCCAGGTACGGCATGCCCGGCTTCACCATCACCATGTCGGCGCCTTCGTCGAGGTCGAGCGCGACTTCGTGCAGCGCTTCGTCCGAATTCGCCGGGTCCATCTGGTAGGTGTACTTGTTGCCCTTGCCCAGCGCTGCGGCCGAACCGACGGCCGCGCGGAACGGACCGTAGAACGCGCTGGCGTACTTCGCGCTGTAGGCGAGGATGCGCGTGTTGATCAGGCCCGCGTCTTCCAGCGCGTCGCGGATTGCGCCGATGCGGCCGTCCATCATGTCGCTGGGCGCGACGACGTCGGCGCCGGCCTGCGCATGCGAGATCGACTGGCGCACCAGCGCATCGACCGTGACGTCGTTGAGGATGTAGCCGGCCTCGTCGATCATGCCGTCCTGCCCGTGCGTGGTGTACGGGTCGAGCGCGACGTCGGTGATGACGCCCAGTTCCGGGAAGCGCTGCTTCAGCGCACGCACGGCGCGCTGCACGATACCGTCGTCGGACCAGGCGATCGCGCCGTCGGCGGTCTTGCGGTCGACATCGGGCACGCCGAACAGCGTGATCGCCGGAATGCGCAACTGGCTGCATTGTTCGGCGACGCGCAGCAGTTCGTCGATGGAAAGGCGTTCGACGCCGGGCATCGAGGCGACCGGATCGCGGCCGTCGCGTTCGTGCACGAAGACCGGATAGATGAGGTCGTTGGCGGTGAGGACCGACTCGCGCATCAACCGACGCGAGAACTCATCGCGGCGCATCCGCCGCGGGCGTGCGTGGGGATAGGTGCTCATGGCGCGACATTGTACGCCCGCGCCGGGCTTGCTTTTCCGCCTGGGACGATGTGTCCGGGCGCGATCAGGGCGCGGTGGAATACACCCGATAACGCAAAGGCACCAGCCTGAGCTCGCTGCCCGGCGCCGGCGTGGTGAGGCCCGGCGTGGCGGCGAAATCCAGTTCGACCGGGCGCGCCTGTCCTTCGACGTGAAGCTCCAGCGTGATGCGGTCGGCGAGCCGGTGCGCGGCGACGACGCGCGCGCCGATGCCGTCATCGCCGTCGCCCGGCGCGATGTCGTGCGCGCGTGCGTAGAGTTTCGCCGGGCCGTCGGCCACGCCGTCGGCGCTGAACGTGCGCGCATGCCCCGCCAGATGGAAGCGGCCGCCGCGCACTTCGCCTTCCAGCACGTTCGCGCGGCCGATGAAGTCGAACACGTACGCCGACGCCGGATCGCTGTAGATCTCGTCCGGCGTGCCGACCTGTTCGATGCGGCCTTCGCGCAGCACGACGATGCGGTCGGCCAGTTCCAGCGCTTCTTCCTGGTCGTGCGTGACGAACAGCGTCGTCTGGCCGGTGCGCTCGTGCAGCTGGCGCAGCCAGCGGCGCAGTTCGACGCGCACCTTCGCGTCCAGCGCGCCGAAGGGTTCGTCGAGCAGCAGCACCGTCGGATCGATCGCCAGCGCACGCGCAAGCGCGACGCGCTGCTTCTGTCCGCCGGACAGTTGTTCGGGATAGCGATCGCCGTAGCCCGGCAGCTGGATCAGGCCCAGCAGCTCCTCGACGCGACGCGTGATCGTCGCCTTGTCCGGGCGCTTGCGGCGCGGACGGCTGCGCAGGCCGAAGGCGATGTTCTCGGCCACGGTCATGTGCTTGAACAGCGCGTAATGCTGGAACACGAAACCGACGTTGCGCTCGCGCAGGCTCAGGCGCGTCGCGTCGTCGCGTCCGAACAGCACCTGGCCCGAATCCGGATGCAACAGGCCCGCGATCACGCGCAGCAGCGTCGTCTTGCCCGAGCCCGATGGGCCAAGCAGCGCGACCAGTTCCCCGGCCTGCACGTGCAGGTCCACGCCGTCCAGCGCCGCCACGCCGGTGTAGCGCTTGCTGAGCTGGCGCAGGTGCAGGTCCATGCCGGTGCGGGGCGGCCTCGTGTCGGGATGATCGGGCGCGGGAGTGCCGGCGCCGAGCGTGACAGGTCCGGCCGGCGCGGTCGAATGCGCCGCCGTCACGCGACGGGCGGCGCGCGTCGCGGCGAGGTCGGCCGGCTCAGTGCCGACGATGGGATTTCGCAAGGGCGTCGCCATGGCGGGACTCCAGCCAGAACTTCAGGATCAACGTGATCAGGGCGAGCCCGGCGAGCAGCGAGGCGGCCGCGAAGGCGCCAGTGCTGTCGAACTCGTTGTAGAGAATCTCGATGTGCAGCGGCAGCGTGTTGGTGAGCCCGCGGATGTGCCCGGACACCACCGACACCGCGCCGAACTCGCCCATCGCGCGCGCCGAGCACAGCAGCACGCCGTACAGCAGGCCCCATTTGATGTTGGGCAGCGTCACGCGACGGAACATCGTCCAGCCGCCGGCGCCGAGCGAACGCGCGGCGAGTTCCTCGTCCGCGCCCTGCTGCTGCATCAGCGGGATCAGCTCGCGCACCACGAACGGGAAGGTGATGAACAGCGTCGCCAGCACGATGCCGGGGCGGGCGAAGAGGATCTTGATGTCGTACTCGCGCAGCAGTTCGGCGAACCAGCCGTGCGAGCCGAACAGCAGCACCAGGCACAGGCCCGCGACCACCGGCGACACGGCGAAGGGAAGGTCGATCAGCGACAGCAGCAGCTGCTTTCCGCGGAACTCGAAACGCGTCACCGCCCACGCCATGAAGGTGCCGAAGATCGCGTTGACGGGCACGACGATCGCGACGGTGAACAGCGTCAGCTTCAACGCGGACACCGCGTCGGCCTGGGTGAGCGACTCCAGCCACGCGCCGAAGCCCTTTCCGAAGGCCGCGCCGAGCACCATCAGCAGCGGCAGCACGACGAGCGCGAGCATCGCCAGCACGGCGAGCGCGATGAGCACGACGCGCAGCCATGCCGGCTCCTGCAGGTCGTCGCGGTGGCGTGCGTCAGACATCGCGCCTGGCTCCCTTTCGTTCGTGCGCGAACAGCAGCGGAATGGCGTTGATCGCCAGCAGGCAGACGAACGATGCGGCCAGCAGCAACGCGGCGATCGCGATCGCGCCGGCGTAGTCGTATTCCTCAAGGCGAATCGTGATGAGCAGCGGCGCGATTTCCGTCTTGTACGGCAGGTTGCCGGCGATGAAGATCACCGACCCGTATTCGCCCAGTGCACGCGCGAACGCGAGCGAGAAGCCGGTCAGCAGCGCGGGCGTGAGTTCGGGCAGCACGACGCGGCGCAGCGTGGTCAGGCGCGATGCGCCGAGCGATGCGGCCGCTTCTTCCTGCTCGCGGCCGAGCGCTTCCAGCACCGGCTGCACGGTGCGTACGGCGAATGGCAGGCCGATGAAGATCAGCGCGATGGTGATGCCGATCGGCGTGTAGGCGATCCGGATGCCGAGCGGTTCGGTGAACTGCCCGACCCAGCCGTTCGCCGAATAGATCGCCGTCAGCGCGATGCCGGCGACGGCGGTGGGCAGGGCGAACGGGAGATCGACCAGCGCATCGAGCAGGCGCCGACCCGGGAAGCGATACCGCACGACGACCCACGCGACGAGCGCGCCGACGACGGAAGCGATGAGCGCGGCGACGAAGGACGCGCCGAAACTCAGCTTCAGCGACGCCTGCACCCGCGGGTCCTGGATCGCGCGCAGCCAGCCGTCCACGCCGAGCCCCGCCGCGCGGATCGCCAGCGCGGCGAGCGGCAACAGCACCACCACGCTCAGCCACGCGAGGCCGAGCCCGAGGCTCAGGCCGAAGCCCGGCAACGGGCGTCGGCCACGGCGGGTGATGAGGGCGGGAAGGGCGAGGGTGGACATGGATTACCCGAATGCAACGCGCGTTGATGGTGCGGTGACGTCATCGCCCCCGTTCTCCGTCATCCCCGCGAAGGCGGGGATCCATCTGCACGACGCATCAAGGCCTTCGAAGGCAGTGACGCACCGGACGGCTGGATTCCCGCCTTCGCGGGAATGACGGAGGAAGAGCGCGGATGGCATCACCGCATCACCGCGGCCGATAGATCTTGTCGAAGAACCCGCCGTCGGCGAAATGCTCCGCCTGCGCCTTCTTCCAGCCGCCGAACGCGGTGTCGATCGTCACCTGCTTCACGTTCGGGAAACGCGACAGGTCCGCCGCCGGCACCTTGTCGGGCTCGGCCGGGCGGTAGCCGTGCTTCGCCGCCAGACGCTGGCCTTCGGGCGTGTAGAGGAAACGCAGGTAGGCCTCGGCGACCTTGCGCGTGCCGTGGCGATCGACGTTCTTGTCGACCCACGCCACCGGCGGTTCGGCCTTGATGCTCAGGCTGGGCACGACGATCTCGAACTTGTCGCGCGTGTCGGCGTCGTTGAGCGTGAGCAGCGCCTCGTTCTCCCACGCGAGCAGCACGTCGCCGATGCCGCGCTCGACGAACGTCGTCGTCGCGCCGCGCGCACCGGTATCGAGCACCGGCACGTTCTTGAACAGGCGCGTGAGGTAATCCACGACCTTGTCGCCGTCGCGGTACTCCTGCGACGCCCACGCCCACGCGGCGAGGTAGTTCCAGCGCGCTCCGCCGGAGGTCTTCGGATTCGGCGTGATGACGCCCACGCCGGGCTTCACCAGGTCGCCCCAGTCGCGGATCTGCTTCGGATTGCCCTTGCGCACCAGGAACACGATCGTCGAGGTATACGGCGCGCTGTTATGCGGCAGGCGCTTCTGCCAGTCGGCGGGCAGCAGCTTGCCGTTGGTGGCGATGGCGTCGATGTCGGCGGCGAGCGCGAGCGTGACGACATCGGCTTCCAGCCCGTCGATCACCGCGCGCGCCTGCTTGCCGGAGCCGCCGTGCGAGGCCCGGATGCTGAGCGCCTCGCCGGTCTGCTGCTTCCATTGCGCGGCGAAGGTCTGGTTCACCTCGGCGTAGAACTCGCGCGTCGGGTCGTAGGACACGTTGAGCAGCTGTACGTCCTTCGCGTGCGCCAGCCCGGTGGCGAGCACCATCGCGAGGCCGAGCGCCGCATTGCGGATCAGGGTTTTCATGGGGTGGTGTCCTGATGGGCGAAAGTCGAAAGGGTCAGAACGAGAACTGGGCGCGCGTGAAGAAGGCCTTCTCGTCCTCGCGATCGGCGCCGGCTGCGGCGCCGCCGTCGAAGTCGGTCTGCGTGTAGTTGGCGACGAGCTTGAAGTTGCCGGTGAGGTACCAGTTCACGCCCAGGCCCCAGCTCTTCGCGCGTTGCGCCACGGCGTTCGGGTCGGCGAACACGGGGAAGGCATCCTCGTCGATCTCCAGTTCGCCGTACCGCGCCACCAGTTCCCACGCGCCCCAGCCTGCGCCGCCCACCGTAAAAGGATGGTTAGGCCGCGCGACGCCGCGATACCCCGCGTCTTCGCCGGTGAGCACGAAGCCGGTGAGCAGCTGCCACGCGCGGTGGTCGAGCGCTTCGCGTGCGCCGGTCGTGGGCAGCAGCACCTCCTGCTTCGAGCTGATGTACTCGCCGAGCAGGCCGAACGCATTGCGGTAGTAGTACGCCTGCGGCGACCAGCGCGTCTGTTCGCCATCGGCGATGACCGCGCTGCGATAGTTGAAGAACTGCACCTGGCCCGGCGTGCGGTAGCGCGGCAGGAAATTGTTGCCGGCGCCTTCCTTGTCGCCCTGGCTGCCGGCGATGCCGAAGCCCAGGCCCGACAGCGCGCTCGCGTCGTTCTTCCACGGTTCGACGAACACGCGGCCGGCGAATTCGAAGTTGTTGTCCGGGTTGGTCGTCGCCGCATCGCGCCCGTCGACCGTGCCGTTGTAGGCGCCGACGACGTAGTTCACCGTGCCCTTGGCGAGTTCGCCCTGCAGCTGCACGCCGATGTCGCGGCCCGGCGCGAGTTCGCTGGGGAATCCAAGTTCGATCGCCTCGGTCGCGTTGCTCGCCTGCAATCGTTCCAGGCCGACCGGCGCCTTGGTCTTGCCGATGCGCAGCGTGGCTGCGGGGCTGAAGCGCAGGTCGGCCCAGGCATCGAGCAGCGTGACGCTGTCGCCGGCGAGTTCCGGCGTGATGCGGAAGGCGAGCAGCGGACCCCAGCTGCCTTCCAGCGTGAGCTGCGCGCGGCGCCAGAGGAAGGTGTCGTTCTGCGGATTGGCGTCGTCGTCGATGTAGAAGCGGCCGTCGGCCTGCGCGAGGCCACGGAATTTCAGCTCGACATCGCCTGGCGGCGGCGACTTGATCGACAGGCCCTTGTTCGCGCTCAGGCTCACCACCGGCGTGCTCGCGACGCGCGCCTCGGCTTCTTCCGCCTGCAGGTCGAGCTTGCGTTCGATCACGCGCAGTCGCTGGTCGAGGTCGGCCAGGCCGTTGGCGTCGACCGTATCGCCGGCCGGCGCGGTGCCGAGGCGTTGCTCGATCGCCTGCAGGCGGCGCGTCAGTTCTTCGACCGTGAGCGGCGCGTTCGATTGCGCGTGGACGGGGGCGGCGATCGCGATCGCGCAGGCCAGCGCACTGCCGGCAAGCGCGGGGACGGACGATCTTCGCGTTCGGATGCTGGGCATGGCGGGTATCCGGGCAGGGGAGGGGCGGCCTCCGGGATCTCCGGCGGCACGGCGCGACTGTCGCCGGCCGTCCCGCCCCGCACAAAGGCGCGTGCGTCATGCGGTCATGCCGAAGGGGTATGAGATGGGGTGCGGGCGCTAACGAGGCGTGAAGCCGGGGGGGGGGGCGCCGGGCGCCGCGGCGGTGCCATAAAAGAAACCGGCGCCTTTCGGCGCCGGTTTCCAATCGCACGACTGCCGGGTCCGTTACGGACGCAGGTTCGTCGCCGTGCACACCAGGATCGCCGCACCCTGCAGCGGATGGATCAGGTGCGCGTTGCGCAGTCGCTGCTGCAGATCGACCATGCACTGCACGTACTTGCCCGGGTTCTTCGCGGACGTCTTGCACAGGTTGTTCCACGCCTGCACGTTCGCGCCGACGATGAAACCACCCGGCTCGAGCACGTCGACAGTCGTGTTGCACTTGCCGATGCGCGCATCGCCGTTGTTCACCTTCCAGCCGATGTCGCGATACAGCGCCGGCGAGAGGTCGACGTTGTACTGCGCCTGCACCGTCGGCGTGTCGAACGGTTCCTGCAACGCGTTCGGCGACAGCGCGGTGTCGTAGTGCGAGAACGTCGAGCCCGCGGCGACGACGGACGGCGCGTACAGGCGCACGCGACCGGTGTCGTCGGCGCCCTGCAGCAGCACCGGATCGACATCGAAGGTCACGCTCACCGGCAGGTTCGCCTTGAACGTGTTGCCGTCGGCCAGGGTGATGCGGATCGCCGGGATCGTGATGTTAGGATCGCTGCCGCCCAGGTCCGGCGGCGGGCTGCCCGCGGCGTTGTCGGCCACGACCATCGCGATGCCGCCGGCGGCCTGCACGTTCGCGGCCTTCACCACGAAGCCACAGGTGCCGCGATCGACCAGCACGATCTTGCCGGCCACCGCCGCGGCGTTGGTCAGCGGCGTGCACGCGTCGCCCGTGGTCGGGCCGGCCGCGTTGGCTTCATCCACGCCGAGCACCACCTGCCCGGTGAAGTTCGCCGGCGTCGCCACGGGGCCGAAGCTCGCCGTGCCGTAGAGGTAACGCCCGGCGATGCCCGCCGGCGCCGTCACGGTGAAGTACTGGCGGTTGTCGAGCACGAGCGCCGCTTCGTTCTTCACGCGCTGGCCGGACCACACCAGGCGACCGGACGTCTTCATCACTTCGGCACGCTGCGCCGGCGTGCTGGCCGGATCGTTGAAACCGATGTTCAGCACGTTGTCGTACGCGTACTGCGTGTAGGTGTCCGAACGCGGACCGGTGCCGTCGAAGTCGCCGAACTGGCCGGTGAACTTGTCCAGGAAGCCCTGGAAGCCCAGGCCGTGCCCGATTTCGTGCATCACCACGTTGAGGAAGTTGATCGAGCCCGCCGGCGTCTTGCCGTCGAGGCCGTAGTACCACGTCGTGCCGGCCAGGCAGTCGGGCTTGCCGAGGTCGCCGTTGAAGCGCGACACGATGTCGGCCGGATCGTCCGGCACCGGGTCCAGGTCGACGCCGGCGATCGAGTCGGCGAGCGCGGCGTGGTACCAGATGCCCGGACGCGGCGCGTTCGGGAAATCGCGATCGATCCAGTTCGCGCCGGCCGAGCCGAGCGTCGCGCCGGTGGCGGTGCAGTTCAGGCGCTGGAACGAGGCGCCGACCTTGATCGGCACGTCGCTCTTGAGCACCGCGCCCCACAGGTCCATCGCGAAGCGGTAGACGATCTGGCGCTGCTGGCCGACCGTCGTGCCCGGATTCAGACCGACCGGCGTGGCGGCCGTGGGATCGTCCAGGCCCAGGCCGGTGCCGGCATCGCCGTTGAGCAGCATCAGCTGCGCGGCCGAGGCGTTGAATGCGAATGCGCTGCCGAGGGCGAGCGCGCAGGCGAGAAGATGCTTTCTCATTTCAGCAGCTCCTCGTTGTGGGCTTCGACAGAATCGTTCGACGGTTCGGCGTGGTCGACGACGAGCTGGCCCGATGCGTCGCGATGCGCGACGACGGTGCTCATCATCGATTCGGGAACCTTCACCGACACGCCGCCGTGCGCGGCCTTGCGCACCGTCGAACGTGCGGCGGCGGCGTCGCGCGGCGCGGCGAACGTCTTCGCCATGCCCGGCGCGATCTTCGCCTGCTGACCCTGCGTCAGCGCCTGGTCCAGCTGCGCGCTCTCGCTGGCGGTGAGCGGACGAAGGCGCCCGGTTTCCGCGTCGATGCCGACCTTCACGCCGGCGACGGTTACTTGATGCGTGGACTGCGGTTCTGCGGCGTGGACACTGAAGCACAATCCAAGCGCTACACCGGACAACCAAAGCGCGGATCCGATCCTTTTCATGGGTCACGTCCCGATCTGAAGGTGATATGCCCCCGGCCGGTTCCGCCCTCGCGATGGCCATCGCGAAGAACCGGCAGTGGGGATTGGGTATGGGCTTCCCCCTTCAGCCCAGGCCGACTATGCGCCTGCTTCCACGCACGCGACAAGCTTGCGCCGCAACATCGCGCGGCCCACGTATTCAGCGGAAAAATGCGGCCATGCATGCGTGCGCGTACGGACCGCGCATGTGAAGGACGTCGTCACGCGCGCCTCGGCGGACGCGCGCGCGGATGCTCAGATGATGCCGCCGCCGATGCCCAGTCGCACGATGCCGACGAGGATCACGATGCCGTTGAGCACCAGCCCCGTCTTCGCGCGACCGCGGTTGCCCGGACTGGTGAACGCGATGCCGATGGCCGCGATGATCGCGCCGACGGACGCGAACGGAATCAGCAGCCAGTTGCCCCATCCCAGCAGCGGAATCAGCGCGATGACCATCCAGATCATGGCGACGATGCCCCAGAGCAGGCTGATCAGACCCATTGCGGTGACTCCTTGTGGTTGGCGGGCGTGCGTGCGACAGGCGCAGCGATGTGGAGCTTAGTGGGCGATGCGTCGCGGCGATAGCGCGGGGCGATGGAACGGGCGATTCGCGGAATGAAGTGCCGGTGGTGGAGTGCGAAGCGGCTTGAAGCCCCTCTCCCTTCGGGAGAGGGGTTGGGGTGAGGGGCAACGAAGCGGATGCGGCGACTGGCCGCTGCGTTACAGCGCTGCGCTGTTGCTTCGATCCGACGCAACGCAGGCTCGAACATCAAGATGGATTCCAGCGTTCGCTGGAATGACGGTGATCGTGGTTCGCCGTGATGAAAGTGCCCGGGCGTTACGGGCCTGGGTCCCGGCCTTCGCCGGGATGACGGTTTGAAGCCCCTCTCCCTTCGGGAGAGGGGTTGGGGTGAGGGGCAACGAAGCGGATGCGGTGACTGGCCGCTGCGTTACAGCGCTGCGCTGTTGCTTCGATCCGACGCAACGCAGGCTTCGAAAATCAACATGGATTCCAGCGTTCGCTGGAATGACGGTGATCGTGGTTCGCCGTAGTGAGGGTGCCCGGGCGTTACGGGCCTGGGTCCCGGCCTTCGCCGGGATGACGGCTTCGGCGAAGCTGCTGCGAATCACGAATCACAAACAAAACCCTACCCATGCGCCCCATCGATCTCAACGCGCAACTCGCGACGGCACACGGCCGCGTGCAACACGACGCGTGGGACTTCCGGCGGCAGGCGTTCGTCGAGCGCACGCGACACGATCTCGAGTTCGTCGCGGTCGCGTACGTACACCTTCAGCGGCGAATGCGCGCCGAAGCGGGCCGGCAGCGACGGCCATTGCGCGCGGGCGGCGGCAATGAGGCTGTCGAAGTTCGCCAGCGTTTCGTCCAGCTGCGTCGCCACCGAGTCGGCGTGCTGCGACTCGTGGCCGACGATGGCCGCCGTGCCCGACAGCATCAGCGGCATCGTGCTGCCGGCCGGCGGCAGCATCGCGCGGGCGAAGCTCGGCGGCTGCGGCCCGTACTGGCGCGGGTAGCGGTAGGCGCTGATCTGGCGCGGATTCTCCAGCGGCGTGCCCGGCACGCGCGAAGCGAGCCAGTACACCTGCAGGCGTCGCGGCGCGCCTTCCGGATTGACCTGGCCGATGGCGGTAGCCGCGGGCAGCGTGTGCGGATCGACCTCGCCCAGTCCGCGCGCGCGACCGACGCAGAACTGCCGGTAACGCTCCATGTCGCCTTCGCCGACGGTGATGCCGTCCAGGTAGTTCCACACGCGCAGCAGGTGCGGCGTGCCGCGCTGCTGCACGAATTCGATCAGCCGGCGATACAGGCGATCGGCGGTGGCCTCGATGTCCGAACCGCGACGCGTGGGATCGGCTTCGCCCTCGTCCAGTTCGATCGCGCCGAACAGCAGCGCCCCGTCGTCGGCCCACGCGACGTCGCCGTCGCGACCGCGCTGCACCGGGCCGCCCGCGCGCCAGACTTCCAGCGGCGCATCGCCGTGCGGCTCCAGCGCGACGCGCAGGTAACGCGGGTCGTCGTGGTGCGGCGCCTTCGTGCCGAACGCGATGACCGCCAGCACGTCGGGCTGCACGAGCACAGACTCCGGCGTCGCGTGCACGTATTCCACCGACCAGCGCGGCTCGTGGAAGGGCATGGGATGCACCGCGCTCACTGCGCGCGCTCCGGTCCCGGCTGCAGCGTGTCGGCGGCGCCGTGCAGGCCGACGTCCACGCCGACCTGGCGGCGCCGTTTCAGCCAGCCGCGCAGCGCGAGCGGCGCCATGCGGATCGCCGTCACGTTGTAGATGAAGCGGAACAGGCGCAGGCGCTTGAGCACTTCGGGGTTGTCGAACACGTCGCCGGCGAGCATCGAGATCACCGCCTGTTCCACCTGCCATACATTGCGCGGATGGTTGAACAGGTGGCGCATCACCGGCGTGGTGAAGCGGTAGATGAACCACTGGAAGTGCTTGAGTCCGCGCTTCAGGCGCGTGTCCATCTCGCGTTGCAGTGCGGCTTCGCGCGCGGGATCGCGCAGCGCGCCGTCGACCACCTGCGCGGCCTGCTCGGCGCTGTTCATGCCCAGGTACACGCCGGAGGAGAACACCGGATCGACGAACGCGTACGCGTCGCCGACCATCACCCAGCCCGGCCCGTGCATGCGCTCGCAGGTGTACGAGTAGTTGCCGGTGACGTGCACCGGCGCGACGCGCTGGGCGTTGGCCATGCGCTTTTTCACCTGCGGCTCGGACGCCAGCGTCTTCATGAGGAACGCTTCGTTCTCGCCGCGGCGCTGCTTGAGGTATTCGGGGAAACACACCGCGCCCACGCTCATCACGCCGTCGCGCAACGGAATCAGCCACATCCAGCCGTGCGCGAAGCGCTGCACGGTGATGTTGCCGGCGTCCTCGCCGTCGCGGCGCTCCACGCCGGTGAAGTGGCTGAAGATCGCCGCCGACTGGTGCAGCGCGTTCTTCTTCTTGAGCTTGAGCTGGTTGCCGAAGAACGTGTCGCGGCCGCTCGCATCGACGATGTAGCGCGCGCGCACCGTGAACGCGTTGCCCTGCGCATCGCGTGCATGCGCGATCGACGGCCGGCCGTCGCTGCCGAATTCCACGCGTTCGACCTTGTGCTTCTCGCGCGCGTCCACGCCATTGGCCTGCGCGTTGCGGAACAGCAACTGGTCGAACTCCTCGCGCTTGACCTGGTAGGCGTAACCGAACGCGGGGTTGAGCGCGCGCTCGAAGCGGAAGGTGTTGTACTGGTCGGCGCCCTCGTTGTCCGGCGCCATCGGCGTGCCGTCGTCGTTGACGATCGGGAACTCCGCGCCGGGCTTGAAGGTGCCGATGGCCTTCACCTGGTCGAGCACGCCCAGGCGTTCGAGGATCGGCAGGTTCATCGGCAGCAGCGATTCGCCGATGTGGAAGCGCGGGTGCGCGTCCTTCTCCAGCAGCAGGACGCTCCAGCCCTTGCGGGCGAGCATCGTGGCGGCGGTGGTGCCGGCGGGGCCGCCGCCGATCACCAGCACGTCGGCCTGCAATGCTGTCGGGGTGTCGGTGGGCGAGTTCAGCTCGGCCGGCGAGGCGCTTGCGCGGCCGGGCCCTGGGACGGTGTCGGTCATGCGCCAATCATAAGGGAAGGGCCGCGTCCGCCCCGTGGAACGGGCCGGGCCGGCGGCACGGCGCCGCGGGGCGCCGCCGCCCGGCCCGGACGGTTGCGCGCGACGCGCCGATGCCGGATCGTGGCGTCCCTCGATATGCCTTGTAGCGGAAATCCCGATGTCTGAACAAAGTCCCGTCGAACGCGAACTGGCGGAGCTGCTGGTCGAAAGCCTGAACCTCGAGGACGTCGCCCCGGGCGAGATCGACCCGGAAAGCCCGCTGTTCGGCGAAGGCCTGGGCCTGGATTCGATCGACGCGCTGGAACTGGCGCTGGCGATCTCCGGCAAGTACGGCTTCCAGCTGCGTTCGGACAGCGACGAGAACCGTCGCATCTTCGCCTCGCTGCGCGCGCTGGCCGCGCACATCGAACAGCGCCGCGCGGCGTGAGCGCCGCCTGGGCGCGCGACGGCATGGCATCGGCCGTGGTTCGCGCCATTCCCGCCATCGCGCTGGCCGTCGCGTACCCGCTGCTGGCGCACTGGGCCACGCACGACGGCGGCGGCGTGCCGGCCGCCATCGCGATGGCCGACCTGGTCGCGCTGTGCCTGGTCGCCCCGCTGATGCACGGCCAGGCGTGGGCCTGGGCCGTGCTCGTCGCGTGCGGCGCCGCGCTGGCGTGGCTCGCGCAGACGCCGTACGCGCAGATGCTGCTGCTGGCTCCGCCGATGCTGTTCGTGGGCTTCGTGGCGTGGATGTTCTGGCGCAGCCTGCGAGCGCCGCGCGAGGCGCTGATCACGCGGATCGTCGCGGCGATGGAAGGCTGCGAGCCGGCCACGCTGCCGGCGCCGCTGTACCGCTATTCCCGCCAGCTGACTGCCGCGTGGGCCTATGTCCTGGCCGCGCTGGCGATCGCCAACGGCGTGCTGGCGTTGATCGCCGTGCCCGACGGCGTGCTCGTGCGCCTGGGGCATCCCTCGCCGGTTTCCATCGGCCAGGAGGCGTGGTCGCTGTTCGCCAACCTGCTCAACTACGGCATCGTCGGCGGCTTCTTCGTCGGCGAATACATGCTGCGGCGCTGGCTGTTCCCGCATCGCCCGTACCGGCATTTCTTCGATTTCCTGCGGCAGATGGCGGCGCTGGGGCCGCGGTTCTGGCGTGGATTGTTCGACTAGCCCGGTATCCTGAGCGCACCTTCGCGCAGCCGCCGCCACGCATGGACTTCACCATTTCCGCCGACCATCCCAGCCTGCCCGGGCATTTCCCCGGTCGGCCGCTGGTGCCCGGCGTGGTCGTGCTGGAGCGCGTGGTCGAGGCGATCGAAGCCGCGCACGGCCCGCTGCGCGCATTGCGCCTGCCGCAGGTGAAGTTCCTGCAGCCGCTGCTGCCGGGCGAGAGCGCGCGCATCGAACTCGACGGCGCTGCGCCGCGCTGGCGCTTTCGCGTGCTGCGCGAGGCGACGCTGATCGCCAGCGGCGAGATCCTCGCGCACGACGCCGGGGCCGCGGCATGAGTTCGCACTGGAAACAGCGCCCCGAAGGCGGCGGCTACGTCGCGCTGTGGATCATCCGCAGCATCGCGCGTTATGGCGGCCGCCCGGTCGCGCGCCTGTGCCTGTACCCGATCACGCTGTATTTCCTGTTCGTGCGCGGACCCGAACGCCGCGCCTCGCGCGCCTACCTGTCCCGTGTGCTCGATCGCACGCCCACGCTGTGGGACGTCGCGCGCCATATCCACACCTTCGCCGCCACGATCCTCGATCGCGTGTTCCTGCTCAGCGGGCAGCTGTCGCGTTTCGATATCGCCACCGTCGGCCTGCCGGCGCTGGCCGCACGCGTGGACCGCGGCGAAGGCGTGCTGATCTTCGGTTCCCACCACGGCAGCTTCGACGCGCTGCGCGTGCTTTCGCTCACCCGTCCCGCGCTGCGCGTGCGCATCGTGCTCGACGTCGCGCACAACCAGGCCATCACGCGCCTGCTCGACGCGCTCAACCCGCAGCTCGCGCGCGACGTCATCGACGCCGGGCAGGACGGCGTGTCGATCGTGCTGGCGATCCAGGAAGCGCTCGCGCGCGGCGAGCTCGTCGCGCTGCTGGTCGATCGCGCCGAAGCCGGCGATGCCACGGTGCGCGTGCCGTTCCTCGGGCGCGATGCGGCGCTGCCGTCGGGCCCGTGGTCGCTCGCCGCCACGCTGAAGGTGCCGATCATGCTGGCGTTCGGGCTGTATCGCGGCAATAACCGCTACGAGCTGGTGTTCGAGGAATTCAGCGACGGGCTCGACATCCCGCGCCGGCAGCGCGGCGAACGGATCGCCGCACTCGTGCGCGAGTACGCCGCGCGCCTGCAGCACCACGTGCGCCGCGCGCCCTACAACTGGTTCAACTTCTACGATTTCTGGCAGGGCGACGATGCAGCGGACGACTCCTCACTCACGCACCTGGGCGAGGCGACTGGCGCCGGCGCTGCTGCTGTCCAGCGCGGCGATCTGCGCCGCGCCGGCTGACGCGCCGGTCGAGGCCGACTGGATCCTGGCGAAGATCGCGCGCCCCGCGCCGGCGCGCACGCCCTTCGTCGAAGTGCGCGGTTCGAAACTGCTGAAGACGCCGCTGCGCCTCACCGGCGAGTACCGCCGTCCCGACGCCGACACGCTCGTGCGCGAAGTGCGCTCGCCGTATGCCGAAACCACGACGCTGCACGCCGGCGAGGCGACCATCGAACGCGCCGGGCAATCGCCGCGCACGTTCTCGCTCTCGCGCGTGCCGGAACTGGCCGGCCTGCAGAACAGCTTCGGCGCGCTGCTCGGTGGCGACCACGCCTCGCTGCAGGCGCATTACCGCCTGCAGGCCGACGGCACGCGCCAGCGCTGGACGCTGACGATGACGCCGAAGGACGCCGCGCTCGCGTCGAAACTGCACGCGATCCAGCTGTTCGGCCGCGGCGCGGAACTGCGCTGCATCCAGACGCGTCCGGCCGGCAAGGGCGACGTGCAGCGCACGCTGCTCGCCGGCGCGGCGCAGGACGCGGCCAGGGCTACCGACGCCGCCGCGCTCGCCGCCCTGTGCGAAGGCGCGCCCGCACGATGAGCGGACGACCGATGAGCGCGACGCGCCGGCTCGCGCTGGCGCTGCTGTGGCTGGCGCTGCTCGCGCTGCTCGCGTTGTTCGTCGCGCCGCGCGTGCAGCTCAGCGGGGACCTGCGCAAGTTCATGCCGGCGCCGCAGACGCCGGCGCAGAAGCTGCTCATCGACGAACTCGGCGAAGGTCCGGGCTCGCGCCTGCTGCTGCTTTCGCTGTCGGGCGAGGCGCCACAGACGCTCGCGGCGCAATCGCAGGCGCTGCGCGAGCGCCTGCTCGCCACGCGCGTCGGCGTGGACGTGCCGTTCAAGCTCGTGGCGAACGGCGCCGACCTCGGGCTCGACGCGATCCCGCCGCGCCTGCGTCCGTACCGCTACCTGCTGTCGCCGACGCTCGACACGCAGCGCTTCGATGCCGCATTCCTGCGCGGCGAGCTCGACGCGCGCGTGCAGGATCTCGGTTCGCCCGCGGCGGCGATGATCGAACCGCTGCTGCCGTCCGACCCGACGCTGGAAACGCTGAAGCTCGCGCAGGCGTGGCAACCGGCGAATGCGCCGCAACGGCTGCACGGCGTGTGGTTCGATCGTGCAGGACGCCAAGCGCTGCTTGCGATCGAAACGCATGCGGCCGGCTTCGATCCGGAAGGCCAGCAGATCGCCGTCGACGCGATCCACGCCGCGTTCGATGCGGTGCGTGGGAACTCGAAAACCGCGCTGACATTGACAGGTCCCGGCGCGTTCTCCGTCGAGATCGGCGGACGCACCGCGCGCGAGGCGAGCCTGATCGGCACCATCGATTCGCTGGTGTTCGTGCTGCTGCTGTGGATCGCGTACCGCAGCTGGAAGGCGCCGCTGCTGGGCGGCCTGCCCCTGGCGAGTGCGGGCCTCGCGGGCCTTGGCGCCGTGGCGCTCGCGTTCGATGGCGTGCACGGCATCACCGTCGCGTTCGGCTTCACGCTGATCGGCGTGGTGCAGGACTATCCGATCCATCTGTTTAGTCACCAACGCGCCGGCGTGTCGCCGTGGGCGAGTGCGCGCGCGCTGTGGCCGACGCTGGGCACGGGCGTCGCCTCGACGTGCATCGCCTACGCGACCTTCCTCGTTTCCGGCGTCGATGGCCTGCAGCAGCTCGCGGTGTTCACGGTCGTCGGCCTGGCGACGGCGGCGCTCGCGACGCGTTTCCTGCTGCCGGCGCTGATCGATCCGTCGCCGCACGATGCCGCCGATTCGCGCTGGCTCGCGCGTTACTGGAACGCGCTGGCGCGCTGGCCGCGCATGAACGCGCTTTCCGCGGGCATTGTCGCCGCGATCGCTGCCCTCGTCGTGGCGTTCGCGCCGGGCACGTTCTGGCAGAACGACCTCGCGCGACTTACGCCGGTGCCGTCGGCCGCGCTGGCGCAGGACGCGCAATTGCGTGCCGAACTCGGCGCGCCGGACGTGCGTTACGTGATCGCGCTGCAGTCGCGCGACGCCGAACAGGCGTTGCAGTCGTCCGAACGCATGCTCGGTGCGCTCGAGGACCTGCGCGCGAAGGGCGTCATCGGCGGATTCGATCTCGCCGCGCGCTACCTGCCGAGTGCGGCGACGCAACGCGCGCGCCAGGAAAAGCTGCCGACCGACGCCGAATTGCGCACCGCATTGGCCGATGCGATGGCCGGCGGCGCATTCAACGACGACGCCTTCGACGACTTCGTGCGCGACATCGCCACGGCGCGCGCCGCACCGCCGATCACGACGGCCGATCTGGCCGGAACGCCGCTGGCGGCGAGCACCGAAGGCCTGCTGCTGCAGCGCGAAGGCCACGCCATCGCGCTCGTCGCGCTGTCCGGATTGCGCGATCCCGCCGCCGTCGCGCGCGTGGCGCACGCCAACGGCGCGCAGCTGCTCGACCTGAAGCAGGCGTCCGAATCGCTCGTCGCGCAGTATCGCGAACGCGTGCTGTGGGCACTGGCGCTCGCCGCGGTGCTGCTCGCCGCGGCCGTGTGGTTCGCGCTGCGCTCGCCGCGTCGCGTGCTGCGCGTGCTCGCGCCGATGGCGTTGACGACACTGCTGATCCTCGCCGTGCTGCGCGCGTTCGGCGTCGAACTGAACCTCTTCCACCTGGTGTCGCTGATCCTCGCGGCGGGGCTGGGCCTGGATTACGCGCTGTTCTTCGACCACGCCGGCGACGATCGCGCCGAACAGCTGCGCACGCTGCACGCGGTGATCGTGTGCAGCCTGACCACGTTGCTGGTGTTCGCGTTGCTCGCGCTGTCGAGCATTCCGGTGCTGCGCGCCATCGGCGGCACGGTCGCGCTCGGCGTGGCGTTCAACTTCGTGCTGGCGCTGCTGATCGTGCGCGAACCCGTGAGGGAAGCGGCGTGACGGCGGCGACCATCGCGCGCGAGGAGGTCCTCACGCTCGTGCCGCATGGCGGCGCGATGTGCCTGTGGGATGAAGTGGTCGAGTTCGACGCGCAGTCGATCCGGCTGCGCGCGTTCAACCATCGCGACGTCGCGCATCCGCTGCGACATCGCGACCGGCTGCACGCCGTGCACCTGGGCGAATACGGCGCGCAAGCGATGGCCGTGCACGGCGGGCTGCTCGCGCGTGCGGCGGGCGAGGGCGTGCGGCCCGGCATGCTCGTCGCGCTGCGCGACCTTGTGCTGCAGGTCGATCGCATCGACGATCTCCCCGGCGCCATCGACGTGCACGCGCAATGCCTGATGGCCGACGCGTCCGGCAGCCAGTACCGTTTCCTCATCACGCACGACGGCGCGACGCTTGCGAGCGGCCGCGCCGCGGTGCTGCATTCGCTTTCCGGAGAGTCCGCATGAGCGCACGCAAACCCACCGGCCCGCGTCGCGCGCTGGTCACCGGCGGCAGCGGCGACATCGGCGGCGCGATCTGCCGCCGCCTGGCCGCCGACGGCTGCGAGGTGATCGTGCACGCCAACCGCAACGTCGAGCGCGCGCAGGCGGTGGTCGACGCCATTGGCGCGGCAGGCGGATCGGCGCAGGCGGTCGCATTCGACGTGGCCGATGCGCAGGCGTCGCAGGCTGCGATCGCGACGCTGCTCGACGCTGGCCCGATCCAGATCGTCGTCAACAACGCCGGCGTGCACGACGACGGCCCGATGGCCGGCATGAGCGAGGCGAAGTGGAAGCGCGTGGTCGACGTGTCCCTTCACGGTTTCTTCCATGTCACCCAGCCGCTGCTGCTGCCGATGGCGCGCACGCGCTGGGGCCGCGTGGTCAGCGTGTCGTCGGTGGCGGCGGTGCTGGGCAACCGGGGCCAGGCGAACTACGCCGCGGCCAAGGCGGCGCTGCACGGCGCGACCAAGTCGCTGGCGCGCGAGATGGGCAGCCGCGGCATCACCTGCAACGTGGTGGCGCCAGGCGTGATCGAGGGCCGCATGGCCGACGCGGCCTTCCCGGCGGAGGCCATCAAACAGCTGGTCCCCGCCGGCCGCCCCGGCCAGCCGGACGAGGTCGCCGCGCTGATCGGGTTCCTGTGCTCGGACGGCGCCGCCTACATCAACGGGCAGGTGATCGGCATCGACGGCGGGATGACCTGAACGGACGGCGGCGTCGTTCGCTTCCGCACGACCGCCCGTGTCGTAGGATCGCCGCAACCCAACACGGAGGCGCCGCCATGCGCCGCATCGCTTCGATCCTTGCCGCACTCGCACTGGCCGCGCTGGCCGGCTGTTCGTCCACCTCGCAGCTGGTCACCGGCACGCCGCGCACGCCGATCGACCCGTCGCAGGTGCGCGTGTACTACACGCCGCCGCCGGGCGGTTTCGAGGAAATCGCGCGCCTGGAGACGGCCAGCGGCAGCTTCACCTACGGCGAGCAGAACAAGCTGAACGACGTGATCGCCAAGCTGCGCGCCGAGGCCGCGAAGCTGGGCGCCAACGGCGTGCTGTTCATGGGCACGCAGGACACGGGCGGCGGCAGCAGCGTGGGCGTCGGCGTGGGCGGCGGCAGCTACGGCGGCTACCACGGCGGCAATTTCAGCTCCGGCGGCATCGGCGTGAACATCTCGCCGACCAAGAAGTTCGCGCAGGCCGTGGCCATCTACGTCGCCAACCCGCCGCCTGCCACCGCGCCGCAGACGCCTCCGCCGGCCGCGCCGCCGGCGCAACCGGTGAAGTGAGTCGAGCGTGACCTCATCCCCGCGAAAGCGGGGATGATGCTTTTGGGGGCGACGCGGCTACGACGAGCGCGTCTGCACCACGCCCATCGGCGGCGGTGCGAACTCGCCCGTCGGGTCGTCGATCACGACCGGGTTCTCGCGGATCCGGCGATACATGTCCGGCACGCCGCCGCGCCGGAGCACGCCGAACACCACGTGCGAGGTGATACGCGAGAAATCGCGCAGCGGCTTGAAATGGCTCGGACGGAACTGCTCGTCGCTGTGCACGCATTTGTAGCGCGACTCGATCGGCACCGACACGCAGCGCGTGCCCAGCTGCTGCGCGGCGGAAATCAGGATCTGCGCCTCGAACACGAAGTCCTCGCCGGGCACGTCGGTAAGCGCGGCCACCGCTGCCGGATACAGGCGCTGCCCGCTCTGGCTGTCGGCGAGCTGGTACCCCGTGCCCCACGCGATGCCCCAGTCGGCGAACTCGTTGGCGAGGCGTCGATAGATCGGCTGCTGCGAACGGCGACGCAGGCGCGCGCCGATCACGATGTAACCCGGATGCCGGTTCGCCGCGGCGATCAGCCGCGGGATGTCGCTGGGCAGATGCTGCCCATCGCCGTCCATGCTGACGATGGCGCGCGCGCCCATGCGCAGCGAGTGCATGAAGCCGTCGCGCAGGCTCGCGCCCTTGCCCATGCGCGTTTCGTGGCGGATCACGGTCACCGGCAGGTCGGCGATGCGCTCGGCGGTGCCGTCGTCGGAACCGTCGTCGATCACCAGCACGCGCGGGCATTCGGCGAGCGCACCGATGACCACGTCGCGGATGCGCAGCGCTTCGTTCAGTGCGGGAATCACGACGATGACGTCGTCGCGGCTCAGGGTCGGATGGGTCACGGGGTCACCTCCACCAGCAGGTCGTGCGCAGCGCCGGCGGGCAACGCCGCCGTCCCTTCGCCGCGCGCGAGTACATCGAACAGGGGCAGCATCGGCGCCATCGCGTTGGCCGACGCGAAACGCGCCAGCGGACCGGTGGCGGGCGATTGCGTCGAGGCCGGCACCAGGCGCGCCTGCAGGCGTGGGCCGGCGCCGTCGCGCGACAGCACCAGCGCGCCGCCGAGCAGGCCTTCGCTCGGCGCCATCTTCGCCAACGGGCCCGCGGACTGGCCGTCGTAGGCCACCAGCAGCACGGCGTCGGCGTCATGCAGTTGCGTCAGCGCTTCGATCAACCCCTGGGCGAAGCTCGCCGTGTACGCGCTGACCGCGTTCGCCGGCTGCATCGCGCCGGTACCGATCGTCCAGTAACCGGCGGCGGCGTTGTGCACGGAGTTATGGAAACGCGTCGGCGACAACGCGCGCGGATCGGCCGCCAGCGTCGTGCACATGTAATCGGTGATCGCCAGTTCGCCGTGCGTGGAGGCGAACACCGACGGCAGCGATGCGGGGTCGCGCGACGCGGCTTCGCATGCGGCCATGGCGACTTCGAGCGCGATGGCGACGGTTTCCGGCGCGCGGCGGCGTTCGTTCGCGGGCAGCAGTTGCGGCGATGGACGCGATGGCGCATCCGGCGGCTGCGTGCCGCTGGCCGCGAATTCGCGCGCCGCCGTCCACGAGGGCAGTCCCCGCGTCCAGAAGCCGATGCCTTCGATCCTTGCTTCCAGACGGCTCATGCGCGACCGAACACCAGCGAGCAGTTGTTGCCGCCGAAACCGAAGGAATTGTTCATCGCGTAGCGGATCTGCGCGCGTTGCGACGCGAAGCGGATCTGCGGACCGCACGCGGGATCGGGCGTGTCGCTGCCGAGCGTGCCCGGCAGTTCGCCGCGTTCCAGCGCGATCAGCGCGATCGTCGATTCGACGATGCCCGCCGCGCCGAGCGTGTGCCCCGTCCAGCCCTTGGTCGAACTGGCGTGCAACGCGTCGGGGAAGACGGAGGCGACGGCGGCGGCTTCGACGGAATCGTTCGCCGGCGTGGCCGTGCCGTGCAGGTTGAGGTAACCGACCTCGTCCGCGTCGATGCCGGCGCGCGCGAGCGCATCGCGCATCGCCAGCCGTGCACCGAGGCCTTCCGGATGCGGCGAGGACATGTGGTGCGCGTCGCTGGATTCGCCATAGCCGCGCAACTGCAGGCCGGTGTCGCCCTCGCTCGCGCGTTCGAGCAGCGCGAAGCCGCCGGCCTCGCCGAGCGACAACCCGTTGCGCGTCGCATCGAACGGACGGCAGGGTTCGCTCGCCACCAGTTGCAGCGAATTGAAGCCGAACAGCACGCTGCCGCAGAGCGTGTCGACGCCGCCGACCAGCGCGGCGTCGGCCAGGCCGGCGTCGATCAGGCGCGCGGCCTGCGCGAACACCTTCGCGCTGGACGAGCACGCGGTCGCCACGGTGATGCACGGTCCACGCAGTCCGGTGGCCTGTTGCACGAACTCGCCCAGCGAATGCGGCGTGTGCACGTGCGGACGCGCGTAGGGCTCGGCGAACTCGCCGTCCTCCAGCGCGGTGTACGCCGCCTCGGTGCTGCCGATGCTGGACGTCGACGTGCCGACGATCACCGCGATGCGGTCGGCGCCGTGTCGCGCGACGGCGGCGTCGATCGCATCGCGCATGCCGTCCTGTTCCAGCGCGAGCCAGGCCAGGCGGTTGTTGCGCGAATCCCACGGCTCCAGCGCCGCGGGCAGGGCGATGGATTCGAGCCCGTCGACGCGGCCGATCCAGCAGTCCAGGCGCCCGGCATCGGCATCGCCGAAATCGTTCCGGCGCAGGCCGCTGCGGCCTTCCCGCAATGCCGTCGCCAGCGCATCCCGCCCGGGGCCGACGGCGCTGGTCGCGGTGCAGGCACGGATCGCGAGGGGCGACATGCGGCGGACGGTGGACGGCGGAAGCGTGGACGGCACGAAAGATTCCCGGGCGAAGGTCGCGAAAGTATAGCCAGCGGGGTGGTGACGGCCTCCGTGCGGGACCGTGGCGCCCCGCCGTATTCACGGGGCGTGGAGGGGATGTCGGATTGAGGTGAAGCGCCGATGTGCCCGGCGCTTCGCGCTTTGGTAGCCCGGGTAAGCGAAGCGCACCCTGGGCAGTGGCGCCGGGCACGTTCCCCGGGTGCGGCCTCCGGCCTTACCCGGGCTACCAGAGCAAAGACTCGGTGCCGCGAGCGCGGGCCACGTTTCGCGACCCAATCCCTCTCCCGGTAGGAGAGGGGCTGGCGCCGGGGCGGACTTACTTCTTCAACTGCGCCGGAATGAACTGCTCGCGCACCGCCTTCGCCAGCAGGTCCGGCGGGAGCAGGCCCTGGTCGAGCAGGAAGTTGTTGAACGCGAGGCGGTCGAACTTGTCGCCCAGCGCGATCTCGGTCTCCATGCGCAGTTCGAGGATGCGGGTGTAGCCGTAGAAATAGCTGCCCGCCTGGCCCGGCGTATTGAAGGTGTAGCGATCCAGTTCCTGCTTGGTCATCGCTTCGGACAGCCCGACCTTCTCGCGCAGGATCTTCCCGGCGGCTTCGCGATCGATCATGCCCAGGTTCAGCATCGGATCGAGCATCGCGCGCGCCGCGCGCATCAGGCGGAACTGCAGCGCGATCAACTGCCCGTCGAGCGGTTCGTACGGCACCATTTCGGCTTCGGCGTACAGCGCCCAGCCTTCCACGTTGACCGAATTGAACGCGAACATCGTGCGCGCCAGCGAGACGCCGCGCTCGACCATCGCGGTGAACTGCAGCTCGTGGCCTGGGCGGCCCTCGTGCGCGGACAGCGTCCAGCGCACCGCATCGAAGTTGAAGTCGTCGTACTGCAGCGCCTTGCCATCGGTGGTGGGCACGGACACCGGCAGGATGAACTGGCCCTGCTGGCCGGTGTTGCCGATCAACGGCGCCGGCAGGAAATGCGGTGCCGAGGTCTGCGCCGATTCGGCTTCGGACCCCAAACGCATCACCATCGGGCGGTTCGGCACGTCGACGATCTTCTCCTTGCGGATGATCGGATCGATCTGGTCGATCACCGCGCGATAGCGCGCTTCCAGCTGGTCGTTGGGCATGTTGCGCTTCTTCAGCGCGTTGATGACGGCCACGTAGTCGCGCGGGTTGGCGACGTCGAGGTCGTTCGCCTTCGCCACCAGCGGCGCGAGCTGCTGCGCGGCCGCGCGCGTCTCCATGAACTCGACCTGCGCGCGGCGGAGCAGCACCTTGGGATCGATGTCGATGCCGTACTGCTTGAGGCTGTTGGCGTACATCTCCGGCGGCAGCTTCGTGTCGGTGCGCGCGTTGGGCAGCACGTTCGCGCGCGCCCAGTCGCCGTACGCCTTGAGCTGCGTGTCCATGGCGGCGAGCGCGGGCTGCGCGCCTTCGACCTTGTACTTGGCGAACAGCTTGCGGATGCCGTCGGCGTAGGTGGCGATGTTGGTCAGCGCCTGCTCGACTTCGAGCTTCGTCGGCGGCACGAGCTTCGCATTCGCTGCGGCTTCGGTGTAGCGCGCCATCGCCAGTTCGGTCACCGGCGTCTTCTCGGCGCCCTGGCCGACGTAGTTCTGCAGGCGTTCCAGCGCCTTCGCGCGACGCTCCGGCGGCGTCTGGTCCGACAGCAGCGACTGCAGGCCGCCGAACATCGTCTGCGCGACGTCGCTCCACGGCAGCATCAGGCGCTGCGTGAGTTCGCTGGTGAGGATGTTGTCGTCGGCGGCCTGGATCATGATTTCCAGGTCCTGGCGCACGTTGGGGTCGCGTTCGGTGGCGAGCTTCGCCTTCAGCTCGTTACGTGCCTTCGCCGTCGCGGCGCGGAAGCGCTCCGCGTTCTGCGGCTTGAAGTCGGCGACGCGCTCGTCGTAGCCCGGCACGCCGAGGAACGACATGCCCTCCGGCGCGAACTCGGCCTGCGCCTTCACCAGGATGTCGGCGTATTCGTTGCTCTTGGCCACCCACGCCGGTGCAGGTTTGGCGGCGGCGGGCTTCGTCGCGGCGGGCTTGGCGGCCGGCTGCGCGGCGTGGGCGAGCAGCGGCGCGCCGATGGCGAGGGTGAGGGACAGGGCAATCGCGAGGGTCAGCGGCTTGGTCATGGGAGGCAATGTGTGGTGGACGGGGCGAGGATGGAGGCTCCGTCGCGCGCAGCCCAGCCCCGAAGGTCATACCGCCCTCCGGCTGCGCGCAGGCGATGCGCTATCGTCGCCCCGGGGATGGAATGCCGGCGACCGCCGGCCGCAGGGAGTCGCATGTTCCGCAAGACGCTGGTCGTCGGTTGCCTCGCAGCCGTCTTCTGTTTCGCCCATTTGCCCGCGCGCGCGCAGGGTTCGGTTCCCGAAGCGCGCTTCACCGCGTCGGACCAGCTGGTCATCGACTTCCCGCAGGCCGTGCAGGCCTGGGACAACCGCGTCGGCGATGCCGGTGTGCGCCTGCAGCCCGACCAGCCCAGGACCTGTCGCTGGGACAGCGAAACCCGACTGGCCTGCGCCTTCGAAACGGCCCCGAAAGGCGCCACGCGCTACCGCATCGATCTGGATGCCGGCCTGAAGACCTGGGACGGCAAGCGCCTTCCGGCACGAACGCTGTTTGCCGAGACCGCACGTCCTACGGTGCGGGCATCGATCGACGAGTGGCGCCACGGCGCGCCGTCGATCACGGTGTGGTCCTCCGCGCAAGTCGCGCCAAAGGCATTGCAGGCAGCGCTGCGCCTGCGCATCGACGGCGAAGCGGTCGCATTGCCGTTACCGACGCGGCTTGCGTCGGAACGGTGGCAACGCGGGTTCGCGCGTTTTCGCATCCACCTGCCACGGATCGATGGCGCCAACCGGACGCTGCAACTGGACGTCGCGCCTGGGTTGCGTTCGACCGAAGGCCCGTTGCCCGGCACGCAGGAAGCCACGCTTCTGAAGGCGTTGGCGAACGAGCCGTTCGCTGTGCGACGGCTCGTGTGTCCGAGGCGCGAGGGTCTGGTCGATGCGCCCAATCGTGGCGGCTCGATCCTCGCGCGCTGCCTGCCCGGCGCACCGATCCGGCTGGAGTTCTCGCGCCGGCTTCCACTGCAGGCGCGCGATACCGTCACCCGGCAGTTGCCTGCGGGGCTGACGGTTGCGCCGCAACGCTGGTGGCATTCGGCTTCGACGGACGGCGTGCAGCGCGCACCAGGGGATTGGCTTGCCTTGGAGGCGCAGGCCGCCCATGACGCTTACGCGCTCGCGCTGGGCGATCTGCGTGGCGAGGACAACGAACGCCTGGCGCCAGTGCGTATCGACGTCCAGACCGATGCGGCGCTACCGCAACTGGTGGCGCCCAGGACCGCCGCGCTGCTGGTCTCCGGCGCGCCTTCGTCTGCGCGGCTGAAGGCGATCAATGCAGGCGATATCGCCATCGACGTGGACGGCGTGGGTGCGCGCGCGCGCCACGAGACCGTCCACGTTCGCGGCATGAAGGACGCAACCGTCGAGGCCGCCTCGTCCGTCGCGCGGCGCACGCTTGCCGATGGCGGCTGGGTGAGCTGGACGCCGGAGCGAACCGAGCGGAGGGCAGGCGACTTCGACGGATCCACCGGGCCGGTGCAGTTCGCGGCCCCCGCGTTCGACCTGTACACCGTGCGAGGCGTGCGCGAGGTGCTGGTCTGGGCCAACGAGTGGGAACGCGATGCGGCGGTGTCCGGCGCGGACGTCGAACTGTTGTTGCGCGAACGTGCGGAAGACGGCTTCCGTGTGGTCGCGCGCGGTACCACCAGCAAGGACGGTGTTGCGCTGCTGCGCCTGCCCGACGATGTCGTGTTGCCGCAGAACGATGACGAACCCTCCAAAGCGACGTGGCTGGTGCGCGCGCGACAGCGCTGGCATGGCCGGCGCGCCGTCTTGCCATTGGAGACGGGTTGGTCCGGCCAGCTTGGCCACGCGCTCAGGCGCGTCACCTGGGGCGTGAGCGACCGGCCGATGTACCGGCCCGGCGATACCGTGCATTACCGGCTGTGGCGCCGCGACCGCAACGGCGCGCGACTGCAGGCGGTCGGCGCCGAGGCACCACTGACGCTGCGGCTGCACGACGACAACGAAGGCAAGACGATCACGCAATGGCAGGCCATCCCGTCGGCCGCCGGCGACATCGCCGGCGAACTACGGTTGCCCATCCACCTCACCGATGGCACGTACTGCATCGGCGCGCCGGGCGAGCGCGGCTACGGCGCCGAAGGCGCCTGCTTCTACGTCGGCGTCTACCGCGCGCAGGACCTGTGGGCCGAGCTGTCCGTAACGCCCGGCGTATTGCGCGATGGCCAGCGGTTCACCGCGTGGCTGAGAGCCGGCTACTACTCAGGTGGAACCGCCGCGGGCATCGCGATAAAGAATCTCGAGCTGACGATCGAACCGTTCGGCTTCGCCGAGGCCTACCCGGACTACGCGGCGTACCGGTTCATCAACAGCGACGACGACGCGTACGAGCGCGTTTCGATCGATGTCGACGCAGCCAGCGCGGACGACACGCTCGATCGCGAGGGACGATCGCAACTGGACGCCACGCTGCCGGGCGACAGCAACCCGCGACGCCCGCCGTTCGGCATGTTGGCGCTGTCGACGGAAGTCGCACCGCAGGGTCGCGAGGGAACCGTCGCGAGCGACAGCTCGGTGCTGTACGCGCGCTATCCGGCCTTCGTCGGCCTGCGCACTCTTCCGGCGTGGCCGCGGGGCGATGCGCCGATCCAGCTGGAAGGTGTCGTCGTCGATGCGGCGGGACATGCGATGCCCGATGCCGCCATCACGGTGGACGTGGAGTTCCTGTCCCTCGCCGACGACGACGCGAACACGCGGCGCCTGACGCAATGCGCGCTGCGCGCAGGCGTTGCGACCCGCTGCGACTTCCCGCGGCCTGGCAGCGGTCTGTATCGCTTCACCGCGCACAGCGGTGACGCCGCACCGGTGCAGCTGGATCGCTACCTGTGGCTCGGCGGTGAATCGATGCAGGCGGACATCGACGAAACCGCACTGGAGATCGCCGCCGAGGCGGATGGCGCGACGCTACAGGCGACGCTGCGCCAGCCGTTCGAGCGGGCGCGCGCGCTGTTCGTCATAGCCAGTCACGACCGGATCGAGGACTACCGCGTCGAAACGGTCGCCGGCAACGTCGCGCAATTCGAACTGCCCCGCGTGGACTCCCCGCATTCACAGGTGCACGTGTACGTGCGCGACGCCGACCTGGAGGTGTCGGACGGGCAGGACGACGAGCGCACGCCGGTGGAGGTCGAAACGGCCGATGCGCGCGTGCCGACCCTCCCGGAGCCCGACGCGAAGCCGGCGCCGGTGTCGGTTCGCTTCGAACCGGGGCGCACCGAACCGGGCATGCAGGCGCGCGTGGTGCTGCACAACGACAGCGCGGCCGAGCGCGATGTCGCGCTGTCGGTGATGGACGACGCGCTTCGCTCGCTCGCGCAGCGCTGGCTGGAATACGCCAATCCGCATGGGGCCTCGCTGCTGGGCGCGCTGGGCCACGGCGGCCGCCTCGATCCGGCGGGTTTCGGCGACTTCGTCGATGACGCTAAATGGCGTTACCTGCTTCCGTGGCCCGAAGACACACGCGGCTCCGACTCCGGCGCGGCCTCCTGGAACGGAACGCCGCTTCCGCCGCCGCCGGGGGAGCCGCCCGTGATCGTCGACGATCCTTCGCCGCTGGATGCGCCCGCGGGCTTCAACGAGGTCGCCGGCAACACGACGCTCGACCGGATCGAAGTCACCGGCTCGCGCATCACCCGCGCCCAATTGGAATCGCGCGAAGCCAAGGCGCCCGATGGCACGCTGAAGGCGCCCGAGCAGCGCGGAAACGAATCGCGCGACGCGCAGGCCCTGGCGCGCGTCCGCACCCGTTTCGCCGACACCGCGGCGTGGCATCCCGATCTGCGTCTTGCGCCGGGTGAGACGCGCATCGTCGAGGTGACGCTGCCGGATAACCTGACGCGCTGGCGTGCGGTCGTGTGGAGCAGCGACGCCGACGATGGCTTCGCCATGACCGAAGCGACGCTGGAAACCGGATTGCCACTGGAAGCGCGCCTGCAGGCGCCGGTGCGACTGTATCCGGGCGACCAGTCGCGCCTGATTGCGCACGTGCGACAGACCGGCGATAACGCGACCGACGTCCAGGCCGCACTGCGTTTCGAAGGTGCGAATGCGCCGACGGACCGCCAGGCCACGCTGCGGCTCGCACCGGGCGGGCAGGGAAGTTTCGGCAGCGTCATCGCGCCGCAGGAGGTGGGCACGATCACCGCCGTGGCGAGCGCATCTTCGGCCGACGCGCACGACGCCGTCGCGCAGCCCATCGAAGTAGCAACGCCGCGCATCGCCGCGCGCAAGGTGCTGGCCGGCTGGCTGGGCGATGCACCCGTCGAGCTCGACATCCCGACATTGCCGGCGAACGCGTCCGATGCCAGCGTCCACGTCTCCCTCCAGCACGGCGTAGCCGGCATGGTCGAGGACTGGACGCGTTACATGCAGGCGTATCCGCATCGCTGCTGGGAGCAGATCCTCAGCCGCGCGGTGGCGGCGGCGCTGGCGCTCCAACGCGGCGATACGACGTGGAGCGATGCGTCCGCCGTCGTGCGCGAGGCGATCGACAACGCGGCGGTCTTCCAGGACTCGGATGGTGGGTTCCGCTATTTCACCGGCGCACACGATTGGAGCGATCCGGCGTCGAAGACCGTCCTGACCGCGTACACCGTCGAGGCCTTCGCCGTGCTGCGCAGCCTGGGGCATCCGGTGCAGGACGCTATCGAGAAGAACGCAGCCGGGTTCCTCGAACACGTGAAGCCACTCGCCGAACCGGGCGAGTCACGTGATGCCGCCACGCTGGCGTTGTCGCGCTTCGCCTTCGCGGCGGCGGTCCGCACCGATGTCGAACCCGCGCAGCTCGACGCGCTGTGGCGGCAGTGGGATCGCCTGCCGCTATCGGCGCAGGTCGCGACCGCGCGTGCGCTGGAGGGCAATGCGCATGCGGCCGCCACCCAGGCGAAGCAGCGGCTGATCGCCACCACCGCGGAGCATGGCGGGGCGCGTTCGTTCCGAGCGGCGGACTGGCAGGACCAATGGATGAGCTCGGACCTGCGCGAGCAATGCAACCTGATCGCGTTGCTCGATCGCAAGCCCGACGCCGCGACGGCCGAGGTGCGGCGCACGCTCGTCGCGGGATTGATGGACCTGTATGGCGGCACGCGCAGCGTCGACACGCAGAGCGGCGCGACCTGCCTGATGGCGCTCCAGCGGAACGCGCGCGATGCTGGCGGCGACACGGCGGCGCGTGTCGAACTCGGCAGCGCGCAGGGCGAACTGCGGTTGCGTTCCGGCGAACGCAATACGCAATGGGTCGCGCCACTTGCGCAAGCCGGGCAGCTGCGCATCGCGGCGGCCCCTGGGTCCTCGGGCGAAACGCCCACCGGTTTCATCGCCGAACTGCGCTACCAGGAAGATGCGCGCGTCGCCCAGGCGTCGGCGATCGGGCTGGCGATCGCGCGTCGCTACGCGGTCTTCCGCAGCGGCGAGTGGCAACTTCTGCGCGGTGGCGCAGTTCGTGAAGGCGAGTGGATCAGGATCACGCTGGCGATCGATAACAGCGCAACACGCCGCTTCATCGCCATCACCGACCAGGTGCCGGGCGGACTGCGCCCGACCGACCTGAGCCTGTCCGGCGTCGTGGTGCGGGATATAGAGCGCGTGTCCGATACCGGCAGCGGCGCGTTCGCCACGCGCCGCCTGGATGCCCGCGCGCCGAAGTTCTACGCGGAAACGTTGCCCGCCGGCCACCATGAAGTGCATTACTTCGCCTTGGCCGGCAACGGTGGCGATTACCTGGCCGCGCCCGCGGTAGCTGAACCGATGTATGGCGGCGCGGGCACCGCGCGTACCGCAGCGGCGCGCATCCGCATCGTCGCCCAGGAGCGTTGAAGCCTGGTCGCACGCAACAAAAAAGGGCCCGGCATGCCGGGCCCTTTCGTTCTTTCGCGTCGATCCGCTTACGGCTTCAAACACCGGTCGAAGAAGTTCTCCGTCAGGCGCAGGCGGTGCAGGTTGTCGGCGCCTTTCAGGCCGTGCTTCGCGCCCGGGTAGGTCATCAGTTCGAACGGCTGGCCGCGCTTCTGCAACGCGCTCATCAGCGCGGTGGAGTTGGTGAACAGCACGTTGTCGTCGGCCATGCCGTGGATCAGCAGCAGCTTCGAGGTGAGGCCGTCGATGTGTTCGAGCACGCGCGCTTCCTGGTAGCCGGCGACGTTCGCCTTCGGCAGGCCCATGTAGCGTTCGGTGTAATGCGTGTCGTACAGCGCCCAGTCGGTGACCGGCGCGCCGGCGACGCCGCAGGCGTACTGGTTCGAGGCCTTCGCCAGCAGCATCAGCGTCATGTAGCCGCCGTTGGACCAGCCGTACACGCCGATGCGCGAGCCGTCGATCCACGGCTGCGACTTCAGCCATTCCACGCCGCGCAGCTGGTCGGCGACTTCCACCGTGCCCTGCTTGCCGTACAGCGCGCCGCCGAACGCCGCGCCGCGTCGTGGCGTGCCGCGGTTGTCGAGCGAGAACACCACGAAGCCGTGCTGCGCCAGGTACTGGTTGAAGTCCGGCGCCCAGGTGCGCTTCACCGTCTGCGAGGCGGGGCCGCCGTACACCATCACCACGACGGGATAGCGCTTGCCCGCATCGAAGCCGGCGGGCTTGATCAGGCTGTAGTGCAGCGGCGTCTTGCCGTCGGCGGCCTGGATCGTGCCGAACTCGATCGGGCGATGCGCGCCCGCGTACCTGGCGTACGGATGCTGCGGGTCGGCGACGTCGTTCTTCAGCAGCGCGGCGATGCGCGTGCCGTCGTTGCGGAACAGCTCCAGCTGCGGCGGCGTGGTCGGGCTCGACCAGTTGTCGACGTACACGCTCGCATTGGCCGCGAAACTCGCCGCATGCGTGCCGTCGCTCCTGGACAGGCGTTCGATCGCGCCGCCGGCGAGCGGCACGCGATACACCTGCGCGTCCAGCGGCGAATCCTTGCCCGCGGCGAAGTACACGTAACCGGCGGTTTCATCGACCGCGAGCACGCCGTCCACCGGCCACTCGCCGGACGTCAGCGCAGTCGCCTTCGAACCGTCCTCGCTCAGCACGTACAGGTGTTCGAAACCGCTGCGCTCGCTGTTCCACAGGATGCGGCCGTCCTGGAGGAAACGCAGGTCATCGTGCAGCGGCACCCACGTCGTGCTGGTTTCCTTCTGCAGCACGCGCTGGCGGCCGCTGGCGAGGTCGGCTTCGATCAGTTCGAGCAGGTGCTGGTCGCGCGACTGGCGCTGGAACGTCAGCCGCTGCGGGTCGCGCCAGTCCACGCGCGCAAGGTAGATATCCTGCTCCTTGCCCAGGTCGATCCACTTCGGCGCGGCGTTCGCCGCCGGCTGGATCACGCCCAGCTTCACCAGCACGTTGCGGTCGCCGGCGGCGGGGTAACGCTGCTCGACGACTTCGGTGCGATCCGGATACACCTCGTAGCGCTTCTGCACCGGCACCGGCGTTTCGTCGATGCGCGCGAAGGCGATGGCCGAATCGTCCGGCGCCCACCAGTAACCGGTGTGGCGGTTCATTTCCTCGTCGGCGACGAATTCCGCGACGCCGTTGCCGATGACCTCGCTGCCATCGCGTGTGAGCTGGATCGACTTGCCGGTCGCAAGGTCGATCGCCCACAGGTTGCGGTTGCGCACGAAGCTGACGAAGCCGCCGCGCGGCGAGATCTTCGGATCCGTCGCGAATCCTTCGCCGCTGGTGAGCTTGCGCACCGCCGACTTGCCGGTCTTCGACAGGTCGTACAGGTACAGCTCGCCGCCCAGCGGGAACAGCAGCGAGCGGCCGTCGGGCGCCCACTGGTAATCGACGATGCCGCTGAGCGCGGCGATGCGCTGTCGCTCGCGGCGCGCCTTCTCCTCGTCGCTGAGCACTTCATCGCCCGGCAGGATGTCGTCCGCATCCACCAGCTTCGCCGTGTGGCCGCTGGCGATGTCGTACGCCCACAGGTCCAGCCGGTTGCGGTTGGTGTCCTTGCCGCGCAGGAACGTCACGCGCTTGCCGTCCGGTGAGATCTTCGCCTTCATCAGGCTGGGGCCGGACAGCGGCGCGTCGCCGGCGAGGGCTTCGAGCGTGAGCTTGACCGGTGCGGTAGCCGGTTGCGCGGGAGCGGCGTGTGCGGGAATGGCGACGGACATGGCGAGCAGGCAGGCGGCGAGGCCGCGAACGGTGAGATTGTTCATTCGTTGGAGTTGGCGGGCGTTCCGAAGAGGATCTTGTGCATTTCCGGCGTCATCTCACGCTTGGCGCCGTACTGGTCGGCCAGCGCGTAGGCGCGCTTCACCGCCGGACGCTGCGCGACGGCGTCGTGCCATCGGCGGACGTTGGCGAATTCGGTCAGGTCCAGCGGCGCCTTCGTGTAGGGATTGATCCACGGGTGCGCGGCCATGTCGGCGATGGAGTACTCGCCGGCGATGAACTCGCGGCCTTCCAGCTGGCGGTCGAGCACGCCCAGCAGGCGCAGCACTTCGCGGCGGTAGCGGTCCTTCGCGTAGGCGATGTCTTCCGGCGCGTAGACGTGGAAGTGGCCGTACTGCCCGGTCATCGGGCCCAGGCCGCCGATCTGCCAGTGCAGCCACTGGCTCACGACGGTGCGGCCGCGCAGGTCCTGCGGGACGAAGCGGCCGGTCTTGTTCGCCAGGTAGGCGAGGATCGCGCCGGATTCGAACACGCTGATGTGCATGCCCTCGTCGCCGGGTTCGCGATCGACGATCGCCGGCATCTTGTTGTTGGGGGAGATCTTCAGGAACTCCGCCTTGAACTGGTCGCCGGCGCCGATGTCGACCGGATGGATCGTGTAGTCCAGCCCGGCTTCCTCGAGGAAGATCGTGATCTTGTGGCCGTTCGGGGTGGGCCAGTAGTGCAGGTCGATCATGGGCTGGGGCTCCGGCGGGGTGGGGGCCGTCCAGTGTAAGGGCAGGGGCGGTGTGCCCGGTCCGGCGGAACGCGATGCTCACTCCAAAGACAGGCCATCGTCGATTGGCGGCTGTCATGGCCCGCCGTTACCCTAGCCGGCCCCTTTCCGACCGAGCGCCGCATGTCCGATCCGCGTCCCGCCCCGATGAACCCGCTTCCGGCCCTGATCTTCTCCTCGCGCTGGCTGCAGTTGCCGCTGTACCTGGGGCTGATCCTCGCGCAGGGCGTGTACGTGGTGCTGTTCCTGAAGGAGCTGTGGCACCTGATCCTGCACGCCACGCAGTGGACCGAGCAGCAGATCATGCTGATGGTGCTGGGCCTGATCGACGTGGTGATGATCTCCAACCTGCTGGTGATGGTGATCGTCGGCGGCTACGAGACCTTCGTCTCGCGCCTGCGGCTGGAAGGCCACCCCGACCAGCCCGAATGGCTGAGCCACGTCAACGCGAGCGTGCTGAAGGTGAAGCTGGCGATGGCGATCATCGGCATCTCCTCGATCCACCTGCTCAAGACGTTCATCGCCATCGGCAGCCTGGGTTCGGCGAACAGTACGTACACCACCGACGGCGTGATGTGGCAGACGATCATCCACTGCGTGTTCATCCTGTCCGCCATCGGCATCGCGTACACCGACAAGCTGATGGCGCAGGCGGTGGTGAAGCACAAGGCGCATTGAGCTTGGAAGCCCCTCTCCCGGCGGGAGAGGGGTTGGGATGAGGGGCCGCGGAGTGGTGCCGGTGAAACCTCACGCGCACGTAGCGAGCGGCCGCGCGTTGGACCTTCCCGACGCTACCGTGGCGTTCCCGCCGCTGATTTCATCCCTTCGCCCGCCGTCGCAGTGAAGGGAGCGGTAATCGCGCGCCGCAACGCCGCGGCGCGGCCTTCGTCGCCGAACACCAGCGCGTCGCCCCGCCGCGTGATGCCGAGGTCGCGATACACCCCATCCACCGACGGAAACTCGCGCGATTGCACGAATCGCGCGTAGTTCGCCGAAAACACCGTTGTGCCGGAAAGCCGGTCCAGCTCGCTCAGGAACTCCGCCGGCGCGACTTCGCCCGTGCCCCTGAGGCAGCAGGCCGAATACTGCGAAAGCACGGCGTCCAGGCTCGATGCGTGGTCGCGCCGCAACGCGACGTCGGCCTGCAGCCAGAACGCCGCGCCCGCCCAGTACACGCGCATCGTGCCTTCGTGCTCGCGACTGAGTTCGATCAGCGGCGCGCCGCTGGATTCGCGGCGGCCCCGGCCGAAGCCGGCTTCCAACAGCTCCCACGCGCGCTCGGGCGACAGCAGCCCGGCGCGGGCGCGCAGCACGTTCTGGTAATAGCTCGCGAGCCCTTCCGACAGCCAGCGCCCGTCGCGACCCAGGTACGGATGGAACAGGTGCGAGAGTTCGTGGATCGCCGTCCAGTCCGCGCGAAGCTCGACCAGTGAGGCGTCGTCGCGCACGAACAGCAGCACCGCCGCATCGCCGCGCCGCAGCGTCTGGCCCCACGGCACGGGGCTCTCGTCGCCGCGGGCTTCCTCACGGTCGACCTGCTCGATCCGCACGCGCGCGCTGTGCAGCGGGTAGCGGCCGAACGCGGTCAGCTGCGCGTGCGCGACTTCGGCGAGCCAGTCCTGCAGCTGCCGGCGGCGCCGCGCGTCGTCCACGCCGATCACGCTCACGCGCAGCTCGGTGTCGCCCGCACGCAGGGTGCGTTCGGCATCGGGTGCGGGCGCCTGCGCCACGCCGACGACTGCCGCGCCGGCGAGCGCGAGTCCCGCTGCGATGCGCATCGATCGGCTCGGACGCATTCAGCTCCTCCATCGTGAACGCCCGCGACGCGGGCCATGAGACCGCCGCCGCTACAATACCCGCATGGATGTCTCCCACCTGCTCGACGCGCTGAACCCAGCGCAGCGCGAGGCCGTCAGCGCCCCGCCCGGTCATTACCTCGTCCTCGCCGGCGCCGGCTCCGGCAAGACCCGCGTGCTCACGCACCGCATCGCCTGGATGAACGAAGTCCACGGCGTGCCCACGCACGGCATCCTCGCGGTGACCTTCACCAACAAGGCCGCCGGCGAGATGCGCCACCGCGTCGACGGCCAGCTGCGCCATGGCGCGCGCGGCATGTGGATCGGCACCTTCCACGGCCTCGCGCACCGGCTGCTGCGCCTGCACTGGCAGGAAGCCAAGCTGCCCGAAGGCTTCCAGGTGCTCGATTCCGACGACCAGCTGCGTCTGGTCAAGCGTGTCGTGCAGGCGCTGGAATTCGACGAGACGCGCTTCCCGCCGCGCCAGATCGTGTGGTGGATCAACGCGCAGAAGGACGAAGGCCGTCGCCCGCACAACCTGCAGCCCACCAGCGGCGATCCGTGGGCCGACGTGATGCACAAATGCTACGAGGCCTACCAGGAGCGCTGCGAACGCGCCGGCCTGGTCGACTTCGCCGAGCTGCTGCTGCGCGCGCACGAACTGCTGCGCGACAACCCGGCGCTGCTGGCCCATTACCGGCACCGTTTCCGCGAGATCCTTGTCGACGAGTTCCAGGACACCAACGCCATCCAGTACGCGTTCGTGCGCGTGCTCGCCGGCGACACCGGGCACGTGTTCGTCGTCGGCGACGACGACCAGTCGATCTACGGCTGGCGCGGCGCGAAAGTCGAGAACATGCAGCGGTTCCTGAAGGATTTCTCCGGCACGCACACGATCCGCCTCGAGCAGAATTACCGCTCCAGCGCGAACATCCTGGAAGCGGCGAACGCGGTCATCGCGCACAACCCCGATCGCCTCGGCAAGAACCTGTGGACCGACAGCGGCACGGGCGAGCCAATCGACCTGTACGCCGCGTACAACGAAATGGACGAGGCGCGTTTCGTGGTCGAACGCCTGCGCCAATGGGTGCGCGATGGCGGCAGCTACGGCGAGGTCGCCATCCTCTATCGCAGCAACGCGCAGTCGCGCGCGTTCGAAGAATCGCTGCTGTCCGAACAGGTGCCGTACCGCGTGTACGGCGGCCTGCGCTTCTTCGAGCGCGCGGAAATCAAGGACACACTCGCGTACCTGCGCCTGATCGCCTCGCGCCTGGACGACGCGGCGTTCGAGCGCGCCGTGAACACGCCGACGCGCGGCATCGGCGAGCGCACGCTGGACGAAGTGCGCCGTCGCGCACGCGCCGACGCCGTATCGCTGTGGGAAGCCGCGCGCCGCATCGTGAACGAGAACGGCCTGACCGCGCGTGCGCGCAACGCCGTCGCGGGTTTCCTCGCGCTCATCGACGACCTCGACAACGAGCTGGGCGCGATGACGCTGCCGGAGAAGATCGACCATGCGTTGATCCGCTCGGGGCTTCGCGAGCATTACTTCAACGAGTCGCGCGGGCAGCTGGATTCGCGCGTGGACAACCTCGACGAACTCGTCTCTGTCGCCTCGCGCTTCACGCGCACGGACGATGAAGATGCGGCGGCGATGCCGGAACTGGTCGCCTTCCTCAGCTACGCCGCGCTGGAAGCCGGCGAAGGCCAGGCGCAGGCCGGCGAGGAAGGCGTGCAGCTGATGACGCTGCACAGCGCGAAGGGGCTGGAGTTTCCGCTGGTGTTCCTGGCTGGCATGGAAGAGGGCGTGTTCCCGAGCGGCCGCTCCACGGAAGAGTACGGTCGCCTGGAGGAGGAGCGCCGCCTCGCCTACGTAGGCATCACCCGTGCGCGGCAGAAGCTGGTGCTGAGCTATGCGGAGTCGCGGCGCATCCACGGCGCCGACATGTACGGCGTGCCGTCGCGCTTCCTTCGCGAGATCCCGGCGCCGCTGCTCAACGAGGTGCGCCCGAAGGTGCAGGTGTCGCGCCCATACAGCGGCGGCGTGCAGCGCGGCGTGCTGGGCGCCAGTCGCGGCCATGCGCCACTGGAGCAGCCGGCGGTGCGGCTGGGCTCGCAGGTGAAGCACCCGTCGTTCGGGCTGGGCACCGTTACCGATTACGAGGGCAGCGGCGCGCATGCGCGCGTGCAGGTGAATTTCGATGACGCCGGCAGCAAGTGGCTCGTGCTGGCGTACGCGAACCTGCAGCCGGCGTGACGCAGGCGCAGGGCGCACACCTCACCAATACCCGTCATCCCGGCGAAGGCCGGGATCCAGGCCTGTGACGGATCCAAGGGCGGCGGGCCCGCACCCCGCATCGTCGTCATTCCAGCGAAAGCTGGAACCCATCTAGATTCTGGCCTGAGCTTCGGCAGCCACAGAAGACGGGTTCCAGCTCGGTAAAAGGGCACGCGCGCGGACGGGCTTCCGGCCTGGGTCCCGGCGTTCGCCGGGATGACGGTGGGAGGAGACGGAAGGCGTCGTCGCCCCTCACTTCCTCAACTTGGGCGACTCATCCAGCGAGCCGTCCGGCAGCAGCGCGACGCAGCGCTTGCGTTCGCGGTCGAACAGCACCGGCATCGGATCCTGGAACAGCGGCCGGCGCACGAACTCCAGCGTCCACTGGAAGTGCTCCAGCTGTTCCAGCGTGCGGGTTTGCTCCGGCGTCAGGCCGGCCCGCAACGCAGCGGCGTCGGGCGCCGGCTTGGGCTTGCGTCTTTCTTTCCCGGACACTCCGGTGTTTCCTCCGTTGCGCCGCATGAAACGGTGCGGCGTACCGTTAACGGCATCGCGCGAGGAAACCTGAGCGCCCGCGGACATCGCATGGACGTGCAGACTAGGGCGCAGGCTTACAGCGCGTCGTGAAACACGACACCCAAAGTGTGACGTCGGCCTGAACGCACGCGGCTGACCCCGTGCCGCAGGTTCACGCGGTACGTGCCGCGCGTGCCGGCCACCGGCCGATGGTGCACGGCGAACACGACGGCATCGCCGCGCCGCAGCGGCACCACGTCGGCGCGCGACTGCATGCGCGGGCGCTGCTCGGTCAGCACGAACTCGCCGCCTTCGAAGTCCACGCCCGGCTGCGACAACAGCACGGCCATCTGCAGCGGGAATACGTGTTCCCCGTACAGATCCTGGTGCAGGCAGTTGTAGTCGCCGGCGTCGTAGCGCAGCAGCAGCGGCGTCGGGCGCGACTGGCCCGCCTCGTGGCAGCGACGCAGGAAGTCCTCGTGCGCGCCGGGATAGCGCACGTCGATCCCCATCGCCTCGTTCCACCGGTTCGCGATGGGGGCCAGCTGCGGATAGACCGTCGAACGCAGCATCGCGACCGTCGCCGGCAGCGGATAGGCGAAATAGCGGTATTCGCCGCTGCCGAACCCGTGCCGCGCCATGACCACGCGACTGCGGAATCCGTCCGGCCGGTCGTACAGCGCGGCGATGGCGCGGCATTCGGGCTCGTCGAGCAGGCCCGGCAGGATCGCGTGGCCGCACGCATCCAGCGATGCCGCCGCGCCGTCCCAGTCCTGCCACGCCACGCGTTGCGCGAGCGCCTTCGCATCGCGCCGCAGGGCGATTGCGGCGCTCATGCGCGCGCCTCACGCTGCAACAGCGCCCGTTTGCGCGCCACGCCCCAGCGGTAGCCGGACACCCGTCCGTCCGCCGCGACGACGCGATGGCACGGCACCACCACCGCGAGCGGATTGGCCGCGCAGGCGGCCGCCACGGCGCGTGCCGACTCCGGCGTGCCAATGCGGCGCGCGAGTTCGCCGTAGCTCACGGTCGAGCCCGCCGGGATCGTGCGCAGCGCCTGCCAGACGCGCATCTGGAACGCCGTGCCGTGGGGGTCGAGCGGCTCGTGCATCGGCAGGTGCGGCGCCTCGATGCAATCGACCACCGATTCCAGCGCGGCCTGCAGGCCGCCGGCGTCCACGGCGAGCGCGGCCGCGGGCCGGCGCGATTGCAGGTCGCGCACCAGTTCGTCGGCGTCTTCGCCGAACAGCACCGCGCACAGACCGGCATCACTGCGCGCGACCAGCACCAGGCCGAGCGAGCTTTCGCCGATCGCGAAGCGGATCGCCTGGGTCCCGCTGCGCGGCCCGCACCGCAGGCACGCGCGGAAGCCGGCGCGTTCGGCGTCGTCGCACGTCGCATGGAACCGCACATTGCTGGACAGCGGCCGGCGCGCGGCGCACGAAGGCCGGCAGTACACGCCGGTGGTCTTCACCGAATAGACGAAGCGCCCGTCGAAGGCGCGATCGCGCGCGCACAGCGCGGCCCAGCGCGGATCGCGCTCGATGTTGTTGTCGGAACGTCGTGGAAGCGTCATCGCGTTCTCCCGTGGAAGGAACGCGATGGAGTCTGCGCGCCGCGCCGCACGCCGGATATCCGGATCGTGCGACCGATGCGCGTGTGGTGTATTACCAGCTCAGCAGCTTGTACTGCACCGGCGAGATCGGGCCTTCGCCCTTGCTGCTGTCGAGGATGCCGTCGGCGTTGTTGTCGACGAGGTAGTAGACCGGACCGCGCGCCGGCGTGATGCGCACCACGCGCAACTGGCCGGCGACGTAGTACTCGTCGATGGTGTCGCCGCCGCTGACGGTGCGCGAGCGCACTTCGGGGTTCTCCAGGCCCGCCGTGGGGTCGCTGCCGCCGCCCATCGTCGCGCAGCCGATCAGGGTCAACGGGAGCAGCAGGGCGAACAGAGCGTGGCGCATGGCGGTCTCCTGGCCGGTCGGCGGGGCGTGTGAAGCGCAGGCCGCAAGGATACGCGCCAGGGCCGCTCCGGAGGGTGACGGCTTGCCGTCCACGGACGACAAAGGGTCGCAGCGTAGAATTCCCGCCATGACCGACACGCCCCGCCTCGTCCTCATCGACGGCTCCAGTTATCTCTATCGCGCCTTCCATGCGCTCCCGCCGCTCACCAACGACGCCGGCGAACCCACCGGCGCCCTGTTCGGCGTGGTCAACATGCTGCGCGCGACGCTGAAGGAACAGCCCGCGTACGTCGCCTTCGTGGTCGACGCGCCTGGCAAGACCTTCCGCGACGACCTGTATCCCGAGTACAAGGCCAATCGTGCGGCGATGCCCGACGACCTGCGCGCGCAGCTGCAGCCGATGTGCGACATCGTCAACGCGTTGGGCATGACGATCCTTCGCATCGAAGGCGTCGAGGCCGACGACGTGATCGGCACGCTCGCCGTGCGCGCGGCGGAGCAGGGCATCGACGTGACGATCTCCACCAGCGACAAGGATTTCGCGCAGCTCGTGCGTCCGGGCATCGCGCTGGTGAACACCATGAGCGGCAGCCGGCTGGATTCGGAGTCCGGCGTCATCGACAAGTTCGGCGTGCGCCCGGACCAGATCATCGACCTGCTCGCGCTGATGGGCGACAGCGTCGACAACATTCCCGGCGTCGAAAAATGCGGGCCGAAAACCGCCGCGAAGTGGCTCGGCGAATACGGCACGCTCGACAACGTCATCGCGCATGCGGAGCAGATCAAGGGCAAGATCGGCGAGAACCTGCGCGCCGCGCTGCCGCGGCTGCCGCTCAACCGCACGCTGACGACGATCAAAACCGACGTCGAACTCGAACAGGGTCCGACGGACCTCGTGCTGCGCGACCGCCACGCCGGCGAGCTGCGCGAGCTGTACGCGCGCTACGGCTTCAAGCAGGCGCTGAAGGAACTCGAAGGCCCCGGCGCGGTGGTCGAGGACCACGCCGGCAGCCCGGCGGGCGTGCGCAACACCGCGGCCGGCTATGCGCGCTCGGGTGCGCCGGCCGAAGGCGTGGACCCGTCGCTCTCGGCGAAGGGCGAGTACGAGGCGATCCTCACGCCGGAGCAGTTCGACGAGTGGCTCGAGCGCCTGCGCGCGTCGGAGGAATTCGCCTTCGACACCGAGACCGATTCGCTCGACCCGATGCAGGCCAACCTCATCGGCCTGAGCCTCGCGGCCGAACCCGGTCGCGGGGCGTACCTGCCGCTCGGCCACGATTATCCCGGCGCGCCGAAGCAGCTCGACCGCACCGAAGCGCTCGCCGCGCTGCGCACGCTGTTCGAGGATCCCACGCGCAAGAAGATGGGTCAGCACGGCAAGTACGACCTGCACGTGCTGCGCCGCAACGGCATCGAAGTGCGCAACTACGCCGACGACACGATGCTGCAGAGCTTCGTCTACAACGCGACGGCGACGCGCCACGACATGGATTCGCTCGCCAAGCGCTACCTCGGCTACGACACCGTGCGCTACGAGGACGTCGCCGGGAAGGGCGCGAAGTCGATTCCGTTCTCGCAGGTGTCCATCGAGGACGCCATGCGTTACGCGGCCGAGGATGCCGACGTCACGCTGCGCCTGCATCGCGTGCTGTCGCCGAAGGTCGAAGCGGTGTCGGGCCTGTCGCACGTCTACCACGAGATCGAGATGCCGCTGGTGCAGGTGCTCGAACGCGTCGAAGCCAACGGCGTGATGGTCGATGCCGACGAGTTGCGCCGGCAGTCGGCGGACCTGGGCAAGCGCATGCTCGCCGCGCAGCAGAAAGCGACGGAGCTGGCCGGTCGCACGTTCAACCTCGATTCGCCCAAGCAGCTCGGCCAGCTGCTGTTCGACGAACTCAAGCTCCCGGCGCTGGTGAAGACGCCGTCCGGTGCGCCGTCGACGAACGAGGAAGCGCTGGAAGCGATCGCCGACCAGCACGAACTGCCGCGCGTGATCCTGGAATACCGCGGCCTGTCGAAGCTGCGCAGCACCTACACCGACAAGCTGCCCGAGATGGTCAACCGCGACACCGGTCGCGTGCACACCAGCTACCACCAGGCGGGCGCGGCAACGGGGCGACTCGCATCGAGCGATCCGAACCTGCAGAACATCCCGATCCGCACCGACGACGGCCGTCGCATCCGCCAGGCGTTCGTCGCGCCGGAAGGCCGCCGCATCGTGGCCTGCGACTACTCGCAGATCGAGCTGCGGATCATGGCGCACCTGTCGGAGGATCCGAGCCTGCTGCGCGCGTTCGAGTCCGGCGCCGACATCCACCGCGCGACCGCGGCGGAAGTGTTCGGCAGGCCGTTCGACGAGGTCACCCACAACGAGCGCCGCGCGGCGAAGGCGATCAACTTCGGCCTGATGTACGGCATGGGCGCGTTCGGGCTGGCGCGACAGCTCAACATCTCGCGCGGCGAGGCGCAGGATTACATCGCGCTGTATTTCAGCCGGTATCCGGGCGTGCGCGATTTCATGGAGCGCACGCGCCAGCAGGCGCGCGAGCAGGGCTACGTCGAGACGGTGTTCGGACGGCGCCTCTACCTGGACAACATCCACGCGCGCAACCAGGGCCTGCGTGCCGGTGCCGAACGCGCGGCGATCAACGCGCCGATGCAGGGCACGGCGGCGGACATCATCAAGCTGGCGATGATCTCCATCGATGGCTGGCTGGCCGACCACCGCGACCGCGCGCTGATGGTGCTGCAGGTGCACGACGAACTGGTGTTCGAGGTCGAGACCGGATTCGTCGATACTTTGGTGAACGAGGCGCGCGATCGGATGTCGCGGGCGGCCGGATTGCGGGTTCCGCTGCTGGTGGACACGGGCGTGGGCCTTAACTGGGACGAGGCGCACTGACCGTTCGTCGGAACCGCGAACCGGCAGTTTTCGTGCCATGGGGCGCTTAACGCGGATTTCGCTGGGCGCCCGGGGAAAAACGTTTTCAGGACGGTGAATGCCTCCTGAATCCAACGAATTGTTAACCCGGATCTTCACGAACCATCCATGTACGGAATGGTCATATAGGTCGCGACAGGTGCAACGCCTGTCGCCGATCTCTCCCTCCCCTGGAGTGATCCCGGAGCGAAGGCCCCTCCCCAGGTCCCGCTCCCCAGCCCCGCCGGCCCCCCCTGCCTGCGGGGCTTTTTAATTTTCCGCATTCGCGAAAAATAAAAACCCCAAGTTTTCGCTGTGCGAAAACTCGGGCCCCGGCTCATCACTCTCCGATCCCTGCGGCTGCCGCCGCGCCCCCTTACCAAGGGGGCTGGTTCCTTCGGTTGGCGTGCTGTCTGTTGCGCGCGGCTACTCCTGCGACGTCTTTCTTTAGGGCGTCATCCAGCCGGAGGCCGGGACCCAGGCCGATAACGGCTGGGCAATCCCAGGTTTTGTAGCCCGGGTAAGCGAAGCGCACCCGGGGCGCGACTGCCTCCAATCTGCTCCGACCGGCGTTGCCTGATTGCGCGGGGTTCTGCGCCGACACTTCTTGCAACGTCATTCCGGCGAAGGCCGGGATCCAGGCTCGCAGCGCGTCCGTGATGCGCGATCGAAAGCTCAGCCGAGCTCACTCAACCAATCGCGCGGGCGCAGGTAGTCCGCCAGGCGCGCCTCGGCGCTGCCTTCCTCCGGCGCGAAGCCGTACTCCCAGCGCACCAGCGGCGGGAGGCTCATGAGGATCGATTCGGTGCGGCCGCCCGATTGCAGGCCGAACAGCGTGCCGCGGTCGAAAACAAGGTTGAACTCGACGTAGCGGCCGCGGCGGTACAGCTGGAAATCGCGCTCGCGCTCACCGTACGGCATTTCCTTGCGGCGCTCGACGATGGGCAGGTAGGCATCGAGGAATCCGTCGCCCACGGCGCGCAGGTACGCGAAGTCCGCGTCGGCGTCCTCGTGCAGGTCATCGAAGAACAGGCCGCCGACGCCGCGCGTTTCGTTGCGATGCTTCAGGAAAAAGTACTCGTCGCACCAGTGCTTATGTTTCTCGTAGCGCGCCTGGCCGCCGAAGGGCTCGCACAACTCGCGCGCGGTGCGATGCCAGTGCAGCACGTCCTCGTCGACCGGATAGAACGGCGTCAGGTCGAAGCCGCCGCCGAACCACCACGCCACCGTTTCGCCATCGCGCACCGCTCGGAAGTGGCGCACGTTCGCGTGCGTGGTCGGCAAGTGCGGATTGCGCGGGTGGAACACGAGCGATACGCCGACCGCGCGCCACGAAGCGCCCGCGAGTTCCGGTCGCGCCGCGGTCGCCGACGGCGGCAGCTTCGTGCCGGACACGTCGGAGAAGCCGATGCCCGCCTGTTCGAACACCGCGCCGTCGCGCAGCACGCGGGTACGTCCACCGCCGCCGCCAAGCGCGTTTCCGCCGACGCTGGCGTCGTCGGGAGCCCGCTGCCACTGATCCTCGCGAAACCGCGCTTTGCCGTCGGCGTGTTCGATGGCCGCGCAGATGCGGTCCTGCAGCTCGGTGAGGTAGGCACGGACGTCGTCGAAAGCCGGGGCAGGCGAGCTCATGTTCACAGGGACATAGCGGGGCAGGCGCGCATGATAGCCGCCGCCCGTTCAGGGGGCCGTCGACGGAGCGGCGTACGCCGGGGTCGCGACGATCATCAGGTGTGGGAGGTGTGTGATGCGCATGCTCCGCCCGTGTGTGCTGTCCTGCGTTCTCATCGCCGCGCTGTCGGCGACCTCGTGCAAGCGCGAGGCCGCGCCCGCGGCTTCCACCGCACCCACGCCCGCGGCGCCCGCGCCGGCGAGCGCGCCACCGCCGGCCGCACAGGCGCCCGCGCAGCGCGTGTTCGCGCAGGAAGAACTCGACCAGATGGTCGCGCCGATCGCGCTGTATCCCGACTCGTTGCTCACGCAGGTGCTGATGGCCGCGACGTATCCGGGCAACGTCGCCGATGCGGTCGCGTGGTCGAAGGCGCATCCCGATGCGAAGGGCGACGCGGCGGTGAAGCTCGTCGCGGACCAGCCGTGGGATCCGAGCGTGCAATCGCTGGTGGCGTTTCCGCAGGTGATGTCGACGCTCTCGCAGGACCCGGGCTGGGTGCAGCGCCTGGGCGACGCGTTCCTGGCGCAACCGTCCGATGTGATGGATGCCGTGCAGCGCCTGCGCCGCGCCGCGCAGGCGGCCGGCAACCTGCGCAGTTCAGAGCAGCAGACGGTGACGGTCCTGCCCGCGCAGGCGGCGCCGACGACGGTCGTGGTCGAAGGTAGCGCGGCCCCTGCGCCGCAGGCGCAGATCATCCAGATCGAACCGGCCAATCCGGAGGTCGTCTACGTTCCCAGCTACAACCCGACCACGGTGTATGGCGCGTGGCCGTATCCGTCGTACCCGCCGGCGTACTACCCGCCGGCGCCCGCGTGGTATCCGGGCGGCGTGCTCGCCGCGGGGCTGGCGTTCGGTACCGGCGTGGCGGTCGCCGACGCGTTGTGGGGCGATTGGGACTGGCATGGCGGCGACGTCGACATCGACGTGAACCGCTACAACAACATCAACGTGAATCGCCGCATCGACGCGAACCAGAACGTGTGGCGTCACGACGCCAACTTCCGCGGCGACGTGCCGTATCGCGATGCACGCAGCCGCGAGCAGTTCGGCCAGCAGCGACTGCCGGGCGCCGACCAGCGGCAGCAGTTCCGCGGCAACGACGCGGCGCACCAGGCCAGCCGGGATCGCGCGCGGCAGGAGATGGAGCGGCGGGGGTTCGAGGCGCCTGCCGCGAGCAATCGCCAGGCGCAGGAGCGCGCACGCGAGGCCGGGCGCGATATCCAGAATCGCCCCGGCGGGCTGGATGCGCGCACCGGAGCGGGCGGCGCGGGCGTGCAGCGCGACCCCGCGCGCGAACGCGCCCGCGAAACGGCGCACGCGCGTACGCAGCAGGCCTCGCAGCGCGATGCGTCGCAGGCGCGCGATCGCGCCAGCGCCGGCACGCATCGCGACGCCGGTCCGCGCACGACGCACGCGAACCTGCAGGCGCGCGACGCGGCGCGCGGATCGCACGCTGGCGGCATGCAGCATTCGCAGGTGAACCAGCCGCGCCTGAAGGACCACGCGCAATCGCGCCCGGCGCACGAGGTCTCGCGCAACAACGCCTTCGAAGGCGCGCGGCATCCGCAGCAGTCGCGCGCGCAGGTCGAGCGCGGGCAGCAGAGCCGGCAGATGCAGCAGCGTCCGCAGTCATCGCGCTCCGGCGGGCACCAGGTGCAGCGCCAGTCGCACGGCGGCGGCGGGCGGCGCCGCGGCTGATCGCGTTTCGATGGCAGGTTCGACGAGGAGTCCTTCGATGAAGCGTGCATCCTGGATCATGCTGGCCGTGTCCTTCGCACTGAGCGTCGCGCCGGCGTTCGCGCAGAGTGCGTATCCCACCGCGGACGCGGCGGCGAACGCGTTCGTCTCCGCCGTCGAGACGCGCGACCAGGCGGCGTTGCAGGAGGTGCTCGGCGCGCAGTGGCGCGACTACATCCCGATGGAAGGCATCGACCGCGAGGACGTCGACGCGTTCCTCGCGATGTGGAAGCAGTCGCATCGCGTGATCGCCGACGGCGCGACGGCGAAGCTCGCCGTCGGCGACGGTGGCTGGACGCTGCCGATCCCGCTGAAGCAGGACAAGGCCGGTTGGCGGTTCGACCCGAAGGCCGGTGGCGAGGAAATGCGCGTGCGGCGCATCGGCCGCAACGAGCTCGCCGTGCTGCAGGCGGTACAGGCGTATCGCGACGCGCAGCTGGATTATGCCGAGCACGACCACGACGGCGACGGCGTGCTCGAATACGCGCAGCACATCCTCAGCAGCGACGGAAAGCACGACGGACTGTACTGGCCCGAGGATGGCAGCGCGGACGTGAGCCCGCTCGGCCCGCTGTTCGGCGATGACCTGCCCAAGGGCGATTACCTTGGCTACCGCTATCGCATCCTCACCTCGCAGGGCGCGTCCGCGCCGGGCGGTGCGCGCGATTACCGCATCGACGGCCGCATGACGCGCGGCTTCGCGCTGATCGCATGGCCGGCGAAATACGGCGATACGGGCGTGATGAGCTTCATGATCGGGCCGGACGGGCAGGTGTTCGAGAAGGACCTCGGCCCGGGCGGCGAAGCGGTCGCAAAAGGGATGAAGGGCTTCGATCCGGATTCGAGCTGGAGCGAGGCGAAGACGCCGGATTCGCCAGCGACGGCGACGCGATAACGATCACTCAGAATCTTTCTAGTCATTACGTACGGAAAGCGCGTGTTCGCGTCGGCACACTGCGAATTCCTTCACACGTAGACCGACGAATGAGATTCCACGCCATCGTTCTGACCGCCGCCTTCCTGATCCCTGCCGCCGCATACGCGAGCGACGAATGCGAGAAGTATCGAACCAGCTACGACAAGACCTACTGCATGGCGAAGCTGTTCGTCGAATCCGACAAGGAGCTCAATTCCACTTACAACGAGCTGCGCGGCAAGATCGGTGCCGCCTCGAAAGAGCAGCTCAAGAGCACGCAGGTCGCATGGATTCGCCATCGCGACAACGCATGCGAGGCATACGGCACGATCGACGTGGACTGCAATTACCGCGTGAATCGCGAGCGCGCGGAATACCTGCGCGATCGGCTTCGCGAGTGCAAGGCTGGAACGTGCCGCAGCGACATGATCGTGAAGCGGTCGTGGTGAAAAAGCTCGCGGCGAACTACTGATCAAAACTCCGCGGCGATGCATTGCACGCGTTGGCCCTCGCCACCCCTCTCCTGTAGCGGGAGAAGGGCTCGAGCGCGGATGCAGCGCGTGGTTACTTCAAAGTCCGCTCGAACAGCTCATAGATGCGGCGGTATTCGTCGTACCAGCTGTCCGAACGCGTGAAGCTGTGGCGTTCCAGCGGGTACGGCGCGATTTCCCACTTGTCCTTGCGCAGTTCGATCAGGCGCTGGCTCAGCATCACCGAATCCTTGAAGAACACGTTGTCGTCGATCATGCCGTGCGCGATCAGCAGGTTGTCCTGCAGCTTGTCGGCGAAGTTGATCGGCGAGGAGACCTGGTAGGCCTCCGGGTCGAGTTCCGGCGTGTTGAGGATGTTGCTGGTGTACTCGTGGTTGTACTGCGACCAGTCGGCCACCGGGCGCAGCGCGGCGCCGGCCTTGAACGTGCCCGGCGAACGGAACAGCGCCATGAAGGTCATGAAGCCGCCGTAGGAACCGCCGTAGATGCCGGCGCGATCCTTGTCGCCCTGCTTCGTGGCGACCAGCCAGTCCAGGCCGTCCAGGTAATCCTCGAGTTCCGGATGGCCCATCTGGCGGTAGATCGCCGTGCGCCAGTCGCGGCCGTAGCCTTCCGACGCCCGGTAGTCCAGATCGAGCACCACGTAGCCCTGCTGCACGAGCAGGTTGTGGAACATCTGCTCGCGGAAGTAGTTCGGATAACGCTCCGACACGTTCTGCAGGTAACCGGCGCCGTGCACGAACATCACGATCGGGTACTTCTTCCCGGCTTCGTAATTTTTCGGCCCGTAGAACTTGCCCCACACCACGCCGGCGCCGTGCTTGCTCGGCACCTGCACGTATTCCGGTTCGATCCACTCGCGGTTCCTGAACTCGGCCTTGCGCGTGTCGGTCAGCTGCGTCGCGTTACCGCCAGCCGCATTCACCACCGACAGCTGCGGCGGCATGTAGCTGGACGAATGGCGCACGAGCACCTTCGAACCGTCGGGCGAGAGCGTGAAATCCTCCACGCCGTCGAGCGAGGTCACTTCGCGCACGTCGCCGCCGGCGACCGGCACCGCGCAGACTTCGTAATCGCCCGGCCACTTGCGGTTGCAGGTGAAGAAGAACGTCGAGCCATCCGGCGAAAGCGTCGGCGCGGAGACTTCCCACTTGCCGCTGGTGAGCTGGCGCGACTTGCCGCCGTCGTTCACGTAAAGGTGCGAATAGCCACTGCGTTCGGACAGGAACCACAGCGCGCCGTCGCGCGTGAAGCCGAAATCGTTGAAGCCCCAGTTGATCCAGGCCTTGTCGGTGAGGCGATCGCGCGTGACGAGCTTCGCGTTGGCCAGGTCGACCCCCGCGATCCAGCGGTCCTTGTTGTCGACGGCGCGCACCAGCAGCGCGACGTTGCGCGAATCCTCGCTCCAGTGGATCGCCGGGCCCGAACCGTCGCCGTCGCTTTCGATGCGCACTGGGCGATCGCCCTTCAGCGGCTCCTGCTTCGCGGCCTTGCGCATCGCGGCGAGCGGGTCGTCCCCGATGCCCGGCAACGTGTCGAATTTCAGCTCGGTCGCCTTTGACGCGTTCACGTCCACCAGCCACAGCTTGTGCGGCACCGGATCGTTGCGGCCGACGCGCGTGCGCACGTCCTCGAATTCCTCGTAGCCCGACTCGGTCACGTACTTCGGCATCTTGCCGGCCTGGCCTTCGTCGGCGCCCTTCGCGGCGGTGACGACCAGCAGCCACTTGCCGTCCGGCGACAGCGCGCTGTCGACGATCGCGACGTCGGTGCCCAGGTACGTCGGCGCCGGCGCACGCGTCGGATCGGCGCGACGCCACGCTTCGTTCTGGTCGCGCGCGGCGTCGCGCGTTTCCTTGTCTTTCTTCAGCGTGGCGATCATCGCCAGCTGGCGTTCGCGCAGGTCGTCGGCCTTCGGCGGTGCGGCCGGATCCTTCTCCGCCTTCACCACCGCGGCCTGGCTCACGCCGCGACCGGCGCGCCACTGGTACCAGTCGTTCGCCTGGCGGAAGACGAGGTTGCCGTCGCTGCTCCATTGCGGCGTGGCTTCGTCGGCATTGGTGCGCGTGACCTGCGTGAGCGTGCCGTTGCGCAGGTCGCGCACGAACACGTCGCCATTACGCACGAACGCCATGCGCTGGCGCGATGCGTCGTACACCGCGCGCGGCGCGTCGAGATCGGCGCGCGCGGCACCGTCGAGCATGGTTCCGGTGCCGCCGGCGATGGGCTGCTGGTACGTGTCGCGGATCGCGGCCCCTTCACGCTTGAGTTGGTACTGAACGTGTTGGCCGTCCCAGGCCCACCAGGCCTGTTCGACCGGCGGACCGATCCAGTCGGGATCGGCCATGGCCTGGGTCAGCGTGACCGGCGTCTGCGCGTTCGCCGCGCCGGCCAGCAGAAGGATGGATACCGCAAGGGAAGTGAGGCGGATGGGACGCGATGGCATGAGGTCGTACCGGCACGGTTGGACAAAACCCCCGCAGCCTAGCAGTCCGTCGCTTTGCCGGATCGGGCCATGCGTCATGGGGTGGACGATTTGGCCCAAGACAGCGTTCGTGACCGGGCACACACTTTATGCCCGGCCGACACCGAGGTACTGAGCCGTGGACCCGCTGCTGCTTTCGCGCATCCAGTTCGGATTCGTCATTTCGTTCCACATCCTGTTCCCGGCGTTCACCATCGGGCTGGCGAGCTGGCTGGCCTTCGTCGAATGGCGCTGGCTGCGCACGCGCGACACGCTCTGGCGCGACCTGTATTTCTTCTGGATCAAGATCTTCGCCGTGTCCTTCGGCATGGGCGTGGTGTCGGGCATCGTGATGAGTTTCCAGTTCGGCACGAACTGGGCGACGCTCAGCGAACAGGCCGGCAACATCCTCGGCCCGTTGCTGAGTTACGAGGTGCTCACCGCGTTCTTCCTGGAAGCCACGTTCCTCGGCGTGATGCTGTTCGGCTGGGGGCGCGTGAGCGAGAAGCTGCACTTCCTCAGCACCTCGATGGTCGCGCTGGGCACGCTGATCTCCACCTTCTGGATCATCGCCGCCAACAGCTGGATGCAGACGCCGCAGGGCTACAGCCTCGTGGACGGCGTGTTCCACCCGGACGACTGGTTCGCGATCATCTTCAATCCGTCCTTCCCCGTGCGGCTGGCGCACATGGTGCTCGCCGCCTTCATCACGACGTGTTTCGTGATCGGTGGCGTGGGCGCGTCGTACCTGCTGCGCGGCGTGCACGTGGATGCCGGCAAACGCATGTTGAAGGCCGCGGTGTTGTTCGCCGCGATCACGGTGCCGGCGCAGGTGATCGTCGGCGATCTGCACGGGCTGAACGTGCTGGAGCATCAACCCACGAAAGTCGCCGCGCTCGAAGGCCATTGGGAAAGCGAGCCCGAAGGCCACGGCATGCCCTTCGTCGTCTTCGCGGTGCCGAACGAACGCGCCGAGCGCAACGATTTCGAATTCGCCATTCCGCGCGCGGGCAGCATCATCCTCACGCATTCGTGGAATGGCGACATCCCGCCGCTGAAATCCGTGCCAGCGAGCGAGCGTCCGCCGGTGAAGCCGGTGTTCTACGCGTTCCGCGTGATGGTCGGCCTCGGCACGCTGATGCTGGTCCTCACGCTGTATTCGCTGTACCGGTTCTGGCGCGGGAACCTCTACGAATCGCGCCTGGCGCTGCGCGGCTGGCGCCTGCTCACGCTGGCGGGCTTCGTCTGCATGTTGGCGGGCTGGTACGTCACCGAGATCGGCCGCCAGCCGTACGTGATCTACGGCCTGCTGCGCACCGCCGATGCGGTGAGCCCGACGCTTGCCGCCGCGGCGGTGATGACCTCGCTGACCGTCTACATGGTCGTGTACGCGATCGTGTTCGGGTCGGGCATGTGGTACCTCACGCGCCTGGTGAAGAAGGGGCCGCTGCCGCACGAGCCGCCACAGCACACGCAGGGCGGCGACAAGACGCCGGCGCGTCCGCTCTCGGCCGCGGGCGAAGATCTCGAGGAGGGCGTGTGATGGACATGGCCACCGCGCTTCCGGTGATCTGGTTCGGCGTGATCGGTTTCGGCGTGCTGATGTACGTCGTGCTCGACGGTTTCGTGCTGGGCTTGGGCATCCTCGCGCCCTTCGCGGAAACCGAGCAGCAGCTGGACCACATGATGAACACCGCCGCGCCCATCTGGGACGGCAACGAGACCTGGCTGGTGCTCGGCGGCGCGGGGCTGCTCGCGGCGTTTCCGAAGGCCTATGCGGTCGTGCTGTCGGCGCTGTACCTGCCGGTGCTGCTGATGCTGATCGCGCTGGTGTTCCGCGGCGTCGCGTTCGAATTCCGCTTCAAGGCCAATCGCGCGAAGTTCGCCTGGGGCGTCGCGTTCTCGCTGGGTTCGATGGTGTGCGCCTTCGCGCAGGGCCTGATCCTCGGCGCGCTGGTGGAAGGCATGCCGCTGCAGGACGGCAAGTACATGGCCGGCGCGTTCGGCTGGTTCAGCCCGTTCTCGATGCTGACCGGCGTGGCGGTGCTGTTCGGCTACGCGCTGCTCGGATCGACCTGGCTGATCCTGAAAACCGAGGGCCGCATGCAGGACATCGCGCGCGGCCTGACGCGGCCGCTGGTGCTGGTGGTGGTCGCATTCATGGGGCTGGTGAGCGCGTGGCTGCCGTTCCTGGACTCGCGGATCATGGCGCGCTGGTTCGAGGACGGGAATTTCTGGTGGCTGGCGCCGGTGCCGCTGCTCGCGCTGGCGAACGCCTTCGCGCTGTGGCGCGCGGCGATGCGCCGCGGGCGCGACGCGACGCCGTTCGTGCTGACGCTGAGCTTCTTCGCGCTCGGCTTCGTCGGTCTGGTGCTCGGCATCTGGCCAAACATCGTGCCGCCCGGCCTGACGATCTGGGACGCGGCCTCGCCGCCTTCGTCGCAGGGCTTCGTGCTGGTGGGCCTGATCGTCCTGCTGCCGGCGATCCTGGGCTACACGTACTGGTCCTACAGCGTGTTCAAGGGAAAGGTCGCGGCGGACGCGGGATATCACTGAACCGGGAACCGGGAACCGGGAATCGGGAATCGGGAATCGGGAATCGGGAATCGGGAAGCGGGAAGCGGGAAGCGGGAATCGGGAATCGGGAATCGGGAATCGGGAAGCGGGAATCGGGAAGCGGGAAGCGGGAAGCGGGAATCGGGAAGCGGGAATCGGGAAGCGGGAATCGGGAATCGGGAAGCGGGAAGCGGGAATCGGGAAGCGGGAAGCGGGAAGCGGGAAGCGGGAAGCGGGAAGCGGGAATCGGGAAGCGGGAATCGGGAAGCGGGAAGCGGGAAGCGGGAAGCGGGAAGCGGGAAGCGGGAAGCGGGAAGCGCCTGCTGTGATGGCGGACGACCACCTTCACACACGCGCTTTACGATTCCCCAATCCCCATTCCCGATTCACGGCTTTCCACCGGTATGCTGTGGCGAAAATCTCGCCGCGCCGTCCCCCAGGCGCGTTCGCTGCCGGAACCGATGCAAGCCTACGTCTACAAGAGCCTCCGCAAGGCCGACACCTACGTTTACCTCGCCCAGCGCGACGACTTCGCGCGTCTGCCCGAACCGCTGCGCACGCAGCTGGGCACGCTGCATTTCGTGCTGGAAGTGGCGCTGACCCCCGAACGCAAGCTGGCCCGCGAGGACGTGGCCGTCGTGCGCGAGAACCTGGTCATGCGCGGGTTCCACCTGCAGTTCCCGCCCACCGTCGAAGACCCGATGCGCGAAGACTGGGGCACCGATGCCTGAGCCGACGCCCTCCGCACGCGCGTCCCGTACCGCCTCGATGCCCCTGCGCATCGGCGGCGTGCTGGCCGGCGGCGTTTTGCTGGGGCTCATCGCGGGCTTCGGCGGCCTCGTCGCGGCGATCGCCGGCGTTCTCGCGCAACCCCTGAACGCACTGGCCGTGCGCGCCTGGCGCGACGGCGGCCTGCCCGCTCGCCGTGAAGCGATTCGCGACGGCCTCGCGCTCGCGCTGGTCTGGATCGGCGCCGTGGGCGTGCTCGCCGCGCTGCTCGCCTGGCCGATGTCCTCGCTGCTTTCGCGCGGGTCGCTGGCGGCCGCGCTGGGCGTGAGCGTCGTCGTCGGCGTTGCGCTGCTCGGCCTGTGGCGCGTGTGGCCGCTGTGGCTCGGCCTGGAACGCGACGGCGGCCCCGTCCCGGAACACTGGCACGCGCTGGGCGAACTCGAACTCGGCGCGTGGCGCGGCCTGGGCGTGGCGGCGATCGTGCTGGCGATGCTCGTCGCCATCGTGGCGCTGGCCTGGCCGCAGCTGCTCGGCGGCGGCGCGCGCTGGACGCTCGCGGTGTTGCTCGCGATCGGCGCGCCCGCGCTGCACGCGTTGCTGCAGCAGATCGAGCCCGCCGACCCGCTGCCCGGTTTCGCCTTCGACGCCGACGAGGACGACGCCGAAGCCGACGAGCCCGTCGCGCTCGCCGACGGCGAACCGCTCGCGCCGCTGCTGTACGCCGCCGCCCGCGCCGGCCGCGTCGAACGCGCGCTGGAGCTGATCGAACTCGGCGCCGACGTCACCGCGCCGCCGCCGTCGGACGATCGCGACCAGCGCAGCCTCGCCGTGCTCGCCGCCGTACTGCCCGACCTGCGCCTGCTGCGCGCGCTCATCGCCAACGGCGCGGACCTCAACGCGAGCCATGCCGGCATGACGCCGCTGCTCGCCGCCACGCGCGACAGCTGGCACGGCCGCCCCGATGCGGTGATGACGCTGCTCGCCAACGGCGCCGATCCGCGCCTGACCGACGCCGACGGCAATACGCCGCTGCACCACGCCGCGCGCAGTTCCGACCCGGGCGTCGCCGCGCTGCTGCGCGACGCGGCCGCCGAACTCGACCCGCTCAATCGCGAGGGCGTGTCGCCGCTCGGCATGGCGTGCGCGGTCGGTAACTGGCGGCTGGCGAAATTCCTGCTGGAACGCGGCGCGCGTCCGGAACCCGCCGACGGCCAACCGGCGCTGCTCGCCGCGGCCGGTGGCGAGGAGGACGACGCGGCCGGTGTCGCGCTGCTGCTCAAGCACAAGGCGAAGGTGGACGCGCGCGACCGCCGCGGCCGCACCGCGCTCCACGAAGCCGCGTTCGCCGGCCACGTCGACATCGCCGGGACGCTTCTGGCCGCCCACGCCGATCCGTCGATCCGCGACCACGATGGCCGCACGCCGTTCCTCGAAGCCGCGCGCGCCTCGCGCGAAGCGCTGTTCGACCGCCTGCTGCAGCATCTGCCGCGGGGCGGCGCCGAAGCCGCCACCAGCGCCGACGCGCGCGGCCGCACCGCGCTGATCCTCGCGTGCATGGCCGACTCGCCCTCGCCGACGCTCGTGCAGAAACTACTGGACCTGGGCAGCGATGCCGAACATCGCGACGCCGACGGAAAGCGCGCGATCGATCGCGCCGCCGAAGCCGGGCGCTGGTCGCTGGTCGCCGCGCTGGATCGCGCGTACCCGCTCCCGGCCGCGCTCAGCGAAGACGCCGATGACGACGCGCCGCTGCCCGATCGCGCGCCGACCGTGCTGCTGCGCGACGGCCTTCGCGATGGTCGTGCCGAGGAACTCGGCGGGCTCGCGCAGCTGCTGAGCGCGCGCGAACGCGGCGCGCTGCTGCACGACGAAGACGCCATCGGGTCGGCCCAGCGCGTGCGCTGGCTGCTCGCGCAGGGTGCCGATGCCGAAGTACGCGACCCGCAGGGCGACACGCCCGTGCACGCGATGCTCGCGCGCGTGCCCGAGGCCGAGACCTCGCTGCGCGCGCTGCTGGAGCGCGCGGTGTCCCCGGCGGGTGCCGGCGGCCTCTCGCGCCTGCTGGCGTCCGCGCAAGGCGGAGCGGGCGATGTTGCCGGGCTGGAGAACCTCGCGCTGGACCTGCTCGATCGCGGCGCCGATCCGTTCGCGCGCTCGGCTGCGGGCGATCCGGCGCTCGCGCTCGCCGTGCGCCTGGGTTGGGCGCGCCTGCTTGATCGCCTGCTCGCGATCGGCGTGGACCTCAACGCGCGCGACAGCCACGGCATGAGCGCGCTGCACCTGGCGGCCGCGCTCGGACGCGACGGCATGCTCAAGCGCCTGGTCGCGCATGGCGCCGCGCCCGACCTGCTCGCCGCCGACGGGCAGACGCCGCTCGGCGTCGCGCTGTCGTCGGGACGTCGCGACCTCGCCGACTGGCTCGACTGGCGCGGCTGGCCGCTGCCGCGTCGCCCGCTGCAGGCGCAGGACATTCCCGCCGCCGCGATCGTCGGCGACGCCGATGCGGTGCGTCGCCTGCTCGACCTCGGCCTGCCGGTCGATGCGACCGACACGCAGGGCTGCACCGCGCTGCTGCGCGCCGCCGGCGGCGGACACCGCGCCGTCGTCGACCTGCTGCTGGCGCGCGGCGCCGATCCGCAGCGCACGGCCAATTCCGGCGCGACGCCGCTCTCGGCCGCCGTGAGCATGCGTCACGCGGACATCGTCGACCGCCTGCTCGCCGCGGGCGCCCCGCTGGAGCAGCGCCTGCCGGGCGATCTCACCGTGCTGATGGTCGCGTGCGCGCTCGGCCTGACCGATCTGGCCGCGCGCCTGCTTGCCGCCGGCGCCGACGTGCAGGCCTGCGACGCGCAGGGTCGTCAGGCGCTGCATTGCGCGGCGATGTACGGCTTCAACGCGCGCGAGCGATCGCGACTGGTCGCGTTGTTCGACACGCTGCTGCTGGCCGGCGTGGATGCCGACCAGCCGGCTGCCGGTGCGACGCCGCTGCTGCTGCTGCTCGGCGCGCGTGCCGAACCGGGCAGCGATGCCGACGAGGACGTGCTCGTCGCCGGCCTGCAGTTGCTGATCGACCACGACGCCTCGCTCGATGCGAAGGACCCGCGCGGCTTCGGCCCGCTGCACCTGGCGGCGCTGCATGGCCTGCCGCGCGTGGTGCAGTTCCTGCTGCGCGCCGGCGCCGACCCCGACCTGCGCGACGCGCTCAACCGCACGCCGCGCGAGATCGCGGTGATGCGCGGCTTCATCGACATCGCCGCGGAATTCGCGCCGGCCACGCCGGGACAGAATCTGTCGATGGCGCGGTTCCTGCGGGAGCCGCGCTGAGGCGACGCGCGGCGCATGCCGGCGCCGTCGTCTGATTCCTTCTCCTGTCATCCCGGCGAAAGCCGGGACCCAGCGTGTGTAGCCCGGGTAAGCGGAGCGCACCCGGGGTTCTGGAGCCGAGCAGCCGAGTTAGCGCAACATCGCGGCGCCGCGCGGGACGGCAGCATCGCGCGATCGCATCGGTTCCTACGCAATCGCTGGCGCCGTCCTGTTCGGGTGGACGGTAGCTGGCTTGCCGGAGACGGATGCACGTCCCGGGTGCGCTTCGCTTACCCGGGCTACAAAAGCGGGACGCGAGCGCGACCGCTCACTCTTCCTCGTCCACCGCCGCCAGATCCTTGCGCGTGGCATCGGCGATCTCGTTCAGCACGCCGGTGCCGCGGTCGGCGTCGAACAGCTCTTCCAGTTCGCGGCGCGCATCCTGCGTGGATTGCAGCAGCGCGTCTTCGTCGTCGCGGATCAGCGATTGCGCATGCAGCAGGCGCAGGTCGTGTTCGCGGAAGCGCTCGGCATGGCTGCGCGCGGTGTCTTCGGGGATGCCCAGTTCGACCAGCACCTTCTCGCCCATCTTCAGGCTGCTGTAGAAGGTCTCGCGGATCGCGCGCGCTCCCAGGTCCATCAGTTCCCATGCGTGCCGGCGATCGCGTGCGCGCGCGAAGATCGTCGCGTCCGGATACAGCCGGCGGATCGTTTCGACCGTGCGCAGGTTCTCCTCGACGCCGTCGATGGCGATCACGAACACCTTGACCTGGTCGGCGCCGCACGAGCGCAGCAGTTCGGGTTTCGCGGGGTCGCCGTAATACACCGGATTGCCGAAGCGGCGCACGAAATCGACCTGGTCGGCGCTGTGCTCGATCGCGATGAAACGCGTGTGCTGCGCCAGCAGCAGTCGGGCGACGATCTGCCCGAAGCGGCCGAAGCCGGCGATCAGCACTTCGGGCTGGTCGTTGGGGATCGTGTCGAACGCGCGTTCCTGCGTGCGCGGCGCGGCCGACAGCAGTCGCGCGATCGCGATCACCAGCAACGGCGTGAGCGCCATCGAGATGCCGACCGCGGCGACGAGGCGGTCGCGCGTCGGGTCGTCGATCAGGCCCGATTTCACCGCTTCGTTGAACACCACGAAGGCGAACTCGCCGCCGAGCGCCAGCACTGCGCCGAGCCGCAGCGATTCTCGCGTGCCCAGGCCGCCGGGCACGTGGCCGACGAAATACAGGATCGAGAATTTCACCATCAGCAGCGCGATGGCGAGGCCGGTGATGAGCACGGGTTCGGACAGCAGGCGGTCCAGGTCGATGCTCATGCCCACGGCCATGAAGAACAGGCCGAGCAGCAGGCCCTTGAACGGATCGATCTGCGCTTCGAGTTCGTGGCGGAATTCCGAATCGGCCAGCAGCACGCCAGCGAGGAACGCGCCCAGGCCCGCCGAGAGCCCCGCGCCCTGCATGATCCACGCGGTGCCGAGCACCACCAGCAGCGCGGCGCCGGTGAACACCTCCGGCATCTGCGCACGCGCGACGATGCGGAACACCTGCCGCAGCACGAAGCGGCCGCCGATCACCACCGCGGCGATCGCGCCCAGTGCCTTGGCGACCTCGTCCCAGCCCACGTTGTCCGCGGCGCCCGCGCGACCGAGCAGCGGGATCGCCGCCAGCAGCGGAATCGCCGCGAGATCCTGGAACAGCAGGATCGCGAACCCCAGGCGCCCGTGGTCGGTCGTCATCGCCTTGCGTTCGGACAGCAGTTGCAGGCCGATCGCCGTCGACGAGAACGCCAGGCCCATGCCGATCACCAGCGCGGCCTGCCACGACGAACCGGCGATCATCGCCGCGGCGCCGATGGCGAGCGCGCTGAGCCCGACCTGCGCGCCGCCGGCGCCGAAGATCGGCTTGCGCATGACCCGCAGGCGCGCCGGCGAGAGCTCCAGGCCGATCACGAACAGCAGCATGACCACGCCGATCTCGGCCGCCGTCAGCACCGGCTCGGCGTTGGCGACGAAGCGCAGCCCGTACGGCCCCAGCGTCACGCCCGCGGCGAGGTACCCCAGCACCGCACCGAGGCCGAAACGACGGAACACCGGCACCGCGATCACCGCGGCCAGCAGGAATACCAGTGCGAGTTCGAGACCGCCGCCGTGCATATCGCCTCCGTCCGGGAATTATGCCCGGGGCGGTGTGGATCGCGGGGCCGGAACGCCGGCGTTTGCAATCCCGCCCGCCCTGCATTCTGATGCGCAGGCAGCCGGTGTCATGAACGGCCGCGGGCGCGGGGGAGCCGTGCCGTCGAATGGACACGTCGAAAGGGGACGGATCGAATGAAAGGGAAGCACTGGTTCATCGCGCTCGCGGTGATGTTCCTGGCGACGGGCGCGCACGCCGGCGGCAAGGCCGCGGTTCGCAAGCAGATGGAGTCGAGCATGGTGTTCACCGGCATGGTGGACATCGAGCCCGACGGACACGTGAGCGGTTACACGCTCGACCGCCCCGGCGCGTTGCCGCCCGTCGTGCAGAAGGTCATGGATCGCGCCACGAAGACGTGGACCTTCGAGCCGCCGAAGGCCGACGGCAAGGTCGTACGCGCACGCACCGCGATGAGTGTCCGCCTGGTCGCCACGCGCAATGCGGAAGACGGCACCTTCGCTGTGCGGATCGCTAGCGCGAACTTCGGCCGGCCGGCGAAGGAGGAGTTCGTCGTCGGCAAGGCGCTCACGCCGCCGCGCTATCCGAAGGTCGCGGCGATGAGCCATGCGAGCGGAACGGTCTACGTCATTGTCCGCGTCGGGCGCGACGGTCGCGTCGAGGATGCGATGGCCGAGCAGGTCAATCTCACCGTCATCGACAGCGAGAACGGCATGAAGCGGTGGCGCGAAACGCTCGCGCGGGCGGCGGTGGAAGGCGCGCGCTCGTGGACGTTCGACGTGCCGACCCGTGGCGAGGACGTGGACGCGCCGTTCTGGCTGGCGCGCGTGCCGGTCAGCTTCCACGTGAACAACGGACCGGCCGCGTACGGGCAGTGGGAAGCGTACATCCCGGGCCCGCGCGAGTCGGCGCCGTGGCTCGGCGGCATGGACGCCTCGCTGGGTTCCGATGCCGTGGCCGATGGCGGCATCTATCCGGTCGGCAATTACGGCCCGAAGCTGCTGACGCCGCTCGACGGCGCCTGAGCGTTCGATCCGGCGCCACGAAAAACGCCCCGCGATGCGGGGCGTTTCGTATCCGGCTGAGATGGATCTCAGCGCTTCATCGAGCTGAAGAACTCGTCGTTCGACTTGGTCGTCTTCATCTTGTCCAGCAGGAACTCCATCGCGCCGATCTCGTCCATGCCGTGCAGGAGTTTGCGCAGGATCCAGATCTTCTGCAGCAGTTCCGGCTCGATCAGCAGGTCTTCGCGACGCGTGCCGGAGCGGTTGATGTTGATGGCCGGGTAGACGCGCTTCTCGGCGATGCGACGGTCCAGGTGCACTTCGGAGTTGCCGGTGCCCTTGAACTCCTCGTAGATCACCTCGTCCATCTTGCTGCCGGTGTCGATCAGCGCGGTGGCGATGATGGTCAGCGAACCGCCTTCCTCGACGTTACGGGCCGCGCCGAAGAAACGCTTCGGACGATGCAGCGCGTTGGCGTCGACACCACCGGTGAGCACCTTGCCCGACGACGGCACGACGTTGTTGTACGCGCGGGCCAGGCGGGTGATCGAGTCGAGCAGGATCACGACGTCCTTCTTGTGCTCGACCAGGCGCTTGGCGCGCTCGATCACCATCTCGGCGACCTGCACGTGGCGGCCGGCGGGTTCGTCGAAGGTCGACGACACCACTTCGCCGCGCACGGTGCGCTGCATTTCGGTCACTTCTTCCGGGCGTTCGTCGACGAGCAGCACGATCAGGTGCACGTCCGGATGATTGCTGGTGATGGCCGTGGCCACCTGCTGCATCATCATCGTCTTGCCCGCCTTGGGCGGCGAGACGATCAGCGCGCGCTGGCCTTTGCCCTGCGGCGCCATCAGGTCGAGGATGCGGCCGGTGATATCTTCGGTCGAACCGTCGCCGCGCTCCAGGCGGAAGCGCTTGCGCGGGAACAGCGGGGTCAGGTTCTCGAACAGGACCTTGTTCTTCGACGCTTCCAGCGGCTCGCCGTTGATCGTGTCGACCACGGCCAGCGCGAAGTAGCGCTCGCCGTCCTTCGGCCAGCGGATGCGGCCGGACAGGTGGTCGCCGGTGCGCAGGTTGAAGCGGCGGATCTGGCTGGGCGAGATGTACACGTCGTCCGGGCCGGCCAGGTAGCTGGCCTCGGCGGCGCGCAGGAAGCCGAAGCCGTCCGGCAGGATTTCCAGCACGCCGTCGGCGGCGACGCCTTCACCGTGGCGGGTGAGCACCTTCAGGACGGCGAAGATGACGTCCTGCTTGCGGGCGCGGGCGACGCCTTCCTGGATCTGCAGCTGGTCGGCCACGTCCAGCAGTTTCGGCGTGGGCATGCGCTTGAGGTCGCCCAGCGAATACTGCGGGAAGCCTTCCGGCACCTGCGGGTGCGGGCGCGGCACGAACTGCTCGCCGTTGCCGCCGTCGTCCTGCATGCCGCCGTTCTGGTCGCGGTAGCGCTCGCGCTGGCGTTCGCGACGGTTGCGGAAGCGGTCGCGGCGGTTATTGCCGCCACGGTTGGCGTCGTCGCGGCCTTCGCGGTGCTGGCCGCCTTCGCCGCCCTGGGCGGACGAGGCGCCTTCGGCGCGCGATTCGGATGAAGCGGAGGCATCGGCGGCCGGGGCCGGCGCTTCGGCGCGCGGCGCGGGCGGCGCGCTCGGGGCGGGAGCGCCGGAGGTGTCGGCGGAAGCGGCGGCAGGCGCGTTGTCGGCGGCCTTGCTCACGCGTGCCTTGCGCACGCGCTTCTCGGCGACTTCGCCGGCGTCAGGGGTGTTATCGGACAAGCAGGGAATCCTCGCTAAGCGGCGAGCGCTCGCAGAAGGCGAGCGGAACGTCAGGGACGATGGTTTCGAAAGTGGGGTGCGGCGCGAGACGGGTCCGGACCGGTGAGGTCACGGAAGGTCAGGAACGCCGGGTGGGATGAAACTAGCACTGCCTTCGCGCGGCGGCAAGCGCCGGGACAGCGCGGGTTCAGATGGCCGGGGCCGGCGGGAAAGCGTGCGGCAACAGGCGTTTGGGGCTGGGCGGGCTTCGCGCCGAAGCCTCGGCCCGACCCTCTCCCGCGGCGGGAGAGGGCGGTACGACAGGGCGTCAGATCGCCTTGTCGATCATCTGGCTCAGCTGGGCCTTGCCGACGGCGCCGATCTGGGTCGCCTGGACCTGGCCGTTCTTGAACAGCAGCAGCATCGGGATCGAACGCACGTGGTACTTCATCGCCGTCGCGCGGTTGTGGTCCACGTTGACCTTGGCGATCTTGACCTTGCCGTCGTAGGCGGCGGCCAACTCGTCCAGCGCCGGGGCGATCATCTTGCAGGGACCGCACCATTCGGCCCAGAAATCGACCAGCACCGGTTCGGACGACTGCAGCACGGCGGCGTCGAAGTCGGCATCGCCAACGTGCAAAATTTTCTCGCTCACGGGACTCTCCTGCGGATGGGGCATGGCGGACGACCCCGGGGGCCGTCCCACGGACGGGTGATCGACCCGGCCTGGCCATCGGGCATGCCGGAACGGTCGTTACGGTAAACTGGGGCGTTTCGAGGGGACTTCAAGCCCGGACCAGCGGTCCGATCCGGCCGGTTCCCGACCCCTTTCCGAGCCGGCGCCCGAGCGGGCCCGGCCCCGGCAGTCTGCGATGCGGACGCCACCCACGCAAGCGCGCCAACGCAACATTGCATGCTGCAACTGCACGGCGCGCGCGGACTTCCAAGCTGATGAGCGACAAGCCTCTTACCGACGTTTCCTTTTCCTCGTTCGACCTGCATCCCAGCCTGTTGGCCGGGCTCGAAGCCGCCGGCTTCACCCGCTGCACGCCGATCCAGGCCCTCACGCTTCCCATCGCCCTGCAGGGTCGCGATGTCGCCGGCCAGGCGCAGACCGGCACCGGCAAGACGCTGGCCTTCCTGGTCGCGGTGATGAACCGCCTGCTGACGCGTCCGGCGCTCGCCGAGCGCAAGCCGGAAGACCCGCGCGCGCTGATCCTGGCGCCCACGCGCGAACTCGCCATCCAGATCCACAAGGACGCGGTGAAGTTCGGTTCCGACCTGGGACTGAAGTTCGCCCTGGTCTACGGCGGCGTCGACTACGACAAGCAGCGCGAACTGCTGCAGAAGGGCGCCGACATCATCATCGCCACGCCCGGCCGCCTGATCGACTACGTCAAGCAGCACAAGGTCGTGTCGCTGCACGCCTGCGAGATGTGCGTGCTCGACGAAGCCGACCGCATGTTCGACCTGGGCTTCATCAAGGACATCCGCTTCCTGCTGCGCCGCATGCCGATCCGCACCGAGCGCCAGACGCTGCTGTTCAGCGCCACGCTGAGCCACCGCGTGCTGGAGCTGGCGTACGAACACATGAACGAGCCGGAAAAGCTCGTCGTGGAAGCCGAGACCGTCACCGCCGCGCGCGTGCGCCAGAAGGTGTTCTTCCCGGCCGACGACGAGAAGATCCCGCTGCTGCTCGGCCTGCTCTCGCGGAGTGAGGGCGCGCGGACGATGGTGTTCGTCAACACCAAGGCGTTCGTCGAACGCGTCGCGCGCGCGCTGGAGAAGGGCGGTTACCGCGTCGGCGTGCTGTCCGGCGACGTGCCGCAGAAGAAGCGCGAGACGCTGCTCAACCGCTTCCAGAAGGGCCAGCTCGAGATCCTCGTCGCGACCGACGTGGCCGCGCGCGGCCTGCACATCGACGGCGTCTCGCACGTCTACAACTACGACCTGCCGTTCGACGCGGAGGACTACGTCCACCGCATCGGCCGCACCGCCCGCCTCGGCGCGGAAGGCGACGCGATCAGCTTCGCCTGCGAGCGCTACGCGATGTCGCTGCCGGACATCGAGGCCTACATCGAACAGAAGCTGCCGGTGGCGGCGGTGGACGCCGACCTGCTGGTCGCCATCCCGCGCCCGCCGCGCGAAGTGCCCGAAGGCGCGGAAGGCGAGGGCGAGAACGAGAGCATCGGCTCGATCTTCAAGGAAGCGCGCGAGCAGCGTGCGGCCGACGAGGAGCGCCGCGGCGGTGGTCGCAGCCGTGGCGCCAAGCCGGGCGGCGGTTCCCGTGGCGACGGACGTCGTGAAGGCGGTCGCCGTGAAGGCGGCCGTGACGGCGCACCGCGCAGCGAGCGCAAGCCGCGCACGCAGCCGGTCGAAGCCGCGGCGAAGAGCGACGTCGTCGATCCCTCGGTCATCCCGACGCCGGATACCGAACGCGCGCCGCGCAAGCGCCGTCGCCGTCGCGGCGGTCGCCGCATCGAGGGCGCCGACGCCGCACAGGCCGCCGCACCGGCGCAGGCCGCACCGAAGTCGCCGACCCAGGTCCATGCGCAGAAGGCAGCCGCCAAGGCCGCGGCGAAGGACGGCGACAAGCTCGGCCTGCTGCATCGCATCGGCCGCAGCCTGAAGTCGCTGATCTCGCGTTCGCCGCGCAGCCAGCACTGAGTTCGCGCGGGCGCCGGGCGGCGTCCGCGCATCGCGTCGCGAACCGCGTCGCGGTTTATGTGCCCGCGGTCGATTTCTCCCTAGCCATCGCCGCCCGTGCCGCCGATACTGGGCGGCACGAGTGTGTTAACCGGTGAGCGATGAGCGTCCTGCGCTTCGACAACGTCAGCAAGCGGTACGACGGCGGCCACGACGCGTTGAGCGAAGTGAGCTTCGAAGTCGCGCAGGGCGAAATGCTGTTCGTCACCGGCCATTCCGGCGCGGGCAAGAGCACGCTGCTCAAGCTCATCCATCTGTCCGAACGCCCGAGCCGCGGCGCCGTCGTCTTCGGCGACCGCAACCTGCTGAAGGTGCGCGGCCGTCGCATCGCGCTGCATCGTCGCGACGTCGGCGTCGTGTTCCAGGACCACCGCCTGCTCGGCGATCGCAGCGTCGCCGACAACGTCGCGCTGCCGCTGATCCTGCGCGGCATGCGTCGAGGCGACATCGGCAAGCGCGTGCGCGCGGTGCTCGACAAGGTGTCGCTGGGCGCGCGCGCCAACGCGCTGCCGTCGCAACTGTCGGCCGGTGAGCAGCAACGCGTCGGCATCGCGCGTGCGATCGTCGGCGAGCCGCGCCTGCTGGTCGCCGACGAACCCACCGGCAACCTCGATCCGACGCTGTCGGCCGAGATCATGGCGCTGTTCGAATCGCTGCCGGAGCTCGGCACGAGCGTGCTGGTGGCCAGCCACGACCTCGCGCTGGTCAAGCGCATGAAGAAGCGCGTGCTGGTGTTGAACCAGGGCCGCCTGGTCGACGACATCTCGCCGGAGGACCTGGCCCAGTGAGCGCGCCGACCGCCCCTGCATCCGCCCGCCCCTCGCGCCCGAATTCGCGTCTGGGCACCTGGTTCGACCATCACGTCTACAGCCTCGTCGCCAGCGTCGGCCGCATGCTGCGCAAGCCGTGGGCCACCGCGCTGACCATCGGCGTGATGGCGGTGGCGATCACGCTACCGCTCGGGCTGTGGGCCGCGCTCGGCAACGTCGAACGCTTCACCGGCACGGTCGAACAGTCGCGGCAGATCAGCCTGTTCCTCAAGCCGCAGGTCACCGTCGACCGTGCCCGCGCGCTCGCCGACCAGCTGCGCGGTCGTGGCGACATCGCCACGCTCGACCTGCGCACGCCCGAGCAGGGCATGGAAGAGCTGCGCCGCAGCAGCGGCCTGGGCGAGGCGATCAGCGCGGTGGACGGCAACCCGCTGCCGAGCGTGCTGATCGTGACGCCGAAGGACGACGAGACAACGCTCGCCGAGTCGCTGCGCACGCTGCCCGACGTCGATGTCGTCCAGCACGACGCCGCGTGGCGCCAGCGCCTGGACCAGTGGCTGCGCTTCGGCGTGCGCCTGGCGTGGGTGCTCGCCGCGCTGCTCGGCGTCGGCGCGCTGCTGGTTGTCGGCAATACGGTGCGACTGGACATCCAGTCGCGCCGCGATGAAATCGCCGTGCTGCAGCAGCTCGGCGCCACCGACGGCTTCATCCGCCGGCCGTTCCTGTACCTGGGCCTGAGCTACGGGCTGGTCGCCGGCCTGCTCGCACTGGCGTTGCTCACTGCCGCCGACCATGCATTGCGCGAGCCGCTCGCGGCGCTCGCACAAAGCTACGGAAGCCAGTTCGCGCTGCACGGCTTCGACCTTCGCGATGCCATCGCCATCGTGATCGGCTCCGGCCTGCTCGGCTGGATCGGCGCCGGTCTGGTCACCGGCCACTACCTGCGCCAGACGCGACCGACGACATGAGCCAGGATCTTCGCCATCTCGCCAACGCCGCGCCGCGCATCATGGTGGTCGACGGCTCCAAGCTGGTCCGCAAGCTCATCGGCGACGTGCTCACGCGCGAGCTGAGCGACGCCGTCGTCGTACCGTGCGCCGGCATCGCCGAGGCCCGCGCCGCGCTCGAAGGCGGTGCGGTCGACCTGGTCACGACCTCGCTCGTGCTGCCCGACGGCGACGGCATCGCGCTGGCGCGCGTCGTGCGCGAATCGGCGGGGCAGGCGTACGTGCCGATCATCGTCGTCTCCGGCGATGCGCAATCGCACCTGGAATCGCGCCGCTTCACCGAAGACGTCACCGACTACTTCGACAAGGCGCTCGGCCACACCGCGCTGGCCGCGTTCATCCGCGGCTACGTGCAACCGCAGCCGATCCCCGGCGCGCGCGTGCTCTACGTCGAGGACAGCAAGGTCGTCGCGCTGGCGACCAAGCGCATGCTCGAACGCCATGGCCTCACCGTGCTGCACTTCGTCGGCGTGGAAGAGGCTTTGGAATACCTGGAAACGCACCGCGGACAGGACGATGTCGGCTGCGACTGCGTGCTGACCGACGTGTACCTGAAGGGCGCGCTGAGCGGCAACGACCTGCTCGCCCGCCTGCGCGAGGATTTCGGCTACGGCAAGCGTCGCCTGCCGGTGCTGGTGATGACCGGCGACGGCAATGCCGACAACCAGAGCGCGCTCATCCGTGCCGGTGCGAACGACCTGGTGCTCAAGCCGATCGAAGAGCGCCTGCTGGTGACCAAGACCCTGTTCCAGCTGCGCCTGGCGCGGCTGCCGGAACCCACGACGCTGGACGCATGAACGAGGCGGCGGACCACGACCGCATCCGGCTGGACCCGTCGTGGAAGGCGAAAGTCGGCGATTACCTGCAGCGTCCCGACATGCAGGCGCTCTCGGCCTTCCTTCGCGACCGCAAGGCGGCCGGCGCCCGGATCTTCCCGCCCGGGCCGAACATCTTCGCCGCGTTCGACGCGACGCCGTTCGACGAGGTCAAGGTCGTCATCCTCGGCCAGGACCCGTACCACGGCGTCGGACAGGCGCATGGGCTGTGCTTCTCGGTGCAGCCGGGCGTGCCGGTGCCGCCGTCGCTGGACAACATCTTCAAGGAGATCCAGCGCGATCTCGGCGTGGCCCGGCCCGATCATGGCTGCCTGCTGCCGTGGGCCCGCCAGGGCGTGCTGATGCTCAATGCCGTGCTCACGGTGGAAGAAGGCCGCGCCGGCGCGCATCAGGGCAAGGGGTGGGAAGGCTTCACCGACCACGTCGTCGACGTGCTCAACCGCGAGCGCGACGGCCTGGTCTTCATGCTCTGGGGCAGCTACGCGCAGGCCAAGGGCAAGGTCATCGATCCGCGCCGCCACAAGGTGCTGAAGGCGCCGCATCCTTCGCCCCTCTCCGCCTACCGGGGCTTCATCGGGTCGGGGCATTTCTCGGCCGCCAACGAGTACCTCGTCCGCCACGGCAAGACGCCGATCGACTGGTCGTTGCCGGGGCAGGAAGGCCTGGGGGCCTGAACCCCGACTTGGCGGGCTCATCCGTCTTGCGGAAAACGGTTTCGGCCCAATGAACTTCTGGGGCCGGGCAAGGTCTATGAACGGGTGCGCTGGAGCGCCACGGTCATCCCGTGCCGACACTCCGCTCACGCTCCAAGTGATTGATTTGCAAACCCCGCGCGCCGCCCTACCCACGGTCGAGCCCGCCCGGTGTTTGTCCCACCCATGAAACACTGAGGCCCTTTCGACCTTTAGCAGAGCGCCATATCGACTGCTAAGATGCCCCCATGACCCAGAACACCTTGTCCCTCCCGCTGGTTTCCAACAACCTCCCGGTGCCGAGCGCGCTCGGTTCGCTGGACGCCTACGTCAACGCCGTGCATCGCATCCCGGTGCTCACGGCCGAAGACGAGCAGGCGCTGGCGCGTCGCTTCCGCGAAGGCGAGGATCTCGACGCCGCACGCGAGCTGGTGCATTCGCACCTGCGCTTCGTGGTGCACGTCGCGCGCGGCTACAACGGCTACGGCCTGCAGCTGGGCGACCTCATCCAGGAAGGCAACATTGGCCTGATGAAGGCAGTCAAGCGCTTCGACCCCGACCAGGGCGTGCGCCTGGTGTCCTTCGCGGTGCACTGGATCCGTGCCGAGATGCACGAGTTCATCCTGAAGAACTGGCGCATCGTGAAGGTCGCCACGACCAAGGCGCAGCGCAAGCTGTTCTTCAACCTGCGCAAGTCCAAGACCCGCCTGGGCTGGATGAACGCCGAGGAAGTCCGCGCAGTCGCCCAGGACCTCAACGTGTCCGAGCGCGAAGTGCTCGAGATGGAATCGCGCCTGTCCGGTCGCGACATCGGCTTCGACGCGCCGGACGATGACGACGACAACGCGCCGCCGTCGCCGGTCGCCTACCTGCGCACCGACGCCGAAGACCCGTCGCAGACGTACGAGCGCGAGGACGAGGAAGACAACCACCTCGCCCTGCTGCGCGAAGGCCTGTCGGGCCTGGACCAGCGTTCGCGTGACATCGTCAAGCGTCGTTGGCTGGACTCGGAAAGCAAGATCACGCTGCAGGAACTGGCCGACGAATACGGCGTCAGCGCCGAGCGCATCCGCCAGATCGAGGCCAACGCGCTGAAGAAGATGCGCGCGCTGTTCGCCGCGTAAGCCGCGCACCACGATGCATCGAAACGGCCCGGGAAACCGGGCCGTTTTGTTTTGCGTGTCCGCTGCGCTCGTCGCAAGGATCGGATAGCGATGCGTGCATCGCACGCGGAACATGGCGTCATCGACCAGGAGCCATGCCATGTTTCGCATCCACGCGCTGCCTTCCGCGCAGTTCCAGCCGCTGTTCACGCTGTCCGATGGCGAACTCGCCGCGCGCGACATCCGCCGCGTCGTCGCCGATGAGCCGGGTTCGTTCCCGTGCCGCGTCAGCCTGCGCGACGCCGGGCCCGGCGAACGCCTGCTCCTGCTGCCGTTCGAACACCATCCGGTGCCGACGCCCTATCGCGCTTCGGGCGCCATCTTCGTGCGGGAAAACGCGTCCGAGGCGATGCCCGCGGTCGACGAAGTACCCGAGCAGCTGCGACGGCGGCTGCTGTCGGTCCGCGCCTACGGCGACGGGATGATGCGCATCGCCGATGTCGTCGACGGGACGGAGCTGAGCGCACTGGTCGAGCGCTTCTTCGCGCGGGCCGACGTCGACACGCTGCACGTGCACTTCGCGCGATACGGCTGCTACGCGTGTCGCGTCACTCGCGCGTGACGGCGGGCGGCGGCGCATCGCGTCCCAGGATGATCCGCGCGTGGCGCTGGTAACTCCAGTACGACCACGCCCAGTTGAGCAGCACGATGAGCCGGTTGCGGAAACCGATCAGGAAGAACACGTGCGCCGCGAGCCAGAACCACCACGCGAGCAGGCCGGAGATCCTGAAACCGTGCAGGTCGACGACCGCGGCCATGCGGCCGATCGTCGCGAGGTTGCCGAAGTCGCGGTAATGGAACGCCGGCGTCGGCCGGCCCGCAAGCCGCGCCTTGATCGCGTCGGCCACGTGCGCGCCCATCTGTTTCGCGGCCGGCGCGACGCCGGGCACGGGTTTGCCGTCCTGCTGCACGCTGGCCAGGTCGCCTGCGACGAAAATCTCCGGATGCCCGGGGACGCTGAGGTCGGCTTCCACCGGCACGCGACCGGCGCGGTCGCGCGGCACGTCGAGCAGCGCGCCCAGCGGCGACGCCGCGACGCCCGCCGCCCACAACACGGTGCGTGACGGCACGAAGGTGTCGCCGAGCGTGTAGCCGGTCGTGTCGATCGCGCTGACGGGCGTGCCGGTCACGACTTCGACGCCGAGCTTGTGCAGCTGCTTGCGGGCTTTCTCCGACAGCGATTCGGGAAACGATGCGAGCACGCGCGGGCCGCCTTCGATCAGCCGCACGCGTGCGTGCGAGGGGTCGATGTTGCGGAACTCGCGCGTGAGCGTGTGGCGTGCGATTTCCGCCAGCGTGCCGGCGAGTTCGACGCCGGTCGGACCGCCGCCGACGACGGCGAAGTTCAGCCACGCGTCGCGTTCGGCGGGATCGTCGCAGGCCTCCGCGCGTTCGAACGCCAGCAGCAGGCGACGACGGATCGCCAGCGCATCGTCCAGCGTCTTCAGGCCGGGCGCGTCGGCGCTCCATTCGTCGTGTCCGAAGTACGCGTGCGTTGCGCCGCTGGCGAGCAGCAGGAAGTCGTACGACAGCGCGGCGCCCTCGGCGAGCGACACCGTGCGCGCCTGCGTATCCAGGCCGATCACTTCGCCCAACCGCACCTCGACGTTGCGCTGGTTGCGCAGGATGTGGCGCAGCGGCGCGGCGATGTCGGGCGAGGACAGGCCCGCCGTGGCGACTTGGTACAGCAGCGGCTGGAACAGGTGGTGGTTGCGGCGGTCGATCAGCGTGATGCGCACATCGCTGCCGGCGAGCGCGCGCGTCGCCCACAACCCGCCGAAGCCGCCGCCGACGATGATCACGTGCGGACGTGGATCGGACGCCGTCATGCATGTTCTCCCGTGTTCGGAATGTCGAGGTCGCGGTCGATGCGCGAATGCGCCTTCGTGTCGCGCATCAACGCGTACACGCACAGCGACACCGCCACGCACGCGGTCACGTACACGTAGAACCACGACTCGTGACCGATCTGCTTGAACCACAGCGCGATGTACTCCGCGGTGCCACCGAACACCGACACCGTCAGCGCGTACGGCAGGCCCACGCCGAGCGCGCGGATGTGCGCCGGGAACAGCTCGGCCTTCACCACCGCGTTGATCGACGTGTAGCCGCTGACGATCAGCAGGCCCGACATCACCCAGACGAACGCGTCCGTCACGGTGCGCGAGGCGGCGATGCCGCTGAGGATGGTGTAGGTGAACAGCGTGCCGAGCACGCCGAAGGCGATGAGGATCGGGCGGCGTCCCGTGCGGTCGGACAGCGCGCCCACCAGCGGCTGCAGCAGCATGAACACGAACAGCGACGCGGCGGAGATCAGCGTGGCGTCCGCCTTGCTGAAGCCGCCGGTGTTCACCAGGAATTTCTGCGGGTACGTGGTGAACGTGTAGAACGACAGCGTGCCGCCCATGGTCAGGCCGATCACCGTGAGCACTTCGCGCGGGTGCTGCATCAGCACGCGCAGGCTGCCGCGCTGCTTGTTATCGCGCGTGCGCGCAACGGCGAAGGATTCGGTTTCCTGCATGCCGCGACGCAACCACAGCGCGGTCACCGCGCACAGCGCACCAACCACGAACGGAATGCGCCAGCCCCATGCGTGCAGCTGTTCCTCGGTGAGCAGCGCGCGCTGCAGGAGCACGAGCAGTGCGAGCGCGAGCAACTGGCCCATCACCAGCGTCACGTACTGGAAACTCGACCAGAAGCCGCGATGCTTCGACTGCGCCATCTCGCTCAGGTACGTCGCCGAGGTGCCGTATTCGCCGCCCACGCTCAGGCCCTGGAGCAGGCGCGCGAAGACCAGCAGCGCGGGCGCCGCGACGCCGATGCTTTCGAAGCCCGGCGCGACCGCGATCAGCAGCGATCCGGCGCACATCAGCAGGACCGACAGCATCAACGCGGCCTTGCGTCCGTGCCGGTCGGCATACAGGCCCATCAGCCAGCCGCCGACCGGGCGCATGAGGAAGCCCACCGCGAACACCGCTGCGGTATCGAGCAGCTGCGCGGTGGTGTCGCCCTTGGGGAAGAAATGCGGCGCGAAATAGATCGCGAAGGCGGAGTAGGCGTACCAGTCATACCACTCGACGAGGTTGCCGACCGAACCGCTGAAGATGCTGCGCAGGCGCTGGGTGGGTGTCATCGGGGCGGTGGCATCCATGCGCATAGTTTGCCCGAACGAACTCGAGGCCGCGTTGACGCCGCTCTTGTAGCCCGGGTAAGCGGAGCTCACCCGGGGACGCATTGGCGCGGCGTCTACCCCGGGTGCGGCCTTCGGCCTTACCCGGGCTACAAAAACAAAGCCCGGCGTGAGCCGGGCTTCGTCATCGACACATGCGATTGAAGTCTTACCCCAACCGCTCCGCCAGCATCGCCTCGAGCTTGCGCTGGTCGGCGGCGAACTTGCGGATGCCGTCGGCGAGCTTGTCGGTCGCCATCGCGTCTTCGTTGTGCTCCCAGCGGAAGCCGGCCTCCGAAAGGCGGGCCGGCGCCGGGGCGCGATCGCCGCCATCGACCAGCGCACGCGGCACGTCGCCGGTGCCTTCGGCCAGCGCGTGCAGCAGGTCCGGCGAGATCGTCAGGCGATCGCAACCGGCCAGCGCCAGCACCTGCCCGGTGTTGCGGAAGCTCGCGCCCATTACAACGGTGTTGAAGCCGTGGCGCTTGTAGTGATGCCAGATGCGCGTGACCGACTGCACGCCCGGATCGTCCTGCGGCGTGGCGGGCTTTTCGGCGCCGTTGGCCAGGTGCCAGTCGAGGATGCGGCCCACGAACGGCGAAATCAGGAACACGCCCGCCTCGGCGCAGGCCACGGCCTGGGCGAAGGAGAACAGCAGCGTGAGGTTGCACTGGATGCCTTCGCGCTCCAGCTGCTCGGCGGCGCGGATGCCTTCCCACGTGGAGGCGATCTTGATCAGCAGCCGCTCGCGGCCGATGCCGACCTGTTCGTACAGCGCGACGAGCTTGCGCGCCTGCGCCAGCGTGGCCTCCGTGTCGAAGCTGTGGCGTGCGTCCACCTCGGTCGAAACACGGCCCGGGATGAGCTTGAGGATCTCCACGCCCACCGTCACCGCGAGCAGGTCGGCGGCGTCGGCCACGCGTGCGGCGAGGTCGGTGCCGCGGGCCTGCGAGATCGCCGAGTCGATCAGCGGCGCGTATCGCGGCAGCGAGGCGGCCTTGAGCAGCAGCGACGGGTTGGTGGTCGCGTCGAGCGGGTGGAAGCGGGCGATGGCGTCGATGTCGCCGGTGTCGGCGACCACCGCCGAATAGGCGCGGAGTTGTTCGAGCTGGCTGGTCATGATCGGGTTCGTGGGGTCGTGTCGATGGTTCCGCCCCATTGTGGGGGATGGGGCGTGCAGGGGATAGCGCTATCCCGTTATGCCAGCCCGCGCCCGGCTGCGCTAGGCTCGCGGCAACGCCGCGGCCGGCGGCTTCGCGGGAACCCCGTCATGTCCGAACCCGAGCGCCGAATCGCCCTGCTCATCGATGCCGACAACGCGCCGGCAGCGAAGATCGACGTCATCCTGGCCGAGGTCGCCCGCCACGGCATCGCCAACGTCCGCCGCGCCTACGGCAACTGGAAGAGCCCGCACTTGAAGGGCTGGGAGGCGACGCTCCACGAGTACGCGATCCGGCCCATGCAGCAGTTCGCCTACAGCACCGGCAAGAACGCCTCCGACATGGCGATGGTCATCGACGCGATGGACCTGCTTTACGCCCGCAACCTCGACGGCTTCGCCATCGTCTCCAGCGATGCGGATTTCACCCCGCTGGTGATGCGCCTGCTCACCGACGGCATGAAGGTGTACGGCTTTGGCGAGAAGAAGACGCCGGAAGCCTTCCGCAACGCGTGTTCCAAGTTCACCTACCTGGAAGCGCTGGGCGGCGTGGCCGAGACCGAAAGCGCCGCGCTCACCAAGCCCAAGTCGCCGCAGGAACTGCGCGGCGACACGCGCCTGCTGCAGATGCTGCGCAGCGCGGTCGAGGCGGCCAGCGACGAGGACGGCTGGGCCCGTTTGAGCACGGTCGGCAGCCAGATCGGCAACCAGGCCTCGTTCGATCCGCGCAACTACGGCTACGGGAAACTCAGCGACCTGGTCGAGGCGATCGGCCTGTTCCAGAGCCGGCGCGAGAACCTGAACATCTGGATCCGCAATCCGCCCAGGAACGGCTCGGGCACCGGCAAGACGCAGAAGAAGGCCGCGACGAAAGCCGCCAAGAAAGCCTGAAACCGGCGCGTTCGCGTTGCCCGTGACGTAACACCCGCGGCCCTACACTCGCCGGCATGTCCGGCGCCGACGCCCGTGCAGGTTTCCTGCATCGTCGCGCGATCGTGGAGGCGATCGTGCTGTCGCCATGGCTGCTGCTCCCGCGTGCCGCACCGGCGCGCCAGGGGGCTTCGAATCGCGATGACCATGCCGCGCCGCGCGCGGCGTTGATCGCCGAGCTGCGCGAGCAGTCGCGCGACGATACTGGCAGCGCGACGCGCATCGATCCGGCCGTGCTCGCGATCCTCGCGCGCGTGCCGCGACACGAATACGTTCCGGCGTCGGAACGCAAAAACGCGTACGAGAACCGTCCGCTCGGCATCGGCTACGGGCAGACCATCTCGCAGCCGTACATCGTCGCGCTGATGACCACGCTCGCCGCGCCGCGCGCGGGCCAGTCGATCCTGGAAATCGGCACGGGCTCCGGCTACCAGGCGGCGGTGCTCGCCGAAACGCAGGCGAAAGTCCACACGATCGAGATCGTCGAGCCGCTCGCGAAACAGGCGGCGCAGCGGTTGCGTCGTTATCCGAACATGCAGGCGCGCGTCGGCGACGGCTATTACGGCTGGAAGGAGCACGCGCCGTTCGATGCGATCGTCGTCACCGCGGCGGCCTCGTCGATTCCACCGCCGCTCGTTGCGCAGCTGAAACCCGGCGGCCGCATGGTGATTCCCGTCGGCAGCAGCTTCTTCACGCAGACGCTGCTGCTGGTCCAGAAGGACGCGCAGGGCCGGGTGCGTACGCGGCAGGTGCTGCCGGTGCGCTTCGTTCCGCTGACGGGTGGCCCGTGAGCGTTGCCGATACCACGCAGCGCGCGTCGTCCACGCAGACGCAGGCGGGCGCCACGCATGCGCTCGCGCTTCCCGTCGCCATTGCGCTGGTGTCCGCCGCCGCACTCGCGTGGCAGCTGCTGCTGATGCGCTGGCTCGCGATCGCGCATTGGCACCCGTTCGCGGTGATGATCATCAGCCTCGCGCTGCTCGGTCACGGCGCGAGCGGGACGTGGCTCAGCGTCTGGCTACGCGGTGAGCGGCTTGCGCGGCTGCATCGCGATTTCGACGCGGCGTTCGCAACGTGCGCACTGCTGTTCGCGACCAGCGCGGCCATCACGTTGCTCGTCGCGCGCGCGATTCCCTTCAACGGGCTGGAGCTGGTGTGGAATCCGCGCCAGATGCTGTGGCTGGCGATGCTGTACCTGACGCTGTCGGTGCCCTTCTTCTTCGCCGCGGCCTGTTTTGGTCTGGCGTTCGCGCGGCACGGTTCGCGCATCCCGGCGTTGTACGGCGCGGACCTGATCGGCGCGGCGATCGGCACGCTCGCAGCACTCGCCGCCAGTGCGCGGCCCGTGGAGAAGGGCTTGCTGATAGCGGCGCTGTGCGGCCCGTTCGCGGCCGTGCTCGTCACTCGGCGCATCGTGTTGCGCATGGGGGCGCTGGTCGTTGCCATCGCGCTGGCGATGCTTTGGCCGACGCAGGCGCTCGTACCGCGCGCGAACGAGTTCAAGGGATTGAGCAAGGCACTGCTGCTGCCCGAGTCGCGCGTGATCGCGCGCAGCAGCGATCCTTACGGCAGCTTTGCGCTCGTCGAAAGCCCGAGCGTGCCGCTTCGATTCGCACCGGGGCTGAGCCTGTCGCACACCGACGAGCTGCCGGCGCAACTGGCGATCTACACCGACGGCGATGCCATGTCGCCGATCGTGCGCGACGACAGCCACATGAACTGGCAATGGCTGGACGACATGACCTCCGCGCTTCCGTACCGCATGCGCCTGCCCGATCGCGTGCTCGTGCTCGGAACCGGCGGCGGCATGCATGTACTGCAGGCGCTCACGCTCGGCGCGCGCCATGTCGATGCGGTCGAGCAATCCGCGCGCCGGCTCCACTGGGTGCGGGAGGAATTCGGCGCGTACTCGGGTCGGTTGCTGGACGACCGCCGCGTCAGCAACTTCGTCGCCGAGCCGCGTGCCTTCGTGCGCGCGAGCGGCGAGCGGTACGATCTGGTCGTGCTCGCCGGCGGTGAATCCTTCGCCAGCGGCGGCGCCGGCGTGCAGTCGACCAGCGAGCAGTACGCGCTCACGACCGAAGCGCTGCGCGATTACCTGCGCGCGCTGTCGCCGCGCGGCATGCTCGTGGTCACGCAGTGGAGCAAGCAGCCGCCGCGCGACGAACTCAAGCTGTTCGCCACGGCGGTGGATGCGCTGCGCAGCGAGGGCGTACGCGATCCTTCGCGCAACGTCGCGGCGATCCGCAACTGGGACGCGAGCACGTGGCTGGTCGCGCGTTCCGCGTTCGATCCGCATGCCATCGCCGCGCTGACGCGTTTCGCCGAACGTCGCGGCTTCGACGTCGTGCACGCGCCACGGTGGCGCGTCGATGCGCAGGCGCGGTTCCACCATCTCGATCCGCCGACGCTATACGAGGGCGTGCAGGCGCTGCTTTCGCCCGGCGCGCGCCAGTACATCGACGACTACCGCTTCGACATCGCGCCGGCGACCGACGACCGGCCGTACTTCTCGCATTTCTTCCGCTGGCGCAGCCTGCCGGAACTGTGGCGGCTGCGCGGGCAGGGCGGCGCGGTGCTGCTGGATTCGGGTTACCTCGTGCTCGTGGCGACGCTGGTGCAGGCGATCGTGCTGGCCTTCGCGCTCGTCCTGCTGCCGTTGCGCGCGCTCCGGCGCGAGTCCGTCGCCGGGGCCGCGCTGCGGCTTCGCATCGGCGCGTACTTCCTCGCGCTGGGACTGGCCTTCCTGCTGATCGAGATCGCGCTGCTGTCGCGGCTCACGCTGCTGCTCGGGCATCCATGGATCGCCGCCAATGTCGGGCTCGCGGCGATGCTGCTCTGCGCGGGCCTGGGAAGCCTGCAGGCGCAGCGCTGGCTGTCGGCGCCGAACGTCGACGATGCCGCGATCGCGCGCCGCATCGCGTGGTCCGTGCGTGCGATCGTGCTCGGCCTCGCGTGGCAGTTCGTGGTGCTGATCGCCGCGCATGCGCTGACGGCATCGTGGTCGCTGTGGGGGCGCGCCGCCATCGCGTTCGTCGGCATCGCGCCGCTTGCCTTCGCGATGGGCATGCCGTTCCCGCTCGGGCTCGCGCGCCTGTCGCGCACCGCGCCGTCGTTCGTGCCGTGGGCGTGGGGGCTGAACGGCTGTGCGTCGGTGGTCGCGGCGATCCTCGCGCTGCTGCTCGCGATTTCCTTCGGCCTGCGCGCAACGCTGGTGATCGCGCTCGCGCTGTACGTGTTCGCAGCGTGGGTGTGGCGGCCGGCTGCGTCTGAACCTCGACGTCAGTAGAGATCCACCGGGTCCACGTCGAGCGACCAGCGCACCTTGCGCGCCTCCGGCGAGACGTAGATCGCCGGAAGCGCGGCATCGAGCGCGGCGTGAAGGCTGCGGCGGTCGGCGGCGGAGAGCAGCAGCTGCATGCGCTGGAAGCCGGCGCGACGCGGCATCGGCGCCGGCAGCGGGCCGTGCAGGTCCAGCGGCGCGTGCACGTCGCGCAGCGTTTCGCGCGCCATGCGCAGGAACGCGTCGCAGGCCTGCACCTGCTGGGCTTCGGCGCGGAACATCGCCATGTGCGCGAACGGCGGAAAGCCGGCGACTTCGCGCTGTTCCAGCTCCGCGTCGGCGAATGCGTGGTAGCCGCCGGCCAGCAGCGTCGCGAGCAGCGGATGGCCCGGATGGTGCGTCTGCAGCAGCACTTCGCCCTTGCGCTGTGCGCGGCCGGCGCGCCCGGCGACCTGGATGAGCAACTGCGCGAGCTTCTCCGGCGCGCGGAAATCCGCCGAAAACAGCCCTTCGTCGACGCCGACCACGGCGACCAGCGTGAGGTTGGGCAGGTCGTGGCCCTTGGCCAGCATCTGCGTGCCGACGAGGATCCCGCGCTGCGTGCCGAACTTCGCCAGCGCCTGTTCGAGCGCGTCGCGACGCTGCGTCGTGCCGCGGTCGATGCGCAGCACCGGGACGTCGGGGAAGCGTGCGGTGAGTATTTCCTCGATGCGCTCGGTGCCCGCGCCCTGCGGTTGCAAGGCGAGGCCGCCGCAATCCGGGCACGCATCCGGCGCGGGACGACGTGCGCCGCAGTGGTGGCATTGCAGGCGAACCCCGCCCGCGTGCACGGTCATCGGCGCGTCGCAGCGCTGGCACTGCGCGCTCCAGCCGCAGTCGTGGCACAGCAGTACCGGCGCGTAACCGCGACGGTTCTTGAACACGAGCACCTGCCCGTCGGCGTCGAGCGCGTGGGCGATGGTGTCGAGCATCTCCGGCGACAGCCCGGCCTCCAGCGGCCGCTTGCGCACGTCGCACACGCGCACCGACGGCGGCTGCGCCTGTCCCGCGCGTTGTTGCAATCGCAGGTATTCGTAACGCCCCGCCTGCGCGTTGCGCAGCGATTCCAGCGATGGCGTCGCACTGCCGAGCAGCACCGGCACGCCCAGCGCCTTGCCGCGCACCAGGGCGAAATCGCGTGCGTGGTAGCGGATGCCATCGAGCTGCTTGAAGCTGCCGTCGTGTTCCTCGTCGATCACGATCAACCCAGCCTCGGGCAGCGGCAGGAACACCGCCGAGCGCGTGCCGACGACGACCCGTGCCTCGCCGCGCGCGAATGCGGTCCACGTACGGGCGCGTTCGCCATCGCCCAATCCCGAATGCAGCGCGTGCACCGGCACCCCCAGCCGCGCGCGGAAACGCGCCAGCGTCTGCGGCGTGAGGCCGATTTCCGGCACCAGCACCAGCGCCTGCTTGCCGCGCGCGAGGCAGTCGGCGATGGCGTGCAGGTAGACCTCGGTCTTGCCGCTGCCGGTGACGCCGTCCAGCAGCAGCGCGGCGAAGCCGTCGCGCGCGGCGAGGATGGCGTCGACGGCGGCCTGCTGTTCGGGGTGCAGCTCCGGGCCGGGGCGCGGTTCGATCGCGCGGGCGACGGCCGGCACGGCGACGCGCTCGGCCAGCTCGCGCTTGGCCAGCGCCCGGGCCGCGGCCCGCCAGTCGTCGAATTCGAGGTCGAGTCGGTCTTCGTCCAGCGGACCGCCCTGCAGGAGGTCCGCGAGCCGGCGCGGCTTGCCGGCGCGCAACCGTTCCCGCCCGGTCTGGCCGGCCTCGGTCAGGCGCCAGGCCCAGGCATGGGTGTCGGGCAGCGGCTCGCCGCGGCGCAGGGAGGCCGGCAGCGCGGTCGCCAGCACCTCGCCGAGCGGGGCGTGGGTGTAGCGCGCGAGCCAGTGCAGCGATTCGAACAGCTCGCCTTCCAGGACCGGATGGGGGTCCAGGCGCGCCAAGGCGTGTTTCGCTTCGGGCGCATCGGGGTCGGCCGGGCCTGTTTCGACGACGATCCCGACCAGTTCGCGGCTTCCGAACGGCACCCGCACCCGCAGGCCGACGTCGCCCGCCTCGACCGCCTCGCCCTCCGGCGGCCGGTAATCGAACAGGCGCGGCAGTGGCACGGGCAGGGCCACCCGCCAGACGGCGGGCGGGGGCGGAGGGGCAGCGGGCATCGGCGCAGTCTACCGGGGCCGCCCGGCCTCGAAAGGGGCCCGCAGAGCTTGCGGTGCATTGCTGCCTCGTCTGTGACAAAAATCACGCAAGTGCGCGTCGCCAAAGCGAAAACGTCCTTATCCACACGAGCTGTGGATAAATCTGTGCATGGCGTGTTGCGAGCAGGGTCCCATCGCTTGAAATAAGGCCTCGCAGCTAGGTTGGTGAAAAAAGTGCCAAAGCCGATATTCCTTTTTAGATCATGCACTTGGCCGTGAAACACGGTTGTCACCCGGCTGAAGGGCGCGTTCAGGAAGTCCTGCATGACGGTCGCGTTACTGCTGTGCACAACCGCTTTTCCGGTGCAGGCCGCGTCCCGCTTGGAGGAGCGCCTCGCTCAGCGTTGTCAAGCGCTATTTCACAGGCTCGCGTCGCTATGATGCGGCGCATGGTGATGCAGTCCCGATGAGCGTTTCCCCCGCTTCTTCACGCCCCTCAGGGCCCCCCGCGCTGTCCGCTTTCCTGCGCGGTGTGGAACGCCGCGGCGCCGTCCTGGCCGAACTCCAGGCCGGCGATGCCCATGCCGGCGACGCCGCCCTGGCCGACGCGATGCGTCAGTTCCGTCCCGAAGCCGGCAGCCTGCCGATGGCCGACTGGCCGCGACGCTTCTGGGCGCTCCTGCTGGCCCAGCCGCGGCTCGCGCACCGGACCGCGGTGGCCGTCGCGATCGAAGCCACCGACCGGCTCGGCGAGCTCGGCAGCGGCCCGCGCGCCGCGCTGCTTCTGCGGGTTGCGGCCGGGCTGTCGGAAGAAGAGGCCGCCGACGTCCTCGGCGTGAGCCTGGCGAGCTACCGCCTCGCCCTCCAGCGCGCCCTGCCGCACCACGCCGATGGCCGCGCCGACCCGCTCGCCTGGCAGCAGCTGCGCGAGCAGATCCACCGTCGCATCAAGACCTTGCCGCCCGATCGCCTGGTCCGCCTGAGTTCGGCCCGTGAGGCCGTGCTGCGCGGCGGCGACGTGGCCGAATCGGGCGCCGGCCCCGACGCCTCCCCGGCGTCGCGCCCCCGCTGGCTGATGCCGTTGCTGTGGGGCCTGCTCGCGCTGTGCGTGCTGGCGCTCGCCGCCACGTTCCTGCCGCTGGGCTCGCGCGTGGACGGCGTGGGCGGCAACCGTCGCGTGGAGATCGAACCCCTTCCCGAAGCCGCGTCGCCCGCCGCGACCTACGGCGAGGAGGCCGCGATGGTCATGCATCGCGACTTCGCGCTGATCGCCGACCCGCACGGCGAGGCGGCCGCGCAGGACATGGAGTTCAACAGCTGGCTGGCCGCGCAGCAGGCCGCGGGCGTCACCGCGCCCACGCCGCCGCCGGACGTACCGGTGCAGGAAGACGTCGCGCCGTCGCCGGTCGCGCAGGGCATCGCCGCCGAAACCCAGGCGGAGACCGAAGATGCGCCGTAAGCCGATGCGAGGACGCTGGACGTTGCTGGCGCTGGTGCTGGTCGCCGCCGTCGCGGGCTCGACGCCGCCTGAGCTGAAGGAGGTGGTGCAGCACCTGCCGCCCGCCCGGCAGGCCGAGCTGCGGGAGAACGCCCGCCGCTGGGACGCCTGGTCGCCGGCCGAACAGCAGGCCTTCCGCCAGCAGGCGGCGCGGTGGGATGCGCTGCCGCGCGCGCAACGCGACGAGCGCCGCGAGCGCTGGCTCGCCTGGCAGGCGCTGTCGCCGGCCGAGCGCGCGCAGGCGCAGGCGGCCGCGGCGCAGTACGCGGCGATGCCGCCCGACCTCCAGGGCGCGTGGCGTGCGCAGTTCAACGCGATGGATCGAAGCGAGCGGCGCGGCTGGCTGCTCGGTCCCGCGGTCGGCGCGGAGTACGCGATGCTCCAGCCCCTGCTCGCGCAGGTGCCCGAAGCCGAGCGCGCCGCGCTGCTGCGCACGTTGCGGTCGATGACGTCGCAGCAGCGGCGCGAACTGGGCGTGCTCGCGCAACGCACGCCGCCCAACGCGCGCGCGGCGCTGCGGCGCGAGCTGGTGTCGGTCAGCGCGCAGGAACGCGGCGACTGGCTCTGGCGGCGCCTGCAGCATTGAGCGCGGTACACGTCGCCCGGCGTTTGTAGCCCCGGTAAGCAGCGCACCCCGCCGATCAGCAATCCCGGCGCACCCGGTGCGGCCCGGCCTCAACCGCGCCGGTCGTCGCGTGGCGCTACATCCGCACGATGCTCGCGATGGTGATGAACACGACCATGAAACCGAGCAGCACGAAGTACAGGTTGCCGATGACCAGGTACCGCAGCGACGTCAGCAGCCAGCCGTTGCCGTACACGCGCTTCTGCATGATCCACAGGTAGACCGGCATCCACAGCCACAGCAGCAGCTCCAGCGTGCCGGAGATCCAGCCGAAGCCGGCCCAATGCGGCGTGATCGCGTTGTCCAGCGCCATCAGCAGGAAGAAGGCGAGGATCGCCAGGCACAGGTAGGCGTGGCTGTAGAGCGCGACGACGAGGTGTTCCAGGTACAGGCGCCTGGAGCCGACGTACGCCAGCTTGAGCAGCAGCGCGAACACCGGCACCAGCAGGAACAGCGCCGACGGCACCGCGCCGAGCATCGCCTTCACGAACAGCCCGGGATCGTGCTGCACGCGCGCCACGTTGTCCTTGCCGTGCGCGATCTGTCGGTTGACCCACTTGTTGACGAACTCCGGCGCCCACGAGAACACGAGCGGATTGAGTTCCTCGTCCCACGGCTCGTCGCTGCCGAACAACGTCAGGCGGCCGTCGCAATTGGTCTCGCCGTAGATGCGCGCATCGGCGGCGGCCTTGCGGCTGCGCGTGCCCTCGCTGACACGCGCCGCGGCGATCTCCAGCTGCGCGGCGCGACAGCCGGCGGCCTCGTTGGTTTCGCGGATCTCGGCCTGGAGGCGGCGGCGATCGGCGGTGCGCGCCGCGGGAATGGCGGCCAGTTCGGCCTGCTGCTTCGCGACGCGTTCGTTGCGCAGCACTTCGAGCTGGGCCAGCGTCTTGGCCTTGTCCATCTCGGGCGTGGACAGCGGCTCGCTGCGCTCGGCCTGGATTTCCTTCAGCGCCGCGGCCTTTTCCTTCTCGACTTCCTTCGCGGTGAGGTCCTGTTCGCGGATCAGCTGCTGCGTGCGTCGCTCGGCGGCGGCGTTCACGTCTTCCATCGCGATCTCGAACGGCCGGCGCACGTGCGGAAGCATGGTCGACACCGCATCGCGGCCTTCGGCCAGTTCGGCCAGTTCGGTCGCGCGGATGCGCTCGATCTGCTCGATGCTCGTCGCCGTGGCGAACCGCTTGTTCTCGCGGTTCACGTTCTGCGTGCGATTGGTGTTGCGCTCCACGCCCTCGTTGAGCAGCTCCACCGAGGTGTCCTGCGTTTCGACGTGGATCACCAGCTGCGCGACGAAGAACGTCAGCACGCTGAGCACGACGAACAGGCGCAGCGGCGCGACGTATTTCGCGCGCTGGCCGGACAGGTAGTTGATGGCGACGCGGCCGGGTGCGAGCAGGTCGCGCAGCGTGCGGAAGATGCGGCCGTCCAGGTGCCAGAACGCCTCGAACACTTCTTCCATCGCATGCCCGGCGTGGCGCACCGGGTTCACCACCGACTGCCCGCAGTCGTGGCAGTAGTGGCCCTGCAGCGCGGCGCCGCAGTTCTCGCAATGGGTCGGATGGGCGTCGTGCGACGCCGCGCTGCTGGAACTCATGTGGTCAACGCTCTCCCCGGCGCACGACAACAGGCGGTTCATGCCAAGCGGTTAAGATAGCGGGCCGCCGCGACCCGGCGCCAGCGCCCGACATTGGATGCGGTCGCGCGGCCGCAGTCGTGCGTCTGGTCCTTCCGATGTCGCTTCCCTCCGTTTCGCCCGGCCGCAAGGGCCTGTCCGGCGAAATCCGCACCACCGCCATCCTCGCCGCGCCGCTCGTGGGCGGGCACGTGTCCACGGGGCTGATCGGCTTCGTCGACAACGTGCTGGCCGGCCACCACGGCACGACCACGCTTGCCTCGGTCACCATCGGCACCGCGCTGTGGTGGCTGCCGATGATGGTGCCGATCGGCACGCTGCTGTCGGTGCCGCCGTCGGTGTCGCAGCTCGACGGCGCCGGGCGCCGCGAGGACATCGGCAGCCTGTTCCGGCAGGCGCTGTGGCTGGCGCTGGGGCTGGGGCTGGTGCTGTTCGCCTTCCTCACCTTCATCCCGCACGCGCTTGGGCCGATGGGCATCGCGCCGGAGATCATCCCCGGCGCGACGCAGTTCCTGCACGGCATCCGCTGGGGCGTGATCGCGCTGACGCTGTTCTTCTGCATGCGCTACCTCAGCGAAGGCCTGCACTGGACGCTGCCCACACTGCTGCTCAGCGCAGGCGGCCTGCTGATCCTGCTGCCGATGGGTTACACGCTGACCTTCGGCAAGTTCGGCTTCCCCGAAATGGGCGCCGGCGGGCTCGGGATCGCGTCGGCGATCATGCTGTGGGCGCAGGCGATCGGTTTCTTCATCGTGCTCAAGCGGTCGCGTCGCTTTGCCGACCTCAAGCTGTTCGAGCGCTTCGACCTGCCGCACTGGCCGACGATCCGTGGCCTGCTCGCCACCGGTCTGCCGATCGGCGTGACCGTGCTGATGGAAGGCGGGCTCTTCATCGCCACCGCGCTGCTGATGGGCCGCCTGGGCCAGGTGCCGGCGGCGGCGCACCAGATCGCGATCAACCTGTCCGCGCTGTGCTTCATGGTGCCGATGGGCCTGGCCGAGGCGACCACCGTCCGCGTTGGCCACGCGCTGGGTCGCGCCGATTTCGACGGCGTGCGCCGCGCCGCGAAGGCCGGTTACGCGATCGTGCTGGCGACGCAGCTGTTCTCGGGCATCGTCCTTTTGACCTGCAACGACCTGCTGGTGGGCTTCTACACGCGCGATGCGGCGGTCGCCACGCTCGCGGCGTCGCTGTTGCTGTACGCGGCGGCGTTCCAGTTCCCCGACGGCGTGCAGGTGCTGTCGGCCGGCGCGCTGCGCGGCCTGAAGGACACCCGCGTGCCGATGCTGCTGGCCGCCGTCGCCTACTGGGGCATCGGCATGCCGCTGGGCGCCGGGCTCGGCCTGGGCCTGGGCTGGGGGCCGCGCGGCATGTGGATCGGCCTGATCGCCGGCCTCACCGTCGCCTCCGTGCTGCTGTGCGTGCGGTTCGTCCGCTCGAGCCATCCCGACCGGCTCGTGATGCGGGGACCGTAGGTCGCCCGGCGACTTTCCATGCCCGCCGGATCACGGACCCGCCATACGGTCCGTGTTACGAATGGCGGGTGATTCCACGCCCGGGCGCGTTTACGCTGGCTGCGTGATCCAGGAGAACGTATGAACGACATTCCGCGTCGCGGTCCTATCGCCCGGTTCTTCATCGGCGTGTGGGATGCGATGAACTTCACCCGCCGTCTGATCCTGAACCTGCTGTTCCTGCTGCTGCTGTTCGTGTTCCTGATGATCCTGATGGCCGGGCCGCGCAACAAACCGCTGCTCGATCGCACGACGCTGGTGATCGCCCCCGAGGGCAACCTCGTCGAACAGTTCAGCAGCGATCCGCTGACCCGCGCGCTGGAACGCGCGCTCGGCGAGAAGGGCGGCGAAGTGCAGCTGCGCGATCTCGTGCGCGCGCTCGATGCGGCCGCGAAGGACAAGCGCGTCGAACGCGTCGTGCTCAACCTCGACAAGCTGCAGGCGGCCGGCATGGCGTCGCTGCGCGAAACGGCCGAAGCCATCGCGCGCGTGAAGGCCAGCGGCAAGCAGGTCGTCGCCTTCTCCGAGATGATGGACCAGAAGCAGTACCTGCTCGCCGCGCAGGCCAGCGAGGTCTACCTCGACCCGATGGGCGGCATGCTGCTGGAAGGCCTCGGCCGCTATCGCACGTATTACCGCGAAGGCCTGCAGGACAAGCTCGGCGTCGACGTGCACCTGTTCAAGGTCGGCGAATACAAGTCCGCCGCCGAACCGTACGTGCTCGATGCCGCCTCGCCCGAGGCGAAGGAAGCCGACCTGTACTGGATGAACGACGTGTGGCAGCGCTACCTCGCCGACGTGGCGAAGGCGCGCAAGCTCGACGCCGCGCAACTGTCGCAGCGCATCGACCAGATGCCCGAAGGCATCCAGGCCGCCAACGGCGATCTGGCGAAATTCGCGGTCGAAACCAGACTCGTCGATGGCCTGAAGACGCACGAGGAAGTCGACGACCTGCTCAAGCAGCGCGGCATCGCCGACGACGATGCGCCGGGCGGTTACCGCCAGGCGTCGCTGGAGGAATACCTCACGCAGATCGACAGCGGCATCAGCGCGGTCGATCCGCGCCCGCAGGTCGCCGTGGTCGTGGCCGAAGGCGAGATCCGCGGCGGCGAGCAGCCGCCGGGCACCGTCGGCGGCGTGTCCACCGCCGAGCTGCTGCGCGAGGCGCGCGACGACGACAACGTGAAGGCCGTCGTGCTGCGCGTGGATTCGCCCGGTGGCGAAGTCTTCGCTTCCGAACAGATCCGCCGCGAGATCGTCGGCCTGAAGAAGGCCGGCAAGCCGGTGGCCGTGTCGATGGGCGACCTGGCGGCCTCGGGCGGTTACTGGATCTCGATGGATGCCGACCGCATCTACGCCGACGCGTCGACCATCACCGGTTCGATCGGCATCTTCGGCCTGATCCCGACCATCCCGCGCGCGCTGGAGAAGATCGGCGTGCGCAGCGACGGCGTGGGCACCACGCGCTTCGCCGGCGCGTTCGACATCACGCGGCCGCTGCAGCCGGAGGTCGGGCAGGTGATCCAGTCGGTGATCGAGAAGGGTTATCGCGATTTCACCGGCCGCGTCGCCACGGCGCGCAAGAAGCCGGTGGAGCAGGTCGACGCGATCGCGCGCGGCCGCGTGTGGACCGGTGCGCAGGCGAAGGAGCGCGGTCTGGTCGATGAGCTCGGCGGCCTGCACCAGGCCATCGTGTTCGCCGCCAAGCGCGCCGAACTCGGCCAGCAGGGCGACTACCAGGTGCGCTACATCGAGAAGGCCGCGACGCCGTTCGAGCGCTTCTTCACCGGTTTCGTCGCGAGCCGCGCAGGCGGCGCGCTGATGCGCGATTCGGACCTCGCGCGTGGCCTGATCGCCAAGGCGTCTCCGCAGACCGCGAAGGACCTGCGTTTCCTCGAAAGCTCGATCACGCCCACGCGCGGCGTGCCGGTGAAGGCGCTCGCGTACTGCTTCTGCGGCTTCTGATCGCGCAAGGCCATCGCTGAGCAAACGAAAACGCCCGGCCACGAGCCGGGCGTTTCGTCATGCGCGACGCGATCGTCGCGTCAGGTGCCGTCGACGCCTTCCTGCGCGTCGATCGCCGCACGCTCGCGCTCGTTGGCTTCCAGCAGTTCCTTCTGCACGTTCTTCGCCTTGTCCAGCGGCGCGTTGATCGCGTCGCGCAACTGGGTGGCCTGCGGCTCCACCGGCCGCTCCTTCTCGGGCGGTTGCGGCTTGGAACAGCCCGCGACCAACGCCAGCATCGTCATCGCCATCAGCAGCTTCCGCACCATCCCCGCATCCTCGTGCCTGGTCCGCCGGCTATGCTACGCCGGCCGCCGCGCGCGGCAAGTTCCCGGTATGTGCCCCCAATCACGGAGACGGCGATGGACCCCAGGCGTTGGCGACTCGACGGGCAGCTGGCGCTGGTCACCGGCGGCAGCGCAGGCATCGGCCGTGCGATCGCGCGCGAACTGCTCGGCTTCGGTGCCGACGTCCTGCTCGCCGCCCGCGATGTCGCCGCGCTGGACGCGGCGCGCGCCGAGCTGCTGGAGGATTTCCCCGAGCGCGAAGTGCAGGCGTTCGTCGCCGACGTCGCCGACGAGGAACAGCGGCGCGAACTGCTCGACTGGGTCGAGGATTTCGGGGAAGGCCTGCACGTCCTGGTGAACAACGCCGGCGGCAACCTCACCAAGTCCGCCACCGATTACACCGAGGACGAATGGCGGCAGGTGTTCGAAGTGAACGTGTTCTCCGCGTTCGAACTCTCGCGCTACGCGCATCCGCTGCTCACGAAGCATGCGTCGTCGAGCATCGTCAACGTCGGCAGCGTGTCGGGCACGACGCACGTGCGCACCGGCGCGCCGTACGGCATGAGCAAGGCGGCGATGCACCAGATGACGCGCAATCTCGCGGTGGAGTGGGCCGAGGATGGCGTGCGCGTGAACGCGGTCGCGCCGTGGTACATCCGCACGCGTCGCACGTCCGACAAGCTCGCCGATCCCGACTACCTGGACGAGGTGCTGCTGCGCACGCCGCTGGGACGCATCGGCGAACCGGAGGAAGTCGCGGCCGCAGTGGCGTTCCTCTGCCTGCCGGCGTCGGGTTACATCACCGGCGAATGCATCGCGGTGGACGGCGGATTCCTGCGCTACGGCTTCTGAATGCGCGCCGGCGCCGGCCAATAAAAAGGCCGCCGGACGGTGCTGAATCGTCTGGCGGCCCGATGACAGGCGAGGACGCCTGTCGTTTGCCTGTCGAGGATCATGAACTTTCGTTCGTGGGACCTCCTTTCCAGGCAGATGTAGCGTAGCGCCGGCGCTGGAACAAACAGGTGAAGGCCGCGCGCCGCGCGCGTGACCCGCGCATAACATGCGCCCCCGCATCAATGAACGTGGCTCACGCACGACACGACTCATGGCTGCTGCATACGACGCCGCGCGCATGCGCATGGTGCGCAACCACCTTTCGGCGCGGGGACTGCACGATGCACGCGTGCTTGCCGCGATGGCGCAGGTGCCGCGCGAGCGCTTCGTCGATCCCGGCATGGAGGAGTTCGCCTACGAAGACAGTCCGCTTCCGATCGGCGAAGGCCAGACGATCTCGCAGCCGTACATCGTCGCGCTGATGCTGGAGGCAGCGGAGATCGCGCCCGGTGATCGCGTGCTGGAAGTCGGTACGGGATCGGGCTACGCCGCCGCGCTGATGTCGCGTCTGGCGCGCAAGGTGCACACCATCGAGCGCCACGCATCGCTGGCCCAACAGGCACGGGCGCGGTTCGCGCAGCTGGAATACGACAACATCGACGTCCATACCGGCGACGGTAGCCGCGGTCTTCCGGCTGCGGCGCCATTCGACGCGATCCTCGTTGCCGCGGGTGCGCCCGCGCCGCCGCAGTCCTTGCAGTCGCAGCTCGCGATCGGTGGTCGCCTCGTCATTCCGGTGGGTGACGAGGGCTCGGTGCAGGAGCTGCTCAAGATCCGTCGCACCGGTGAGGATTCCTTCGAACAGGAGAACCTCGGCGCCGTGATGTTCGTGCCGCTGATCGGTGAACAGGGCTGGGCCGAGGACGGACGACGCGCCGCGAGTCGCCACGTGCCCGCGACCGCGCGCGGCAACGACACCGCCTCGCTGATCGCGGAGCATGCGATACCGCTGCCGGATATCGACGACGAGGCGTTCGCGGGTGCATTCGAACGCTACGCCGATGCGCGCGTCGTGTTGTTGGGCGAATGCAGCCACGGCACGTCGGAGTTCTACTCGGCGCGCGCAGCGATCACGCGGCGCCTCGTCGAACGCCACGGCTTCACCATCGTCGCCGTCGAAGCGGACTGGCCCGATGCGTCCGTCGTGAACCGCCACGTGCGACGCCTGCCGGCACGCCCGCACGGCGCGGTGTTCGCGCGGTTCCCCACGTGGATGTGGCGCAACCGCGAGGTCGCCGCGCTCGCCGGCTGGATGTGCCGATACAACGAGGGGCGCGAGTACGAACAGCAGGTCGGCTTCTACGGCCTCGACATCTACAGCCTCAATGCGTCGATCGAAGCGGTGCTCGACTACCTCGACCGCACCGACCCCGAAGCGGCCGTGATCGCGCGCGAACGCTACGGTTGCCTCACGCCATGGCAGCGCTCGCCGGAAATCTACGGCCGCGCCGCGCTGCGGGCGGGCCACGCGTTGTGCGAGGACGCGGTGATCCGCCAATGCCGCGAGCTGCTCGATCACCGCCTTGGCGATGTCGACGAACTTCAGCCCGATCGTCTCGACGCCGCGCAGAACGCGCGCCTGGTCGCATCGGCGGAGCGCTATTACCGCGTGATGTACTACGGCGGCGCGGAAAGCTGGAACCTGCGCGACGAGCACATGGCCGACACGCTCGACCAGCTGCTGCGCGTGCACGGCCCGCGCTCGCGCGCCGTGGTGTGGGCGCACAACTCGCACATCGGCGACGCACGCCACACCGACATGGGCCAGTCGCGCGGCGAGCACAACATCGGCCAGCTCGTGCGGCAGCGGCACTCGGGCGAAACCGCGCTGATCGGCTTCGGCACGCATACGGGCACCGTCGCCGCCGCGCACGATTGGGGCGACGAGATGGAGGTGATGGACGTTCGGCCGTCGCGCAGTGGAAGCGTCGAGCGCCTGTGCCATGACAGCGGCGTGCGCCGTTTCCTCCTCGACCTGCGCGAGGGCCACGACGAAACGCTGCGTCGCGCGATGTCCGAACCGCTGCTGCAACGCTTCATCGGCGTCATCTACCGTCCCGCCACCGAACTGCAGAGCCATTACGCGCGCACCAGCCTCGCGCGCCAGTACGACGGCTACGTGTGGTTCGACGAAACGAGCGCCGTGCAAGCGATCTCCGGGCCAGGGACGTCGGACGAGCAGGTGCCGGAGACGTATCCGTTCGGTGTGTAACGGGCACTTTCGCCACGGGCGCGCACGATAGCGGTTGGGGAGAAAGATTCACGTGGACGTGTGACATGTCACGCACGAACTTGCCCGCTCACGTTTCAAGGAGCGAGGCATGGCAGCGCAGTCGGATCTGTGTTTCCGGTTTGCAGGGAGTGACGGGGCGGCATTCGACGTCGTCCGGTTCGAGTTGACCGAAGGACTTTCGCAACCATTCCGGCTGGAGCTCGAGCTCAGCAGTCCTGACGCCAACATCGGGTTGGACGCGCTGCTCGATTCGGAGGCAGCGTTCACCATCGAACGCGATGGCGAGCCGGTTCGCACGGTGCACGGCATCATCACGATGTTCGAGCAGGGCGAGACGGGGTTTAGGCGGACGCGCTATCGCGCGGTGGTCGAACCCGCATTGGCACGGCTCGGCCTGTGGCACGGCAGCCGGATCCATCAGCAGCTGTCCGCGCCCGACATCCTGCGATCGCGCCTCAAGGAGCGCGGGCTGGCCGCGAGCGTCAAGGCGTCGCGGTCGCACGAGACGCGCGAGTACTGCGTCCAGCATCGCGAAACCGACCTGGCCTACTTCGCCCGCCTCGCGGCGGAAGAGGGTTTCGCCTACTACTTCGATGCGAGCGCGCAGTCGCGGCTGACGCTTACCGATGTCCTGGCCGGCGGCCCGGCGCTTGCGGGTTCGGACGACATCGGGACGGTCGCGTACCAGCCCAATCCCGGCGGCGATGCCCGCGAGCCGCGTCTGTGGCACTTCGCGCTGCGCCGACAGCTTGCGCCCACGCGCGCCGTGCAGCGCGATTACACGTTCAAGAATCCGCCGTACGACCTCGAGCAGACCGCCCACGCGCGCGATACCGTAGGCGACTACGAGCACTACGACGCACCCGGCCGCTACAAGCGCGGTGAAGCCGGGCGTCCGTTCACGGCCACCCGTCTGGCGGGCCTGCGCAGCGAGGCGATCACCGCCACGCTCGAAGGCGACGACGCCCGCCTCTGGCCGGGTCTGGCGTTCCTGCTGGCGGATCACCCCTCCGAACCCCTCAACCGCGACTGGCGCGTCATCGCCATGCGCCATGTCGGCGAGCAGGCCGTTTCGCAGGAGGAGGACGGCGCGCTGGCCGACCAGGGCACGCGCTATTCCTACACCGCGCAGGCCGTGCCGGCGGACATGGAGTGGCGCCCGGCGCCGCTGCCGCGCCCGATCATGGACGGCCCGCAGATCGCGCACGTCGTCGGTCCGGAAAATGAGGAAATCCACGTCGACGAACACGGTCGGGTGATGGTCTGGTTCCCGTGGGATCGCGAAGGTCCGCGCGAGAACAGCACCTGCTGGATCCGCGTCTCGCAGGGCTGGGCCGGCGCGAGCTACGGAATGATGGCGATCCCGCGCATCGGCCACGAGGTGATCGTCAGCTTCCTCGAGGGCGATCCGGACCAGCCGATCGTCACCGGCCGCACGTACCACGCCGCCAACCGCCCGCCGTATGCGTTGCCGCAGCACAAGACGCGCAGCACGTGGAAGTCGCAGACGCACAAGGGCGAGGGTTCGAACGAGATACGCTTCGAGGATCAGGCGGGCGCGGAGGAAATCTACGTCCACGCGCAGAAGGACCAGAACATCGTCGTCGAGCACGACGAGACGACACGCGTCGGGCATGACCGCAGCGAGGACGTCGGCAACGATGAGACGATCCAGATCGGGCACGACCGCACCGAGGCCGTCGGCAACGATGAAACGCTGAGCATCGGACAGGATCGGCGCGAGACGATGGGGCGCGATCACGCGATCGAGGTTGGGCGGAATCGGCAGGTCACGGTCGGCAAGGATCTGATCGAGAGCGTTGGCAACGTCCGCGTCGAGAAGACTGCCTCAGACCGCAACGTCGAAACGGGAGGGCATTACTCGCACAGGGTGGAAGGCAGGCACGACACGGAGGCAGGTGAGCGGATCACGCAGCGCACGCGCGTTCTCGAGTTGCATGCGAAGGACCTAGCAACCATCCGCGGGCCGGGCGGCACGATCACTATCGACGAGCTGGGCATCACACTGAGCGCCTTGAGCATCCACTTGAAAGGCCCGGTTCGTGTCGAGAACGAAGGCCGTGGCGATGCGTTGGAGCTGGAAGCCAACCTGCTGAGCCCGCTTCCGCCAGACGAGATCTGCATCCCATGTTTCCTGCTGGCCGCCGCGAACGGCGCAGCGGTTGTGCCCAGATGAGCAGGCCTCCCATGCAAACCTACCTGCTGTTCGACCTGGCACTTCTTCGCGGTACGGACGAACTCGCTGCTTTGTTGGCCCAGCCCGAAGGTGTCGCGCTGTACGACGATCTTGGGGCGACCGCGCTGGAGGTCGGGCCGCTTCTCTTCACCGCGGCTTCCGTTGTCGATCTGGCGCAAGCTCTGCTTGCCAGCGGCGGACAAAGCCGCGCTGCGTGTAGTCAGCTGGTCTCCACTGCGAACCTTGACGAAATAGCGATTCATCTGCGCGCGCTTCGGTTGCTGCGCGCGAGTGGAGAGCGCGAGTTCTATTTCCGTTACGCCGACGGCCGTGCATTCCAGGCAATGTGGCAGGTGCTTGCCGATGAGCAGCGGGCTGCGATGATGGGCCCGGTCCACTCGTGGGAATGTGCCGCGCTTGGTGGGAATGCGACACGTAGGACCTCGCCGATGCTTCCCGTGGGCACGCAACCCGCCTCCCTTCCGTTGCGGTTATCTCCATCCCAGTGGCATGCACTGCTGGAATGCACGAGGGTCGAGGAGCTCCGCCAGGCGACTGCCCTGCTGGCGCGGTCAGCGCAGCCGCCCTGCCTGGAGGATGAACACATGCAGCGCACGTGGACGCGGGAAACCTTCCGCCTGCTTTCTCGCTACGGCATCGAAGATCCGGTCGTCCGCGTCACCGCCAATCTGGTGATGTGGCAGAGCCGCGGACGTTTTTCCCGCGACACCGTGTTCCACGTCGCATTGCGAGATGCGGAGCGAAAGGGGCAGGTCGACTACCTGCGCTCATTCGGCGCGTTGGGGTCTGCATGAGAAGTACCGGTACGGGACGGAGGGTCGCGGCGCAGCCTGGCGCTAGCAACGGTTCGATGTGTATCGCCGGTCATGACGCGCGTCGACGGTGGCGCGGTCGCACGCGGATGCTGTCAATCCGGGCGGTAGCGATCGGGGTCGCTTTGCTGGTGTTGGGCGCATGTAAGGCGGACACGTACACATCAGCGGATCTCGCATCGCATGAGGCATTTCTAAAAGCGGCTGCGGTGTGCGAAAAAATCAAGAACGCCAACGAAAGGGAGGCGTGCTGGGCAGAAGCGCCGGTGGACTGGACTGACACGGACCCGAACGAGATTACGGGAGTGTCGCTCACGGGTATCGACCATCTCGCCGACCACCTGAGCGTGCAGGAGTTCTCGGTGGATGGCGCATCGGGCGCTCAGGCTGGGAAAGGCGGAAGGATCACCTGCTGCGCGAAGCTGCCAAATCGCTGGCGCCCGGGCCTGACGGTGGAAGTGCGATGGAACGTGACCAACTGGCGTGATTGCACGGGGGAGGAGCATGTGAGACGCGTCCCCGTCGAGCCTTATGAACTGGCGGACCACATGTACGTGCATTTCCTCGCGGGCGGCAACGTGAAAGTGGTCTCCTCGTTTTGGCATCCGGGCGGCGCCAATCTGCCGAGTTCCAAATATCCGATCAAGGATCCAATTCCGGACAAACACCCTTGGGCGCAGTACCCATTCGAAACGACCTGTAAGCACAAGATGCGCGCGAAGGAGCGCAGGTGACCGTCATGAATTCACGCGAACAGGTTCAGTCAGCGGCTCAGCCGGTTGGTGGAGAAACGAGGCGTCGTCGGGAACGCACCTGCGCGACGCGGTGTGGCGTTGGCATGAGGTCGAGGTGGATCGCCGGTCGTGACACTCGCCGGCGGTGGCGCGGATGCTCGGAAATTCTGTCCATCCGAGTCCTAGCCATGGCGGCCGCTGCTCTGCTGGTACTGGGTGCCTGCAGGGCGCAATCGGACAACCGGGTGGATCTTGCATCGGACCCGGATTTCCTGAGGGCAGGCGCAGCGTGCAGGGCGATCACTGACGTTAACGCACAGGAGACGTGTTGGGACGAGGTGGACGCGAAATGGAACGATGTGGACCCGGACGAAATCACGGGGGTGTCGCTCACCGGTATTGACCATCTCGCTGATCACCTGAGCGTGCAGGAATTCTCGGTGGATGGCGCATCGGGCGCTCAGGCTGGAAAGGGCGGCAGCATCGTGTGCTGTGCGAGGTTGCCGAACCGCTGGCGACCTGATCTGACGGTTGAGGTGCGATGGAACGTGACCAACTGGCGCGACTGTACCGGCGACGACCATGTCCGGATCGTTCCGGTCGAGCGCTACCAGCTGGCTCGCCACATGTACGTCCATTTTCTGGCTGACGGCAACGTAAGAGTGGTGTCGTCCTCGTTCTATCCCGAGAGTGCGAACAGGCCGAACTCAAGATACCCCGTCAAGGATCCGATTCCAGACAAACACCCTTGGGCACAGTACCCATTCGAAACGACCTGTAAGCACAAGATGAGCGCGAAGGAGCGCAGATAACCGCCATGAGTCCCAGCGAAGAAGAGTTCAAGCCGTATCAGCAGGAACGGGCGCGTGTCCGTCCGGTCATTCCGCAGTACATGTGCCGCACTGAAGAATGCGAGATGGAACTGAACATCGGCGTGTTCATGGATGGCACGGGAAACAACTGGGAGTGGGTGGAGGAAGGGCAGACGCTGAATCAGATACAGCGCCAAAAGGACAGCAATGTCTATCGGCTCTTCAGGGCATATCCAGACGATGCAAATAGGGGGCTTTTCAGGATCTATGTGCCCGGTGTTGGTACGCCGTTCGAGAAGATCGGCGACTACGATCCCGGTGCGCTTGGCGGTGGTAGCGGAGCAGGTGGGGATGGTCGGATCAACTTCGCGCTGCTCCAGGTGCTTAATTCCATTCGCCGCCTACTAAGCAGTGATACAAAGCGGCAGTTTGAAGAAGAAACTGTCAAAGCCCTATGCCGAAACGGCAAGCGGAGATACGACTCCCACGGCAATCCGCTGCCATGGCCGAAAGGCGACGCGCCAGCCTTGCAGCGCGTAGGCATGGAGAAGAACGGCGGGCTCCTACGCGATCCTCGCGACGCACAACGTCGGGCCTTCTTCCGGGAACAGTGCGCAAGCCTCGCGCAACTTGTCGCCGTCGGCAAGCCGCGAATCAAACGCATCGTGCTGGACGTGTTCGGCTTCTCACGCGGAGCGGCGCAGGCGCGGGTGTTCTGCACATGGCTGGCCGAGATCATGGAGGGGGACACGCTGTGCGGCGTTCCGGCGGAAGTGCGTTTTCTCGGGATCTTCGACACCGTGGCGTCAGTCGGCCTTCCGAATTCGGTTCCCGGCGCGAACGGTCATTTCGATTGGGCCACGCCGGAGAATCTGAAGATCGGCGCGCACGTGAAGCGCTGCGTGCACTATGTCGCAATGCATGAACAGCGCGCGTCGTTCCCGCTCGACACGGTGCGCAACCCCGACGGCACCATGCCCGGTCATTGCCACCAGTGGACGTTCCCCGGCATGCATTCGGACGTGGGTGGCGGTTACACACCAGACGAACAAGGGCGTGGACCGCAACAGCTCAACAGTCAGAAACTGTCCCAGATCGCGTTGAACATGATGTACGAAGCGGCGCGGCAGGCGTTGGTCCCGTTGGACAAGGAGCTCGCGCGGGAAAACTCGGCCAGCGGCGATCATGACCCCTTCGCCATCGACCCTGCGCTTCAACAGGCCCACGCCGAGTTCATGGCCGAATCGGGCGCACAGCCCCGTCGTCTGCGCGAGTGGCTGCTGCCCTATGTGTCGTGGCGCTACCAGTTGAGGGATCGGTATGTGCAGTTGCCTTGGGCAAGACGGACCAAGGTGGAAGACGAGCTCACCGCTCTTCGCGACGCAAACGAGGGCTTCCTGCAGGACCTGGCGCTATTCGAGACGCCGAAGGCGGCCGCGGCGCGGGATGTCGGAAACTACGGGGTCGTCGCCGGTACGATCAACCAGCTTCGCCGACACGGGCAGTTGGAGGAAGAAGCGTCGGAAATCTTCGAGTACGTTCACAGCGCGCCCCCGGTGGCGCCGGCGATCGCCGCGCTTTTCGCCGATTACGTGCACGACTCCTACGGTGGATTCACGTTGATAGCCGGAAAGCATGAGCCCGCGGGTTATCTGAGGTATCGCCGCCAATATCATGGGACCAGCAAGGCGTTGACGATGCGCGATGACTCCGATCGGGACGGCGTGCGCCTGGCTTGACCAGCGGTGGGCGTGCGGTGCCTGCGGATCGCGAGCGCGTCTTGCATCGTTGCTACCGCGGCCCCGCAAACGGCTTGTCCTCAGGCACCGGCAGATCCAGCACCGGGATCTCCACGAAGCTCACCGCGTCGCCGCCGTGGAAGATGCGGTTGAGTGCCTTCGATGGTGCGGTTTCGTCGTAGTTGCGGCCACCGGTGCCCAGGTTGCGTTCCAGGCGCGGGAAGCTGGAGCTGCTGATGTCCAGGCGGATGCGGTGGCCGCGGGGAACCAGGTAGGCGATGGAGCGCATCGGCACGTCGAGTACGTAGCGGTCGCCGGGCGTCATCAGGCTGGGGCGTTCGATGCCATCGCGATAACGCGCACGCAAGGCGCCTTCCTGGATGTTGGTCGCGCGGCCGTCGGGCCATACATGCACGAGGCGCGCGACGAAGTCCGTGTCCGGCGCGGTCGAGGACACGACCAGTTGCGCGCTCAGTTTCCCGACGATGCGCAGTGGCTGTTGCAGCGGCGCCGAGGTGTAGACGAGCACGTCCTGTCGCGTTTCGACGTCGCGCTGGTCGGCGGGGCCGGATGTCTGGTTCGGATCGCCCGTGCAGCACAGCGGCCCACCGCGCGACGGCACGGGGTGCATCGGGTCGTGGATGAAGTCGTCCGAACGGATTTCGCGTGCGGCTTCCAGTGCCAGCACGCCGTCGCCGTCGCGACCGTTGGCGTGGCCGTTGCTCGACAGGTACCACGATTGCGGCCGCGACTCGGCCGGCGGCCATTGCGTCGCGTCGAGCCAGCGCTGTTCGTTGAGCACGAAATAGCGGTATGGCGGCAGCGCCTTGAGTCCGTCGCCGCGCCCGCGCAGCCAATGGTCGAACCACGCGAGATACCACTGCCGGTACGGCTGCTCGGCGTTGCGCACCGGGAGTTCGCCGAAGCGGCCCATGCCGACGACGAGTTCCTGTTCGCAATGGTTGCCCGGCGCGATGATCACGTGTTGCGCGTGTGCGGCGTCGGGCGATTGGCGACGCACCGATTCGGTCAGCGCCAGCGTGCCCGACAGGCTCGGATCGCCCCAGGTGTCGATCACCAGCGCGGGCGTCGTCGGACGGTCGTCGGAGAACACGTAGTCCAGCGCACGCCAGCGCGCGTCGCCGAGCGGCGTGCGCAGGAAATCCTCGAAGCCGTTCGCGCCGGGACGCACGCGCTTCACGACGTCGATCGCGGGCAGCGTCGGCAGGGCCGATGCCATGTCGAGGTTTTCCGGCCACGGGCGGTGATCGGACTTCACGCCGTGCTTTGCGAACCAGCCCGCCGCGCCGGCCAGCTGGAACACGCCGCCCTCGAACGCACCGAAATACCCCGCGTGGCCGCCCACGTCGCCGGCCGCGCCGCCGGCGGCGATCGGGATCATCGCCGCGTGCGCGGGATGGTTCGCACGCGCCAAGGCGTATTGCAGCTCGCCCAGTGCGGAGCAACCGATGGTGCCGACTTTCCCGTTCGACCACGGCTGGCGGACGATCCAGTCGAGCGTCGCCACGCCGTCGCCGGTGGCGTGGCGCCACGGCAGGAAGTCGCCGCCTTCGGATTCGAACTTGCCGCGCACGTCCTGCACGAGCACGGCGTAGCCGTTGCGCGCGAAGAACAGGCCTTCGCCGATGGCTTCGCCGTAGCGCCGGCGATCGTAGGGCAGGCGGACGTAGACGGTGGGCAGCGGTCCGTCGATGTTGCGCGGGCGATACAGCGTGCCGGCGAGCTTCGTGCCGTCGGGCATGACGATGCGGACGTCGTCGTCGATGCGCACGCCGAACACCAGCGCGCGCACCGGCTGCTGCCAGTGCGCCGGGATGCGTTCGCGCAGCACGAACAGCGCCGCCGCGGCGAGCAGCAGCGCGGCCAGCACGAGGGCCAGCACCATCCACCAGCCGAGCGCGGGGCGCACTGCGGACAAGTCCATCTCCAAAAGTCGTTCCCTTGCGCTCGTGGCGGCCGCGGGGTGGCCGTCCGGTCGTGCGGCGGGCGCCGCTTCGCCCTGAGTTCAAACGCGTGCGGGGGGCGCTGGCGGCCAGCCTGAATACGTCAGCGCGTGCAGGTGCTGTCGGCGAGCACGCGCCGGATACGTTCGGCGTCTTCGGGCGTGCCGGCCTGTCCGCCGCCGAACGTCGCGCGGGCATCCAGTTCCCGCACGCGCTGCGTCCACGCATCGCAGAGCGCGGCCTCGGCGACGGGCTGGCACCGGTCTTCCATCATCTGGCAGGCCGCGCCGCCGGCCATCGCGCCGGTGCCGTCGAGTCCGGTGACCTGCAGCGGGGCGCAACGCGGCGGCGGCGTCGCGGTGTCGCCGAAGTAGCGCTCGTTGTCCCAGGTCTGGCACTCGAACAGCGGCGAGGGCGGCGTCTTCGGTGCGGCGACCGGCTCCGGCGGCGGCGTCGGTGCGGGCGCGGGAGCGGGAGCGGGAGGAGGCGCAGGTGCCGCGACGACGGGCGCCGGCTGCGGCGGCGCGGCTGGTATCGGGGCCGGCGCGGGCGTCTCCATCACCTTCTTCTGCTGCTTGCTGCCCTTGGGGCAGGGCGTGTCGTTCTGCAGCGACACGGCGCCGGACGCATCGGTGCAGCGGTAGATGACGACCTGCGCCTGCGCGGCCATCGCCAGCGAAAACGACAGCGCGACCGCGACGACCACGTAGCGACGCATCAACCGCCTCCGCAATCGCTGGCCAGGCGCGCGTCGATGCCGCGCTGCTGGCGGTCGATGCCGTCGCGCTCGCTTTGCAGCGCGCTGTTGTAGCGGCGGCCGAGTTCCCAGCGTTCGTCGCGCAGGCGTGCGCAGACCTCGGCCTGCGGCAGCGCATGGCATTCGTCGTAGACCCAGGTGCCGGCGCCGTAGGAACCCACGGCGTATCCCGGCGGCGGAACGTCGTGCGGCGGGCGCGGTGGCGGGCGATCGCCGATGGTGACCGAGTAACGGCCGTCGCCGCCGTTGAACGAGCCCTGCACGTTGGCCTGCACGCTGCCCGGGTAGAACTCCCGTCGCGGCGGAAGCAGGCTTCCGTAGCCCGGGTACCCGAGCGTCCACAACGGCACCCAGCGCGGATTGCCCGCGCTGGTGTCGCTCAGGTAACGGTTGCCGTCGGGCGTGACGCATTCGTACATCGGCCGTGCGGGCGCGCTGGCGACGTAGTGCGTGGCCGGTTGCGCGGGCATGGCGGGCGCCGCCTTCGGTGCGGACGCCGCGCGACGCACGGCGGGCGGCGCGTCTTTCGGGCGCTGCATCTCCAGCGTCTGCTGCGTCTCGCCCTTCTTGCAGGGCGTGTCGCGCAACGCCAGCTGGCCCTTCGCGTCGGTGCAGCGGTAGATGGTGATCTCCGCCGCGCACGCGCCTGTCGCAGCGAGCAGCAGCGGGAGGGCGAGGGCGGGACGGAGGGCCGGGCGCATGGGCGCATCTTGCGTCGGCCGGGGTGACGAAGGAAGCGCGACGCGGCGCGGCCGGTTGCCCGGCGCTGGCGTGTCGCCGAGCGGTCAGGCGCGGATCTGGGCGCCGGTGCGGGCGTCGCGGATAGCCGTGGGCGAGGCAAGGCCGCCCGTCTCGCCGACGGTGACGCCATCGAGCAGCCCGATCACGCGGGGATCCAGCGCCTCGCGCGTGAACGCCGGCGGCTCGCCGGCGAGGTTCGCGCTGGTGGATACCAGGGGCCCACCGAACGCGGAGCACAGCGCGACCACGTCCGGATGCGCGCTCACGCGCACCGCGACGCCGTCGTGCGTGCCGGTGATCCAGCGCGGCACGCGTGCGGTGGTGGGGACGATCCAGGTGTTCGGCCCGGGCCAGCTCGCGAGCACCGCATCGCGCTGCACGTCGGTCAGCGCCGGCCAGTCGAGCAGGCCATCGAATTGCGAACGCGACGCGGCGATCAGGATCACGCCCTTGTCGACGGGCCGCTGCTTGATCGCGAGCAGCCGCATGACGGCCGATTCATCGAACGGATCGCAACCCAGCCCCCACACGGCTTCGGTGGGGTAGGCGACGACGCCGCCGCGGCGGAGCGCGTCGGCGGCTTCGTTCGGGGTAAGCGGCGTCGTCATGGCGGACGAAGGCGCTTACGCCTTCGCCTTCTTCACGACCTTCTTCGCCGCCTTTTTCGCGGGCGCCTTCGCAGCGGTCGTCTTCGCTGCCTTCTTGGCGGCAGTCTTCTTTGCCGCGGCCTTCTTCGCGGGTGCCTTTTTCGCGGCCGGCGCCTTCTTGGCGGCGGCGTCCTTCTTCACCTTGACCGCCGGTTCCTTCTTCGTCGCCTTCTTGCCGAAGCCGCGACGCACCGGCTTGCCGGTGTCGGCGAGGAACTGCGTGGCTTCCTCCAGCGACAGCGATGCCGGCTCGCGATCCTTCGGGATCTTGCCGTTGAGCTTGCCGTCGCTGATGTACGGACCGAAGCGGCCGTTGAGCACCTGCACGTCGCTGCCATCCCACTGGCGGATGATGCGGTTGCGCGCGATCTCTTCCTTCTGCTCGATCAGGAACACCGCGCGCGCCAGGTCGATCGTGTACGGATCGTCTTCCTTCGTCAGCGAGGCATACGTGCTGCCGCGCTTGGCGAACGGGCCGAAGCGGCCGATGCCGACGCTGACTTCGTGGCCGTCGTTCTCGCCGAGCTTGCGCGGCAGCTTGAACAGCTCCAGCGCGTCTTCCAGCGTGATGGTGTGCATCGACTGGCCCGGGCGCAGCGACGCGAATTCGAGCTTCTCGTCGGTGTCCTTGTCGCCGATCTGCGCATACGGCCCGAAACGGCCCAGGCGCACGCTCACCGGCTTGCCGGACTTCGGGTCGGTGCCGAGTTCGCGCGCGCCGGTGGCTTCGCTGCGATCGACCGATTCGGTCTTGTCCTCGACCAGCTCCTTGAACGGGCCCCAGAACTTCTCCATCAGCGGGACCCATTCCTCCTCGCCGCGCGAGACGGCGTCGAGTTCGTCCTCGAGCTTGGCGGTGAAGTCGTAGTCCACGTAGCGCGTGAAGTGCGACGACAGGAACTTCGACACTGCGCGGCCCACGTCGGACGGGCGGAAGCTGCGGCCTTCCATCTCCACGTACTTGCGGAACAGCAGCGTCTGGATGATCGAGGCGTACGTGGACGGACGGCCGATGCCGTATTCCTCCAGCGCCTTCACCAGCGCAGCTTCCGTGTAGCGCGGCGGCGGCTGGGTGAAATGCTGGTCGGCGTGGATGCGGTCCAGCGGCACGCGGTCGCCGGTCTTCATCGCCGGCAGCTTGCGGCCTTCGTCCTCGTCCTCGGCGGCCTTGGTGTCGCGGCCTTCCTCGTACGCGGCAAGAAAGCCCGGGTCGACCACCGTCGTGCCTGACGCGCGGAACGCGTGCTCGGCGCCGGCAGCGAGGTCGACCGACACGGTGTTGAGCGTGGCGGGCACCATCTGCGAGGCGATGGCGCGCTTCCAGACCAGTTCGTAGAGCTTGCGTTCGTCGTCGCTGAGGAAGCGCGCGACCGATGACGGCGTGCGCAGCGCGGAGGTCGGGCGCACGGCTTCGTGCGCTTCCTGCGCGTTCTTCGACTTGTTCTGGTAGGTGTTCGGCTTGTCCGGCAGCGCGCGCGTGCCGTAGTCGCGCGCGATCACGTCGCGGATCTCGACGATGGCGTCCTGCGACAGCGTCACCGAGTCGGTACGCATGTAGGTGATTAGGCCGACCGTGCCTTCCTCGCCGATCGCCACGCCTTCGTACAGTTTCTGCGCGACCTGCATGGTCTTGCGCGTGGTGAAGCCGAGCTTGCGCGAGGCTTCCTGCTGCAGCGTGGAGGTGGTGAACGGCGCGGCCGGGCGGCGCTTGCGCTCCTTCGAGGCGACGTCGGTGACGTGCAGCGCGCCGTTGGCGGCGGCGGTGATGCGCTTGCGGGCGTCCTCGGCGGTGTCGCCGTCGGTCACCGTGAACTGCTCGAACTTCTTGCCATCGAGCTTGATCAGCTTGGCGGTGAAGGCCTGCGACGGATGCGCGCATTCGGCCTCGATCGTCCAGTACTCGCGCGCGACGAAGGCTTCGATCTCCTCCTCGCGCTCGACGATCATCCGCAGCGCCGGCGACTGCACGCGGCCGGCGGACAGGCCGCGCTGCACCTTTCGCCACAGCACCGGGCTCAGGTTGAAGCCGACCAGGTAGTCCAGCGCGCGGCGCGCCTGCTGCGCGTCCACCAGGTCGGAGGCGATCGAACGCGGCTGCGTCATCGCTTCCTTGATCGCGCGCGGCGTGATCTCGGTGAACACCACGCGGTGCAGCGGCTTGCCTTCGAGCAGGCCGCGCTCCTTGAGGATTTCCGCGATGTGCCAGCTGATCGCCTCGCCTTCGCGGTCCGGGTCGGTCGCCAGGTACAGGGTGTCGGCGGACTTGGCGGCCTTCGCGATGGCGTCGACGTGCTTCTCGTTCTTGTCGATCAGGTCGTAGCGCATGGCGAAGCCGCGCTCCGGATCGACGGCGCCTTCCTTGGGCACCAGGTCGCGGACGTGGCCGTAGGAGGCCAGGACGGTGAAGTCCTTGCCGAGGTATTTGTTGATCGTCTTGGCCTTGGCGGGCGACTCGACGATGAGGAGATTCTTGGCCATGGGGGCTCCGCAGGACCTGTCCCGGTGCTGCGATGGGGGGCGAATGGGGCGGGAGAAGACTACGCCCGCGGCATCCGGCGCGGGCGTTCGGGGGCTTCTCTCTTTTCTATTGAGGCCATGCGGCTGCCGGGGCTGTCAAGCGCGACGGCGTGAAGTCGCGACCGTGGCCGCGCTGCGGTGTGCCCGTTCAGCGTTCGCGTCAGCCTCCGCCGGCCGCGCGGCGCACGTACTCCTGATACGCGGGGACGGCGATGGCGAACATCACGCCGACGTAGGCCACGGCCGCGAGACCGCCCAGGACCAGCAGCACCAGCGCCACCGTACCCAGGCCGCGCCGCTGGCGATCCGGTTGGGCGGTGTAGGCCCAGCGGTCGACCACGAGCGTGCTGGCCACCATGTCGTGCAGGCCGCGCTTGCGGTCGGTGAAGCCGGCCATGAAGTAGCCGATGTAGAGCGTCAGGTAGCACAGCAGGTGCGATGCCCAGCGACCGAGCGCGCGGCCGCGGCCCAGGCGCCGCCCGGTGTCGTCGGTGACCTTGATGCCCACGGCCATCTTGCCCAGCGTGGCCTGCGTCGAGGAGGACTCCAGGGTCACGTAATACAGGCCGCTGACGACGGGGTAGGTGAGGTAGATCACCGCCAGCAACGCCGCGATGCCGGCAGGCGACGAGGTTTCCGACGAGAACGTGCCGGCCATGCCGATGCCGAAGGCGATCATCGCCACGACCAGGATCACGTAATAGGCCACGGTCACGACCAGCGCGTCGATCATCAGCGCCGCCAGGCGCTTCCAGAAGCCGGCGTAGACGATTTCGCCAGCGGCGACGTGGTAATCGCCCGCTTCGCTCAGCGCGGCGCGCGGCGGCGCGTACGGTGAGGCGCGGTCGTCCAACCCATCGGCGGCGACGGCAGGGGCGGCGTAGGCGGCCGGCGGCGGAGCCACGGCGGCGTCGAGGCCGAGTGATTCGAAGAACCGGTCCAGCGGCAGCCAGTCGCGCGCGCCGACGTGCCAGGCCAGCGTGTCGCGCTGGACGCGTCCTGCGCGGTAAGCCTCGCGCACGTCATCGGCGCCTAGCGGCCCGACGCGACCCTGCCCCGGCAGGTGGTAATACCAGTCCGTCATGCGAATCCCCATTCGCGATCGGCATCGTCGCGAGCTGATTTTTGCGGCAGGCCCGCAGTGGGGCCCGACGCGTGCGCCTCCCCAGGCGCGTTACGGACGTCCGGCGGCGCTCAGTGCACCGGCTCGGGCTCGTCCTCGAACATCTGCGTTTCCATCCAGGCGTAGGCCGCTTCCGACCCCGGCTGGTTGAACAGCACCATCAGCACGACCCATTTGAGGTCGTCCAGGTCGATCTCGTCCTGGTCCAGGGCCATCGCGCGGTCGAGCACCAGCTCGCGCTGGTCGGCATCGAGCACGCCGTGCTGCTCCAGGAACAGCAGGAACCCGCGGCATTCGACGTCGAGCTTGTCGAGCTCCGGCCCGAAGAACACGCGCACTGGACCGTTCGCGCGCGGGGTGCTCGCACTGGGCCGTTGCTGGGCCAGCGCGTCGAGCCATTCGAAGGCCTTGTTGATCTCGGCCGGGCTGAAGCCGGCTTTCCCGAGTTCGTCGAAGAGGGGGCCGCTGCGGAGTGAATCGCGGTCGCGGACGAGGTCAGCGTCGTCGGTGAAGTAATGCTCGAACAGGTACAGCAGGACGTCCAGGATGCTCTCTTTCATTTCCCTCGGCCTGCGCCGCACGCGGCGCGGTGGGCAGAACTTGCGGAAGGCCCGCCGGCGCGTGGGTTCCCTGAACGGGAGCCTTCAACGACTGCGGAAATACCGGCCATGCTGCGAAAAAACACGGCCATCAAGCTCCATGAGCAGCAGCATGGAGGACACTGCCGCGGCCGTCAATCCGGTCCGCTGCACCAGTTGATCCATAGCGGTTGGGTAGTGGCCCAGCGCGCGCCACAACTTCTGGTAGTCGGGGTCATCGACCCCTGAACCGCTCCGGGCGTCCGTCCCGACCGCCGCAGCGGGCTGGATGGGGGCGCCGAGCTGCTGCTGCAAGTCCTGTGCGAGCGCGGCGATCTGCGGGGAGACGGCATCGATCACCTCCTGCGCCGAGGCGACCAGCCCGGCCCCGTCGCGGATCAGGCGATGGCAGCCCCGGGCGAGCGGGTTGTGGATCGAGCCGGGGACGGCGAACACCTCGCGACCGGCCTCGGATGCGAGCCGCGCGGTGATCAGGGCGCCCGAACGCTCGGCTGCCTCGATGACCACCGTCGCCACCGAAAGCCCGGCGAGGATCCGGTTTCGGCTGGGGAAATGGAACGCCACCGGTCCGGTGCCGGGCAGGTATTCGCTGACGATCGCGCCGGCTCCGACGATGCGGGCGTGGAGCCTGGTGTTCCCGCGCGGGTAGGGCACGTCGGGCCCCGTGCCCAACACGGCGATGGTCCGCCCGCCCGCGTCGAGCGTCGCCTCGTGGGCGGCGGTGTCGATGCCGGCGGCCATCCCGCTGCCGACGACGAGGCCGGACGCGACGAACGCCCGGGCGAAGTCGCGCGCGTTTTCCCGTCCGCCGGGCGTCGGCCCGCGGCTGCCGACCACCGCGATGGACGGTTGCCAGAGCAGCGAAGGGTCGCCGGCGACGAACAGCGCCAGCGGTGGGTTGGGCGACTTGCGCAGGAGCGGCGGGTAATCGTCCTGATGCCAGCCGATGAGGTGGTGCGCCGGTTCGCGCAGCCATGCGATCGCGGTCGGCGGCGCGACTGCGGCCGAGAGCGCGGCCGAGAGTGCGGCAACGGCGTCCTCCGGCAGCCCGGCATCGCGCCAACCCGCGACGCCTGCGGCGAGGACGCGCGCTGCCCCGCCGAAGCGTTCGATCAGCGCACAACGCACCGCGCTGCTGCCGCCGGCGGCGATCAGCCTCAGCAGTGCGAGGGATTCGGGGTCGGTGGAATCGTCGTCGAGCGGGCCGGTCATCGCGCCAGCATCGCCCGCAAACGACGACGGCGCCCTAGGGCGCCGTCGCGTGGTTCGATCAGGAAACTTCCCGATGCGGCGTCAGTTCGTCGCGTCGGGATGCTTCAGGCGATAGCCCAGGTGAGTCGGACGGATGCCGTCCATCACCAGCGCGTAGCTGACCTTGTCGAACGTGCGGAAGACCATGACATGGCTGGCGAACTCGTCCGGCATCTTCACCTTCTCGCCGCGGCTGTGCGCGTCCGGGCTGCGGTCGATGCCCGCGCGGACGCGGTCCACTTCGATGCTGCCCTGGCGCCACACCGAGAACACGGTGCCGTTGTCCACGCCGTCCGCGGCGCCGACCGACAGGGCGACCACGTCGCGCGTGCCGCCGCTGCTGACCATGTCCGTGATGGCGATGACGCGCGCCTTCTCGACGGCCGGCTCCTGCGCCGGGGCGTGCGGGAAGAACTGCAGGTCGTAGGACTGCGCCTCCACCGGGATCAGGCGATCGCCGGCGCGCACTTCCTTGCCGTTGTTGTCGACCAGCAGCGTGACGGCCTCGGCGTCGCCCACGATGCCGCGGGTGACGGTGGCCGTGCTGACCTTGGCCAGCTCGTAACCGAGGAACTCGCCACCGCCCGGCGGCAGCTGGTAGGCCCACAGGCTCTCCGTGCCCCAGTTGCGCTGGCCACGGAAATCGAGCGTCTGCGCGCGGCGGCCCGAGGGCTCGCAGCAGCGGTCCGGATCGAGCGTCTGGAAGCGCTGGCTCGGGCGCACGACCAGGTAGCGCTGGCCCGGCGTCGCGCCGTCCAGGCCCTTGGCGTAGACGAGCTGGTCGCCGGCGCTGCGCAGGCGGTCTTCTTCCAGGCCGACCACGTACGGCAGGCTTTCGAACTCATCCACCACGCGCAGGTCCTTGAGGAAGGATTCGACCTCCGACAGCGGGATGGCGTTGATCGGCGCCTCCTGGCGCGGGCCTTCCTGCTGCTTGACCGCCACGCGGTCCAGGTAGGCCAGCGACAGCACGTCGCCCGGGAAAATGAGGTGCGGATTCTTGACCTGCGGGTTGGCCTGCCAGATTTCCGGCCACAGCCACGGCTTCTTGAGGAAGCGTCCGGCGATGTCCCAGAGAGTGTCGCCCTTCTTCACCACGTAGGTGTCCGGATGTCCGCCGGCGAGTTCCGCGGCGACACCGTAGGTGGCGATCGTGAGCAGCGCAGCGGTCATCACCGTGCGCAACGGTTTAAGCATCAAGGCCATCTGGCAATTCCCCTTACCGCCCCTGAACATACTGTGCGGCCCCGCTGCCCCCGGCAGCGTCCCCAAATACACACCATGAAGGCGGGGCACCGCGGCACTATAGCCCAGAAGAACCGCACGGTTGCAAGCGTGGGACCCCCATAACGGGGTTACAATCACGCTACTTCTTGCGGTTGTGACACACGCCCCCATTTCGACGCCATGGCCCTGCTTCCCATCCTCGAATTCCCCGATCCCCGCCTGCGTACCGTCGCGACGCCGGTGGATCCCGCGCGCATCGCCGATGCGCAGTTCCAGTCGCTGATCGACGACATGTTCGAGACGATGTACGAAGCGCCCGGCATCGGGCTGGCCGCCAGCCAGGTCGACGTGCACCAGCGTTTCATGGTCATCGACGTGAGCGAGGAGAAGAACCAGCCGATGGTCTTCATCAATCCGGAGATCGTCGCGCGCGATGGCGAGCAGGTGTACCAGGAAGGCTGCCTGTCGGTGCCCGGCATCTTCGCCGACGTCACCCGCGCCGACCGCATCACCGTGAAGTACCTCGACCGCACCGCGAAGGAATGCGAGCTGGACGTCGACGGCCTGCTGGCCGTGTGCATCCAGCACGAGATGGACCACCTCGCCGGGAAGCTCTTCGTCGATTACCTCTCGCCTCTCAAGCGCGAGATGGTGCGCAAGAAGCTCGCCAAGCAGCGCCGCCAGGCCGCCGCCTGACGAACCCGCGCGCCGGCCCAGCGCCGGCGCCATGCACGACACGAACGCGGGGCGACCCGCGTTCGTCGTTTTCAACGCGCCACTTCCAAGAACACCGCACCGCGACCATGAGACTCGTCTTCGCCGGAACCCCCGACTTCGCCGTGCCCTGCCTGCGCGCCGCCGCGCAGAAGGGGGAAGTCGTCGCCGTCTACACGCAGCCCGATCGCCCGGCGGGCCGCGGTCGCGAACTCACGCCCTCGCCGGTGAAGCGCGAGGCGTTGCTGCGCGGGATCCCGGTGATGCAGCCGGAGAACTTCAAGTCCGCCGTATCGAAAGAAGCGCTGCGCGCGCTGCAGCCGGACCTGATGATCGTCGTCGCTTACGGCCTGATCCTGCCGCAGTCGGTGCTCGACATTCCCACCTACGGCTGCTGGAACGTGCACGCCTCGCTGCTGCCGCGCTGGCGTGGCGCCGCGCCGATCCAGCGCGCGATCGAAGCCGGCGATACGCGCAGCGGCGTGTGCCTGATGCAGATGGAGAAGGGCTTGGACACCGGCCCGGTGCTGCTGTCGCAGGCGCTCGATATCGGCGAGAACGAAACGGGCGGCCAGCTGCATGACCGGCTGTCCGCGCTCGGTGCGCAGGTGCTGAGCGACGGCCTGGGCCTGTTGCGCGCGGACATCCACCCGGTGCCGCAGCCGCAGCCGATCGAGGGCGTCACCTACGCGCACAAGCTCGACAAGCACGATGCGCGCCTGGACTGGTCGCAGCCCGCGCACGCACTGGCGAACAAGGTGCGTGCGTTCAATCCGTGGCCGATGGCCGAAGCGAACGTCGCCGGCGAACGCCTGCGCCTGCATGGCGCCATCGCGCTGGACGAAGCGCACGACGCGCCGCCCGGCACGCTGCTGCGCGCTTCGCGCGAAGGCCTCGACGTCGCCTGCGGCGTCGGAGCGCTGCGCATCCGCGTGCTCCAGCGCGACGGCGGCAAGGCGATCACCGCCGCCGATTACCTCAACGGCCGACGCGATCTGGTGCGCTGAGCATGAAACCGCATTCCGCCAAGCAGCCGCCCGGCGTACAGACGCGCGTCGTCGCCACGCGCGTGCTCGATGCGGTGCTGCATCGCGGCCGCTCGCTCAAGGCCGAGCTGTCGCAGGCGCTGCCGACACTGGCCGATCCGCGCGATCGCGCGCTGGTGGAAGCGATCTGCTTCGCCGTGCTGCGCCAGCCGGCCCGTTTCGAATCCGCGCTGTCGGCCTGGATGAGCAAGCCGCTGGGTTATCGCGATGGCGAGCTCAAGGCGCTGCTGTTCGTCGGCCTCGCGCAGCTCGATCCGCTGAAGTTGCCGGCGCACGCGGCGCTCGCGTCCACGGTCGATGCGGCGCGTGCGATCGGACGCACGCACCAGGCCGGACTGGTGAACGCGCTGCTGCGTCGCGCGCAACGCGAAGGCGTTCCCGCCGGCGACGCGCATGCGCATTGGCCGGCATGGCTTCGCGAGCGCATCGCCGCCGACTGGCCGCAGGATGAAACCGCGATCCTCGACGCCAGCGTGTCCGAGCCGCCGATGTGGCTGCGCGTGAACCGCCGTCGCACGACGCCGGCCGATTACCTGCAACGCCTGCGCGACGCAGGCATCGCGGCCGATCTCGACGAAAACGCGGCGGACGCCTTGCGTCTGGAACCGCCCGTCGCGGTCGCCGCCTTGCCGGGCTTCGCCGATGGCGACGTCTCCGTGCAGGACGCCTCCGCGCAGCTGGTGATCGATGCGATGTCGCCCGCGAGCGGCGCGCGCGTGCTCGACGCCTGCGTCGCGCCCGGCGGCAAGGCCGCGCATCTGCTCGAACGCGACGCGACCCTGCGCCTTTCGGCCATCGACATCGATGCGCAGCGGCTGGTGCGCGTGCGCGAAAACCTGTCGCGACTGAAGCTCGGCGGCAGCATCCAGCTCGCCGCGGTCGATGCAGCCGACACGAAGGCGTGGTGGGACGGCGTGCCGTTCGATGCGGTGCTGCTCGACGCGCCGTGTTCGGCGACCGGCATCGTGCGTCGCCAGCCCGACGTGCTGCAGCACCGCCGCGCGTCCGACCTCGACGCGCTCATCGCCACGCAGACGCGCCTGCTCGATGCGCTGTGGACCACCGTCGCACCCGGCGGCGTGCTGTTGTACGCGACGTGTTCGATCCTGAAAGCCGAGAACGAAGCGCAGGTCGAAGCGTTCCTTTCGCGTACGCCGGATGCCGTCGCCGAGCCGCTCGACGGGCGCTTCGGCCGTCCCGCCGGTGCCGGTCGACAGCGCCTGCCGGGCGAACACGGCTACGACGGCTTCTACTACGCGCGACTGCGCAAGCGTTCCGCGTAAGCGCATGGCCGCGGGCCGCCGCGGGCATTCCGACGTTCCGACAACATCCGGCGGATATCATCCGCGGATGCTGCCGACCACCGCCCGCTCCCGCGACACCTGGCTGTTCTGGATCATCGCCCTGCTCGTGCTGGGAGCGGGGCTCGGCTTGCGCGATCCGTGGCCGGCCGACGAGCCGCGCTTCACCCTCGTCGCCAGGCAGATGATCGAAAGCGGCGACTGGCTGTTCCCGCATCGCGGCCACGAGTTGTATTCGGACAAGCCGCCGGTCTTCATGTGGCTGCAGGCGATCGCGTACACGATCTTCGGCAACTGGCGCGTCGCGTTCCTGCTGCCGTCGCTGCTCGCCGCGCTGGGCACGCTGTGGTGCGTGGTCGATCTGGGCACGCGTCTGTGGACGCGCCGCGTCGGCGTGTACGCCGGCTATGCGCTGCTGTTCGCGCTGCAGTTCACCTGGCAGGCGAAGAAGGCGCAGATCGATCCCCTGGTGGTGTTCTGGATCACGCTCGGCAATTACGGCCTGTTGCGCCATGTGCTGCAGACCGCACGTAACCAGGGGCCGAACTGGCCGATGTGGATGCTCGGCTGGGCCGCGGCCGCACTGGGCGTCATCAGCAAGGGCGTCGGCTTTCTCGCGTTGCTGATGCTGGTGCCGGCGGGCGTCGCGTCGCTGCGCGGCTGGAACGTGAAAGTGCACGTGCGCGATGCGCGCTTCTGGCTCGGACCGCTCGCGTTCGTGCTCGCCGCGTGCGTGTGGCTGGTGCCGATGCTGATCGCCGCGATCGGCAACGCAGGGCCGGAATATCGCGCCTACGTCGATGACATCCTCGTGCGGCAGACCGCCAAGCGTTACGGCGCGTCGTGGGACCACGGCCAGCCGGTCTGGTACTTCCTCGAAGTGATGGCGACGATGTGGCTGCCGACGGTGCTCGCGCTGCCGTGGGCGATCCCCGCGTGGCGTCGACGCCTGCGCCGTCGCGATCCGCGTTACCTGCTGCCGCTCGTGTGGTGGCTGCTCGTGATCGTGTTCTTCAGCATTCCGGCCGGCAAACGCGACATGTACATCCTGCCGGCGCTGCCGATGATGGCGCTGGCGCTCGGCCCACTGCTGCCGGGGCTGATGCGCAAGCCGGGCGTGCGCCGCACCGCGTTCGGGTTCACCGCGGTGTTCGCGCTCGCGATGCTGCTGGGCGGGCTTGCGATGTGGTTCGGCGACCCGGGGTTCGAGCGGCGCTTCGTCGAAGAGCGCAGCCTGGAAGCCGAATCGACCGCGCTGGCGATGTGCATCACGGCGGTCGGCGTATGGGGCGTGCTGTGCCTGCTGTGGGCAGGACCGCGCCGCCCGTTCGCGGGGATGATCGCGCTGCTCTCAGGCCTGTGGGTCGCCTTCGGCCTGATGCTCGCGCCGCTGCTCAACGATTCCTCGTCCGCGCGCGGGCTGATGACCGAAGTAGGCCGACGCATCGGCCCCGACGCCGAACTCGGCCTGGTCGCGTGGCGCGAACAGAACCTGCTGATGGCCGATCGCCGCGTCGCCGAATTCGGCTTCAAGGTCGATTTCGACGAACAGATGCAGCGCGGCCTGCGCTGGCAGCGTGAGGCGCCGGCGACGCGCTGGCTACTGGTGCAGGACGTCGCGTTGGCATCGTGCATCGACGCGGCGCGCACGCAGCATCTGGGCAACGCGAACCGGCGCGGATGGACCCTGGTGCCGGGCGATGCGGCGGCGGGCTGCCGGTGAACCGCTAACGCTTCGCTCTGCAGCCCGGGTAAGCGAAGCGCACCCGGGGCTTTGGCGTTACGGGTTCCCGGGTGCGCTTCGCTTACCCGGGCTACAACGGCAACGGCAACGGCAACGGTGAAGGCAAAAAACTACCTCCGCACGCTCTCGCGCAGATCCGGCAACGGCTCGCGCGCGAATTCCTCCAGGTGACGATCCAGCCCCAGCGGGCTGCGCACGCGTTTGGTCGCCTTCGTGTCGGCGAGCAGCGGATCGTTCGGGCTCGCGCCGTCTTCGTGCCGCTCGCGGTGGTAAAGGTGCGTGGCCAGCCCGCCGAACCGCAGCATCCGCCGCATCAGGCCGTGGTGGAACGCGCGCACCGCCAGGTCCTTGTCTTCGCGGCCCCACCCTTCGTAACGCTCGTCGAAACCGTTCAGCGCGACCAGATCGTCGCGCCACCAGGCCTGGCTGCAGCCTTTGATCGAGCTGGTCTTCTGGTTGCGCGTCACACGCAACGACAGCGCCGCCAGCGCGGGAATGCGCAGCGTGTGCCGGCGACGCGTCAGTCCGCGATCGAAGAAGCCCAGTTGCCGCACCTCGCGCGACAGCAGGCGGTCGCGACCGGTCTCGTCGGTGAGCACGCGCATGCCCTGCACGAAGCTGCCGCGTTCGGCGGCGCGCACCTGGTCCTCGACGAACTTCGGATGCGGGAGCATGTCGCCGTCGAGGATCAGCACGTAGTCGCCCGTCGTCGCGGCGATGGCGCGATTGCGCGCCAGCGCCAGGCGAAAGCCTTTGTCCTCGATCCAGCTGTGCCGTAGCGGCACGGGGTAGTCGCGCGCAAGTCGCTCGAGCATCGCGCGCGTGTCGTCCCGCGAGCCGTCGTCGGCCACGATCACTTCATGCGGCAGCATCGTCTGGCGCGCAAGCGCTTCCAGCGCAAGCTCCAGCGCCTGCGGCCAGTTGTAGGTGGAGATGACGACGGAGACCGAGGGTGACGTCGGACCGGGCATGCAGTCTGTCGAGTAGAAAAAGTCTCAACAGGTTGCGTACTAACGGTGGACAAAACAAGTCAGTCATGCCGCCAAGAGCTGAATTCGGGTCCTGCCATTTCGGCTCTCCCGACGTGTATCGCCGGCAGGTTGGAGGTCGACCGGGATACAGGGAGAGGGAGCCTTGAGGCCATTCAGGTGGCCGGCGCCGCGCGCGCCCCGTGCGGATTGCTGGGGGACTGGATTAATGGGTGAGGCGGCAGTCACGCCTAGGGCGTGTGCGCTTGACGCGCGAGCGTACCGTCGCTGCTAGCGGCGGCACCGGAAACCCAGTCGTTCGTGGCGAGCACGGCCCGCCGTGCGCGGAATAGTTAGGGAGCGGGACGCGGCTCGCGCCAGAAGCACACGAAAGCCGCAGATCCCCAGCCGAGCCAACGGATCACGTAATTGCGCTGCAGCAGGAGCGCGTAGAGGGGCACTGCAGTGAACGCGCCCAGTAGCGTCTTTACCCGGTAGCGCAAGGCCGCCGGATAGCCCTGATATTTCCGGATGGCGAGGTGTCGAGAGCGCGCGTAGTGGTACGCCTTGATGAACGCGACGCGCATGCTGGTCCCGGAGGACCCGCCGCCGGCATGTACCGCATGGGCGGCGGGTTCGAGCAGGCATTCGAATCCTGCCAGCCGCATCCGAAGGCAGAGGTCATCGTCCTCGTAATAGAGGAAGAATCGCTCGTCGAACCCTCCGATTTCACGAAACGCATCCGCGCGTATCAGCAGGCAACAGCCGTGCAGCCACTTTGCGGAGCAGATTGCGTCGGGCACACGATACGACGACCGGGGCATGTGCTCGAAGAAGGCATGCCGGTACGACATCTGAGGCTCTCCGGCCCCGGTCCAGCTCTGCGGGGCCACGATGCCCGCCGAAGGACAGCGGTGAAGCGCTTCCACCAGGGTTGCGACGGCCTTCTCGTCGACGTGGCAATCCGGGTTCAACAGCAGTACGAAGGGCGTCGTTGCGACCGCGGCCCCCTCATTAGATGCCTTGCCGAATCCGCCGTTATGGCGACGCTCGATGATGGTGGCGTGCGGCAGCAGTTCCCGCATCCGTTCCGGACAGCGATCAAGGCTTCCGTTCTCCACGAGCACCACGTGCTTGAACGGGGACAACGTCGCCGCCATGCGTTCTGCCAGGCGCGCGCTCTTGTATGTGACACTCACGACCGTTACCTGGTCGGCCACTGTCGCGCTCACGCGAGTCCCCTGGTCCGGGGCCGCGCTTGCATCGCCGCGGGCAGGCATGCGGCCAGCAGGACGAACGTGTGTCGGTGCGTGAAGTCGCCCCAGAGGCAGTTCGCTAGCCCTGCGCTGATGTAAATCCCGGCGACGCACAGGTAGAAGTCGCGCCAAGGTGGCTCCAGGTTGCGGATCCGCTTCACCAGAGCCAGCAGCAGGGCGAGATAGATGACAAGGCCAGCGCCGCCCTGTTCGGCCAGGATCAACAACATTTCCTGATGCGGATGCCCAGCCAGGAAGGCTGCATCATCGCCGTGCGAGTTCATCAAGCGCCGATAGGCAGGTCGCCATTGATCCAGACCGTGTCCCAGTACCGGCGCTTCAGCGACGAGTTCGATCGTCCGGCGCCACAACTGCATGCGAATCCCTGCCGCCGTGGGCGATTCGCTCTGGATGTAAGGGGTGGCCTCATCCGGAAGCGAGCTCACGACGCGTTGCTGTACCACGGGCGACAGGAGCGCCAGCGACATCAGCAGCACTAGAGAGGCGGCAATCAGCGACGATCGCACAACCAGCCGATGTTGGGCCGAGAGCCGCCACGCCCAGTACGCCACGAGCGGGATGAGCGCGATGTGCGCCGTGCGGCTTCCCAGAACGATCGCAACGTTGATAGCCGCCAGAAGGCCCACCATCCATAGCAGCCATCGTTGGCGCCTCGAGGGGGTCGTTACGGACGCCGACAGGGCCATGCATCCGAGGATGAGCGTCGCAAGGCCTTGCTGCGTGTATTCCTTGAAGACGGTGTTTCGCATGTTCGGCGCAATAGACACGATCGAACGCTGCGGGACGAGCCCACACTCCATGCCGTACGACACCAGCGTCGTGAACAACATCGCGAGCCCGAACGCCATGAGCGCGCGCCGCGCCCAGCGCGTGTCCTGCAGCACCGATGCCACGATCAATGGATAGCTGCAGACCAACGTGAATGAGTTGGCCCACGCAAGGGGATCGGAAGCTCGAAGTGAACTGGCGATCAGAACCGCCCCCCACGCCAGAAATCCCCTGACAACGGATTGGCGCGAAGCCCAGCGCCATCGTTCCGTTGCGTCGGTGCCCACGATCGAGAAGAAGAGGCACAGTCCAACCAATATGCTCGTCGCCGGCTTGTTGATTGGCGCAACCAGAAGCGTGCCAACCGCGGACCACCGCCCGAGCGCGACCGCGGTATCGCCGATTCCCGACGAGGCGGAGGGTTTTCTGTCTGAGTCCGAGTGCATCGCGAGCGCCATTAAGTGCTCGCTGGTACCGCGCCCGGAATCCGCGTCAGACGCGCCTTGACGGCGCGCTAGCGGAGAAGAATGAGGCGGAGGGCCGGATGGGGGCCGAGGCAAGCGCCGGTACTATCTCGTGGCGACATGCGGATGTCAGTCGTTTCCCGCATCGGTGGGGGCCGACATTTTCGCGCTTTCAATCGCTGCGCCGTTCTGCAACAGCCACAACATGATGGTTTTCTGCCGCACGTAGTTCGCGCGGACGTAGGCGTAGACCAGGCCGTGCCAGCCGTCGAGGAAGCCGCCGCGGAACAGGTAGCCGCGCCAGAAGCGCCACGCCGGCGACAGCACCAGCTTGCCCAGCGTCGCGCGCTTGCCGCGCGCGAAGTCGTGCTCGGCCATCATGCGCGCGTAGCGTTGCGTTTTCTGTAGCTGCGCCTGCAGCGAGCGGTACGGGTAATGGATCAGGTCGCCCGGCAGCGTGCGCACCGGACCGTCGACGCTCGCCGCTTCGTGCACTTCGCGCTTGCCGCGCCAGCCGCCACGGCGCCGGTCGAACAGCCGCAGCACGCGGTCCGGGTACGCGTTGCCGTGGCGCAGGAACTTGCCGAAATATTCGCTCAGCCGCGCGAACCGGTACCCCGCCGCGCCGTCGAAACCGCGCGCGCGTTCGGCTTCGATCGCGGTGCGCAGCGCGTCGCCCACGCGCTCGTCGGCGTCCAGGCACAGCACCCAGTCGTGCGCGGCCTGTTCTATGGCGAACTGCTTCTGGCTGCGGAAGCCGTCGAACGGGCGCTGGATCACGCGCGCGCCGAGCTCCGCGGCGATGCGGGCCGTGTCGTCGGTGGAATGCGAATCGACGACGACCACCTCGTCGCAGAAGGCGAGCGAGGCGATGCAGTCGGCGATGCGGTCGGCTTCGTTGAACGCGATGATGCAGGCCGACAGCGCCGGTGGGGCGGGCGAAGCGTTGATGGCGGGCGTTCCGGGCGGGAGTGGCGTCATCGTGCAGCCGCCAACCGTTCGCCACAAGTCGTGAGCGCCTTCACGTTCCGCATCCCGGGCTCCGCGTGGCGCTTGCAAGCCGGCGCGTTCCACGCAGAATGGCCCTGGGGAAGGATCCCGGGCGTGGCGGCGTATCGCCCGGGGAGCAAGCCGGGGGGCGAGCTTGGGGAAGCTGCGCGTGATCACCCGCGACAACGGCGCTGGCCTGAGTCGCGACCTGCGTCTGATTGCCGATGTCCTGCGCCATGGCCACGACGTGGCCCCGGTCGGGTTGGGCAGCGGTCGCCTTGGAAACCGCATCGCGCAATGGCGGATACGCATGGCGGCGCGCCTTTGGGGCGCCGTCGATGCGCAACTGTCGGTCGAACGCATCTACGAGCCCACGCTGGCCTCGGCGCGCAGCAACCTGCTGATGCCGAACCCGGAATGGTTCCGGCCGTCGTGGACGGCGTTGCTGCCTCGCTTCGAGCGCGTGCTGTGCAAGTCGCGCCATGCGGTGGAGATCTTCCAGCGCCTGGGTTGCGCCACGACCTACACCGGTTTCACCAGCGAGGATCGGCTCGATTCCGCCGTCCCGCGCGAGCGCGCGTTCTTCCATCTCGCCGGGCGCAGTTCGGCCAAGGGCACACGGGTCGTGCTGGAGGCATGGCGCCGGCATCCCGAATGGCCGCGACTCACCGTCGTCCAGTGCGCCCGAAAGGCCCGCCATCGCGTCGTCGCCGCCAACATCGACCATCGTGTCGGTCATCTCGACGACGCGGAGCTGCGCCGCCTGCAGAACGCGCACCGCTTCCACCTGTGCCCGTCCGAAGTGGAGGGCTACGGCCACTACATCGCCGAGGCGATGAGCGCCGGCGCGGTGGTGATCACCACCGATGCGGCGCCGATGAACGAACTGGTCGCGCCCGGATGCGGGCTGCTGCTGCCGTGCAGCCCGGGCGAACGCCTCGGCCTGGACGTCCGCCACCTGGTTTCCGTCGAGGCCGTGGAAGCGGCGGTGACGCACGCGCTATCGATGGATGAGGCCGCCTGTGTGCTCCTCGGCGAGCACGCGCGGGCGCGGTTCCTCGAGAACGACCGCGCCTTCCGCGTGCGCCTGCAGGCGGTGTTCGACGAACTGCCGGGATTGCAGCGCCAAAGTGGCCCGCTGGACGCGGCCGACGCGATAATCCCCTAGCGGCGCCGACGCCGCCTCGATTCCCGCCGACGGACCCTTGATGGCCGATTACCTGCTGTTCGCCACCGAGCGCTACGCGCTGCCGATCCTGCAACCGTTGGCCGAAGCGCTCGCCGCCGCGGGCCACGGCGTGCACGCGTGGTTCGTCGATGGCGCAAGCGGCGCACGGCTGCCCGAGCCGGTGCGGCCGGTCGGTCTGCGCGACGCGGTCGCGTTGAAGCCGCGCGCGGTGTTCAGTGCGGCCAACTGGGTGCCGACGTTCGTGTCGGGCGCGAAGGTGCAGCTGTTCCATGGCTTCAACGTGGAAAAGCGCTCCGACGAACGCGGTCATTTCCGCGTGCGCGGCTTGTTCGACCTGTATTGCACGCAGGGTCCGGCGACCACCGCGCCGTTCCGCGAACTGGCCACGCAGGCCGGGCATTTCGCCGTCGTCGAAACCGGCTGGCCCAAGCTCGATCCGCTGTTTCGCGACGACGGCGGCGCAGCCGCGGCGATGCGCGCGCCGGCCGGCGACCGGCCGGTGGTGATGTTCGCCTCCACCTTCACCGAGCGCCTGAGCGCCGCGCCGCACCTGTTCGACGGCATCGCGGCCGAAGTCGCGCGTGGCGACCGCTACTGGCTGCTGACGCTGCACCCGAAGTGCGCGCCCGAACTGTTTGAGCGCTATCGCGCGCTCGCGGGGCCGAACGCCGTGTTCTTCGAGACCGAGCAGCTCGTCACCGCGCAGCGCGCCGCCGACGTGCTGCTTGCCGACACGACGTCGGTGGTGTCGGAATTCGTCGTGCAGCGCAAGCCGGTGGTGACCTTCCGCAACCGCGCGCCCAAGCCGCACATGATCGACTTCGACGATCCCGCGCAGTTGCCGCAGATGCTCGCGCGCGCGTTCGCGCCGGACGACGCACTGAAGCGCGCGCTTGCCGCGTATGCCGACGCGATCCATCCGTATCGCGATGGGCGTTCGTCCACGCGCGTGATCGCCGCGACGGACGCGCTGCTGGCCGGCGAGTTGGGCCGCCTGAGGGCGAAACCGCTCGCGGCGCGCCTGCGCGCGTTGCAGATCCGCCAGCGCATGGGCTACTGGGGCCTGGGCTGAGCGATGGCGCATCGCTTGGTGTTGATCGCGTCCGAGCCGTATTCGCTGCCGATCCTGCGTCCGCTCGCGCGACAGGCGCTCGCGCGTGGACACCAGGTCGCGTGGGTCGCCAACGACGCGATGGCCGCGCGCCTGGCCCCCGACGAGCATCGGCTGCGGAGCCGTCGCGCGCTGAAAGCGTTCGCGCCGCAGGCCGTGTTCGCGACGGTGCATCGGATTCCGCCGTTCTTTCCGGGTTGGCAGGTGCAGCTGTTCCACGGCCTGAACCTGCATAAGCGCGATCCCGCGCAGGGGCACCATCGCGTGCAGGGCCTGTTCGATCTGTACTGCACGCACGGGCCCGCGACGACCGGCCCCATGCAGGCGCAGGCGCGCGAGCATGGCGATTTCGTCGTGGTCGAAACCGGCTGGCCGAAGCTCGATGCGTTGTTCGGTGGGCCATCCGACGCAGCGCGCGCGCTGCGGGCCCAGGCTGGCCATCGTCCCGTCGTGATGTTCGCCTCGACGTTCAACGATCCCCTCAGCTGTTCGGGCGAGTGCTTCGACGAGATCGCACGCCTCGTCGCGCGCGGGGACCATTACTGGCTGCTGACGCTGCATCCGATGTCGCCACCGGAACGCATCGCGCGCTACCGCCGACTCGCCGGCCCGAACGCGGTGTATCTGGAAGCCGAGCGCCTGATCGACATGCTCCACGCTGCCGACGCGCTGGTGTGCGACACGACGTCGGTGGCAGAGGAAATGGCGCTGGTCGGCAAGCCGGTGGTGACGGTGCGCCACCGCAAGCCACAGCCGTTCATGCATGACGTCGCGGGACCGGACGGCATCGACGACGCGTTGCGTGCGGCACTCGCATCGCCCGGCGCGCGGCGCGAACTGGCGAACGTCTACGCCGATTCGCTGCATCCGATGCGCGACGGGCACGCGTCCGATCGCGTGCTCGACGCGGTGGAATCGCTGATCGACGGAACCCTGCGCCCGCCGCGCCGCCGACACGCAAAACCGTGGCGCCGCTTCTGGCGTTCGTGGAAGGCGATGCGGGAACTGCTGCCGGGCTGATCCTGCGCGTCGATCACCAGCGCAACGGCCGCCGCGCGAGCGTGCGCGACAGCGAGGCGTAGAGCGCCAGCGCTTCGTCGTGCGGCAGGAAGCGCACGCGCAGCGGCGGCGACAACGCGCTGCTTCCGGCGGTGTCCAGGTGCAGCGTCGCCGTGCCGCAGCGACGATCCAGCGGCGAACGCGTGAGCTGCAGCGCCTGCAACTTGTCCAGTTCGGCAAAACGCCAGTGGCGTGTCCACCAGCCTTCGCGCACGGCGATCACCTCGGCGTTGGCGGCATACGCCATGCGCTGCGCGCGGCGGTGCGCGACGAACGCCGCCCACGGCAGCCAGGCCAGCACCAGCAGGCCCCACGCGCCGAAACGCCAGCTCGCGCCTACCGCGATGGCCGCCACCACGGGCACCGCCGGCACCACCAGCCGCCACCAGTTCGAGGCGGGGAGGGCGCGCCAGTCCAGTCGCGACCAGCCCGCACGCGGCAGCAGGTGCTCGATCAGCGCGTCGCACGCGGCCGGCGTGGCGATCGGCGCCAGTTCGCGCAGGGCGCGTTGCTGCTGGTGTTCCTCGGCGACGGCGGTGTCGACGTCGAGGCTGCGACGCTTCAGCAGCCGATGCAGCGTGCCTTCGCGCAGCGTCCACGCCTGGATGCGCCGCCATGAAGCGCTGGTACGCCAGCGTGCGAGCAGCCCGCGTTCGACCGTCAGGCGCCGGCCGATCTCGCTCAGCCGGAAGCCGTGGTACTGCAGCAGCGCGAGCAGGATCGAGAATCCGCGCAGCACGACGATGGCGAACAGCACCAGCGCCAGCGCGGAAACCACGTACTGCAGCACGCCGAAGTGGTGTTCGCCGACGAAACCGAACAACCATTTGCCGATCGAACGGAACGTGTCGAGCACCGCGCGCTGGCTGATCTGCACGATGGCCGCGAACGCCGCCGCCACCACGACCAGGCCGCGATTCGACACGAGCCCCAATCGCACGACTTCGCCGAAGGACAGCGCGAGCAGCGTGGTCGCTTCCGGCTCGCCCGCGGCCGTCGTCGGCGTCGCGCCGCGATGGCGTACCAGCGCTTCCAGCGCGAGCGCGTCGTCGAGCTTGAGCACGCGCATCTGCGCTTCGGGCTTGCTGCCGCCGGCCGACTCCAGCCGGACTTCGGCCACGCCGAACACGCGGTGCAGCGCCGACTGCTGCAGCGCGACGTTGTGGATGCGCGCGAACGGAATCACGCGCAGGCTGCGTTCGAACAGGCCGCTGCGGATCACCAGCCGATCGCCCGCGACGCCATAGCGATAGGTGAAGTACTGCCATAGCGAGAGCACGACCAGCACGCCGACGCCGATGAGCGGCCACAGCTCGTTGCGATCGCCACGGCCGAACACCAGCAGCACGATCAGCGGCAGCACGAACTGCTTGAGCTGCTGGAGCAGCACGAACAGCCACGACATCGGATGCAGGCGGCGCTCGGCCGCGACCGTCGCGTCAGGCGCGGCGTCGGGCCGTGGCGCGCCGGCGTCAGGCGTCGTCATCGGCGTCGTTCGCCTCGACGGGACGGGCGAGCAGGTCGCGCAGGCGCTCGGCGTCGTCGACGTCCAGGTGCGGCACGGTGACGGCGCTGTGCCGCGTGCCGGCGGTGTGGACGATCAGCGTCGCGAGCCGGCGCTGGCGCTGGAGCGGCCCGCGCTTGAGGTCCAGGTGCTGCACGCGCGTGGCCGGGACGCGGGTTTCGCGTTGCCACAGGCGCCCGCGGCGCACGGCCAGCCCGTCCGCGTCCAGGCGCCAGAAGGTGTTGCGGTGGTGCTTCAGGCCGACCCATGCGCCGATCGCCAGCCCGACCAGCGCCAGTACCGGCGGGGCGAACCACAGCCCGAACACGCCGGCGAGCACGAAGCCGCCGGCCATCCCGGGGATGGCGAACGGCAGCATCGGCGTGAGCATGCTCGGCAGCCGCGCGCGGTCGGGCAGTCGGTGCCAGTCGGCGGGCGGTGCGGCCGCCGCGGCGGCTTCGTCGTGATCGGCCATGGTGTGCTTCCTGTCGGCGTTCGCGACGGCGCGCGCCGTCACCGGTTCCAGTACGGGTTCTCTTCCCCCGAACCCGGCGGCCTGAGGGTATAGCGTTTGTAGGTCCACTGGTATTGCGCGGGATCGCGCCGGGCGATGGCCTCGACCGCGGCATTGAGCGCGGCGACGGCGACCTTCGGATCGGGATCGGACATCGCCGCTGGCGCCGCCTGCAGGTGCAGCGCGAAGCCGGGACGTTCGGCGTGCGTGTCGATGCGTTCGCACCACGCGAACAGCACCGTCGCGCCGGTGCGCGAGGCAAGGCGGCCGAGCAACGTCATCGTCAGCGCCTGCACGCCGAAGAACGGCGCGAATTCGCCATCGCCGGCCTTGGGCTGCTGGTCGGGCAGGATGCCGACGACGCCGCCATCGTTGAGGCGCTTGAACAACTGGCGGATCGCCGGGCCTTCGGCGCGCACCTGGGTGACGCGCTCCTGCTGGGCGTGGGCTCCGTCGCCCGGTTGTTCGTGGTCGGCGCGCACGAGGTTGAGGAAGTGCTCGACGACCTCCGACTCCGGCGGGCGATAGAGGATCGCCAGCGGCGTGCGCCACGCGAGCCACTGGTTCAGCAGTTCCCAGTTGCCGTGATGCGGCGCGGCGATGATCACGCCGCGACCGGCCGCGATGGCCTCGTCCATCAGCGCGGTGCCGTGCTGCTCGCGCAGCAGCTGCAGGTTCTCGGCGTGCGGGCGGGTCCACAGGCGGATGGTTTCCAGCACCTGCCGCGCGGTGGTGCGCAGGATCGCCGCGTGCAGCGTCGTGCGTTGCGCAGGGAGCAGGTCGGGGTAGGCGAGTTCGAGGTTGATCCGCGCGACGCGGCTTTCGCGCACGTCCCGCCAGCGCCACCACGCCGCGAGCGCATCGCCCAGGCGCAGCAGCACCGGCCAGGGCAGGCGGCCGATGAGTGCGGCGACGAAATACAGCAGGCGTGCGGCGAGGCGGTTCATCCATTCAGTCTAACGGCCGCGTCGTCGGCTCCGGTTGACCCCTCGCGCCCGGGCCGACAGCATCGGCGCTCCATCCGATCGCCCGTGGAGCCCCATGCTCGCCCTGATCCAGCGCGTGACCGAAGCCAGCGTCCGGGTGGAAGACAAAGTCGTGGGGGCGATCGGACCGGGACTGCTCGCGCTGGTGGGCGTCGAACCCGGCGACGGCGAGGTCCAGATCGCCCGGATGGCCGACCGGCTGCTCGGATACCGTGTATTCGCCGACGAGGGAGGCCGAATGAACCTGGGCCTGGCCCAGACCGGCGGCGGATTGCTGCTGGTCAGCCAGTTCACCCTGGCCGCGGACACCCGAAGCGGCATGCGCCCGGGCTTCAGCACGGCCGCGGCGCCGGAAGTGGCTGAACCGCTGTTCAGCAGACTGGTCGGGATCTGCAGGCAAAAGCACGCCGGGGGGGTGGAAACGGGTCGGTTCGGTGCCCATATGGTGATCAGCCTGGTCAACGACGGCCCGGTCACCTTCCTCCTGCGGTCCTGATGGCCAACCCGACCGGTCCGGCCTGATATACTGGAACGTTCCCATCCCTTCCCATTAGCGCGGTGGCGCAGCACATGGCCAACGAACGTCAGCCCCCCTCCTCCGATATCAAGCAGTTGATCAGCAAGGGCCTGGAGCAGGGCTACCTGACCTATGCCGAGGTCAACGACCACCTGCCCGACGACCTCGTCGACGCCGAGCAGATCGAAGACATCATCGGCATGATCAACGGCATGGGTATCGAGGTCCACGAAGTGGCCCCCGATGCCGAAACGCTGTTGCTCGCCGACGGCGGCACGGGTAACCGTGAAGTCGACGATACCGCCGCCGAAGAAGCCGCCGCCGCGCTCACCGCGCTGGACGGCGAAGGCGGCCGCACGACCGACCCGGTGCGCATGTACATGCGCGAGATGGGCACGGTCGAACTGCTTACCCGCGAAGGCGAAATCGCCATCGCCAAGCGCATCGAGGAAGGCCTCGGCCAGGTGCAGGCATCGCTGGGCGTGTTCCCCGCGACCATCGCCTCCATCCTCGAGGACTACGAACAGCACAAGGCCGGCAAGAAGCGCCTGGCCGAGATCATCGTCGGCTTCAACGACCATCTCGACGACGTGCCGGAACCGCCGGCGCCCGTGGTGGCCGAAGCCAGCGACGGCGACGCCGAGTCCGACGAGGACGAGGAAGAAGTCGCCGAGGGCGAGACCGAGGAGGTCGTCAGCGGCCCGGATCCGGTCGAAGTCGCCTCGCGCATGGAAGCCCTGGCCGACCACTACCAGAAGTTCCTCAAGGCCCACGCCAAGCACGGCGCCGCGCACAAGTCGGTGCTGAAGCTGCGCGAGGACATGGCCGCGGTGTTCGTCACCTTCAAGCTGCCGCTGCCGCTGACCGACGTGCTGGTGCGCAACCTGCGCGAAGTGGTCAACGGCATCAAGGACCACGAGCGTCGCATCCTCGATTTGTCCACGCGCGTCGCCAAGATGCCGCGCAAGGACTTCATCCGCGCCTGGGAAGGCAACCAGACCAACCTGGAGTGGGTCGACGAGCTGCTCAAGCGCAAGCAGAAGTGGTCGTCGGGCCTGCGCGAAGTGAAGGACCAGATCATCGCCGAGCAGCAGGCGACGATGGAGATCGAGAAGTCGTCCTACCTGACGCTGGCCGACATCAAGGACATCTCCCGCCAGATGGCCTATGGCGAAGCCAAGGCGCGCAAGGCGAAGAAGGAGATGGTCGAGGCGAACCTGCGCCTGGTGATCTCCATCGCCAAGAAGTACACCAACCGCGGCCTGCAGTTCCTCGACCTGATCCAGGAAGGCAACATCGGCCTGATGAAGGCCGTGGACAAGTTCGAGTTCCGCCGCGGCTTCAAGTTCTCGACCTACGCCACGTGGTGGATCCGCCAGGCCATCACGCGTTCGATCGCCGACCAGGCGCGCACCATCCGTATCCCGGTGCACATGATCGAGACGATCAACAAGCTTAACCGCATCAGCCGCCAGATGCTGCAACAGTACGGCCGCGAAGCGACTCCGGAAGAGCTGGCGAAGGAAATGGACATGCCGGAGGACAAGATCCGGAAGGTCATGAAGATCGCCAAGGAACCGATCTCGATGGAAACCCCGATCGGCGACGACGAGGATTCCCATCTGGGCGATTTCATCGAGGACACGAACATCGAGTCCCCGGTCGAGGCGACCACCAACATCAACCTGACCGAGACCGTGCGCGACGTCCTCGCCGGCCTCACGCCGCGCGAAGCCAAGGTGCTGCGCATGCGCTTCGGCATCGACATGAATACCGACCACACGCTGGAAGAGGTCGGCAAGCAGTTCGACGTCACGCGCGAGCGCATCCGCCAGATCGAAGCGAAGGCCCTGCGCAAGCTGCGTCACCCGAGCCGTTCGGAGCAGCTGCGTTCGTTCCTCGATATCGACTGACGCGCGGTTTGGTCGCTCCATCGAGAAGGCCCCGCTTCGGCGGGGCTTTTTCTTTGCGCGTTCACCGCCCCTCTGCCTTCGAGCCCCTCTCCCACGGGGAGAGGGGTTGGGGTGAAAGGAGGAGCGATGCGGCGATGCCTCCGCGTCCCGCTTCGCCGCGCGTCCAGACTTCAGCGATTGCGACGGGCGCCTTACGCCCCGCCCATGTCGTAGAAGAACTGCTCGTGCGCGATCTTCCCGTCGCGCACCTGGTACACGCAGATCTCGTTCATCGCCACGCGGCCCATGTCCTTGTAGGTCGCGTCCAGGCCCATGACGACGCTGAACCAGTTGCCGGCGACGATCGGCTCGCCCACGCTGCCGCCGTGGATCTCGACGAGGTTGTCGGCCCACTCCTTGCTCTTGGTGCGGATCGCATCGAAACCGCGCGTCACCGCTTCGGCCTTCTGGCCGTCGCCTTCGATGCTGACCGCGTCGCTCGCGTACAGCTCCTGCTGCGCCTGGTCGTACTTGCCTTCGCGGCACAGTTCCACCAGCCGCTGCGCAATCTGCCGGGTATCCATCGCTGCCATTCCTTGCCTTGGGAAAGCGACAGCCTACGGCCCGCCGCTGACAGCGTGCTGTCAGCAGTGCGGCGAGCGGGGACCCTCACCCTCAGGGTTCGTACTCGTCGTAGAAGAACTGCTCGCGGACGATCTTCCCGTCCTCCACGCGATACACGCACAGCTCGCGGATGGTGATGCGACCGATGCTCCTGAACGTGGCTTCCACGTTCAAGGCGATCGAAAACCAGTTGCCCGCGATGACCGGCTCGGTGCAGCGCACGGAATGGAACGCCTCCACGCCGCCCCAGAAGCGCCGACCCTTCGCGCGTATCGCCGGCAGTCCCGTCTCGTCGGAGAGGATGCCGTCGGGCACCGCCTCGGGCTCGATGCTGACGGCGTCCTCGTCGAACAGTTCCTGCTGCGCCTGTTCGAACTGGCCCGCCCTGCACAACTCCACCAGTCGCCTGGCGACGGTCTGCGTGGTCATGGCGACGCTCCTTGCGCGGCGGATGCGCAAGGAGCCTACGCCCGGGCTTGCTAAGGCCGCGTCAGTCGGACCGCTCGCCTTACTTCCACGTCCGCCGTAGCGGATGCGCTTCGGTCGTGAGGACCACCTTCGCCGGGTCCAGCGTCTGCGGCGGCGCGAACAGAAGGTAGAAATATTTGAAAGTCTCGGCGAGCACGAAGCTTTCCATGTCGTCCTCCTGCTCCTTCGTGATCACGCTGTCCAGCGTCGCGAAGCCGGAGTTCGTACGCGTGTAACGCACGAAATCGTCGAACATCTCGCGACCCATCGCGCGGTACTTCGCGTCGCCGGTAAGGCGGTGCAGGTACCACGCCGATTCGATGATCTCCGGCCGCAGCGGATAGCCCGGCGAGGTCACTTCACCCTTGCGGTAGTCGTACGCCTCCGGCTCGATGCCCCACTTGCGCCACATCGCGAACGACGAATCCTGCAGCCGGCGCGCCGGCGCCACGTCGCCCGTCAGCGCGAGCAGTCCGGGCCAGAACGCATCGAGCGCACCGTAGCGGCTCGCGACGCGTTCGCCGCTGTGCATGTCGACGTGGCCGACCCACAGCGCGCCGTCGACGTCCTCGGGGTAATAGCGGTTGGCCGCGGCGATGCTTTCCTTCCACATCGCATGGCAATCCTCGTCGCCGAACAGCGCCCAGCACTTCCACAGGTACTCGTAGTACGAGTCGATGCGCGCGCCGACGTGGCTGCGCGTGTTGGTCCATTCGCCGGTGGTCACGTCGAAGCGCTCGCCGACCAGGCCGATCTTCGAACGTCGCTTGTAGGTTTCCACCAGCGCACGCTTGGCCTTCTCGTAGAACACCGGGTTGCCGGTGAGCTTGCTCAGCGTGCCGTATTCCAGCAGCAGCGTGCCGGCTTCGGCCGGATTGCTCTCGTTGCCGTGCGCCTTGCCGGTACGCAGGTTGACGTAGACGTACGGCAGGCCGGTGGGCGAATCGAATGCGGGCAGCAGGCGCGTGCCCAGATCCTCCGCCAGGTCGAGCAGGCGCTGGTCGCCGGTGAGCTGGTAACTCGACAGCAGGCCGCCGAGCAGGCGGATCACGATCTCGAAATGCTTCACGTCGAGGTCGCGATCGAACGACAGCTTCGTCGCGATCAGCTCGCGCGCTTCGGCCGCTTCCTCCTCCAGGCCCATCAGGATCATCGTGTCGAGCGCGTCGACCGGCGTCATCAGCAGCGGCTCGCCGTACCAGTCGTGCGGCATGTTGCTGAGCGGCTTGAGGCCGTCGTGCCCCCACGCATACTCGCGATAACCGCGCCACGCGTGCAGGAACTGCGCCTTCACTTCCTGGGCGCTGCGCGCGGCGCGCTTGTCGCTGAACTCCGCGGTCGCGGGCGCCTCGGACGTCTTCGGGTCGGCGGCGACGGCGGCCGCCGGAACCAGCAGCAGGGACAACAACGCAGCGTGCAATCGCATCAGGGTGCTCCGCGGTGACGAAGGACGGCCAGGACGTCGTAACACGCGCCCATGGTGTGGTAATCGGTCTTGCCGGCAGGACTCTTCTCGTCGCTGTACTTGCGGTTGCGCCGATCGAGGATGCGATACCACGCGCCATGCTCGTGATCGACGAAATGCCGCCACGAATACGCCCACAGGCGCTCGTACCAGTCCCAGTAGCGCACCTGGCCCGTGGCGTCGGCGAGTCGCGCCGCGGCCGCGAGCGATTCGGCCTGCACCCAGAAGTACTTGTCGTCGTCGCACACGGCGAACTCCGGCGCGAGGCCGAAGCCGTAGCAGAGCCCGCCGAATTCCTCGTCCCACGCGCGCTGCACCGCGGCGTCGAACAGATGCCGCGCGGTGTCGACCAACCCGTCGACCGGCGTGTTCCGCTCGCGCAGGTGCCCGTCGAGGATGACCAGCAGTTTCGCCCATTCGGTCTGATGGCCCGGCTGGTAGCCCCACGGGCGGAACAGGTGCTTCGGGTCGTCGCGGTGATAATCCCAGTCCACGTTCCAATCGCGGTCGTAGTGCTCCCACACCAGACCGCCGGCCTTCGCCGCCTGCTGCTGCGTCATGCGTTGCGCGAGCACGAGGGCACGGTCGAGGAAGCGTGCATCGCGCGTGGCCTCGTACGCGGAGAGCATTGCCTCGCACATGTGCATGTTCGCGTTCTGGCCGCGATAGGCGGAGAAGTTCCACTGCGCATCCGCTTCGTCGCGATACAGCCTGGCCTCGTCGTCCCAGAAGCGCAGCTCGAGCAGATCCCAGGTTTCATCGATCCACGCGCGGACGTCCTCGATGCCCGCCTTCAGCGCCGTCGCGTACGCGAGCAGCACGAACGCCACACCGTAGCAGTGGTTCGTGCGGTCTTCCGGAGCGCCATCGCGGATCGTCCACGCGTAGCCGCCGCTTGCCGCGTCGCGATGGACCTCGCGCAGATAACGCAGCCCGTGGCGCGCGGCATCGAGGTATTCCGCGTAGCCGAACTCGCGTGCCGCCATCGCATAGTTGAAAACGAAGCGCGTGCTGCTCACCAGGTGGCGATGCGACGCGTCATAAACGCTGCCGTCGTCGCGGAAATAGTGGAAGAAGCCGCCGCGCGCGTCGATCGCGCGCGGGTGGTAGAACGCCATCGTGTCGGCGATATGCGCGCGCAGGAATGCTTCGCTGCGGAACTGCGGTTCCGTCGTGTGCAGGGTGGTCATGAGTCGGTTCGCAGGAGGGTTTCGATGTCGTCGCGCGTCGGCATCGCGGCGAACGCGCCATGCTTCGTCGCGGCCAGTGCGCCCGCTGCGGCGGCGTGGCGAAGCGCGTCCGCAATGGCCGACGCGTCCCCGACGAACGCGTCGAACGATGCTGCATCCACGCCGCGCTCCACCAGGCGCCGTAGCAACCCGGCCACGAACGCATCGCCGGCCGCCGTCGTGTCGACCGCCGACACCCGGAAGGTCGCTACTTCGCCCTGCGCGCCACGCGTGTACCAGCGCACCGGCTTGCCACCGTCGGTGATCAGCACCAGCCGCGCGTGGCCTTGCCACAGCCGTTGCAGCATCGCGTCGTGATGGCCGGCGCGGCGGATCAGGAAATCCGCTTCGCTGCGGCACAGCTTGATGACGTCCGCTTCAGCCAGCGCTTCCCACAAACGCGGTGCCGCGTCGAATCCTTCCGGCCACAACGACGGACGAAGGTTGAGGTCCATGCTCACCAGCGCGCCGTGCTCGCGTGCGAGCTGCATGCCGGCGACGGTGGTCTGCGCGATGTCCGCTTCGGTAAGGCTGTTGGAGCACACGTGCAGCGCGGCCGCATCGGCGAAACACTCGCTGCGGAAATGCTCGACGCGGAACAGCAGGTCCGCCGCCGGTGGGCGATAGAAGCTGAAACTGCGTTCGCCTTCCTCGTCCAGCGAGACGAACGCGAGCGCCGTGCGCGCCTCGCCGGTGTGCACGGTGAATCGCGTGTCCACGCCGAACGCGCGCAGCTGCGACATCAGGAACTCGCCGAACATGTCGACACCCAGCATGCCGACGAAGCGCGCGCTGCCGCCCATGCGCGCGACGGCGGCGCTCACGTTCGCCGGCGCGCCGCCGGCGTACTCGACGAAATGACGCGGCTTGCCCGGCAACGCCGGCAGCGCGAGGAAGTCGATCAACGCCTCGCCGAAGCACACGATCGCCTTGCGTTCCACGACTGCACTCATGCCTGCGTCACCGGGACCGCCTCGACGTCCGCGTGCGTGCGCCGCGCGCCGTTGAACCCGTACCACGCGACGAACGCGTAACACACCAGCGGCAGCACGAACGCCAGCTGCACGCCGATGCGGTCAGCCAGCAGCCCCTGCAACAGCGGCACCACCGCGCCGCCGACGATGGCCATCACCAGCAGGCTCGACGCCTTGCTGGTCATCGGCCCGAGGCCGTCGATGCCGAGCGTGAAGATCGTCGGGAACATGATCGAATTGAACAGGCCGATGGCGACCACGCTCCACACGGCGACGTGGCCTTCGGTGAGGATGGTCGTCGACAGCAGCACCATCGCGCCGATGGCGAAAACGCCGAGCAGCACGCGCGGTTCGATGCGACGCAACAGGAACGAGCCCACGAAACGTCCCGCCATCGCGAGGCCCCAATACCACGCGACGTAGCGCGTCGCCGTGGCTTCGTCCAGCGCGCCGATGCGCGGGTCGCTGATGTAATTGATGAGGAAGCTGCCGATCGCGACTTCCGCGCCGACGTACACGAAGATGCCCACCACGCCCCAGCGCAGGTGACGATGGCGCAGCACTTCGGCGAACGTGTGGCGCTGGTGGTCCGCGCGCTCGGTCGCCTCGGTCAAGGCCGGCAGCCGGAACAGCACGACGAACACCGCCAGCAGGAACAAGCCCGCCGCGATGCCCAGGTACGGCAGCTGCACCGATTCGGCCTGCGCGACGCGATACGCCGTCTGCTGCGCTTCCGGCATCAGCGCGAGATCCGCCGCGCCGATCACCGTGACCGACAGGATCAGCGGCCCGATCAGCAACGGCGCGAGCGTGTGGCCGGCGGAGTTCAACGCCTGCGCGAGCGTCAGGCGGCTCGACGCCGTCTGCGAATCGCCGAGCAGCGCGATGTACGGGTTCGCCGACACCTGCAGCAGCGTGATGCCGCTGGCGAGCACGAACAGCGCGAACAGGAACAGCGGATACGACGGGATCTTCGCTGCCGGGAAGAACGTCAACGCACCGATGCCCGCCACGCACAGGCCGATCACGATGCTGCGCTTGTAGCCGGCGACGGCGACGACCTTGCCCGCCGGCACCGACATCAGCAGGTACGTGCTGAAGAAGGTGAACTGGATCAGCATCGTCTGCGCGTAGTTCATCTCGAACACGGCTTTCAGGTGCGGGATCAGCACGTCGTTGAGGCTGGTCAGCGCGCCCCAGGTGAAGAAGATCATGGTGAGCACCGCGATGGCGGTGCGGTTGGACAGCGGTCGACCGCTCATGCGGCGTCTCCGGGCAGGGTGAACTGGCTGCTCGCGCGCACGAACAGGCGCACGGGGGCGATGGTGGTGGCGGGCGGCGTCGAGGTGTCGCGCAGGCGCTGCAGGATCAGCTCCGCCGCCTGGCGGCCGCGCGCACGTGGATCGACCGCAATCGTCGTCAGCGGCGGCGCGCTGACGGACGCTTCGGGAATGTCGTCGAAACCGGTGACGGCGAAATCGTGGCCGGCGCGACGTCCGCGCGTGGCAAGCCCGGCGATCAGCCCCAGCGCGACGGCGTCGTTGTAGCAGACCGCCGCGGTCGGCGCCGGATCGCGCACGAACAGCGCGCCGGTCTGCCGCGCGGCTTCAAGGCGCGTCGGCGCGCATTCGACGATCCATTGCGGTTCCGGCGCGATGCCTGCTTCGGTCAGCGCTGCGCGCCAACCCTTGCGACGTTCGGCGCATGAACTCGATTCGCCATGTCCGCCGAAGAACGCGATGCGTCGATGACCTTGCGCCAGCAGGTGTTCGGTCGCGAGCCGCGCACCGTGCGCGTTGTCGAGCGCGAGGTAATCCCACTGGTCGCCGAGCGCGCGGTTGAACACCAGCATCGGCGTGCGTGCGCCGAGGAGCGGCCGCAGCCGCGCCGCGTCGCTTCCTTCGGCGGGCGAGAGGATGATGCCGGCGGGATCGTGTTCGAGCAGCGAGGTGAGCACCGCCTGCTGGCGCTCGCTCGATTCGCCGGTGCTGCCGAGCAGCGTGACGTAGCCGGCGGCGCCGAGCGCTTCGTCCACGCCCGCGGCGAATTCCGCGAAGAAGGGGTTGGACAGGTCGTTGATCACCAGCGCCACGGTGGACGAAACCTTGCGCCGCAGGTTCGCCGCGCCGCGGTGGTACACGTAACCCTGGCGCTTGATCTCGGCCTCCACCCGCGCACGCGTCTGCGAGTTCACCAGCGGGCTGCCCCGCAGCACCAGCGACACCGTCGCCCGCGACAGGTCGCAGGCGTCGGCGATGTCGGTCAGCGTCACGCGGCCGCGGAGGGCGGGGGCGGGCATGGAAGGCGGCTCCGGCATTTGGATCGTTCTAAATCGGGCCATCCTGCGGACCGGACCGGCGCGACGCAATCTTGCGCTGCAACATGAGTCGGCGCGTTCCATCGTGCTACGGTCCGGCGTTTAGAACGATCCAAATCAACCTTCGTTCCCGGAGCGCCCATGTCCCGTCGTGCCCGTTCCCATTCCCTGCGCCTGGCCGGAGCCGCGCTGGCGCTCGCCAGCGGGCTCGCCGCAGCGGCCACGCCGTCCGGCGCCGGTGCAAAGGCATTCGCCTCGGTCGATCCCTTCATCGGCACCGGCGGCGAAGGCCACACCTTCCCCGGCGCGACGGTTCCCTTCGGCATGGTGCAGCTGAGCCCCGACACGCAGATCAAGTCGCGCAAGGAAGGCTACGGATGGGCGGCGGGCTACCGGTACGACGACCACACCATCGTCGGTTTCTCGCATACGCATTTCTCCGGCACCGGGCATTCGGATCTGGGCGACGTGCTGGTCATGCCCATCGCGGGCGAGGTGAAGCTCGAACGCGGCGACATCGACAAGCCCGGCAGCGGTTACACCTCGCGATTCGACCACAAGGACGAAAAGGCCGAGCCCGGCTATTACGCCGTGACGCTGCGCGACTACGGCATTCGCGCCGAACTCACCGCGAGCCCGCGCGTCGGCGTGCATCGTTATGCGTTCCCGAAGGGCAAACCCGCGCACGTGCTCGTCGATCTGCGCACGAGCATGTACGACTACCCCGGCAAGGTGCAGTGGTCGCGACTGCGCCTGCGTCCCGACGGCACGCTCACCGGTTTCCGCGAAACGCGCGGCTGGGCGCCGGGTCGCCAGCTGTATTTCGCGATGCGATTCTCCAGGCCGGTCAGCGGACATCAGTTCCACGACACCGAAGAAAACGTCGTCTACAAGGGCTTTCCGCCGCCGGGCGAGAAAGACCCGCGCCAGCGTGCGCAGATCGAAGGACGCCAGCTCGTCGGCGCGCTCGATTTCGACGACGCGCAGGGCGGCACGATGGTCGTGAAGGTCGCGATCTCGCCGGTGAGCGAGGAAGGCGCCATCGCCAACCTCGATGCCGAAGTGCCCGGTTTCGATTTCGATGCCGTGCGCAACGATGCGAAGGCGCAGTGGTCGCAGGCGCTGGGCGCGCTCGACGTCGATGCGCCCGAACCGATGCGTCGCAGCGTCTACACCGCGCTGTATCACACGCTGATGGGGCCTTCGTTGTTCATGGATGCCGACGGTCGTTATCGCGGCCCCGACAACGCCGTGCACCAGGCGAAGGGCTTCACCAACTATTCGACGTTCTCGCTGTGGGACACGTACCGCGCGTTGCATCCGCTGCTGACGATCGTGCAGCCCGAGCAGCGCACCAACGACTTCGTCAATTCGCTGCTCGCGTCGCGCCGCCACAGCGCGTACGGCGTGCTGCCGGTGTGGGCGTTCCACGGGCTGGAGACGTGGTGCATGATCGGCTACCACGCGGTGCCGGTCATCAGCGACGCGTACATGAAGGGAATCCGCGGCTACGACGCAAACGAAGCGCTCGACGCGATGGTCGCCAGCGCCAGCTACGGCCCGTACGACGGCATTGCGCAGTACATGCAGCTGGGTTACGTGCCGATCGACGAGGAAGGCGAGGCCGCATCGAAGACGCTGGAATACGCATTCGACGACTGGACCATCGCACGCATGGCCGATGCGATGGGCCGGAAGGATATCGCGAAGCAGTTCAACAAGCGCGCCGCGAACTGGCAGCACGCATTCGACGAATCCACCGGCTTCATGCGCGCACGCAAGCGCGATGGCGCCTTCCGCGAGCCGTTCGACCCCAGTGCCAGCGGTTACGGCACCGACTACACTGAGGGCAACGCGTGGCAGTACTCCTGGTACGTGCCGCAGGACGTCGCGGGCCTTGCGAAGGCGCACGGCGGCGAAGACAAACTGCTTGCGCGCCTGGACGCCGTGTTCGACGCGAAGGTCGATCCGAAGATCTTCGAACACATGGAAGACATCACCGGCCTCATCGGCTGGTACGCGCACGGCAACGAACCGAGCCACCACGTCGCGTACCTGTATGCGTACGCCGGCCAGCCGTGGCGCACGCAGGCGCGCCTGGGCCACATCATGAAGACGCAGTACGCGCCGCGCCCCGATGGCCTGGCCGGCAACGACGACCTCGGCCAGATGTCGGCGTGGTACGTGTTCACCGCGCTGGGCTTCTATCCCGTTGCGCCGGGCAGCAACGAGTACGTCATCGGCCGCCCCTTCCTGCCGCGCGCCACGCTCGACCTGCCCAACGGAAAGCGCTTCACCGTCATCGCCGACGGCCTGGACGACGCGCACCTCTATATCGGCAACGCCACGCTCAATGGCAAGCCGCTGGATCGCGCGTTCCTGCGCCACGAGGAACTCATGGCCGGCGGCGAATTGCGCTTCACCATGCAGGCGCAGCCGAACACGCAATGGGCGACGGACCCGGCGAAGCGGCCCTATTCGATGTCGGCGCACTGACCTCGCATGGCGCGCTGCAAATGACGCGCGGCGCGTTCGAGCATGCGACGTGCGAGGCGATTACGCCAAGCTGCGATGCGCGCTCTTGTAGCTCCTGTAGCCCGGGTAAGCGAAGCGCACCCGGGGCTCGCTCGCTTCGGACACCTGCGCCCCCACGCGCGTGAGACTCCCGCGCGCCCGACCCACCCCCACCGGCTGCTAAACTCCGCACCCCACGGGCCTATAGCTCAACGGTTAGAGCAGGGGACTCATAATCCCTTGGTTCCAGGTTCGAATCCTGGTGGGCCCACCACCCAAGCGTCCAACGTTGCCCATGCTGGTCCAGCTGTCGGCACAAAACCCCGCAAACTGCGGGGTTTTTTGTGCACACATGTCCATGGTTGTCCAGTTGAATCCGAAATAGCGATCAATCGTGCGAAGGACGACGAGCTCGTCGACGTTTCCGCTCAGCGGGATACTCACGGCGAGGAGGTCGCACTGGACGACGACGTACTGGCGGCGGTGTCGCAGGCTTATCGAACCCGGCCCGGTCAGGAATCGCACGTTCTCGGGCACGAGGTGCAGCGGGCAATGCAGACGCTGCAACCCCAAGTGCGCAAGGCCGTCATCCTGGTGCATGTGCTTGGGTACGAAGTGGAATCCAACGATCCCGGCAAAATCACTGCGGCGACGCTGTGCGACGTGAGGTTCGCGAGATCGTGATCGTCCCTGCTGCCGGATACCGATGAAGGTTCTGTCAGTAGCCGAATAAACGAGGACGGCAGCTCACTGAACTACTGAAAACTCTCTACGATTCCATCGGCCAAGTTGCCGGCAAAAGCCTTCAAAGCACCAGCCCTCGAAATGTGGCGAGTTTCGACTTGAATACCCACGATTCGTACTGCGTCTACCTGCACGCTTTCAAACGCGGTACACGTACCCACAGGTTGCGGTACATCACCTGGCTGGGCCGGGTACGCAAGAACCACCAGGTTGCAACCTGTAGCCTTAGAAAACGCTAGTGCCTCGTACATGTCGGCTTCCGATATGCGAAGCTGCCCCTTCTCTACGTGGCCCTTGTACTTGGCATCTAGGAGTAAGCGGGGTCTTGCGCCATCAGCCTCAATCACGCAGTCGGGAAAGACCGATAGCTTGGTCACGGCGCCCGTGCCCATCTTAGTTTTGGTGCCAAGGGTGAAGCCCTTTTGCGGCACCACTGCCGAACGCCCGAATCCGAGACGAGCCGCCACCGTTAGCAAGTCTTCCCACACCCGCCAGGTCGAAACCAGGTAGCCAGGCGCGTGCGCTTGACCCTGTTTGTAGTTGAGGCCCAGTCCTCCAAGGACGTCGATGGAAAGCTCGTGCAAGGGTTTCCATGATGCTCGCGCAACCTGGCGACAAAGGACTGCGTATGCTCTTGCGCGGGGGGGCACGCCGCCCCGCTCGTCCTCACCTCGAATGCAAAGGGCGTGAGACATGTGGCACGCAAGAAGATTGAGTCGTACGTTGAGGCGGGAAATGGCGCATTGCGAATCCGCCTAGCGCTGCTCCGGTTACCCGGCGCGTTCTTGTGGGCTTGGGTTTGCGTTCGAGGCGCCGAGCAGGGCTGTACGCATCCTCAGACAGCAGGGCTTGCGACACCCGCCACCGCCGCACCCACGCAGCCGCCGACCCACGATCACCCCACCTCGACGCCGCCTTCGCATCCTGCCCTCTGTGCAAACGATGGCCGAAGCCTCCGCATGGATCTGAAGAGCGGCTACCCGTACTGGGCGATCCGGAACGGACTGATGCGGGTGTTTCCGCGAATCGACCAGGAGTGGCGCGGGGACGTCGCCGTGATCGGTGGCGGCATCACCGGCGCGCTGGTGGCGAACGAGCTTGCGACGGCGGGTCATGGCGTCGTCGTGCTGGAGCAGCGCGACATCGGCTGGGGCAGCACGGCGGCCAGTACGGCGCTGTTGCAGTACGAGATCGACACGCACCTCATCGACCTGTGCAAGCGATACGGCGAAGCCGATGGCGTGCTGGCCTATCGTGCCTGTATCGAAGGGCTCGACATCTTCGAGCGCCTCGCCAGCACGCTCGGCAACGTCGATTTCAAGACACAGCAGAGCCTCTATCTGGCCAGCGCGCCGCGTCACGTCGCGACGTTGCAGGAAGAAGCCCGACTGCGAACGCGCCACGGGATCGCCGCGCAGTGGCTGGACGCGGAGGAAGTGCGGGCGCGGTATCGCATCGACGCGGCCGGCGCGATCCTGAGTGAGAAGGCGGCGCGAGTGGATCCGTACCGGATGACGTACCGACTGCTGGCGCGCCTGGCACGACAGGGCGTGGACGTGTTCGATCGCACGCAGATCGTCCGCATCGAGCCGCTTCGCGGACGTGTCCGCCTCGTCACCGCCAATGGGCCCGTCGTCGAGGCCCGGCACGTCGTCGTCGCAGCCGGATACGCCGCGCAGTCGTGGCTGCCGGGCGGCCTGGCGAAAAACCGCAGCAGCTACGCGTTCATCACCGACCCGCTGGATCCCGCGCTGCTCGGCGAACTGGATCGAACGCTGGTCTGGGAATCGGCGCGTCCGTACCTGTACCTGCGGAGCACCCGCGACCACCGGCTGCTCGTCGGCGGCGCGGACGACGCGGTCGACGTACCGGCCCGACGCGATGCGCGCGTGGACAAGAAGGCGAGGGTGCTGCTCAAGCAGTTGTCCAGTCGAGCGCCGCACCTGACCGTGGAGCCGGCGTTCGCATGGGGCGGCACGTTCGCCGAAACCCGGGATGGCCTGCCGTGGTTCGGGCCGCATCCGCGATGGGGCGGGCGCGTGCATTTTGCGATGGCCTATGGCGGCAATGGCATCACCTACAGCGCCATCGGCGCGACGCTGCTGCGCGCCACGATCGAACGCAGGCGGCACCCGTTGTCCCGGTTGTTCGGCTTCGACCGGCTGCGGCGCATGTAGCCGATCGCGGGTCCGTGCAGCCGCCGGAGCCGTCGCGCTATTCCCCGCTTTCGTCGCCCCATCCCCCGGTTCGTCGCAATCCGGTGGATGGAGCGCGGCGCGCGGTCGCAGCCTGTTGCCCGCCGGATGTCCGGCGCGTGTGGCGAAGATAGGCCGACCATGAAAACCCTGATCGCGCTCCTGGCGTGGTGCGTCTTGCTGGTTCTGTGCTGGCCGCTCGCGCTGCTGGCGCTGGTGTTGTGGCCGCTGGTCTGGCTGGTGTCGCTGCCGTTCCGGCTGGTGGGCATCACGTTCTCGGCGCTGTTCGCGTTCGCGCATGCGCTGCTGACGCTGCCGGCACGGTTGCTCGGCTGGCGTCCGCACGCCGCGCCGGCCTGACCTCTACCGCACGGGCAGCACGCCCGCATCGGGCATCACCACATCGATTACAGGGAAGCAGCACATGAAGAAGTTCATGTCCGTGGCGGCCGTTCTGATGGCCGCGACCATATCGAGCACGACCGTCGCGCGCACGCCGCGTGATCCATCGACCGAGCAGGCCGGCCTGTCGCGCACCATCGCGTCGCTCGATACCGCGGTGTTCGACGCATTCAACCGGTGCGACGTCCCCGTGCAGTTGCGCAAGCACGCCAGCTACTTCGCGCCCGACGTCGAGTTCTACCACGACACCGGCGGCGTCACCTGGTCGCGCGAGGAGATGCTCGCGAACACGCGCCAGTACGTGTGCGGGAAGTTCCGTCGCGAACTCGTGCCCGGCTCGCTGAAGGTGTTCCCGATCAAGGAATTCGGCGCCATCGAACAGGGCACGCACCGCTTCTGCCAGTTCGGCAGCGGCAAGTGCGAAGGCATCGCCGACTTCACCATCGTGTGGGAGAACCGCGACGGCGCATGGCGGATCACGCGCGTGCTGAGTTACGGGCATCGCGCCAACGACTGAGTCGGCGGGATTCCCCGGGTGCGCTTCGCTTTACCCGCGGCGCAACAGCACGACTACTTCAGCGCAAACGAATCGCTGCGCGACAGGTCCCAGAACTTGCGGAAGACCGCGTGCTCCGGAATGCCGGAAAGCAATTCGCCCGGCTGCAGGAAGCGGTACAGCGCGCCGAGCGAACGCACTTCCACCTGCGACACGCGACGCAGCACGTGCTCGGGGTCGATCTGCTCGGGATGCTCCAGCCCGGCCGCGCACAGCAGGTCGCGCAGGCCCTTCAGCGTGTTCTGGTGGAACTGGAACACGCGCGTCGCCTTGTCGGGGACGTCGAGCGCGCGCCAGCGCGAGGGATCCTGCGTCGCGATGCCGGTCGGGCAACGGTCGGTGTGGCAGCTCTGCGACTGGATGCAGCCCAGCGCGAACATGAAACCGCGCGCGGCGTTGCACCAGTCCGCACCCATCGCCATCGTGCGGGCGATGTCGAACGCGCTGACGATCTTGCCGGCCGCGCCGATGCGCACCTTGTCGCGCAGGTCCAGGCCGACCAGCGTGTTGTGCACCAGCATCAGCGATTCGTGCATCGGCACGCCGACGTGGTCCATGAACTCCGCCGGCGCCGCGCCCGTGCCGCCTTCGGCGCCGTCCACGACGATGAAGTCCGGCAGCATCCCGGTCTGGCGCATGGCCTTGGCGATGCCGAACCACTCCCACGGATGGCCGATCGCCAGCTTGAAGCCCACCGGCTTGCCGCCCGACAACACGCGCAGCCGCTCCACGAATTCCAGCAGTTCGATGGGCGTGGAGAACTCCGAATGCCGCGACGGCGAATTGCAGTCCACGCCTTCGCGCACGCCGCGCGTCATGGCGATTTCCGCCGTCACCTTCGCGCCGGGCAACACGCCGCCGTGCCCGGGCTTCGCGCCCTGCGACAGCTTGATCTCGACCATCCGCACCTGCGGCAGCGCGGCGGCATCGGCGAAGCGCTGCGGATCGAAGCGGCCGTCCAGGTCGCGGCAGCCGAAATAGCCCGAACCCAGTTCCCACACCAGATCGCCGCCGGGCGCACGGTGGTACGGCGAAATCGAACCCTCGCCGGTGTCGTGGTAGAAGTTGCCGCGCTTCGCGCCTTCGTTGAGCGCGGTGATCGCCGCGGCCGACAGCGAACCGAAGCTCATCGCCGAGATGTTGAACACGCTTGCCGAATAGGGCTGTTTCGCGCGCTCGCCGATGATCAGACGGAAATCGTGCGACGGAATCCGCGTGGGCACCACCGAATGGTTGATCCATTCGTAATCGGCGCCGTACACGTCCTGCTGCGTGCCGAAGGGCCGCGTGTCGTTCACCGCCTTCGAACGCTGGTACACCAGGGCACGCTGCTGCCGCGAGAACGGCACCTCGGCAGTGTCGGATTCGATGAAGTACTGCCGCATCTCCGGGCCGATCGACTCCAGGCCGTAGCGGAAGTGCGCGAGGATCGGGTAATTGCGCCGCAGCGTGCTCCGGCGTTGCAGCATGTCCCACGTGCCCAGCAGCGCCAGCACGCCGAACACGACCGCCACCCACCACCAGTCCGCGTCGAGCCAGGCGATGAAGGCGAAGCACATCGTGAGCGCGATGCTCGCGATGTAAGCGGCATACCGGGACATCCGGTTCTCCTGCGATGGCGTTGGCCGGCCACTGTAGCCCGGCCCGGGCCGAAGCGGGCCCGACCGTGGAATCATGCTCGCTGCGCGCGTGCGCGCCGTGTCGACAAGCGTGGCATCCCTGTCATGCGCCGTGTGAAGAACCGGTGCGCACCAGGTGGCATCGACGCGTCGTATCCAACCCGCACACTCGGCAAAGAACACGTTGACGCGTCCGGTCTTACCATCGGCGCATGCCGAACCGTCCTGACCACGCCCATGCGGCGGCACCGCGCGACTTCCACCGGCCCAAGGTCGCACTCGTCGAAGACGATCCCCACCTGCGCGAAGTGCTGGCGGTGAATCTCGACGATGCCGGCTTCGACGTGATCGCCTGCGCGAGCGCCGAAGCGTTCTGGCGCGAACGCGCGCACACGCCGTTCGACCTCGTCGTGCTCGACCTGACCTTGCCGGGCGAAGGCGGGTTGTCGGTGTTGCGTCGCTTGCGCGCGACCTCGGGCGTCGGCGTCGTCGTCCTCACCGGGCGCACGTTGCCGGCCGATCACGCGCAAAGCCTGACCGAAGGCGCCGATGCGTTCCTGTCCAAGCCGGTGGACCTGCAGGTGCTCGCGGCCACGCTGCGCAGCGTCGTGCGCCGCATGCAGCCGGTCGCGCCGGCGATCGCGTGGCGGTTGACCGGCGATGGCTGGTCGCTGTGCGCGCCCGATGGCGGCATCGTCGAACTCAGCGTGCAGGAGCGCCTGCTGCTGGAGGGCGTGATGGAAGAGCCCGGTCGGGTGGTCACGCGCGAAGCGTTGCTGGAACGCTTCGATCGCGCGAACGAGGAAGTCGATCCGCAGCGGCTCGACATGGTCGTGCATCGACTTCGCAAGAAAGTCGCGCAGCTCGGCCGCCGCCTGCCGTTGCGCACGCTGTATCGCAGCGGGTACGTGTTCCAGGCCGACGCAACGTCGGCCTGATCGCATCGCGCGTGGGTTGATCGAATCGGTCGCTTCGAAAGATTTTGAAAGATTTGAAAAGTTTTGGTCATTGCAGTGTGCGGTGCGTCACATATACAGTGCCGCCCGCTCAGCGACCGGTGACGTCGACCATGCGTGCATGGCGACCTTGCGTCGCGTTCCAGTGGGGCTATCTCTGGCACATCCCTTGCAACGTACGAGCCCGCCCGGCGGGCTGCGGCATGGCGTTGCCGTGAGCTGAGCGACAGGTCGGCCCATCGCCGGCGCTGTGTCGAAAAAAACAGGGGATATGCAATGGGTCCGGTCCGTTCCACCCGCCGCTTCGCGCGCGGGTCGAGGTTGTGCACGCTCGAAAACGCCAATGGCGCGAAGCTGCCGCGCGGTGGCGCGCGTCGCGTCGTGCGCGCACTGGCCACCGCGGCGGTGCTGGCGATGTTTTCGCCACTCGCGTGGGCGGTCGACCTGCAGCTGACCAACCTGTCCGACGACGGCTCCGATCCGACGCCGGCCGGCAGCATCGTGACCTACAGCGTCACGCTGGAGAACGCCGCGGCCGACACCGCGAGCGACGTCCGCAGCGTGTTCGATCTTCCTGCCGGCAGCACGGCCGTCAATCTTCCGGCGTTCTGTTCGGTCGATGCGGGCGACGCGACGCGCGTGGTGTGTGCGCACGGCAACGTGCTCGGCACGCTGGGCGGCGGCGCGCCGGTGACGTTCGAACTGCAGGTCAGCACGGCGGGCATGCCCGTGGCGCCGATCGCCATCGCCGGCGCGGTGGGCAGCGGCCCGGCGCCCGCGGCCTCGACGAAGGTGGCCGCCATCGGCGCGCCCTTCATCAGCGACACCAACGTCGCCAACAACAAGGAAAACCAGACCACCACGCTCACCAGCGCGGGCGACCTGCAACTCACCAAGACCGCGAACGCCGATCCGGTCGTCGCCGGTTCGCTGATCACCTACACGCTCAGCGTGCGCAACAACGGCCCCAGCGCGAGCAGCGGTTTCAGCGTGGTCGACACGCTGCCGTCGGGCGCGACGTTCGTCGGCCCCGCGACGGGCACCGGCTGGAACTTCTCCGGCGCGAACGGCACGTACACCGGTTCGCTCGCGTCCGGCGCGACGGCGACCTACCAGTTCACCGCGCGCGTGACCGCCGCCGGCGGCACCATCGTCAACAGCGCCGTGGTCAATGCCGGCGCGACGCCCGACCCGGTCATCGCGAACAACACCGACGACGTCGGCGCGACGGTCATCGCCGGCGCGGACATGGAGATCACCAAGTCCGCCTCGCCGACGCCGGCCACCGGCGGGCAGCCGATCACCTTCACGCTCAACGCGCTCAACCGCGGCCCGAGCGCCGCGGCGAACGTGAGCTTCACCGACACGATGCCGGCGGGTTTCCTGATCACCGGCGGCAACCAGCCCGCCGGCTGGACCTGCACCACCACCGCCGACCAGACCGCGCGCACCTGCGCACGCACGAGCGCCTACGCGTCCGGCGCCAGCGACACGTTCACCATCCAGGCGATGGTGCCGTCGTCGGGCCAGGGCAGCAGCGGCAACCAGACCAACACCGCGACGATCACCAGCAGCACGGCCGATCCAACGCCGGCGAACAACACCGGCAGCGTCACCTTCACCGTGCTCGCCGACGGCGCCGACCTGGAACTGGCGAGCAAGACCAAGGCGCCGGGCGTGGTCGCGACGTGGAGCGGCAGCGGCGACGATTCCGACAGCCGCATGACCTCGACGATCCGCATGCGCAACCGCGGCCCGCGTCCGGCGACGGGGCAGGTCGAGATCGCCGACACCCTTGCCGCGGGCGAGGAGTTCCTGTCGTCGCCCAGCACGTCGTGGACCTGCGCCGCGCAATCGGCGTATGCGCCGCCGCCGGCGCGCCAGCTCGTGGTGTGTTCGCTCAATGTCGGTTCGCTGCCGCTGGCGGTCGCCAACGGCGCCGGCAATCCGCTCGCACCCGACCTCGTCCTGGTCACGCGCGCACGCGCCGCGGGCACCCTCACCAACAACGCGTGCACCGGCGGCAGCGGCGGTTCGGCCGAACCGCTCACGGGCAACGGCGTGGACGTCGACGGCAACACCGCCAACGACTGCGCTGGCGCCGGCGTGCGTACCACCACGCAGCGCGCCGACCTTCGCATCGCCAAGCAGACCAACGGCGCGGGCGACGCGGACAACACCCTGCCGCTGGGCTACACCGGCGCGGACTACACGCTCACCGTCACCAACGACGGCCCCGACGGCACCGCCGGCGTCGTCGTCAACGACCAGATCCCGGGCTACCTCACCGGTCGTTCCAGCGCGACGGTCACCACGCCCGCCGGCTGGTCCTGCAATGTCGCCACGAACGGCAGCGTGCAGTGCCGCTCCAACAACACGGTGCTCGCCTCCGGGGCGTCGGCGGTGCTGACGATCCACGCGGTGGGTCCGTTCAACGACAGCGCGGGCACGACCAACGTCGCCTGCGCAGGCACCACGCTCAACGGCATCCGCTGCGGCACGGCCGGCGTGGGCGTTGACGCCTCGATCGCCGGCGCGGTCGGCGAGGTCAACACCACCAACAACTCGGCGTCCGACTGGGTGCGCGTGCCGCGCGTGGCCAACGTGCGCACGCGCGCGAAGACCATCACCAGCGGCGCGGTCGGCCGCGAAGGCGTCAACAGCGTCTACCGCATCGACTACGACAACCAGGGGCCTTCCACCGCGGTCGGCGTCGTGTTCCGCGACGTCTTCACCCTGCCGGCCAACGACGCCGGCTTCGTGATGATCTCCGCGAACCGCACCACCGGCGGCAGCGGCAACACCGCCTGCGCGATCGCCCGCAGCCCGGAGGTGAACGTCGTCACCGCCGCGGGCGGCAATTCGTACTCGACGTCGGGCGCGCCGGGCACCGTCAGCGTGACGTGCCCCGCGCTGAACATGGGCAACGGCGTCAACGAAAGCCTTACCGTCACCATCCGTCCGAACAACCAGCCGGGCGGCAGCGCCGGGCGCCAGATCGACAACCTCGCCGGTTTCGACTTCACCGCCGTCTCGAACGGCAGCGACGGCAATGGCGCGTTCGACTACAACAGCGTCGCCACCGTCGCCGACGATGAGAAGACCGCCTCGCTCACCTTCCAGGCGAACGCGGTCGACCTGATCACCAACAAGGTCGACACCGGCTTCACCGGCGGCGTCGATCCGCTCGGCTTCGACCAGACCAACCCGTCCGGCAACCTCATCAACTACCGCGTGACGGTGACCAACCAGGGCCCGTCGGTCGCCAACAACGTGCGCATCCGCGACACGATGTCGCCGATCGCCGGCCGCACCGTCACCTTCCTCGGCACCTCGCTCACCGCGGGCGGCGCGCTGGAAGGCACGCCGCGCTGCACCGTCGCCGGCGGCAGCAATCCGACCACCGGCGCGCCGCTGGAACTGGACTGCGTGATGCCGGGGATCGGCTTCGCCACCAACGTCAACGGCGTCGTCGGCGTCACCCAGACCAGCACGATCTATCTGCGCTACCGCTACGACACGGCGCCGGGCGCGACCGGCGACACCGTCACCAACGTCGCCGTCGCCAGCTCCGACGAGGTCGACACGCAGCCGGCCAACAATTCCGAAGGCGAGAACACCTCCATCCGCTCGCGCGCCGACGTGGGCGTGAGCAAGACGATGGTGCTCACCGCCGACCAGGATCCGGCCGTCCCGCTGCCCGCGTCGGTGACGCAGGTGTCGATCCTGCAGCCGTTCTTCTACGTCATCGACGTGGTGAACAACGGCCCGGGTTCGAGCCTGTCGCTCGACCGCAGCGGCAACAACCCGCTGGAAGGCACCGGCACGGTCGTGACCGACACGCTGCCGGCCGGCGTGGTCGTCACCGGTCCGATCACCTGGCGCAAGCGCGGCGTCAACGCCGGCGGCCAGGAACCCAACGGCACGGGCCAGTGCACCCGCGCGGGCAGCCTCGTCACCTGCAACCTGGGCGACGTCACCTTCGATCCGGGCGAACGCGGCCGCGTGCGCATCCTCGTGCCCGCGCGCTGGGACGCCGTCCCCGCCGGCGGCACCAGCAACAACAGCGCGAACGTGAAAAGCGAGCAGGTCGACCCGGTGCCGGGCAACGACAACGTCACCGTGCCGCTGAGCATCGTCAGTTCGAGCCTCGCCGGCACCGTGTTCGAGGACCGCCAGCGCATCGGCACCGACGGCGGCACGCCGCAGGCCGCGGCGAACGAACCGCGCGTGGCGAACGTGACCATCACGCTTGCCGGCGTCGACGCGTACGGCAACGCGGTCAACCGCACCACGACCACCGACGCGAACGGCAACTACAGCTTCGCCGACCTCGCGCCGTCGGACGCCACCGGCTACACCGTCACGCAGACGCAGCCGGCCGGCTACGTCAACGGCCCGGTGAACCCGCCGACCTCCGGCGCCAACGCGCCGTCGTCGGGCGGCACCTTCGATGCGGGCGCGCCGAACTCGGCATACACCGCGGTCGTCCTGGGCGCCGGCGTCACCGCCACGCGTTACCACTTCCCCGAAGTGCGCCGTCCGAGCCTGTCGGGCTTCGTCTATTCCGACGACAACTTCGACAACGTGCGCAATCCCGGCGTGGACGGCGCGATCGCCGGCGCCACGGTCGAACTGCTCAACGCGGACACCAATGCCGTCGTCGCGACGCAGGTGACCAACGCGTCGGGCTTCTATCAGTTCACCGATCTCGACCCGACCATCGCCTACACGCTGCGCGAACCGCTGCCGGCGGGCCGCTACGTGAACCGCCCCAGCGCGGTGAACCCCGGCCTGGTCGCCGGCGCCGCGTGCGCCGCCGGTTGCGTCGCCGGCACCGGCATCGCGCCGGATGCCGCCACGACCGACCGCATCGCGCAGATCGACCTGTCCGCCGGCGTCAACGGCACCGAGTTCAACTTCGGCGAAGCCGCCAACGGCGCGTCCCTCGCCGGCCGCGTGTGGCTGGACATCGACAACGATGGCGCGATCGACGCCGGCGAAACCGGCATCGCGAACGTCGCCGTGACGCTCACCGGTACCGATCGCAACGGCGTCGCGGTCAATCTGACCACGACCACCGCCGCCGACGGCAGCTACTCGTTCAACACGCTGGTGGCGGGCAACTACACCGTCACCGAGCCGACGCAGCCCACCGGCACGCTCAACGGCCGCACGATCGCTGGCTCGGTCGGCGGCACCGCGAGCGTTCCGTCCGTCACGCCCTCGAGCGTCACCGCGATCGCGCTCGCCGCCAACCAGGCCGCGACCGGTTACGACTTCGGCGAGATCCAGCCGGCGTCCGTCAGCGGCCGCGTGTATTTCGATCACGACGAAGACGGCAACGTCGATGCGGGCGAAACCGGCATCGCGGGCGTGCAGATCGTGCTCGCCGGCACCGCCGACGACGGCACGCTGGTCAATCGCACCACCACGACCGACGCCAACGGCGCGTACGCGTTCCTCGACGTGCGTCCGGGCACCTACACGGTGACCGAGCCGACGCAGCCGGCGAACACCCGCAACGGCCTGACCACGCCGGGCCACATCGGCGGCGTCGCGACGGGTACGGCCACCGGCCGCGCCGTCGTGCCGTCGGCGATCGCGGGCATCGTGCTCGCGCCGGAACAGAGCTCGGTGGAGAACAACTTCGGCGAGATCGCCGATTCCCCGGACCTGCTGGTGAGCAAGTCGGCCACGCCGGCGACGTTCACCGTCGGCACCGACAGCCGCTACGTCGTGCGCGTGCGCAACGCCGGCAATGCGCCGACCGCGGGCCAGTACGAGGTGGAGGATCGCCTGCCGACCGGCGTCACCCTGTCGGCCACGCCGACCGGCACCGGCTGGACCTGCGTCGGCGCCATCGGCGCGGACCGTTTCCGCTGCACGGGCACCGACGTCATCGCGCAGGGCACCACGCACGCGGCCGACATCACCGTGCCGGTCGCGGTCTCGGATGCGGCGGCTGCGGCGTCGCCGGTCGTCAACGCCGTGCTCGTGCGCGGCGGCGGCGAAACGCCGGCGCGCGTGCCCACGCAGGCCGAGGAAGACGCCTTCGCCGGCACCGTCGGCACGCTGCCGGTGTGCGATCCGGCCATCGCGCACAACGCGTGCCGCATCCAAACGCCCGTGCAGCGCGGCGCGTCCATCGCCGGCCGCGTGTTCTTCGACAACAACGACAACGGCGCGATCGACGCCGCCGATGAAGTCGGCATCGCCAACGTGTCGCTCGTGCTGACCGGCACGGACGAACTCGGCAATGCGATCGACCTGGCCACCACCACCGACGCCGACGGCCGCTACGCGTTCGCGAACCTGCGTCCGGGCACCTACGTGGTGACCGAACCGACGCAGCCGGCCGGCAGCACCAACGGCATCACCACCGCGGGCTCGATCAACGGCGCGAGCGTCGGCATCGCGACGGCGAAAACCGTCGTGCCGTCGGCGATCTCCGCGATCGCCGTCGCCGCCGGCCAGGATTCGGTCGGGAACGACTTCGGCGAAGTCGCCGATTCGCCGGACCTGGTCGTCAGCAAGTCGGCGACGCCGGAGCGCTTCACCGTCAACAACAACGCGACGTATGCGATCCGCGTGCGCAACATCGGTCCGAAGGCGACCGTCGGCGACTACGTCGTCGAAGACCGGCTGCCGACCGGCGTGACGCTGGCCGCCACGCCCACCGGCAACGGCTGGACGTGCACCGGCGCCGCGGGCGATTCGCGCCTGCGCTGCGTCGCCACGGCCGCCATCGCCTCGGGCGCCTCGCTGGCCGATGCGATCACCGTGCCGGTGCGCATCGGCGCCGAAGCCGCGTCGGCCTCGACCCTCCGCAACGCCGTCCTCGTGCAGGGCGGTGGCGAGGACGCGCAGCATTCGCCGACCCCCGACGAGCGCGCCGCGTTCGAAGGCGACGCCTCGAAGCTGCCGGTGTGCGACCCGGCGATCGCGCACAACGCGTGCCGCATCGACACGCCGGTGCAGGCCGCCGCGTCCCTGTCGGGCACGGTGTGGTTCGACATCGGCCACGAGGACGTCCTGCTCGACGGCGGCGACCGCCGCCTGCAGGGCTGGACGGTGGAAGTCGTCGATCCGGCGACGGGACGTGTCGTCGCCACCACGACCACCGCCGCCGACGGCAGCTACCGCGTCGCCGACCTCGTGCCGGGCGTGCAGTGGAACGTGCGCTTCCGCGATCCCAACGCCGGCGCGCTGTGGGGCTTCCCGGTGACGGGCGAAACCGCCAGCGGCCCGGTCGCCGCGTGCGACACCGCCGGCGCGCTGGCGAACCATCACGCCTCGTCGTGCCGCAACACCGGTAACGGCGTGAGCCAGCTGGAAGTCGTGCTCGTCTCCGGCGAGAACCTGCCGCAGCAGAGCCTGCCGATCGATCCGAGCGGCGTCGTCTACGACGCGGTTTCGCGCGATCCGGTGCCGGGCTCGGTGGTGACGCTGGAACCGGCGGGCGTGTGCCCGGACTTCGATCCCAACACCTCGCTGCTCAACGTCGCCGGCGGCGGTTACACGGTCGATGGCAACCGCGTGTCGATGACCGTCGGCAACGACGGCTTCTACCAGTTCCTGTTCGGTCCGGCCGCGCCGGCGAGCTGCGAATTCCGCCTCACCGTCACGCCGCCGTCGGGTTACGCCTTCCAGTCGCAGATGATCGCGCCGCAGGCCGGCACGCTCACCGCGCCGGGCGGCGTCGGCAACAGCTACCCGGTGCAGCCGCAGTCCACGCCGCCGTCGGGCGCGGTGGGCGAGGGCACGCGCTACTACCTCTCGCTGGTGGCCGGTTCGGGCACCGCGGGGATCATCCACAACCACATCCCGCTCGATCCGGCCGTGGCGCCGGGCCTGGTGATCAGCAAGACCGGTGACCGCCAGACGGTCGAGGTCGGCGACACGCTGCTGTACACGATCACGATCCGCCAGACCGCAGGCAACGCGCTGGCGTCGGTGAACGTGCTCGACCGCCTGCCGCCGGGCTTCACCTACATCGAGGGCACGGCGCGCGCGAACGCGGCGGCGATTGCCGAACCGCTCGGCAAGCCCGGCCCGCTGCTGTCGTTCCAGGCCGGCGGCCTGCGCATCGGCGAGCAGATCGTCCTGAACTACCGCGTCCGCGTGGGCGTCGGCAGCCAGCAGGGCGACGGCATCAACCGCGCGCAGGCGCACGGCTGCAACATCGCCGGCGGCTGCATCGACGCGAACTCGCTGCAACCGCGCGCTGGCGCCGTGGCGTCCAACCGCGCCGAGTACCGCGTGCGCGTCACCGGTGGCGTGTTCACCGAGGAAGGCTGCGTCCTCGGCAAGGTCTTCGTGGACTGCAACAACAACCACGTGCAGGACCGCGAGGAACTGGGCGTGCCGGGCGTGCGCATGTACTTCGAGGACGGCACCTGGATGGTGTCCGACTCGGAAGGCAAGTACAGCTACTGCGGCCTGCCGCCGAAGAGCCACACGCTGAAGGTCGACGCTTCGACCCTGCCGGTGGGCTCGCGCCTGACCACCAGCAGCAACCGCAACCTTGGCGATGCCGACAGCCTCTTCATCGACCTGAAGAACGGCGAGCTGCATCGCGCCGACTTCATCGAGGGCAGCTGCTCCAACCCGGTGCTCGAACAGGTCAAGGCGCGCCGCACGCAGGGCGAGGTGCGCGCGCCGGAAACCGAAACCGGCAAGCCGCTGCGATTCGACAGCAAGTCGCCGCGCTGGCCGCAACAGGGCACCGACTCGTCCAAGCAGTCGCCGCGGATCGTCGAGCCGCGCGAAACCGGGCGCCCGGCGGAGCAAACGCCAACGCATGACGCGCGCAACACGGAGACGCAGCCATGAGCCGTGCACGCATGAAACACCCGCGCGCACCGATGCTGCGCATGACCACGCTCGCCTGTGCGCTGCTCGCGCTGCCGGCCTTCGCGCAGACCGTCGGACAGCCGGGTCGCTTCACGCCGGTGCTGGGCGAGGCCGACGCGTTGTATCCGCGCGCGCCGACGTCGATCGATGCGCCGCCGCGCGTCACCGCCGTCGCATCGGGTGACGTCGATTACGCCGTCAACGCACAGACCGCGCGGGTGGAAGTCGAGCTCGATCGCGATGGCGTGCCGGCCGACGGCCAGTCGCCGGTGCACGTGACCGTGCGCATCCGCGGCAACGACGGCGAGCCGCTGCGTGGCGAAAGCTTCGCGACGATCGAGCATTCCGGCGGCCGCGTGAAGCTCCCGGGCGCCCGTACCGACGAACTCGGCCCGGCGCATCTGGATGCCGATCGCGCGACGCCCGGCGTGCAGCTGCGTGTCGTCGACGGCCTCGCCGAGTTCGACCTGCTCGCGCCGCACGATCCGCAGGACGTGCTGCTGCGCATCACCGCCGGCGGCGAGACCGCCGAAGGCGTGGTGAGCTTCCTGCCGGAAATGCGCGAGATGATCGCGACGGGCCTGATCGAAGGCATCGTCAACTTCAAGCGCGACCGCAACAGCGTCATCGACCCGGTGCGCAGCGACGACGGTTTCGAGCGCGACATCCGCCGCTGGGAAAAGCAGTTCAACAACGGCAAGGCGAACGCCGCCGCGCGTACAGCGTTCTTCGTCAAGGGCCGCATCAAGGGCGAGTACCTGCTCACCGCGGCCTACGACTCCGACAAGGACGTGCGTGGCCGCCTGCTGCGCGACATCGATCCGGAGGAGTTCTATCCGGTATACGGCGATTCGTCGCTGCGCGGCTTCGATGCGCGATCGGCGCAGCGCCTGTACGTGCGCGTCGACAACAAGCGAAGCTACCTGCTGTATGGCGACTTCCAGACCGGCGACGGCCTGGCCAGCACCACCGGCGTGGGCACGCGCGGCGGGGCGATCCCGCAGCGCAGCCTGGGCACGTACAACCGCACCGCGACCGGGCTTGGCTGGCATTACGAGAACGATCGCGTGCGCACCAACGTGTTCGCCATCGAAGACTCGCTGCGCCAGGTCATCGACGAGATCCCGAGTCAGGGCAGCGGCCCGTACGGCCTGAGCAACAACGCGGTGCTGGAAGGCAGCGAACGCGTGGAAGCGATCGTGCGCGATCGCAACCAGCCCTCGCGCATCGTGTCCGTGCGTCCGCTCGCGCGGTTGGTGGACTACAGCTTCGAGCCGTTCTCCGGGCGCATCCTGCTCAATCAGTTCCTGCCCGCGTTCGACAGCGACCTCAATCCGGTGTCGCTGCGCGTGACGTACGAGCTGGACCAGGGCACGGAGAAGTTCTGGGTCGTTGGCGGCGACGGTCAGTTCCGCATCAACGAGCACCTCGAGGTCGGCGGCAGCTACGTCGACGACCGCAATCCGTTCGCCGCCTTCGAGATGGGCAGCGCGAATGTCGGCGTCCGCCTGGGCAGGAACACGTACCTGGCGCTCGAGGCCGCGCGCACGCGCAGCGACGTCAATACCAATCCGATCAACCAGTATTCGACGCCGGCGCTGCAGGATCTGAGCGGCGAAGTGGAAGGCGATGCGTACCGGCTGGAATTCGCGCAAGCGGGCGGGGATTTCGACGCGCGCGTGTTCGCGGCGCAGACCGACCCTGCATTCAACAACGCGGCATCGCCGCTGTACGGCGGTCGTGGCGAATACAGCGCGGAGGCCACGTATCGCGCAGGCGAGCGCACCGAGCTGTACGTCGAGGCGCTGCGCAGCGAGGACCGCAACCCCGACGGTGGCGAACGCGATGCGGCCGGCGCCGGCGTGCGCTACCAGGCAACCGAGCGCATCACGCTCGACGGCGGCTATCGCGCGATCCGCGAAACCGTCGGCGCGTATTCGACGTGGTCGAGCGCGACGCCGTTCGGCGATACCGGCGGCCTCAGCGGCGGTTATGCGACCGGCGCGGCCGGTGGCGCGCTGGGCTACGGCCAGCAGCCGCTGGACCCGCTCAGCGGTCTGCCGGTGATCCGCAGCAACGGCACCGTGCCGACGAGCGACCTGCCGATCGGCACCGAGCTGTCGTCCGACACCGTTCGACTCGGCCTTGGCTACAAGGCGAGCGATCGCATCGTGATCGGCGGTGAGGCCGAACAGGACGTGCGCGGCGAGGATCGCAATCGCGTCGCACTCGGCGCCGACTACCAGTGGCGCGAACGCACGCGTCTGTACGGCCGCTACGAGAAGCAGACCGGCCTGACCAGCGCGTACGGCATCACGCAGGCGCATGGTGAAAGCGATGCGCTGGTGCTCGGCGTGGACACCAGCTACCTGCGCGACACGCAGGTGTTCAGCGAATACCGCATGCGCGATGCGATTTCCGGTCGCGACCTGCAGGCCGCGTCGGGCATCCGCAACCAGTGGGACGTCAGCGAAGGCCTGCGCCTGAGCAGTTCGGCCGAACACGTGAAGGTGTACGACGGGCAGAGCGGCGATGCGACGGGTCTGGCGTTCGCGCTGGATTACAGCGCCAATCCGCTGTGGCGCGGGGCGGCGCGCATCGAGCACCGCATCTCCGGCGACGTTCGCCAGACCGAAACCGACGAGCGCTTCGACACGACGCTGCTGCAGCTGATGACCGCGCGCAAGCTCAACCGCGACTGGACGCTGCTCGCGCGCAACTACCTGCTGCACACCGATTACGCAGCCCGTGGCGACGTGCTGCAGGATCGCTTCCAGCTCGGCGTGGCGTACCGCGACACCGACCGCAACCGCGTCAACGCGCTCGCCCGTTACGAGTACAAGCTGGAGAAGGACGAGAGCGGGCTGGTCACCGGCAGCGCGACGTCGGGCGATGGCGGCCAGGACCTTCGCGTGGCGGCGCACATCGTCAGCACCCACGCGGACTGGCATCCGTCGCGTCCGTGGTGGCTGACCGGCCGCGTCGCGGCGAAGTGGCAGCGCGACCAGTTCCTGTACGCCGACGGCAATCGCGTCGAAAGCCGCTTCCGTGGCGTGCTGCTGTCGGGCCGCGTCGTGTACGACATCACCGAGAACTGGGACGTCGGCGTACTCGCCGCGTCGTTCCGCGGGCAGGGCGGCGCCGACCAGTACGCCGCCGGCGTCGAAGTCGGCCGCCTGCTGCGCCAGAACCTGTGGCTGTCGGCCGGCTACAACTGGACCGGCTTCCGCGGCGACGACGACCTCAGCGGCTACGAATACACCCAGGAAGGCCTGTTCCTGCGCCTGCGCTTCAAGTTCGACGAGGACTTGTTCCGCCGCGAGGACCGCCGCTACCGGCAACCCCAGCATTGAGATGAACGCCATGACCATGCACACCACCGCACTCACCGTGGCCGCGCTGTCGCTCGCGCTCGCCGCCGGACTCGCGCAGGCTGCGTCGCTCGCGCCGCAGCGCGAACGCACCACCGATGAAGCGATCCACGCAGACCATGCCACGTACCAGGCGACGCAGGACCGCATTCAGGCGCTCAACGACGCGGGCCGTCCCGTACGCGACTACGCGCTGTCGAAGGCGCAGTGCTGGCTCGACGTGTCCTTCCACGAGTACACGCGCAACGATCGCAGCGATTTCCCGCAGGAAGCGCTGGACGAATCGGTGAAGCTGATCGTCGCGATGGAGCAGGGCGTCTCGCCGATCCTGACCGACACGCCGCTGGTGAACCGCGCCGCGCGCCTGCGCGAGGATCTTTGGAAGCGCCTGGGCGCGATCCATGGCACGCCGGGCTTCGCGTGCGCGCAGCAGGCGGTGGCGTGCGGCGAAGTCGAACTCGTCCACGCGGGCAACGAGTTCAACCAGCAGCAGTGGCGCCACGCGAAGCCGTACATCCAGATCGCCGAGGACATGGTGTCCGACGCCGAGGCGATGGCGCGCACGTGCGGCAACGTCGAAGGCGCCGCGTCGTCGCCGGCCCCGATGGCGCTGACGGCGAACGTGCTGTTCGAGTTCGACCGTCGCGCGCTCGCCGACGTCCGCGAGCATTCGCTGCGCACCGTCGATCGCGCGCTGGCGCGCGTGCGCGAGGAGAACCTCACGCTGACAGCCGTGCGGCTGATCGGCCACGCCGACCGCATGCAGGGCCAGGGCTTCGACTACAACCAGGCGCTTTCGCGCGATCGCGCGGAAACGGTGAAGGCGTACCTCATCGCGCAGGGCGTCGATACGTCGCGCATCGCGTACGAGTACCGCGGCGATACCGAACAGGTGCAGGCGTGCGACGGCATCCGCAACCGCGAGGCGCTGCGCGAGTGCCTGCTGCCGAACCGGCGGGTCGAGGTGAAGTTCGAAGTGGCGAGGTAAGCCGCTGCTGCCGGCGGGGCGGGGGAGGCCGCCCTGCCGTTCGTCGGATCGGGCTTCACACCCCATTGACGAACCTTTCATGAAATACCTACTGTAAGTTTCATGAAAGGACCTCGCCCGAAGTCGTCCACCGAGTACGTCCGGGAATTCCGCGAACGGATGCGGCAGGAAGGCTTCGTCAAGAAGGATGTCTGGATCCTCCCGGAGCATGCGCAGGAGCTGAGCGCCGTCGAGCGCCGCCTGCGACTTCCGGGGGGCGCCGACACGCGCGGGACCGAGGGCGCGGCGACGGCGTGGACCGCGCGCAGCCTGCAGGCCGCGCTGGCCGAATCGCGCCCGGTCCGTGCGGGGTACGTCTCGCTGGAGCTGCTCGAAGGCGTGCAGCCCAGCCTCCATCTGGTGATGCACGAACACGGCGACCTGCCGGTGTTCGTCGCCGTCAGCGGCGAGCAGATCATCGTCGAATCGCTGATGTGGCCGGTGGCCGACGTGCTCGACACCGCCGCCTTCAACGCGCACGTGCTGCGCACGCACAAGGTGCTGCCGCTGTCGAACATGGCGGTGGAAACCATCGGCGGCGTCGCCTGCTACATCATGTACGGCGCGCTGGACACGCATTCCAGCCTCGCCAACGTGATCTTCGAGATCGAGACGCTCGCCGAGAACGTGCTCAACGCGGCCGAAGCCTACGCGCCGTTCCTTCGCGAGGAACTGCTGGAGGGCGTGGCATGAGCGCGCTGTCCCGCATCTTCGGCCGCGTGCGCGAACAACTGGCCGAGCTGGGCGAGGCCATCGCGCCGGCCGACGCGCAACGCGACCTCGACGACGACATCCGCACCAGCGATGCCCGCGTGCGCGAGCTTCGCGCCGCGCTCGCCGAGCTGCAGGCCAGGCGCTTCACCGCGATCGAACGCATCGACCAGACCATCGCCGCGATCGTGCAGCGCGAGGCGCAGGCGGTCGCGTCGCTGCAGGCCGGCGAGCGCGAACTCGCGCAGGACGTCGCCGCCGACATCGTGCAACTCGAACACGCCCGCGACGACGAGCAGGCGTTCGTCGCGCAGCTCGACGGACGCATCGCGCAGCTGCGTCACCTGGTCGAGGAAGGTGAGAACGGCCTGCGCCGGTTGCAGCTTCAACTCGACGCGCTACGCGCCGCCGAAACCGTGCAACGCGCGCAGGAAACCGTGGCCGGCCGCCAGAACGGGCTGCCGCAGAACGCGATCGAATCGCTGCTGCGTGCGCGCCGGCAATCCGCGCCGCGCGAATCCGGCGACGCGGGCAGCGAGCCGGCCGGGAATCCCGATCTCGACGCGCGCCTGCGCGCGGCCGGCATCGACGAACGCAACGCCCGTGCGCAGCTCGTGCTCGACCGGCTGGCGCAGCGGATGACGGACACGACGCCACCCGCGCGGCGTCGAAGCAGACAGGCCAGGACACCGAAGGGTTCACGATGAACGACTTCCTCACCACCGCGCTCACCTTCCCGACGCTGCTCTACAGCATCGTGCTGGCGGTGTGCGTCGTGTACTGGCTGCTTGCCGCGACCGGCCTGGTCGATGCCGACGGCCCCGACGGCCTCATCGGCGGCGAAAGCCACGGCCACGGCCACGACGGCGACGCAAGCAGCATCGCGGCGATGATCGCGCGCCTGGGGCTGAGCGGCGTGCCGGTGATGATCGTGCTCACGGTGCTCGCGTTCCTCGGCTGGCTCGGCACGTACTTCGTGCACCTGCTGGTGCTGCGTTCGCTGCCGGACGCCTTCCGCCTGCTCGCCGGCATCGGCGTCGCCATCGCGATGCTCGTTCCCGGCGTGTTCGCCACCTCGCTGCTGCTGCGGCCGCTGAGCCGCCTGCTGCTGCGCCTGCGCCCGCCGACGGAAGCCTCGATCCTCGGTCGCGTGGCGATCGTCAGCACGCCGTCGGTGGATGCGGGCTATGGCCAGGCGACCGTCGACGACGGCGGCGCCGGGCTCGTCCTGCAGATCCGCGACGCGCAGGCCGAGCGCTTCAAGCGCGGGGACCGCGTCGTGCTGATCGAATACCTCGGCGCGCAGCATGCGTACCGCGTCGTGTCCGACGAGCAGTTCCAGCGTCTGTGATCCACCCGTAGCGCCGGACGCACCGTGGCGGCGCAGTAGAACGATTCAACAAGGAGAAGTTGCAATGAGCGTGTCCCTGGTCCTTCCCTTCCTGATCGGGGCGGGCATCCTGCTCGTCGTGATGCTGGGGCTGTTCGGCCTGTTCAAGGCCTTCTACGTCAAGGTCGACCAGGGCACGGCCCTGATCGTCAACGACATGAGTTCCACGCCGAAGGTGCGCTTCACCGGCGGGCTCATCATCCCGGTGCTGTACCGCGCCGAACACATGCGCATCAGCCTGATCACGCTGCAGGTGGACCGCCGCGGCAAGGAAGGCCTGATCTGCCGCGACAACATGCGCGCCGACATCACCGTCGCCTTCTACCTGCGCGTCAACGAAACGCAGGCCGACGTGCTGCGCGTGGCCAAGGCCATCGGCGCCGACCGCGCGTCCGACAAGAACGCGGTGGACGAGCTGTTCAACGCCAAGTTCTCCGAGGCGCTCAAGACCGTCGGCAAGAAGTTCCAGTTCACCGAGCTGTTCGAACAGCGCCAGGAGTTCCGCGACGAGATCATCAAGATCATCGGCAACGATCTCAACGGCTACGTGCTGGAGGACGTCGCGATCGACTACCTCGAACAGACGCCCAAGCACCTGCTCGACCAGAACAACATCCTGGACGCCGAAGGCATCCGCAAGATCACCGAGCTGACCGCGCAGCAGAACGTGGTCACCAACGAGCTCGAGCAGAACGAGCGCCTGGCGATCACCAAGAAGAACGTCGAGGCGCGCGAGGCGACGCTGGCGCTGGAACGCCAGCAGGCCGAGGCCGAAGCCCGCCAGAAGCGCGAGGTCGAGACCATCCGCGCGCGCGAGGAAGCCGAGACCCAGAAGGTCAAGGAAGAGCAGCGCCTGCTCGCCGAACAGGCGCGCCTTGCGGCCGAGGAGCAGATCCAGATCCGCGACCAGAACCGCCAGCGCGAGGTCGAAGTGGCCGAGCAGAACCGCCAGCGCGCCGTCGCCATCGAGGCCGAGCGCGTGGATCGCGCGCGCCAGCTGGAAAAGGTCACCACCGACCGCGAAGTGCAGCTGCAGGGCGTGGAGCGCGACAAGGTCGTCGAGAACGGCAAGATGGACGTGGCCAACATCACGCGCGAGCGCATCGCCATCGACAAGACCGTCGCGCAGGAAGAGGAGCGCATCAAGGAAGTGCGCGTGGTGTCCGAAGCCGAACGCGAGCGCCAGTCGCGCGTGATCGCCGCCGAGGCGCAGGCGCAGGAAGACCTGGTGCGCACGGTGAAGGAAGCCGAGGCCGCCGAAGCCGCCGCGCGCTTCAAGGCCAACGAGATCACCACCATCGCGCAGGCCGAGCTCGACGCGGCCGCCAAGAATGCCGACGCCAAGAAGCTGCTGGCCGAAGGCGTGCGCGCCGAATCCGCCGCCCCGGGCCTGGCCGAGGCGCAGGTGCGCGAAGCCGAAGCGAGCGCCATCGAAAAGGTCGGCGTCGCCGAGGCGCGCGTGATCGAGGCCAAGGCCGAAGCCACCTACAAGCAGGGCAGCAACGAGGCGCGCGTGCTCGCCGAGAACCTCGCCGCGCGGGCCGAAGGCGAGGAGAAGATGGGCCGCGCCCGTGCGACCGCCGTCGAATCCGTCGGCGTCGCCGAAGCCAACGTCACGGTGAAGAAGCTCACCGCCGAGGCCGAAGGCCTGACCGCGAAGTTCGAGGCGATCGACTCCCTCACCGACACCGCGCGTGCGCACGAAGAGTTCCGCATGACGCTGGAAACGCACCTCGAACAGGCGATGGCCGCGATCGAGGCCGGCCGCGAGGTGTCCAAGGAGAACGCCGAAGTCATCGCATCGGCGCTGCGCAACGCCAACATCGACCTGGTCGGCGGCGACGGCGGTCTGTTCGAGAGCTTCAGCAAGGCGTTGTCGCTGGGCAAGTCGATCGAAGGCTTCGCCGGCAAGAGCCCGATCGTGCAGGACCTGCTCGAGCGCTACCTCGGCGTCGCGCGTCCCGCGCCGCGCGAGCCGGTGATCGAAGGCGCCGCCGCGCCGGTGGTGCCGATCACCGCCGCGGAGAAGACGCGCCAGGAGCCGATCGGCGCCTGATGCGCCGCAGGCCTTCCGTATTTCCGCTTGCTGTTACCGCCCAACGACAAGGATTTCAGACATGAGCAAAGAGAACCGCGACTTCCTGGAAATGGCCTTCCACTCGATCCAGTGCTTCGGCGACGACGGGCGCCTGGATGCGGCCGAACTCGGCCGCATCCTCGCCATCGCCGAACGCAACGGCGTCACCGACGACAACGAGCGTCGCGTGCTCGGCAACATCATCGCGCGCATCCGCCCGGAGGAAATCGACGCCGCGATGAAGGCGCAGCTGGACGCGATCGCGCGCAAGTTCGGCATCGCGGTGCCGGCTTCGGCCTGACGACGTGAGCGATGCAACGCGCCGGCCTCGCATGGCCGGCGCACACCGCGAGGTCCGGACCGACCTTGAGCCGCCGCTTTGAGAACGCCCAGGACCGGGCGAGGTAACACGATGTCGCAAGCCGTCACCGAAGAACACGCCGCCAACGCGCCCGATGCCGTCGCAGCGCAGGTCGACCAGGCCGTCGCCGAAGGCGGCGCGTACGACGTCCTGCGTCGTCGCCTGGACACGCAGGGCCAGCGCCTGCAGCAACTGGCCGACGCGTTGAACCAGCGGCGTCTGCAGGAGTTCGGCGACAGCCGGCTGGAGGTCATCGGCCGCCTACGCATCCGCACCGAGAACAACTGCATCGGCCGCGACATCGTGCCGGTCGGGCAGATGCTGCTGTTCGGCTACAACGTGTTCATGGGCCTGAAGACCGTCACGCGCGTGCAGGACGTGTTCGGCCTGTATCGGCTGGTGGAAGGCGCCGACGGTTTCGACGTCGCGCCGGTGGAGATCGCCGGCAGCTTCCTCGGCGATGCCGCCTTCACCCGAGATTTCGACGAGCTGTACGCGTACTACAAGAACGCGCGGCTCATGCAGCTCGACGTCGCCGGCGGCAAGCTGCTGGCCGCGTTCCAGATCGGCGAGCGCGCCACCGACGTGCGCGTGTTCCGCTGGGCCATATCGAACCAGGGCGAGCTCACCTACCTCGACACGCGCGGCGCGCAGGACCTCGTGCTGCCGCCGCCCTTCGACTTCGACTGGACGCGCGCCACGCGCGAGCGCATGGTCAGCGGGCGCTTTCCGCACCTGAACATCCTCGACACGCTCTTCGTCGAAACCACCGGCGGCGATCTCACCATCAAGGTCGAGAACAACACCGAGCGCGGCGAGGGCATCTACAGCGAGCCGGTGGAGGACAAGACGCAGTCGCTGGACGACGCGACCATCGAATACGCGCGCGTGGGGTCGCTGATCCTGCTGAAGGTGCTGCCGTACCGCGAGACCGAATGGCGCGGGCTGGTCTACAACACGCTCACCGGCACGGTCACGCGCAACGACGCGATCACGCAGGCGTGCGTGCAGCTGCCTGAAGACCACGGCATCCTCTTCCCGGGCGGCTATTACCTGCAGAGCGGGGAGAACAAGACCTTCGACGCGCGCATGGACGCGATGCAGTTCCAGCGTGCGATCCGCTCGCCCAACGGCGAGGACGTGATGTACGCGTTCTACGAGCCCGAAGCAGGCCGGAGCGCGCTGTTCGTCTACAACATGATCCAGCGCAGCCTGCAGAACCCGCTGTTCGGCCACGGCCACGCGGTGCTGCCGGACGGGCGCATGGTGCTGTTCCATGCCGAGGGCGACGGCGCCACGCGCGTGCATCCGATGCAGGTGTGGCAGACGCCGTTCGCCAGCGACGAGTTCGCCGCGAGCCGCCCGCCGGGCACCAGCTTCATGGGGCGCATCGGCAACGCCGAGATGGTCCGCGGCCTGTCGAACCTGATCGACCTGGCGCGTCGCATCGACGACCCCGACGTCTCGATGTCGCGCTACCAGCTGCTGGTGCAGCATGCGCGCCGCCTGTTCGACGCGCACCACTGGCTCGACGATGCGAACTGCGACGGTGCCGCCAGCCTGCTGCGCGAGATCTGCGCGACCGGCGAATCGGTGCTGGACGAGTTCGAGAAGGTGCAGGACATCCGTCGCCAGGCGGACGCGGCGATCGCGAAGGCGCGCACCGAGCACAAGGCGTTGATGGGCCGCCTGCTGCCGGAAAACTGGACGCAGATCGCCGAGTTCGTCGAAGCGCTCGGCGCGATCGGGCGGCTGCGCGGCCAGCTGCTGACGATCCGCGAATACCGCTACATGGACGTCGCCGCGATCGACGAGATGGGCGCGCAACTGCAGGCCGCGCACGAACGCATCGGGCAGGCGACGGGCGCGTTCCTCGGCCACGACAAGGCGCTGGCGCCGTTCGCGAAGCAGGTCGAGGAACTCGACGCCGCCGCGCAGCAGGCGCAGACCGCCAAGCAGCTCGCCGAACACATCGCCGCGCTGCAGGCGCGCTCGGGCGAGCTGGACATGCTGTCCGAGCTCGTCGCCGGCCTCGCGGTGGACGACGCGACCCAGCGCACGCGCGTGGTCGAAGCCATCTCGCTGATCTACGCAAAGTTGAACCAGACGCGCGCACGCGCCGAGCAACGCCGCAAGTCGCTCGGTTCCAGCGAGGCGGTGGCGCAGTTCGGCGCGCAGTTCGCGCTGTTCGGGCAGGCCGTCACCAACGCGCTGGCGATGGCGACCGATCCCGAGCGCGCGGACGAGCAGCTGTCGCGCCTGATGGTCCAGCTGGAAGAACTGGAGAGCCAGTTCGGCGAACACGAGCAGTTCCTCGGCGACATCCTCGCCAAGCGCGAGGAGCTGCTCGAGGCGTTCGACGCGCACAAGCAGGCGTTGCTCGACGACCGCCAGCGCAAGGCGCAGGCGGTGCTCGATGCGGCCAACCGCATCCTCGAAGGCCTCGCGCGACGCACGGCGAAGCTCGCCGGCATGGACGAGCTCAACGCGTTCTTCGCCGGCGATCCGCTGATCCTGAAGATCCGCGAGCTGGCCGGGCGCCTGCGCGCGCTGAAGGACACCGTGAAGGCCGACGACGTCGAGGCGCGCCTGAAGGGCGCGCGCGACCAGGCCGTGCGCGGCCTGCGCGATCGCAGCGAGCTGTTCGAGGACGGCGGAAACGTCATCCGGCTCGGCCGCCATCGCTTCAGCGTCAACACGCAGCCGCTCGATCTCACGCTGCTGCCGCGCGGCGACGAGCTGGCGCTGCACCTCACCGGCACCGACTTCATGGAGCCCGTGCGCAGCGACGAGCTCGCTACGCTGCGCGAGTTCTGGCCGATCACGCTGGAATCCGAATCGCCGGCGCTGTATCGCGGCGAATACCTCGCCGGCGCCGTGCTCGAAGCCGCCGAGGCGGGCGTCGACGGGTTGTCGATCAAGTTGTTGCAAAGCCAGGTAAGCGACGCGGACGCACTGGCGAAGACGGTGCGCGACTTCGCCGCACCGCGCTATCGCGACGGGTACGAGCGCGGCATCCACGACCACGACGCCGCGCGCATCCTGCGCGTGCTGCTCACGCAGCGCGCCGCCGCGGGCAGCCTGGTGCACGCGCCGCTTGCACGTGCGTTGGCGACGCTGTTCTGGGCTCAGCACGCCGGCGACGCCGCACGCGCGTGGGCGCAGCGACTGGCCGGCGCGCGCATGATGCGCGAGCTGTTCGGCAACCGTGCGGGGCTGGACGCGCTGCGTGCGGAGATCGCGTCGGCGGTGTCGGCGCACATCGACGCCACGTCGCTTCCGATCGACGCCGCGCTCGCGGACGATGCCGCCGATTACCTGATGGACGAGCTGGGCGAGGCGGACGTCGCGTTGCAGTCGTCGCGCTACGCGCGCGAACTCGTCGATGGCCTGCGCGAGCGCCTGAAGGCCGGCGGCGCGCAGGACAGCTTCGATCGCACGCTCGCCAGCCTGCCGCTGCCGGCGCGCTGGGCGCATGCGCTGCAATGGCTGGAAGGCCTGTGTTCGCAGCCGGCGTTCGCCGCGCTGGCGCCCTACGCGCCGGAAGCCGCCGCGTTCCTGATCACCGAAAGCTCGGTGCGTCAACGCAACAACGACGCCGCGCTGCTGGGCACGCTCGACGGCCTGCTCGGTGAACACCCGCGCATCGAAGGCGGGCGCATGGCGCTGGCGGCGGACGACCTGTCCGCGCGGCTGCGCGCGCACCGCGAACGCTTCTTGCCGGGGTATCGGCGCTTCCAGTCGATCCGCCAGGAAACGCTCGCGCGCGAACGCGAGGCGTTGCGGTTGTCGGAATTCCACGCGCGGCCGCTCAGTTCGTTCGTGCGCAATCGCCTGATCAACGACGTCTACCTGCCCATCATCGGCGACAACCTCGCCAAGCAGATGGGCACCGCCGGCGAGGGCAAGCGCAGCGACCTGATGGGCCTGCTGATGCTGATTTCGCCACCCGGCTACGGCAAGACCACGCTGATGGAGTACGTGGCGCACCGGCTCGGGCTGATCTTCATGAAGGTCAACGGTCCCGCGCTGGGCCACGAAGTGCGCTCGCTCGATCCGGCGCAGGCGCCGGACGCGACCTCGCGCCAGGAGCTGGAAAAGCTCAACCTCGCGCTGGAGATGGGCAACAACGTGATGCTGTATGTCGACGACATCCAGCACACGCACCCGGAATTCCTGCAGAAGTTCATCTCGTTGTGCGACGGCACGCGCCGCATCGAGGGCGTGTGGAAAGGTCGCACGCGCACCTACGACCTGCGCGGCAAGAAGTTCTGCGTGGTGATGGCCGGCAACCCGTACACCGAGTCCGGCGAGGTGTTCAAGATCCCGGACATGCTCGCCAACCGCGCCGACATCTACAACCTCGGCGACGTGCTGGGCGGCATGGAAGATGCGTTCACGCTGAGCTACCTCGAGAACAGCCTGACCTCGAACGCGGTGCTCGCGCCACTGGCGACGCGCGAGATGGCCGACCTGTACCTGCTCGTCGACAAGGCGCGCGGAAAGGACGTCTCGCTCAACCAGCTCGGCCACGCGTACAGCGCGGCCGAGACCGCCGAGATCATCGCGACGCTGCAACGCATGATGCAGGTGCGCGACGTGGTGTACCGCGTGAACCAGCAGTACATCGCGAGCGCCGCACAGGCCGACAAGTACCGCACCGAGCCGCCGTTCCGCCTGCAGGGCAGCTATCGCAACATGAACAAGCTCGCGGAGAAGATCTCGCCGGTGCTCAACGAGGCCGAACTGCAGCAGCTCATCGCCGACCACTATCTCGGCGAGGCGCAACTGCTCACGACCGGCGCGGAGGAAAACCTGCTCAAGCTCGCCGAACTGCGCGGCACGCTCGACGAGGCCACGTCCGCGCGCTGGGCGCAGATCAAGCGCGATTTCCTGCGCAACAAGGCGATGGGTGGCGAGGAGGACGACGTCGGCGGTCGCGTGGTAGCGCAGCTGGCGGACATCGCCGGCGGATTGCAGGCGATCGGCCAGGCGGCGCAGGTGCCCGCTGCGCCCGTGGTGGCGCCCGCGCCGGTGCAGGAATCGCCGCCGTGGGAGGCGATCCTCGCGCAGCTCGAACGCATGGCACAGCGACGCGACGACGCGCCGGCATCGCCTGCCGCGCCCGTTGCGCCGCCTGCGGGCGACCGAACGCTCGCCGATGCGCTGCCCGAATCGATGCGCGCGGCGATGGCGCCGCTGCTCGACGCGGTGCGTGCGAGCCACGCCGGGCAGGAACACGTCGGCAACGCGCTGCTCGCGCTCGCGCAGGCCTTGCGCGAAGGCGTGGTCGCGGCACCGGGCAAGGCGAAGCCGACGGGCCGTCGCCAGCACAGTCCGACCGAAACCGAGCAGCCGCTCGATGCCGCGCTGGAGCAGTTCAGCGGCATGACGCTGGCCGAAATCAGCCGCGGCGAGCCGAAGAAGCCGTGAGCCGGATCGCACGAATGCAGGACGCATCGGGCGCCGTCGACCTGGACGCCATCAACGCATGCCTCGCGCACTTGCCGACCGGCGCACTGCTAGCGCAGCTCGATGCGATCCTCGCCGCGATCGACAGCAGCGATCCGTCGCGGCAACGTCGTCGCAGCGGTTTCCTCGGCCTGCTGCTGGCCCGCGATCTCGTCGCGCAGGCGCAGGCGGGCGATGCCGACACGCGCGTTCGCCTGCACCTGGCCGCCGCGCACGACATAGCCGCGCAGCTCGCCGACCAGGCCGCGCAACTCGAATCCGTACCGTCGCGGCTTCGCGACGAGGCCGTGCAGTTGCGTTCTTCGACGACCGATCCTGCGACCGACGACCCGCAGCGTCGCGCCGCGATCGCCGCCACGTGGGAGACCGCCGCCGCGCACGTCGAACTCGTGCGCGGACACGCCGCGCAGCTGCTGCGACGCCATGCGCAGGTGCGCGACGTGCTGGTGCCGGCGTGGCGCCAGCAGGCCGCGATTTCCGCGCGCGGCGGCACCGCCCGCATCGTTCGCCTCGACGATGCGTTGCGCAGCCAGATCGCCGCGCTGCGCGCTGCCGCCGTGACCCCCGTTCCGTCCACCGATCCGTCCCAAGACCCGGCGCCCGCGATCCGCGATGCCGACACCCAGGAGCCTTCGCCATGAACACGACCACCGACGCCGTCGCCGTGCCCGCGGAACGCTCGCCGAGCGAGGCCGAACTGTCGGCGCTCGGCCTCGGCGCCGCCGACGTCGCGCGCATCCACGAGGTCGCGCGCGCCACGCAGGACATCGCGCCGACCAGCCTGATGGGTTTCGGCAAGGACGTTGCGAGCAAGACCACGGAGTTCTCCTCGCAGCTGCTCGACCAGGTGCGCAACCGCGACCTGGATGCCACCGGGCAGACGCTGGGCGACGTGGTGCGCATCGCGCGGACGCTGAACCTGCGCAAGCTCGGCGCGCGTTCGCGCCTGCCGATCGTGGGCCCGCTGATCGACCGCATGCGCGCCTCCAAGGGCGAGCTGGTGCAGAAGTTCAGCAGCACCAACCAGCAGATCGAACACCTGATGCGCGACGTCACGCGCCAGCAGGACGACCTGGGCAAGCGCGTGAAGGACTTCGACCGCATGCACGAGATCGTGCTGGAAGAGCGCCGCGAACTCGGCATCCACGTCGCCGCCGGCCGCTTGCGCATGGAGCAGCTGCACGCCGATCGCCAGGCGCTGGAAGGCCAGGACGATCCGCAGGCGCGCACGCGCCGGTCGGAGCTCGACAACGCGATGCGCCTGCTCGACAAGCGCATCGGCGACCTCGTCCTGCTGCAGCATGCCGCCGACCAGTCGTTGCCGACCATCCGCATGATCCAGGCCAACGCGATCCTGCTGATCGAGAAGTTCGGCGCGGTGCGCGACATCACCATTCCCTCGTGGAAGCGCAGCTTCGCGATCCAGCTGTCGCTGGAGGAGCAGAAGAACGCGGTCGAACTCGCCACCGCGATCGACGACGCGACCAACGAGATGATGCGCAACAACGCGCGCCTGCTGCACGAGAACTCCGTCGCCACCGCGAAGGCGAACCAGCGCGGCGTGATCGACATGGAAACGCTGCAGTACGTGCACGACCAGCTGATCAAAACGGTGGAGGACGTGCGCGCGATCCATCGCGAAGGCGTCGAGAAGCGCCGCCAGGCCGAGGGCGACCTGGTGCGGATGCGCGAGGATGTACAGAAGCGCCTGGCGGCGCCGGCCGTGGATCGTCCGGCCTGAGCGCGCGCATGGACTTCACGCAACTGGACTCCGCGCTGCGCGACAGCGCCGTCGACATGAAACTGGACGAGCGCGAGCGCTTCGAGCTGCGCGAGCTCGGCGCACGCATCGATGCCGACCGCATCCGCTACCTGCGCAACCGCGCCTTCGACATGGCGCAGGAGCTGGTCGCCACGCCGAGCGGCGATGCGGGCGCGGTGTTGCGCTGGCTCGAGCAGGTCGTGCGCACGCTCGACCTGTCGTCGCTGCCTGCGGCGGCCGGCACCACCGCCTTCTTCAGCCCCGGCGACAGCTGCCTGAACAAGCTGCGCGAGCTGTGCCGCGGCGCGCGCGAGCGCATCGACGCCTGCGTGTTCACCATCGCCGACGACCGGCTTTCGGACGAACTCGCCGCCGCGCACAAGCGCGGCATCGCGGTGCGCATCATCAGCGACAACGACAAGCGCTTCGACGACGGCAGCGACATCGCGCGGCTTGCGCGCGAAGGCATCGAGGTGCGCCTGGACGATTCGCCGTTCCACATGCACCACAAGTTCGCGATGTTCGACGGCAAGGTCGTCGCCAACGGCAGCTTCAACTGGACGCGCACCGCGAGCACGTCCAACCACGAGAACCTCGTCGTGAGCCGCGACACGTACCTGGTGCGCTGCTTCGGCGGGCAGTTCGAGCAGATGTGGTCGAAGTTCCCGACGCTGTCGCCGTAGCGCGCGCTTTCACCGCTGGTTGGTACATTGCGCGCGACGCGGCCGCGGGGCCGCGGGAGTTCCGCCATGACCGAACGCACCGCGTCCTGCAACTGCGGCCAGCTCACCGCCATCGCGCGCGGCGAGCCCGGCCGCATCTCGATCTGCCATTGCCTGGAATGCCAGAAGCGCACCGGCAGCGTATTCGGCGTGCAGGCGCGGTTTCCCGAGGACGCCGTCACCATCGCGGGCCGCAGCACGCAGTTCGCGCGCACCGGCGACGACGGCACCACGGCGCGGTTCCACTTCTGTCCCGACTGCGGCGCGACGGTGTTCTATCGCATGGACGCCGCCCCGGGTTTCGTCGCGATCCCGGTGGGCGTGTTCGCCGACCCGACGTTCCCGGCGCCGTTCGTGTCGGTATACGGAAGCCGCAAGCATGCGTGGGTGCGGCTGCCGGACGGCATCGGCTCGGAGGACTGACGCGATCAACCGTCCAGCGAAAGGCCGCTGCGGAAGCGGCGCTGCGCACCGGTGAGCGGATCGGCGAAACCAAGCTCGCTGGCGAGCAGTTGCAACGGCGCGGTGTAATCGCCGGCAGCTCGATACGACAACGATGGATACATCGGGTCGTTCGCGATCGGCGCGCCCAGTGCCGCCATGTGCACGCGCAGCTGGTGCTTGCGGCCGGTGACGGGCCACAGCGCGTAACGCCAGCGTGCCTCGTCGCGCGCAAGGACCTCGATGCGCGTTTCGCTGTTCGCCGGCCCGTCGGCTTCCTGCATGCGGAAGAACGGCTCGCCCGCGACGATGCGGCTCGCGCGGAGGCAGGGAAACGCGACATCGGGCAACGCCGGCGCGATCGCCTCGTAGCGCTTTTCGATGCGCCGCTCGCGAAACAGCGCCTGGTAATGCGCGCGCGTGGCCGGGTTGGTGGAGAACAGCACGAGCCCGGCGGTTTCGCGATCGATGCGGTGCAGCGGCACCAGCGCGGTGCTCCCGGTGCGACGGACCAGCCGGCCCAGCAGCGTTTCGTGGACGTGTGCGCCCACCGGCGCGACCGGCAGGAAATGCGGCTTGTCCGCCACCAGCAGATCGTCGTCGACATGCAGGACGACTTCCTCGAACGGGATGACCGGCTCGTCGGGGACTTCGCGGTAGTAGTGCACCTCGAGCCCGACGCGATGCGGCGTGTCGGCCGAGAGCCGGTTCCCGGACGCATCCACGACGCGCCCGCGCGCCATTCGGTCCAGCCATTGCGCGCGCGACACCGAGGGGAACCGGTCGCACAGGCAATCGAGCACGGTCGCCCACGCGCCGGGCGGCAGCTGCAGCGTGCTGGCGGCGAGTCCGTCGATGTCGGGAGGCGGTGTGCGCATGCACGGAGTGTGGCATGCAGGTGAAGGAGGTCGTCGCGACGGGACGCTGCGTTGTCCAGCGCGCCTTGTTGCACGACGGACCCGGTGCTACCTAAGGCATCTCGACCTGCACCGGACGCGCGCCATGACCGAACTCCTTCGCTACACCGCATTCACCACCGATCCGGCCGGCGGCAACCCCGCCGGCGTCGTCCTCGATGCGCGCGGGCTCACCGATGCGCGGATGCAGGAGATCGCCGCCGACATAGGCTATTCGGAAACCGCGTTCTTCTCGCCGCGCGAGGACGGCGCGTTCGATGTGCGCTACTTCAGCCCGCGCGCCGAAGTCTCCTTCTGCGGGCATGCCACCGTCGCCGCCGTCATCGCACATGCGCAGCGCCACGGCGCCGGCGAGCGACGCCTGCACACGCCTGCCGGCCTGGTTCGCGTCGACGTAGATAACGGGCAACGCGCGACGCTGACAAGTGTGGAGCCGCGCGTGACGGCGCTCGCCGACGACGACCTGCGCGCGGTGCTCGCCGCGTTGCATTGGCGCGAGGACGAACTCGATGCCGCGTTGCCGCCGGCGCTTGCGTACGCGGGCGCGTGGCATCCGGTGATCGCCGTGGCCACGCGCGATCGGCTCGCGCGGCTGGATTACGACTACGACGCGCTCGCCGCGCTCATGGACGCGCGCGGCTGGACGACGGTGAACCTCGTGTATCGCGAGGATGAGGCGACCTTCCACGCGCGCAATCCGTTCCCGCCCGGCGGCGTGGTCGAGGACCCCGCGACCGGCGCCGCCGCGGCGGCACTCGGCGCCTACCTCGCCTCACGCGACGCGTTGCCACCGACGCGTGGGTTCGTGATCCACCAGGGCGTCGAAATCGGCCGCCCGAGCCGCCTCGACGTCGCCGTCCCGCAGGACCTTCGCGACGGCGTGCGCGTCAGCGGCGCGGCGGTGGCGATCTGACCGGGCGCAGGGCGCCGCGTATCAGCCCATCGAATCCAGGCGTGCGCGGGCTTCCTTCTTGCCCAGGCCACGCACGCTGGCGAGCTTGGGCAGCTGCGACTTGCGCGGCAGGGACTTGCCCTGTTCCCAGTGGTAGATCGACTGGCCGCTCACGCCGGTGAGCCTGCCGAAGTCCGCGGCCGACAGGCCCAGCTTCGTGCGCAGCGACTGCAGCCCCTTCGCACTGAAGCGCAGGCGCGAGGACGATTCCTCGTCCTTCGATGCCGCCACCGAAGCCGCCGCGGGGCGCGCCTTGCCGGCCTGCCTGAGGCTGCGTTCCAGTTGCGCGACCTGGCGCTTCAATTCGGCGATTTCCCGGCGATAGGTGCCGCTGGCCTTCCGTAGCGTCTCAACTTCCGCACGGACTTCCTTGCGTGCGAGTCGGGAAATTTCAGCCTTGAGCACGGTTCCGAGGTTCGGCATGCCTGGTCATCATCTGGTGGGAGAAGCCCAATAAGCTAACACCCCGGCGTGATCGGCATCCGGCTGACGCAGGATCGGCGGCGTGCCGCCCCATCAGCCCTCCACCACTACCGCACGCCGGATGAACCCACGCGCCGCATCGCAATCGCGCGTCGCTTCGGTGCACAGCCACTCGCGAAAGCTGGCGATCTTGCGGCTTTCGTGCCGCGCGGCGGGGTAGGTGAACCAGAACGCGCGGCCGTCGCTCACCACCATGTCGTGCGCGGGAACGAGGCGACCGGCATCGATCTCGTTGCGGAACAGGATGGGCGAACCGATCGCGACACCTTGCCCGGCGATCGCCGCGGCGATGTCGAGGTATTCGGCCGACAGCTGCGTGCCGAAGCGGCCCGGCGGGATATCCGCATCGAACCCGAGCGCGCGGTACCAGCGCGACCACCAGTCGGGGCGACCGAGCAGCGGGACGGGCAGCGGCGTTCGCGGATCGCGACCCAGCTCCGCCACGGCCGCGCGCAACGATGGCGCGCACAGCGGCATGAACAGGCTCGGCAGCAGTTCCACCGTGCGCAGGCCGGGCCAGTGGCCGTGGCCGTTGCGGATCGCCGCATCGTAGCGGCCGCCGCTGAGGTCTTCGGCGATCGCCGACAGGTCCAGTTCGAGCGCGATGTCCGGATGCTTCGCGCGGAATCGCCCCAGTTTTGGCGTCAACCAGCTCGTGCCGAGCGATGGCAAGGTCGTGAGCGACAGGTGCGTGTCGTCGACCTGCGCCGCCTGCACGAAACTCGCGCGCAACGCGGCGAAGGCGTTGATGGCCTCGCGCGCGACGATGTCGCCCGAGCGCGTCAGCATCACGTGGTTGGCGTGGCGCAGGAACAGCGCGACGCCGATCTGCTCCTCCAGCCGGCGCACGTGGTAGCTGACCGACGCCGCCGTGGTGTCCAGCTCCTGCGCGGCCTTCGCGAAACTGCCCAGCCGGGCGGCGGCTTCGAACGCCCGGATGGCGATGAGCGAAGGGAATCGGCGGTCGCTGACCATAAGTCTGGCTGAGTGTGCGGGCCGGTTTTCGAGTGGTCAACGTGGCCCGGCGCTCCCCATGATCGGCCCACGTATCCACCGGACAGGAGCGCCCCGATGTCAGGACCGACCTTCACGCGCGACCGCGATCGCGCCGGCTTCGACCTCCATGCGCCGCGCGTTTCGCGGCGGCGGTTCCTCGCCGGCGTGGCGGGCGCGGCGACGTGCTCGCTGGCCTTGCCGGCGTTCGCCTTCGCGCCGTCGCCGGGCGCGCCGGCACATGCGAGGGACTGGCAATGGCTGGTGGGTAACTGGGACGTGTGGCACCGGCGGCTGAAGGACCGCCTCGCCGGCAGCGACGAGTGGGAGGAGTTCCCCGGCAAGAGCGTGTTCTGGCAGACGATGGGCGGCCTGGGGAACGTGGACGACAACATCGTCGATATCCCGTCTGGCACGTATCGCGGCCTGAGCGTGCGCGCGTTCGATCCGCGCACCGGCACGTGGGCGATCTGGTGGCTCGACGGCCGCAACCCGACGCGCATCGATCCGCCCGTGCGCGGCGGTTTCGACCACGACAACGCCGTGTTCACCGGTCGCGATACCTACAAGGGTCGGCCGATCATCATGCGGTTCCGCTGGAACGACGTGCACGGCGCGCGGCCGTGGTGGGAGCAGGCGTTCTCGCCCGACGACGGCGCGAGCTGGGAGGTCAACTGGCGCAACTACTTCACGCGCACGTCGGCGAAACCCACGTCGTTGCCGAAGTTCGCCAACGCGCCGAAGGACTGGGATTTCCTCGTCGGCCGCTGGAAGGTGCGTCATCGCCGCCTGCGCGAACGCCTGGTCGGCAGCGACCAGTGGGACGAGTTCGGCGGCACGCTGGTGAACTGGCCGGTGCTGGGCGGTCGCGGCAACGTCGGCGACAACGTCATGGAGTTCCCGGCCGGCACGGTGCGCGGCGTGGGACTGCGCGCGTTCGACGAGGCCAGCGGCGAGTGGTCGAGCTGGTGGCTCGATGGCCGCGAGCCGTCCACCATCGCCGAGCCGGTGCGCGGTCGCTTCGCCGACGGCATCGGCACCTTCGTCGGCGACGACACGGTGGGCGAGCGCAAGGTGAAAACACGCGTGCTGTGGTCGCGCATCACGCCGACCTCCGCGCGCTGGGAACAGGCGAGTTCCGCCGACGGCGGCGCGACATGGGAAACCAACTGGGTGAGCGACTTCACGCGCGTGGCGTGAGTCGTCCGTCGACGCGCCGCACGAAGTCGAGCATCCGTGCGGCGCACTGCGGGGCGTGCGTTTCGAGCAGGAAATGCGGGCCGTCGAGGACGTGCGCCTCCATGCGCGGCAGGTCGCGCATCCACGACAGCGTTTCGTCCAGCGCGAAGAACGCGTCGTGCCGGCCCCACAGCATCAGCGCGGGCGGTTGGCGGCGCCGCAGGAAGGCGGCGATCTCGTCGAATCGCGCCACGTGGTGGCGGTAGTCGAACACGAGCGCGCGCTGCATCGCGATGCGCCCCGGCAGCGACATCACGCGCCAGTCCTCTTCCCAGCGCGTGGCATCGATGCGCGCGGCGATGTCGTCGGGCACGTCGCCGACGTACTGCGCGCGCGTGCCCTCCAGCGTGAGGTGCGCGGTCGCCTCGGCTTCGCGCTGCGGCGTCGGGTCGTCCCAGTACGCGCGCGTCGCATCCCATGCCGGGCCCATGCCGCTGGCGTGCGCGTTCGCGTTCTGCACGATCAGGCTGCGGACGCGGTCCGGCGCGCGCGTCGCCAGGTGCAGGCCCACGGCGGCGCCGAAATCGTGCAGGTACAGATGGAACGACGCCACGTCGAGCTTCGCGAGCAGGCGTTCGACGAGGTCGGCGAAGCGCGCGAACGACGGCGGCTCGATTGGCGCGGAATGACCGAAACCCGGAAGATCCGGCGCGATCACGAAGCACTGCGTCGCGAGCGGTTCGATGACCTCGCGAAACGATGCGGACGAACTCGGGAAGCCGTGCAGCAGCAGGATCGCCGGCCGGTTCATGTCGCCGGCCAGGCGCACCGCGATCGCGGTTCCGTCGATGACGATCCGTTGCTGCACGGGCGCCTCCGCACCTTCCGTGGCGCGGCCGATCCTATCGGTGCATGCGTGACGACGATGCGCTCAGGCCGCGTCCGCGACGGCGTTCGTCTCGCGGCGCGGCTCGCGCGGCCCGAGCCCCAGCAGCGGGCGCATCCACGCGATGCGGCGGACGAGCTCGAACCCGGCGAACGCCAGCGCGAATGTCGCCACCACCAGCAGCGGGCCCTCGACGGCCGGCCGCAGGGCCAGCGACTGCAGGTTGTGCGCGAGCACGACGATGATCGTCTGGTGGAGGATGTAGACGGGGAACACCGCTTCGGTGAGATAGCGCCGCGCGCGGCTGTCGCCCGGCGACCAGTGCGCGGCGAACCCGATGATGGCCACGATCGCCGACCACTGGAACGTGCCCCACACCACGCGCTGCACGTCGCGCAGCCAGTCCGGCGGCGTCGCATCGCCGTTGTACGCGGTGAAATAGCACGCGATGAACGCATACGCGACGAGCGAGACGACGGCCGCAGGCTTGCGCAATGCGGCGAAGCGGTCCCACACCGGCTGCGATTTCGCCACCGCAAAGCCGAGCAGGAACTGCGGCAGGTATTGCGCGTGGTTGTACCAGTCGTCCACCAGCGCATGCGTGGATTCGAAACGGCCGACCATCGCCATGCGCACCACGATCAGGAACAACGCCGGCCACAGCAGCAGGCCGATGCCGCGCCCGAAGACGCCGGCGACGCGTTCGGCGAGGTTCGAAAGGGTCTTGGGCGCGAGCCATCGCAGCAGGCACAGCACCACCGTGTAGACCCACAGGTAGGCGACGAACCACAGGTGGTTCCAGGTCGGGACGTCGAGGCATTCGCCGTCGCGGCAGAAGTTCTGGTCGTTGAGCAGGTCGCGCGACCAGAAGGCGAGATAGCCGTCGTGGTAGCCGCCGGGCAGCCGCTCGACGACCTCGTAATACGACTGTGGCGGGACAATCACCAGCATCCCGAAGACCAGCGGCACCAGCAGCCGCCACGAGCGCTTGCGCAGGAAGCCCTGCGGCGTCTTGCCAAATAGGAACGCCGTCGCCACGCCGGAGATGAAGAACAGCAGCGACAACCGCCACGGCGAGGTCATCAGCATGAACGGCTCGAGCGCGTGGCTCGCGAACGGGCTTTTGACGTGCCAGCCCCAGGTCACGTAATACATGCCGACGTGGTAGAGCACCAGCAGCGCGAAGGCGCCGATCCGGACCCAGTCGAGGAAATAGCGGCGGCTCACGGCGGTGCGCTCCTGCATTGGATGTGCCTCCACCCTCGGCGCGCGGACGCGGCGCTTCCACCGTGAAGTGACCACCCGGCGGGGCTTTGGGACGAATCGCGGGCCTGCAGGGACGGATCGGGGCGGCGCCGCGCGCCCGTGCCCCTACAATCCCGCCGGATGAACGCGCCCATCGCCCCGACGCCGTCGCCCGTCCCGTTCCCCTCGCACGCGTGGCGTCGCACGTTCGAGATCGGCATCTGGGTCGTCACCACGGTGATCAACGCGGTGAGCAACAGCGCGACCGTGCTCATCGACATCCGCCGCAACGGGCTCGCGTTCCAGCCGTGGGAGCCGGTCACCTGGGAATGGTCCAGCGGCGTGGTGATGCTGGCGCTGGTCCCGGCGGTGGTCTGGTTCACCCGCAAGGTGCCGCTGCATTGGGACAATTGGCGTCGCGCGCTGGTGCTGCACGCGCTGGCCAGCGTCGTGTTCAGCGTGGTCCACGTGCTGGGCATGGTGGCGATCCGCGAGGTCGTCTATGCCGCCTACGGGACGGAATACGACTTCGGCCCGTGGCTGCAGCAGCTGTTCTACGAATACCTCAAGGACTGGCGCAGCTACGCGTCGATGGTGGTGCTGATCGAAGGCTATCGCTTCATCCGCCGGCGCCTGCAGGGCGAGGCGAGCCTGCTCGGCGAACCCGACGAAGGCCCGCCGGTGGAGCCGGTAGAACGACCCCAACGCTTCCTCGTGCGCAAGCTCGGTCGCGAATTCCTCGTCGCCGCGATCGACGTCGAATGGCTGCAGGCGGCCGGCAACTACGTGAACCTTCGCGTGCGCGGCCACGACTACCCGTTGCGCTGCACGATGGCGACGATCGAGGAACGCCTGGATCCGTCGCGCTTCGCACGCATCCACCGAAGCTACATGGTGAACCTCGGGCAGGTCGCGTCGATCGAACCGCTCGACACCGGCGATGCACGCGTGCACCTGGCCGATGGCACGGTGCTTCCGTGCAGTCGTCGTCATCGCGATGCGCTGCGCGAACGCGCGGGTTTCGCGTGATCTTTCATCGACGGTGTCGCGCGTGCGATCGCACGTGCATCGCATCCTTGCGCGCTTGTCGATAGCGCGGCGTCAGCGTCGATGAATGCGGGGCGCGCGAGGAAACACGCGTTTTACGGCCGCATGCGTCATTGCACAGGACATGATCGGCAACATTCCGCATGACGCGATTACGGTAGGCGCGCGCACGGCGGATGATGTGCTCGCACGTCGAAAAACACTGGAATCGCGCACGAATCCTCACCTCGCGATTTGCATCGTTCAGGTTGCTGTGTTTAAGTGAAACGCAGTGGGATCGGGGATGAGCTCACATCCGATGCGATGCATGCGCCTGTTTCGGGCGCGTGCACTGTTCTTTTTTCGCGAGGCCTTGCGGTCCGCTGTCTCGCGCATGGACCTGTGTTGCAATGAGCAAAGACGCTTCCGAAGCCGCGTTGGCTTCCTACGAGATATTGATCCGGTCGGTAGGCCAGGGCATCCGCGAGGTGCACGGCAACACGACGTGGGAATCGGTGCAGGCGCGCGCCGAAAGCCTGTGGCACCTGTATGCCGTGACCACCGGCCTCGACTGGCCGCAGGTCGCCGAACGCGTGCGCGAAGCATGGCGTAGTGCGGGCGAGCCGGGCGACAAGTCGCAGGAATGAATCGCGCAGTCATCGCGCGATGTGCGTGGCGCGCACGCGCAGACATCGCGTGCGGATCGCATGGCAGGCGCCGTGCGATTACAAGCAATTCACCATGACGCGCGCTGCCGGCGCCTGCGTGCTTCCCGCGACGGCGCGGAGTGCACGGCACGCGATGACCTGATCGCCCGGCGGCGTTTCGAACGCATGTGTCGATCCGATGGCAGCCGCGTGACGCGCGCGATGTCACGCACCTTCGCCGATGGAGGCCGCAACCGTCCGATGGAAGGTCCATGAAGGCGTGAATGCATGCGTACGATCGGCTCATGGCCACCGCCATCACCACGATGCAGCGTTACTTCCTTGAAGCGCTGGGCCGTAACGGCCGGAAGGCGTTTCCCTGCTCGCGCCTGCGCGACGTAGACCCCCGCCTGGAAGCCTGCTGGTACGCCAGCGGCCTTGCGGGGCGATGCGAATGGCGGCAGGCGCGCAGCATCGCGATCCGCAGCTGGCGGGTGTCCACGCCGTCGCGCGTCTTCGCGATCGCGCTGGGGCGCGTTGCGCGCGACCATCATCCGGCGATGAGCTGGGACGAACTGCAACCGACGCTCGTCGATGCGTGGCACGCCAGCGCCTCCGGCGGACACACGCCGTGGATCCGCGTGCGCGATCTAGCGCATTCGGGTTGGGCGCGCATCTGACGCGCGTGCCTGACGACGCGCCTGACGAATGCACGTCCGGCTGCGACCCCGCCGTCAGCGGGCTCAACGCCCTCCTCACCCTCCCGACACCGCTGGCTCACGGCCGGTAACCCAGTCTCGTCAGTTCCACGGGAGGATGTCTCCGATGCCGCCACCGGCGCAGCGCAACCTCGTCGTCATCGGAGGATCGGCCGGCGCCGTGAAGCCGCTGCTGGACCTGGTGGGGAACCTTCCGCCGCGATTCCCGGCCTCGGTGCTGATCGTGCAACACATCGGCGCGCAGGCCAGCACGCTCCCCGAGCTGCTCAACCGTCGGGGCCGGTTGCCGGCGATGTTCCCCACATCGGGCCGGTTGCTGGAGCCCGGAGTCATCTACGTCGCGCCGCCCGACCACCATCTGCTCGTCACCGACGGCGCGGTGCGACTGACCAAGGACCCGAAGGAAAACTACGCGCGTCCGGCGATCGATCCGCTGTTCCGCTCGGCGGCGATCGCGAAGGGGCCGCGCGTCATCGGCGTGATCCTCAGCGGAATGCTCGACGACGGCGTCGCCGGGCTGCAGGCGATCAAGGCCTGCGGCGGTCTGGCGATCGTGCAGGACCCGCTCGACGCCGAAGTGCCGGACATGCCCCGCAACGCGCGCAACTACGTGGCCGTGGATGCGGTGCTGCCGGCGTCGGACATCGCCGACGCGCTCACGATCATGGTCTCGCAGCCCGTACGCGGCGCGCCATCGGTGCCCGCGCGGCTCATCGAGGAACACGCAATCAGCACCGGTGAGGTAGACGACCCCATGAGCACCCTCGACCAGATCGGCTCGCCGTCGCGGCTTACCTGTCCCGAATGCAATGGCGTGCTGTGGGAACTGCGCGATGCGCAGCCGCCGCGTTATCGCTGCCATACGGGCCACGCGTACACGATCGGCTCGCTCGACCAGGCGCAGAACACGCGCACAGACCAGACGCTGTGGAGCGCGCTGCGCGCGCTGCAGGAACGCGAGCGCCTGCTGCGCATCGTCGCCACGGCGCATCGACGGCGCGAGGCATTCGACGAGGCCGATCGTGCCGACGCCGAGGCCGACCACCTCGCCGTGCATGCGCAACAGCTGCAGCAACTCGTCTCCGCCTGATTGCCCCGCTAAAACCCCTTGCTGGATACTGAACGTCTCGTCCCGACGCCTGCGCCGATCCGGAACGCGAGCGCATCGACTGCGCGATCCTCGACATCAACCTGCACGGCGAGCAGGTGTACCCGCTGTGCGAACGCCTGCAGGAAAGCGGCGTGCCGTTCTTCTTCACCTCGGCCTACGGCACCGAGGGCCTGGCCGAGCGCTACCGCGACGTGCCGATGGTGCCCAAGCCGTACACGTGCGACGAGGTGGTGGAGGCGATCGTGCAGCAGTTGGGTGAGGGTGAGGGCGGCTGATTCCGGGGTGGGCTGCTTCCAGTGGTCGCGGGTTGTTGTTGGACTTGCTGTTGGCTTGATCGTCATCCCGGCGAAAGCCGGGACCCAGGCCCGTAACGCCAGGGCATTCCCGCACGGGTAAACAACCCCCTCGTCATTCCAGCGAAAGCTGGAACCCATTTTGCTGTTGCCTTCGTCTTTGCTGCTGCTCTCGCCTGCTTGGCTTCAGCTCTTGATCGTCCTCCCCGCGAAGGCGGCGATCCAGGGACTTTTCACGCTCCGTCGCGAGCCCTTCAGATCAGAAAAAGAATCACCAGCCAAGCTTCCGATCGCCTGCGGCGCTCGGGTCACTTTTCTTTGCTTGCCCAAGTCCTACTGGATTCCCTTCGGTCAAAAAGTAACCAAAAGAAAGGGCAGTTCCCCGACAAACCAATCCCACGACCAGAAGGCGAAAAGGCGCGTTCGCGACTCGCCATCCATGGCTCGGCGCTCACCGCCGCACGTCCTGTGCGACGCCCTTTGGGGCTAGGAACCTGATTGGCTGTTCAACAGCAACAGCAACAACGACAACAACAACAACGACAACAACAACAACGACAACAGCAACAGCAACAGCAACAGCAACAACGACAACAACAACAACAACAACAACGACAACAACAACGGTAGGGCGCCGAGCGTTTGTAGCCCGGGTAAGCGAAGCGCACCCGGGGACGCGATCACCTTCCCAACCCGGGTGCGCTTCGCTTACCCGGGCTACAAGAGCCGGGAGTCAGTGCGCGCCTCGATGACGACTCTAGCCACAGCCCCCCCCAACCTACCGACGCTCCTCCCCGATCACTTCCCCAACCCGCGCCAGCAGATACGCATGGAACGGGTTGCTTCCCAGCCGGCTCAGCGCGTCCTGCGAGACCACCAGCGCGTTGCGCTCGCCCCGCACCGCGACCGCGCCCAGGCGCAATCCGCCCTGGCCGGCCGGATGCAGTCCGTACAGCGGGTCGTCGTCGGCGAAGGGCAGGGCGACGTGCGACAGCGAATACACCTCGCCCGGGTACGACATGCCGATCGGCTGCGCCGTGATCGCCGGTGCATGCGCCGCGCGCGAACGCGCGAGCACCGTCGCGTCGTCCTGCGACGCCACGCCCAGCACGGTCAGCGTGTAGGTGCGCGGGCGACGCAACACGTCGCGCGCCCAGTCCGTCGCGGCGGCGCGCAGCATGGGCGCCATCACGCGGCTGCGGTTCACGTCGAACAGCACCAGTTCGCTGCCGTTGTCGGGCAGCGCGTCGAACAGCCGGCCCATCACCGCGCGCGCGGAAACGGTGTCGTCGACGACCGACTGGAACGCGAGGACCGGCGGCAGCTGCGCGAGGCGGTTCTGCCGCGAGACGGTGTCGAGCGAGCGCTGCAGGTCCGCCGTGACCAGGTACGACTCGCGCGCCGCGCGCACGGGGAAGGAGTTGTACTTGAACGGGTTGTACTCCGGCAGCAGGTCGAGCCACGCGGACTTCGCGTAGCGGGTGAAGAACGCCGGCACGCCCGCAAGCCCCGCGTAACGCGCGAAGCGGTTCACTTCGATCATCGGCGACAGCAGCACGATGCGGTCGACGTCGCTGCGCTGGCCGCGCTCGATCCAGCGCATCTCGTGCAGCAACGCGAGCGCGGCGCCGTTCGAATAACCCACGAGATGGATCGGACGCTCCGTCCCCGCGCGACGCTGCGCTTCGCGCATCGTCATGTCGACGACGGCGTTCCATTCCTCGCGTCCGGCGCGCGTGAGGCCCGCGGGCACGGTGCCGTGGCCCGGCAGGCGCGGCACGAGCACCAGGAACCCGCGCGCACGGTACAGCTCCGCGAGGCTGCGCATGCTGTACGGCGAATCGGTGAGGCCGTGCAGCATCACCGCGACGCCGCGCGGTTCACCGCGCGGTTCGAACACGAACGACCGGTTCCAGTCCCGCTCGAAGCGCAGCGGCGAGGTCAGGCTCGCATCGAAATAGCGGTTGAGCGGCGTGCGGTCGTGCGCGTCGAGCTTCGCCTGCAGCTTGCGATGCACGTCGTCGAACATCGCCGCTTCGGCCTGCGTGTACGCGCGCCAGTCCATCTTCGCGATGTCGGCGGCGTCGGGCTCGACGGGGACGATCGTCTGCCACGGACGCAGCGGCGGCCCCTGCGTGGACAGGTATGCGCGGATGGCGATGAGCGCCACGACCAGCAGCACGATGCCGAGCAGCAGCCGTTTCGCGAACGTGCCCAGGCCGCCGAGCGAGCGGCGGATCAGCTGCGTCAGGCCCTGCGCGTGCGAGCGTCCGTCGAGGTCGTCGTCGGCGTCGTCGACACCGGGATGCTCGCGGATTTCGTCTTCGGGCAAGGCCATGGGCGGCTCCCGCGTCGCGGATGCGCCGCATGGTGCCTGCGCGACGCAGGGCGGATCAAGTCGCCGCCGTCAGGGCGCGTCGGAATCGGGCGCGAGGCAGTACACGTGCGCCTGGACGCGCGAGCCGTCGTCCAGCCGCGCGGTCGTCATCACGCGCAGGTAGCCCTCGCCCTCGAACTCGTCCAGACGCGGCCAATGCGCGGGCAGTTCGTCGGACGTGAACACGAGCCCGCGCACGTCGTCGCCATGCGGATCGAGCACGAGGCCGGGAAACCCGAGCGCCGCGCCCCAGCCTTGCGCGTGCAGCGTGCCGGCGACGGTCGCCGGCCGCCACTGGCCGGGCACGTCCGCGAGTACGTGCGCGTTGTCGCGCCCGGGCGCGAGGCTGCCGTAGACGAACAGGTGCGTGGTCATGGCCGCAGCTTAGCCGGATGGAGGCGTCACGCCGTGAGCGGAAGACAGGACGAGAGACATCAGGCACCGGAAACGAGCGGCATATCGCCGCTCGCTCCCCGCCCCATCCCTCACGCTCACTTCAACGGCGCGACCGTCTGCTGGTACGTGCCGACGCGTTCGCCCTTCGCGATGACGTGGCCCTTCGCGGCGGCGAGCACCTGGTCGCGATCGGCGCCCGGCGGCAGATCGAGCACGGTGTCGAGCGCGAGGATCTGGAAGTGGTAGTGGTGCGGCGGATCGCCCACCGGCGGGCGCGGTCCGTAGTAGCCGACCGAACCGCGACTGGTCTTGCCCTGCATCATCCCTTCGGGTTTGGTGAGGCGCATCTGCTCCTGCAGGCCTTCCGGCAGCGAGGTCACCTCGCCGGGGATGTTCCAGGCCACCCAGTGCACGAACGGGGTGATCGGCTTGGCGTCCGGGTCTTCCATGATGATCGCGTACGACTTCGCGCCCGGCACCGAGGTCCACGACAGCGCCGGCGACACGCCGTCCTTGTATTCGCTGTGCTTGGCGGGAATCGGGCCGTCGGCGGGAATCGTCGGTGCCTCGACGGTGAGCGCGCCCTTCGCCGCGGTTTCCTTGCGTTGCATGGCGATGGGCACGCCCACGCCCTGGTTCGCCTGCGTCTTCATCGGGCCCGGCGGCGGCGACAGCGGTTTCGCCGCGCCGCTTCCATCGCGACTGGCGAGGCGGTAGATCACGCCGTTGACGTCGTCGCCGACGAGCAACGCGCCGTCCTTCGCCACGGCGACGCCGACCGGTCGGCCGAACTGATGCTGCCCGCCGTCGACGAGGAAGCCGGTGAGGACGGGCTCCATCTTCTGCGGCTTCCCGTTCGCGAAGTGCACGCGCACCAGCTCGTAACCCGACGGTTTCGCGCGATTCCACGAACCGCGCATGGCGATGAAGGCATCGTTGGCGTAATCCGGCGGCACCGCGCCTCCGCCGGGGTGGAACGCCATCTGCATCGGCGCCGCGTGCGCGGTGTAGCCCAGCGCCATCGGCGTGCTGATCGCCGCCCACTGCTCGCGCGTGATCCCGCCCGGCGGCGGCGCGCTCTGCGGATTGAGTTCGCCCTTGCCGTACACATGCGGCCAGCCGTACTGGTTGCCTTTTTCGACCCGGTTGAACTCTTCGGGCTGCTGCTCGTCGCCGAGCAGGTCGATGCCGTGATCGGCGCCCCACAACTCGCCGGTCTGCGGATGCCAGCCAAAACCAATCGTGTTGCGAAGGCCGCTGGCGAAGATCGTGCGCATCTTGCCGTCCGGCGACATGCGAAGCAGCGTCGCGTTCTCCGGATTGGTTTCGGTGCACGCGTTGCAGGTCGAACCGACACTGACGTACAGCATGCCGTCGGGGCCGAACGCGAGCGTGCGATTGGGATGCTGGCCGCCGTCGGGCAGGTCGCCGACGAGCATGGTTTCTTCGCCGAGCGTGCCATCGGCGTTGATGGGCGCGACGAAGATCTCCTTCACCGTCGCCATGTACAGCTTGCCCTCGTGCAGGGCGAGGCCGTGCACGCTCGGGCGCGTCGCGACGACGGTCGGTTCGCCATCGGCCATGCCGTCGCCGTTCGCATCGCGCAGCATGAGCACATCGCCCTGTTCGCGACGACTCACGTACACCGTGCCATCGGGCGCGACGACGAGGATGCGCGCGTTCTTCAGGCCCGTGGCGAAGGGTTTCACTTCCAGGCCGTCGGCGGCCTTCAGGCTCGCGATGCGTTCGGGCGTCGCGTCCACTTTCGACGGACGCAGGATGTTCGCTTCGTTCTGTCGCGTTTCGGTCTTCTCGTCCTGCGCGAATACCGGTGCGGCGAGTGCGCTCAGCAGTGCGAGGCAGAGTAGCGATTGAGTCCCCGCGAATTTCGTCCTGTTCATCGTGTGCTCCGTGGATGCGCGTGTTCGATAGGCGACACTAGAAGCGCGCGCGTCGCGGTCGCGTCCACGCAACGCTTCTCTCACGTCGCCATCACCGCGTGCCGCTCGTGGTTCACGCTCGCGCATGTTCACGGCTTCGTGTCTTCGCATGCGTTTCCATCGCAGCGTGATCCATCGAACGCAGATACGTCGAACACGGAGAGCCCCCTCATGAAGCGCACGATGAGCCGCATGCATGTCCTGCTGTTCCTGCTGGGCGTCGCGATGGCGATGCCCGGTTGCGATCGCCGCGAAACCGACGGCAACTCGACCACGCCGCCGACGGCGGGCGATGCGTCCGAACCGGTGCAGTCCGAGCAGCCCACCGCGCCGGCGCCGGAAGCGTCCAGCAACGACTCCACGGCGCCGGGCGCGTCCAATCCTCCGCCGGAAACCACGCCGCCACAGGACAGCGCGCCCGAAGCGCCCGAGCAGGACGATTCGTCCCGCCGATAGCTTGCAGGCGGCGCGCGGCCTTGCTTGCGGGCGCGTCTTCACGCCCCCATCGTGGAGGGACCGGACGAACCGTCCCACGATGAGGCAGAGGACCGACCATGAGCGCCCGTACCGAAACCGCACTGCTTGCCGGCGGCTGCTTCTGGGGCATGCAGGAGCTGATCCGCGCGATGCCCGGCGTGGTGTCCACGCGCGTGGGCTACAGCGGCGGCGACGTGCCCAATGCGACGTACCGCAACCACGGCACGCACGCCGAGGCCATCGAGATCGTGTTCGATCCCGACACGCTCAGCTATCGCGAGATCCTCGAGTTCTTCTTCCAGATCCACGACCCGACGACGAAGAACCGCCAGGGCAACGACATCGGCACGAGCTACCGTTCGGCGATCTTCTACACCAGCGACGAGCAGAAGCGCGTGGCCGAAGACACCATCGCCGACGTCGAGGCCTCGGGCCTGTGGCCGGGCAAGGTGGTGACCGAGGTGTCGCCGGCCGGTCCGTTCTGGCAGGCCGAACCGGAGCACCAGGATTACCTGCAGCATTACCCGACCGGCTACACCTGCCACTTCGTGCGGCCGGACTGGAAGTTGCGCCGCCGGGCGTAGCTGCCTCACGTCGCGCTCTTGTAGCCCGGGTAAGCGAAGCGCACCCGGGCATCGCGTGGCGCAGCGGCAGACCCGGGTGCGGCCTTCGGCCTTGCCCGGGCCACAACCGCTGCAACAGCCCACCGTTTCGGCCAATGAGCTTCGCGTGAAGCGCCACCCCCTCCCGACACGCGCGCCGATCCCCGGCTAGACTCCCGACACCACCACGGCTGGGGAGACGGTGTATGGCTGCATCGGTTTTCGCGAGTTCCGCGCAGGTCCGCTCGATCGGTTTGGCCGCCATCGCGTTGTCGGCGATGGCGTGGGGCATGGCATACGCACAGGCGCCGGATCGCGCGGCGATCCAGGAGCAGGTGACCAGGCGGCACGACACCGCGGTGAAGGCGCTGCAGGACTGGATCGCGCTGCCGTCGATCGCCGCGGAAGACCTCAACGCGAAGCAGGGCGCCGATTACATGGCGAAGCTTGCGCGCGAAGCCGGCTTCCAGAAGGTCGAAGTGGTCGACACCGGCGGCAAGCCCGGCGTGTTCGCCACGCTCGATGCCGGCGCGCCGACCACGCTCGGCGTGTACTACATGTACGACGTGAAGCAGTTCGATCCGGCCGAGTGGTCGTCGCCGCCGCTGGAAGCGCGACTGGTCGACAAGCCCGGACTCGGCAAGGCGATCGTCGGCCGCGGTGCGGCCAACCAGAAAGGCCCGGAAATGGCCTTCCTCACCGCGCTGCATGCGATCCGCGACGCGAAGCAGAAGCTGCCGGTGAACCTGGTGCTTGTCGCCGAGGGCGAGGAGGAAATCGGTTCGCCCAACATCGGCAAGCTGGTGCTGCGGCCCGACGTGCAGGCCGCGCTGAAGAAGAGCATCGGCGTGTTCATGCCGATGGGCCTGCAGGATCCCGATGGCGCGGTGACGGTGAACCTCGGCGCCAAGGGCGTGGTGGAACTGGAACTGGTCGCCGACGGCAACGCCTGGGGCCGCGGCCCGTCGAAGGACGTGCATTCCTCGCTCAAGGCGATGGTCGACAGCCCCGCATGGCGGCTGGTGAAGGCGCTCGACACGCTGGTATCGGAAGACGGCAACACCATCACGGTGGACGGCTTCCCCAAGCCGACGCCGCTGACCGTGACCGAACGCGCGCAGATCGCCGCGTCCGTCGCCGCGCGCGACGAAGCCACCGCGCGCAAGTCGCTCGGCGTGCCGCACTGGATCGACGACCTGTCGTGGGAGAAGGCCAACGAACGCCTGGTCTCGCAGCCGACGATCAACATCGAAGGCCTCGTCGGCGGTTACACCGGCCCCGGTGGCAAGACCATCCTGCCGTACCGCGCCGTGGCGAAGATCGACATGCGACTGGTCCCGCCTATGACGCGCGACGGCGCGGTCGCGGCGCTGAAGTCGCATCTGCAAAAGCGCGGCTACGGCGACATCGCCGTGAACGTGAGCGGCGGCTACGACCCGACCACGACCGATGCCGATTCGAAGCTGATCCAGGCGCAGATCGCGGTGCTCAAGCGCAACGGCATCGAACCGCTGCTGTGGCCGCGCCTGGCCGGCTCGTATCCCGGCTTCGTGTTCACCCAGCCGCCGCTGTCGCTGCCGGCCGGCCATTTCGGCCTGGGCCACGGCGGTGGCGCGCACGCGCCGGACGAGTTCTACCTGATCGAGTCGACCAATCCGAAGGTGCAGGGCTTCGACGGCGCGGTGATGTCGTACGTGGATTACCTGTACGAGCTGGGCGCGGCGGGCGGGAGTTCGGCTGCGGCGAAGTGAATCCATCGCTGACGTCAGCGTCCTGGGCGAGCACGCCGGGTTTCTCCCCTCTCCCGTCGGGAGGGGGGTTGGGGCGAGGGGCGGGACGTCCGGTGGAATCAGCTGCCGGCCCGCAAAAAACAGGCGTCATCCCGGCGAAGGCCGGGATCCAGGCCGACCCGTCTTCCGAGGAGCAACTCGATGCGAACGGCCGGCGCAACGCACGCGTCATCCCGGCGAAAGCCGGGACCCAGGCCGCCCCGTTTTCCGAAGAGCAGCTCGATGCGAACGGCCGGCGCAACGTACCGTCATCCCGGCGAAGGCCGGGACCCAGGCTGACCCGTTTTCCGAAGAGCTGTTCGATGCGAACGGCCGGCGCAACGCGCCTGGGTCCCGGCCTTCGCCGGGATGACGGAGTAAAAAGGACGTCGTCCGGGCACGCACGCTTTGCCGCAACTGGCGCCCACAGCGCGCATCGCACTCGCACCCCGGAAACCCCACCAAAGTCACGCGACAGCCCCGTGCCGCGCCGCTAGCCTCGACGGTTCCTCAGCACCCGGAACCACCCATGAAGTTCTCGTCCCTGAGCCTCGCCCTCGCGCTCGGCCTGGCATCCACCGCCTCCTTCGCCGCCGGCAACCCGGCCGGCAAGCCCGAGCTCGGTTCCTTCGGCGTCGACCTCAGCGCCCGCGACCTGTCGGTCAAGCCCGGCGATGACTTCAACGGCTACGTCAGCGGTGCGTGGCTCAAGAGCTACCAGCTCAAGGATTACGAGACCTCGTTCGGTTCCTTCAACGCGCTGCGCGACCGCTCCGAGGAGCAGGTGCACGAACTGATCGAAGGGCTGCGCACGAAGGGCGACGTCGCCAGCGGCAGCAACGACCAGAAGGTGCGCGACTTCTACGCCAGCTACATGGATCGCGACGCGCGCGATGCGAAGGGCATCGCGCCGCTGCAGCCGGTGCTGGGGCGCATCGGCGCGATCAGGTCGAAGCGCGAGCTCATCAACGCCTTCGCCAACGCCGACCTCGACGCCAGCGCCTCGCCCGTGCGACTGGGCGTCGACCTGGATCGCAAGAACCCCGATGCATACCTGGTGAGCCTCAACGTCGGCGGCCTCGGCCTGCCGGACAAGGACTACTACACCAACCCGGACGCGCGCTTCGTCAAGATCCGCGAAGCCTACGTCGCGCACATCGCGCGCATGCTCGCCTTCACCGGTGCGAAGGATGCGCAGGCGCGCGCGCAGAAGGTGCTGGAACTCGAAACCGCACTGGCCAAGCCGCAATGGGAGCGCGCGAAGCGTCGCGACCGCGACAAGACCTACAACGTCTCCACGTTCGCCGATCTGCAAAAGCAGTTCCCCTCCTACGACTTCGCCGCGCACCTGAAGGCGCAGGAGATGCCGCAGCCCGATCGCGTCAACGTCGTCACGCCCGACGCCGTGCAGCCGGTGCTCGACGTCGTCGATGCCACGCCGCTGCCGGTGTGGCGCGATTACCTCGCCTTCCACGCCGTCGATGGCAACGCCGAGCTGCTGAGCCGCGAGATCGACAACGCATCGTTCGAATTCAACGGCAAGGTGCTCGCCGGACAGAAGGCGCAGAAGGACGACTGGAAGCGCGCCGTCGCGATCGTCGGCGCGAAGGACGGCGGTCTCGGCGACGCGGTGGGCGAGTTGTATGTCGCGCGCTACTTCAAGCCCGAATCCAAGGCCGCCATGGACAAGCTGGTGGAAAACCTGCGCGCCGCACTGCGCCAGAACATCCAGCAGCTGGACTGGATGGGCGAGTCGACCAAGGCCGAGGCCTATCGCAAGCTCTCCACGTTCCGCCCGAAGATCGGCTATCCGGAGAAGTGGACCGACTACTCCAGCGTGACGATCGTGCCGGGCGACCTCGTCGCCAACGCCGTCGAGATGCGCCGCTTCGAGCGCCGCGATGAAAACCGCCGCGTCGGCCAGAAGACCGATCGCGACGAATGGCGCATGACGCCGCAGACGGTGAACGCGTACTACAACTCGACCTTCAACGAGATCGTGTTCCCGGCGGCGATCCTGCAGCCCCCGTTCTTCGACGTGAACGCGGACGCGGCCGTGAACTACGGCGGCATCGGCGCGGTGATCGGCCACGAAATGGGCCACGGCTTCGACGACCAGGGCAGCAAGTCCGACGCCGACGGCGTGCAGCGCAACTGGTGGACCGATGCGGATCGCGCGCGTTTCGACGAACGCACCAAGGCGCTGGGCGCGCAGTACGACAGCTATTGCCCGCTGGACGGCCAGTGCGTCAACGGCGCGCTGACGATGGGCGAGAACATCGGCGACCTCGGCGGCATCTCGATGGCGTACACCGCCTACCAGCTGAGCCTGGACGGCAAGCCGGCGCCGAAGATCGACGGTCTCACCGGCGACCAGCGCTTCTTCCTCGCGTTCGGCCAGATCTGGAAGGGCAAGTACCGCGACGAATCGCTGCTCAACCTGATCAAGACCAACCCGCATTCGCCCGGCATGTATCGCGCGAACGGCCCGGTGCGCAACTTCGATCCGTGGTACCGCGCCTTCGACGTCAAGCCGGGCGACGCGCTGTACCTGCCGCCGGAAAAGCGCGTGCGCATCTGGTAATCGGCACGCGTCCAGTGCTCTTGTAGCCCGGGTAAGCGAAGCGCACCCGGGTTGCCGTGATGAGTCCCCAAGACGCACGCATGTTGAGGGTGCAGCGCGCTGAGGCGCGTTCATCACTATCGCAACTGAGTTGCACCGAGGCGCGGTGCGCCTCGCTCACCCGGCTGCAAACGCCACGTCGATCAGCCGTTGCGCGCCCGCGACTCCGGCGACGACCTCCGTCCCTGCCGCGATGCGCGCATCTGGCGCAGTGAGGTCTTCAGCGGCAACGCGACGCTGCGATAGAAGAACGACAGCATGCGTCGCGATTGCGGCACGCGTCGCGCGAGCCCTTCCTCGATCGTGTACACGCACGGCGGGCAGAAACCGCACGGGCGTCCACGCACCGGCTTGTGGCAGAACCACGTCATCTCCATCAGCTCGCCCCAGCCCGCGTCCAGCGCGTCGCGCTCGATGTCGCGCTTGTCCACCCGGAACAGCGGGAAGGTGAAGCGGCCGAACAGCACACGCTCGGCCGTGCCGGCACGCGCCGGATCGACGCGGATGCTGCGGAATCCCGCGGGGTGATCGAACTCTTCCGAGCAGTCGCGCAATACAGCCTGCACCTTGTCGTCGACGTGCACGCCCAGCTCCATGCCGTCAAGCGACTCGCGCCGGCAGAACGCGGGTAGCCACGCGTATTGGCTGCCGATGAACATCGTCCGGCGGATCTCTCGCAACGCGTCGGCGATGTCGTCGTCCACGTCGATATCCGTCACCGCGGCCCGACGCAGCGGCTGCAGCAGCTCGCGCGTATGCGGGAAGCGCTGGTGCAACGCGCTGGTGATGCGCGCCATCGTCGCGATCTCGATCTGCGTCGACGGGCGTGTGGGATCCTCGAGGTACCAGGGCGCCACGCGAACGCGGTGGCGCAGCAGCAATTGCAGCAGGCGGTAGGTCGAATCCCATCCGCCGGTCCACAGCAGATTCACCGTGGTGTCGTCGTATCCCTGGACGCGCGGCGTCGACATCGGGCGCGGCTCCTCATCGCTAGATCCCTCGCGTGGTGGAGCGGTCCCCATCAGGCAGGCATGCAGGTGGTATGCATCGCGAACAACGCGTGCGATGCGATTCGGATCGAGCCTCGCACGCATCCGTCGGCGCCAGATGAACGCAAGCTGTTCGCATACGAACATGAATGCGCCGCCGTGTGAAGCATGTCTTCGCAAACGTGAGCGGAGTCATTGAACACCGCGCAAATACGCCAAAAACGAGAGTTCGTGGTCAAAGGCGAGTGAACCTTGCCATGATTCCCGCAGAGTATGCTCCAGCCGCACTTCCCGAATCGCTCCCTTCCACGCGCTCGCTTCCGATGCATGCGATGCGCCTCTACCGGACCGGATGCATGTCCCTGGAAAACAGCCTGAGCCCACTCGCAACGCCTACCTTCCCCGTCGCCATGCACAGCGGCCAATGGGATCGGGACAGCTTCTGGACGTTCGCCGATGCTGCCAAGGAGGCAACCGAAGCGCTCGCGGCGCAGAAGATGAAGGCGCTGGAGAACATGCCGGTCGATGCGCTGCGCGAGTTCTGCACGCAGTACCGTTTCTTCACCATCGAATACATCAGCGACCTCGCGCTGCTGCTGGCGAAACTTCCGTTCGGCGGCCTGCGCAGCCTGTTGAGCCAGATCCTCTCGGAAGAACTCGGCGAAGGCGATGCCTCGCGCGCGCATCCGGAAATCTACGATCGCTTCCTCCTCAGCATCGGCGTGCCGCGCGAACGGCTGGATCGCGCGCTGCCGGAAAACCGCCGCATCCTCGGCGCGCTGACGCAGGAGATGAACCAGCGCGAGCCCGCGTTCGGCGTGGGATTGCGCGGCATGGGCGGCGAATGCCTGTGCCAGACCTACCTGTCGGTGATGTTCGAGCACCTGCGCGTGCATCCGTACATGCGCGAGAACGAGCACCTGATCGACTGGGAGTTCTGGACGATCCACACCGGCGAGGAGGACATCGTGCACGGCGAACTCACGCGCGCGGCGATCGACCGGTACATCCAGGACGAGCCGGGCGCCTTGCCTGAACTCGCGCAGGGCTACGAGCGCAGCATCACCGCGTGGAACCGCTTCTGGCAGAACATCTTCGATTACTGCGCACCGCAACGGAGTGCCGTTTCGTGAGCGAATCGCCGCGGAAGATCACCCAGTTCCATCTCGCCTTCCCGGTGCGCGACCTCGACGAGGCACGCCACTTCTACGGCGAGGTCATCGGCTGCCCGAAAGGGCGCACCGACGTGTCGTACCAGGACTTCGATTTCTTCGGCCACCACCTCGTCGCGCACATCGCGCCCGACGGCGCGCCGCTGCAGACCGGGCGCTTCGACGGCGAAGCCGTGCCGGTGCCGCATTTCGGCATGAACCTCGACCGCCACGCGTGGGAAACGCTCGCCACGCGCGTGAAGCAGGCGGGCGTGGAATTCGCCGAAGAGCCGCACCTGCGCCTCAAGGGCAAGCCCGGCCAGCACGTGACGATGTTCTTCTTCGACCCGTCCGGCAACGCGCTGGAATTCAAATCGTTCGACGATCCCGAACAGACCTTCATTCCCTGACGCCACCGTCGAGGCGAGCGACATGCGCGAGGCTTCCCTGCAAGGCGCCGGCGTTGCCGCGCAAGACTCCACTGCGTCGGCTGCGCGCCGCGACGATCGCGCGCACGTGCTGCATTCGTGGTCGGCGATCGATTCACTCAACCCGACCGTCGTCGCGGGCGCGTCGGGTTCGCACTTCTGGGACGAGGACGGCCGGCGTTACATCGACCTGTCGAGCCAGCTGGTCAACGTCAACGTCGGGCACCAGCATCCGAAACTCGTCGCCGCGATACAGGCGCAGGCCGCGCGTCTTTGCACGATCGCGCCGTACCACGCCAATGAGGCCACGAGCGAAGCCGCGCGCCTGATCGCCGAGGTCGCGCCGGGCGATCTCAACCGTGTGTTCTTCACCAACGGCGGCGCCGAGGCGATCGAGAACGCCATGCGCATGGCGCGCCTGCACACCGGTCGCCACAAGGTGCTGACGATGTACCGCAGTTACCACGGCGCGACCGCCGGCGCGATCACCGCGTCCGGCGATCCGCGACGCTGGCCGGCCGAACCGGGAATGCCGGGCATAGCGCGATTCTGGGGGCCGTATCCATATCGCTCGGCGTTCCATGCGCGCGACGAACGCGAGGAGTGCGCGCGTGCGCTCGCGCACCTGGCCGACACGATCGCCATCGAAGGCCCGCACACCATCGCCGCGATCCTGATGGAAAGCGTCGTCGGCGGGAACGGCATCCTCGTTCCGCCCGACGGCTACCTGCAAGGCGTTCGCGAACTGTGCGACGCGCACGGCATCGTCATGATCGCCGACGAAGTGATGGCCGGCTTCGGCCGGTGCGGCGAGTGGTTCGCGATCGACCGGTGGAACGTCGTGCCCGACCTCATCACCTTCGCCAAAGGCGTCAACTCCGGCTACGTGCCGCTGGGCGGCGTGATCCTCTCCGATGCCATCGCCGCGAGCTTCGCCAAGCGCGCGTATCCCGGCGGGCTCACCTATGCAGGCCATCCGCTCGCCTGCGCGGCGGCGGTCGCGTGCATCGGCATCTATCGCGAGGAGAGCCTGATCGAACGCGCGCGTGCGCTGGGCGACACCGTGATCGGGCCCGAACTGCGCGCGATGCAGGCCAGGCATGCGTCGATCGGCGACGTGCGCGGGCTCGGCGCGTTCTGGGCGATCGAACTGGTGCGCGATCGCGACACGCGCGAGCCGATGGTGCCGTTCAACGCGAGCGGCGACGCCAACGCGCCGATGCAGCAGTTCGGGGCGCAATGCCGACGGCTGGGCGTGTGGCCGCTGGTGATGGGCAATCGCCTGCACGTCGTGCCGCCGCTCAATATCGACGAGGCGACGTTGCGCGACGGGCTGGCGATCGTCGATGAAGCGCTTGCGGTGGTGGATCGGTTCTGTTCCGACTGAGTGCGCAGCCACGCGGCGCGTCATCCCGGCGAAGGCCGGGACCCAGGCCGGCGAGGCGTGACGTCGCTGCGGTTCTTGTGGCAGGCAGATCAAGATGGGTTCCAGCTTTCGCTGGAATGACGGTGGGGTGGTTTGCCAATATTGGAGTGCCCGTGCGCTACGGGCCTGGGGTCCGGCCTTCGCCGGAATGACGGTGATGCGCGGCAGGCGCGGCGTGATCCACTGTGTTCTGCGTGCCCGCTTCTCACTTCGCACGTCCACGCCACGCAAGGCACTCGACGCCGGGGCGATTGGCAACGACGATGTCGCCCTCGCCGGGCATGCCGCCCGGAGCAAACGGAGTGCGCATGACCCGTCTTTCCCTCGCGGTGGTGCTGTCCGCGACGCTCGCGGCGGCCTCGCCCGTCGCCGCGTTCGACCAGGCCGAAACCGTCGGCTCGATGATGGACCGCCAGACGATGGACGAGGTCCGTCGCAATCCGGAGCTGCGCACGCTGCTCGGCCTGTCGGGTGACGGCATCGACCTGTCGGGCCAGCTCACCGACGTCGGCCTGGCGCGGCGCGCCGAGCTGCGGGCGCGCATGCAGGGCAACCTCGACGAGCTCAAGCGCTTCGATCCCGCGCGCCTCACGGGGCAGGAGCGCTGGAATTACGGCCTGCTGAGCTGGTTCTACCAGACCCAGATCGACCTGATGAAGCCGGACTGGACGCCCGCATGGCTGCCGGCGGGCGCCTCGACGTATGCGGTCGACCAGCTCTTCAGCATCCCGGTGTCGCTGCCGGGCTTCCTCGAAAACCAGCATCCCGTGCGCGACGAAGCCGGCGCGGTGTCGTACGTGTCGCGCCTGCGCGCGGTCGAAACGAAGATCGACCAGGTGCGCGCGAACTTCGACATGCAGGCCAAGCAGGGCGTGCTGCCGCCGCAGACCGCGATGGAAGGCGCGGCGTCGCAGATCCGCGCGCTGATCTCGGTCGATCCGGCGAAGAGCCCGCTGGTGACCTCGTTCGAGCCCAAGCTCGCGGCGCTGAAGCTGCCCGACGCACGTCGCGACGCGCTGCTCGCGCAGGCCGTGCAGGCGGTTCGTGACGATGCTAACCCCGCGTATGCGCGCCTGCTCGCGCGGCTGGACGAGGAGATCGCGAAGCAGCCGGGCGATCGCGGCGTGTGGGCGCTGCCGGACGGCGCCGCGTTCTACGACGCCGCGCTGCGCTGGAACACCAGCACCAACCTCGATGCCGACCGGATCCACGCGCTCGGCGTGTCGGAAGTCGCGCGCATCGAACGCGAGATGGACGCGCGCCTGCGTGCGCAGGGCCGGCGCGAGGGCAGCGTCGGCGAGCGCATGTCCGCGCTGGTGACCGACCCGCGCTTCCAGTACGAGGACACCGACGCCGGCCACGCGGCGCTGATCGCGGACATCCGTCGCAACCTCGCCAAGCTCGATCCGCACGTGCCGGAGTACTTCGGCCGCACGCCGCCGCAGCCGCTGGACGTGCGCGCCGTGCCGAAACAGGCCGAGGCCAACGCGCCGGGCGCGTACTACATCCAGCCGGCGATGGACGGCTCGCGGCCGGGCATCTTCTTCGTCAACTTCGGCAACCTGAAGGCGAACACGCGCTGGAGCCTGCCGACGTTGACGTACCACGAAGGCTCGCCGGGCCATCACTTCCAGATCTCCATCGCGCAGACGCTGACCGACCTGCCGATGCTGCGCCGCAGCCTCAATCCCAGCGCGTTCACCGAAGGCTGGGCGCTGTACGCCGAGCAGCTCGGCGCGGAAATGGGGCTGTATCGCGACGATCCGTGGGGCGACATCGGCCGCCTGCGCGCGGAGCTGTTCCGCTCCGTGCGGCTGGTTGTCGACACCGGCCTGCATCGCAAGCGCTGGACGCCGCAGCAGGCCATCGACTACATGCGCGCGCACACCGGCATGCCGGAGAGCGAAGTGCGCAGCGAGGTGTATCGCTACCTGGTGCAGCCCGGCCAGGCGTGCTCGTACAAGATCGGCCACCTGAAGTTCGTCGAACTGCGCGACCGCGCCAAGCGCGAACTGGGCGATCGCTTCGATATCCGCGCCTTCCACGACCTCGTGCTCGGCAACGGCGCCGTGCCGCTGGCGGTGCTCGAAGCCTCGATCGACGACTGGATCGCGACGCAGCAGGGCGGCGGCACGCGCGCCGCATCGAAGTGAGATGACGCCGCGCCCGCGCGCGAACGCGCGGGCTGCGGCGCCCGCCGGCCGGGCGGTGCCGCCCGGTCCACCGCGATAGACTCCGCGGGAAGTCGCCGGAGGCATGATGCTGCTCTCGTTCCGCACCCTCGTCCTGGGCGCCGCGCTGGCGCTGTCGGCGTTCGCGCCCGCGATCGCGCAGACCAAGGCCGCCGCGGTGCTTCCGGTCGCGCCGGAAGGCCCCAAGGCACCGGTCGCCATTCCGGTGGCCGACATCCCGCTGCGCGCCGACACCGACGAGCGCTTCGCCGAAGGCGTCACCCTGCGCGCGCAGCAGGAAGACCCGACCGACCGCCTCGCGCCGCAGCTGGACGCCATCGCGCGATCGGTGGACGAGAAGGCGAAGATGTTCCGCACCGGCGACCTGCGCGCGCTGCCGGTGATGCGGCTGGAGAGTTTCGAACGGCACTGGAAGTTCGATGCGCGACGCTTCGCGCGCTGGCAGGACGAAATGCGTGCCGCGACCGCGCCGTACGGGCAGAGCGCGGCGCAGCTGGCGCAGCGTCGCGCCGACTGGGAAGCCACGCAGCAGATGGCGCGCGGCGGCAACATGCCGGCCGCGCTGGCCAGCCGCGTGGACGCGCTGGTCGCGCAGCTGAAGGCCGCCGAGCAGGCGCTGTCCAAACCGCTCGCGCGGCAGATCGCGCTGGGCCGCCGCGCGAACCTGGTCGACGCGCGCATCCAGGTCGGCCTGCGTTCGGTGGCCGAGGCGATCGACTACATCGACAGCCGCCTGATCCGGCTGGATTCGCCGCCGCTGTGGAAAGCGCGCCAGGACACCACCGGTTCGGACGACGCGATGACGTCGATCAAGAACGGCATCGGCATCGAGGCGCGGTTCCTGACCGAATACGGCGCGTCCGACTTCGGCAACCAGCGCGCCCTGCACGTGCTGCAGGTCCTGCTGCTGCCGGTGCTGCTGTGGCTGTCGTGGCGCGCGCGCCGTGCGCGTCGCGAGGCCGAAAAAGCCGGCCTAGACCCCAGCCCGCTGGACGCGACCACGCGCGTGCTGCAGCGGCCGTTCTCGTCGTGGCTGCTGCTGTCGATGATGGGCGTGCTCGCGTTCGAGCCGGACGCGCCGCTGCTGGCGCACCAGTTCGCGATGCTGATCGCGCTGATCCCGGTGCTTCGCCTGCTGCCGCCGGAGAGCAGGCGCCTGCTCGGTGTCTGGCCCTACGTCGCCACCGCGTTGTACCTGCTCGAACGCATCGCGATCTTCTTCCTCGCCAACGCCCTGGTGTACCGCTGGTACCACCTCGTGCTCGCGACGCTGGCGCTGCTGCTGACGCTGGGCCTGCTGTGGCGGTCGCGCCAGCACGAGCATGCCGGGCTGGAAGGGCGCATGGGCCGCGCGGTGCACATCGCGGCGTGGGTCAGCGTGGTGGCGTTGGCGATATCGCTCGTCTCCAACGTCGTGGGCAACGTCTCGCTCGCCGAAATGCTCAGCAGCGCGGTGATCGACAGCGGCTACCTCGGTCTCGTGCTGTACGCGGGCATGACGGTGGCGATCGCGTTGCTGCAGCTGCTGCTCGCGCGCGGCGGCGATGCGCGCCTGCGCGTGGTGCGCGAGAACGCGACGCCGTTGTTCGCGCTGATCCAGCGGCTGCTCACGCTTGCCGCGATCGCCGGCTGGGTCGTCTTCGCGATGAACCGGTTCCGCGTGTTCCGGCCGGTCTACGCGTTCTTCGAATCGATCCTCACCCATACGTTCCAGATCGGCGAGATCGGTCTCAGCCTGGGCCACGTGCTGGTGTTCTTCGTGTCGATCTACGTGGCCTTCTGGGCGGCGAAGGCGACGCGGTACCTGCTGCAGGAAGAAGTGCTCACGCGCATGTCGCTGCCGCGCGGCGTGGGCAACTCGGTGGCCTCGCTCACCTACTACGCGGTGTTGCTGCTCGGCGCGCTGGTCGCGCTGACGGCGGCCGGCTTCAAGATGACGCAGCTCGCCTTCATCTTCGGCGCGCTCGGCGTGGGCATCGGTTTCGGCCTGCAGAACGTAGTGAACAACTTCGTGTCCGGGCTGATCCTGATGTTCGAGCGCCCGATCCAGCCGGGCGACGTGGTGGAGATCACCGGCACGTCGGGCCGCGTGCGCGAGATCGGCATGCGCGCCACGACGATCAAGACCTTCGACGGCGCCGACGTCGTCGTGCCCAACGGCACGCTGTTGTCGGAGAAGCTGACCAACTGGACGCTGCTGGATCGCAACCGCCGGCTCGACATCGACATCGGCGTGGCCTACGGCAGCGACCCGGCGCAGCTGTCGGCGCTGTTGCAGCGCACGGCGTTGCAGACGACGGGCATCGTGAGCAGTCCGGAGCCGGTGGTGCTGTTCCTCGGCTTCGGTGCGAGCGCGCTCAACTTCGGCGTGCGTGCGTGGACGTACGACTACGACAACTCGGCGACGATCCGCAGCGACCTGGTGTCGCGCATCTACGCGGCGCTGAACGAGGCCGGCATCGAGATGCCGTTCCCGCAGCAGGACATCCACCTGCGTTCGGTGTCGGAGGCGGCCGGCGAAGTGTTGCGACGCAAGCCGGCGCGCGGCGCCGCGGACGAAGGCGAGGGCTCGCAGCCGCGGGCGTGAGCGGGGCTGCGGTTCAGTCCGCACGCCCTCCCGTCACCCGCGTTTCGCTGTACTGGCATCGGACCCCTCGCGGGCGGACCGATGCGGAACGACGAATGCACCCGCTGCGACAGCAAGCCGCCCGCCGCGCTGCCCGGGCTCATGCTCGCCGCGCTTGGCGTGGTGTTCGGTGATCTCGCGACGAGCCCGCTGTACTCGTTGCAGGAAGCCTTCGGCGCGCACGGCGTGCGGCCGACGCCGGCGAACGTGGTCGGCGTGGTCTCGCTGGCGTTCTGGGCCCTGGTCGGCGTGGTGTCGCTCAAGTACGTGCTGCTGATCATGCGCGCGCACAACAAGGGCGAGGGCGGGATCATGGCGCTGTTGGCGCTGGCGCGTTCGTCGCTGATGCACCGGCCGCGACGGCGTCACTGGGTTGTGGTCGCCGGGCTCGTCGGTGCGGCGATGTTCTTCGGCGACAGCGTGCTCACCCCGGCGGTGTCGGTGTTGTCGGCGGTGGAAGGGCTGGAAATCGCCGCGCCCGAGCTCGCGCCGTGGGTGCTGCCGTTGGGCATCACGATCGTCATCGGTCTGTTCGCGCTGCAGCGCTTCGGCAGTGCGCGCGTGGGCGGATGGTTCGGGCCGGTGATGCTGTCGTGGCTGCTCGCGGCCGGCGTGCTCGGCTTCCTGGCGATGCTGCGGCAGCCGCAGATCCTCGCCGCGATGAATCCGCTGCACGCGTGGGCGTTCTTCGCACGCAACGGGTTCGCCGGATTCACCACGCTGGGGGCGACGGTGCTGGTGCTGACCGGCGCCGAAGCCCTGTACGCCGACATGGGACACTTCGGTGCGCGGCCGATCCGCGTCGCGTGGACGACGATCGCGCTGCCGTGCCTGCTGCTGAGCTACTTCGGTCAGGGCGCGATGCTGTTGCTCGATCCCACGGCGGCGGCGCGACCGTTCTATCGCACCGTGCCGCACTGGGCGTTGTTCCCGATGATCGCGCTTGCGACGGGGGCGACGGTGATTGCCTCGCAGGCGGTGATCGCCGGCGCGTACTCGATGGTCCGTGCGTGCATCCAGCTCGGCTACCTGCCGCGCATGCGCGTGCTGCACACCTCATCGCGCGTGCGCGGCCAGATCTACCTGCCGCTGGTGTCGGGATTGCTGTTGCTCCTCGTACTGGCGGCGATGCTCGGATTCCGCACGTCCGGCGCGCTCGCCGCCGCGTTCGGCATCGCGGTGAGCGGCACGATGCTGACGACCACGGTGCTCGTCGTGGTCGTCATGCGCCGCGTGTGGACGTGGCCGTGGATCGCGGTCGTGCCACTGGGCGTCGCGATGCTGGCGATCGACCTGGCCTTCTTCGGCGCGAACCTGATGAAGCTCGCCAGCGGCGGCTGGTTCCCGCTGCTGCTGGGCATCATCGCGTTGATCGTCATGACCACCTGGCGCCGTGGCCGCGAGTTGCTGACCCAGCGCAACCGCAGCGACAGCCTCCCGCTCGGGCCGTGCGTGCGGTCGTTGAGCGACCACCCGCCTACGCGCGTGTCGGGCACGGCGCTGTTCCTGACCAACGATCCGGACTTCGCGCCCCAGGCGCTCCTGCACAACCTCAAGCACAACCGCGTGCTGCACGAGCGCAACGCGCTGTTGACCGTGGAAATGGTGGACGAACCCTATGCGCACGAACGCGTGCGGATCGATGCGCACGGCGAGGACTTCCACCGGATATGCGCCCGCTACGGATCGCCGAAACGCCAGACGTTCCCGCCGCGCTGGCCGCGTGCGGCGAGCACGGGCTCGAGTTCGACCTGATGCAGACGACGTTCTTCACCAGCCGCGAGGACGTCATCGCGGGCGACCGCACCGGCATGGCGCTGTGGCGCGACCAGCTGTTCGCCTTCCTCACGCGCAACGCGCTGCCGGCGACGTCGTTCTTCCAGATACCCGACAACCGGCTGATCGAAATCGGCCGGCGCGTGGCGATCTGAGTCAGGTGGCGGACGGAGCGCCGATACTGAGCGCGCTCGTCGCGTCTGGGGACGGATCCTGCAACGGGGCCGCCTCGCGGCTGTGCAGATACATGTAGCCGACGATCGCGACGGCCAGGATGATGGCCATCGCGATCAGGATCTGGCGGGAGTTCATCGCCCCCGCCTCAGTGCTTGCGGTCGCCGCGATCGCCCTGGCCGGGTTCGGCCTCGTTCTTCGAGCTGCGCTGCTGGTCCTGCGACAGCGAGCGGCCGACGTCGTCGGATTCCTTGAAACGCCCCTTCTCGTCGCGACGCACGTAACGCTTGTCGCCGTTGGGGGCGATGAGTTCGCGCTTGCTGGATGCCATCGACGTGCTCCCTTCACTGGACGATGGGTCCATGCTCGGTGGTGCGCGGTTAAGACGGGGCGAATGAACGCGGCCTTCGTTCAGGCGCTACGTCACGGCGTCTTCACCGCGCGCGCGGCGGCGAGATCATCGCGTTGCGCGCTTGCGATACACCACGATGATGACGAGGTCTTCCTCGCCGCGTTGCGCGAGCGCATGCGTGCTTCCGTCGCGCGTGAGGATCGCATCGCCCGGCCCGACGTCGCGACGCTTGCCGTCGAGCCGCAGTTCGCCGCGCCCGGACAGCACGTAGTAGATCTCGTCCTTGTCGTTGCGATGCTCGCCGATCGTCGCGCCGCGATGCAGTGCGCGCTGGCGGAACACGATGTCGAAGCCGTCGGCCGCTTCGAAGAACGGATACGCGGTGGTGGTGCCTTCGCCTTCGTGCGGGCCGGGCTGTTGCACGGCGATGTCGCGTGCGTTCTCGACGTAGGAGTCGCGACGGGGTTCGGCGGCGTTTGCCGTGGCGCACGCGGCCGATAGCATTGCCAGCGCGATGAGGTGGATGCACCGGTTCACGTCTACTCTCCCTTGATCGTCATCCCGGCGAAGCCCGGGAGCCAGGCCGGTAACGCGTTGGCGGCACTACAACGTGGGCAATGCGAGTGCGGGCTGCATCGCGCGTCCCGACCCTCACCCCAACCCCTCTCCCGGTGGGAGAGGGGCTCAAAGCGCAACGAGCCAATGCTTACCACCGCACCGCCGTGTTCAACGCGCCAGCCAACCACCATCCACCGGCAGGATCGCGCCGTTCACGTAATCCGATGCACGCGACGCGAGGAACACCGCCGCGCCGCCGAGATCCGACGGCTCGCCCCAGCGCCCGGCGGGAATGCGATCGAGGATCGCCGCGCTGCGCGCTTCGTCCGCGCGCAGCTGCGCGGTGTTGTCGGTCGCCATGTAACCCGGCGCGATCGCGTTGACGTTGATGCCCTTGTTCGCCCATTCGTTGGCGAGCAGGCGCGTGATGCCGGCGATGCCGCTCTTGCTCGCGGTGTACGACGGCACGCGGATGCCGCCCTGGAACGACAGCATCGAGGCGATGTTGACGATCTTGCCGCCGCCGTTCGCGATCATGTGCCGGCCCGCCGCCTGCGCCATGAAGAACGCGCCCTTGATGTTCACGTTCATCACGTCGTCCCAGTCCTTCTCGGTGAAATCCACCGCATCGGCGCGACGGATCAGGCCGGCGTTGTTGACCAGGATGTGCAGCCCGCCGAGCGCGTCCAGCGTTTCGCGCACGATGCGCTCCACCGGCTCGACGCTGGACAGGTTCGCTTCGATCGACACGAAGCGGCGGCCGAGCGCGCGCACCTTCTCCCCGGTTTCCGTCGGCGCCTGGATGCCGGCGGCGGCGATGTCCGCGCCGGCTTCGGCGAGCGCCACCGCGATGCCCTGGCCCAGGCCCGTGTTGGCGCCGGTGACCAGCGCGACCTTGCCTTGCAGACTGAACGGATTGGCCATGAATCGTTTCCCCTTGTCCTGTGTGCGAATGCGGCGGCGACGCGGTTACTTCAGCTGGCAGATGTCCAGCTGGTTCATGTCGGTGTAGTCGAGGTTCTCGCCGCCCATGGCCCAGATGAAGCAGTAGTTCTTCGTGCCCGAGCCCATGTGGATCGACCACGGCGGCGACACGACGGCTTCGTCGTTCGCGATGACCAGGTGGCGCATGTCGGCCGGATCGCCCATGAAATGCATGACGCGCTGGTCGGCGAGGTCGAAGTAGAAATAGACCTCGGAACGACGGTCGTGCAGGTGCGGCGGCATGGTGTTCCACACGCTGCCGGGCTTGAGGATCGTCAGACCCAGCAGCAGCTGGCACGACTTCACCGTCGCCGGGACGATGTACTGGTAGATCGTGCGTTCGTTCGAGGTTTCCAGCGCGCCACGCTCGAGCGGAACGGCCTGTGCGATGGAGATGTGCTTCGTCTCGAAACGTGCGTGCGCAGGCGTGGAAGCGAGGTAGAACTTCGCGGGATGGCCGGCGTCGTTCGATGCGAACACCACCTCGGCGCTGCCCATCGGCACGTACAGCCCGTCCTTGGGTTCCAGCGTGTACGAGGCGCCGTCGACGGTGACGGTGCCCGTACCGGCGCCGACGTTCACGATGCCAAGCTCGCGGCGTTCCAGGAACGGCTTGCCCGCGGCGGACGCCGGTTCGGTCTGCTGCGGAAGCGGCACGGACGCGGTGGTCGGGGCGGCGCCGCCGATGACGAAACGCTCGTTGTGCGAGTAATTCAGGACGACCTGGCCCGGGACGAAGAGGCCGTCGATCAGGTAGCGCTCGCGCAGCTGGTCGTTGCTGGCGCCGGCCATCATGTCCGGGTGGGTGGCGTGGTAGGTCTTGCGGAACATCGGGCCTCTCCGGTGGTTCGGGCCGTCGCGGACGTCGCGCGGCAGGCGGTGAGGGGATGATAGCGGGGTTTTGGTAACCGGTGTCAAAAGGGAATCGGGAATCGGGAATCGGGAATCGGGAATCGGGAATCGGGAATCGGGAATCGGGAATCGGGAATCGGGAATCGGGAATCGGGAATCGGGAATCGGGAATCGGGAATCGGGAATCGGGAGTTGGGAATCGGGAGTAGGGAATCGGGAGTAGGGAGTGGGGAGTAGGGAATTGGGAATGGGTGTTGGAGGTTGGAGGTTGGTGTTGGGGTTGGGGATAGGCGGCCCCAACAGTTCGTCATCCCGGCGAAAGCCGGGACCCAGGCCCGTATCGCACGGGCACTCCCAACCGTCATTCCAGCGAAAGCTGGAACCCATCTCGATGTTTGCCGTCCGCGAGCAGGGCGCTCACCGCAAGCGCGAGCGTTGACTCTCTACCGGTCTCCCGGTGGACGACGGGTCGACGTGTCAGCCCTTTGGCCGCTGCGTCGAATCACGCACCACGAGCTGCGGGTTCACGGCGCGCGGCGCAACCGCCGCGGCTTCGGAGGACGGCTCCTCGCCCAGCAGCATCTGCGCCGCCTGGCGGCCGACGTCGCGCGTCGGCGAATGGATGGTGGTGAGCGCGGGCCACAGCTGCGCGGCGAGCGGGCTGTCGTCGAAGCCCACGACCGACAGGTCGCCGGGAATCGACAGCCCCCGACGCATCGCGGCCTTGTACACGCCGGCGGCCATCTCGTCGTTGCAGGCGAAGATCGCGGTGGGGCGCGGCGACTTGGCCAGCAGGTATTCCGCGCCGGCCACGCCGGAGTCGAACGTATAGCCGCCTTCGAAGATGTAGTCCGGCGGCAGCTTGATCCCGCGCGCGTCCAGGCCGCCGAGGAAGCCGCCGCCGCGCTCGATGGTGGAGCGGTAGCGGCGCGGGCCGGTGATCAGGCCGATCGTGCGATGTCCAAGCGATTCGATGTAGTTGGCCGCTTCCGTGCTGGCCTGGCGATCCTGCGTGACCAGCATGTGCGCCGCCGCGTCCATCGGCACCGAGGCGATGCGCACGTAGCGCACGCCGATCTCGCGCAGCGCCGCGGCGAGCTGCTCGTCTTCGGAGACACGCGGGATGAGGATCACGCCGTGCAGCTTCTGCTGCTGCACGAAGCGGCGCACGCCGTCGATGTAATCCTCCTTGGAGGAATCGCACGGATGCACCACCAGCTCGTAGCCCGAGTCGCGCAACGCATCCAGCGCGCCGTACTGCATGTTCACGATGTACTGCGCGGTGGGGTTGTCGTAGACCAGCCCGATCAGGAACGAGCGCCGGAACGCGAGCCCGCGCGCCTGCGGATCGGGCGTGTAGCCCAGCTGCTTCATCAGCGCCAGCACTTTCTCGCGCGTTTCCGGATGCACCAGCGGCGAGTTGTTGATGACGCGCGAGACCGTCTTCTTCGATACGCCGGTGAGGCGGGCGATGTCGTTGATCGTCGCCTTGCCCGTCAGCCCGGTGTCCTCCGGCGCCGGCAGCAGCGAGGCGGTGCGGGAACGGCGGGTACGCGGCGCGGATTCGGTCATGCGGGAATTCTAGCCGTCCCCCGACGCGAACCGCGCTGCCGGATCGATGCCCCGTGCGCCATGGCGCCTGCGTTGTGCGTGAACGCGACCGCCTTCCGGCCGGATCGCGCGTCCCGCACGATCCATGCCGACGAAATTCCTCAAGCCTTCAGCGCCGCCGGCAGCCACAGCGACAACGCCGGCACGAAGGCGACCACCAGCAGCACCGCGAGGCCGGCCAGCCAGAACGGCCAGATGGTGCGCATGCTCTGGCCGATGCTGATCTTGCCGATCGACGTGCCGACGAAGAGCACGGAGCCCAGCGGGGGGCTGATCAGGCTCAGGCCGCCCTTGAGCACCAGGATCACGCCGAAATGCACCGGGTCGATGCCGATGGCGCGGGCCACCGGCAGGAAGATCGGCGTGCAGATCAGGATCATCGGCGCCAGGTCCAGGAACGTGCCCAGCACCAGCAGCACCAGGATCATCAGCAGCAGCATCAGGTTGCGGTCCTGGGTCAGCCCGGTGAGGAAATCCACCGATGCCGACGGCACCTGCAGGTAGGCCAGCAACCAGCCGAACACCGCCGCGGTGGCGATCACGAACAGGATCGCGCCCGCGCTGCGCGCCGCGTGCACGACCGTGCCGAGGAACTCGCGCCACGGCATCTGCCGGTACAGCACGCTGGTGACCAGCAGCGCGTAGACGACCGCGATCGCCGCGCTTTCCACCGCGGTGAAGATGCCCGCGCGGATGCCGACGAAGATCAGCGCGACCAGCCCCAGGCCCGGCAGCGCCGACACCAGGCGCAGCGCGACGGCGCGCCAGCCGGGGAAGATCTCCACGCCGTAGCCGCGGTGCCGCGCGACCGCGTAGCAGGTGACCATCAGCACCACGGTCATCAGCAGCGCGGGCACGATGCCGGCGGCGAACAGGTCGGCGATCGACAACCCGCCGCCGGCCGCGGCCGAATACAGGATCAGGTTGTGCGACGGCGGCACGAGCAGCGCGACGAGCGCGGCGGTGATGCACACGTTCACCGCGAAGTCGCGGTCGTAACCGCGTTGCACCATCTGCGGGATCATCGTGCCGCCGACCGCGGAGACGTCCGCCAGCGCCGAACCCGACACGCCTCCGAAGAACAGCGACGAGAGGATGCTCACCTGGCCCAGGCCGCCGCGCATGCGCCCGACCAGCGACGAGGCGAGGCTGATGAGGCGCTCGGAAATGCCGCCGCGCATCATGATCTCGCCGGCGAAGATGAAGAGCGGGATGGCGATGAGGCTCGCCGAACCCGATCCCGCCGACACCTGCTGCACCATCACGATGGAGGGCACGTCCAGGTACAGCAGCGTCGCGAGCGAGGCCGCCGCGAGCGCGTAGGCCACCGGCACCCCGAGCACGAGCAGCACGCCGAACGCGACGAAGAGCAGTGCGATCGCCATCAGTGGACCTCCGCCGCCGGGGCGTCATGCAGCATCTGGGAAACCGCGAACAGCGCCATCAGCGCACCGCCGACCGCGAGCGGCAGGTAGTCGATGCTCTCCGGCATCGGCGCGCCGGCCGTGGGGATGTGCACGCCATCGACGAACAGCACGCCGCCCCAGTACGCGAGCATCAGCCCGATGATCACCACCACCGCCGATTGCAGCAGGTGCACGGCGTGCTTCGCGCGCGGGCCCATCGCATCGGCCAGCAGCGAGAACGCGAAGTGCCGGCGCGTGTGCACGCCCGCCGCCGCGCCCATGCTCATCGCGGTGCTCAGCATCAGCAGCGTCACCGGTTCGGTCCAGCTGGGCGAATCGTTGAGCACGTAGCGCGCGATCACCTGCCAGCCCTGCACCAGGACGAGCATCAGCAGTGCGAACGCCGCCGTGGCGATCGTCCAGCCGGCCAGGCGGTCGCAGGTGCGTTGGAGGATCGAGGAAGGAACCGGGGTCACGGTGGCGTCCATGGGAATCCTCACGCGAGATCGCGGATTTGCCGGTACAGCGCGTCGATCGCCGGATCGCCGCGGTAGTGCGCGAGCAGCGGCTGCGCGGCGGCGCGGAAGGCGGGGATGTCGCATTCGTTGAACGCCACGCCGGCCTCCTTCACGATGCGCCGCGCGTCGTCTTCCTGCTGCGCCCAGAGCCTGCGCATCACGCCGACCGACTCGCGCGCCAGGCGCAGCAGCGTGTCGCGATCGCGCGGTTCCAGCGAATCGAAGGTCTTGCGCGACAGCAGCAGCACGTCGGGCGCCCACGAATGGTCGCTGTGCGACCAGTAGCGCGCCGCCTCGAAGTGCCGGCTCGACTGGAAACTGCGGATGTTGTTTTCCGCACCGTCGATCATGTGCGTTTCCATGCCGGAGAACACTTCGCCCAGCGGCAGCGGCGTCGGGTTCGCGCCGAACAGGCGCAGCATGCGGATGAAGATGTCCGAGACCGGCACGCGGATCTTCAACCCGTGCAGGTCGGCCGGCGTCACGATCGGATGCTTGATGTTGTAGAAGCAGCGCGGGCCGCTGTCGTAGATCGCAAGGCCGACGAGGCCGCGCGACTGGAACCCGCGCAACACCTGCGCGCCGACGTCGCCGTCGATCGCGCGGCGCAGGTGCTGCGTCGAATCGAACACGTACGGCAGGCACAGCGCCTGCGTGAGCGGGAAGGCGTTGTTCAGCGCGCCGGTGTACACGCGCGTGATGGCGATGGCGCCGAAGCGCGCCATGTCGATGGCTTCCGATTCGCGGCCCAGTTGTCCCGCGTGGTACATGCGCAGGCGCAGGCGGCCGCGGGTCTCGCGCTCGAGCTGTTCGCCGATCCACTGCACCGCCTGCACGGTCGGGTAGTCCTTCACGTGCACGTCGGTGGCGGTGAGTACGCGCGCCGGCTCGGCGGCGCGCAGCGCATCGGGCACTGCGCCCGCGGCGCAGGCGGCGGTCAGGCCCGCGAGGAAACGACGTCGATGCTGTCCCTGCCGGCCTTCGGTCATGCGCGCCCCTCGAACGGTTCGGCCGCGACGGCGTTGCAGTGAATCTCGCCCCATTCGCCGAAGCTCACGCGCGCGCGCTGCCCGGCGAGGATGTCGTGGATGCCGGTCGCCGCGCCCGTGGTCACCAGCATGCCGCGTTTGAGCGGATGGCCGCGGCTGGCGCAACGCGACAGCGCGAACGCGAGCGCCGCGAGCAGGCCGCCGGCGATCGACGCCGCGCCGCCTTCGCCGACCAGGTGGCCGTCGATGAAGGTCTCGCAGGTGAGTTCGTCCGCGCCGCGACGCTGCCAGTCGGTGATTTCCGTGCCTAGCACCAGCCCGGTGTTGTTGCCGAAATCCGACACCACCACCGGCGGGCCGAGCACGTTGATCAGCGGCAGCGGGCTGCCGGCCAGTTCGATGCCCACGTGCAGCGCGGCGACGAGGTCGGCCGCCTCGCCCGCGGTGTACTCGGTCTTCTCGGGCTTCGCGTCGCGGGCTATGCGAAACACGAATTCGGCTTCCACCGCGGCGAAGCCGCCGGGGATCACCGGGAACGTCGAAGCCTCGCCCGGCGGTGGCGCCTGCACGGCGCCTTCGAAGATCGGCCCGACCAGGCGTTCCTCGCCGAGCGTGGCTTCCCAGTCGGCGGGAATCTTGCCGACCTTCCAGCCCACCACCGGGCGATCCCACAGCGCGATGGCGGCGTCCTGGCAGGCATAGCCTTCATCCAGGCCGGCGGGCACGCTGCCGGGATACTCCGGCAGCGCCTGCGCCTGCCGGCGCGCATCGACCAGTCGCCGGGCAATCGTTGCGCTGTCACTGCCCGCGTCGGGCGCGTGTTTGTCCATGCGGCGGCGATCCCCTGAGATTCGGCTGTGGGGATGTTGTATAGGAAACCGGTGTCATTGACAATCGGGCGACTACACTCGGAACACGGCTCGGGGAGGGGACGGATGGGGACGCATCACCGGAACGGCAGGATTCACGGGTTCGCACGCGCGCTGGCGACCGCCGCGCTGCTGGTGTCGATGGCCGCCGCGAGCAGTTCGGCCGCGCCGGCCGGGCTGCAGGCCTTGTCCACCGGGACACCCGACCTCGCCTTCCCGGGCGCGCAGGGCTGGGCCGCGCATACGCCGGGGGGACGGGGCGGGAAGATCGTGCGCGTGACGACGCTCGCCGCCGACGGCCCGGGCTCGTTCGCCGAAGCGCTCGCGACGAAGGGCCCGCGCATCGTCGTGTTCGAAGTGGGCGGCGTGATCGACCTGGGGATGAAGGAGCTGCGCATCACCGAGCCCTTCCTCACCGTCGCCGGGCAGACCGCGCCGCAGCCGGGCATCACCTTCATCAAGGGCGGCCTGACCATCGCGACGCACGACGTGGTGATCCGCCACATCCGCATGCGCCCGGGCGACGGCGGCATGCCGAAGTTTTCCGGCGACATCGACGCGATCACCACCGTGCGCGGCGCGCGCGACGTGATCGTCGACCACTGCTCGCTGACGTGGGCGACGGACGAAAACCTGTCGGCGTCGAGCACGCGCTTTTACGGCGAAGACGAGAAGGCGTGGATGGAGGCGGCGTCGCGCCGCATCACCTACAGCCACAACATCATCGCCGAAGGCCTGTCGAACGCGACGCACAAGAAGGGCGAGCATTCCAAGGGGTCGCTGATCCACGACCACGTCAACGACGTGCTGATCGTCGGCAACCTCTATGCGCACAACTACGAGCGCAACCCGCTGTTCAAGGGCGGCGCGCGCGGGCAGGTGATCAACAACCTGATCTACGACCCGGGCCAGCGCGCCGTGCACTACAACCTGATCGCCGAGGAATGGCTGGGGCATCCGTATTCGCGCGGGCAGGTCATCGCGCGCGGCAACGTGATGCGCGCGGGCATCTCGACGGAGGACGTCGCCTTCTTCGAAGTGGGCGGTTCGGGCGATGTCGACGTGTTCTTCGAGGACAACCTCGCGGTCGACCGCATCGGCAACCCGCTGCCGCAGCAGGGCCGCTACACCACGACGCCGATCGGCGTGGATGCGATTTCGCGTGCGCCGGCGCTGCCGTTCGGCGTGACGCTGCTGCCCGCGTCGAAGGTGCAGGACGCGGTGATCGCGAACGCGGGCGCGCGTCCGTGGGATCGCGACGACGTGGACCGCCGCATCCTCGCCGATACGATCGAAGGACGCGGCCGCATCATCGACAGCCAGGAGCAGGTCGGCGGGTATCCGGTGCAGAAGGAAACGCGGCAGGCGTTCGTGCCGGCGGATTGGGATCTGGACACGATGGAACCGCTGAAGCCCCTGCCGCGGCGGGAACCATTGAAGTAGCCGTCCGACCTTGGCTTTCGGCTTTCGGCCTTCATGGCCTTCCTTTCGACGGCGACAGCGACACGCTCCGCGTTTGTAGCCCGGGTAAGCGAAGCGCACCCGGGGCGGAGAAGCGATCGCGCCCCCGGGTGCGCTTCGCTTACCCGGACTACAACGGCTACAGCGGCGCTCCACTTGCCGCATCCGCCGGCAACACGATCCCCAACTCCCGCCACGCCGCTGCGAACTCCCGCGCCATCCGCGCCGCGCCCTTCGGCGAGAAATGCGTGCTGTCCTGCACGCCCTGCGGATAGTTCGCGTGTTCGCCAGGCGAAAGCCACAGGAACAGGGCCTTGGATGCCTCGACGCCCGCCTCCTGCAGCACGGCCGAACTGCGCCGCTCCATGTCGATCAACGCGACGCCCTCGCGTGCGGCGAGCGCGCGCACGAGGTCCGGATACCCGCCATGGCTCGGCACCAGCCGCCCCTCGTCGTCGAAGCGCCGCCGCGCCACGGGCGTGAGCAGCACCGGTGTCGCGTGCTTCGTGCGCACGTCGGCGACGAAACGCCCAAGGTTGCGCGCGTAATCCGCCGGCGGCGTGTAGCGGTCCGGCTTCTCGATCGACTGATCGTTGTGGCCGAACTGGATGAGCACGATGTCGCCCGGCTTCGTCGATTCCAGCAAGGCGTCCCACCGGCCCTCGGACAGGAAGGTGCGCGTGCTGCGGCCGTTCATCGCGCGGTTGTCGACGACGACCGTGCCCGGCGGGAACTGCTCGGCGAGGAACTCGCCCCAGCCGGTTTCCGGGCGCTTTTCCGCGCGCTTGACCGACATCGTCGAATCGCCGGCGAGGTGGATGGTGACCGGCGGTGCTGCGCGAGCGGGTGCGAGCAGTGCGAACGACACCAGTGCCGTGAAAAGCGGTTTGAGCATCGAAGTCGTCCGAAGCTGCTGGCCTGGGTCCCGGCGTTCGCCGGGATGACGATGTGATGTGATGCCGTGCTACATGATGGCGATGGCAAGCGATCAGCCCCGCTGCCATCCGTCGAGCACGCGTTCCCGCGAGTAGGCGCGCGCGCGCTCGTTCGTGAGAAGCCGGCGCGAATCGGAGCGATGCGCGCCCGGCCCGCGGCTCGCGTGCTCGAACAGGCGCGCATCGCCGGGCGGCAGCATCACGCGGCGGCCGTCGCGCGCGGTGTAGCCCATCTCGTCCCAGCCGCGCGCATCGATGTGCGCCTCCATCCAGCAGTCCAGGTACACCGCGGCGCCGACGGCGTCCGGGTCGCCGTACTTGCCGTCGGGAAACGTGCGACCCGGCCGCCATGCGCGGCCGAGCGCGACGGTTCCGTCGGGAATCTCCGCGTCGCGCGTCAGCCGGCAACGCACGAACGTCAGGCCGTACGCCTGCGCCGACGGCGTGCACGGCACCGCGACGTAACCCTGCCGTTCCTTGCCCGGGCGGAAGCGCGAATGCAGTTCGCACTGCTCGAACAGCGCATTGCCGCCGCCGAAGATGAAATCGACGCTCCCGCTGATGCGGCAATCGCGAAAGGCGCTGCGCCCGGCGTCGGCGAACAGCGTGTCCTGGTGGCCGATGAAATCCACGCGCTCGAACGACGCCCGATCGGAGCCGGCATCGAGCATCAGCGCCACCGCCTGCGCGGCGTTCGGCCCGACGGGCTCGAACTTCGGCGTCGCGAGATTGCCGACGTAATCGAAGGCGTTCTCGATGGTGAGGTTCGCGGCGCGGAAATCCGGCGCGCGCACGGTGACGCTCGCGCAGCCCCACGTGCCCCACGGCTCGCCGTCGGGGCGCGCCATGCCGGCGGCGGCGTCGAAGGTGAGCACGCTGCCCGCGCGGTCTTCGCCGATGAGATGGATGTTCGGTTTGTCGATGACGAGCTTCTCGTGCCAGCGGCCGCGGGTGATGAGGATGCGGTGGGGCCTGGCACTGTTCGAGGGCGCTGCGGCGAGGGCATCTCCGATGCTGGCGAAGGTCGGCGTGCCTTCGCGAGGCGTCTTGGCAACGACCACGTCGAAGCAGCTCCCCTCCCCCTGCTCGCAGGGGGAGGCTGGGAGGAGGTTGTGAGGCGCGCCAGCGCCGAGCTCGCCGCCTTGCGGCTTCGCGACCCCTCCCCAACCCTCCCCTGCAAGCAGGGGAGGGGGTAACAGCAGCAGGGCGGGCGGGAGGAGCGAAGCGTGCAGGAAGCGACGACGCTGCGCGAAGGTCGCACTCGACGTCACTTGAACGGCCCCGCCCCCAGCACCACCGAGATCGGCACCACAACGGTCGGGTCGATGCGCCGATACAGCGTCGGCGTCCAGCCCACGTCGTTCGACAGCGGCACCGGGTTGGCCGCGTTGTACGCATCGACCACGTCCACGCGCGCGTGCTTGGAGACCCCGTTGCGCATCGTGCCTTCGTCATGCAGCGCGGTGCCGTTGAATCGCTCGGCGAACAGATCCGGCGTCACCGCCGACGGCACGACGAAGTGGTTGTTCTGCGCGAAGATCTTCGATTCGATGCCCGCGCCCCAGCTGTACGCATACGTCTGCGCGCCATCGGCGGTCAGCGTGTACTGGTTGTTGAACACGTGCACCTGGCCGTAGCGCACGCGCGGCACGCGCTGGCCGAGGTCGTGGAAGAGGTTGTGGTGCAGCGTCACGCGCAGCTTGTCGCGATCGGCAACGGCGCTGTCGGACGAGCCGATCAGCATCGCCTTGTCGTGGTTCGCCATCAGGTTCCATGACACGGTGACGAAGTCCGATTCGTTGGTGACGTCGACCAGACCGTCGTGGCGCTGGTAGAGACGGCCGAAATACGTCGGCGCATCTTCGTCGCGCGTGGCGACGTCGAGCATCGCGTTATGGTCGATCCACACGTGCGTCGCGTTGCGCACCGAAATCGCGTCGTACAGCGCGTTCCAGTTGCCGTCGGCGCCGTCGGTCGGCGACCACTGCGGGAAGCAGTCGGCGCTGTCGACCAGCACCAGGTTGCGCACGATGACGTTCATCGGCTGGTTGCCGGTGGTCGAACCGGGGCGGATGTCGAGCCACGCGCCGCGCAGCCCGTCGCCGTGGTTCGCGCCGATGATCGTGGTGTTGGCGGGCACGCGGATGCGCACGCGGGCCTGCTGCGCCGAAGCGGACGCCGCGCGTGCACGCTCCTGCGGGCCGTTGGGATTCACGCGTCCCCAGGTCGCCGGGTCGTAGGCGGCGAGGAACGCGTCCAGCGAGTACAGCTCGCCGGTCTGCGGATCCGGGCGGGCGTAGTCGGCGCAGGTGAGCGGTTGGCCGGTCGCATCGACGTTCGCATCGATCATGCCTTCGATGCGGACGATCTTCGGCGTGGCGTCGGGGAAATTCAGCGCGGCCACGAGTGCGTTGCGGTCGGACACGGTGAACACGTGCGCGTCATCGGCCGCGGAACCGCCGGTGGTGCCGTAGGGCAAGGCGGCGGTGGGGTGCGATGCCCAGCCGTCGTCCGGTGCGATGGTCTGTCGCGCGGGATCCTGGGCCGCATGCGCGAGCAGCGGCAGCGCGAAGGTGAGGGTGGCGAAGGTGGTGCGGACGCTCATCGTTGCGGCTCCTTGGGTGAGGAACGGGGAACGTGAACCTGCTGGTGCTGCGTCTTGGTGCGGTTGCTCGCTTCGGCGGCGTCGGAATGCTTCTATCCGACGCGCCCGGGACGTTCGATTACGTGATGTATGCCGCCATGGGTTCCCGGCTTCGCAGGGACGGCGATGCAGGTGTTGCGGGCCCGTGCTGAAAAGAAAGGGTGGGAGCCTGCGCTCCCACCCATTCTCCATCGCCCATCCGTCAGAACTTGTAACGCGCGCCGAGGAAGTACTGGCGCCCGGTGTGGTGGTAGACCGAGGCGCGATCGCCGATCGAATCGACCCACTGGTCCTGGAATTCGTCGGTCAGGTTCAGGCCTTCCAGCGTCAGTTCGAAGTGGTCGTTGATCCGGTACGACGCCGACATGTCGATGGTCAGCGTTTCGGCCGTGCCTTCCACGTCGTTGTTGTTGCGGCCCGGCACGGTGGTCAGGTAGTCGTCGCGATACGCCGCCGACACGCGCGCGCTGAACTTGTCGCCTTCGTAATAGAGCGTCGCGTTGTAGGCGTTCTTCGAAAGTCCCGTCAGGTCCGTGCGCAGCGAGGTCGCGCCGGCCGCGGTCATGTACTGGATCTTCGAATCGACGTAGGTGTAGTTCAGCTGCACGCCGAAGTCGCTCCAGAAGCCGGGCAGGAACACGAACGGCTGCTGGTAGGTGAATTCCAGGCCCTTCAGCGGACCGCCCGGGGTGTTTAGCGGGATGTTGAACTGGAAGTCGTCGTTCACCGTCGCGCCGGTGCCGTCGAGCAGGCTCGCTGGCAGCCCGGAGGTCGAGTACGGCCGCGTTTCGCGCGAGGTCTGCACGAAGCTGTCGATGTCCTTGTAGAACAGGCCCAGCGCGAGCAGCGATTCCTCGGCGAAGTACCACTCGAACGACAGGTCCGCGGTCTTCGCGCGGAACGGATCGAGCAGCGGGTTGCCGCCGTTCACGACGCGATTACCGCCGGAGACGTTCACCGTCACGCCCGGCGTCAGGTTGCCCAGGCCGGGGCGCGCCATCACCTTCGCTGCGGCGAAGCGGATCAGGAAGTCCGGCGTCACGTCGGCGACGAGGTTCAGCGACGGCAGCGTGTCTTCGTAGCTGCGTTCGACGGTGGTCAGCACGGGTTGGCCGCCCACGGTGGACCAGCCGGTGGAACTCTGCCGCGTGGTGACCTGGCGCACGCCGAAGTTGCCGCTCAGCGGAAGCGAGCCGATCTGCGTGGTGAAGTCGCCTTGCAGCCAGAAGCCCTGGTCGCGCTCGGTCACGGTGCGGTTGTTGCCCAGCACCGAGGCCACCTGGTTGCTGACGGCGAAGATGCCGGTGTCGCTGTAGATGTCGAACGCGCGGTTGAACGCGTCGATGTCGGGGATCAGCCAGCGGCCGTCGCCGACGTTGCCGATGTCTTCCAGCTGGATCGTGCGGGTGAAGTCGGCCATGGACGAGCCGGCCGGCAGCGCGGGGACGACAAGCTCGGACGCGCGGCGTTCCTCGCGCGACTGGAACGTGTATTCCTTGAACTGACCGCCGCCCTTCAGCGTGAAGCTGTCGGTCAGCGCCCACGACATGCCCAGCGACACGTTGTCGATGGTGTTGTCGGCGTACTGCGGGCGCAGGCGGATTTCCGACACGCCGTTGATGAACGCCCACTGCGCCGGGTCGTTCACGTCGAAGCCGTTGGTGATGACCGGCAGGCGATCGTTGTTGCGGTAATCCCAGGTGTAGTTCTGCGCGTTGGTGCGATCCAGCGTGATGGTCGTCTGGATGGGGTTCTCGAACTCGGACTTCGCGCGGCCGCCTTCGAAATGCAGCTTGAAGTCGTCGGTGAGCTCGTGGTCGGCGTAGAAGTTGAACTGGGTGAACTTGGTTTCCAGCTCGTCGTAGCGCGCTTCGGAGCGCACGTCGACGTTGTTGAAACGGCCGTAGACCAGGTTGCCGCGTTCGTCGACCACGCTTTCCAGCACCACCGTTTCCGGCTTGCCGCTGGCGCCGGCCGCGCGGCACGCGGCGCCGGCGTTGCCCGTGGCGCACGCGCCACGGCTGAACGACAGGCCGTTGAGGAAGTTCTCGGTGCGCGTGGCGTCGAGGTCGGCGTACATCACGTCCAGGCCGAGCGAGGTCTTGTCGGTCGGATCGAACTGCAGCGACGCGGTGACGCCCAGGCGCTCCTGCTCGTGCTCCATCACGCCGTAGCGCGGGATGCGCGGGTGGAAGACGCTGGTCGATTCGGCCGCCGGCGTGCCGGCGAAGCCGCCGCTGCTGGTGCCGTTGTCCCAGCGCACGGTGCTGTGGCCTTCCTCGAGCAGGCGGCGCTTGGTGTAGGCCACCGAGAGCAGCGCGCCGAAACGGTTGTCGGCCCAGGTGTTGCTGATCAGCATGGTCGCGCGCGGATCCAGGTCGGACGCGAGGTCGTTGTAGCCCAGCTGCGCGCCGGTGACGAAGGTGAAGCCGTCGTAGTCGAACGGACGCGCGGTCTGCAGGTCGACCGTCGCGCCGAGCGCGCCTTCCTCGATGTCGGCCGAGGAGGTCTTGCGCACGGTGATGCTGTTGAACAGTTCGGAGGCGAAGACGTTGAAGTCGAAGCCGCGGCCGCGGTTCGCGCCGCCGGAGCTGTCGGTGCCGCCGGTGGTGGTCAGCGCCTCCATGCCGTTGATGCGCACGCGGGTGAACTGGCTGTCCAGGCCGCGCACGGAGATGTTGCGGCCTTCACCGGCATCGCGCGAGATCGACACGCCGGGTATGCGCTGCAGCGATTCGGCGAGGTTGAGGTCCGGGAAGTCGGCAATGTCCTCGGCGACGATCGCATCGACCACGCCGATCTCGCTGCGCTTCTTGTCCAGCGCTTTTTCCAGCGCGCCGCGGAAGCCGGTGACCGTGACCGTGTCCAGTTCGGTCGGCGGTGCATCCGCGGCGGGCGCGGCGGCGGTGGTGGTGGCCGGTGCAGTGGATGCGCTGGCCGCGGCGTCCTGCGCGAGGGCGCTCGCGGCGCTCAGCTGCAGCGCGAGGCCGATCGAGGCGGCCAGCAAGGTAACCGGTGTCTTTTTTGGTCCACGCTGAAATTGCATAGGTTCTCCCCTCCCATATGGCACTACAGCTCAAAGGTGCTTGTTGACTGGCTTACGGTGCTTGCTATCGTGTTCCGGTCGGCGAAATGACACCGATGGTCAAAACCCTAGCACCTGAGTCGGCCGTCCGCATGCTGCGGTGCGCCATGAGCCCGCCGGAGCCCGGTCGCTGTAAGGCGGGACGGGCCGGGGAGCAGGCAGAATCGTCGCGTTTGGATTCCATGGGGAAGGCAATGAGCGCAATGAGCGGCGTAGTGGGGAGCACGGCGTGAGCCGCGTGGTCTGTTTCGGTGAGCTGCTGCTGCGCCTGTCCGCGCCCGGCCGCGAGCGCGTGCTGCAATCGCCGTCGCTGGACGTGCACATCGGCGGCGCCGAGGCCAACGTCGCGGTGCTGCTCGCGCAGCTGGGCCACGACGCGGCGATGGTGTCGACCGTCGCCGACAACGCGCTGGGCGCCGCGGCCGTCGCGGAACTGCGCCGCCATGGCGTGGACACGCGCGCGACGCGCGCGTCGGAAGGGCGCATGGGCCTGTATTTCCTTTCGCACGGCGCGATGCAGCGCCCGAGCGAAGTGCTGTACGACCGCGCCTATTCGGCGTTCGTGCGCAACGCCGACTACGACTGGGACGCGCTGCTCGACGGCGCTTCATGGCTGCACCTGTCCGGCGTGAGCCCGGCGCTGGGCCTGGCGACCGCGCAGGCGACGATCGACGCCGCGCGCGCGGCGCGACGCCTCGGGGTCAAGGTGTCCTTCGACGGCAACTTCCGCGGCAAGCTGTGGCAGGCGTGGGATGGCGACGCCGCCGGGCTGCTGCGCCAGATCTTCGAACAGGCCGACATCGTCTTCGCCGACCACCGCGACATCGCCATCGTGCTCGGCGAACGCGTGCATTCCGAAGGCGAGCAGGCCGTCGCCGAAGCCGCCACGCGCGCATTCGCCGCGTTGCCGAACCTGCGCTGGCTCACCTGCACGCTGCGCACGCAGCACAGTGTCGACCGGCACACGCTGTCGGCGGTGATGGTCGAACGCGACGGCTCGCGTCGCCGCGCGCCCGATTACGCGCTCGACGGCATCGTCGACCGCATCGGGACCGGCGATGCGTTCGCCGGCGGCGTGCTGCACGGGCTCATCCAGGGCATGGCGCCCGCGGAAGTGCTGCATTTCGGCCTCGGCGCGGCCGTGCTCAAGCATTCGATCCCGGGCGATTTCTGCCTGGCCAGCGCGCAGGAAATCCACGACGTCACCTCGCAGGCCGGCTTCCATGTCCGCCGTTGACGCACGCGCCGTGCTGCACGGGCACCGCATCATGCCCGTGTACACGCCGGCCAGCGTCGAGGAAGCGCGCAACGTGGCGCGCGCGCTGCAGGCCGGCGGCATCGGCGCGATCGAAGTCACCCTGCGCACGCCGGTCGCGATGGGCGCGGTCGCCGCGCTCGTGCGCGAGATGCCCGACATGCGCATCGGCGCCGGCACCGTGCTCGAGGTGGAGCAACTGCGCCGGCTGAAGGACATCGGCGCGGCGTTCGCCGTGTCGCCCGGCAGCACGCGCGAACTGCTCGACGCCGCGGTCGAGCTGGAAATCGCCTACCTGCCCGGCGTGGCGACCGGCAGCGAGGTCATGGCGGCACTCGCCGCGGGCCATCGGCTGCTCAAGGTGTTTCCGGCCGAACCGATCAACGCGCTCGAACTGATCGACGCCTGGCGCGGCCCGTTCGCGCAGGCGAGCTTCTGTCCGACGGGCGGCATCGATGCCGCGCGCGCCGGCGACTACCTGCGTCGGGCGAACGTCGCCTGCCTGGGCGGTTCGTGGCTGACGCCAGCCGATGCGTTGCGCGAGGGCGACTGGGCGCGCGTGGAACGCCTCGCGCGCGAGGCGGCGTCGCTCGCGGATCGGTGACGCAGCGCGTCGAAAACCGCACATCCAAGCACCATGCCGACGCCCGCCAAGCGGCCGGATCGCCAAACTGGCCGAATTCCCGCACTTTTTCGTGAAAAACCACTTGGCGCAGCGTTTGTGTTGCCCTACATTCCGCTTGCCTAGCTGCGGTTTACGGGCATCCATCAACCATTCGAGTATCACGAGACACATATGGCGAAGACGAAGAAAGTGGCAAAGAAGGCCGCCCCGAAGAAGGCCGCTGCCAAGCCGGCCGCTCCGAAGCCGATCAAGGAAGTGCTGTCCAAGTCGGGTCTGGTCGCGCACCTGTCGGAAACGACGGGCGTGGTCGCCAAGGACGTCCGCAACGTGCTGGCCGCGCTGGAAGGCGCCGTGCACGCGTCCATCAGCAAGAAGGGCGCGGGTGCGTTCACCCTGCCGGGCCTGCTGAAGATCACCGCCGTCAGCGTTGCTGCCAAGCCGAAGCGCAAGGGCATCAACCCGTTCACCAAGGAAGAGCAGTGGTTCGCTGCCAAGCCGGCCACGGTGAAGGTCAAGGTCCGTCCGCTGAAGAAGCTGAAGGACGCCGCGGCCTGATCACCGCGCAGGATGCGGCGCGCGCAAAAGGCCGCCGCATCCTCTTGAAGGCAGTACCGGGTGAAGGCAGGAGTGAGCAGTGAGCGCGGGCCATTGCCCGCCCACTTCTGATTCCTGCCTTTACTCGTTTCTGGCTGCGTCCAGCCAGCCGCGCGATACGGCGTCGGCCACGTCGTCCGGCGTATCCAGGTCCAGCGCGAGTTCGGGCGCATCCAGCGTCCACACGCCGTCCAGCGTGCTCAGCCGCGCGCCGAAACCCGCATCGCCGCGCAACGCGCGCGCCTCGTCCAGCAGCCGCGCATCGACCACCGCCGGCACGCCGAGGCGTTCGCCATGCCGCGTCGCCGCGCAACCGACGGGCGAATGCGCGGCGCCGTCGAGCAGCGCACGCAGGTGGTGTTCCTCCAGCGCGGGTTGATCGCACACCAGGATCAGCGCCGGCGCCTCGACGCCCTGCAGCGCGTTCGCCGCCGCGGCGAGGCTGGTGGAGAGCCCGCGCGTCCAGTCCGGATTGCCGATGACTTCCAGCCGGTGGTCGATCGCGATCACCTGCAGCGCCCCCGCGACGTCGCGTTCGTACGCGCCGGTGACCACCACCAGTCGCGCCGGATGCGTGGCCGTCGCCAGTCGCACCGCGCGATGCACCAGCGCTTCGCCATCGCGCGTGAGCAGTTGTTTCGGCCGCCCCAGCCGCGTGCTGCCGCCGGCGGCGAGGACGATGGCCGTGTGCTTCATGCGGGCGCGCTCATGCCGGCACGCCGTGGAGGTGGCGCTGCAGCTGCGCGGCGATGCTCAGCGCGATCGCTTCCGGGCCGCTGCCGCCCAGGTGCAGGCCGACGGGCGAATGCAGGCGCGGCAGCAGCGCGTCGCGCGACGGCGGAGGCAGCACGCGGAACAGGTCGTCGCGACGCCGCACCGGCCCGAGCAGGCCGACGAAACCGATCGGCGCGGACGCCAACGCGTGCAGCGCCTCGCGGTCGAGTTCGAAGTTGTGGTGCATCACCAGCGCGACGTCGTGCCGCCGCGTGGCCGCGAGCAGCGCCTGCGTCGGCGTCAGGTCCGGCGCGTGGTCGGCGAGCGCGCCGGCGGCGCTCCAGCGCGGGCGACGTTCGACCAGCGTCGTCGTCGCGCCGAGCGCGCGCAGCATCGGCAGCAGGAACGGCGTTTCCGGACCCGCACCGAACACGATCACCGACGGCGCCGGCGGCACGTCCAGCGTCCAGCGCGATGGCGCGTCGGTCCAGGCGGGATCGAGCACGGCGAGGCGATGCGTCGTCGTGTCGTCGCGGGTTGCAATGTCGAGCGCGCCGTCGCGATGCACGCACACATGCAGCGCCGCGCCGTCGCGCCACGCCGCGATGCGCGCGGGCCAGTCGCCGAGCGCGGCGAGCGGCAGCAGCGCGAGGCGCAGGCGCCCGCGGCAACCGACGGCCGAGCCCGACAGCAGGTCTTCGTCGAAACGCGTGTCGATTTCCATGAAATCGAGGCGTCGCCCGCGCGCGGCGTCCTGCGCGCGCCGGGCGATTTCCGGCTCCAGGCACCCGCCGCTGAGCCAGCCGACCTGCGTCCCGTCGCCGTCGAACAACGCCATCGCGCCGGCGCGCACGTAGGTCGAGCCGCTGGTTTCCAGCACGAGCGCGAGCGTCGCGGGGACGCCGCGCCGCACTGCGTCGACGGAGGCGTCGAGCACGGCGCGCGCGCCGCCGGGCGGCATCGCGCTCGGAATCACGGCGGAGATCGACGGAAGGTCCATGCGGCTAGGATGGGCGATGTGCGGAGGCCGGCGCGTGATTGGAGCACGATGGATCGCCGCACGGGTGCGGTGCTCGGGTAGCCCGGGCAAGTGCAGCGCACCCGGGGCACCGTCACATCACCTTCCGCCGGTGCGCCCACGCATACAGCGCGGGCAGCACCAGCAGCGTGAGCAGCGTCGAGGACACGATGCCGCCGATCACCACCGTCGCCAGCGGCCGCTGCACTTCCGAGCCCGCGCCGACGTTGAGCGCCATCGGCACGAAGCCCAGCGACGCCACCAGCGCCGTCATCAGCACCGGGCGCAGGCGGCCGAGCGCACCGTCGACGATCGCCTCGCGTAACGGCAGACCGTCCTCACGCAGACGCCGGATGAAACTCACCAGCACCAGTCCGTTGAGCACCGCCACGCCCGACAGCGCGATGAAGCCGACGCCGGCCGATATCGACAACGCAATCCCGCGCAGCGCGAGCGCGATCACCCCGCCGGTCAGCGCCAGCGGCACGCCGCTGAACACGAGCGCGGCATCCTTCGCCGACCCGAAGGCCCAGAACAGCAGTGCGAGGATGACCACCAGCGTGACCGGGACCACCACCGCGAGGCGCTGGCTGGCGGAGATCAGCTGCTCGAATGTGCCGCCGTAGCCGAGCCAATAGCCGGCCGGCAGCGTGACCTCACGCTGCAGCCGCTGCTGCAGTTCGTCGACGAAGCCGCCCAGGTCGCGATCGCGCACGTTCGCGGTCACGACGACGCGACGCTTCCCGTCCTCGCGGTTGATCTGGTTGGGCCCGAGCACCGTCTCGATCTTCGCCACTTCGCGCAACGGTACCGTACGGGGCGCGCCCGACGCCCACGTCGCATCCGCACTGGATTCGTCGGCGTTGCCGTCCTCGCGCAGCGGGATGGGCAGATCGGCCAGGCGCGCGGGATCGGAGCGCAACGCTTCGGGAAGGCGCACGACGATGTCGAAGCGGCGGTCGCCTTCGAACAGCTGCCCCGCCACTTCGCCGCCGATCGCGGTGGCCACCGTGTCCTGCACGTCGCCGGGATTGAGCCCGTACCCGGCCAGCGCGCGACGGTCGGGCGCGATCGACAGCAGCGGCAGGCCGGTGGCCTGTTCGCTCTTCACGTCGCTGGCGCCGGGCACGGTGTTCATCACCGCTTCGACGTCGCGCGCCACGCGCACCAGCGTGTCGAGGTCGTCGCCGTAAACCTTCACCGCGACATCCGCGCGAACGCCGGAAATCAGCTCGTTCATGCGCATCTGGATCGGCTGGGTGAACTCGTAGTTGTTGCCCGGCAGGCGTTGCGCGACCGCTTCCATCTCGGCGAGCAGCCGGGCGCGCGGCTTGCGCGGATCGGGCCACGCGTCGCGCGGCTTGAGCATCACGTAGGTGTCGGTGACCGACGGCGGCATCGGGTCGTTGGCGATTTCCGCGGTGCCGATCTTGCTGAAGACGCGTTCGACCTCCGGCATCGCGCGGAAGCTGCGTTCCAGCTGCGCCTGCATCGTGACCGCCTGCCCCAGGCTGGTGCCCGGAATGCGCATCGCGTGCACGGTGACGTCGCCTTCGTCGAGGCCGGGGATGAACTCCGACCCCAGCCGCGTCGCCAGCAGCGCGCACCCGGCGACGAGCACCGCCGCCGCGCCGATCACCACGCCGCGATGCGACAGCGACCACGCTAACGCAGGGCGGTAACGACGCTGCGTCCACGCGATCGCCCGGCTTTCCTTCTCCGCAACGCGGCCGCGCAGGCACAGCGCGATCGCCGCCGGCACGAACGTCAGCGAGAGCAGCATCGCGCCCGTGAGCGCCAGCACGACGGTGATCGCCATCGGGTGGAACATCTTTCCCTCGATCCCGGTGAGGGCGAAGATCGGCAGGTACACCGCCGCGATGATGCCCAGGCCAAACAGACTCGGGCGGATCACTTCCGCCGTGGCCGATGCGGTGAGGTCGAAGCGTTCCTCGTCGGTGAGTTCGCGCGCGAGGGCGTGCTGCGCCTGCCCGAACCGGCGCAGGCAGTTCTCCACGATGATCACCGCGCCGTCGACGATCAGGCCGAAATCCAGCGCGCCCAGGCTCATCAGGTTGCCCGAGACGCCGCCGCGCACCATGCCGGTGACGGTGAACAGCATCGACAGCGGGATCACCGCGGCGGTGATCAGCGCCGCGCGCAGGTTGCCCAGCAGCAGGAACAGCACGACGACGACCAGCAGCGCGCCTTCGACGAGGTTCCTGCGCACCGTCGCGATGGTGCGGTCGACCAGCGCGGTGCGGTCGTACACGGCATGCGCGCGCACGCCCGCGGGCAGGCTCGCGTTGGCGGATTCGACCTTCGCCGCCGCGGCCTGCGCGACATCGCGGCTGTTCGCACCGACCAGCATGAACACCGTGCCGAGCACGACCTCGCGGCCGTCTTGCGTCGCCGCGCCGTTGCGCAGCTCCGGGCCTTCCTCGACCTGCGCGACGTCGCGCACGCGGATCGGCACGCCGTCGCGGCGGTCGAGCACGATGTCGCGTATCGCGTCCAGGTCCGCAACCTGGCCCGGAACGCGCACCAGGAACTGCTGGCCGTTGCGTTCGATGTAGCCCGCGCCGACGTTGCGGTTGTTCGACGCGACGGCCGCCACCACGTCGCGCAGGCCGAAGCCCAGCGCGACCAGCCGCGCGGGATCGGGCGTGATGTGGATCTGCCGCGCGTACCCGCCGATGGTGTTCACTTCCGTCACGCCGGGCGTGTTGCGCAGTTGCGGCCGCACGACCCAGTCCTGCAGCGTGCGCAGGTCGGTCGCGGTCCACGGCGCGCCATCGGGTTTGCGCGCGGCGGGGTCGGCTTCGACCGTGTACATGAAGATCTCGCCCAGCCCGGTCGCGATGGGGCCCATTTCCGGCGCCAGGCCTTCCGGCAATTGCGACTTCGCCTGTTGCAGGCGTTCGGCCACCTGCTGCCGCGCGAAGAACAGGTCGGTGCCGTCCTTGAACACCACGGTGACCTGCGACAACCCGTAGCGCGACAGCGAGCGCGTGTAGTCCAGCTTCGGCAGTCCGGCGAGCGCGGTTTCGATGGGGAAGGTCACGCGCTGTTCGGCTTCCAGCGGCGAATACCCCGGCGCCTGCGTGTTGATCTGCACCTGCACGTTGGTGATGTCGGGCGTCGCGTCGATGGGCAGGCGCTGGAAGCTCCACACGCCGAGCGCGACGAGCGCGGCGGTCAGCGCCATCATCAGCCAGCGATGGCCGATGGCGAACCGGATGAGTCGTTCGAGCAGGCCGGTGTCAGTGGTCATGCGACGCCCCCGCCTTCTCGATGTCCGCCTTCACCAGGTAGCTCTGTTCGACCACGACCTCGTCCCCGGCGCGCAGGCCCGACACGACCTCGACCTGCGTGGCGTCGCGTCGCCCGAGTTCGAGCGGGCGCACTTCGTACGTATCGCCGACGCGGACGAAGGCGACGTCCCAGTCGCGGAACCGCTGCAACGCCGACAACGGCAACGCCAGCGCGACCGGTTGCCGCGCCACGGTGACCTTCGCGCTGACGGCCGAGCCGGGCCGCCACAGGCCGTCGGCGTTGGCGAGCGTCGCGCGCGCGACCGTGCTCTGGCTGGCGGTAGCCGTGCCGGGCAGCACGCGTTCCAGCGTCGTCTGCGCCTGCACGCCGTCGCTCATGCGGGTCACCGTCACCGGCACGCCGGCGCGCAGGTGCGTGGCGTCGGCGCCGAACACGTGCAGGTCCACCCAAAGCGTCGACAGATCGGCGATCTCGAACAGCGGCGCGCCTTCGCCGACCACCGCGCCGATCGCGGCGTTGCGCGAGAGCACCACGCCGGAAATGGGCGCGGCGACGGTGTACGTCGACAGGCTCAGATTGCTTTCGATGCTCGCAAGCGGCTGGCCCGCGCGCACCGTGTCGCCAACGTTGGCACGCAAGGCGCGGATCGGCCCCGGGAATCGCGCCATCGCGCTGGCGACGCGTCCTTCCACCGGCGTCAGCAGGCCCTGCACTTCGTGCTCGTCGGCGATCACGCCCGGCCCGGCTTTCGCCACGCGGATGCCCGATTCGCGGGCTACATCCGCGGCGATGACGGTGCGGCCCTCAAAGCTGGGGAACGTCCAGCGCAAGGTGCGGCCGTCGATGCGTGCGGTCACCGCGACATCGAACGAATGCGGCTCGCCGACGACGGTGTCGGCCAGCAGCCGGCCATCGCGCCGCGCGCGGAGCGCATGCGTTTCGCGCACGCCGCCCAGTCGCGTGAGGACGATATCGACTTCGCCCGCCTTCGCCGGCAGCGGCTTGTCGTCGCGATACAGCCAGGCTTCGTACCTGGGCGGCGTGCCGTCTTCGGCGATGGCGAGTTCGACGGCGATGTCGTCCTGCCGCAGCAGGCGGCCGCCGTGTTCGCCGCGCGCCTGCGCGTCCGCATGCGCGGCGTCGGCGCCGTCGGCGTGGTCGTGGCCGGTGTCCGGTCCGGAACTCCCGCAGCCGGCGAGCGCCAGCGCGAGGAGGGCAGCAGTCAGTCCGATCTTCACGGCGAGGCTCCCGTGTGGGTGCGCGCAGCCGGCTGCACGAAGGCCTCGCCGGTCAGTCGCTGGATTTCGATGAGGGCGCGTCGTGCGTCGAGCGCGGTGTCGAGTTGCTGGCGCGCGAGCGCCGCGCGCTCGGACTGCAGTTGCGCCCATTCGAGGTAGCTGATCGCGCCGGCGCGATACGCGCGCTCGGCGGCCGCTTCGGCGCGCGCGAGCGCGGGCAGGATGTCGTCGCGCAGGCGCAGCACTTCCAGCTGCGCGACGCGATACCGCCCGTGCGCGTCCACCAGGGTCGAATAGAGCGAAAGCCCGCGCGATTCGCGTTCGATGTCCAGCAGCGCCAGTTCCGCCTGGGCCGCGCGGATCTGCGGCTGCGCGCGTCGCGAGCCGGACAGCGGCATCGACACGCTTGCGACCAGCGCCGCGTCGTCGCTGTCGTTGAAGGCGCGTACGCCGACTTGCCAGTCGAGGTCCGCCTTCGCCTGCGAACGCGCGAGTTGCAGGCGCGCTTCGCCGATGCGGCGTTCGTCGGCGAAGCGAACGAGTTCCGGCGTGCGGTCGAGCAGGGTCGCCAGTGCGTCGAAATCGGGAATGGCGGGCAGCGCGAGCGCGTCGTCGGCCGCCGGTTCGAAGCGCGGCTCGCGTTCGCCCCACAGCGCGGCCAGGTGCTGGCGGGCGGCGTCCATCATGTGCGTGGCACGGCGCTGGTCGAGTTCGGCGCGCGCCAGGGCCGCCTGCGCCGTAAGCACGACCGATTCCGGCGATGCGCCGGCCTGGAAGCGCTGACGCGCGGCGACGACGGTGCGCCTGCGTTGCGCGATGTCGGCATCGGCCAGGTCGCGCCGATGGCGTGCACCGACCACGTCGAGGTAACGGCGTGCGGTTTCGGCCAGCAGGTCCAGGCGGGCGGCTTCGCGTTCGGGCGCGAGCGCGTCGATGCGGCCCTGCGCGAGCGCGATGCGTGCGTCGCGCTTGCCGCCGCGTTCGAGCACGGAGGCCAGGCTCAGCGTGAGTTCGGCCGCATCGACGCCGGCGTAGTCGCCCGTGCCGAGGGCGTTTTCGACCTCCACGCCCGCGCGAAGGGCGGGGCGTTGCGCGGCCTCGTCGAGTTCGGCCGCGCGCGCTTGGCCGCGCAGTGCGGGCAGGCGGAGGTCGGGATGGAAGGCGGCGACGCGTGCGAACGCGTCGTCCAGGGTCAATCGGTCGCCGGCCCGTGCGGGCGATGCCGCAACGAGCACGGCGACAAGCGCGGCAGGCGCCGCGAGTCGCGAAAACATGGAATGGCTCCGATAGGGGAATGACGGAACGCCGGCATTGAGCCGGCAGGACGGTCAGGCCTGGATCGGAGGACGGAACGGGGCCGCGTGCGTGGTGGGCGCGAACGCGACGGTCTGCGCCGGCAGCGGCGAATCGCGGTGGATCCGCGGGAGCGCGAACTCCAGCCGCGGCAGCACGGCGGCCTGCTGTCCGCAGCAATGGGTGAGGTGGAGGTGGCTGTCGTCGTGCGGCTGGCGGTCGCCGTCCGCCGTCGCGGGCGAGGTGACGACGCCATGTCCTTCGGGGTGCGTGTGCCCATCGCCGACGAGCGCGGCGTGCGCGAGCAGCTCGTGCATTTCCTCGGCGATCGCCAGCGACGGCTTCAGCACCACGCCGCACAGCAGCAGGCCGAGCAGCAGCAGCCGGACAGCGTGGGCGAGGGCGGGGGCACGGACCATCGCCGCAGGGTACGCGCCAGCGCGGGCGATACACAATTGCGCGCGCTTCACGCGTTGCCGCGAAGCCGTCACATGCGCTGCCTAGCCTGTGCCGGCTTTTTGCAGGGGAATGCGCGATGCGGTGCGTGGGTCTGGCGTGTGCGGGTTTGCTGATGTTGGCGCTGGGCGGTTGCGAGGGCACGCAGGCACCGGTCGCGCAGGAGGCGTCCGGCGACGCCGGATCGCTGCCCGCGCCCGTGCTGGAGCAGATGGAAACGCAGCCGCTGCGTGCGCGCGCCGAGGCCGCGCTTCGCGAACAGCGGCTGCACACGCCGGCCGGCGACAACGCGGTCGAGTACTACCTCGCGTTGCGCGAGCGCGAACCCGATTCGGGCGTGAGCGCTGCGCTCGCCGAACTGCAGCCGTACGTGCTGATCGCCACCGAGCAGGCCCTCGCGCAGCAGCAGTTGGACGAAGCGCGTCGCCTGATCGGGCTGCTTGCGCGCATGGACACGCAGGCGCCGGCCCTGCCGCGCCTGCGCGAATCGCTGCGCGTGGCGCAGGAACGCGCCGATCGCGACGAAGGCGCGCGCATCGCCGAAGCCGCGAAGCCCGTACCCGTCGCACCCGCCCCGACGCCGACGCCCGCGCTTGCACGCGTGGTTCCGCCGAGTGCGCCGTCGCCCGTTCCGGTTGCATCGCCTCTGTCGGTCGCGCCGGAGGTTCCCGTCGCGCCGAAGGACGCCGCGCCGCCCGCACCCATCGCACGTACCGAACCCGCACCGGCCGCGATGCCGCGTCTGCTCCGCGACGCGGCGCCGCGATATCCGCTGGCCGCGCGCAATCGCCGCATCGAAGGCAGCGTGCAGGTGGCCTTCACCATCCAGCCCGACGGCACCGTCACCGACGTGCGCACCGTGTCGGCGCAGCCGGAAGGCCTGTTCGAACAGGCGGCGCTGGCTGCCGCCGCGCGCTGGCAGTTCGAACCGACGCCGCGTCGCGTGACCATCACGCGCACCGTCACCTTCCGCCTGCCGCCGGATCCGAAGACCTGATTGGCGCGTCGCGGCGCAGCGGCGACAATGCGGGCATGACTACCGCCGCCCCGCTGCTGGAAACCGTCGAATTCGAAACCGGACCGTCGCCGACGTGGACGATCCTCTGGCTGCACGGCCTAGGCGCCGACGGCCACGACTTCGCGCCGATCGTGCCGGAACTGGTGCGCCGCGACTGGCCGGCGCTGCGCTTCGTGTTCCCGCACGCGCCGGTTCGCCCGGTGACGATCAACAACGGCATGCGCATGCGGGCGTGGTACGACATCGTGCATTTCGACTTCGACGCGCTGCATCGCGACGCGGCGAAGAACCGCGCCGACGAAGCAGGCGTCGCCGAGTCGGTCGCGCAGGTCGAAGCGCTGATCGCGCGCGAGAACGAGCGCGGCATCCCGTCCGAACGCATCGTGCTGATCGGCTTCTCCCAGGGCGGCGCCATCACCCTGTCGGCGGGACTGCGTCGGCGCGAGCCGCTCGCCGGCCTTGCCGGCCTGTCCACCTACCTGCCCGAAGTGCCCGCGAGCGCCGCCGCGGCGCTGCAGGCCGCGGCGACCTCGCAGCCGTTGTTCATGGCGCACGGGCAGTTCGATCCGGTGGTCCCGGCGGCGATAGGTTTGCGCAGTTCTCAAGCCATGCAGGCGATGGGATTCGCCCTGGAATGGCATGAATACCCGATGGCCCACCAGGTTTGCGCCGACGAGATCCGCGACCTGGGCGACTGGCTTTCGCGCAGGTTTGCGGCCTAGGCGTTCCCGACGATTGGTAGCGGGCCCCGCCGGGGGCTATCCTCCCCCTGAACGGCTCTGCCGGCCTGGGGATGGACGCGCCGATGAGGGTAGTGATCGCCGATGACGAACCGCTGGCGCGCGAGCGCCTGCGTGGATTGCTGGCCGAGCAGCGCGGCGTCGAGGTCGTCGCCGAGGCGGCCGACGGCCAGAACGCGTTGCACGCTTGCGCCGAACACCGCCCCGACCTGGTGCTGCTGGACATCGCAATGCCCGGCATCGACGGCCTGGAAGCCGCGCGCCACCTGGCCGCCTTCGACCCGCGCCCGGCGGTCGTGTTCTGCACCGCCTACGACGCGCACGCGCTGTCGGCGTTCGAGGCCGAGGCGATCGACTACCTCGTCAAGCCGGTGCGCGCCGAGCGCTTGGCCGCCGCGCTGGAGCGCGTGCGCACCTTCGCCGCGGGTCGCGAGAAGACCGGCGACAACGGCGCCGGGCCCGTCGGCCAGCGCCGCAGCCACCTGTGCGCGCGCCTGCGCGGCAGCCTGCGCCTGATCCCGATCGAGGACGTGCATTACCTCCACGCCGAGGAGAAGTACGTCGTCGTGCACCACGCGCGCGGCGAGGACCTGATCGAGGAATCGCTGAAGTCGCTGGAAGACGAGTTCGGCGAACGCTTCGTGCGCATCCACCGCAACTGCCTGGTCGCGCGGCACGAGATCGTCGAGCTGCGACGCGCGCCGGACGGCCACGTGCAGGCCGTGCTCCGCCACGGCAAGGCGCCGCTGGAAGTCAGCCGCCGCTGCGTGGCGGGGCTGAAGGAAACCCTCAAGCACCTCTGAGGCCCGCTCCCGTAGCCCGGGTGCGCGTTTGTCCGGGCTACAAGGGCTGCCACGGCCGTGAGGCCTTCGCGCCTTTCCGCGATAATGTCGCGATGAAGACGCTCCGCATCGCCACCCGAAAGAGCCCGCTTGCCCTGTGGCAGAGCGAGCACGTCGCCGACCGCCTGCGCGCGGCGCACCCCGGCCTGACGGTTGAACTGGTGCCGATGAGCACCCGCGGCGACGAAGTACTGGACCGCTCGCTGGCGGCGATCGGCGGCAAGGGCCTGTTCCTGAAGGAGCTGGAGCTGGCGATGCTGCGCGGCGACGCCGATTGCGCCGTGCATTCGCTCAAGGACGTGCCGATGGAGCTGGAACCCGGCTTCATGCTGCCGGCGATCCTCACGCGTGCCGATTACGCCGACGCGTTTGTCAGCAACCACTTCGCGAACATCGCCGCCTTGCCGGAAGGCGCGCGCGTGGGCACGTCGTCGCTGCGCCGGCAGGCGCAGCTGCGCGCGCTGCGGCCGGACCTGCGTCTGGCCGACCTGCGCGGCAACGTCAACACGCGGCTGGCGAAGCTCGACGCCGGCGAATACGACGCCATCGTGCTCGCGTGCGCGGGCCTGCAGCGACTGGGCTTCGACGATCGCATCCGCGATCGCCTGCAGGCGCCGCACTGGCTGCCGGCACCGGCGCAGGGCGCGGTGGCGATCGAATGCCGCGACGACGATGTCGCCACGCGCGCGCTGTGCGCGCGGCTCGACGATGCGGACACGCGCACCTGCGCCGAAGCCGAGCGCGCGATGAACCGCGCACTGCACGGCAGCTGCCACGTGCCGGTGGCGGCGTTCGCGCGCCTGCAGGCCGGCCAGCTGCATCTGGCGGGGCTGGTGGGTTCGGCGAGCGACGGCGTGATCGTGCGTGCGCAGGGCGAGGGCGCTGGCCACGCGCCGGAGGTGCTCGGTCGGGACGTCGCCGCGCAATTGCTGGCGCAGGGTGCGGGCGAGCTGATCGCGGCGTCGCACTGATTCGCGTCGGTCCCGGCGGGCGCCGGAATCGCGCCGGTTTGGCCGTCGAACCCGAACTGTGGGTGCTCGCGTCCTCGTGACGCCACATCGACACCGCCGACACGGCCGGCTCACCGGTCGCGGCCTAGCCTGTGCCCGGCCCAGACCGGGAGTTCGGCATGCTCCAGACCGCATCGATCCTGTTCGTCATCACCGCGCTGGGCGGCCTGCTCATGGCCGCCATCCGTTTCGCGACGAAACACAATCCGCCCGCGTGGCTGGCGATGGTGCATGGCCTGCTGGCTGCATCCGGCCTGACGCTCGTCGTCTATGCGCTGTGCACGCAAGCCGTGCCGTCGACGGTGCTGTTCGCGCTGGTGCTGTTCCTGCTGGCGGCAGGCGGCGGCGCGATCATGAGCCTTGCGTACAAGTGGCGGCAACGCCTGCTGCCCGCGTGGCTGGTGATCGGACATGCGCTGATCGCTGCGATCGCGCTGGTGCTGCTGTTGCTGGCGGTGTTCGGCGCCAATCCCGACCCGGCCGGCTGACCGGCGCCAGACCGCGCGTTAGAAGCGGCGCCGCAGCTCGATGCTGCTTTCGGCCGTTTCCTTGCCGCCGCCGCTCTGCGTGTCGTGGCGGATGGCGAAATCGCTCTCCAGCGTCCAGTTCGGCGCGAGGTTCACGTCGAAGCTCACCGACTGCTTCACGAAGGCCTCGCCACGACCGCTCTCGAACTGCACGTGCTGCGTCCACGTCGCGCGTTCGCCCACCTTCTGGCCGAGGTTGAGCTCACCGCGCAACACGGGACCGGGCTGGTTGATGCCGTCGTCGTACAACGGCGCCAGGCGATAACCGGCGCCAAGCGTGAGGCCGATCTGGGTCGGGCCATCGCGCATCGCCTGCACGCTGTAGCGCGTGCCGATGCGGAAGTCGTTGGAGTACGACCCCTTGCTGTCGCGCGGCGTGGCCGGCGCGCTGAGCGAGGCGTAGCGCTGGCTTCCGGGCAGCCGCAGCGGGCGATGGCGCGTGTCGCCGTTGGATTCCACCGGCATCGGAGCCGCCATCGCGACCTGCCATTCCTCGTCGCCGCAGCGCGTGGAAAAGCAGTACAGCCGCATCTGCGCCGGATCGCTCGCAATGGCCATCAGCGTCGGATCGCCGGGGGTGACCGGCATCGGCAATGTCACGAAGGGGCCGCCGAGCAGGGCGAGCCCGAGCACACCGAGCATCGTCGTGGGTAAACGGGGAAGAGGCGGCCATGTTGCCCATGAAACCGCTTACAGGCAAATCGGAGGGATCCGAAAAACCGTTGCCATTCAGGGACTTCAGTAATAAAGCGTGACCAGGTGCCGGGCCTGGGCGAAAAACAGCCAGCGTTCGACCAGGGTTCCGGCGAGCGCGAGCAGCGCGCCGAGCGTGAACACCGGGCCGGCCAGTTCAGGGTTCGCCCAGGCCAGCCACGACGCCACCATCGGCACCGCCGCGAACAGGACCAGCGCGATGAAGCGCAGCGGCCGCGCGTGCTTGCGCGCCAGCACGTGGCCCATTTCCTTGTTGATGTAGTTGGCCTGCGTGTTCGGGCGTTCGAACACGTCTACCTCGCGTCCCGGCAGCCCGACGGCGTCGGCACGCGTCGCGCCGAGCGGCTGGCGGTCGATGCGATGCCAGTACACAAGCTTGAGCACGCCGGCGACGATCGCCAGGGCGAAGGTCACCAGCAGGATCACGCCCAGCGTTTCGTCCGACAGCGCGCTCCAGTTCACCAGCGCCATCAGCACCAGCCAGCCGGTGAGGATCGCGAACACGAAGTATCCCGGCAGCACGAGCGGGTGCCGCCACGCGGGAATGGGCTTGAGCGAGGCGTAGATCATTGCCGTGCTGGCGATCGTGCACAGCGACAGCAGCACCATGATCGCGGCGAGCGCCGGCATCGCGATCCACAGTCCGGTCGGCAGCGCGCCGGCGATGCCCACGCCGAGCAGCGCGAGCATCGCGACCACCACCAGCGCCGTCGCCACCGCGAACACGCCCTCGCGCGACAGCCATGACGTGCGCCACTGCGAGAATGCGCGCCACGCCCGGCCGGGCTTGCCCAGGTGCAGCATCGAACTGAGCAGGCCGGCGGTGGTCAGCACCAGGCCAAGGACCAGCAGCACGCCCCACAGCAACACGGTGGCGCCGTTGGCCGGCGCGCGCCCCTGCAACGCCGGCAGCAGGATCAGGCCGCCGGCCCACAGCAGCAGGCCGTAGCCCGCGCCGGACAGCGTGGTGAATGCGATGACGGAAAACGCAGGATGCATGCGGTGGACTCAGCGGCTGAGTACGCGGTCGAGCCAGCGCAGCATCGGCGGCAGCGCGGCGGTGTCGAGGGTTTCGTCCTGCGGCGCCGCGGTCGCGGCTTCGCCGGTGCGGCGCGGACGCGGCGGCAGGTACTTGTTCACCGGCTGGTAGCCCAGCTGCGGCAGCAGGTCGACGCCGCCGCGTTCGGCGACCAGCCTGGAAACCTTCGACTCCGGGTCGCCAAGGTCGCCGAAATGGCGCGCACGCGTCGGGCAGGCCTGCACGCACGCGGGCTGGCGCTCCGCCTCGGCGAGGTTCTCGTTGTAGATGCGGTCGATGCAGAGCGTGCATTTCTTCATCACGCCTTCGACTTCGCTGTATTCGCGCGCGCCGTACGGGCAGGCCCACGAACACAGCTTGCAGCCGATGCACTTGTCCTCGTCCACCAGCACGATGCCGTCCTCGGCGCGCTTGTAGCTCGCGCCGGTCGGGCACACGGTCACGCACGCCGGCGTCTCGCAATGCAGGCACGAACGCGGGAAGTGCAGGGTCATCGCGGGTTGCGGCGTCGGGCTCGATGCGCAGCCTTGCGTCGGCGCGACCTCGTAGCTGTGCACGCGGTTGAACCAGACGCCCGCCGGGTCCTTGCCGTACGGCTGCTCGTCGGTGAGCGGCGCGGCGAAACCGCCGGCGTTCCACTCCTTGCAGCTCACCGCGCAGGCATGGCAGCCCACGCAGGTGTCCAGGTCGATGACGAGCCCGAGTTTCTTCTTCGACGGCGGCGGCAGGTCGGTCATGCGGATCTTCAGCGTTTGCGGGTACTGATCAGCCACACGCCGATCGCGAACAGGGCGATGCCGAAACTCACGCTCGGCAGCATGCCCACCAGGACGGGTACGAGCGAATTGCCCGTCGCGGCCGGCGAGATCGGATCGAACACGCCGAAGCTGATCAGGATCATCACGGCGAAGCCGAGCACGATGCACAGCCAGCCGGCGAGCAGGCGGATGGATTTCACGATGGGGTTCCTTCGCGTTCGGCCTTGCGCTTCTGGCGGAACTGCACGCCGTAGCGCAGCGGCGCGTCGTCCGCCTCGCCCATCGCGATCGGGGCGAATTGCGGCGAGCTGGCGTTCGCCGGCTGCACGCGCGCGATGCGGACGCGCAGGTCGAACCACGCCGCCTGCCCGGTGACCGGATCGGCGTTGGCGTAATCGCCGCGCGGGGTGATGTCGGAAATCAGGTGGTTGAGCAGGAATCCCTGCCGGCCTTCGGGCGCGTCCTTGCCGAGCTTCCACGCGCCGCGGCGCTTACCGATGGCGTTCCACGTCCACACGGTGTCGGGCTGCACGTTGGCGGCGAACTTCGCCTGCACCGTGATCGTGCCGTGGTGCGAGGTCACCTCGATCCAGTCCTCGTCCCGGATGGCATGACGTGCCGCGGTGTCCGGATGCAGGTACAGCCAGTTGCGCGCGGCGATCTGGCGCAGCCACGCATTCTGCGAACCCCACGCGTGGTACATGAACATCGGGCGCTGGGTGACGGCGCTGAGGGGGAAGTCCTCGCGCGTGGTCTGCTCGCCTTCGAAAGGTTCGTACCACATCGGAATCGGATCGAAATACGTCGCCACGCGCTCGCGATGTTCGTCCGGCGGCTGCACCGCGCCGTGGCCCTGCGCGGCGAGGCGGAACTTCTGCATGGTTTCCGAGTAGAGCTGCAGCACGATCGGATCGGCGTGGCCGAGGAACCCCATCTTCTGCGCCCAGTCCAGGTAGCCGCGATTGGCCATCTTGAAATAACGCGCATCTTCCGGAATCTCGCTGCGCCAGAAGCCGCCGTGGTCGATGTAGCGCTGCAGCTGTTGCGGATTGGGCTGGCCCTTCGCATCGACCTCGCCGTGCGCGCCGCGCCAGCCCGCAAGCAGGCCGACGCCCGGGGCGCGTTCGTGGCGGACGATGTAATCGGCGTAGTCGCGGTACTTCGGCGAGCCGTCTTCGTTCGTCAGGCCGGGCAGCCCCAGGCGCGCGCCGAGGTCGATCAGCACCGACTGGAAGCCGCGCACGTCGCGGCCTTCTCGCTGTTTCGCCGCATCCAGCACCGGATGACGGATCGCGTCGGCCGCGCCATCGGCGTCGGAAATCGGCCGGTCGAGCAGGCTGATCGCGTCGAAACGCTCCAGGTACGTCGTATCGGGCAGCACGAGGTCGGCGTAGGCGACCATTTCCGATGCGTACGCGTCGGCGTAGATGATGCGCGGGATGCGGTATTGCCCGTCTTCGCGCTTGTCGGTGAGCCACGCGATGGTCTGCGCGGTGTTCATCGACGAGTTCCAGCTCATGTTCGCCATGAACATCATGAGCGTGTCGATGGGGTAGGGATCGCCCGCCCACGCGTTGCGGATGACGGTGTGCATCATCCCGTGCGCCGACAGCGGATACGCCCACGAGAACGCGTGGTCGATGCGGCGCGGCGCGCCCGCTTCGTCGACGACGAGATCTTCCGGCCCGTGCACGAAACCCAGCGGCGCGGCGTCGAGCACGCCGTTGGACTGCCGCGCCTTGCCAGGACGGTTCGGCGGCGGCAGCGGCTTCGGGAACGGTGGCTGGTAGCGGAACGAACCCGGCGCATCCACCGCGCCCAGCAGCATCTGCAGCAGGTGCAGCGCGCGGCAGGTGTGGAAGCCGTTGCTGTGCGCGCTGATGCCGCGCATCGCGTGCATCGACACGGGACGTCCCTGCATCGAGTCATGTTCGCGGCCCCATGCGTCGGTCCACGCGATGGGCAGCGTGAACGCGCGATCGAACGCGGCGTCGGCCAGTTCGCGCGCGATGCGGCGGATCGTCCCAGCCGGAATGCCGCAGCGTTCGCTCACCGCGTCGGGCGAATACTGCGGATCGAGATAACGCTGCGCGACCAGATGGAACGCCGGCACCGCGCGGCGGCCGTCGCGCAGCGTGTATTCGCCGACGACACGCGGCTGGATGCCGGTGTCGTTCGCCCGCGCGAAGCGGTGCGAGTCGATCGCGCACAGCGGGTGGCCTTCCAGGTCGCGCGCGAACAGGCCGTCTTCCGCGCCGCCCGGATCGTCCACGACGAGCCAGTGCGCGTTGGTGTAGCGCACCAGGTAATCCAGGTCGATGCGATCGGCGTTCAGCAGTTCGTGGATCAGCGCGAACGCGAACAGGCCGTCGGTGCCGGGACGGATGCCGATCCATTCATCGGCAATCGCGCCATAGCCCGAGCGCACCGGATTGATCGCGACGATCTTCGCGCCGCGCGCCTTGAGCTTGCCCAGGCCCAGCTTGATCGGATTGGAGTCGTGGTCTTCGGCCACGCCCCACAGCATCAGGTACTGCGTGTGGTCCCAGTCGGGCTCGCCGAATTCCCAGAAGCTGCCGCCGACCGAATACAGCCCGCCGGCCGCCATGTTCACCGAGCAGAACCCGCCGTGCGCGGCGTAGTTCACGGTGCCGAACTGCTGCGCCCACCAGCCGGTGAGCGCCTGCGACTGGTCGCGGCCGGTGAAGAAGGCGAGTTCGTCGGGATTGCGTTCGCGGATCGGCTTCAGCCACGAGGTCGCGATCTCCAGCGCCTCATCCCATTCGATTTCGCGGAATTCGCCCGATCCGCGTTCGCCCACGCGCAGCAGCGGCTTGTCCAGCCGCGCGGGCGAGTAGTGCTGCATGATTCCCGCCGAACCCTTGGCGCACAGCACGCCCTGGTTCACCGGGTGGTCGGGGTTGCCCTGGATGTAGCGGATCTGCCCGTCCTTCAGCCACACCTTGATGCCGCAACGGCACGCGCACATGTAGCAGGTGGTGGTCTTCACCTCGTCGCCGATGCTGGGCGAGGTGTCGATGGCGGGCTCGGGCTGGCGCATCCCGTCATTGTGCCTGCGCGACGCTAGGGGCGACACAGGCGATGTTCGTAATCCAGCTGCTGGCGCAGCGCCTCGCTATCGCCGTCGAGCGCCAGTTCGCCGATGTTCCTGCGATTCTCGCGGCAGGGTTCGTCCGGATCGCGACCGCCGAACATGCGGCCTATCCCGTTAACGACGCTGGCGACGGTGGTGGGCTCGCGCATGCGGAAACGTCCGTCGCCTTCGCCGGGAAGGCGCGTACGGCGGTCCGCCAGCGGATCGGACGTCGAAATCGCCGGTTGCGCGATGTCGCGCACCTGGTCGAGGTAGATGGCGGAAAGGGGGCGGGCGGGCTCCGGTCGCGCGTCGACGCCGGGCAGCGCGCGTTCCGGCAACGACGGCTCGCGCGCGGCCTGCGCCCGCGTTGCGATGCGTGCCGGATTTGGCGACACGGGGCGCGGCTGCATGGGTGGCGGTGCGCGCGCGGGCGTGATCCAGACCACGTCGATGGCCGAGTGCGAGAGCGGGATCGGGACGATCCCGGGCCGCATCAGCATCGCAAGTCCCACGAACATGCCCGTGGTTGCGGCGAACGCCACGCCTGCCGCGAGCGCGGCGTCCCATCGCGATCCCTGCATGGACTCCATCACATCCCCTGATGACGCCGACGCAGTATCGTGGGCCCCCGGTTAAACCGGAGTTAGCCCGCGCGCTGGCGGCCGCCATGGCGCGGTGCGATCCTGTCCTTACCGCTTCCCCGACCGCGACCCATGGAACGCATCGAACGCATCCACGCCCTCCACCGCATCCTCAGCGCCGCGCGCTATCCGGTCACGGTGCAGCGGCTGCAGGAAGACCTGGAATGCTCGCGCGCCACCGTCTATCGCGACCTGGCGTACCTGCGCGATTACCTGATGGCGCCGGTGGTGGGCAATGGCGAGGCGGGCTTCCGCTACGACCACAGCGAAGGCGAGCGCTTCGAACTGCCCGGTTTGTGGCTCAGTTCCGAGGAGCTGCACTCGCTGCTCGCCGCGCAACAACTGCTCGTGCGCAGTGGCGGCGGCGTGCTGTCCAACGCCCTGGCGCCGCTGCAGCATCGCATCGAGAAACTGCTGGACGAGCACGCCGGCGGTCGTCGCGTGCCGGTGGAGCGCGTCCGCGTGATCCCGCATCGCACGCGCCGGCTCGACGAAACCGCCTTCCGCACGGTCGCGACGGCGGTGCTCGATCGCAAGCAGCTGAGCTTCGAGTACCGCGCGCGCTCCACCGACGAGCAGACGCGCCGCACGGTGTCGCCGCAGCGGCTGACGCATTACCGCGAGAACTGGTACCTCGACGCGTGGGACCACAACCGCGAGGCATTGCGCAGCTTCGCGGTGGACCGCATCAGCGCGGCGAAGCTGTCGGAGACGGCGGCGCGCGACGTGCCCGACGAGGAACTCGACAAGCACCTGGCGTCGAGCTACGGCATTTTTTCCGGCGCGCCCAAGGGCTGGGCGACGATCGTGTTCACGCCGAAGGCCGCGCGCTGGGTGGCGGACGAGCACTGGCATTCGCAGCAGCAGGGCCGCTTCCTGCCGGATGGCCGCTACGAGCTGAAGGTGCCCTACAGCGCCGGGCGCGAGCTGCTGATGGACGTCATGCATTACGGCAGCGATGCGGAGATCGTCGAGCCGCCGGTGCTGCGCGAACAGGCGCGGGCCTTGCTGCAGCTGGCGTTGAGCAATTACGACCGGTGAGATTTCGATCCCTCTCCCTTCCGAGAGGGGGGTGAGCGGGGCGGTCTGAACCCGGGTGCGCTTCGCTTACCCGGGCTACAACGGCCGCCTCGCCATCCCGGATCCCGAGCCCCCGCTTCACCGTCGCAACCCCTGAGACCCCGCGCCCGCAGGCTGGCTCCATTCCAACGGAGACCCGCCATGCAGACCCGTTCCGACCTTCATTCCGGCCTCGACGTCCTGATGCGCCATGCCGTCGCCATCGGCGTCGCGATCGTCGCGCTGCTGCCGGCCGCGCGGGGTTTCAGCCCGACCTTCGGCTGGATGCCGCTGTGGCTGGTCGCCATGCCGCTGTGCGCCTGGTGGGCGCTGCACCGTTTCCGCGTGCCGGTGCGCGAAGCCGACGCGGTCGTGCCCGCCCGCACTCGCCGCCGCGCCGGGGCGCAGGCCCGTCGCCGGCGCGCCTCGACGGCCCGCGGCCGGCATTCGCAGGCGGCCTGAGCAGCCGCCCGCTCCGGCACAGTGCGGCGACGCCGGCGTCGGCGGCGGCCGTCGCGCGCTGTGCTAGCGTTCCGGGTCCACTCATGCACCCGGAGCGCCGATGTCGAAGCTGTCGATCGCCTGCCAGAGTCTGGTGATGTCCGCAGGCCTTGCGGCTGCGTCGCTGGCCGGCGCCGCACCCAAGGAGTCCCCCGCCGTGTCCGCCGATCCCTACGCCTGGCTCGAAGACGTCACCGCCGAGCGTTCGCTCGACTGGGTTCGCGCGCATAACGCCCAGGCCGAAGCCGAACTGGCCACATCGAAGCAGTTCGCGCAGCTCGAATCCGACATCCGCGCCATCCTCGATTCCGACGCCAAGATCCCCGGCGTGGAGAAGATCGGCGACTACTACTACAACTTCTGGAAGGACAAGCAGCACGAGCGCGGCCTGTGGCGGCGCACGACGCTGGAGGAATACCGCAAGGCCTCGCCGAAGTGGGAAACCGTCGTCGACCTGGACGCCCTGAACAAGGCCGAAGGCGAGAACTGGGTGTGGCACGGCGTCGATTGCCTGCGTCCGGATTACACGCGCTGCCTCATCGCGCTCTCGCGCGGGGGCGCCGATGCCGACGTCACGCGCGAATTCGACCTGTCGACCAAGTCGTGGGTGAAGGACGGCTTCTTCCGCGACGAGGCCAAGGGCGCGCTGGGCTGGATCGATCGCGACACGGTGTACGTCTACACCGACTTCGGCGCGGGCTCGATGACCAGCTCGGGCTATCCGCGCGTCGTCAAGGAATGGAAGCGCGGCACGCCGCTCGACCAGGCGCGCGTGGTGTACGAAGGCAAGCCGACCGACATGTACATCGCGGCCCTGCGCGACCACACGCCGGGCTTCGAGCGCGACTTCGTCAGCCGCACGCTGGCGTTCTACAACGACGAGCTGTACCTGCGCGGCGCGGACGGCAAGCTCGCCAAGATCGACGTGCCCAATTCGGTCAGCAAGTCGGTGCATCGCGAATGGCTGCTGCTCGAACTTCGCGAACCGTATGAAGCCGGCGGCAAGACCTGGCCGGCCGGCAGCCTGATCGCGACGAACTTCGACGCCTTCATGGCCGGCAAGCGCGAGTTCACTGCGCTGTTCACGCCGACGCAGCGCACGTCGCTGTCGAGCTACACGTGGACGAAGTCGCACCTGGTGCTCAACGTCCTGGACGACGTCAAGAACCGCCTGAGCGTGCTCACGCCGGCGGCGACGGGCGACTGGAAGCGCAGCGAGTTCACCGGCGCGCCGACGTTCGGCACGCTCGCCGTGTCGGCCGTCGATGCGGACGAAAGCGATGCGGTGTGGCTCACCGCCACCGATTACCTGACGCCGACGACGCTGTCGCTCGCGCAGATCGGCGCGACGCCTGAAGTGCTCAAGACGATGCCGGTGTTCTTCGATGCCTCATCGAGCGTCATCGAACAGCATTTCGCCACGTCGAAGGACGGCACGCGCGTGCCGTACTTCCTCGTCCGCCCGGAGGACCTGAAGCTCGACGGCACCGCGCCGACGCTGCTGTACGGCTACGGCGGCTTCGAGATCTCGCTGACGCCGGCGTATTCGGGCAGCGTGGGCAAGGGCTGGCTGGAGAAGGGCGGCGTCTACGCGGTGGCGAACATCCGCGGCGGCGGCGAGTACGGCCCGCGCTGGCACCAGGCCGCGCTGAAGGCCAATCGCCACAAGGCCTACGAGGACTTCGCAGCGGTCGCGCAGGACCTGATCGCACGCAAGGTGACCTCGACCCCGCATCTGGGCATCCAGGGCGGCAGCAACGGCGGCCTGCTCACCGGCAACATGCTCACGCAGTATCCGGAGCTGTTCGGCGCCGTCGTCGTGCAGGTGCCGCTGCTGGACATGAAGCGCTACAGCCACCTGCTGGCCGGCGCGTCGTGGATGGCCGAGTACGGCGATCCGGACACGGCCGACTGGGACTACATCCGCACCTTCTCGCCGTACCACCTGTTCGACGCGAAGAAGACCTATCCGCCGGCGCTGTTCATGACGTCCACGCGCGACGACCGCGTGCACCCGGGCCACGCCCGCAAGATGGCGGCCAAGATGCTCGAAGCCGGCAAGGACGTGCGCTACTACGAGAACATCGAAGGCGGCCACGGCGGTTCGGCCAACAACGCGCAGGCCGCGCACATGAGCGCCCTGGCGTTCACGTTCCTCTGGAACGAGCTGGCCGACAAGTAAGGCGCCTTGCCCTCCTCTCGCCGCAGGCGGGAGGAGGGACGTCCGACCACGTTGTCCAACGCACAACCGGACCCCATCCATGAATCCGACTCACCTGCTTCTTTCGGCCCTCCTCATGAGCACGACCGCCACCACCCTCGCCGCCACCGCCACGCCGCCCGACGCCGCGAAGAAGCCGCACGTGGTGAAGGCGCCGTTCGGTGCGCAGCGCAACGACGAGTACTACTGGCTACGCGACGACGCCCGCCAGAACCCGGAAATGCTGGCGTACCTCAACGCCGAGAACGCCTACGCCGACGCGGTGATGGCGCCGCTGAAGCCGCTGGAAAACAAGCTGTACGAGGAAATCGTCGGCCGCATCAAGCAGGACGACAGCTCGGTGCCGTACCGCGAACGCGGCCACTGGTACTACAGCCGCTTCGAAACCGGCCAGGACTACCCGGTCTACGCGCGCCGCGCCGGCACGATGGACGCACCGGAGCAGGTGCTGCTCGACGTCAACCAGATGGCCGCGGGCAAGGACTATTTCAGCGTCGGCGACTGGGAAGTCAGCCAGGACAACAAGCTGCTCGCATGGGCCGAGGACGCGGTGGGCCGCCGGCAGTACGTCATCCGCTTCAAGAACCTGGAAACCGGCGAGGTCTACAGCGACCAGATCAAGGGCGTGTCGCCGAACCTGGTGTGGGCGGACGACAACAAGACGCTGTTCTACGTCGAGAACGACCCGGAAACGCTGCTCACCGTGCGCGTGAAGAAGCACGTGCTCCGCACGCCGTCGTCGAAGGACGTGCTGGTGTACGAGGAGAAGGACGACAGCTTCTACATGGGCATCGACCGCTCGCGCGACGACCGCTTCATCTGCATCGGCGTGGAAAGCACCGTGTCGAGCGAAATGCGTTGCGCGCCGGCGTCGAACCCGGAGAAGTTCACCGTGCTCGCGCCGCGCGAGCGCGACGTCGAATACCAGGCGGACCATCTCGGCGACCGCTGGGTGATCCGTACCAACGAAGGCGGCGCGGCGAACTTCAAGCTGATGACGGCGCCGTCGGATGCGACCTCGCGCAAGCAGTGGAAGGAATGGGTGCCGCATCGCGACGACGTCTTCATCGAAGGCTTCGAACTGTTCGACGGCTTCACCACCATCGCCGAGCGTTCCGATGCGCTGGAACGCCTGCGCGTGCTCAAGAACGACGGCACCGAGGAATACGTGAAGGCCGACGAGCCGGCGTATTCGATGGGGCTGTCGACCAATTCCGAGCACGACACGCCGTGGCTGCGCTACAGCTACACCTCGCTGACCACGCCGGGCACGACGTACGAAGTCAACGTGCTCACCGGCGAGCGCAAGCTGCTCAAGCGCGAGCCGGTGATCGGCTACGACCCGGAGAAGTACGTCACCGAACGCGTGTGGGCGACCGCCCGCGACGGCGTGAAGGTGCCGGTGTCGCTGGTCTACAAAAAGGGCTTCGAGAAGAACGGCAAGGCCGCGATGCTGCAGTACGCCTACGGTAGCTATGGCAGTTCGACCGATCCGCGCTTCAACGGCCCGGTGGTGAGCCTGCTCGACCGCGGCATGGTGTACGCGATCGCGCACATCCGCGGTGGCCAGGAAATGGGCCGCAAGTGGTACGACGACGGCAAGCTGTTCCACAAGAAGAACACCTTCACCGACTTCATCGACGTCACCGACGATCTGGTGAAGCAGGGTTACGCGGCGAAGGACCGCGTCGCCGCGTACGGCGGCAGCGCCGGCGGCCTGCTGATGGGCGCGATTTCCAACATGGCGCCGGACCGCTACCGCGTGATCCTCTCGCAGGTGCCGTTCGTGGACGTCGTCACGACGATGCTCGATCCGACCATCCCGCTCACCACCAACGAATACGACGAGTGGGGCAATCCGGAAAAGAAGGAGTACTACGACTACATGCTGTCGTACTCCCCGTACGACAACCTGTCCAGGCAGGCGTACCCGTCGATGTTCGTCGGCACCGGCCTGTGGGATTCGCAGGTGCAGTATTGGGAACCGGCGAAGTACGTCGCCCGCCTGCGCGACCTCGACCAGGGCCAGGCGCCGATCGTGTTCCGCACCAACATGGACGCCGGCCACGGTGGCAAGTCGGGCCGTTTCCGCCGCTACCGCGAACTGTCGGAGATGTACGCCTTCATGCTCGACCAGCTGGGCGTGCCCGCCACGCCGGCGGCAACGGCGTCGAAGTAGGTTCCAAGGCACCGAGCGCTTGAGCCCCTCTCCCGCCGGGAGAGGGGTTGGGGTGAGGGTCGGAGCACGATGGCGGCCAGCACTCGGGATCCCCGACTTCCTATGATTCATCCGTGACCACAGCCCCCGACTCCCCGCCGCCCCCCAAAGTCCGCTTCCGCTGGGCCTGGTGGCTGCTCGCCTACACCAGCCTGATGCTCGGCGTCATCGGCATCGTCGTACCGGGACTGCCGACGGTGCCGTTCGTGCTGTTGTCGGCCTTCGCCGCGGCGCGCGGCTCGCGGAAGCTGCACGAGCGCCTGCTGGCGCATCCGCGCTTCGGTCCGATGATCCGCGACTGGCAGGCGCACGGCGCGGTGTCGCGGCGTGCGAAGCGGCTGGCCGTGTCGATGATGGCCGCCTGCGCGGTGATCATGTTCCTCACCGCCCCGCGCTGGTGGATGGCCGCGACCGGCACCGCGATCATGACCATCGTCGCGATCTGGCTCTGGCGTCGCCCCGAACCGCCGGCTCCGCCCGGCATTTGACGACCCATCCCGCGCCTTGCGGGCTACACTTCGGGCATGAATCCCGTCCGAATTTCCGCCGCTGCGTTCCTCCTCGCCCTGCCGCTGATGCTGTCGGCCTGCGGCAACAAGGGCCCATTGATCCTGCCGCCCAAGAGCGTGCCGCAGGTCGTGATGCCGTCCGATGCGCCGCCGGCGCAGGACGCGCAACAGATCGGCGATCCCAGCGATTCGCTCGACCAGGCGCCCAAGGCCGGCGACACCAACGCCGACACGGACCTGAAGGACGACGGCGATCCGGATCCGCCGGAAAACACGGACACCAACACCGACATCCCGTAACGGACTGCGACGATGACGCTGCGTTTCACCAAGATGCATGGCGCGGGCAACGATTTCGTCGTGCTCGATCTGCGCGGCGACGTGGCCGAGCCCGGCGCCGCGCTGTGCCGCGCGCTCGCCGACCGCCACACGGGCGTGGGCTGCGACCAGATCCTGACCGTCGAACGCAGCGACGGCGCCGCCGCGGCGCGCTATCGCATCTGGAACGCGGACGGCTCGTCCTCGCAGCAGTGCGGCAATGGCGCGCGCTGCATCGCGGCGTGGGTCGTGCGCGATGCGCAGGCGCGCGGCGAGGCGATCGGCGACGAGTTCGTGCTCGACAGCCCGGTCGGCGCGCACGCGGTCACGCGCTTGGATGGCGGGCGTTTCCGCATCGAAATGGGCCTGCCGCGCTTCGCGCCGAACAGCATCCCGCTGCACGGTTTCGAAGGCGCGCAGGACGAATACGTGCTGTACCACAACGATGCGCTGTTCACTTTCGGCGCCGTGTCGATGGGCAATCCGCACGCGGTGATCGAAGTCGACGACATCGACCACGCGCCGGTCGAGACCGTCGCGCCCGTGCTGCAGTCGCATCCGGCGTTTCCGGAATCGGTGAACGTCGGCTTCGCCCAGGTCGAATCGCGCAACCGCATCCGCCTGCGCGTGTACGAACGCGGCGTCGGCGAGACGCTGGCCTGCGGCAGCGGCGCATGCGCGGCCGCGGCAGTGCTGATGCGCCGCGGCCGCGTGGATCGCGATGTCACCGTCGCGCTGCCCGGCGGCGAGCTGCGCATCGTGTGGCCCGCGGACGACGCGCCGCTGACGATGTCGGGCCCGACCGCATTCGTGTTCGAAGGGGAGTGGAACCATGAATGAAACCCAGGAAAAGCTCGGCGCGCACGAAGTAGCGGCGTTCCTGCGCCGGCATCCGCGCTTCCTGCAGCAGTTTCCCGACCTGGCGGTGACGCTCGTCGTGCCGCGCGAGGAAGGTTCGGCGGCATCGCTCGCCAGCTATCAACTGGAAGTGTTGCGCGACAAGAACCGCGAGCTCTCGCGCCGCCTGCAGGAGCTGTTCGCCAACGCGCAGGAAAACGAACGCCTGTCGGTCCGCACGCACCAGCTCACGCTTGCGCTCATGCGCCAGAACAGCGCCGCGGACACCCTGCGGGCGATGGCCGCGACGCTGGCCGAGGATTTCAACGGCGATCTCGTGCGCCTGGTCGTGTTCCGCCCGGTGGATGGGCTGGAAGCCACCGAGTGGTTGCAGGTCATCGCGCAGGACGATGCGCGCCTGCAGCCGTTCCGCGATTGCCTCGCCGACGGCGAGCCGCTGTGCGGCCGCCTGCAGCCCGAAAAGCATGCGCTGCTGTACGGCGTACGCGCCGAGGACGTGCAATCGACCGCGCTTCTGCCGCTGCCGGGCGTCGGCCTGATCGCGGTGGGCAGCCGCGACGCGAATCGTTTCTTCCCCGGCATGGGCACGCTGTTCCTGCGGATGATGGGCGAGTCGCTCGCGACGGCGCTGAAGCGTTTCGAGGGTTGATGGACGGCGACGTGCGATGAGCGTGCGGACATGACTTCGCAAGCACGCGAAACGCCGCCCGTTGCCGACATCGAGGATTACCTCGCGCACCTGCAGGTCGAGCGCCGCATGTCCGCGCACACGCTCGATGCGTATCGTCGCGACCTCCTTGCGCTCGCGCAGTGGGCGCAGCACGACGGCAGTGACGTCGCCACGCTGCACGCCGAACAGCTGCGTGCGTTCGTCGCCGCCGAGCATCGCCGCGGCCTGTCGCCCAAGAGCCTGCAACGTCGGCTGTCGGCATGTCGCAGCTTCTACGCCTGGCTTCTGAAGCAGGGACGCATCGCAGCCAGTCCCGCCGCATCGATCCGTTCGCCGAAAGCGCCACGCAAGTTGCCGCAGGTGCTCGATCCGGACGAAGCCAAGGCGCTGGTCGAAGTCCCGACGGATGCGCCGCTTGGCCTGCGCGACCGCGCGCTGCTGGAACTGTTCTATTCCTCCGGGCTGCGATTGTCGGAACTGTGCGCGCTGCGCTGGCGCGACCTGGACCTTGGCGACGCGCTGGTGAACGTGCTCGGCAAGGGCAACAAGCAGCGCAGCGTGCCGCTCGGCTCGCATGCGCGCGCAGCGCTCGCGGAATGGCGGGCGTCGACCGGCGCGGCGAACGATGCGCACGTGTTCCCGGGCCGCGGTGGCGGCGCGATCACGCCGCGCGCGGTGCAGTTGCGCATGCGGCAACTCGCGCAGCAGCAGGGCCTGTTCAAGCGCGTGCATCCGCACCTGCTGCGGCATTCCTTCGCGAGCCACATCCTGGAATCCTCCGGCGACCTGCGCGGCGTGCAGGAACTGCTCGGCCATGCGGATATCGCGACCACGCAGATCTACACGCACCTGGACTACCAGCACCTGGCGAAGGTGTACGACGCCGCGCACCCGCGGGCGAAGCGGAAGACCGGCGAAGGCTGAACGCTTCCGGTACGAGCGCAGCCCGCGAAGCCCTCTGGCGCTCCTCGCGCGCCTTTTCTGATTCGTCTCAATCCAATGCCGGCCGGCTCCGACTAGATTTGCTTGCGCGGGCAAATATCCAGTGGATCCGCTCATGGCCAAGAACTTCCCCCTCAATCCGAAGCACCCCGAGCGCATCTGCTGGGGCTGCGACCGCTATTGCCCGGCGCAGTCGCTGGCCTGCGGAAATGGCTCCGGCCGCGTCATGCATCCGGCCGAAACGCAGGGCGAGACGTGGTACGAGGAGTGGGGCATCGAACCGTGCCCCGACAATCCGCGCATGGCGCAGCTGTAGGCGAAATCGCTGCCGCGCAACCGTGGCTTGCGCAATGCGCCGGCACGATCGGCGCGGCCCGCCGGCTTGAACCGGCCCGTCCAAGCCCCCACCGATGGGAAATCCCCCGGAGGTCGCATGGACCCGAGCCAGAACCCCAACGTTTTCCACGCCACGACCATCGTCTCGGTTCGTCGCGACGGCCACGTCGCCGTCGCCGGCGACGGACAGGTCACCCTTGGCCACACCGTGATGAAGGGCAACGCACGCAAGGTGCGTCGCCTCGGCCGCGACGGCCAGGTGCTCGCCGGTTTCGCCGGCGCCGCCGCCGATGCCTTCACGTTGTTCGAACTGTTCGAAGCCAAGCTCGAAAAACACGGCCAGCTCACGCGCGCCGCGGTCGAGCTCGCCAAGGATTGGCGCACCGAACGCCGCCTGGGCAAGCTCGAGGCGCTGCTCGCCGTCGCCGACAAGGAAACCTCGCTGATCATCAGCGGCACGGGCGATGTCATCGAACCCGAGGACGGCATCATCGCCATCGGTTCCGGCGGCATGTACGCGCTGTCGGCCGCGCGCGCGCTGATCGCGCATACGCAACTGGACGCACGCACCATCGCCACCGAGGCGATCGGCATCGCCGGCGACGTGTGCATCTACACCAACCGCAACGTGGTGGTGGAAGAGCTCTGAGTCCGGCAGTGGAGAACCGGGGAGGGAACGGCAACCGCGTCCCGCCCGCGCTCCGATGTGTCGCCGATTGCCCATTCCCGATTCCCCAGATTCCCGATCCCCGAAGATGCCCATCAAGCCCGACAATTCCAACGCCACCATGACGCCGCGCGAAATCGTGCAGGAGCTGGATCGACACATCGTCGGCCAGCAGTCCGCCAAGCGCGCCGTCGCCATCGCCCTGCGCAACCGCTGGCGCCGCATGCAGCTCCCGGCGGAACTGCGCAACGAGGTGATGCCGAAGAACATCCTGATGATCGGTCCCACCGGCGTGGGCAAGACCGAAATCGCGCGCCGTCTGGCGACGCTCGCCAACGCGCCGTTCGTGAAGGTCGAAGCCACGCGCTTCACCGAAGTGGGTTACGTCGGCAAGGACGTCGAGCAGATCGTGCGCGACCTCGCCGACACCGCGGTGAAGCTGTATCGCGAACAGGCCAAACAGCGCGTGCGCACGCAGGCCGAGGAACGCGCGGAAGAACGCATCCTCGACGCGCTGCTGCCGCGCCGCCAGGGCGCGACGACCGTGTTCGGTTTCAATGCCGCCGAGGAAGCGAAGGACGAGCCGTCCTCGCAGGACAACGAAACCCGCGCGAAGCTGCGCAAGCAGCTTCGAACCGGCGCGCTGGACGATCGCGAGATCGAGATCGAAACCGCCGTGAACGTCGGCGTCGACATCATGGCGCCGCCCGGCATGGAGGAAATGGGCCAGCAGCTGCGGCAGATGTTCTCGCAGGTCGCCGGCGCGAAGACGCACAAGAAGACGTTGCCGATCCGCACCGCGCGCACGCAGCTGACGGAGGAGGAAGCCGGCAAGCTGGTCAACGAAGAGGAAGTGCGCGAAGCGGCGATCGAGGCCTGCGAGCAGCACGGCATCGTCTTCATCGACGAGATCGACAAGGTCGCCAAGCGCAGCGAGGCCGGCGCGACCGGCGGCGACGTCAGCCGCGAAGGCGTGCAGCGCGATCTGCTGCCGCTGGTCGAAGGCTCGACGGTGAGCACCAAGTACGGCCCGGTGAAGACCGACCACATCCTGTTCATCGCGTCGGGCGCGTTCCACCTGGCCAAGCCGAGCGACCTGATTCCCGAACTGCAGGGCCGTTTCCCGATCCGCGTGGAGCTGTCGGCGCTGAGCAAGGACGACTTCGTGCGCATCCTCACCGAGCCCAAGGCTGCACTGACGACGCAGTACGTCGAACTGCTGCGCACCGAAGGCGTCGGGCTGGAATTCACGCCGGATGCGGTGGACCGGCTGGCGGAAATCGCCGCGCAGGTGAACGAACGCCAGGAAAACATCGGCGCGCGCCGCCTGCACACCGTGCTGGAACGCCTGCTCGACGTGCTGAGCTTCGAAGCCCCCGATCGCGACGGGCAGTCGGTGAAGATCGATCGCGCCTACGTCGATTCGCACCTGGGCGAGCTGGTGCAGGATCCGGATCTGAGCCGGTACATCCTGTAAGGCTGAGGGCGTGCCGGCCGTGCGGCGCCGGCACGCGCTTCTCGCTCGTCATTGCCGCGTAGCAGGACTCCATTGCCTGTCGTGTCGCGTCATTGCGGGAACGCAGTCAGGCGATCGGATCCGACACGCATCGCCAAGGCATGAAACGTCCCTGGATTCCCGCCTTCGCGGGAATGACGGGATGGGTGGATGGCGTGACCGGGTTGCATGGCGGGACGGATCGGGACGCTTACGGCGAAGGGGTGAAGATCGCGCGGCCCAACCCGCAACGCATCCGAACCCTCAGCGCGGCTCCACCACCACTTCCGTTTTCACCGAGCTGGCGATGAAGCAGTTGCGGTGCGCCGATTCGTGCAGCTTTTCCAACGCCGCCGCGTGGGGCGCATCGCCGGCGAACGCGATCTTCGGACGCAGCGTCACGTGCGTCACCGCCGCGCGGCCTTCCGCGTTCTTGCCGAGCGTGCCGACCGCATCGTCCTCGTAGGTGTCGATGGTGAAGCCCTTCTTCGCCGCGATCGCGAGCAGCGTCAGCATGTGGCACGACGACAGCGCGGCCACGAGCATTTCCTCCGGGTCCACGCCCTGCGCGCTGCCGAAATACGCCGGCGCCGCCGAGCCCGTGATGCGTTGGCCGCGTTCGAAACGCACGTCGTGGTCGCGCGGGAAGTGTTCGTAATCGAACGGCTGGCCGTTGCGGTTCCAGCGGATCGAGGCGAGGTGTTCGGACATGGCGGCGACCTTGCGTGGGGACGGGCCGCCACCATGCCACAGCGGCTTCAGCGCGCAACAGACTCCGCGCCGGACGCCGCGGCCTTGCGACGCGCGGTGTCCTCGACGAGCTGGTCGTGCGCGGCCTGCTGCAACCGTTCGATGCTGACCTGGTCGGGCGACGCGCCCAGTCGCCTGGTCAGGTCGGCGATCACGTGCTTGTTGGCGTACGTGTGCGGCGAATCCGGGCTGTCGCCCTGTGAGGTGATCATGCCGCCCAGCCGCTTCGCGCTGACTTCGCGCGCCTGCGCCAGTTCGACGAGCTTGGCGCGATATTCCAGTTCCCACGACGCCAGGCCGGGGAATGCGTTCTGGTCGGCGAAATGTTGGGTTTCGTGGCCGAGGAACACGACGCGGAACGCCTCGCTGTCCAGGCCTTCGGTGTAGCTGGGCACGACGGCGTACAGCGCCTGCGCCGTCGCCCAGCCGCCGGCGGAGCCGCGTTCGCAGCGGCCATACGATGTCCAGCCGCGGCTCGCCCAGTCGTCGAGCAGTTCGACCTTCACCGTGTACGGGCCTTCGGGCAGCTCGACCTTCCACGGACGCGTTTCCTGCTTGCGCCACATCATCAGCTCGCGCAGCGGCATCGTGCGGCCGAGCTGCGCGCGATAGCCGCGCGCGAGCAGCTGGCCCTGCAGGATCGGTTCGAGCGCATCCATGTCCTTCGCGCCCGCGGCGTCCGCACCGATGCGCTTGCGCAGCGTGCCCAGCAACTTCGCTTCCAGCGGCGCGCGCTGCTGCGGCGCCTTCATCGCATGCCACCAGTAGTCCTGGTAGTCGTGCAGGATCTGCCGCACGAACGCATCGTCGATGGCATCGGTGGCGAACACCGGAGCATCGCCGTGGCGTGCGAGCATGCAGGCGCGATACACCGCGTCCTTTTCGGCGAAGCCGTCCGCCGGCGAGGCGCGCAGCGCCGCCACCGCGCGCACGCTGTCGCCCTGCAGGATGGCGTTGGTGGATTCGGCGATGGCGGCGGTGGCGGCCGGGGTGCTTTCGGGCGCGGCCGCGTGCGCCGAAGACAGCGTGGCGGCGAGCGCGAACGCCAGCGGGGCGATGCGGCGGGGCGTGATGCGGGCAATGGGCACGGGGGAATCCGTTCGGTGACGGCCGGTGGCCGCCTTCGCGCTCATTGCAGCGCGGTCGCCCCGGCGGCGTCTTGAACGGATTTGATCTGCTGCCGAAGCCGCGACGGCGGCGTGCCGGTCGCCGCACGCAGGGTGCGCGTGAGGTGCGCCTGGTCGGCGAAGCCGCTCGTTGCCGCGATCTCGGCCAGAGGCAGGCCGCCGGCGAGCAGGCGCAGGGCGCGTCGGCAGCGCAGTTCGCGCCGAAGCAGTTGCGGCGGCATGCCGTGCGAGGCGACGAAGGTGCGCGAGGCGTGCGCGAGCGACACGCCAGCCGCGTTCGCGAGCGACGCGATGTCGCACTCGCCGCGTTCCAGTTCGCGCAGGAACGCGTGCTGCCACGGCTGCAGCGTCGGCGTGGGCGCGGCATGGCAGGCGTCGATCAGTTCCGAAAGTCGATGCGGCGCGCGCGTGAACACTGCCAGCGCCTCCTTCGCGTCGTGCACGCGCAACACGCGCAGGGCATCGCCGGCGAGGTCGCCACCGAGGTCCAGGTTCACCACCTTCGCGCCGAGCCGGCCAAAGCGGTTTCCGTGCGCGTGCCAGCGCGGATGGAGCACGAGCGTGCCGGGCACGCAGTCGATCGGGCCGTCGGCACTCGCCTCGAGGTGGCTGCCGTCGATCACCAGCGCCGCATACGCGCCGTCGTGCCGGTGCGTGCGGAGCACGTCGCGGGCGTCATGGCGGGTTTCGAAACCGGTGTGGGCATGCATGGGGCGGATCCTGACGAAGCCGGCGGCCGCGGGCCAGTGGCGGAGGTTGGGGCCAGGGCCTGGGATGCGGCGGCGCCGGACGGGGTTGAAACGGGGACTGCCCGCGGTCGGGCCTGCATCGACTTGTATCGGCATGTATCGGGCGCCCGATCGTTGCATTGGCATGCCAGGCGACGACCCGCGCGACACACGTCGCACACACGGCGGGCGCGCAATGGCCCCGAGGCCGGCGGATCGTCCGCCGGCGACGTTCAAGGGACCACGCCATGACGAACCAGACTTCCACCCGCGCCGCCGCCCTCGTGTTCGGCGGCTCGCGCGGCATCGGCGCCGCCATCGCCCGGCGCCTCGCGCGCGAAGGCCATGCGGTCGCGCTCACGTACGCCTCCCGGGCCGACAAGGCGGCCGAGGTGGTGGCCGCGATCGAAGCCGAAGGCGGCACCGCCATCGCCTTGCAGGCCGACGCGCCGAGGCGGCCTCGATCGCCGCCGCCGTGGCCGACGCGACGGCGCGACTTGGCCCGCTCCGGGTCGCGGTGGTCAACGCCGGCATCTACGAAGGCAGCCCGCTGGCGCAGTTCCCGCTGGAGACGCTCGACCGGATGCTGGCGATCAACGTGCGCGGCGTGTTCCTGTCGATCCAGGCGGCCGCCGCGAACATGGTCGATGGCGGCCGGATCATCACCATCGGCAGCAACACGGCCGTGCGCAGCGGCGTGGTCGGCAGCAGCGTCTATGCGATGACGAAGGCCGCCGTCGCGACGCTGGTGCGTGAACTCGCGCTGGACCTCGCGCCGCGACGGATCACCATCAACAACCTCCAGCCCGGACCGATCGAAACCGACATCACCGCCGGTTTCATCGACACGCTGATCGAGCGCAATCCGCTCAAGCGCATCGGACAGCCCGGCGAAGTCGCCGCACTGGCGGCCTGGCTGGCGGGCCCGGACGCGGGTTACATGACCGGCGCGAGCCTCACGCTGGACGGCGGTTTCTCCCTCTGACGCGACGCTGCGGGGCGATCACTCCTCGATCGCCTCCACGCCCGCAAGCCGCAGTGTTTCCAGGTGCGCGCGCATTTCCTGCAGGCGCTCGGGCGAATGACCGTCCCACTGCAGGACTTCCCCGACGACGCGGAACGGATGCGCGGAGCGGTAGGACTTGGTGGGATTGCCGGGGAACTTCTTGTCGGTGAGGTTCGGATCGTCCTCGATCGGACCGGTGGGTTCGACGAGGTAGATGCGACCGCGCCCCTCGCCGACGGCGAGCTCCGCGCCCCAGGTCGCCGCATCGAGTGTCTCGCTGAGGTACACGAATTTCGCCGGCGTGCGCTTGCCGTAGTTGGACACGCGCCCGGGTTCGATGAGATCACCGATGGCGAGGTCGGCCTTCGTGCCGTGGTAGTACGTCGGTGCATGCGTCATCGCGAGGATTCCGTTGGCCTGCCGTTGCGACAGGCCGGCGATGCTGCACCACGCGCGGCGGCTTGCCGCAAGCCCCGGGGCGTTATATAAATTCGTAGTGGGAGGCGCCGGGCGCCTCCCTTTTTTGTGGCGGGAACATCGCGTTGGGCGCGGCGGCGATCAGTCCTCGCCGATGTCCTCGTTCCACACGTCGGGGTTCGCCGCGATGTAGTCGCCGTGCATCGCGATGCATTCCTGGTCCTGCAGGTCCACGACGCGCACGCCGTTCTCGCGCAGCCAGTCGATGCCGCCGCGGAAGTTCACCGATTCGCCCACCACCACGGTGCCGATGTTGAACTGGCGCACCAGCCCGCTGCAGTACCAGCACGGTGCGAGCGTGGTCACCATGATCGTGTCGCGGTAACGGCGCTGGCGGCCGGCCTTGCGGAAGGCGTCGGTTTCGCCGTGCACGGACGGATCGTCCTCCTGGATGCGACGGTTGTGGCCGCAGCCGAGCAGTCGGCCGTCGTCGTGGTAGAGCGCGGCGCCAATCGGAATGCCGCCTTCGGCCAGCCCCTGGCGAGCTTCGGCGACGGCGGTGGCGAGCAGGGCGCGATAGTCGGGCGTGTCGATCATGGGGTGGCTCCAGCGGCGCGCAGCATGTCGATGTGCGGGATGCCGTCGTCGAGGTAGGTGTCGGAATTGCGCACGAATCCGTGGCGCGCGTAGTAATGCTCCAGGTGCGCCTGCGCGCCGATCTGCACGTCGCTGCCCGGCCAGCGACGCTCGATGTGTTCCAGCGCCACGCGCACCAGCCGATCGCCCAGTCCGCGCCCGCGATACGTCGGCGCGGTGAGCACGCGGCCGAAGCTGACCTGCGGATAGCTCAGCCCGGCCGGCAGGATACGCAGGTACGCCGCGATGCCGCCATCGTCACCGCGGCCGATGACGTGGAGCACGTCGGGGTGCTCGTCCTTGCCGTCGGGATCGAGATAGACGCATCGCTGCTCGACGACGAACACCTCCGAGCGCAGCTTCAGCAGCGAATAGAGCGTGGCGGCGTCGAGTTGCGCGAAGGCGAGCGCCTGCCAGCGCACGGGGGGATTTGCATCGGTCATGCGGCCATGATGCCAGCGCGGCTCAGCGTCGCGCATCCCGTGGCGCACCGGAGGTGTCGATGCGCACTTCCACCGACATGCCCGGATGCAGGCGCGCCTTGAGCGGCTGGTCGGCGTCGATGGCGATCTTCACCGGGATGCGCTGGGCGATCTTGACGAAATTGCCGGTCGCGTTGTCCGCCGGAAGCACGGCGAATTCCGAGCCGGTCGCCGGCGAGATTTCCTCCACGCGCCCGCTCAGGCCTGCACCGCCGAGCGCGTCGACGGTGAACGTCGCCGGCTGGCCGATGCGCACGTACTGCATCTGCGTTTCCTTCATGTTCGCCACCACCCACATGCGCTCGGGCACCAGGCCCATCAGCTGCGTGCCGACGTTGACGTATGCGCCTACGCGCACCGCGACCTGGCCGAGCTGCCCGTCGCGCGGCGCGAGGATGCGGGTGTTTTCCAGGTCGATCTCCGCCAGGCGGATCGCCGCCTGCGCGCTCGCGACGGCCGCTTCGAGCACGCCGATGTTGACCGTCACGCTGCGGGCGTTCTGCCGCGCGATCTCCAGCCCGGCCTGCGCCTCCGACACGCCGGCCTGCGCCTGCGTGCTCGCGGCTTGGGCCTGGTCGCGATCGGCCTGCGACAGCAGTTGCTGGCGGGCGAGCGGTTCGATGCGCTGCAGGTCGGCCTGCGCCTTGTGCTGCAGCGCCTGTGCGTTGCGCACGGCGGCTTCGCTCTGTTCGATGCCGGCGGCCGCACTGCGCTGCTGCTGCGCGGCGTTGGCGAGCGCCGCCTGCTCGCTCTGCAGCCGTGCCTGCGCCTGTTCGAGGCGCTGGCGATAGATGCGGTCGTCGATCTGCACCAGCAACTGGCCCTGCTTCACGTGCTGGAAATCCTGCACCGCGACCTTCGTGACGTAGCCGGCCAGCTGCGGCGCGATGATCGTGACCTGCCCGCGCACCGTCGCGTTCTCCGTCGTCTGGATCGCGCTGCGGAATGGCGGAAGGCGCCACGCGTAGAGCACCAGCAGCACGCCTGCGAGGGCGACGCCGGCGAAGGCCGCCATCTGCCAGCGTCGCCGGCGCTTGCGGGCGGCCTGGGTGGCGGCGGGATCAAGCGGAGCGGGGGAGTTCATCGAGCGGGATTCGGCACGGGAAGGGGGGAAGACGCCGCCGCGGCGCGGGCAAGCGCACGGTCGCGCCGCAACAGCCGCAGGCGATGGATCAGCATCCACACCATGGTGAGCAGCGCGATGGCGGCGATCAGCATGAACACATCGTTGTAGGCCAGCACGTTGGCCTCGCGTGAAGCCGCGGTGCCCAGCGCCCGCATGCCCATCGCGTTGCGCGCCGCGGGATCGGCGATGGCCGGCGCGTACGCGGCGGCGCCGGCCTGCACGCGCGCGGCGACGAGCGGGTCCTGCAGCGTGAGGTGTTCGACGAGCTGGCTGGAGTGGTACTTCTCGCGCACCGTCTGGAACGTGCCCAGCGCCGCCGTGCCCACCAGGCCGCCGAGGTTCTGCGCCATGCCGAACAGCACCACGAAGGTGATCAGGTTGCGCGGCTGCGCGATCACCTGGCCCATGCCGAGGATCATCGCCGGACCGAGGAAATACGTGCTGCCGAAGCCGATCAGGAACTGGCTCAGCATCATGTCCTGCGGGCGCGTGAGGCTGGTCGAATGCGCATCCAGCAGTGCGCCGACGGCGATGCACGCCAGCGCGATGGAGGACGGCACGATCATGCGGCCGGGCACCAGCGTCAGCGCGCTCGCGACGATCCCCAATGCGCACCCGAGCGCCACCATCGCGAACATCCCGTGCATCTGGTCGTTGGTGAGCCCCAGCGCCTGCATGAAGCCCACCGCGCCGGTGCTCTGTTCCGACAGCGCGAAGCGGATCAGCAGCACCGACACGCCCAGCCGCACCATCGTGCCGCTGGCGAGCCAGCGCGTGTTGATCAGCGGATTCGCGCGGAAATGCTCCACGGCGATGGCGCAGGTCAGCAGCACGATGGCGCCCGACAGCGCCCAGCCGATCCATTCGGCATCGAACCACCAGTCCACGCGCCCCAGCGACAGCACCGCGCACAGCAGCGCCATGCCCGGCGCGAACAGCGCGAAGGTGAGAAAGTCGGTCTTCTCGAACACCTTCATGCGATCGCTCGGCGGCAGTCGCAGCATCAGCACGCCACCCAGGGCGACCAGCGCCATGCCCAGCTCGAACAGGTACAGGCCGCGCCATTCGCCGAACTCCAGCAGTTCGGCCGAGAAGATGCGCGCCAGCGGCGTGGCCAGCTGCGCCACGCCGATGCCGACCACCAGCCCGCGCAGGCGATGTTCGGCGCTGAAGGCCTGCATCATGTAGTACAGGCCGAGCGTGCTCAGTGCCGCGCCCGCGATGCCGTGCGCCGCGCGCACCGCGATGGCCGATTCGAGCCCGTGTACGAACAGATGCGCGAAGGCGACCAGCGCGTACAGCGCGAGGAACACCTCGGTGAAGGCGCGCAGCCCGAACTGCTGGCGGAACTTCACCAGGATCAGGTTCACCGAGACGTTGGTCATCACGTAGGCCGCGGGCAGCCACTGCACCTCGGCCGACGTCGCGCCGAGCGCGCCCTGCAGGTTGAGCAGGTTGGCCGTGACCAGCGCATTGCCGAGGCCCCCGGTGATCGCCACGATGAAGCCCACCAGGGCGAAGGCGACCCGTCGGCGGGGCGAATGCAGCGGGGTGGAGGGCGAGCCCGGGATCTTCGGGCGCTCGTGCTCGGCCCACTCGCGCGGCGCGTAACGGCTCATCGGCCCGGTCGTCCTCCTGGGCGCGGCATGGGCGGGGAGGCGGGCCCGGCCGGCGACGGTGAATTCTCGCACGGGGTGCGATAATCGCGGCATGAACGATCCCCGCCAGAAGCCCGACCCCTCCCAGAAGCTCGGCGCCACATCCGGCACGACCCACTTCGGTTTCCGCGACGTGCCCACCGGCGAGAAGCAGAAGCTCGTCGGCCAGGTGTTTTCATCCGTCGCGCGCAACTACGACCTGATGAACGACCTGATGTCGATGGGCATCCATCGCGTGTGGAAGCGCTATTTCGTCGGCACCTGCCAGGTCAAGCGCGGCGACCGCGTGCTCGACCTCGCCGGCGGCACGGGCGACATCGCGCTGCTGTTGCGCGATCGCGTCGGCGACACCGGAAGCATCGTGCTGGGCGACATCAACGGGGCGATGCTGCGCACCGGTCGCGACCGCATGACCGACATGGGCAAGGTCGCCGGCTTCGAATACGTGCAGATGAACGCCGAGAAGCTGCCCTTCCCGGATGGCTCGTTCGACCTGGTGACGATCGCCTTCGGCCTGCGCAACGTCACCGACAAGGACGCCGCGCTGCGCGAGATGCATCGCGTGCTCAAGGTCGGCGGCCAGGCGCGCGTGCTGGAGTTCTCTGAAGTGAAGGCCGAGTGGTTCAAGCCGATTTACGACTTCCATTCGTTCCAGGTGCTGCCGCGCCTGGGCAAGCTGTTCGCCAACGACGCCGACAGCTACCAGTACCTCGCCGAAAGCATCCGCAAGCACCCGCCGCAGGATGAGCTGAAGTCGATGATGCAGGCGGCCGGCTTCGGGCGCTGCGATTACCGCAACCTGTCGGCCGGCATCGTGGCGATCCACACCGGCTACAAGGTTTGAAGTAACACCGACACCGAGAGTTGAAAGCCGTCATCCCGGCGCAAGCCGGGACCCAGGCCGGCAACGCCCGGCCACTCCCGCAGAGGTATACAACAGCGCGGCCATTCCAGCGAAAACTGGAACCCATCTGGACTGCGCGCAGGCACGTTACGGTGCGCGTTGCGATTGTGCCTCCGGATAACGCACGAGCAACGCGCGAACGACCCCGTTCGTCCAGCCGAATCCGTCCTGCAGCGGATACTCGCCGCCCCCACCGTGCGCTTGGCCGGTGGCGTCGTACTTCTCGACCAGCTTGTGTCTGGCATCGAACACGCGCTGCACCTCGCGCAGGAAGTTTGTCGCGATCTCACGCGCGAGCGCAGCCTCGCCGTAGCGGTCGAGCCCTTCGACCGCGACCCACTGCAGCGGTGCCCACGCGTTCGGCGCGTCCCACTGCTGCCCGGTGCGCAGCGTGGTCGTGAGCAGCCCGCCCGGTTGCAGCAGCTGCGCACGCACGGCGAGGGCAGTGAGTTTCGCGCGCTGCGGTGAGGCGATGCCGGCGAACAGCGGATACAGCGCCGCCGCGGTCACCTGCGCGCTGACCTGCCGGCGCTCGATGTCGTAGTCCGCGTAGAAGCCGTCGGCGTTCCACAGATGCATGCTGAGCGCCGCCGCGCGTTTCGCCGCGCGATCGTCGAACTCGCGCGCGCAATCGGGCTGCGCGGCCTTGCGGCAAGCCAACGCGATGGTCGTTTCGAGGTGGTGCATGAGGCTGTTGAGATCCACCGGGGCGTACTGCGTCGTGCGGATCGTGCCCAGCGTCTTGCGATCGCCAAGCCAGCGGCTCGAATAGTCCCATCCGCTCTCCGCACCGGCGCGCAGTTCGCGGAAGACGTCAGGCGCCGGACGATCCGGCGCGCTCGCCGCGGTGCGTACATCGTGCAGCCAGGCTTCCGGGCGTGGCGTATCGCGATCGTCCCAGTACCGATTGAGCACGCTGCCGTCCGCAAGGCGCACCACGCGACGCGACGCCTGCCCGGGCGCGAGCCGCTCGGCGCCCCGCATCCAGAACGCATACTCGCGCCGCAGCTGCGGCAGGTAGCGGCGATACACGTCGTCGCCGTCGGTGCGCGCCTCCAGTTCGACCATGTGCGAGAAGTACGGCGGCTGCGACCGGCTGAGGTAGTACGTGCGCGCACCGTTGGGGATGTGGCCGTATTCGTCGATCAGCGCGGCGAAGTTCGCCAGCATGTCGCGCGCACGTTCGCGCTCGCCGCTTTCGATCAGGCCGAGCATCGTGAAGTACGAATCCCAGTAGTACATCTCGCGGAAACGTCCGCCCGGCACGACATAGGAACGGCGCAGCGGCAGGCGGCTGTCGTACGGCAGCGGCGCGGGATCGGTGCGCGTGAGCCGCGGCCACAGTCCGTCGATATGCGCGGCGAGCGTGCGTCCGACCTTCACCTCGGCCGTCGCGACCTGCGCGGGAATGTCGAAATTCGCCTGCACGAACCCCATCAGGTCGAAGCCCGGCGCGTCGCGCTTTTCGAGGAAATCGGCATCGATTCCGGCCGGATCGCGCAAGGGCCGCGCGTCGGCGAACGTCTTCTGGTCGTCGAACAATTCCGCGTGCTGCACCGCGGCGAACAACGCGGGATACGCAAGATCGGGCGTCGCGTCTGGCGCGTGGACGCCTGTCGTCGCGGGTGCATTTTCGCGCTGCGCGGCCGTCGGAACGCAGCCGCACAGGCTGCCGAGCAGCAGGGCGGCGAGGGCGGGATGCAGGGCGAATGCAGGTGCGCGGCGGTTCAAGACAGGCTCCGGGCGGCGTTGCGGGCAGGGTAGGCGGCCGCACATCGGCACGGCGTGAGGCGGGCCGCCCGGCCGCGCTACACTCGGCCGCTCACCCGCCAGAACCGGTTCTCCCATGCGTTATTCGATGCTGACCCTGTGCCTTGCCGCCGCCCTCGCCGCCGGCTGTTCGCGCGACGCCGCGACGCCCGCCGACACGACGACGAAGGACGCTTCCGCCGTGACTGCAGCCGCCGACCAGAAGACGACCGCCATCGTTGACGAATACTCCTTCGCGCAGCCCGACAAGGTCCGCATCGACGACCTCGCGCTGGAACTGAAGGTCGACTTCGACAACAAGCAGCTCGGCGGCAGCGCCACCTACACGCTGCAGTGGCTCGACAAGAACGCCTCGCAGCTGGTGCTGGACACGCGCGATCTCACCATCGAGAAGGTCGTCGGCGAACGCAGCGACGGCAAGTGGGAAGACCTGACGTTCGCGCTCGCCGACAAGGACAAGGTGCTCGGCAGCAAGCTCACCATCGAGGCGCCGCAGCGCAATCCGCGCATCCGCGTGACCTACCACACCTCGCCCGATGCCTCGGGCCTGCAGTGGCTCACGCCCGAAATGACGCAGGGCAAGAAGACGCCCTTCATGTTCAGCCAGTCGCAGCAGATCCACGCGCGTTCGTGGGTGCCGCTGCAGGACACGCCGCAGGTGCGCTTCACCTACACCGCGCACGTGACCGCGCCGCAGGACGCGATGGTGCTGATGAGCGCCGACAACGATCCCAAGGCCGCGCGCGACGGCGACTACACCTTCAAGATGCCGCAGAAGATCCCGTCGTACCTGCTGGCGATCGCCGCGGGCGACCTGGTGTTCCAGCCGATCAGCGGGCGCGCGGGCGTGTGGGCGGAGCCCGGCATGGTGAAGAAGGCGGCCGATGAGTTCGCCGACACCGACAAGATGATGCAGACGGCCGAGCGCCTGTACGGCCCGTATCGCTGGGAGCGTTACGACATCCTCGTGCTGCCGCCGTCGTTCCCGTACGGCGGCATGGAGAACCCGCGCCTGACCTTCGCCACGCCGACGGTGATCGTCGGCGACAAGTCGCTCGTCTCGCTGGTTGCGCATGAACTCGCGCACAGCTGGTCGGGCAACCTGGTGACGTTCTCCACGCCGAAGGACAGCTGGCTCAACGAAGGCTTCGCCAGCTACGTGGAGAACCGCATCGTCGAAGACCTGTACGGCAAGGAAGCGGCCGACATGGAGAAGGTCATCTCGCGCAACGAGCTGGCGGCCGAATACGAGGAGCTGGATCCCAAGCTGCAGGTGCTGGCGCTGCGTCCGGGCACGCTGGCCGATCCGGACGGGCAGAGCAGCTCGACGGTCTACACGAAGGGCGCGTGGTTCCTGCAGTTCCTGGAGGAGCGTTTCGGCCGCGAGGCGTTCGATCCGTTCCTGAAGGAATACTTCAACCACTTCGCGTTCCAGTCGATCCCGACGACGAAGTTCATCGAGTACGCCAAGGCGAACCTGCTCGACAAGTACCCCGGCAAGGTGACCGAAGCCGAGCTCGACCAGTGGATCTACGAGCCGGGCGTGCCGGACACCGCGCCGAAGACCGTCTCGCCGCGTTTCGATGCGGTGGACGCCGCGCGCAAGGCGTGGCTCGACAACGGCACGCTCCCCGCATCGGGCGCGACCGCGAAGTGGAGCACGCAGGAATGGGTGCACTTCATCGACGGCATGCCGGAAACGCTCAAGCCCGAACAGCTCGCCGCGCTCGACGCCGCGTTCCACTTCACCGGCACGCCCAACGGCGAGATCGCGCAGCGCTGGTATCCGCTGGCCGTGCGTAGCGGCTACACGCAAGCCAATGCGGCCGCGGCGGAGTTCATCGCGCGCGTGGGCCGTCGCAAGCTGATCATGCCGACGTACGCCGAACTGGTGAAAACGCCCGAAGGCCTGAAGCTCGCCGAAGACACCTTCGCCAAGGCGCGCGCGGGCTACCACCCGATCACGACGCAGTCGGTGGAAGAGACGATCGCGAAGGCGAAGCAGCCGGCGAAGTCGTAAGCGCACCGGCGCTCGCGAGGGCGCTGTAAAGCCCCTCTCCCACCGGGAGAGGGGTTGGGGTGAAGGGCGGGACGTGCGATGCGGCGACGCGCCTTTCGCCTGCGCACTTTCGAGTGATTCGAGGTGGCCGTGCTGCGTCATCGCCCAGTCCGCATTTTTGCCATCGTCACCACCACACTGCTGCTCCTCGCAGCCGTCCTCCTCTGGCGCAACCCCTACGCACTCATCACCGGCGACTTCACCCGCCAGCGTCTCGCCGCGGGTTTGTCGAAAGCGAGCATGCAACTCGGCGACGACCGGTGGGTCTATGCCTACAACGACGACGCACCGGCGGGCGCGCCCACCGTCGTGATGCTGCACGGCTTCACCGGCAGCAAGGAAAACTGGTTTCCCGTCGCGCGCCTGCTACGTGGGCGTTTTCGCGTGATCGTTCCGGACCTTCCCGGCTGGGGCGAATCCAATCGCATCGACGGCGCCGATTACGGTTTCCTCGCGCAGAGCGCGCGCGTCGCGCGTTTCCTCGACGCCGTATCGTCCAAGCAGGAGGTCGTGCTGCTCGGGCATTCGATGGGCGGCGGCATCGCCGCGCTGGTCGCGGCGCGCCATCCGGAGCGTGTCGCGCGCGTGGGCCTGATCGATGCCGCGGGCGTGCGATTCCGCGACAACCGTTTCGGCATCGACGTACTCGCCGGGAAGAATCCATTCGCGGTGCACGATGAAGCGTCGCTGGAACGCTACCTCGATACCGTGTTCTTCGACGATGCCGCGAAGCCCGCGATTCCGTGGCCCGCCGATCGCATCTACATCGCGCGTCGGCGAGAGGACGCGGCCTTCGAGCAGCGCGTGCTCGACCGCATCGGACGTGGCGACGAGCGCTTCGCCCCCGGCGAGAACGCGGCGCGCATCCGCCAACCGGCGCTGCTGCTATGGTGCCGCCAGGACGCCGTGATCGACGCGAGCGCGCTGGCGCTTTACGCGCAGCGCATCCCGCAGGCGCGGCAGGTGCTGCTCGACGGCTGCGGCCACATGTCGATACTGGAAAAACCCGACGCGGTCGCGCAGGCCGTGATCGAACTGATCGAACGAGGAAGGCAACGATGAAACACGCTGCAACGAAGTGGTCCGTCATCGCGCTCGCCGCCGCGCTGGCCGCATGCCAGCCGGCGGGCGATCCGAAGGCCGACGCCGCGGCGCAGGCCGCCGCGCAGGAGCAGGCCGCGGACGAAATGGCGAACGCCTTCGAAGCCGAATACGGCAAGCAGAACTGGGAACTCGCTCGCGCGCACGGCGACGTGTTGTCGGCGAAGTATCCGGCGAGCGCCGCGTTCGGCCGCATCGAGGCGCGCTACAACGAAGTCAAGGAAAAGGCTGCCCAGGCGCGCGAGCAGCGCCGCACCGCCGCGCTGTGGACCTATCAGACGCAGGCGCTCGACAAGGGCGAGCAGGTGTCGGCGTCGATCTACGCAAAGGAATACGTCGACACCGATGGCAGCGGCCCGCGCCCGGTGCAGCTGATCTTCCGCGATCGCCCGGACTGGGGTCGCAGCAGCTATCTCGTGCTGGAGAAGGGTGACTTCGACTGCTACGGCGGCTGCAAGGTGAAGCTGAAGGTCGATGACGCCGAGCCCAGGCGCGTGGACGCGAGCCGCCCCAGGACCGACGAGGCGATCGCGATGTTCATCGAGGACGAGAAGATGCTGTGGAAGACGGTGAAATCCGCGAAGGTCATCGCCATCGAATTCCCGGTGAAGGCCGGCGGCACGCGCACGGCGGTGTTCGAGGTGGGCGGGCTGGATCCATCGAAGATGCCGAAGTGGAATTGATGCGCGACGCGTATCGTTTTCCTTCCAGCCGAATCCCCCTGCGATGTACCGAGCGGGGCTTTCACCGGAAAGCCGTTGTCCGCCGCGCACGCACCTGAAGTGAAACCCTTCTCCCGTACGCGGGAGCAGGTGCCGGCAGGCGGATGACGGCGGCTGGGGCATCAAGCATCGAGCGCCCTGCACATCGCCTTACGCGCCGACTTCGTAAGCTCCGGACCGATGCCGGCGTTTGCCGCGCATCGGGCGGCGCGCACACGGAAAGCGCGCGCCGGTTCGCCAGCCACGCGGCCGCGAACGGAACACAGGCGGCGTGGCGCATCGGGTGGAGGACGCCATGCTCTCCCCACGTCTGCACAACCTGCTCGACCAGGGCCAGGCGCCCTACACGACGCTGACGCATCCGCGCACGGTGACCGCGCACGAAACCGCATCGGCGGTGCGCGTGGAGCCGAATCATTTCGCCAAGACGGTGATGCTCAAGGCCGACGGACGGCTCGCGATGGTCGTGATGCCGGCGACGTATCGCGCCGATCTTTACCGGCTGTCGCTCGCGCTTGGCGGCGTTCCGGTGGAACTGGCCGAGGAAACCGAATTCCGCGATGCCTTCCCCGATTGCGAACCCGGCGCGATGCCGCCGTTCGGACATCTGTACGGCATGCCGGTTTACATCGATTCGCGGCTCGCGCACCAGCAGGAGATCGCGTTCAACGCGGGCAACCACACCGAAGTGGTGCGCATGCCGTATGCGGAGTTCGAACGTCTCGCGGCGCCGGAGATGCTCTGGCTGGCGCACATGATGTAGAGCCGCGATGGGTGATTCGGGATTCGTGATTCGAAGAGCGAAAACGCGGCTCGCCCCGAATCACGAATCACCATTCACGCATCACGGCTTCATAGCGCGTAACCGAACTGCTGCTTGAACTGTTCGTTGAATTCGTCGAAATCGAAGCGCTGGTTCTGCGTGCCCGGATGCTCGACCTTCAGCGCGCCCATCAGGTTGCCCATGCGGCCGATGGTGAGCCAGTCGTAGCCCTTCTCGATGCCGTAGATCAGGCCGGCACGGAACGCATCGCCGCAACCGGTCGGATCGGTCACGCGGCGCTCGTGCGCGGGCGGGACGTCGATGGTCTTTTCCGGCGTGTGGATCTGCGAACCGTGCGGGCCACGCGTGGTGATGTACGCCTTCACGCGCTTGACGATGTCGTTCTCGCTCCAGCCGGTGCGTTCCTGCAGCAGGTTGGATTCGTAATCGTTGACGGTGACGTAGTCGGCCAGCTCGATGAAGTTGCGCAGTTCCTCGCCGTTGAACAGCGGCATGGCCTGGCCCGGATCGAAGATGAAGGGAATGCCCGCGTCGGCGAATTCCTGCGCGTTCTGCAGCATGCCTTCGCGGCCGTCGGGGCTGACGATGCCGAACGTCACGCCCGGAACGTCGCGCACGTGGTTCTCGTACGAACGCATCATCGCGCCCGGATGGAACGCGGTGATCTGGTTGTTGTCGTGGTCGGTGGTGATGAACGCCTGCGGCGTGAAGAGCTCTTCGATCTCCTTCACCTTCGACAGGTTGATGCCGCACTGTTCGAAGTGCTCGCGGTACGGCCCGAAGTCCTGGCCGACGGTGGCCATCGGGATCGGGTCGCCGCCCAGCAGCTTGAGGTTGTAGGCGATGTTGCCGGCGCAGCCGCCGAACTCGCGGCGCATCCGCGGGACCAGGAAGGACACATTCAGGATGTGCACCTTGTCCGGCAGGATGTGGTTCTTGAACTGGTCGGGGAACACCATGATGGTGTCGTAGGCCAGCGAGCCGCAGATCAGTGCAGACATCGAAATTCCCAAGGTGAAGGGCCGTCCGCGGCGCGGTTCCGGCGTGGTGCGTGAGGTCACGGAGCAGCGGCCCAGCGCCGCGCGGGCGCTAGCGTAGCCGCTGGGGCGGCCGGCGGCCAGCGGCCGGCCAGCTGAACCGTTCGCCCGTCCCGACATAGGACGCTTCCGAAACGTGACCGATGAGGGCACGAAGTGCCCGGAATTGCAGGTTTTTTCCTTGTGCCGAAGGGGGGTGGTTGCTAGGCTAGCGAACCCCTCACGCGCCTCTCACGCCCCCACCTTTCGACGGCCGATCCTCGATGTTCAAGAAGTTTCGCGGCATGTTTTCCAACGACCTGTCCATCGACCTGGGCACGGCGAACACCCTCATCTACGTCCGCGGCCAGGGGATCGTCCTGAACGAGCCGTCGGTCGTGGCCGTCCGGCAGGACCGCCTGATCGGCGGCAACCGCACGGTGGCGGCGGTGGGCAGCGAGGCCAAGATGATGCTGGGCCGCACGCCGGGCCACATCACGACCATCCGGCCGATGAAGGACGGCGTCATCGCCGACTTCACCTACACCGAGGAAATGCTCAAGCACTTCATCCGCAAGGTGCACAAGAGCCGTTTCCTGCGCCCGAGCCCGCGCGTGCTGGTCTGCGTGCCGTGCGGTTCGACCCAGGTCGAGCGCCGCGCGATCAAGGAATCGGCCGAAGAGGCCGGCGCGCGCGAGGTCTACCTGATCGAGGAACCCATGGCGGCCGCCATCGGCGCCGGCATGCCGGTGACCGAAGCCCGCGGCTCGATGGTCGTGGACATCGGCGGCGGCACCACGGAAGTGGCCGTCATCGCGCTCAACGGCATCGTCTACTCGGCCTCCGTCCGCATCGGCGGCGACCGCTTCGACGAGTCGATCATCAGCTACGTGCGCCGCACCTACGGCACGCTGATCGGTGAAGCCACGGCCGAGCGCATCAAGCTCGAGATCGGCTGCGCCTACCCGCAGCAGAAGGCGGCGACCGTGGAGGTCTCCGGCCGCAACCTCGCCGAGGGCGTGCCGAAGATGATCACCATCAACTCCAACGAGGTGCTGGAAGCCCTGCGCGAGCCGCTCGCCGGCATCGTCTCGGCGATCAAGCTGGCGCTGGAGCAGACCCCGCCGGAACTGTGCGCCGACGTCGCCGAGCGCGGCATCGTCCTGACCGGCGGCGGCGCGCTGCTGCGCGACCTGGACCGCCTGATCAGCGAGGAAACCGGCCTGCACGTGCAGGTCGCCGACGATCCGCTGACCTGCGTCGCCCGCGGCGGTGGCCGCGCGCTGGAGCTGGTCGACATGCACGGCAACGAGTTCTTCGCGCCGGAATGATCCAAGCGGGGACCGGCCCGGGCATCGCATCCCGACGCCCCGGGTCGTCCGTTCCCGTCATGAACACGCATCGCGGCCGGCCGACGGGGATTCCCGCCCGGTCGCGACTGTCGAAGTCCCACACCTGATCCGCCTCTTCCGGCCCCGATGCCTACCTACGCCGGCCCCCCGACTTCCGCACGCCCAGGTGACGTGGCCGGCACGCTCAAGCTGCTCGCCTACCTGGCGCTGGCGGTGGTGCTGATCGTGCTCGATCACCGCGGCGGCTGGCTCGCGCAGGGCCGCCGGCAGGTGACGCTGCTCGTGCAGCCGCTGTGGATGGTCGCCGGCTGGCCGGGGCAGGTCGTGGACCGCGTCCGCGAGGACGCCGGCACGCTGGCGCAGCTCACCGCCGAGAACCGCCGCCTGCGCAACGACCTGATGCTCAACCAGGCCCGCATGGCGCGGCTGGCGACGCTCGCCGCCGACAACGCGCGGCTGCGCGGCCTGCTGGACGCCGCGCAGACCGGCAATCTCGACGTGGTACTCGCGCCGGTGCTCGACATCGACCTGGATCCCGCACGGCAGCGACTGGTCCTCAACGCCGGTTCGCGCGAACGTGTGCAGGTCGGGCAGAACGTGATCGACGCCAACGGGCTGCTCGGCCAGGTCATCGCCGTCACCCCGATGTACGCCAACGTGCTCCTGCTCACCGACCCCTCGCACGCGGTGCCCGTCGCCGTCGCGCGCAACGGCGTGCGGCTGGTGGTCTACGGCGAAGGTCGCAGCGACAAGCTGCGACTCACCAGCGTGCCGCTCTCCAGCGACGTGAAGGTCGGCGACGTGCTCGTCACCTCGGGCCTCGGCGGCCGGTTCGCGCCGGGCTTCCCGGTCGGCAAGATCGCCTCGCTCAAGCCGGACGACAGCCGCGCGTTCCTCGTCGGCGAAGTCACGCCGGCGGCGCAGCTGGACCGCGGCCGCGAGGTGCTGGTGCTGCTGTCGATGCCCAATCCGCTGCCCGGCGCCACGGCGTTCACGCCCTCCGATGCGATCGCGGTCGGCACGGCGCAGGCCACGGCGGCGCCTGCCGCCACGCCGGGTGTGGAAGGCCAGCCGACGGCGCCGACCCCCGCGGGCGGCGGTGCGACGGCTCCCACCACCACGCCCTCGACGAGTTCCCCGGCCCCGAAGCCGGCCCAGGCGTCGCCCGTTCCTGCGACGGACCCGCGCAAACCGGCCGCGACGACGCCGACGTCTCCGACGCCCACGCAGCCGGAGGCCCGCCGATGACCCGCGCCCGTCCGCAATGGGTGTTGCCGGTGAGCATCGTGGTGGCGCTGCTGTTGATGCTGCTGCCGTTGCCGCCTGCCGTGCAGCCGCTGCGTCCGTACTGGCTCGCGCTGGTGCTGGCGTACTGGGTGATCGAGGATCCCGACCATGTTGGCCTCGGCCTGGCCTTCATCATCGGCCTGCTCGGCGATCTGGTGACCGGCAGCGTGTTCGGCGAGCAGGCGCTGCGGCTGGTGGTGATGGCGTACATCCTGCAGCGCTTCCGCGCGCGGTTGCGCTTCTTCCCGGTGTCGCAGCAGGCGCTGGCCATCGGTGGCCTGCTGTTGAACGACTGCATCGTCACCGCCGCGATCCGCATCGCCGTCGGCCTCGCGCCGCTGCATCCGCTGCACTGGGCGTCGCCGGTGACCGGCATGGTGCTGTGGCCGATCGCCTACGTCGCGCTGGACTCGCTCCGTCACGGCCGGTGGAGGGCGCGCTGAGATGGGTCCGCGCCGCCGCGTCCTGAAGAACAGCGCCGCCGAAGCCAACCAGTTCCGACTGCGCTCCGCGATCGCCTTCCTGTGCGTGCTGGCGGCGCTGGTCGGGCTGGGCTTCTGGTATTTCCGCCTGCAGGTGTGGGAGCACGACGACTACGCCACGCGCTCGGAGGCCAACCGCATCAAGCTGCGCCCCGTCGTGCCGGGGCGCGGGCTGATCCTGGATCGAAAGGGTCGCGTGCTGGCCGACAACGTGCCGGCGTACCGCATCGAAGTAACCCCGTTCGAAGCCGGCAAGACCGAGGAATGGCTGCCCGCGCTGCGCAGGATCATCGCGCTGACGCCGGAAGACGTCGCGCGCTTCGACGACGAGCGTCGCGCCACGCGCGGTTACAAGCCGATCACGCTGAAGCTGCGCGTCACCGAGGAGGAAGCCGCGCGCTTCGCGGTCGACCGCTGGCGCTATCCGGGCGTGGACCTCGTGCCGTATCTCAACCGGCGCTATCCGTACGGCGAACTGCTCTCGCACGTCATCGGCTACGTCGGACGCATCGACGCGGACGACCTGAAGGAGCTCGGCGAAGGCGGCGCGGCGCTCACGCACATCGGCAAGACCGGGCTGGAGCGCTATTACGAGGAAGCGCTGCGCGGCAAGGTCGGCTACGAGCAGATCGAGACCAACGTCGATGGCCGGCCGATGCGCCAGGTCGGCCACGTGCCCGCGACGCCGGGCGCCGACCTGCGCCTGAGCATCGACCTGGACCTGCAGCAGGCGATGGTGACGGCGTTCGGCGACATGGACGGTTCGGCCATCGCGATGGACCCGCGCACCGGCGAGATCCTCGCGATGGTCAGCCTGCCGGGCTACGACACGAACCTCTTCGTCAACGGCATCTCGAACGTCGATTACCGCGCGCTGATGGATAACCCGTCGCGTCCGCTGTTCAACCGCAACGTGCTCGGCGGCGGCCCGCCGGGCTCGACGGTGAAGCCGCTGATCGGCCTCGCAGGCCTGGACAGCGGCCTGCGCACGCCGGACTCGAAGGTGTTCTCGACCGGCACGTTCTACATCCCCGGCCAGAAGCGCGGCTGGCGCGACGCGCACGGCGGCGCGGGCTGGACCGATCTGCGCAAGTCGATCGCCGCGTCGGTGAACTACTACTACTACAAGCTCGCCTACGACATGGGCATCGAGCGCTTCGACGAATACATGCGCCGGTATGGATTCGGCGACAAGACCGGCATCGACCTGGCCGGCGAGAACAAGGGCGTGGTGCCGTCGCCGCAATGGAAGCGCACCCGCAGCAAGGAGCCGTGGTACGCGGGCGAGACGGTGAACGCCGGCATCGGCCAGGGTTACTGGATCGCCACGACGCTGCAGCTCGTGCGCGGCACCGCGGCGATCGCCAATGGCGGAAACCTCGTGCGCCCGCACCTGGTGGCGGAGCGCCGCGACGGCTACAACACGCCGTGGCTGCCGCTGAAGCAACCCGAGGCGCCGCGCATCACCGACAACCCGTCCAACCTGCGTGCCGTGCAGGAAGGCATGATGGCGACGATGGGCCCCGGCGGTACGGGCCGCGCGATGGCCGCAGGCGCGCCGTACCTCATGGCCGGCAAGACCGGCACCGCGCAGAAGATCAGCCGAAAAGGCAGCCAGAGTTTCGATCCGCATTCGCTGCCGTACCACCTGCGCCACCAGGCGCTGTTCGTCGGCTACGCGCCGGCGGACAACCCGACGATCGTGGTCGCGATTTCGGTCGAACACGGCGGCTTCGGCGGCAGCACCGCGGCGCCGATCGCGCGCAAGATCTTCGACGCCTGGCTGCTCGGCAAGATGCCCGAGCCGGTGCCGACCGATCCCAAGTACACCCGGCCGACGCAGCCGCGCGCGGCACCGGTCGTCGCGGCCGCCGCGACGCAGGGCGCGCCGGTGGCGCCGATCCTGCCGACGGGCCGCGCCGGTGCGGCTGCGGTGAAGCCGGCGAGCGCCGCGCCGGCAGCCGCCAACCCGCCGCCGCCGCCGGCGACGACCGCGCCGCAGGAGCCCACCCGATGAGGCAGATCCTGCGCTGGCTGTTCGACCTGCTGGTGCGCTTCGCGCGCACGCTCGACCTGCCGCTGCTGGGCGCGTTGCTCGCGCTGATGGTGATCGGCCTTGCGGTGCTCTACAGCGCCGCCGATCACGCCATGGGGCTGGTCGTGCGCCAGGGCGCGTTCTTCGTCGCCGGCCTGGGCGTGATGTGGGCGCTTTCGCGCGTGCCGCCCAACCAGCTGCGCAACTGGACGCCGTTCGTGTTCGGCGCCTCGCTGCTGCCGCTGCTGCTGGTGCTGCTCATCGGCACCGGCAAGCACGGGCGGCACTGGATCAACCTTGGCGTGGTCTACGTGCAGCCCGCGGAGCTGCTCAAGCTCAGCCTGCCGATGATGGTGGCCTGGTACCTGGATCGCCAATCGTTGCCGCCGCGCTTCCGCACGGTGCTCGTCGCCGGACTGCTGATCGCCGTCCCCACCGGGCTGATCCTGCTGCAGCCGGACTTCGGCACCGCGATGCTGGTGGCGACCAGCGGCGCCTTCGCGCTCTATCTGGCGGGATTGCCGTGGTGGTGGTTCGGCATGGCGTTCGGCGCGGTCGCCGCGATCGCCCCGGTCGCGTGGTTCTGGCTGCTGCGGCCGTACCAGAAGGACCGCATCCTCACCTTCCTCAACCCCGAATCCGATCCGCTCGGCACCGGCTGGAACATCATCCAGTCGAAGATCGCCATCGGCGCCGGCGGCCTCACCGGCAAGGGCTGGGGGCAGGGCTCGCAGTCGCACCTGAACTACCTGCCCGAACACACCACCGACTTCATCTTCGCGGTGCTGAGCGAGGAATTCGGCTGGATGGGCGTGGCCACCGTGCTGGCGCTGTACCTGTTCGTGATCGGGCGCTGCCTGTGGATCGCCTCGGAGGCGCGCGACGGCTATTCGCGCCTCATCGCCGGTGCACTGGGCCTGGCGTTCTGCGTGTACGTGATCGTCAACGGGGGGATGATTTCCGGCCTGCTGCCGGTAGTTGGCGTGCCGATGCCGCTGCTGAGCTACGGCGGTACCTCGGCGGTGTCGCTGCTCGCGGGGCTCGGCGTCGTCATGGCGGTGCGGGCGCATCGGCCGGTGTACGCGCGCTGAGAAAACTTCGACGTCCAGGGCGTCGTCCGATGTCGACAGCAACGCGTCGGCAAGGCGTTGCGTAAGGCGGCCTCAAGCGAACCTGACTGATGCCCCTGGCGAGCCTGAACACGCGGTTTTTGGCTCGACAATCGCGTGCTACCCTCGCCGCGATGACCCGACGCCACCTCACTCGTAGCGCCGCGATCAGCGCGATTCTTGCCGCGTTGGCCGGTTGCGCCACCCAGACCCAGGCGCCCGCGCCGCAGACCCCCGCCGCATCCGCTCCCGCCGCCGCGCCCAAGCCGCGTCCGGTGCCGGGCACGCCGGCGCTGCCCGAGCCCGTCGTGCAGCAACCGCTGGAGCTCGCGCGTGCCGCGTTCGTGCGCGATACCGCGGCGCAGCACGGCATCGATCCGGCCTACATCGAATCGGTCCTCGCACGCGCGCAAATCCGCGACAGCATCATCGCGGCGATGTCGAAGCCGGCCGAAGCCAAGCCGTGGCGCGATTACCGGCCGATCTTCATCACGCAGTCGCGCATCGACGGCGGCCGCGCGTTCCTTGCCGAGCATCGCGACGAACTCGCCCGCGCCGAAGCGAAGTACGGCGTCCCGGCCGAGGTGATCGTCTCGATCATCGGCGTGGAAACCAACTACGGCCGCAACACCGGTTCGTATCCGGTGCTCGATGCGCTGTACACGCTCGCCTTCGCCTATCCGCGCAGCGGCGATCCGGCCAAGCTCGATCGCGAGAACCGTCGCGAAGCCTTCTTCCGTGGCGAACTCGCGCAGCTGTTCGCGCTGGGCAAGGAAACCGGGCTGGACATCGCCGCGCTCAAGGGCAGTTACGCCGGGGCGATGGGCTGGGGCCAGTTCATGCCGTCGAGCTATCGCGAGTTCGCGGTGGACGGCAACGGCGACGGCAAGCGCGATCTGTTCAACAACCTCGACGACGTCTTCGCCTCCATCGCCAACTACTTCGTGAAGAAGGGCGGCTGGGAGCGCGGCGGTCCGGTGACGGTGCGCGCCAACGCCGCGGCGAACGCACAGCCGATCGAACCCGAAAGCCTGGATCCGCTGTACACGATGGACGACCTGGCCTCGCGCGGGTTCCGTCCGCTCACGCCGGGGACGCCGGCAGGCGAGCACGCGACGGTGGTGATGCTCGACGGCACCAGCGGTCCGGAGTACTGGTTCGGCTTCCGCAATTTCTACGCGATCACCCGCTACAACATCTCCAAGCACTACGCGATGGCGGTGTACCAGCTGAGCCAGGCGATCGCCGGCCGCGGCGATGCGCAGGTCGCGGCCGCGTCCAACGGGCAACCGTCCGCATGATCCGCCTGGCTGCCCCGCGCGCCGTGGCCGCCCGGACGCTCCTGGCGGCCGCGGTGCTCACCCTCGCGGCCTGCGCGAGCTCGCCGAAGAAGTCCGCGTCGCAGCCGGTCGCCGCGCCCGATCGCGGCGGCGTGCACCACGCGCCGCTGCCCGGCGCGAAGAAGAAATCGCCGTACGCGCCCGCGAAGGAAGATCCGAGCACGCGCGGCCATTACACCGCCGGCGGCCTCTACAAGCCGGGCGTGAAGGACAGCACGCCCGATTACATTCCCGACGTCGACGCCATTCCCGAACCGGACGTCACCAACGAGCCGCGATCGGCCATCGGCAATCGCCCGAGCTACGTCGTGCTCGGCAAGACCTACAAGGTGCTCGACAACCCGAAGGGCTACGTCGAGCGCGGCACCGCGTCGTATTACGGCCAGAAGTTCCACGGTCGCCGTACGTCGAACCTGGAGGTGTACGACATGTACGCCTTCACCGCCGCGCACAAGACGCTGCCGCTGCCGAGCTTCGCCCGCGTCACCAACCTCGACAACGGCAAGTCGGTCGTCGTGCGCGTCAACGACCGCGGCCCGTTCCACGACGGGCGCGTGATCGACCTGTCCTACGCCGCGGCGGTGAAGCTCGGCATCACCGGGCGCGGCACCGGCAACGTCGAAGTGCGCGCGCTGACGCCGGACGACGACGCGCCGGTGTACGCGGCCACGCCAGCTCCGGCTGCAGTGGCATCAGCACCGGCACCGGCACCGGCCAAGGCGCCCAGCGCGATGGACCGGCTGGTCGCGGCGATCCCCCTCGGCGCCGCCAACGCGGCGGAGCTTCCGCCCGGCGTGCGCATCGCCACCGGCAAGCCGGCCCCGGTCGCCAACCCGTCCGGCAAGTTCGCCCAGGCCGTCGTCGCGGCCAGCGCGGCGAAGCCGCCGGTCGTGCCGACGCCGCTGCCGACCGTCGAAATCGGCGGCGAAAACGTGGTTTTCCAGGTCGCCAGCTTCTCCGCCCGCGCCAATGCCGATCGCGCCCTGACGCGCCTTCGCGCCGCCGGGATCGACGGCGCACAGATCAGCGACGCGAGCTCCAACGGCCAGACCGTGTGGCGCCTGCGCGTCGGACCGCTTCAGGCCACGCAGGCCACGGAACTTGCACAGCGCATCGCGGGTCTGGGATTCGGCCAGCCGCAGCGCGTCCGCGACTAGAATTTGTCCCACCTTGCCAACCGCCGGTCCGCGCCGGCGCCCCGGAGCCGTCGTTGAAAATGAAAGTCCCCGCTCTCGCCAGAGCAGCCGTCCTTGCGGCCACCACGACCCTCGTGGCCGGCCTCGCCATCGCCCAGACCACGCCGACCCCGACGCCGCGCACGCAGCTGCCGGCCGCCAGCGAGTCGCTGCCGGTCCCGCCGCCGCCGAAGATCACCGGCACCGCATGGGTCCTGATGGACGCCGCCAGCGGCAACGTCCTGGCCGGCGAGAACTACGACCAGCGCCTTGAGCCGGCCAGCATCACCAAGGTGATGACCAGCTACGTCATCGCGGCCGAAATGGCGGCCGGCAAGGTGAAGGGCGACGACCAGGTCATGATGACCGAGAACGCCTGGCGCGTTGGCGGCGCGGGCACCGACGGCAGCTACTCCGGTTTCGAGGTCAACAAGACCGCGCCGCTGCTGGAAATGGAAAAGGGCATGGTCGTGCAGTCGGGCAACGACGCCGCCATCGCGCTGGCCGAACACGTCGCCGGCAGCACCGACGCCTTCGCCTCGCTGATGAACCAGTACGCGCAGCGCATCGGCCTGAAGAACACGCACTGGGTGAACCCGACGGGCTTGTCCGCGCCGGAGCACTACTCGACCGCGCACGACCTGGCGCTGCTCGGCCGCGCGCTGGTGCACGACTACCCGGTCGCGTACTCGTACAACAAGATCAAGGAGTTCACGGTCGGCCCGATCACGCAGCCGAACCGCAACCTGCTGCTGTGGCGCGACGCATCGGTGGACGGCATCAAGACGGGCCACCATTCCGGCGCCGGTTACTGCCTGATGGCCTCGGCCAAGCGCGGCGACCAGCGCCTGATCTCGGTCGTCATGGGGTCCACCAGTGAAAACCAGCGGGCGGTGGATTCGCAGGCGCTGCTCAACTGGGGCTTCCGTTTCTTCGAGACCCACAAGCTCTACGACGCGAGCAAGGCGATCGCCAAGCAGAAGGTGTGGAAGGGCGCCTCGGACGAAGTGCAGCTCGGCGTCGCCGAACCGCTGCTGGTGACCGTGCAGCGCGGCAAGTACGACCAGCTCAAGCCGACGATGGACGTGCCCAAGCAGCTCGTCGCGCCGATCGCGAAGGGCCAGAAGATCGGCACGGTGAAGGTCACCCTCGACGGCAAGGTCGTGTCCGAGCGCCCGCTGGTCGCGCTCAACGCGGTGGAGCAGGGCGGCTTCTTCAAGCGCCTGTGGGACGAGTTCTGGATGTGGTGGGAGTCGGAGTAATTCCGCTGCGATCCTGATCGCGAAGAGGCCGGCGCAAGCCGGCCTTTCTCGTTGGGCGGGAGATCAGTACAGCAACGCCGCCATCATCGGCCACGGCAACACCGCGTAGCCGCACACGCAGGCGAGCGCGCGTTTCTCGCGGCCTTGGCGCAGCAGCCGCGCGGCGACCAGGTACGTTGCAAGTGCCAGCGCGCACAGCAGCAGGATGAAAGGAGCGCAGATCGACAGCGCATCGCCGGTGCCGGTGTCGCCGTAGCCGGCGATCATCAGCGCCAGGATCAGCATGAGGACCGCCATCGAGGCGGTGTAGACGACCAGCAGCAGCGTCATGGTCCGATGAGACAGCGGCGTGGGCACGAGGACGTCCGGCGGCAGGAGGGCCGCGAAGTCTGTTCGCCCCGCGCGTTCCGCCGAATAGGACGAATCCGAAAGCGCCCGCCGGCTCCGCGTGCCGCGAACCGCCGTGGACGGCCGTCCGCCTTGGGTTTGCCGCACCCCGGACCCATAATTCCGCCATGGAAATCAAATCCGACAACCCCGAGCACGGCTTCCAGTTCCCGGGCACGTTCGAGCTGAGCGCCATGGGCTCGGCCGAAAAGGACCTGGAAACCGTCCTGCCGACGCTCCTGCTCGACGCGGGCATCGAAGTGGTGCAGGAAACCGTCAACTGGAAGCTCTCCAGCAACGGCCGCTACGTCTCGGTGCGCATCACCTTCCGCGCCCGGAGCCGCGAGCAGTACGACCTGGCGCACCAGGTGCTGCGCGAACACCCGGAAGTGAAGTGGACGCTCTGAGCGAGCCCGTCGTCGCGCCGGAACCGCTTCGCGCCGCGCCGCCGGCGCAGCTGCGCGACCTCGGTCGTCGCGCCTACGAACCGGTCTGGCACGCCATGCAGGCCTTCACCGACGCGCGCACCGCCGACACGCCCGACGAGCTGTGGCTGGTCGAACACGACCCGGTGTTCACCCTCGGCCAGGCGGGCAAGGACGAGCACGTGCTGTTTCCCGGCGACATCCCGGTGATCCACGTCGACCGCGGCGGCCAGGTGACCTACCACGGCCCCGGCCAGATCGTGCTGTACCCGCTGCTCGACCTGAAGCGCCTGAAGGTCGGCGTCAAGGAATACGTGCACCGGATCGAGCAGGCGATGATCGACACGCTCGGCGACTGGAACCTCCACGCCGAACGCCGCGACGGCGCCCCCGGCGTGTACGTGAACGGCGCCAAGATCGGCGCGCTCGGCATCCGCGTTCGCCGCGGCTGCACCTTCCATGGGCTGGCGTTCAACATCGCGATGGACCTGGAGCCGTTCCGCCGCATCAACCCCTGCGGCTACCAGGGGCTGCAGGTGACCTCGATGCTAGACTTGGGCGGCCCTTCCGGGCTGGAGCCGGTCAAACCCGTGCTCATCGGGCACGTCGCCCGCCAGTTCGGACTGACCGTCGAAACGGCGCCGCCGCCGACGTTCTGAACCCTTCCGGCGCCGTCTTTTCCCAGCGCGTTCGCCGCCGACCCAGAGATACCCGCACGCCATGTCCGAGACCGCCTCCAAGACCATCCCGCTTTCGGTCGTGAGCGGCGATGCCGCGCCGTCGCTGCAGCCTGGCGTGAAGCAGGTCGCCGGCGACAAGATCGCGCGCTCGCCCGTGCAGTTCGCCGACGCGCCGGTGCTGCGCAAGCCGTCGTGGATCCGCGTGCGGATTCCCTCGGGCAATTCGGTCCAGCAGCTGAAGTCGAAGCTGCGCGAGAACCGCCTGGTCACGGTGTGCGAGGAAGCCAGCTGCCCGAACATCCACGAGTGCTTCAGCCACGGCACGGCGACCTTCATGATCCTGGGCGAGGTCTGCACGCGTCGCTGCAGCTTCTGCGACGTCGCCCACGGCCGGCCGAAGCCGCCGGATGCGTCCGAGCCGCTGAGCCTGGCGACCACCGTGGCCGACATGGGCCTGAAGTACGTGGTCGTCACCAGCGTCGACCGCGACGACCTGCGCGACGGCGGCGCCCAGCATTTCGTCGACTGCATCGCGGCGATCCGCCAGCACAGCCCGCGCACGCGCATCGAGATCCTGACGCCCGACTTCCGCGGCAAGGGCCGCATGGAACGCGCGCTGGAGATCATGGCGGCCAACCCGCCGGACGTGTTCAACCACAACGTCGAAACCGTGCCGGACCTGTATCGCAACGTCCGTCCGGGCGCCGACTACCAGTGGTCGCTGACGCTGCTGAAGAAGTTCAAGGCGCAGCACCCGGAGGTCGCGACCAAGAGCGGCATCATGCTTGGCCTGGGCGAGACGATGGAGCAGGTGCAGGGCACGCTGAGCGACCTGCGCGAGCACGACGTCGACATGATCACCATCGGCCAGTACCTCCAGCCCAGCGCGCACCACCATCCGGTGCTGCGTTACTGGACGCCGGAGGAGTTCAAGGCGCTGGAGGAGTACGGCTACGCGCTGGGCTTCACCCACGTCGCCTCCGGCCCGCTGGTCCGTTCGTCCTACCACGCCGACCGTTCGGCCATCGAAGCCGGCGTCGTCGCCGCCGGCTGACCGCCGCGATCGTCGCATTGCGCTCACGCCTCGTTGATCGGCAAAGGCCGAGTCTGAGTCGTGCCTGACCGCCGCCCGTCGCCCAGCTGAACGCGCAGGGGCGTAGGGGCGAAGTGCGGCCCCTGGCACGCTAATTCCCACCCCCGGTGGGTGACAGGTGCTGCAACTTTCGGCACTGTGGGGTTGTCGAAACGCCGTCCATTCTGCGTTCGTCTCCTCAGGACCCCCATTCGGCCGCTTGCGGTCGCGAAGCCTCCTCGATGAAAGCCAAGACCAGTTCCGCCTCCGTCCTCGTCGCCCTCGCGCTGGCCTCGCCGCTGGCGCTGCTCGCGCAGTCCGACAGCGCCGCCGACAAGAAGACCTCGCAGGTCGAGCTTCCGCAGCACGAGAAGCCGAACCTGATCAAATCGATGGAGGTCACGCAGCTGCCGCGCGCGGCCACCGCCGACCAGACCACGGCCGCGAAGCTCGTCTACGGCCTGCTCTCCGACAGCCGCTACGCGTACCGTCCGGTCGCGCTGGACGACACGCTCTCGGCCGACATCTACAAGCGCTACCTCGAGTCCCTCGACGGCGGCAAGCAGTTCTTCACCGCGCAGGACATCGCGAAGTTCGATGCCTACAAGTTGAAGTTCGACGACGCGATCAAGAGCGGCGACCTCGCGCCGGCGTACGCGATCTTCGCGACATACAAGCAGCGCGTGGACCAGCGCGTGGGCTACGCGCGCAACCTGCTCAAGCAGGACATGTTCGATTTCACCGGCACCGACCGCTACGAGTACGACCGCGAGGAAGCGCCGTGGGCGACCGACGACGCGGCGCTCGACGCGCTGTGGAAGGCGTCGGTGCGCAACGACTGGCTGCGCCTGAAGCTCGCCGGCAAGAAGCCCGACGACATCCGCAAGACGCTCGACAAGCGCTACGCGAACATGGGCAAGTCCATCGCCGAGCTGAAGGGCGAGGACGTGTTCCAGACCTTCCTCAACAGCTACGCCAACTCGGTCGATCCGCACACCGATTACTTCACGCCCAAGACCGCCGACAACTTCAACGTGTCGATGTCGCTCTCGCTGGAAGGCATCGGCGCGGTGCTGCAGAAGCAGGACGACGTGGTCGCGATCCGCGAGATCGTGCCCGGCGGTCCGGCCGGCAAGTCCGGCAAGCTCAAGCCCGGCGACCGCGTGGTCGGCGTGGGCCAGGGCGAAAGCGGCGCGATGGAGGACGTGATCGGCTGGCGCATCGACGACGTCGTCGCCAAGATCCGCGGCAACAAGGGCACGAAGGTGCGCCTTGACGTGATTCCCGCCGAAGCCGGCCTGGACAGCCAGCCGCAGCGCCTCGTTCTGGTGCGCGACAAGGTGCGCCTGGAAGACCAGGCCGCCAAGTCGAAGGTCATCACCATTCCCGGCACGAACGGCGCGCCCGAGCAGCGCATCGGCGTGATCGAACTGCCCGGTTTCTACCAGGACTTCGAAGGCCGGCGGAAGAACAGCAACGACTACGCCTCGGCCACGCGCGACGTCGCCAAGCTGCTGGAAGAACTGCGCGGCAAGAACGTCGACGGCGTCGTGCTCGACCTGCGCAACAACGGCGGCGGTTCGCTCAACGAAGCCATCGAGCTCACCGGTCTGTTCATCGACCGCGGCCCGGTCGTGCAGGTGCGCGAGTCCGGCGGCCGCGTGAGCGTGGAAGGCGACAGCGACACCGGCATCGCGTGGGAAGGCCCGCTCGCGGTGCTGATCAACCGCGGTTCGGCGTCGGCGTCCGAGATCTTCGCCGGCGCGATCCAGGACTACGGTCGTGGCCTGGTCATCGGCGAGACGAGCTTCGGCAAGGGCACGGTGCAGAACCTGGTCGACCTCGACCGCTGGCCGGCCAACGAGGAAGCGCGCTTCGGCCAGGTGAAGCTGACCATCGCGCAGTTCTTCCGCGTCAGCGGCGGTTCGACGCAGAACAAGGGCGTCGTGCCGGACGTGGCCTTCCCGGTCTCGGTGGACGCGAGCGAGTACGGCGAAAGCACGTACGACAACGCGCTGCCGTGGACGCGCATCTCGGCCGTCCCGCACACGACCTACGGCAACTTCTCGCCGCTGCTGCCCAAGCTCGAGGCGCTGCACACCGCGCGCATCGCCGGCGACAAGGAGTTCCAGTGGTGGAGCGACGACGTCGCGCAGTTCCGCGAGGAGCGTGCGAAGAAGTGGGTCAGCCTCAACGAGGCCGATCGTCGCGCCGAGCGTGACCGCGAGGAAACCAAGCGCAAGTCGCGCCAGGAGCAGCGCAAGGCGCTGGGTCTGGACCTCGATCCGCTGGCCGACGACTACAACGACGATGGTCTGGCCGCGAACGAGCGCGACATCGCCAAGGACGCCGAACGCGAGAAGCTGGCCGACAAGCGCCCCGACCCGCTGCTTCGCGAATCGGCCGCGATCCTCGCCGACGCGGTGCGCCTGCTGAACAACGATCGCCAGCTGTCGGCACAGGTGCTCCCGACGGCGACCACGGCGGGCCACTGGGCGGACTGACGCCGCGACGGGGGAAATCCCCACGCCAGGCAACACAAGAATCGGATAGCGGGCGCCTTCGGGCGCCCGTTACTGTTTGGGCCATGGACATCACCCGCCAACAGCGCGCTTCCCGCCAGCTACGCGACAAGCTCGATCACGCCCGTCGCCTGATGGACGAAGGCGAGCCCACGCTCGCCGATCTCGCGACCAGCGTCGGGCTGAGCGCGTCGCACCTCCAGCGCCGTTTCGCCGAGCGCTTCGGGCTCAGCCCGGCCGAATACCTCTCACAGCGAAAGCTCGGCACGCTGAAAGGCGCGCTTCGCGACGGCAGCGACGTCAGCGCGGCGTTGTACGACGCCGGCTACGGTTCGCCGTCGCGCGTGTACGAAGCCGGCTCGGCCCGGCTCGGCATGACGCCCGCGCGGTATCGCGCCGGCGGCGCGGGCGAGCAGATCCGCTGGAGCATCGCCGACACGGCGCTCGGCCAGGCGCTCGTGGCCGCGACCGAACGCGGCATCTGCATGATCGAACTCGGCGAAGACGCCGCCGCGCTGGAAGCGAAACTTCATTACGAGTTCCCCAAGGCGCAACTCGACCGCGTCGATGCCGGCTGCGATGAGTTCCTCGCCCCGCGGCTGCGCGCTGTCGCCGATGCGCTCGCCGGCCGGCAGGCGCAGGTACCGGTCGACCTCATCGGCACAGCGTTCCAGAAGCGCGTGTGGGACGCGCTGATGAAGATCCCGCACGGCGAAACGCGCAGCTATTCGCAGGTCGCCGAGCAGATCGGCCATCCAAAGGCCACGCGCGCGGTCGCGAATGCGTGCGCGAACAACCACCTCGCCATCGTCGTGCCGTGCCATCGCGTCGTCCGCGGTGACGGATCGCTGGGCGGTTATCGCTGGGGGCTGCCGATGAAGCAGCGCGTGCTGGAGCGTGAACGCGTGGCGTGATGCCCGCATCCATCGCGGAGGAAGTGCCTCGCGAGAGTGTCGGGGTCGCTGTTGTAGCCCGGGTAAGCGAAGCGCACCCGGGGCGTGCGCTGGATTTGTCGAGCTGGCCTGACGACAACCGCCGCACCCTCGCGCCGACGTCATCGTTCGTACCGGATGGATCTCGCTGCGCTGCAAAGGTCAGACCTGCGAGACGAACCCCGGGTGCGCTTCGCTTACCCGGGCTACCAACGCAAGCGTCCTTACTGGCCTTTGATGCAGCGAGCCAGGCACTGCTCCGTACCGCAATGACAGCGAATAGCGCGGCTCCACGACTACTTCCGCCGCTTCACCGGCACGCGCGTCGGCACATGCAGGCCCGACTTGACCACATCGAACACCATTCGCGTCTCGTAGCGCTTGATGTTGCCTTCGTCCATGAACAACCGGTCGGCGACCTCGCGGCAATGCGCGACGCCGGTGGTGCACAGGATCACCAGGTAATCCCATTCGCCGGCGAGCGTGTAGCACTGCTGCACCTCGGGCGCTGCGCGCATGCGCGCGTGGAAGGCGGCGTGCAGCTTGGCCGATTCGCGCTCCATCGCCACCAGCACCGTCGCCAGCGTAGTGGTGCCGAGCAGCGTGGAGTCGAGCACCGCGACTTCGCGCATCAGCCCGTGGTTGCGATAGCGCGTGATGCGTCGCTGCACCGCGCTGGCCGACAGGCCGACTGCCTCGCCCAGCGTGGTCAAGGTCGCGGCCGAGTCGCGCTGCAGCAGCTCCAGCAGGCGATGGTCGAATTCATCCAGCAGTAGCGGCGTCTTGGGCATGCAAAATTTTTGCGTCAGGGCGCATGATTTATCAAGCACGTCGCGGGGCGCGCGCGCTACGCTTCACGCATCCGAACGACTCATGGCACCGCGCGTGCGAGGCGTCCGCCCGAACCGGGCAGAACGCTCCGACCGCACGGTGCCTTGGTGTCGTCCGGGATCCGCGCCCGCCGCAACGCTGTGTTTCCGGCGGCCGCGTTCATTCAAGCAGTGCCGTACTCCACCCCACGCATGGAATCCGCATGAGCACCGCTACATCCACCCGCGACGGGGCCGCGCCCGGCGCGCTGGCCGTCGCCTTCGCCCTGGCCTCGGTCTACATCCTCTGGGGCTCCACGTACCTGGCGATCCGTTTCGCGCTGGAGAGCTATCCGCCGTTCCTGCTCGGCGCCGGCCGCATGTTCCTCGCCGGGCTCATCATGTACGTCGTGCTGCGCGCACGCGGCGTCGCCTCGCCGACCGGCAGGCAATGGCGCACGCTCTGGGTGCTTTCCATCTGGATGGTGCTGCTGTCCAACGGGCTGGTGAACCTGGCCGAGACCGAAGTCGGCTCCGGCCTGGCCGCGATCGCGGTGGCCTCCATGCCACTGTTCGCCGGCGTCTTCGCGATGCTGCGCGGGCGGCATCCGTCGAAGATCGAGTGGGTCGGCCTGATCATCGGCTTCCTCGGCGTGCTCTGGCTCAACGCGGGCGGCGAGCTGTCGTCGTCGATGCTCGGCCTGATCTGCCTGGTGATCGCGCCGATCGCGTGGGCATGGGGCTCGATCTGGAGCCGCGACCAGGACCTGCCGCAGCCCTTCATGTCGGCCGCCGGCCAGATGCTCACCGGCAGCGTGTGGATGCTGATCGCCGCGGTGATCCACGGCGAGCGCATCACGCAGATGCCGTCGATGTCGGCCACCGCCGCGATGTTCTACCTCGTCGTCGCCGGTTCGATCTTCGGCTTCACCGCCTACATCTGGCTGCTGCACCACGTGCGCCCGGCGCTGGCGACCAGCTACGCCTACGTGAACCCGCCGATTGCGGTGCTGTTCGGCGCGCTCATCGGCGGCGAGCGCTTCACCGCGCACGACCTCGGCGCGATGGCGGTGATCCTGCTCGGCGTGGTGATCATCACGCTGTCGAAGGCGCGCGCTGCGAAGCCGGTCGCGCCCGCACCCTCGTCGGCGTCGTCCTCGGAGCCGGCGGCATGAGTGCCAACCACGAAACGCGCAACGGCCTGTGGATCGCCGCCGCATCCTTCGTGCTGTGGGGGCTGATGCCGCTGTACTGGCACCTGCTCAAGAACGTGCCGTCGCTGCAGATCGTGCTGCACCGGATCGTGTGGAGCGCGCTGCTGGTCGCCGCGTGGCTCGCCTGGAAGCAGGGCCGCGGCTGGTTGAAGGCGACGCTCGCCCGGCCGCGCGCGGCATGGATGCTCGCGTTGAGCGGCGTGCTCATCGCGTTCAACTGGGGCCTTTACATCTGGGCGGTGAACGCCGGCCACGTGGTCGAAAGCAGCTTGGGCTACTTCATCAACCCGCTGATCAGCGTGGTGATGGGCGTGGTGTTCCTGCACGAGCGGCTCAACCGCGTGCAATGGCTGTCGGTCGCCATCGCGGCCAGCGGCGTCGCGTGGCTCACGTGGCAGTACGGGCAGCCGCCGTGGATCGCCCTCGGCCTCGCGCTGTCGTTCGGCCTGTACGGGCTGATCCGCAAACTGGTCGCGGTGGATGCCGTGAGCGGCCTCGCGGTCGAAGGCGTCTACCTGTTCCTGCCCGCGCTCGCGCTGCTGCTGTGGAGCGAGACGCATGGCGCCGGTGGCTTCGGCGGCGGTTACGGGATCGTCGCCGACGGGTTGCTGATCTTCGCCGGCGTGCTGACCGCGCTGCCGCTGATCGGTTTCGCTTACGCGGTGCGTCGCGCGCCGCTGTCGGTCGTCGGGCTGATGCAGTACATCGCGCCGACGATCCAGTTCCTGCTCGGCGTGCTGTTCTTCAACGAGGCGTTCGATCGCGATCGCGCGACGGGCTTCGTCTTCATCTGGATTGCGTTGGCGATCTTCGCCGGCGAAGGATTGTGGCGGGCGCGACGCCAGGCGGCGCTTCCGGCCGCCGCTTGAGGGCAACGTCATGGACAAGACCACGCTGAACGCGCTCGCGCTGTTTCCGCTGCAGCTGGAGGCGCACTACAAGGCGATTCCCGCCTCGCACCGCCATTGGACGCCGGCGAGCTGGGACGGCATCCCGAGCGAGCACTTCACCGCGATCGAGCAGCTGTGCCACGTGCGCGACATCGAGATCGAGGGGTACCAGGAACGCATCCGCCGCACGCTGGACGAAGCGCATCCGCTGCTGCCGTCGATCGACAGCGAACCGCTCGCGATCGAGCGCCGCTACGGCGACGCCGATGCCGACGCGGTGCTGCAGGCGTTTCGGGATGCGCGTGCGCGCACGGTGGAAACCATCGCGCGGCTGGACGACGCGCAGCTCGCGCGCACGGCGGAGTTCGAGGGTTACGGCCCGCTGACGTTGCGAAGCCTCGTGCACTATCTGTGCAGCCACGACCAGCAGCATCTGGCGGGCTTGCAGTGGTTGTTGGGGAAGATCGAAGCGGAGCGGGTAGGGCAGCCGGGTGCCCGGCCCTAGCGGGCGACGCGAGCGAAGGGCGCGCAGGCGTGGCGTTTGATGTCATGCGACGAAGGCATGAATGCGCTATCCGCCGCGAGCAGCCTTCCCTCGTGCGTGATGCATCGGAAAGATGGATTCACGCCTTCGCGGGAATGACGGGATCCGGTGTACGTTCCTCGCCTTCCTCGCCTTCCTCGCCGCACGCGATACCGCGCGACGACGAGTAACCAGAACAGAAAGGCCGCGATCGCTCGCGGCCTTTCCACATTTCACCGGCAGCGAACCAATCACGCCGCGCGCAATGCCTCCGTCACCGGCAAACGCGCCGCGCGCAGCGCCGGGAACAACCCGCCGACCAGGCCGATGCCCAGCGCCCACTTGATGCCGTTCCACAGCAGGTCCGGCGACACCTTGAACTGGAACATCACCTGGCTGAAGTTGTTGCCCAGCGTGGACACGCTGTAGCCGTTGAACACCAGCCACGCGATCAGGCCGCCGATCAAGCCGCCGATCAGCGCCAGCAGCATCGTTTCCAGCATCACCGCGACCACCACCGGCAAGCCGCGGAAGCCGATCGCGCGCATCGTTGCGATCTCCCGCGCGCGGCCGGCGACGGCGGCGTACATCGTGTTGAGCGCGCCGAACACCGCGCCCACGGCCATGATCGCGCCGATCACGATGCCCAGCACCCTCAGGAACCGGCTGAGGTTCTCCGACTGCTTGGCGTAGTAATGGCGCGTGGTGTCGACGTCGAGCTTCAGGCGCGGGTCGGCGGCCATCGAGGCCTTGAGCTTGTTGAAGCCGTCCTTGCCGTCGAGCTTCACGGTGATCGACTGGTACGCGGTGCGGCGGTACGTCGAGGCCAGCGTTTCCGCGTCGGCCCACAGTTCCGAGTCATGCGAGTCGCCCGACGCGAAGAAGCCGACCACGGTCCACACCTGGTTCGCCAGCTCGATCTGCGTGCCCGGCTTGAGGTCGTTGAACTGCTGGTCGACATACTGCTTGCGTGCGCCCTGGCCGATGATCAGCTCGCGCTTGCCCGATTCGAAACGACGGCCTTCGGTGATCTTCACCTGCGGACGCAGCGCGAACGCCGCCTCGCCGACACCGCGCAGCTGCGCATTGGCATCGGTGTGGTCCGCGCGCGTGACCATGTTGACCACCTGCGACAGCTCCGGCGACACCGCCGGGCGACCGTCGGCACCGCGTGCGATGCCCGCCAGCGCGCTGACCAGCGGCACCTGGTCGCGGGTGATGACCGAATTGGTCTCCGCCTGCGAACCGCCACGCAGGATGATCGCGGTACTGTCGTTGCCCGTCTGCTTGAGCGTGGACTCGAAGCCCGCGCCCATCGCCAGCATTGCGACCAGCACGCCGACCACGCCGGCGATGCCGACCACGATCACGCTCGATGCGCCCCAACGCTGCGGCAGGCTCGAGATGCCGATGCGCGCCGCTTCCAGCGTCAGGCGGCCGGAGCGCGTCAGCGCCAGCCACAACGCCAGGAACACCACCAGCGCGAGCACCGTGTACCACGGCAGCATCACCCACACGACCAGGCCCGCGATCAGCGCCAGCAGCACGCCGGCGTTGCTCAACCACTTCCTTGCACGGCTCATGTCGAATCTCCTGTCAGCGGCCCGCGAGGGCATCGACGATGTTCAGGCGCATCGCACGCAGCGCCGGCAGCAGGCCGACGACCACGCCGATGATCAGCATCAGCGCCAGCCCCAGGCCCCACGTCGCCGCCGGCACGCTCGGCAACTGGATCAGGCCGCGGCTGGCCGAACTGACGCCCGGCATGATCAGCGCCGCCAGCCCAAGCCCGATCAGCCCGCCCAGCACCACCAGCAGCGTCGCTTCGGCCAGCACCAGCCACAGCACGCTGCGGTTGGTGAAGCCGATGGTCTTGAGCACCGCCAGTTCCGGGATGCGCTCGCGCACCGCCTGCGCCATCGTGTTGCCGGTGAGCAGCAGCAGGGTGAAGAACACCGCGCCCATGATCGAGGTCACGATCATCCCGATGTCGCCGATCTGCTTGAAGAACGCCTGGTTGAAGGCCGCTTCGGTCTGCGTCTTGGTTTCGTGGTCGGAGTTGTCCGACAGCTTGTCGATCGCCTGCGCCACCTGGTTGGACTGGTCGGCGTTCGCCACGTCGATCACGTACCAGTGCACCTGGCCCTTGATGTAGTCGTTGGCTTCGTCGAAGTACTTCCAGTTGAACATGAGCGAGTTCTCCTCGCCCTTGCGCTTGTTGTCGTTCACGCGATAGATCGCGACGAGCTTGAAGTTCCAGTTGTTGCTGCCCTTGGTCGGGAAGATCGTCGCCTGCAGCGGGATCGTGTCGCCGATCTTCCAGCCGTGCTTGCTGGCCAGCGCCTCGCCGACGATCGCGCCGTCCTGCGTGGCGTAGAACGCCTTGAGCTGCTCCGGCGGCACGACGTATTCCGGGTACAGCTCCATGTAGCCCGGGCCGACGGCGAAGTTGGGGAAGAAGTTCTTCGGATCCTGGTAGATGCCGCCGAACCACGTCGCGTAGGACGCCTTCTTCACGCCTGGCACGCTTTCGATCTGCGACTGCAGCCGATACGGCAGCGACGAGGTGATCGACAGCTTGGAGGTGGTGATGAGCCGGTTGGTGCCGGCCACGTTGGCGCTGGTGTTGAACGCCACGCGGACCGAGTCGAGCATGCCGAACAGCAGGAATGCCGTGACCACCGACAACAGCGTCAGGAAGGTGCGCGTCTTGCTTCGAAACAGCGCGGCCCAGATCAGGTGCAGGTATTTCATCTCTGCGTCCTCAAGAATGTTCCCTTCGCCCGCGTGCGGGAGAAGGTGCCCGAAGGGCGGATGAGGGCGGCTCGGCGGCAACGCCGGACCGGCCTCACCCCAACCCCTCTCGCGCAGGTGGGAGAGGGGCTACGGGAAGGTGGGAGTGAGCGTCAGTGCTCCAGCGCCAGCTCGCGCTCGACGAGGGTGCCCTTGTCGAGATGGATCGTGCGCTGCGCGTGATCGGCGGCCTTGGGATCGTGCGTGACCATGATGATGGTCTTGCCGTGGTCTCGGTTGAGCGACTGCAGCAGCGCGAGGATTTCCTCGGCGGACTGGCGATCCAGGTCGCCGGTGGGTTCGTCGCAGATCAGCAGCGTCGGGTCGGAGACGATCGCGCGCGCGATCGCCACGCGCTGCTGCTGGCCGCCGGACAGCTCGTTCGGACGATGCTTGCCGCGTTCGGCCAGGCCGACCAGCTGCAGCGCGATCTCCGCGTTGCGCTTGCGCTGCGCCGCCGACAGCTTGGTCAGCAGCAGCGGCAGCTCGACGTTCTTCTGCGCGTTGAGCGTGGGCATCAGGTTGTAGAACTGGAACACGAAGCCGACGTTCTGGCTGCGCCAGTGCGACAGCTGCCCCGCGGTCATCGAATCGATGCGCTGGCCGTCGACGGTGATCTCGCCGCCGGTGGGCGAATCCAGGCCGCCGATGAGGTTCAGCAGCGTGGTCTTGCCGGAACCCGACGGGCCCATCAGCGCGACGAAATCGCCCTTGGGGATGTCCAGGTCGATGCCGTGCAGCACCTCGACTTTTTCCGGACCGCGTTGATAGGTCTTCCTGAGGTTGCGGATCGAAACCAGCGTAGCCATTGCGACGTCCTCGAAACGATGAAAGGGGGACTGCTTCCTGCTCGTAAGGCCTGGTGCGTTATTCGGCCGCGTCGCCGTCCTGCGCGCCGGCGACGCGCACGCGGTCGCCGTCGGACAGCGAGGCCGGAGGATCCAGCACGACCGTCTCACCGCCTGAGAGACCCTGCGTGATCTCGCGATCCTCGCCCAGGCTGCGGCCGACGGTGACTTCGCGCTGCGACGCCTTGTCCTCGGTCACCACGAAGGCGACCTGCTTGCCGTCGCGCGACACGATCGCCGCCGCGGGCGCGAGCGCCCCGGGCTTCTGCACGGGCGCGTCGTCCTTCTTCGGCTCCAGGAAGCTCACGCGCACGCCCATGTCGGGCACGATGCGCGGATCCTTCTGCTTGAGCGCGACGCGCACCTTCACCGTCGCCTTGCCGCGATCGGCTGCGGGGATGATCGCGATGACCTCGCCGGGGATCTTCCAGTCCTGGTATGCGTTGAGCGTGGCTTCCACCGGCATCTTCGGCTGCACGCGGCCGATGAAGGCCTCGCCGACCTCGACCTCGACTTCCAGCGAATCCATGTCGACGATGGTGCCGATGCCGGTGCGCGTGAAGCCGCCGGTCGCGAGCGGCGACACGATCTCGCCCGGCTGCGCGGCTTTCGCGGTAACCACGCCGGCGAACGGAGCGCGCACGATGGTGTTGTCCACGCCGATGTCCGCGATGCGCAGGCGGTCGCTGGCGACCTTGGCGTTGCGCTCGGAGGTGGTCAGTTCGGCACGCAGCGAATCGCGCGCGGCGACGGCCTCGTCGTACTGCGCCTTCGACACCAGCTGCTGGTTCACCAGCGTGGAAAGCCGGCGTGCGTTGGCTTCGGCTTCCGACAGCTGCGCGCGCACGCTTTCGACCTGACTGCGCGCCGCGCTGTGCTGCGCGCTGGCGAGCGTGCGCTCGGCGTCGGCGTCGAGCGGATCGAGCGTGGCCATGACCTGGCCTTCCTCGACCTTCATGCCTTCCTCGATGAACACCTCGCGCACCTTTCCGGTGATCTTCGCCGAGACGGTCGCCATGCGACGCGCGACGATGTAGCCGGTCGCATCGAGCACCGAACCGCTGGCGCCGCCGTTGCCGATCGCGGTGACGGTGGCGGTCTGGACTTCGACGCCGCGCGCGCGGCCGAACACCGCCCATGCGACGAGCGCGAGCACGATCAGCGCCGCGACGGCGGCCAGTACGATCCACAGGCCACGACGGTTCGCGGGCGGCGGCGGTGCCGAACGATCTATTCGCAGTTCCTTGAGCAGGTCGGCAGAGTTGTTCATCGACGATCCGGACGATGGGAAGGGGGGCAGTGTGGGCAGCGGGCGGTGCCGCGCCAAGGGGCCGGAAGTAACTTTCTACGGCTTGGGCGGCGCCAAGCGTATTCGATGCAGGGGCGCGGGGTCACCTTGGCGGCCGGCGTACGCGTGTGCACGGAGCGCCATTCGGTGGTCGATAGCGCTATCAAGCGCATTGCGCCCTCATCCGGGCGCACGCCGGGACCCAGGCCGCGGCGCTTCCGCACTTCGGTCGTCATCCAGCGAAAGTTGTTTGGCTCTATGCGTGCGGTGCGGAAGCAACGGCGCAGCGCTATGCGGCGCCAACAGTTCACCGCAACAGCTTCGTTGCCCCTCACCCCAACCCCTCTCCCGGTGGGAGAGGGGCTTGAAGCGCCGTCACTTCCTGTAGCGTCGTCACCCATAAGGCGCCGTCATCCCGGCGAACGCCGGGACCCAGGCTGGCAGCGCTTCCGCACTGGTCGTCATTCCAGCGGAAGCTGGAATCCACTCGGACTTGGCGTTCGATGCTGGAAACAACATCGCAGCGCGGTTCGGCAACGACGGTTCACCATCCCCAACCCCTCTCCCGGCGGGAGAGGGGCTTCACAGCTCGTCGGTCCAGGACAGCAATAACGACCCGGACCAGCTCAGCTGGACGTCAAACGCCCGCGTACTGCTTCAACAACGCATACGCGCCGCGCAGGCCCTGCGCTTCGCCGCCGGCCGGACGGCCCGGGCGGTCGTTGTCGTTCCAGCTGTACACGTCCAGGTGCGCCCACTTCTGCGTCGGCGGGACGAAGCGGTCCAGGTACACCGCGGCGGTGATCGAGCCGGCCATCTTCGACGGCCCGCCGTTGGCGATGTCGGCCACGTTGCTGACGAGATAACGCACGTACGGGCGCCACAGCGGCATGCGCCACAGTGGGTCGCGCAGCTGCATGCCGGCGTCGAGCCACTGCTGCGCCACGCCTTCGTCGTTGCTGTACAGCGCCGGCAGGTCCGGGCCCAGCGCGATGCGCGCCGCGCCGGTGAGCGTGGCGAAATCCAGCAGCAGCACCGGCTGCATCTCGGCGGCGTAGGTCAGCGCGTCGCAGAGGATCACGCGGCCTTCGGCGTCGGTGTTGTCGATCTCGACCGTGACGCCCTTGCGTGTGTCGACGACTTCGCCCGGACGGAACGCGTTCGGTCCCACCGCGTTCTCCACCGCCGGCACCAGCAGCGTGATGCGCAGCGGCAGCTTGCGCGACATCACCAGCTCGGCGAGCGCGACCGCGTGCGCCGCGCCGCCCATGTCCTTCTTCATGTTGCGCATGCCGTCGGCGGGCTTGAGGTCCAGACCGCCGGTGTCGAAGCACACGCCCTTGCCGACGATGACCACGTGCGGGTGCGACTCATCGCCCCAGCGCAGCGTGATGAGCCGCGGCGCGCGATGGCTCGCGCGGCCGACGGCGTGGATCGCCGGGAAGTTCTGCGTGATCAGGTCGTCGCCGCTGACGACTTCGATGCGCGCGCCGAAGCGCTCGGCGATCTCGCACGCCACCTGCTCCAGCTGGTCCGGACCCATGTGCTCGGTCGGCGTGTTCACCAGGTCGCGCACGCGCACGCACGCGGCGAGCTGCGCGAACGCGTCCGCATCGCCCTGCGCGATGGCGAGCTGCGCCGGCGCGCGCAGCGGCTGGCGGTAGCGGGTGAAGCGGTACGCGCCCAGACCCCAGCCCAGCTGCAACGCGTTGCGCGCGTCGGCCGGCAGCTCGCCCGCCAGCGCGAACGTGCGGGCCGGCAGCGCGTACGGCGCGTGGCCGTAGGCGAACGGATCGAGCGTGTCGCCCACGCCGATGACCGCGCCGGCGATGCCGCCGTCGCTGCCGGGCAGGGTGATCGCGGAGAACGGCGAGCCGTCGAAGCCCTGCGCGTCGAGCCATGCGCCGACGTTGGCCGGCTGCGCCGAACGCCAGGTGGCCAGGCCGTCGCGCGTGACGACGTGCAGCGGCAGCGCGTCGGAGGAGGAGGTGTCTGCGAATCCGGACGGCAGGCTCATGCGGCGGCGGTTTCCATCGGTTGCGCCGCGTCCAGCCAGTCGGCCAGTTCGGCGAGGGTGGTGAATTCGAGATCGGGGCGCACGTCCTCGTGCGGCCATCGCGCGCCGATGCGGTTGATCCAGCAACTGCGCAGCCCCGCGCGGTGCGCGCCGACGACGTCCATCTCGATGTCGTCGCCCACGTGCAGCACTTCGTGCGGCGCGAACGGGAAGCGGCTGCACGCGGCGTGGAAGATGCTCGCGTCGGGCTTGGGCAGGCCGTGCTCGCGCGCGCCCAGCTGGAACGCGAAATGCGCGCCGATGCCGACGCGGATCAGGTCCGCGTTGCCGTTGCTGATCGCCGCCAGCGGCACGCGAGCGGCCAGGCGCACGAGCGCGTCGAGCGTGTCCTCGTAGAACTCCACGCGGTTGCGCTCGTCGTAGAAGGCCTCGAACGCGGCATCGGCATGCAGCGGATCGTCGCCGGCTTCTTCCATCGCACGCACCAGGCTCAGCTTGCGCAGCTGGCTGAAGTCGTGGGCGAGGTCGGGGCGCTCGACGTACATGCGTTCGCGCAGCTCGCGCATCGCCTCAATCGGGAAGCGCTGCGCGGTGAGGGGGCAATGCGTGGTGAGCCAGTCGTGCAGCACGCGTTCGACCCGCGCACCGATCGGCGCGAAGGGCCATAGCGTGTCGTCGAGGTCGAGGGTGATCGCGCGGACGGGGAAAGCCATCCGGCGATTTTAGCCCCAGCGGGCGGGGTGCTCGCGCGCGGATCCGGCGAGGCCGCGAGGCGGAGGTCGCCGCATGCGTTCGCTCTTGTAGCCCGGGTAAGCGCAGCGCACCCGGGGCCCCAGCGCCTTCCCGGGTGCGCTGCGCTTACCCGGGCTACCCACGCTCGCCGGCCACTGCCCTCACTCCAGCAACCGCGCCCACCCCGTCAGCCCTTCGACCCGCGCCAGCACCAGCTTCACGCACACCAGCAGCGGCACGGCGAGCAGCAGGCCGACGATGCCCCACAGCCAGCCGAACACCATCAGCGCCAGGATCAGCACCAGCGGCGACAGCCGCATGCTGTGGCCCAGGATGATCGGCGTGATGATCTGGCCTTCCAGCGTGTGCAGCGCGAGGTAGATGCCCGCCGGCAGCAGCGACGGCCACAGGTCGTCGAAGGCCACGAAGCCCATCAGCAGCATGATGATGATGCCGATCAGCGGCCCCACGTACGGGGCGAAATTGAGGATCGCCGCCATCGTGCCCCACAGCAGCGCCTCCTGCATCGGCACGCCCAGCCAGTACAGCGCGCCCGACAGCGCCAGGCCCAGGCAGGTGTTGATCACGGTGATCGTCAGCACGTAGCGCGAGATCGCGCCTTCGATCGAGGTCAGGATCTCCACCGTCAGCTTCTTCTGCTGGCGCGTGGGCAGCAGCGCGATCGCGTTTCGCTGCAGTTGCTGCCCGTACACCATGAAGAAGAACGTCAGCAGCACGACCGCCAGCACCGACGCCACGCGACGCGGCGTCGCGGTGAGGATCTTGAAGGGCTCGTTGGCTTCGGTACGGATGACCTGCACCGGCCGGCTCGTGCTTTCGCCGCCCGCGGCGCGCGCGATGTTCTGCGCCGCCTTGTTCGCATCGAGCATCGGCTTGTAGAGATCGCGCAGTTTCGGCGCGACCTGCTTCATCTCGCGCGGCACCTGGCGGATCCATTCGCCGGCCGGTTCGATCAGCTGGTTCCCCAGCGCGCCGGCGGCGAACAGCCCGCCCAGCAGCACGATCAGCGCGCCGAGGAAGCGCGGCACGTAGAGCCGTTGGAAGCCGCGGATGATCGGGTTGCCGATCAGCGCGAAGAACATCGCCAGCAGGATGGGCAGCACCAGTTCCTGCGCGGCCCACAACGTGAACCCGACGGCGAGCGTCGCCAGTACCAGCGCCGCGCTGGACGAGCGCGGCCGCGGCGTGGGCGGCGGACTGGGAGGAAGCTCGCCGTCCTCGTCGAGCGCTGCGATGTCGTCGTTCGTGGCGGCAACCGGGGGACGTGCGCTCACGGGCCCACCTGGTCGACGGTCGCCGTGCGCGCGGCACGTGCACGCGTTTCGGCCTGGGCGAGCGCGTAGGCCTCGTCCTCGAAGTCGTCTGCGACCGCATCCGGGTGCACGCTGCCCACCGGCGCGACGCCCGCGCCCACCGCCCCGCGCGCGGCGAGCGCGTCGGCGACGGTCAGGTTCTCGCCGCTGGCGACCTGCTCGCTGACTTCGCTGGCTTCCTCGGCGGCGACCTTCGCGCTGCCGCTGGCCACCAGCGTGGACACCATCGAGATCATTTGCAGCAGCCCGCCGCTCTTGCCGACCGCCTTCATCGGTTCGGCGCGTCCGACCAGGAAGCCGGCGGCCAGCCCGGCGGTGACGATGCGCCACGGCGTCCACGCGGCGAGCCACGAGGATTTGAGGTGGCGGATGTCGGCCACGACTTCGCGCTCGCGCGTCTCCACCACGTCCTCGGCCTGGTGGACCTTGGCGATGAGCTGCTTGAAGGTCGGCTTTTTCTGCTTGATCGCCATGTGACGTGCCTGCGGATCAGGGCGGGGTGATGTCGATGTCGTTGCTCTGCTGCTTCGGCATCTGGTCGACGTTCTCGCGCAGGTCCTTTGCGGTTTCGCGTGCGGACTGCGGCGAGTCCGGCGTCGGCATCAGGTCGGACAATTCGCCGATGCCCAGGCGCGCCAGCTGCCGGCGCGTGGCCTGCAGGCGCGTGTGATCGAAGTAGTGCATCGCGCGCCAGCCGGCGTAGGCGGTGACGACCAGGCTGATCCCGGCGGCGATCAGCATCGACATCAGCCACGACAACCCCATGTTGCGCAGCAGCGCGACCAGCGTGGCCATCAGGAACAGCCACGCCGATGCACCAAAGGCGACGGCGACGCCCGCGAAGGCGAGCGCGCGTCCCATCGCGACGCGCGCCAGCGACAGGTCGGCCGCCATCAGCGAGCGCAGGGCGCGCGCCGAATCGGCGGCCGCGCCCAGGCTGGCCTTCGCGGTGCTGCCGATATCGCGCAGCGACTCGGCGAAATCCGGCGGCGGCTGGTCCGCCGGGTCGTGATCGCGGCGCTCGTCCCCTTCGCTCACGTTCGCGGCTTACTTGTCGCTGCTGCGGCCGAGCTTCGCGAGGATCCATCCCGCAGCGAAGGCGACGCCGAACGAGGCGAGCGGACGCTCGCGGATGAGCTCGGCGGCGCTGTCGACCAGGTCGCGGCCCTTGTCCATCAGCGCGTCCATCTGCTCGCGCGCGGCGCCACCGGCGTTCTCGGCGGCGGCCAGGCCGGCGAGCGCGCCATCGGCGAGGTCCGCCTTGACGTTCGCCTTGCCCACGCGCAGCTCCTCGCCCGCGGCCGAGGCCGCATCGCGCAGCGCGGCGCCGGCGTCGCTGGCGGCCTGCTTCACGTGGCCACCGGCCTGCGACAGGTTGCTGCGCACGCCGTCGGTGTAGTTCGACGCTGCGCCGGTGCCCGTGCCAGAACCGGCATTGGTGCCCAGGCTGGCGCCCGGACCGGTGTTGATGGCGCTGCCGCCGGGGTTGGTCGGATCGATGGGGGTATTCATTCGAGCGGCTCCTGACTGTCTAAGGGCGTGTTTCGAAGGCGTGCTTTGCGCGGCGCAGCGGACGCGCGGCCTCACTGCATCAGCAGGTCGGCCCGCCGGTTGCCGCGGAGAATGCGCAGGACCAACTGTGCCGGACGCTGCGTGAAGCTCGCGCGGAAGCCGGGCAGGTCTTCGAAGTTCCCCGCGCTCGATGCGATCACCACATCGTCCTTGCGCAGGCCGTTGGTTTCGGCGCGACTGCCGCGTGCCACCGACTCCACCATCACGCCCGACAAGCCCGCCTGGCGCAGGCGTTCGGGCAGGTCGGCGAAGCTCGCGCCGGTGAGGCGCGCGTCGAGCTCGGTTCCCACGTACGCCTTGGGCTGTTCGCGCAGCGAGGTGGTCAGCGTCAGCGGCTTGCCGTCGCGACGCACGTCCAGCGTGATGCGGCTGCCCACCGCCTGCAGCCCTTCGAAGTTGCGCAGCGCGTCGCGATCGTCGATGCGCTCGCCGTTGGCCGCGAGGATCACGTCGCCCACCTTCACCCCGGCGCCCGCCGCGGCGCCGCCGGAGAACACCTGCGTCACCACCGCGCCGCGCGCTTCGTCCAGGCCCAGCGCCTGCGCGAGGCGCGCGTCGACGTCCTGCGATTCCAGCCCCAGCGTGCCGCGGATCACGACGCCGTTGTTGGCGATCAACTGGCCCATGATGTTGCGCGCGAGGCTCGTGGGAATCGCGAAACCCAGGCCGATGTTGCCGGCCATCGAGCCGCGCGGGTTGAAGCTGGCGGTGTTGATGCCGACGAGCTCGCCGTTGAGGTTCACCAGCGCGCCGCCGGAATTGCCGGGATTGATCGACGCGTCGGTCTGGATGAAGTTCTGGAAACCCAGCCCGCGCAGGCCGCTGCGGCCCACCGCCGACACGATGCCCGAGGTCACCGTCTGGCCGATGCCGAACGGGTTGCCCACCGCGACGACGAAATCGCCCACGCGCAGCGCGCTGGAATCGGCCAGCGGCAGCGCGGTGAGGTTCTGCGCGGGAATGCGCATCAGCGCCACGTCGGTGTCCGGATCGGAGCCGACGAAATCGGCCTTCAGCGTGCGGCCGTCGGCGAGCGTCACCGACACCTCGTCGGCGCCTTCGATCACGTGGTGGTTGGTCAGCACGAAGCCCTGTTTGGCATCGACGATGACGCCCGAGCCGAGCGACTCGTTGATCCGCTCCTGGGTGAGCTCGGGGAACATGCGGCGGAACATCGGGTCGCCGCCGAACGGGCTGACCCGCACGCGCTGCTTGGTGTGCACGCTGACCACCGCCGGCGTCACCTTCGCCAGCATCGGCGCGAGCGAGGGCAGCGGCTGGCCGCCGACCACCGCCGGCAGCGCGGCGACGGTCGGTGCCGTGACGGCCGAGGCGGGCGCGGCCTGAGCCGGCGCTTCCAGGCCGTCGCGGATGGCGGTGGCGGCGAAGCCGCCGAAGGCGGCGGCGAGGGAGAGGGTAAGCAGGGTCGGCAGCGGGCGCATCGCGTCGGTCGCAGGCAGGTGGATTGGGGTTGCGCGGGAGGCCGGATCGGCGCGGCGATGGGCTTTCGCCGTGTCCGCCGCTCCCCGTCGCGGAGGCATTCAGTTTCCCTGAACGGCATTAAATACGCGATGAAGTTTTTCGCCGCGACAGCCCCGCGCAGGGCACTTCGGCGGGCTCCCGCGCACGTTCGCGCCAGCTTCGGCAAGCGTCTTCGTGACGCTGCTTGACCGCCATCACAGCTGTGACTGTCATCGAAAAATCCGTTGACACATCCCGGGGGCGGGGGTAGCTTGGGCCCTCGCCTCGCGCCACTACATCTAGTGGTCGCGGTGGCGGCGGAAACCCAAACTTGGGGTTTTCGGCTTGATTTTTGCTGATCGTCGGCACCTTCGGGGGAAGGTCCGTGGCGGAGCAGGATGAGCGAGACGAATCTTCAAAACCCATGCCGTCGCGACCGCTGAAAACGCGGTCGTGGGCATAGCCGTCGGCGCCCTTCGTACGGACGCCAGCGGTGCGGTAGCCACTACATAAGAATCCACGGCGGCAAGGTTCAGGGCCCGGACCGCCATTGAAAGGAGACAGGCATGAGCACAGTGCGCCTCGAGGCGGTCAAGACAGCCGCGGCCGAGCGGGAAATCCCGATGCAGCCCGCCTCCCAGGACATCTGGGACAAGAAGTACCGGCTCAAGACCAAGAACGGCACTGCGGTGGACGCCGACATCGACGCCACCTACCAGCGCGTCGCCAAGGCGCTGGCCGAAGCCGAGCCGACGCCCGAGAAGCAGCAGTACTGGAACGAGCGTTTCGTGTGGGCGCTGCGCCGCGGGGCCATTCCCGCCGGCCGCATCACGTCCAACGCCGGCGCGCTCGAGCACAAGCCTGCGACCTCGACGATCAACTGCACCGTGTCGGGCACCATCGAGGACTCGATGGACGGCATCCTGGAGAAGGTGCATGAAGCCGGCCTCACGCTGAAGGCCGGTTGCGGCATCGGCTACGAGTTCTCGACGCTGCGCCCGCGCGGCGCGTTCGTCGCCGGCGCCGGCGCGTACACGTCGGGACCGATGTCCTTCATGGATATCTACGACAAGATGTGCTTCACCGTGTCCTCAGCCGGCGGTCGCCGCGGCGCGCAGATGGGCACGTTCGACGTCAGCCATCCGGACGTGAAGGACTTCATCCGCGCCAAGCGCGAGGACGGCCGCCTTCGCCAGTTCAACCTGTCGCTGCTGATCACCGACGGCTTCATGCAGGCGGTGGAGAACGACGCCGACTGGCCGCTGGTGTTCCCGGTGAACATCAAGGAGCGCGGCGACCTCGACGTCAACGACGCCAACCAGGTCGTGTGGCGCGACTGGCCGACGCACCGCAACTACATCGTGCGCGACGACGGCCTGGTGGCCTGCAAGATCTACGGCCACATCCGTGCGCGGCACCTGTGGGACATGATCATGGTCTCGACGTACGACTACGCCGAGCCGGGCTTCATCCTCATCGACCGCGTCAACGAGATGAACAACAACTGGTGGTGCGAGAACATCCGCGCCACCAACCCGTGCGGCGAACAGCCGCTGCCGGCGTACGGCGCGTGCCTGCTGGGCTCGGTCAACCTGACCAAGTTCGTGCGCGACCCGTTCACCGACAAGGCCTCCTTCGACTGGGAGGAATATAAGGAAGTCGTGCGCGTGTTCACCCGCATGCTCGACAACGTGGTCGAAGTGAACGGCTTGCCGCTGCCGCAACAGCGCGACGAGATCATGCGCAAGCGCCGCCACGGCATGGGCTTCCTCGGCCTGGGCAGCACGGTGACGATGCTGCGCATGAAGTACGGCAGCAAGGAATCGTGCGAGTTCACCGAGCGCATCGCCCAGGAAATGGCCGTGGCCGGCTGGGAAATGGGCCTGGCGTTGGCGAAGGAAAAGGGCGCCGCGCCGATCATGGAAGAGCGCTTCGAAGTCACGGCCGAAATGCTGCGCAAGCGTCCGGAAATGAAGAAGGACGGCTGGAAGGTCGGCCAGGAAATCCCGGGCCGCGTGCTGCACGCCAAGTACAGCCGTTACATGCAGCGCATCGCCACCGTCGCGCCGGAACTGGTCGACGAGCTCGCCGACACCGGCGCGCGCTTCACGCACCACAGCTCCATCGCGCCGACCGGCACGATCTCGCTGTCGCTGGCCAACAACGCGTCCAACGGCATCGAGCCGTCGTTCGCGCACCACTACAGCCGCAACGTGATCCGCGAAGGCAAGAAGTCGAAGGAAAAGGTCGACGTCTATTCGTACGAGCTGCTCGCCTACCGCGAGCTGGTCAATGCGAAGGCGATGCCGTTCTCCGAGGAAGCCGACGCGCAGCTGCCGGACTACTTCATCGCCGCCGACGACATCACGCCGAAGGAACACGTCGACGTGCAGGCCGCCGCGCAGAAGTGGGTGGACAGCTCGATCTCCAAGACCGCGAACGTGCCCACGGATTACCCGTACGAGCAGTTCAAGGACATCTACCGCTACGCGCACCAGCAGGGCCTCAAGGGCTGCACCACCTTCCGCTTCAATCCCGCCGCCTTCCAGGGCGTGCTGGTGAAGGAAGCCGACCTTGAGAACACCACCTACCGCTTCGAACTGGAAGACGGCAGCGTGCTGGAAGTGAAGGGCAACGAGCAGATCGAATACGACGGCGAAATGCACACCGCCGCCAACCTGTTCGACGCACTCAAGGAAGGCTATTACGGCAAGTTCTGAGCCTTGGCCGTCATCCCCGCGAAAGCGGGGACCCAGCGACGTTGATCTTCAAGCTTCATCGCGGAGAACCCGGCCGGAAGCCCATTCACCTTCCGGCCCGCAGCAGGTTTAGAGTCGCTTCGCAGCACCTGTTTTGAGCAAGCGTTTAGCAAGGCCCCGGTTACCGCAACGCCTTACGAATGAGACGCCCGTCAGGAGGGCATACATGAGCAATGGCAACGGAGTGACGGCGACCCTGTCGCAGGCCGCCGACAACGTGAAAGAAACCGTGACCACCTTCAGCAGTGTCGTCATGCAGCGCGCCGATGAAGCGGTGGAAGCGGCGCGCAAGAACGTTCGCAAGGCCACCAAGGCCGCCAAGAAGGCCGTGGGCAGCGCGAAGAAGAAGCTGGAAAAGGCCTCCGCCGACGCGAAGAAGGAAGCCGCCACCCTGCGCCGCGAAGCGACCGCCGCGCGCAAGAAGGCCGCCAAGAAGGTCAAGGCCGCACGCAAGGCGGGCAAGACCGACGTCGCGCAGGCCAAGGGCACCGCCAAGCGCGATGTCGCCGCCGCCAAGCGCAAGGCCGCCAAGAAGACGACGAAGGCGAAGAAGACGCTGGCCGTCACCCGCGGCAAGACCGCGGCCAAGACGACCGCGAAGAAAGCCGCCAAGAAGGCCGCGACCAAGCGCACCGCCACGCGCGGCGCCGCGGTTCGCAAGGCCGTGAAGAAATCCGCCGCAACGACGGCGAAAAAAGCGCCGGCCCGCAAGGCCGCCGCGAAGAAGGCAGTCAAGCGGCCCACCAAGAAGGCCGTGAAGAAAGCTGCCAGGTAAGTCAGCAAGCCCCGATTGGTCGCCGCGCCCACGCGGCGCGGCGACCGCATTACTACATAACTAGACCGAAAGATTCACCGCACCAGGAGCGGGTCACATGGCCGTCAAGATCGACAAGAAAATCAAGGGTTACAGCGTCGTCACGCCGGAAGACAAGGCGAAAGAGGCCGCAAAGCCCGTCGCCGCGCCGGTCGCCGAGCTGCCCACGGCCGATGTCATCCAGATGCACGAGCGCATCGAGCGCCCGGAGATTCTGGTGGGCTCCACCTACAAGATCAAATCGCCGCTGTTCGAGCACGCGCTGTACGTGACCATCAATGACATCGTGCTCAACGCCGGCACCGAACACGAGCTGCGCCGTCCCTTCGAGATCTTCATCAACTCGAAGAACATGGACCACTTCCAGTGGATCGTCGCGCTCACCCGCATCATGTCCGCCGTGTTCCGCAAGGGCGGCGACGTCACCTTCCTGGTGGACGAAATGAAGGCCGTGTTCGACCCGCGCGGCGGCTACTGGAAGCCCGGCGGCGTCTACATGCCCTCGCTGGTCGCCGAACTCGGCGCCATCGTCGAGGACCACCTCAAGTCGATCGGCCTGATCCACGATCCCGAGATGAGCGACGCCCAGCGCGCACTCATCGCCGAGAAGCGCGCGGCCTACGCGCAGCTCTCAAAAAAAAACGGTGAAGTGAGCGGGAACCCGGCGGGGGATCTGTTCCCGGAGCCGCGCGTTGCTGACGAACCGCGTTCGGAAGATGTGGAAGTCACGGGCGAGGGGGCTGCGTTTCCGCCTTCTGCCACCATGTGCCATAAGTGCTCGACGAAGGCGGTCGTGATTATGGATGGGTGTGCTACTTGCTTGAATTGTGGCTACAGCAAGTGCGGTTGAAGTTCTAAAATTTTCAGACAGGCCGGGCACGTCTATGCCCGGCCTTTTTCGTTGAAGCGACAAGGAAAGGCCTTGAAGCGAGCATTCTCTAGTTTTAGGCGCCCCAGCGAAGAGCAGTTCGATGAACTGTGGAGGAAGGGCGTGCTAGTGGTCGACACAAACATCCTCCTTCAGCTGTATCGAGTTCCTGAGGCCACCCGAAAGGAAATTCTCGACATTCTTAGGGCGCTAGGTGATCGGTTGTGGGTTCCTCATCACGTAGGGCTCGAGTTCGAACGAAATCGCCTTGGCGTCATCGCCTCCGCGAGGAAACAAGCTGACGAGATTCTCCAGGACTTTGCTGGCCTTGAAGGGCTATCAGACAAGATCCGCGCGCTTGAGCTGGATAAGCGCGCGATCGGCGTTGAAGAGGAGCCGCTACTGATCGCACTTCGTGCGGCGCGTGAGAAGGCCTGCGAAGTCATGCAAACAGTGCGCGAAAGCCACGTCCAGCTCTCTCATGATGATCCGATTCGAGACGCCATTCATGACCTCTACACGGGGCGCATTGGCGACGCCCCTGTGGACCAAGGAGCTGTTGACGATATGGAGCGCGACGGGCAGCGCCGCTTCGACAATCTCGTTCCTCCGGGCTTTCGCGATGCGGGCAAGGACGCGGCTGCGTATGTCGCTAAGGGGCTGCGTTATCAAAGAAGGTTTGGCGATTACGTTGTCTGGCGACAAACTGTTGATTACGTGAAGGCTCATGGCGTTAGCCATCTGATGTACGCGACTTTAGACAACAAAGAGGACTGGTGGCACAGGCTTCAGGGGCAAACAGTCGGTCCGTTGCCTGAGCTAGTTCACGAGATGCAGTCTGCAGGGGTCGAAGTATTCTGGATGTACAACCTGCAGCAGCTTGTGGAGCAAAGTAAACGCATGGGTGTCGCGGCGGTATCAGACACGACCTTGCAAGAAGTGCAAGAAGTTCAGATGCGTGCAGACCTGATGCCGGAAGGCGAAGGTGCTGACGAGTATGTAAAACTCGAACGGCCGCTGTCGGAGTACTCGGAGCGGGAAGCAGCCGTTGCAGAGTGGCTCAAGCAACGAAATATCATCGCGCAGCCGTCTGGGCTGCTTGCGCCCGATCTAGTAGCCAAGACAGCCGTCGGGAGCGCCGGATACGAGGTGATCTCGTTACGTAGGCCGCAAGATGCGCTTGCTCATTTCGAAGGGCTCATCCAGGCGCAAGATTCGATCAAGGCGGAGGCCGATGTTAGCGAACTGCACGTCTTCTTCGTCGATGGCAACTACGCAACCAATGCTTGGGCTTTCTCCGAAAGACTGAGCGATCTAGCCACGAAGTACGTGAGGAATGGCCGCATCGCGTCGATTACCGTCGGCTATCTCCACAAAGGAAGACTGATCCTGAGCGACTATGCGAGGCACCCTGATTCAAGACTTCATGGGGCCCGCTAAATGCGCGACACTCAACCTAAATCCCATCTCTGAGCAAACAAGAAATGGATCCGAAGCATGAGGCGTGGCTCGATGATGCGCTGGTTAAGCATCGTAGACTTACGGACGTCGTGCGCCCGCTCGTGGAAGGCCACTTAAGGGATGCAAGAATTCCGTTCCTTGCAGCCAGCGTAGCCCGGGTGAGCGAAGCGCCCCCCCGGGGCCTTCCGCGCAACAGGACTTCATGCGCTCCCCGGGTGCGGCCTTCGGCCTTACCCGGGCTACAAGAGCTGGGTGCGTTGAGGTGATCGGGCGGTTGTAGCCCGGGTAAGCGAAGCGCACCCGGGGGCTTTGGCATTCCCTGACAACGCGACGCGGCATTTCCCGTGCGACTGTTGATCCTCGCCTGTCCACGATGATGGCCGGTGATTCGGCCGGGCGTTGGAATGGTGCGGTATCGGCGGAACCGCGTTTGCGGCGGGAGGTACTTCTTCACGGTAACGCTTCGCGATCGACGAAGCGATCTGCTGGTCCGACACGTGAACGCGCTGCGAGCGTCATGGCGTGACGCGCACGCTCGCGTCGCACACGACGTGCTCGCGGCCGTGGTGATGCCGGACCACCTGCATGCCGTCATCCGCATGGACGACGGCGCCGACGATTACCCGCGGCTCTGGCAAGAGATCAAGAAGGGCTTCTCGCGACGTTTGCCGCGCGCGGGCCCTTCGCCATGGCAGGCGCGCTTCTGGGAACACACGATCCGCAACGAGGCGGATCTGCGCGCGCATGTGGATTACGTGCACTTCAATCCGGTGAAACACGGCTACGCGTCGAGCGTCGTCGACTGGCCGTTCTCGTCGTTTCACCGGTATGTGCGCAATGGTGCTCTGCCGCTCGATTGGGGTGGGGATGTTGCAACGCCTGGCATCAAGGTTGCGGGCGAGCCGTAGGCGTTTGTAGCCCGGGTAAGCGGAGCGCACCCGGGGGCTTTTGTTGATGCGCCGGAAAGGTTGCCCCGGGTGCGCTTCGCTTACCCGGGCTACAAGAGCGTCGCGATTTGCGACGTGGCTACCGCTCGCGAGTTCTTCGCATTGATGTGCGCTTACGCGGTGGCGAACACTCTCCCTCGGAGCTTAAGAACTCCTGGAAGCGGCACCCACCTCCGTCAAATCGGTGGGTTTTTTGTGCCTGGAGAAGTGCCGGCGCAAACTCCGACGTAGTCGCTTTGCGTCGGGAAGGGGCAGCAATACAACACCCGCAAGGGGAAAGCTGCCCGGCCGTCCTTTCAGCGGTTTCTTAACTTCCCGACACCCTTGCGGCCAACCCGCAAGGCTTTCCCGTTGTCAAAGGAGCGACTCATGCGAAAGCACCGCCGTCCGGCGCCATCCCGATCCACCTGTTACGTCATCAGCGATTCCGCGCGCGACACCGTCACGCGCACGCGCGATCAGTTGCTGCTCCTCGCGTGCCTGAGCGCCGCGCGCATCCGCCACGACGCTGCCGAACTGGAACTGTCCCCCGACGCGCTGGTCACCATTTTCCAGCGCCTGTGCAACGACCTGGACCACGCGTTGCGCGACATGAAGATCGGGCTGCCGGCAGCGGGACAACCGGCGTAGCCGAGCCCGGAGCGCGGAGCGCCCAGCGGATCGCTCCGGACGCCGGGCATTGCGCTCGGCAAGCCGGGCAAATCGCTCGGCGCGCCAAGCTCAGAGGTCGGTACATCGAGCAGTTGCGTCCGCGCACCGAGCTTTCCGCGCCGTTGATGGATCGCGAGGCCCCTTGTGATCGACGCCTGCGAAGTCGTGCGCGCTCTAAGAGCGGCAACACTCCGTCGAGTAACCTCGCGAGCGACACCAGGGAGCGCACATGGAGTCTAATCCCTACCTGCCGCCGCGTTCGCCTGTGGACGCGGCGGCATCCGACACCGGCGTGCGGCTCAGTCGGGCGTATCGGGTGGCGAACATCGTCTACGTCGTGCTCAGTATCACGTTGACGGGGCTACTGCTCGCCACCGGGCCGGTCCCGTTGGATCGCCGAAGCGCAAGCGTTTTCCTCTACTTCTACGCGCCGGTGCTGTGCTTCCTCGTGTTGCGATGGGCCACGCCCGCGGTGGCGCGGTGGTGTGTCGGCGCTTACGGGCTCTATCTGGTGTATCTGGTCGGCGTGTTCGTGTGGAACATGAGTTCGCACAATCCGGATGTCGGCATCGGCGCGGTCATTGTCGGGATCAACGGCATCGCGCTGGTGGCGGCGTTGATGCAGCTTCGTCGCCGTGACGAGGCGCCCGACGGGAAGTAGCGCGGATACACGCCTTCGTAGCCCGGGCAAGCGAAGCGTACCCCGGTTGCGTGACGGCATGCAGGCGTTCCCCGTTGCGGCCTGCGACGCTACTCCGCCGTAATCAGATCCACCCACGTGATCCAGTCGTCGGTGCGCGAGTGGAACGGCTCGACGAGCGTGCGCGCGCTGTCGACGGGCAGGCCGTTCTCGAAGCCCGCATCGGCCAGGCGCTGCTCGAGTTCGGCGGCGATGCGCTGGAACGCCTCCTTCAGCGCGGCGCGGTTCGGATGCGTGACGATCATCGCGCGCAGCAGGCATTCCATGGCCAGGATCTGCGCCGAATGCAGCACAACGGCGCTCTCCAGTGCAGTGATCTGTTTCTTCACGAAGACTCCTTGGTCGTCAGGTCGAACGTAGCCTTCCGGATGTGAATGCATCGCGAGAGACACGATGGTTTTCCGCGTTCGCGGAAGAGGCCCTTTGCGTACTGTGGCGAATGTCGCCGCGTGCCGATACTCACCGCCGCGTGACGCGCCAGCGGCTATCGATTGCATCCGCGAATCGAAACCTGCACGCCATGCCCGCATTGCTCACGCCCGATCAGCGCTACATCGTCGTGCGAGGCCGCCTGTGGCGCGCCGCCAACCCGGCGCTGGCGGCCACCGAGCGCGATGCGCTCACGCGCCGGCTGATGAACGCGCGGCGTGAAGTCGCCGCTGCACAACGCGTTGGCGACGCTGAACGCCTTGCGCGGGCGCGGGGCGAAGTGGATGCGGCGAAGGTCGCGCTCGGTGAGCGTGGCGCCGTCTGGTGGACCGACGGCGCGCCGGACCTCAACCGCAAACTCGTGAAGAACACACCATACGCGACGTGGTTCGACCGCGCCGCCGCGTCCGGTCCGGCGCGCTGACGCTCAGGGCTCGTCTTCCCACGCCGTCGCCGAGTCGAAGATTGTCGGCTTCAGCGGAATCTGATCGGCGAACTTGAGTTCCAGCCGCGTCGCGCGCGCCGCGATGTCCAGCGCGGTCGGCGCGGCAATCTGCGTCTGCGCCACCGGCGCGGGCGTCGCGGGCACGAGCAACGGCTTGCCCTTCTCGACCACGTACGTCGCCAGTTCCGCGCTGCGGCCGGTGCCGACGTTCACGACTTCGTGGTTCACGCCATACGGGATGAACAACGCGTCGCCCTGCTTCAGCGTCACCGGCGCGCGGCCTTCCAGCCGGTATTCGAGCGCGCCTTGCGTGACGTAGACGATCTCCTCGCCGTTGTGGTGATGGTTGCCCGCGACGACGCCGGGCTCGAACGCAACCAGCACCTGCACGACTTCGCGGCCGGGAATGGAGAGGTCCTCGCGCTGCAGATCGGTGCGGTGGATGCCCGGCGCCTGCGCATGCGTGACGACGGGCAGGGCGAGGGCGGCGATCGCGGCGAGCAGCGCGGCGGCAAGGGCGGGGGAGGGCTTCATGGCGGATTCCTCGTTGGGGTGTGGCCATTCGAACGCCGCCGCGTATCGGCACTGTGTCCCCGCGCTGGGCGATTTGTATTGGCCTGTAGCGGCGAATCTGCGCGCGCCCAGCACCACGCGTGCAACGAGAACTTTGCGCCTGCCGCAACCGGCGCGCGCCCGATAACCTCGCCGGCCCGCCCATGGGCGCTGCGCATCACGCCCGGCATGGGCGCTTCTCCGGCAGGTGTCCTCGTGCGTCGATCCGCAATCCTCGTGCTCTCCCTGTGCGTGTGCGCGTGCACGCCCGCGACGGTCAAGGTGTGGCCATCCAACGGCACGCCGGTGGCGTCGAACGGTGGCGACATCGTGGTGCAGCTGGGCGATTCGCTGTTCGCGCTCGCGCGGCGCCACGGCGTCAGCGCGATCGACCTCGCGCAGGCGAACGGCATCGCCGAGCCGTACCTGATCCATCCGGGCGACCGCTTGCGATTGCCCTCCATCGCGTCGTCCGGCGCGGTACGCGCGCCGAGCGCACCGGTCGCGCAGGCGGTGCGCACGGAACCGCTGCCCGAAGCGCCCATCGCGAAACCACCCGTCGCCAAACCGGCCGTTGCGACGACGAAACCCGTCGCGAGCAGACCCGCCGCAGCGGCCGCGACCACGGCGAAACCCGCCGCGACGAAAGCGACGACGGCGAAGGCGACCGCATCGACGACCACCACGACGAAGCTCGACGGCGACGCGAAATCCGCCTGGCACTGGCCCGCACAGGGAACGCTGGTGAACGTGCCGGCGCGCAACGATGCCTTCGCCTACGCGCTGGACATCGCCGGCACCGCGGGCAGCGCGGTGCGCGCGGCGTCGGCGGGCCGCGTGCTGTATTCGGGCGAAGGCTCGGCCGGTTACGAGCAACTGGTGGTGATCGAGCACCCCGGCGGTTGGGTGTCGAGCTATTCACACAACCGCAAGCGCCTGGTTCGCGAAGGGCAGGTGGTGGCCGGCGGCACGCAGATCGCCGAAATGGGCCGCGTCGGCGCGAACCGCGACATGTTGCATTTCGAACTCCGGCGCGCCGGGCAACTGATCGATCCGCGCACCGTCCTTCCTCCGCGCTGACACGCGCCTTCTCCGAAAGGAACGCACGATGGGCCTTACGCCTCCGAGTTTCCCGATGTTCTTCATCGCCACGCTGGCCGGCGGCGCCGGTATCGCGGCGTGGCTGGGCTTCCTGTCGTTGCCGGCGACGTTTGCGTTCGTGCTCGTGGCGATCGCCTTCGCGCTGCTGTGGGTGGCGTGCGTGTTCCGGGGTCTGTAACGGCGCCACTGGTAGCGCTACCGGCGCGTCGGCTCGATCTCGAGCCGGCGGAGGCCGCCCGAGGGAACTGCGACGCCCGTCGCAACGGTGGGCCAGCACGGCGTCCGTCCCGCCTGAATAGCGCCGCCTCGCGGCGCCGCAGCATGGGCAAACCATTGTCGGTAAAGGATTTCCGCACTGCAGCAAGGCTTTTTTCTCATCGCTGGTAGAGTGCATGCCACCTACGGGATCCCTGCTTCAACGTCATGTCACAGCTGGTCGTCGTTTCCAGTGCGGATGTCTCCTGCCGCAAAATTGTTAGCGCTAACTTTTCTGGAGCCGGACGCGCATGAGCGCAGCAGCACGCCCCGCGGAAGCGTTGTTCATCGGCCTGGACGTCGGCACCCAGAGCGTCAAGCTCGTCGCCTACCACGCCGCCTCGCGCCGCATCGTTGCCACGCACGGCCAGCCGCTGGAACTCATCGCCGGTAACGACGGCAGCCGCGAACAGGAAGCGCAGTGGTGGATCGACGCCATCCGCGCCTGCTTCGGCAAGCTCGATCCGGCCCAGCGCGCCGCCGTGGTGGCCATCGGCGTGTCGGGCCAGCAGCACGGTTTCGTCCCGCTGGACGCGCAGGGCAACGTGCTCGCGCCGGCCAAGCTGTGGTGCGACACCAGCACCAGCGGCGAGTGCGACGAGATCATGTCGGCCGCCGGCGGCGAAGCGACGTGCGTGACGCTCGCCGGCAATCCGATCCTCGCCGGTTACACCGCGTCGAAGCTGCCGTGGACGCGCAAGCATCGCCCCGAGGTGTACGCCAGGCTCGCGACGATCCTGCTGCCGCACGACTACGTGAACTTCTGGCTCACCGGCCAGCGCTGGATGGAATACGGCGATGCGTCCGGCACGGGCTGGCTCGACGTGCGCACGCGCACGTGGTCGCGCGAGATGCTCGCCGCGACCGACAGCGATACGAACCTCGCCGACTTCCTTCCCCCGTTGGTCGAAGCCGATGCGAGCTTCGGCATCGCGTCGAATATCGCCGATGAACTCGGCCTGCCGCACGGCGTGATCGTCGCGGCCGGCGGCGGCGACAACATGATGGCCGCCATCGGCACCGGCAACGTCGCGCCCGGCGTGCTGACGATGAGCCTGGGCACGTCGGGCACGCTGTTCGCGTGCGCGGATTTCCCGGTCGTCGATGAAAACGCAGGCTGGGCCGCATTCTGCTCGTCCACCGGCGGCTGGCTGCCGCTGATCTGCACGATGAACTGCACCGTCGCGACCGAGAACGTCGCCAAAATGTTCGGTTTCTCGACCCGCGAAGGCGATACCGTGCTGGAAGGCACGAAGCCCGGCGCGGACGGCCTGGTGATGCTGCCGTTCTTCAACGGCGAGCGCACGCCGAACCTGCCCGATGCGCGCGCCAGCCTGCACGGCATGGACATGGCGAACCTCACGCGCGGCAACGTCTATCGCGCGGCGATGGAAGGCGCGACCTACGCGCTGCGCAACGGTTTCGATGCGCTGCGCAGCGCCGGCATGACGTTCGACTCGATCCGTCTCACCGGCGGCGGCAGCCACAGCGCGACGTGGCGGCAGATGGTCGCCGACGTGTTCGACCTGCCGGTGCAGGTGCCCCAGCAGGCCGAAGGCGCGGCGTTCGGCGGCGCGTTGCAGGCGCTGTGGGCGTTCGAACGCGCGAACGGCAACGGCACCTCGATCGCCGACATCGCGCGCGACCACGTGCAGGTCGATGCGTCTACGGCGGCGAAGCCCAACGCCGACGCCGTCGCCGCGTATGCCACGCATTACCAGGCCTTCCTGACATACCTCGACGCGGCGCAGACGCTGTACGCGCCGCATCCGAACACCGCGCGCTGAGCAACCACGCGCGCCTCCATCCACGACCAGAGCGACTCCCACGAACATGAGCAACCACTTCATCGGCGCCAAGGAATACTTCCCCGGCATTGGCCGCATCCCGTTCGAGGGACGCGATTCGAACAACCCGCTGGCCTTCAAGGTCTACGACGCCAAGAAGAAGATCGGCGGCAAGACGATGGAGGAGCACCTGAAGTTCGCCGTGTGCTACTGGCACACGTTCACCAACGCCGGCCACGATCCATTCGGCCCGGGCACGCGCAAGTTCCCGTGGGAAGGCGCCACCGCGATGCAGACGGCCGAAAACAAGGTCGACGCCGCGTTCGAATTCATCACCAAGCTCGGCGTGCCGTACTACTGCTTCCACGACGTGGACCTCGCGCCGGACGCGGAAGACATCGGCGAGTACGAAAAGAACCTCAAGCACATGGTCGCGCTCGCCAAGCAGCGCCAGAACGACACCGGCGTGAAGCTGCTGTGGGGCACGGCGAACCTGTTCTCGCACCCGCGCTACATGAATGGCGCGTCGACCAACCCCGACTTCAACGTCGTCGCGCGCGCCGCCGTGCAGGTAAAGGCCGCGCTGGATGCGACCGTCGAACTGGGCGGCGAGCACTACGTGTTCTGGGGCGGCCGCGAAGGCTACGCGAGCCTGGTGAACACCAACATGAAGCGCGAGGTCGAACACTTCGCCCGCTTCCTGACGATGGCGCGCGACTACGGCCGCAGCATCGGCTTCAAGGGCTACTTCTTCATCGAGCCCAAGCCGATGGAGCCGATGAAGCACCAGTACGATTTCGACAGCGCGACCGTCGCCGGCTTCCTGCGCCAGTACGGCCTGCACAACGACTTCAAGCTCAACATCGAGGCCAACCACGCCACGCTGTCGGGCCACACGTTCGAGCACGACCTGCAGGTCGCGTCCGACCACGACCTGCTCGGCTCGATCGACGCCAACCGCGGCAACGCGCAGAACGGCTGGGACACCGACCAGTTCCCGACCGACCTGTACGACACCGTCGGCGCGATGATGGTCGTGCTGCGCCAGGGCGGCCTCGTCGGCGGCCTGAACTTCGACGCGAAGGCGCGCCGCGAGTCGACCGACATGGAAGACCTGTTCATCGCGCACATCGGCGGCATGGACGCGTTCGCGCGCGGCCTGGAAGTGGCGCACGCGCTGCTCAACGACTCGCCCTGGGAAACCTGGCGCAAGGAGCGCTACGCCAGCTTCGACAACGGCGCGGGCGCGGATTTCGAACGCGGCAAGCTTGGCCTGGCCGACCTGCGCGAGCTGGCCGCGAAGAACGGCGAGCCCAGGCAGATCAGCGGCAAGCAGGAGCGCTACGAGAACCTGCTCAACCAGTACCTGCTGCGCTGAGGCGCGGGCGGGATCCGGGATGGAAGACCTGTCTTTCATCCCGGCGAGGAGTTAAAACAGCGTCATTCCCGCGAAGGCGGGAATCCAAGTGTCCGATGCGTCACCACCGCCCAAGCCGGTGACGCGTGTGAGAGATGGATCCCCGCCGGGTGCGCGGGGATGACGTGAAAGGCGGGGGCAGCGCGTGGGGGAAGCTCGCGCTGCCGGATCGACTGGACGCGCGGTGGCTTCACCTTCCCGAATCCAAACCCGACTCCTTCAAACGAGACACGCGAATGAACAGCGCCACGCTCGAAGGTTCCAGATCCGCTAGCGCGGAAAACACCCGCTTCATCGTTCTTGTCAGTTGCGTCGCCACCATCGGCGGCTTCTTGTTCGGCTTCGACAGTGGCGTGATCAACGGCACCGTCGACGGCCTGCAGCAGGCGTTCCAGTCGACCAAGGCCGGTCTCGGCTTCGAGGTCGCCTCGATGCTGCTGGGTTGTGCGATCGGCGCGTTCTTCGCCGGACGCCTGGCCGACCGCTGGGGGCGCCGCTCGGTGCTCATCATCTCGGCCGTGCTGTTTCTGATCTCCGCGCTGGGTTCCGGCGCCGCCACGAGTTCGGCGATGTTCGTCGCCGCGCGCGTGATCGGCGGTTTCGCCGTCGGCGCGGCGAGCGTGATGTCGCCGGCGTACATCGCCGAAGTGGCGTCGGCGCGCTATCGCGGACGGCTCGCCACCGTGCAGCAGATCGCCATCATCGGCGGCCTGTTCTGCGCGTTCCTCAGCAACTTCCTGCTCGCGAAAACCGCGGGCGCCTCCACGCAGCCGCTCTGGCTGGGCCATGAGGCGTGGCGCTGGATGTTCTGGATGATGGCCTTTCCGTCGGCGCTGTTCCTGGTGCTGCTGCTGACCATCCCGGAAAGCCCCCGCTATCTGGTGGTGAAGAAGCGCAAGGACGACGCGCTGGCCGTGCTCACGCGCCTGTACGGTGCCGACGAAGCGCAGACCAAGCTCGCCGAGATCGACGCCTCGCTGTCGGTCGACCACCATCGCCCGCAGCTGTCGGACCTGATCAACAAGACCACCGGCAAGATCCGTCCGATCGTGTGGATCGGCATTGGCCTGGCGACGTTCCAGCAGCTGGTCGGCATCAACGTCGTGTTCTATTACGGCGCGGTGCTGTGGCAGGCGGTGGGTTTCTCCGAAAGCGACGCGTTGCTGATCAACGTGCTGTCCGGCGCGCTGAGCATCGGCGCGTGCCTGGTCACCGTGCTGCTGATCGACCGCATCGGCCGCAAGCCGCTGCTGTGGATCGGTTCGGTCGGCATGGCGGTGTCGCTCGCCGCGATGACCGTCGCCTTCGCCAGCGCCTCGCTGGATGCGAACGGCAAGCTGATGCTGTCCGATTCGATGGGCACGCTGGCGCTGATCGCGGCCAACGTCTACGTGATCTTCTTCAACGCCTCGTGGGGCCCGGTGATGTGGGTCATGCTCGGCGAGATGTTCCCGAACCAGATCCGCGGCTCGGGCCTGGCGGTCGCCGGCGCCGCGCAGTGGACCAGCAATTTCGCCATCACCGTGACCTTCCCGATCCTGCTGGCCGGCATCGGCCTGGCCGGCGCCTACGGCATCTACACCGTGGCGGCGATCGTGTCGGTGTTCTTTGTCCTGAAGTACGTCTACGAGACCAAGGGCAAGGAACTGGAGCAGATGGAAGGCTGACCCATGGCGCGCCCGGGTTCCGTCAAACCGACTCGGGCGCGCTCAGCCGCCGCTGGTGTTTTTGGCCGGCGGCGCCACGGAATCGCGCTTGCACAGCTGGTGCGCGACGACGTGGTCGACCACCACGCGCGTGGTCTTGTCCTTGCGACGGATGCCGCGCAGCAGGATGTCGATGGCCGAATCGGCCATCGAAGCGATGGGCTGATGGATCGTGGTGAGTTCCGGCCACACCGTGGTCGCGGCGGACGTATCGTCGAATCCGACCACCGACAGGTCGCGCGGCACGTCGAGCCCGCGCCGGTGCGCGACGGACACCACGGCGGCGGCCATGTCGTCGTTGCTGGCGAAGATCGCCGTCGGCGGCTTCTTGTGGGCGAGCAGCTTCTCGCCCGCTTCCAGGCCGGAGCGGTAGGTGAAGTAGCCCTGCTGGACCAGCGCGGCGTCGATCTCGAGCCCGGCCTGCGCGAACGCGGCCTGGAAACCTTCGAAGCGCCGCGCGCTCGCGGTCTGGTTCGGATGGCCCTTGATGTAGCCGATGCGCGTGTGGCCGAGCGAGATCAGGTGCGCGGTGATTTCCTGGCTGGCGCGGAAGTCGTCGATGCGCACGCAGGAGATTTCCTGGCTGAAGCGTCCCGACGCGATGGCCACCACCGGCACGCCGGCCGACAGGAATTCCGACACCACCGCCTTGGACTCGCACAGCGGCGGCGGCAGGATCACGCCGGCGACGGACTTGCTCATCTCGCGCGCGGCCGCGCGCTGCGCGTCGGCGTTGTAGGTGTCCCAGCTTTCGATCATCAGCTGCGCCGCGGTGCGCGCCGCGCCGCGAAGCGCACCCACCAGCAATTCGCGCAGGTACGCGGAGCTGGGGTTGGTGTAGATCATCGCCACGCGCGTGTGCTGCGCCGCAGCGAGCGAACTGGCGGCGAGGTTGGGCGTGTAGCCCAGTTCCTTCACCGCGCGCATCACGCGTTCGCGCGTGCTGTCGCGCACCTTGCCCTGTCCGTTGACCACGCGCGAAACGGTCATCGGCGACACGCTCGCCAGCACCGCCACCTCGTCGATCGTCACGGCGGCGCCCTTGCGGCGCAGCGATTTCCTCGGCTTCTCCAACGTTCGTTCCTTTTGTCGGGCTGCGGTCGCGGATGCCGCACCGGGCGGCGAACGTTCTGTCATTCGTTCAACCAGGACTGCGCATGAGAGCTTTGCACATGGTACGGGCATCCCGCACGCCCGGCGACAGCGTACACGCCGCCCGGCAGCAATTCGGCGTCCTCGCCCTTGCGCTGCTCCTGCTCGCAGCCCTGCTGCTCCCACGCCCCGCACTGGCCGAAGACGGCTACGACCTGTGGCTGCGCTATCGCCCCATTCCCGAAGCCGATGCGGTTGCGTACCGGGCGCGCGTCGCGCAGCTGGTCGCCCCGGCCGCCACGCCCACGCAGCAGGCCACGCGCGATGAACTCGTCCGCGGCCTCGGCAGCCTGCTCGGCGCGGCGCCCGCGCTCGGCGACACCGCGAACGTCGACGGTGCGCTGATCGTCGGCACGCCGGCCTCGTCGAAGCAGATCGCGGGGCTCAAGCTCGCCACGAAGGACCTCGGCGACGAGGGCTATCGCATCCGCAGCGTGACGCTCGACGGCCGCAATGCGATCGCCATCGCCGCCAACACCGATGCCGGCGCGATGCATGGCGCCTTCCACTTCCTGCGCCTGCTGCAGACGCGCGAGCCGCTGGCCTCGCTCGACATCCGCGAAGCGCCGCGCACGCAGCTGCGCATGCTCAACCACTGGGACAACCTCACGCGCCACGTCGAGCGCGGTTACGCCGGCGAATCGATCTGGGACTGGCACAAGCTCCCCGACTATCTCAGCCCGCGCTACACCGATTACGCGCGCGCCAACGCGTCCATCGGCATCAACGCCACGGTGCTCAACAACGTCAACGCGAGCGCGCAGCAGCTCACGCCGATGTACATCGAAAAGGCCGCGGCGCTGGCGAACGTGTTCCGCCCGTACGGCATCCGCGTGTTCCTGAGCGCGCGATTCAGTGCGCCGGTGGAGATCGGCGGCCTGAAGACGGCCGATCCGCTCGACCCAAAGGTACGCGCGTGGTGGAAGGCGAAGGCCGACGAGATCTACAAGGCGATTCCCGACTTCGGCGGTTTCCTGGTGAAGGCCAATTCCGAAGGACAGCCCGGTCCACAGGATTACGGCCGCACGCATGCCGACGGCGCCAACATGATGGCCGACGCGGTGAAGCCGCACGGCGGCATCGTGATCTGGCGCGCGTTCGTGTACTCGCATGAAACGCCGGACGATCGCGCGAAGCAGGCGTACAACGAGTTCGTGCCGCTGGACGGCAAGTTCCGCGACAACGTCATGGTGCAGGTGAAGAATGGCGCCATCGACTTCCAGCCGCGCGAGCCGTTCCATCCGCTCTTCGGCGCGATGCCGAAGACGCCGCTGATGATGGAATTCCAGATCACCAAGGAATACCTCGGCTTCGCCACCCACTTGGCGTACCTGGGCCCGCTGTTCGAAGAAACCCTGCGCGCCGACACCTACGCACGCGGCAAGGGATCGACCGTGGCGAAGGTCGTCGACGGCGAGCTGCACCGTTACAGGCTCACCGGCATGGCCGGCGTGGCGAACATCGGCAGCGACCGCAACTGGAGCGGCTCGCACTTCGACCAGGCCAACTGGTACGTGTTCGGCCGGCTCGCGTGGAATCCCGAACTCTCCTCGCGCGACATCGCGCAGGAATGGACGCGCATGACGTTCTCCAACGACGACGACGTCGTGCAGCCGGTCGTGGCGATGATGATGGGCTCGCGCGAGGCGGTGGTCGATTACATGACGCCGCTCGGCCTGCACCACCTGATGGGCCGCAGCCATCACTACGGCCCGGGACCGTGGGTCGAAGGCGGCCCGCGCGCCGACTGGACCAGCGTGTACTACCACCGCGCGTCGAAGGACGGCATCGGCTTCGATCGCACGACACGCGGCAGCGATACGGTGTCGCAATACGCCAGGCCGGTCGCCGCGCAGTTCGACGATGCCGCGAAAACGCCGGAGGAATTCCTGCTGTGGTTCCACCACCTGCCGTGGGACTACACGACGAAATCCGGCCGCACGCTGTGGGATGAACTCGTCGTGCATTACTCGCGCGGCGTCGACAAGGTGCGCGACATGCGCCGCACCTGGGACGGCCTGCAAGGCAAGGTCGATCCGGAACGGCATGCGCAGGTCGCCACGTTCCTGTCGATCCAGGAAAAGGAAGCGCAGTGGTGGCGCGACGCCAGCATCGCGTACTTCCAGACGTTCTCGCAGCGCCCGCTGCCGGAAGGCCTGGCGCCGCCCGCGCATCCGCTGGACTACTACGAATCGCTCGAATTTCCGTTCGCCCCGGGGAATGGCTGAACCATGTCGATCCGCAACATGCATCGCATCCGAAACCTCACGCGCGCGCTCTGCGGCATTGCGGCGCTGTCGGCGGCGTTCGTCGCCAATGCCGCCGACGGCACGCTGCTGCACACGATGTTCCAGGACCACGCCGTGCTCCAGCGCGAGCAGCCGATCCGCGTCTTCGGTCGCGCCAACGCCGGCGAGCAGGTGAAGCTCAGTTTCGCCGGCAAGCGCGCCACCGCGCGCGCCGACGCCGACGGCCACTGGAGCGCGACGTTGCCGGCGATGAAGGCCGGCGGCCCGTACGCGCTGAGCGCGACGTCCGGCGACATCACGCAGAACGTGGGCGACGTGATGGTCGGCGACGTCTGGCTGTGTTCGGGGCAGTCGAACATGGAGCTGCAGGTGTGGCGTTCGCTCGATGCACGCGCGGAGATCGCCGGCGCCAACAACGACCGCATCCGCCTGCTCACCGTGCCGCAGAACGGCGCGGTCACGCCCCAGGCGACGTTCGCCACGCCGGTGAAGTGGACGACGACCACGCCCGACACCATTCGCGACTTCTCCGCCGCCTGCTACTACTTCGCACGTGAATTGCAGAAGACGGTCGACGTGCCAATGGGGCTCGTCAACGCGGCGTGGGGCGGATCGCGGATCCAGGCGTGGACCAGCGGCGACGCGCTGCGTGCGACGAAGCTCTACGACGCCGAACTCGACGTGCTCACGCAGTACGCGACCGATGAAGTCGGCGCGATCGCCCAGTGGGGCGACGTATGGGCGCGCTGGTGGAACGCACGAAGCGACGAGAAGGCCGGCGACGAGCCGTGGCGCCGCGATTACACGCCCGGCAAGGACTGGCGCACCGCGCCGCGCGACCTCGGCGCATGGGAGCGCTGGGGCGTGCCGGAGTTGGCGGCGTTCGACGGCATGCTCTGGTATCGCACGACGGTGAAGCTCACCGCGAAGCAGGCCGCGCAGGACGCGACGCTCGCCCTCGCGCCGGCGGATGAAGTCGACATGACCTGGGTGAACGGCGTCGCGGTCGGCAGCACCTACGGCGCGGGCAGCGGTCGCGAATACAAACTGGGCAAGGGCCTGCTGAAGGAAGGCGAGAACGTCGTCGTCGTCAACGTGCTCGATACGTATCGCGACGGCGGACTGTCGGGTCCGGCGTCCGCGAACGCGCTGCGCTTCCAGGACGGCTCGAGCGTCGTCCTGTCGAATCCATGGAAGTATCGCAAGGTGCCCGGTAGCGACACGCCGCCGCGTGCGCCGTGGCAGACCGCGGCCGGCCTCTCGACGCTGTACAACGGCATGATCGCGCCGCTCGGCCGCTACAACGTGCGTGGCATGCTCTGGTACCAGGGCGAGTCGAACACGTTCGAAGCCGCGCGCTATCGCGACCTGCTGCGCACGCTGCGCAGCGACTGGCGTTCGCGTTTCGGTGAGAACACGCCGCTGCTGGTCGTGCAGCTCGCCAATTACGGCATGCCGGCGACGAAGCCCACCGAAAGCGGCTGGGCGGAGTTGCGCGAATCGCAGCGCATCGTCGCCCATGACGATGCGAACAGCGGCCTGGCGGTGGCCATCGACATCGGCGACCACTACGACATCCATCCGTCCAACAAGCAGGAGCTCGGCCGCCGCCTCGCGCGCGTCGCGCGCCATGTCGTGTACGGCGAGAAGCTGCCGCCGTCCGGGCCGGTGCCCGTGTCCGCGCGACGCGTCGATGACGCCGTGGTCGTGACCTTCGGCGACAACACGGGCGATCTCGTCGGCGTCGGCGCCAACGGCCCCATCGGCTTCGAACTGTGCAGCGCGCAGAAGGACAGCTGCCGATACGCCGACGCGAAGGCGTGGAGCAACACCGTCACCCTGCGCGCGCCGAACGCGCACCAGGCCACGCGCGTGCGCTACTGCTGGGCCGACGGCCCGGTGTGCACGCTTTTCGACGGCGCGAACCTGCCGGCCGGTCCTTTCGAAATCGCCCTCCCCACCGCATCCACCGACGACCACGCACGATGAGCACCGCCACCACGAGCACCGCCACCACGCAAAACCGCCACGGCTCCACGCGCGATCGCGAGATCGTCGACGCGAAGGTCATCGTGACCTGCCCGGGCCGCAACTTCGTCACGCTGAAGATCACCACGCGCTCGGGCATCACCGGCCTGGGCGATGCGACGCTCAACGGCCGCGAACTCGCCGTCGCGTCGTACCTGACCGACCACGTCGTGCCGAATCTCATCGGCCGCGATGCCGGCCGCATCGAGGACATGTGGCAGTTCCTGCATCGCGGCGCGTACTGGCGCCGCGGCCCGGTGACGATGACCGCCATCGCCGCGGTCGACGTCGCGCTGTGGGACATCCTGGGCAAGATGGCCGGGCTGCCGCTGTACCAGCTGCTCGGCGGCCGGTCGCGCGAGGGCGCGCTGGTGTACGGCCACGCGAACGGGCGCGACATCGAGGAAGCCACCGACGAGGTCGGCAAGTACATCGAGAAGGGTTTCCTCGCCGTGCGCGCGCAGTGCGGCGTGCCGGGCGTGAAGAAGGCCTACGGCATCTCCGTCGGCGGCAAGCCGTACGAACCGGCGGAAAGCGAGCTGCCCGCCGAAACCGTGTGGAACACGCCGAAGTACCTCAATGTTGCGCCGAAGCTGTTCGAGCGCCTGCGCGCCGACCACGGCCCCGACGTCGAACTGCTGCACGACGTGCATCACCGCCTGACGCCGATCGAAGCGGCGCGCCTGGCGCGCGAGCTGGAACCGTTCCGCCTGTTCTGGCTGGAGGACGCGACGCCGGCGGAGAACCAGAAGGGTTTCGAACTGATCCGCAAGCATTCGGTCACCGCGCTCGCGGTGGGCGAGGTGTTCAACTCGATCTGGGACTGCAAGCACCTCATCGAGAACCAGCTGATCGACTACATCCGCACCACCATCGTGCACGGCGGCGGCATCACGCACGTGCGCCGCATCGCCGATTTCGCCGCATTGCACGCGGTGCGCACCGGCTTCCACGGCGCGACGGACCTGTCGCCGGTGTGCATGGGCGCGGCGCTGCACTTCGACACCTGGGTGCCGAACTTCGGCATCCAGGAATGGATGTTCCATTCGGACGAAACCAACGAGGTGTTCCCGCATGACTACGAGTTCCGCGCCGGGCGGCTGCACGTCGGCGACACGCCCGGACATGGCGTCGACATCGACGAGAAGCTCGCCGCCAAATTCCCCTACGCACCCAAGCAGCTGCCGATCGCGCGCCTGGAAGATGGCGCGATGTGGGATTGGTGATGGCATGAGGACGACCTGCCGCCGCGCCCTCGAGACGCTGTCATCCCCGCGCAGGCGGGGATCCAGCGTTGCCCACGTCGCGGCTTCCGAACGACGCAGTGTCGTCGAACAGTCGGGTTACCGCCTTCGCGGGAACGACAGCCCGGGACGTCGCGGCGGCACGGGATGGATGGTGGCGCTGCTGCTGGCCCTCGCCGGGGCGAGCAGCGCCCACGCCGCCGAGCCCGTCCTCTTCGACTGGTTCGAATACAAGGGCAACGACGCGACCTTCGAAGCGCCGCTGCAGCCCGGCCAGTACCGCAATCCGATCCTCGCCGGCTTCTATCCCGACCCGAGCATCGTGCGCGCGAACGACCGCTATTACCTGGTCAATTCGACGTTCACGTACTTCCCCGGCATCCCGGTGTTCGAAAGCCGCGACCTCGTGCACTGGACGCAGGTCGGAAACGTGATCGACCGGCCGACGCAGCTCGACTTCGACGGACTGAACATGTCGCGAGGCGTGTTCGCGCCCACCATCGAGTACCACGACGGCACGTTCTACGTGCTCAACACGTCGGTGGATGCGGGCGGGAACTTCATCGCGACCGCGAAGAATCCTGCGGGCCCGTGGTCCGATCCGATCTGGTTGCCGACGATCGAGGGCATCGACCCGTCGCTGTTCTTCGACGTCGGCAAGGACGGCGCCAAAAGGGTATTCCTGATCAACAACGACGCGCCCGAAGGCACGCCGCTGTACGAAGGCCATCGCGCGATCTGGATGCAGCAGCTCGACCCGGAAACGCTCAAGCCTTTCGGTCCGCGCAAGGTGCTGCTCAACGGCGGCATGAACCTGGCCGAGAAGCCCATCTGGATCGAAGGCCCGCACATCTACAAGCGCGATGGCTGGTATTACCTTGTGTGCGCGGAAGGCGGAACGAGCCTGCAGCACTCGCAGGTGGTGGCGCGCAGTCGCGACATCTGGGGGCCGTACAAACCGTACGAACACAACCCGATCCTGACGCAACGCGATCTTCCTGAAGATCGCGCGGATGCCATCGGCAACGCCGGCCACGCCGATCTGGTGGAAGCCACCGATGGCACGTGGTGGGCGGTGTTCCTCGCCAGTCGCATGTACGGCCGCGTGCACTACAACACGGGCCGCGAGACCTTCCTGCTGCCGGTGGAATGGAAGGACGGCTGGCCGACGATCCTCGCGCACGGCCAGCGCATCCCGCAGGTCGTCGACGGTCCATCGTTCATGGAGCGCGATGCCACGCAGGCGCCGCTGAGCGGCAACTTCACCTGGCGCGACGACTTCGACAAACCGCAACTCGATACGACGTGGCTGTTCGCGCGCGTACCGAAAACGCAGTGGGCCGACATGCGCTCGCATGCCGGCAAGCTCGCGATCGCGCCGGGCGAAGGACTCGACACGCTGCGAAACCCGACCTTTCTCGCTCGTCGGCAGCAGCATCTGGCCTTCGAAGCGAGCACCGCGATGTCGGTGCCGGCCGATGCAACGACCGAAGCGGGGCTCGCCGCGTTCCAGAACGAGAACTACTGGTTCGCACTCGGCGTGCAGCGCGTGGGCGATGGCGTCGTGTTGACGCTGCGCAAGCGCATGAAGGACGCGACGCAGACGCTCGCCACCGCGACGCTGCCGGCGAAGACGAAGGATTTGAAGCTGAAGGTCCAGGCCAACGGCGGCGATTACGCGTTCGCGTACGACGCCGGTCGCGGCTGGACGTGGTTGAAGCAGGACGTGGACGGGACGGTCCTGAGCACCGATGTCGCCGGCGGTTTCATCGGCGCGACGGTGGGGCCGTATGCGCGCATCGTGCAGGACAACTGAGGAGCGATCGGGATGGAACGCATGAACCAGCTGTCGGACGCAGACAGGACTTCGCGCACGGGACTCGCGCTCGCGCTGTGGCTCGCGTTGTGTGCGCCGGCGGCTGGCGCATACGCGGCCGATACGAAGGCCGGCGACAGGCCGTGGCTCGACACCTCGCGCAGCTTCGAACAACGCGCGGCGGACCTGGTCTCGCGCATGACGCTGGACGAGAAGGCCGCGCAGATGCAGAACGCCGCGCCGGCGATCGATCGCCTCGGCGTGCCGGCGTACGACTGGTGGAACGAGGCGCTGCACGGCGTCGCGCGCGCGGGCGGGGCGACGGTGTTCCCGCAGGCCATCGGCATGGCGGCGACCTTCGACGTGCCGCTGATGGCGCAGATCAGCGAAGCGATCAGCGACGAGGCACGCGCCAAGCATCACGAATTCGCGCGCCAGGGCCAGCGCGGCCGCTACCAGGGCCTCACGTTCTGGTCGCCGAACATCAACATCTTCCGCGATCCGCGCTGGGGGCGAGGGCAGGAGACCTACGGCGAGGATCCCTACCTCACCGCGCGCATGGGCGTGACGTTCGTGAAGGGCCTGCAGGGCGACGATCCGAAGTACCGCAAGCTCGACGCGACGGCCAAGCACTTCGCCGTGCACAGCGGCCCCGAAGCCGATCGCCACACCTTCGACGCGAAGCCGACCGAGCGCGACCTGCGCGAAACCTACCTGCCCGCGTTCGAAGTGCTGGTGAAGGAAGGCGACGTCGATTCGGTGATGGGCGCCTACAACCGCGTCTACGGCGAATCGGCGAGTGCCAGCAGGTTCCTGCTGCAGGACGTGCTGCGCAAGGAATGGGGCTTCAAGGGATACGTCGTCTCCGATTGCTGGGCGATCGTCGATATCTGGAAGCACCACAAGATCGTCGCGACGCCGGAAGAAGCGGCGGCGCTTGCGGTGAAGAACGGCACGCAGCTCGACTGCGGCGACACATACAAGCCCTCGCTCCCGGTGGCGGTGCGCAAAGGCCTGATTTCCGAGGCGGAGGTCGACGCCGCGCTGACGCAGCTGTTCACCGCACGCATGCGGCTTGGCATGTTCGATCCGCCGTCGCAGGTGCGCTGGGCGGGCATTCCTTATTCCGCGAACCAGTCGCCGGAACACGATGCGCTCTCGCGCAAGGTCGCGCAGGAATCCATCGTGCTGCTGAAGAACGACGGCGTGCTGCCGTTGTCGCGCGAGATCAAGCGCATCGCCGTGGTCGGCCCGACCGCGGACGACACGATGGCGCTGCTCGGCAACTACTACGGCACGCCGGCCGCGCCGGTGACGATCCTGCAGGGCATTCGCGATGCCGCGCCGAACGCGCAGGTCGTGCATGCGCGCGGTGTGGATCTGGTGGAAGGTCGCGACGATCCCGCGGCGAATCCGCTGATCGAACCGCAATACCTGCGCCCGGAAGCCGGTTCGACCGAACGCGGCCTGCGCGGCGAGTATTTCCGCAATCGCGACCTTGCGGGCAAGCCGACCCTGGTGCGCGTGGATCCGCAGATCGGCTTCCGCTGGGATCGCGGTTCGCCGACCGACAACCTGATGGCGCGCGGCGAAGCGCAGGGCGGCCAGGACGTGCCGGCCGACGATTTCAGCATCCGCTGGAGCGGGCAGCTGCTGCCGCCGGTGAGCGGCACGTACCAGCTCGAGGCCGCCGGCAACGACGGCGTGCGGTTGTACATCGACGACAAGCCGGTGATCGACCACTGGCAGAACAGCGACCGCCTGCACGCCGAACATGCCAACGTCGAACTGGAAGCGGGCCGCGCGTACAGGATCCGGCTCGAATACTACGAGCGCGAACGCGACGCCGGCGTGCGCCTCGCGTGGCGCATGCCGGGCGCGAAGCCGCCGTTCGAGGAAGCCGTGCAGGCTGCGCGCGACTCGGACGTGGTGGTCTTCGTCGGCGGCCTGACCGGCGACGTGGAAGGCGAGGAGATGACGGTCAACTATCCGGGTTTCGCCGGTGGCGACCGCACCGACATCCGCCTGCCCGCGACGCAGCGCAAGCTGCTCGAAGCGCTGCACGCCACGGGCAAGCCGGTGGTGATGGTGCTGACCGCCGGGTCCGCAATCGGCGTGGACTGGGCGAAGCAGAACCTGCCCGCGATCGTGATGGCGTGGTACCCCGGCCAGCGCGGCGGCAACGCCGTGGCCGACGTGCTGTTCGGCGATGCCAACCCGGCCGGACGCCTGCCCGTCACCTTCTACAAGGCCGACGAAAAGCTGCCTGCGTTCGACGATTACGCGATGCGCAATCGCACGTACCGCTACTTCCAGGGCGAGCCGTTGTATCCGTTCGGCCACGGGCTCTCGTACACCACATTCGCGTACTCGGGATTGAAGCTCGACCGCGCGAGCGCGTCGCCCACTCAGCCGGTGAAAGCGACCGTGCAGGTGAAGAACACCGGCAAGCGCGCGGGCGATGAAGTGGTGCAGCTGTACCTGCATCCGCTGGCCCCCAGGCGCGAGCGCGCGACGAAGGAGCTGCGCGGCTTCCAGCGCGTGCACCTGCAGCCGGGCGAATCGCGCGAGGTGAGCTTCACGATCACGCCGGCGAAGGATCTGCGGACGTGGGACGAAGCGCGCGATGCGTACGCGGTGGACCCCGGCGCGTATGAAGTGCAGGTCGGTGCGTCGAGCGCGGATGTGCGCGTGAAACAGGCCTTTGACGTCACCCCGTAACGCAGACCCACCCACCCGTCGTTCCCGCGAAGGCGGGAACCCGACTGCCGCCGGCGTCACGCTCTGCGGAAGACGTGTCGCAGCGGCAAGCGGGATCCCCGCCTTCGCGGGGATGACGGCTCCTTCCATCACGGCGACGCGTAACGCCGATCCGTCACGCCGATCCACCCCGGAACACAGCAGCACGACATGACCGAACGCCGACTCAACGCCGCCACGCTCGCCACGCTTCCCCCCGACATCCAGCGCCCCAACTACGACCGTGCCGCCACGAAGATCGGCATCGTCCACCTCGGCCTCGGCGCGTTCCATCGCGCGCACCAGGCGGTCTACGTCGACGACGTGCTCGCGCATGATCCCGACTGGGCGATCTGCGGCGTGTCGCTCAACAGCCTGGACGTGCGCGACGCGCTCGCGCCGCAGGACGGTCTGTACACGCTGGCGTTGCTCGGCGAGCAGCCGACGCTGCGCGTGATCGGCGCCATCCGCGAAGTGTTCGCCGCGCGCGAGGAACGCGAGCGCGTGCTCGGTCGCATGTCCGATGTCGACGTGCGCCTGGTCACGCTGACCGTGACCGAGAAGGGCTATTGCCTGTCCGGCGGCGAACTCGATTTCGATCATCCCGACATCGCGCACGATCTGGCCAATCCGCGCACGCCGGTCAGCGCGATCGGCTATCTCGTCGAAGGCCTGCGTCGTCGCAAGGCGCAGCGGCTGCCGCCGTACACCGTGCTCAGCTGCGACAACCTGCCCGACAACGGCGGCAAGCTGCGGCGCGCGGTGGTCGCGTACGCGCAGCGGCTCGACCACGATCTCGCGTGCTGGATTGCCGAGAACGGCGCGTTCCCGCGGTCGATGGTCGACAGCATCACGCCGGCGACCGACGACGCGCTGCGCGAGCGCGTTTGCGACGCGCTCGGCTGCGTCGACGCGTGGCCCGTGCAGCGCGAGGCGTACACGCAGTGGGTGGTCGAGGACGCGTTCTGCAACGGGCGACCGCCGCTGGAGCGCGCCGGCGTCACGATGAGCGACGACATCGCCGGCTACGACCGCGCGAAGCTGCGCCTGCTCAACGCGCCGCATTCGGCGCTGGCGTACCTGGGTTCGCTGATGGGCATCGAAACCGTCGCGCAGGCGATGGGGACGCCGGTGCTCGCGGCGTTCGTCGAGCGCCTCATGCACGACGCCATCGTGCCGAACGTCGCCGCGCCGCGCGGCTTCGACGCGCCGCGCTACGTCGATGCGATCCTGGAACGTTTCCGCAATCCGGCCATCCAGCACCGGCTGTCGCAGATCGCGTGGGACGGATCGCAGAAGATCCCCGTGCGGCTGCTCGGCACGATCGCCGACGCGCTCGCCGCGGGGCGTCCGATCGGCCGGCTCTGCCTGCCCATCGCGGGCTGGCTGCACTTCGTGCGTCGCCAGGCGCGCAACGGCGTCGCGCTTTCGGACCCGATGAACGACGTGCTGTCGCAGGTCGGCCGCCGCACGACGGGCGACGCGACGCACGACGTGGACGCGTTCCTCGCGATCGATGCGGTGTTCGCGCCGCTGTCGGCCGACGCGCGCTTCGTCGCGGCAATGCGCTCGGCGTATGCGGCGCTGGGCGACGGTTCGCCGGACGCGGTGGGCGCGGCGCTCTTGTAGCCCGGGTAAGCGAAGCGCGCCCGGGGAACGAGTCGGCTGCCCGTCCCGGGTGCGCTTCGCTTACCCGGGCTGCAGGAGCCTGTTCGGCTGTCTCAGCGCTCGAATCCCACGCCACGCGCCTCCACGCGAACCCGCGCGACGAAGGTGTGCGAGGTGATGTATAGGGTGCGCCCATCGTCGCCGAAGGTCGCATTCGACACGCGCGCCCCGGTCTCGATCATGCCGAGCCGCTTGCCGCTGGCATCCATCACCAGCAGCCCGCCGGGCGCGCTCGCGAACAGGTGTCCGTCCGCCGAGACCGTCAGCCCGTCGGGGGCGCCTTCGGCGTTCGCGGCGAGGTCGCTCGCATCGGCCAGCACGCGGCGGTCGGTCACGTTGCCGTGCGCGTCGAGCCGATAGACCATCCACACCGGATGCTCGCGATCGGAGTTCGCGACGTACAACGTGCGCTCGTCCGGCGACAACGCGACGCCGTTGGGAAACTTCAGGGCACCTTCGATCAGGTGCACCGAACCGTCCGGATCGAGCCGGTACACGCCGTTGACCGGCTGCTCCTTGAGCGGCGAGTCGTCGATGCCGTTCAACCCGTACGGCGGATCGGTGAAGAACACCACGCCGTCGCGGCGGCGCGCGATGTCGTTGGGGCTGTTGAACCGCTTCCCCTCGTAGGTCGCCGCGAGCGTCGTGCGCTGCTTCGTTGCCGGATCGAACCGCGCGATGAGGCGCGAACCCGAATCGGCCAGCAGCACCGTGCCGGCGGGCTCGGCTTCCAGCCCGTTCGCACCCGCTTCGCGCAGTCCCGCCGTGTCGGTGCCGGCGTAACCGGACGGCGTGAGGAACACCGAGGCGCCCTCGCGCGCGGACCAGCGATGCATCGTGTTCGCGGGCACGTCGTTGAACAGCAGGTAGTCGCCGCCGGAGATCCACGCCGGGCCTTCCGACCACGTGAAGCCTTCCGCGATCTTCTCGATGCGCGCGTCCTTGCGCACGATCGCGTCGAACGACGGATCGAACGCGACGATGCGGCCGATGGACGCGCCATGCGTTTGCGGCGCTGGCGGCGACGCGCACGCGGCGAGCACGGCGCACGACATCACGGCAGCGGCGATGCGAAATCCCTTCGGCATGACGATTCCCCAGTGAGGTTCAGCGGCCCGGTGCGGTGCACGCGTCGCCGCAGGGTACACGCAGCACCGCGTCCAGTGCGGGCCGCGGCTGGCGCTCGCGATCGAACAGCAGCGGATAGTTGATGCGCCCCGGCACCGGGTAGTCGTTCTTCCACGACATCCCGTCGTGCACGCCCCACAGGCTGACGCGATCGATCACATCGCGCTTGCGGTGGAACAGCGCGAACAGCTCGGCGTAGCGCGCGCTCAGCCGTTGCTGCACCTCGGGCGGGAGGCCGTCGCGATACGGATCGAGGTAGCGCTTGAATTCCGGCAGCTGGAACTGCGGATGCGCCATCACCGTGCCGATGACCTGGCCTTCGCGCGTGAGCGGCAGCACGTCCACGTCGAGTTCGGTGATCATCACCTTCAGCCCGAGCGCGGCGTACGCATCGATGGCCGCTTCGATGTCGGCGAGCGACGGATAGTTCAGGCCCCAATGGCCCTGCATGCCGATGCCGTCGATGCGCACGCCCTGCGCCTGCAGCTTCTTCACCATGCGCACGATGCCGTCGCGCTTGGCGGGGCGCCAGGTGTTGAAGTCGTTGTAGTACAGCTGCGCGTCCGGTGCGTAACGATGCGCGAACTCGAACGCATGCTTCACCAGCTCGTCGCCATCGCCGACGCCGCGCACCCACGTGGTGTCGCGATACCCGCCGTCCTCGTCGATCACTTCGTTGACGACGTCCCATGCATCGACGCGGCCCTTGTAGCGACCGGCAACCTTCTCGATGTACGCGCGCATGCGCTCGATCTGCGCCTGCCGCGTGTTCGGCTTGCCGTTCGCGTCCTGGAAGAACCACTCCGGCGTCTGGTTGTGCCACACCAGCGTGTGGCCGATCACGTACATGCCGTGCTTGCGGCCGAAGTCCACGAAGGCGTCCGCCGCGGCGAAGTCGTACACGCCGGGCTTCGGGTTCACGACCTCGGCCTTCATGACGTTCTCGGCGGTGCTCGCGTTGAAGTGTTTGATGGCGATCGCCTGCGATGCGACATCGCGCCCGGACACGATGTCGTCGTTCACGGCCACGCCGAGCCGGAAATCGTCGGCGTATGCGGCCTTCAGCGTCGTCGCGGGCTGCTTCGCCATTGCGCCCGATGCTGCGAGCACGCCGAGCAGCGTGGCGGCAAGCAGGTTGCGTGCGGTGTTGCGTGCGGTCATGGCTGTTCCTGTCGACTTTCGATGGTGAGGGTCGCGCCCTGCAGCGCGTCGCCGTCGGCGCGCAACGTGATGGCGCCGCTCGTACCCGGAACGCCGCGCACGATCGCGAGCGCCATCCCGCTGAACGCACGGCGTTCATGCGAGACGAACGCGTCCATGTCGGTCGGATCGCCGTTGTCGGTCGCGACGATCTCGCCTGGCCCCTCGAGGGTGAAGCGGATGCGGTTGGCGGCGTTCGGCACGGGAAGGCCGTTGCGGTCGAGCACGCGCACGGTGACGAACGAAAGATCGCGCCCGTCGTTGGCGATGACGGCGCGGTCGGCCTTCGCCTCGATGCGCGACGGCGCACCGGCGGTACGCGTGGACGCGCTCGCCCACGGCTTGCCGCCCTGGTACGCCTGCACGCGGATCTCGCCCGGGCGATACACCACCTCGTCCCAGCGCAGGCGGTACTCGAACGGTCCCTTCTTCTTCCGCCCCTGTGACACGCCGTTGACGAACAGTTCGGCTTCGTCGCCGGACGTGAACACGTGCACCGGCGTCACCTGGCCCTCGCGGCCCGGCCACGTCCAGTGCGGCAGCACGTGCACCATCGGCAGGTCGGGACGCCAGCGCGACTGATACAGGTAATAGCGATCCTTCGGAAAACCGGCCAGATCGACGATGCCGGAATACGAACTGCGCGAGTCGTAATAGGGCGTCGGTTCGCCGAGGTAATCGAAGCCCGTCCAGACGAACTCGCCGGCGACGAACGGGTGGCGGTCGAGGCTCGCGAACACCTTGTCGGCGCTGGAGCCGAAATCCACCGCATGCAGTTCGTACGCGCTGACCTGGCGGATCGACGAATCGCCACCGCTGCCGTCGCGCACCGGCGCGCTGGTTTTGGGCGTGACCGGGAACAGGTACACGCCGCGGCTGCTGAGCGCCGATGCGGTTTCGGTGCTGACGATGGCCTTGCCCGGGAATGCCGCATGGAACGCGTCGTACTGCGGCGGCGTGCGGATGCGCTGCGTGCCTTCGAACTCCGGTTCCTGGCGGATGCCTTCGCCCTGGTAATTCAGGCCGATGACGTCCAGCTCGCGAGGCAGCGGCATGTCGGGCTTGGCCCAGTTCATCGCGTTGATCGTGGGACGCGTCGGGTCCTCCTCGCGCACGATCGCGTGCAGCTTCCGCGCGATGGCCGCGCCGTCCTCGCCGGTGTACTGCTCGCCGACTTCATTGCCGACGCCCCACAGCACGATGGAGGGATGGTTGCGGTCGCGGCGCAGCATCGCGCGCAGGTCGGGCTCGTGCCAGTCGGGGAAGGCGAGGTGGAAATCCAGCGGCGTCTTCTTGCGTTCCCACGAGTCGAACACCTCATCGACCACGAGAAGGCCCATGCGATCGGTGATTTCGAGCAGTTCCGGCGCCGGTGGGTTGTGCGCCATCCGCACGGCATTCGCGCCCATCTCGCGCAGGATCTCGAGCTGCCGCTCCGCGGCGCGCACGTTGAACGCAGCGCCGAGTGCGCCGAGGTCGTGATGGTTGTTCACGCCGCGGATCGCGATGCGTTCGCCGTTGACGATGAGGCCTTCGTTCGCATCGAAGCGGATCGTGCGGATCCCGAATGGCGTTTCGACGCGATCGACGGCGCGGCCGTCCTCCGTCACCGTGGTGACGGCGACGTAGCGCTGCGGCTGCTGCGTCGGCGGCGGGCCCCACAGGCGCGGATTCGCCAGCGTCGTGGAGGCGGTGAGCGTCGTGCTCGACCGGGCGGGAATGCGCGCACGAGCGTGCGCGATGCGCGCGACGGCGCCGCCGCGCTTCACGCCGTGCGCGTCGAGTTCGAACACCTCCGTGGTTGCGACGACGTCCGCGACGCGCGCGGAATCGTTGTCGATCGACACGTCCAGCGCGATCGTTGCGGAATCCCTGGACACCTGCGGTGTCGTCACGCGCGTGCCCCACTGCGCGACGTGCACGGGGTCGGTCGTCACCAGCCACACGTTGCGATACAGCCCCGCGCCGGGGTACCAGCGCGCCGAATCGGGCGGGTTGTCGAGGCGGATGGCGAGCTGGTTCGCGCGCCCGGGCGTCACGTACGGCGTGAGGTCCACTCGCCAGCCGTTGTAGCCGTACGGCCAGCCGCCGACGAGCTGGCCGTCGAGCCACACCGTCGCGTACGACATCGCGCCGTCCACGTCGAGGAATACCTTGCGCCCCGCATCGCCCATCGGAATGTCGAGCGTGCGGCGATACCACGCCGGGCCCCACGTCTGCAGCCGTCCCATGCCGCCGTACGGACCGTCCTTGAGGAACGGCCCGGCGATGGCCCAATCGTGCGGCAAGGTCACCTTCGTCCATGCGCGATCGTCGAAGTCGCGCTGCACGAACGAGACGTCGCCACCGGGATGCCCGGCGGGGCGCACGTGGCGCTTCGCGGGGTCGCGGATCAGCGGATTGGCGGTGGGCAGGATCCACGCCTTGAGCACGCGTCGATCGGTCGCCTGCACCGTCGCGGCGGCATCGGGCCGGGCATCGGCGTCCTTGCCGTCGGCGCTCTGCGCGACCTCGGGGCGGACGTCGTAGTCCAGGCCGCTCGCATCAGCGGGATCGCCCTTGTGGAAGCGCCATCCGGTGTCGAGGAGAACGCGCTCACGCGTTGCATCGCGATCGGCCGCCGCCACCGCGCCGCACAGCAGCGTCGCGGCGATGCACAGCGCATGCGCGACGCCACGGCAGCGCAGCCACGCGATCACAGGCGGTACGCCTTCTTCGGCAGGCGATACGCAAGGTCGATCGCGACCTCGACGGCTTCGTCCTCGTCCACGCGGTGTTCGGCGACGAGCTTGCCGAGGAACGCGCAGTCGATGCGCCGCGCGACGTCGTGGCGCGCGGGAATCGACAGGAACGCGCGCGTGTCGTCGTTGAAGCCGATGGTGTTGTAGAAACCGCCGCTGGCCAGCGTCTGCTCGCGGAAGCGCCACATGCCTTCGGGCGCATCGTGGAACCACCACGCCGGGCCGAGGAACAACGTCGGGTAGTGGCCGGCGAGCGGCGCGAGTTCGCGGCTGTAGGTGCTCTCGTCCAGCGTGAACAGGATGACGTTGAGGCGCGGATCGTTGCCGAAGCGGTCCAGCAGCGGCTTGAGCGCGTGCACGTACTCGGTGCGCAGCGGGATGTCGGCGCCCTTGTCGCGGCCGTAGCGATCGAACAGCCCCGCGTTGTGGTTGCGGAAGCAGCCCGGATGGATCTGCATGACCAGGTCGTCGTCCAGGCTCATCGCCGCCATCTCGGTGAGGATCTGCGCTCGGAACAGCTCCGCCTGCGCCGGTGTGGCCGCGCCGCGCACGACGACGTCGAACAGCTTGCGGGCCTCGTCCGGCGGCAGGTTCGCGGTCGCGGCGGACGGATGGCCGTGATCGGTCGACGTCGCGCCCATGCGCTTGAAGAAATCGCGCCGCTGGCGATGCGCGCGCAGGTAGCCGTCCCAGGTGTATACGTTCTCGCCGGTGAGCTCGCCGAAGCGCTCCAGCGCGGACGGGAACTGCTCGTGCTCGGGATCGACCACCGGATCGGGCCGGTACGCGGTGATGACGCGGCCCTTCCAGCCGCTGCCCTGGATCGCCTGGTGGTGTTCGAGCGTTTCCAGCGGCGACTCGGTGGTCGCGATCACCTCGATGTTGAAGCGCTCGAACAACGCGCGCGGCGTGCACGGCGGCGTCTGCAGCGCATCGGTGATGCGGTCGTAGTAATCGTCCGCGGTGCGCTCGTCCAGGCGCTCGCGCAGGCCGAACACCTCGTAAAAGACGTGGTTCAGCCACATCGACGAGGGCGTGCCGCGGAACAGGTGGAAATTGCGCGCGAACACGCGCCACGCCGCACGCGGATCGACCTGCGCACGCGAGCCGTCGGCGCGCGGGATGCCAAGTTCATCCAGCGACACGCCCTGGCTGTACAGCATGCGGAACACGTAGTGGTCCGGCACCAGCAGCAGTTCGGTGGCATTGGCGAACGGCGCGTTCGTGGCGAACCACGCCGGGTCGGTGTGACCGTGCGGGCTCACGATCGGCAGCGCGGCGACTTCGCGATACAGGCGGCGCGCGATGTCGCGCGTGGCCGGATCGCTCGGGAAAAGGCGGTCTTCGTGCAGGTGCAGGGGCGTGGTCATGGCGGGAAGCTCAAGGCAGGTGGTGCGGATGTTGGTTCCCGCCGACGCGGGAATCCGGCATGCATTGCGGCGTCGTGCTCACAGTCGCGGGCTCTCGGGCGCGCCGAGGTAGCTGGTGCGTGCGCCATCGCGCGCGATCTCCACGCGTTGCAGCACGACGCCGGGGTCGACGCGCCAGATGCGCAGCGTGCGATTGCCCGCTGCCGCGCGATGGCGCGACGTGCCGACGTACACACTGTCGCTCACCGCGCGTGTCCAAGCGTTGAAATCCGGATGATCGGGCGTCGGGTCGGACTTCACGGTGACGATCGTTGGCACCTCGCCGTCGATCGACACCGCGTAGCGGAGGCCGCCGCGATGCTGGAAATCCAGGGTCGGCGACATCACCACGCGCACGTCGAACGCGCCGTCGCGCGTCAGGTGGATGGGGTATTCGAGCCAGGCGCCGCGCTCGTCGAGGCGGCCTTCCGGCGCCGTCACCGGGAACGAGGCGACGCCCGACAGCGTGCGGCCGAGGTTGGGAATCGTGCGCCATTCGACCGGGCCGTTCGCCACCGCGCGTGCGTGGTGCGCCGCTTCGATCGCGATGCTGCCGTCGGTCTCGATGAATCCGCGCGCGTGGGCGACATCGACGCGCGCATCGATCGGAACGTCGACCACCACGCGCGTGCCGTCGTCGCCGCGCAGCGTGACGCGGCCGTTGCGTGCGTTCGCGGGCACGTGGTCCCAGTCGACATCAACCTGCACGGCGCGTTCGTCGGTCACCTCGCCGCGGGCGGGCGACACGCGCAGCCACGGTTGCGATGCAGCCGCCTCGAAGCGGAACGGCCCGGCGCCGCGATTGAACAGCGTGATGGTGCGCGAGCGGGCGGCGAGGGCATCCAGCGGCGGCAGCACGGCGGTGGACTTCGCGCCCGGCCACGCGGCGGTGTCGCCTTCGATCGCCACGCCCATCGATGCGCCGGGTTTAGGCACCACGCGTTCGAGCGCCGGCATGAGGTTGCGTTCCGGCTGCTGCCAGCTCGTGTAGCCGATGCGCGGCTGCGACATCATGTGGATCCACTTGCCGCCGGCGATGTCCTGTTCGTACACGCGCGCGAGTTCGGCATCGCGTTCGAACAGCGAGCGGGCGAGGTCGCCCTGCGCGTTCGCCGATGCGCGGCCCTGCTTTGCGTACAGGCGATTGCGCCCGGTGGCGACGTACATCGCGGTGAGGTTCGCGCTCGCCGTGATCGGGTATTCGACCAGCTGGTAGTACGCGTCGCGGTACTGCGGGCCGAGCGCGGCGCCGACGACGCGCGCGCGTTCGACCAGCGCGTTCCATTCGCCGAGCACGCGATCGGCCTCGGCGTCGTTCACCAGGCTGAAGGTGTCCGGCGACAGCAACTCGGGTTTACGGCGCGCGTTGTACTGCGTGTAGCGCGTGAGCAGCTCGCCGATCTCCCGCGCGTGCTGCGCGCCGAACTGTTCGGCGGCCCACCGCGCGGGATAGCGCTGCAGTTCGTCGATGCCGAAGGTTTCCGGCTTCCACGCATGGTCGAGGAAGAACGAGATCGGGAACTCCATCGGCTTGAGGTCGCCGACGTTGACGATCCACAGCTGCCGCGCGCCGTATTCGTACGCGAGGTGCATCTGCTCCCACGTGCGCTCGATCTGCGTCGTGTTGAGCCATTTGTAGTTGCGCGGGCCGCCGACGTAATCGAAGTGGTAATACACCCCAAAGCCGCCGCCGCGCGTTTCGCCGGGCTTGGGCAGGCGGCGGATGTTGCCCCAGTTGTCGTCGGCGAACAGCAGCGTCACGTCGTCCGGCACCTTCATGCCGGCGTCGAAGTAGTCCTGCACTTCCTTGTAGAGCGCCCACACCTGCGGCGTGGATTCCGGCGGCTTTCCGGTGACCTCGCGCAGGATGTCGCGCTGATCGGCGACGATGCCCTGCAGCAGTTCGATCGCCGTGTCCTGCGTCATCGGCTCGTCGCCGTCGCCGCGCATGCCCAGCGTCACCACGCTTTCATGCGTGCCCATGCGCTGGATGCCGTCGCGCCAGAACGTGCGCAGGTTGCCGGCGTTCTTCGTGTAATCCCACGCGCCTTCGCCGTGGCGTTTCCACTCCACGTGCGCGCGCATCATCGGCTCGTGGTGGCTGGTGCCGACGACGATGCCGTATTCATCGGCCAGTTGCGGATTGCGCGGATCGTCGTCGGCGAACGCGCGGCCCCACATCGCCGGCCACAGGTAATTGCCCTTCAGGCGCAGCACGAGTTCGAACACGCGTTCGTAGAACGCGTGGTTCGGCCCGCCGTAGGTGGCCTTCATCCAGCCGCCGAGCGCGGGATCCTCGTCGTTTAGGAAGATGCCGCGATACCGGACCTGCGGCGCATCGACGAAACGGCCGGGCGCGATGTAACGCGTTTCGCGCGGCTGCACCGGCACGTCGGCCCACCAGTTCCACGGCGAGACGCCGAGGCGGCGCGAGAGTTCGTAGAGGCCGAAGATCGTGCCGCGCTTGTCGGCGCCGACGACGACCAGGGCACGGTCGATGCCGGGCTCCGGGCGCTCCACGACCTGCAGTGAATAGCCTTCCCACGTGCCGGCGACGCCACGCGTGTCGAGCCCGTGCTTGCCGACGATGCGATCGATGCGCGGACTGCGTCCCAGCGTGCCGGCGATGATCGCCGTCTTCGCGTGCCAGCCCGCGCCGCCGGCGACTTTCGCGAGATCGCCTTCCAGGTCGCGTGCTGCGCGCAGCACGCCCGGGAAATCCGCATCGTCGACGATCACGCGGGCGACGCGGCCGTGATCGACGAGGGCGAGCGCGCCGGCGACGGCGTCGTCGCAGATGGCGGCGGGCTGGCTGCAGTCGTCCGCGGCGCGCGAGATCGCGGGCGCGGCGAGCAGCACGAGCGCGGCGACGGCGTCGGACGCGAGGACCTTCATTGCGCGGGTTTCGCCGCCGTGCCGGCCACGTACTCGCGCAACCACGTCAGCGCCGGACGTTCGGTGCCGTCCTTGCGGACCAGGTAGGCCTTTTCCTTCTGCCGCCACAGGCCCGGGCGGAACCCCCACAGCGTCACGCCCTTCACTGCCGGATGCTCCCAGAACACCGGGAAAATCCGCTTGTAATCGGCAAGCTGCTGTTCGTCGGTCGGCCCGTCGATGTCGAGTTCGGTCACGTAGATCGGCAGGCCGGTTTCGCCGAGCACATCGAGGTTCGCCTTGTGCACGGACATCGGCACGTCCGGCGTCGTCGCGAACGCATGGCCCTGCACGCCGATGCCGTCGACCAGGTTTTCGCGGCGCAACAGGTCGATGATCTCGCGGTAGCGCTTGGTCGCGTCGGGCTTGTTGGTGATGTTGTAGTCGTTGATCAGCAGCTTCGAATTCGGAAAGTGCTTGCGCGCGAGGCGATAGGATTCGACGATCCAGTCCCAGCCGGTCGCGCCGCTGCCGCCGAGGGCTTCGATGTAATTGCCGCCGCCCTTGTCGTCCTTGTTCGGCGGATCGTTGAGCGGTTCGTTGACCACCTCGACGTAGTCCAGCGCCGGATAGCGCTCGGCGACGGCGGCGAACCATTCCTCGATTTCCTCGCGCTGCTCGGCGACGGGAAGTTTCTCGATCCACTCCGGCTGCTGGTTGCCCCACACCATCACATGCATCTGGAAGGGCAGGTGGTTGTCCTTCGCGATGCGGTACGCCTCGTCCAGGCCGCGCCAGTCCATGCGGTCGCGGCGCTTCTCGACCTCGCCCCACTTGCCGGCGTTTTCCGGCGTGACCTTGTTCCAGTAGATCGCGAAATCCTTCGCCTGCGGCTTGCTGTACGCGCTCCCGAGGAACTTCGCATTGCCGGCGGCGAGCTGCGTCGGCGCCGCGGTCTGCGCGAAGGCCGGCGAAAGCGCCGCGGCGAGCAGCGCGAAGAGGACGGTGTGGCGATGGTTCATGCGATTCCCCTGGTGGCGTGGAGGCGATGCGTCATGCGGCGGGCGCGCGTTCGAGCGCGGCCGGCTGCAGTTTCGGAACGAGCAGGTGCACGACCGCGAGCGCGAGCAGGTACGCGCAGCCGGCGATGAGGAAGATGCGCGCGTAGCTGCCGGTGGATTCCAGCTGCGCGCCGGTGAACACCGACATCAGCATGCCGCCGACCGCGCCGGCGAAGCCGCCGATGCCGACGACCGACGCCACCGCGTGGCGCGGGAACATGTCCGACGGCAGCGTGAACACGTTCGCCGACCAGCCCTGGTGGCCGGCCATCGCCAGGCCGATCAGCGCCACGGCGATCCACAGGTTGTCGACCTGCGTGACCAGCACGATCGGCGCGACGCACAGCGCGCAGGTGAGCATCGCGCCCTTGCGCGCGCGGTTGACATCCCAGCCCAGCCGCATGAAGCGCCCCGCAAGCCAGCCGCCGGCGATGCTGCCGACGTCGGCCATCAGGTACACGACGATCATCGGCAAACCAATCGTGCTGAGCGAGAGCTTGTATTCGGACGCGAGGAACTTGCCGAGCCAGAACAGGAACAGCCACCACACCGGGTCGGTGATGAACTTCGCCGCGACGAACGCCCATGCCTGGCGATGGCGCAGCAGCTGCAGCCACGGCACTTTCACCGTCGGCTCGGGCGGATCGCTGCGGATGTAGTCGAGTTCGGCCTTCGTCAGCTTGGATTGCTGGTCCGGCGTGCGGTAGGTGAGCAGCCAACCGGCGAGCCACGTCGCGCTGAGCACGCCGGTGAACAGGAACGCCGCCTGCCAGCCCCACGTTGCGGCGATCACCGGAACCAGCAGCGGCGCGAGCACCGCGCCGACGTTGGAGCCGGCGTTGAACACGCCCACCGCGAGCGCGCGTTCGCGGCGCGGGAACCATTCGGCGACGGTCTTGATTGCGGCCGGGAAGTTGCCGGCTTCGCCCAGTCCCAACGCGAAACGCGCGGCCGCGAAACCGACCACGCTGCCGGCGAGCGAGTGCGCCATCGCGGCGACGCTCCACACGCTGATCGCGATGGCGTAGCCGATGCGCGTGCCGAAGCGGTCGATGATCGCGCCGGTGCACAGCAGGCCGATCGCGTACGCCGCCTGGAAGGACGTGACGATGTAGCCGTACTGGATTTCGTTCCAGCCGATCTCGGTCTGCAGGAACGGCGCGAGCACGCCGAGCACCTGCCGATCCACGTAGTTGATGGTGGTCGCCGCCAGCAGCATGGCGCACACGCGCCAGCGGTAGTTGCCGACTCTGGCGGTTGGCGTGGCGGCGCCTTGGGAGGCGGTGTCATTCATGGAATGCACCCGTTCTGCGTGCATGCGGGGGCGGGAGGTGGGGCATCGGCGCGAGTCCTCCTGCACGCATGGCAGGTGTGGAATGACGGGGAAAGTGGTAGCGCTATCACCGCCGGGCGAGGAAATCAGTGCCCGGCAATACGCGCCACCCCCATATCCAACCTGCTTTCAGGGCGAAACGTCATGCTGCGTTGCGACAAATCCGCGTAGACACGTCGCGGAATTCCATGTCGCACCGCAGCGTGCGGCCAGATAAATGGTAGCGCTACCATCGGCACCACTTGTCCGACCCACTGGAAACCGGGGTCATTGCGTCAAACAGGTTTCTACACAAAACGAGTGCGGCGAATCCTGAAGATCGCCGCGTACCAGAAACGGGAGGGGAGTACGGTGCAGAAGTTCGCAAGAAACACGCTGTCGCGCGCGTTGGGTCTGGCGCTGTTGGGTTTGGCCAGCTCGACGGCCTTCGCGCAGGCGCAGACCGCCACGCCGGCGGCCGATACGCAGTCCACGCAGTCCGAAACCACGCAGTCCGCGCAGTCCACGCAGGAGCAGGTCACCGAGCTCGACCGCGTCGTCGCATCGGGTTTCCGCCAGAGCCTGGAGTACTCCACGCTCGCCAAGCGCGAATCGACCGGTTTCGTCGATGCCATCTACGCCGAGGACATCGGCAAGTTCCCGGACGTCAACATCGCCGAATCGCTGGCGCGCATCCCGGGCATCCAGCTCAACCGCGACGTCAACGGCGAAGGCCTCAACGTCGCCATCCGCGGCCTGCCCAGCAGCTTCACCAAGACGACCATCAACGGTCAGTCGGTCGCGACGGCCTCCATCGGCCTGGACGCGCAGAACGCGAACCGCGAAGTCGACCTGAACCTGTTCCCGACCGAATTCTTCACGCAGTTGCAGGTCTACAAGTCGCCCACCGCAGCGCTGCCGGAAGGCGGCGCGTCGGGCGTGGTCGACATGCGCAACGTGCGTCCGTTCGACAATCCCGAATCGCAGGTCACCTACTCGCTGCAGGGCGATTACAACGACGTCAGCGACAAGACCAGCCCGCGCGGCACGGTCATCGGCAGCTGGCTCAATGAAGACAAGACCTTCGGCGTGCTGGTCGGCCTGACCTCGCAGCGCGGCCACATCGGCGTGGAAGGCTACGAGACGGTCGGCTGGACCAATCCGAACCTGACCAACGCGCAGTGCTTCGACGGCGGTTCGGGCACGACGTTCCCGGCCCTGGGCTCGCCGTGCAACACCACCGGCGGCAACGGCTGGCGCGTTCCCGCCACCATCGCGAGCCGTCCGGGCGAAACCATCAACGCGCAGTGGCTGCGCGACCACAACCCGGGCCTGACGAATGCGCAGATCGGCGAAGCGCTGATCCCGCGCCTGGGCCGTCCGGTGCACATGTCCGGCGACCGCGACCGCGATGCGTTCCTGGGTTCGGTGCAGTGGCGTCCGAACGAGGACCTCGAGGTGTACGCCGACGTCCTGTACACCGACGCGCACCGCACCAACGACCGCATCGACATCAACCTGATCGGCCGCAACGGCGCGATGGTTCCCACGAACATGCAGCTGGACGCGAACAACGTCGTCACCAGCGCCACGTTCGAGAACGCGCAGTACTTCCTGGAAGCCCGTCCGTACACCGAAGACGTGAAGTACTGGCAGTTCACGCCGGGGTTCACGTTCTTCTTCGATGAAGACGTCAAGCTCAACGTGCAGGCCAGCGTCAGCCGCAGCTGGATGTTCCGCGATTCGCCGACGATCCTGTTCAACTCGCCGGTCACCACGGTGCAGTACCAGAACAACGGCGACATCCCGACCACGCAGAGCGGCCTGGACCTCAACGATCCGAACATCGGCTGGACCTGGACCGGCGGTCGCGTGTGGGCGCAGAACGAGAAGCGCGTGACCACGACCGGCGGCCTGAACACGAGCCTGCAGCTGGGCGACGACCGCAACAACGTCACCCTCGGCATCGCCTACGACGAGAACTCCCGCTCCATCGTCGGCTTCGGCGACACCGGCACGAGCTGGCAGCCGTACGCGTTCTCGCAGGTGCCGGACGCGGCGCTGCCGAACTATCTTTCGCCGGGTCCTGCCGGCTTCGTGACGGTCGATTTCGACCGCTTCATGGCCGACACCAACTACGCGTTCTACCGCGACGGCGCGCCCGAGGCGAACAACGCCAACACCAGCGCGCCGACCGGTGGCTTCGATGAGGCCAACACCGCGGCCTTCATCATGGTCAACGGCGAGTCCGAGGTCTGGCATCGCAACCTGCGCTTCAACATGGGCGTGCGTTACGCGAAGACCGACCAGGACATCAGCGGCCCGGTCACCATCGGCGGCGTGCGCCAGTGGCAGACGCTGACCAGCGACTACAACGAGTGGCTGCCCTCGTTCAGCGCGGCGTGGGACGTGGCCGAAGACGTGGTGCTGCGCACCTCGGCCTCGCGCACGATGACGCGTCCGAACCCGAGCTCGATGCTGCCGGCGACGACCTTCAGCGACATCTCGGCGCAGGTGGCGACGCAGGGCAATCCGGACCTGACCCCGTACACCTCGACCAACTTCGACATCGGCGGCGAGTGGTACACGGGCGGGGAAGGCTTCGTCGGCCTGACGCTGTTCAACAAGCGCATCAAGGGTTACACCTACCAGGGCGTGGTCACCCGTCCGTTCACGGATCTGGGCATCCCGTTCGAGAGCCTGGTGGATGCGCAGCAGCAGGCGATCAACTCGCGTGGCGGCCCGACCGTCGCGACGGTGAACGTGCAGCAGCAGGTCAACGCCGACGCCGAGCTGGAGATCAACGGCTGGGAAGCGATCTGGGTGCAGCCGCTGAGCATCGTGCTCGACGGCCTGGGCTTCATGGCCAACTACTCCAAGATCGACATTTCCACCATCGGCAAGGACGCGGCCGCGCTGTCGAGCAACATCTACGGCCTGTCGCCGAGTTTGTGGAACGCCACCATCTACTGGGAGAACGACGTCGCCCAGGCGCGCCTGTCGTACAACTGGCAGGAAGGCTCCGCGGCCAGCGGCGCGAACCAGCAGGGCATTCCGTTCGCGCAGCTGTACGGCGAGGATCGCGGCCAGCTCGACCTGTCCAGCAGCTACACGCTGGTCAACGTGAAGTCCAAGCCGCAGATCTTCTTCAACGTGACCAACATCCTGGGCGAGGAGCGCCGTTCCTTCTTCGCCTTCGAGAACGCGGTCAACGACATGTACGATTTCGGCACCACGTACACGATCGGCGTTCGCGGCACGTTCTGATGCGGTAATGCCTCCCCCGCGCGAGCGGGGGAGGGTGGAACCCACGCGGCCCGTCCAGTGCAGCGCACCGGGCGGGCCGTGGTGTATATGAAGCAGCGGTACGGCGCCCACTACAGGTGATCATGAACAGCACTTCCGAAACGTTGTCGGTCACCGAAAAGATCGGCTACAGCCTTGGCGACCTCGCCGCGAACCTGATCTTCCAGACGCTGGTGACGTTCCTGGCGTTCTTCTACACCGACGTGTACCGCATCCCCGCGGCCACGGCGGCCACCATCATCTTCATCGGCGGCATCCTCGGCGCGTTCGTGTTCACGCCGATCGTGGGCATCGCCGCCGACCGCACCAGCACGCGCTGGGGCAAGTTCCGTCCGTGGATCCTGTGGACGGCGATTCCGTTCGGCGTGTTCTCGCTGCTGGCCTTCAGCACGCCCGACCTCGCGCCGCGCGCGAAGGTCGCCTACGCGATGGGCACCTACACGCTGCTGGTGATGATCTACGCGGCGAACAACCTGCCGTACTCGGCGCTCAGCGGCGTGCTCACCGGTTCGATGGCACAGCGCAACAGCCTGTCGGCGTACCGCTTCGTCGCGGTGATGGTCGCGCAGTTCATCATCCAGGCGCTGCTGCTGCCGCTCGTGCTGATCCTCGGCGACGGCGACAAGGTGCGCGGCTTCCACAACACCATGATGCTGTTCGCCATCGTGGGCACGGTGTTCTTCCTGATCACCTTTTTCACCACGAGGGAGCGCATCGTCCCTGCGCCGGAGCAGAAGTCCAGCGTGAAGCAGGACCTGTCCGACCTCGCGCGCAACCGCCCGTGGGTGGTGATGCTGATGCTCACCATCCTGGTGTTCATGACGCTCGCGCTGAAGGGCGGCATGTACGTGTACTACTTCAAGTACTACCTGAGCGAGCCGCACCTGGCGGGCTTCCTCGACCAGGTCGGCTTCAACGGCTTCATCGCCGGGCTCAACTCCGTGCTCACCGGCATGGGCCTGACCGAGTTCCAGTGGCCGAAGGATGCGCCGACCTCCGCGCTGAGCCTGTTCAACGCCGGCGGCATCATCTTCATGATCTGCGGCATCGGCTTCTCGAAGAAACTCGCCGACCGCTTCGGCAAGCGCGACGTGTTCGGCGGCGCGCTGCTGGTCTCCACGCTGTTCATGCTGGCGTTCCTGATGTTTCCGCCGCAGGCGACGTGGATCGTGTTCGTCTCGCAGATCCTGCACGGCTTCTTCTACGGCATCACCATCCCGCTGCTGTGGGCGATGATCGCCGACGTCGCGGATTACTCGGAATGGAAGAACCACCGCCGCGCCACCGCGATCATCTTCTCGGCGATGCTGTGCGGGTTGAAGATCGGCCTGAGCTTCGGCGGCGCGCTGGTCGCCGGCATCCTCGCCTTCTACGGCTATGACGCCGATGCGCTCGCGCAGTCGCCGCAGACGGTCGACGGCATTCGCCTGGCGGTGAGCCTGTACGCCTCGATTCCGTTCCTGGTGTGCGTGGTGCTGCTGTTCCTGTACGAGATCAACAAGCCGATGGAGTCGCGCATCGAGCAGGAGCTCAACGCGCGACGACTCAACGCCGCCTCGGCCTGACGCGCCGTCTCGACACCGGAGATTCCCCCATGTCCGACCTTTCCCGGAACCAGGACCTGACCGCCATCGCCGCCAGGGCGATCTCGCAGCCGCTGGTCACGCACATCTACACCGCCGACCCGTCCGCGCATGTGTTCGAGGGCAAGCTGTACGTCTATCCCTCGCACGATATCGACGCGGGCATTGCGTTCGACGATGAAGGCTCGCACTTCGGCATGGAGGACTACCACGTCCTGCGCATGGACTCGCCCGATGCCGAGGCCGTGGACTGCGGCGTCGCTCTGCACGTGCGCGACGTGAAGTGGGCGCAGCGCCAGATGTGGGCGCCCGACGCGGCGACGAAGGACGGCAAGTACTACCTGTATTTCCCGGCCAAGCGCAGCGATGGCGTGTTCCAGATCGGCGTCGCCGTGGGCGATCGTCCGGAAGGCCCGTTCGTGCCGCAGCCCGAGGCCATCGTAGGCAGCTATTCGATCGACCCGGCGGTGTTCACCGACGAGGACGGCGAGAGCTACATGTACTTCGGCGGCCTGTGGGGCGGGCAGCTGCAGAAATACCGCGACAACGTGCGCAGCGACGCGCACGTCGAACCGGGCGACGACGAGCCCGCGCTCGGCCCGAAGATCGCGCGCCTGCGCGGCGACATGCTGGAGTTCGCCGAGGCGCCGCGCGAAGTGGTGATCCTCGATGAAGACGGCCAGCCGCTGAAGGCCGGCGACCACGAGCGCCGTTTCTTCGAGGCCTCATGGGTGCACAAGTTCGGCGGGAAGTACTACTTCTCGTACTCGACCGGCAACACGCATCTGCTGTGCTACGCCGTCGGCGACAGCCCGTACGGGCCGTTCACCTACCAGGGGCCGATCCTGACGCCGGTGGTGGGCTGGACCACGCACCATTCCATCGTCGAGTTCGAACGGCAGTGGTTTTTGTTCTACCACGACTCGATCCTGTCAGGCGGCGTGACGCACCTGCGTTCGATCAAGGTGACGCCGCTGCATCACGATGCCGACGGCCGCATCCGCGTGATCCACCCGTACACCGAGCGGCACGATGGCGCATGACGTCGCGACGGCGCGGCTCGAACCCGGCCCGCTGCTGACGCTGGGCTTCGGCGCGATGTCGGTCGACGTCGCGCCGCACGCGGGCGGACGCATCGCGCAAATCCGCGTCGACGGCGTCGAACAGCTCGCCGGTTTCAGCGACGACAACGCGTCGATGCTCGCGTGGGGGTCGTACCCGATGATCCCGTGGGCCGGACGCGTGCGTCGTGGCGAGTTCTCGTTCGAGGGCGAACGGCACCGGTTGCCGATCACGCTCGGCGCGCACGCGATCCACGGCGTCGGTTTCGCGCTGCCGTGGCAAGTGGATGCGCAATCGCCGCAGCACATCGAGCTGTCGCTCGCCTTGCCGCAGGACGGGCGCTGGCCGTTCGGCGGCGTCGCGCGGCAACGCATCGAACTCCAATCGCGCGGTCTGCGCATGACGATGTCGGCGACCGCCGGCGATCGCGCGATGCCGGCGGAACTGGGCTGGCACCCGTGGTTCCTCAAGCCCGACCGCGTCGAGTTCGCGCCGCGCGCGTGGTACCCGCGCGATGGCGACGGCATGGCGACGCGGCCGCTCGCGCCGCCACCGCCGGGCCCGTGGGACGATTGTTTCCTGAACGATGCGCCCATCGTCCTGCATCGCGGTGCGCAGCGCGTCACGCTCACCTCCGACTGCACGCATTGGGTCGTCTACGACATGCCGGCGCACGCGACGTGCGCGGAGCCGCAGAGCGGCCCGCCGGATGCGTTCAACCTCGAACCGCGCGTGCTCGCGCCAGGCGAGACGCTGGAGCGCTGGTTCGCGATGGCGTGGTGACGCTTCGGTTCCCTTCCTGCTCGCAGTCGCCGACTCCCTCCCCTGCGTGCAGGGGAGGGTTGGGGAGGGGTGTAAGCTGCGGAGCAGCGAGCGAACCTGTGTGGGCAGCCGGCGCTACGCGCCGCGTACCCCCTCCCAACCTCCCCCTGCAGGCAGGGGGAGGAGCTAAAACGCACCGCGCTGGATGAAAGCAGAGACCTTCGTCACGCGATGAAACACCCAACTCAATCTTCCGCATGAGAAGCCGTTAACCCAATCGTGTCTCGGGGCGGCTCATGTTCATCATCATCGGTTTCATCGTCGTAATCGGCAGCGTGCTGGGCGGCTTCGTGCTCTCGCACGGCCAGATCGGCGCGTTGTGGCAGCCCTATGAGCTGCTGATCATCGGCGGCGCCGCGGCGGGCGCGTTCCTGGTCGCCAATCCGCTGAAGGTGGTGAAGGCCTGCCTGGGCGGCATCCCGCGCCTGCTCAAGGGCTCGCACTACAAGAAGTCCGATTACGTCGACATCCTCGCCATGCTCTACGACGTGCTGATGAAGGCGCGTCGCGAGGGCATGATGGCGATCGAGCGCGACGTCGACGAACCTGCGTCCAGCGAGCTGTTCCAGAAGTACCCCAAGCTGCTGGCCGACAAGCGCCTGATGGAGTTCACCACCGACTGCCTGCGCCTGATGGTCAGCGGCAATTTCGAGGCGCACGAACTCGAACAGGTGCTCGACATCGAGCTGGAAACGCATTCGAAGGAAGCCGGCGAACCCGCGCACGCGCTGCAGGTGCTGGCCGACTCGCTGCCGGGCTTCGGCATCGTCGCGGCGGTGCTGGGCATCGTGATCACGATGGCGTCCATCGGCGGCGAGGCGGCGGAGATCGGCCACCACGTCGCCGCGGCGCTGGTCGGCACTTTCCTGGGCATCCTGCTGGGTTACGGCTTCGTCGGCCCGCTCGCGGCGGCCATGCACCACCACGCGCAGGAAGAAGCCAAAGCCTTCGAGATCATCAAGATGGCGCTGGTGTCGAGCCTGCGCGGTTACGCGCCGAGCGTGGCGGTGGAATTCGCGCGCAAGCTGCTGTTCTCCGACATGCGCCCGGCATTCTCCGACCTGGACGCGCACCTGCGCGGCAAGCGCTGACATGGCCGCCAATCGCGAGAAGCCGGTGATCATCCTCCGGCCGATCAAGCGCGTGGCCGGCGGGCACCACGGCGGCGCGTGGAAGGTCGCGTACGCGGACTTCGTGACCGCGATGATGGCGTTCTTCCTGGTGATGTGGATCGTCGGCATCACCGACAAGCAGCAGCGCGCCGCGATCTCCGAATACTTCAAGAACCCCAGCGCCGTCGTCGGCAAATCGCTCAAGCCCGCGCCGGGCGCGAACGGCCCGGGCGGCGCGGCCGATCGCCTGATCCCGACCACGAGCGCGGTCGCCGTCGCCGGCGGACACGGCGCGGAATTCGGCGCGCGCGAGCCGATGAAGATCTCGGCCAAACAGGCCAAGGACGTCGCGCGCGAGGAAGAAAAGCGCCGGCTGGACGAACTCAAGCGCACGCTGGAGGAAGCCGTGCAGCGCAGCCAGGCGCTGGCGCCGTTCAAGGACCAGCTGCTGATCGACCTCACGCCCGAAGGCCTGCGCATCCAGATCGTCGACCGCCTCAACCGGCCGATGTTCGACACCGCGAGTGCGCGCCTGAAGGACTACGCGCACTCGCTGCTGGGCGAGATGGGCGGGCTGCTCAACGACGGCCACCACCGCATCGCGCTGAGCGGCCACACCGACGAGGTGCCGTACCACTCGGCGATCGGCTACGGCAACTGGGAGCTGTCGGCCGAACGCGCCAACGCCGCGCGGCGCGCGCTGGTCGAAGGCGGACTCGAAGAAGACCGCATCTCGCGCGTGGTCGGCCTCGCCGCATCGGTACCGTTCGACAAGAACGATCCGCGCTCGCCGGTGAACCGCCGGATCAGCATCGTCGTGCAGAACCCCGAGGCGGACGTGATGACGCCCGCCGACAGCCTGCCGGGCCAGCTCCCGGACAGCGCCGCGCCGGCGCCGGGCGCGATGCCGGACGTCGGGCCGGGCCGGATGGCGCGTGCGCAGGGCGAACCCGAACAGGGCCACGGCTGACGCCTTTGCACTGGACGGTGCCTCGCCTTGCCGGTACGGTCGGCAGACTTTCGACCGGGGGTAAGGGAATGCTCAGGCACGTCGCGTCACGGCAGTTCGTCTTCACGCTGGTGCTGGCCATCGCCGCCGCCATGCCCGCCATCGCCAACGAAACGCATCCGAACCTGGACGCCGCGGCGATCCTCGACCAGCAGCGCCAGATCCGCGTGGAAGTGGAGCAGCGCAGCGGTCGCTACAAGGACATGCCGTCGGCCGAGCGCACGACCCTGCTGCGCGAGCAGGACAAGGTGTTCACGCTGCTGCGCGACCGCAGCGCGATCACCGACCTGCCCGAAGCCGATCGCATCGTCGTGTTCAATTCGCTCGAATCGATCTCGGCGATCGTCAACCGCGCGCCGGAAGAAAAGCTGGTGTGCGAGCGCACGCGCAAGATCGGCAGCAACCGCACCGAGACGGTGTGCATGACCGCCTCTGAGCGCCGCGCACGCCGCGAAGCCGATGCCAAGGCGCTGGGCGACCGCAACGCGGCCTGCCTGAAGTCCAACTCGGACTGCATCTGACGCATTCGTCGGCCCGCGCCCGCGCATCACGGGGCGCGGGACGGGCAGGGGTCTATGATCGGCCCACGCGCGCCCCGCGCGCGCGTTGCAGCCACCATGCAGTCCGACGTCCCCTACCCGGAGAGCGACCATGAGCGAGCACGTCTACAAGCACCTCGAGCTGACCGGCTCGTCCAAGACCAGCACGGACGACGCGATCCGCCGCGCGATCGAGCGCGCGTCGGAGACGGTTCGCAACATCAAGTGGTTCTGTGTGCAGGACGTGCGCGGCCACGTCGAGAACGGCCAGGTCGCGCACTGGCAGGTCACGATCAAGGTGGGGTTCACGCTGGAGGAGTGAGGCGCGGCCGCCCCTCAACGCCGTCATCCCGGCGAAAGCCGGGACCCAGGCTGAAGGACGATCCGTTTCCCCCTCGTCATTCCAGCGAAAGCTGGAATCCATCTTGATCGCCGCAGGCGCAACGGCCGGCGAGTGCCCGCGAGTCGAACGTGGACGCACGCGTGCCGCCGAAACCCCTCGCCCGATGGGAGAGGGGCTAACGCCAACCTCAATGCGCGCTGACGGTCGCCTCGGCGAAGCGCGGCGTCGCGGCGATCGCCGGGGCGCTTTCGCGCGGCGCCTTCGAATCCGACAGGTCGGCGACCTTGTAACCGGCCGTCTGCATCGTGTGCAGCAGCGGGTTGTCGAAGGGGCGGTCGATGGTCTTGCGCAGGTTGTAGAGGTGGCTGCGCAGCGTGTCCGAATCGGGCGATTCGCCCTTCCAGATCTCGCGCTCGATTTCCTGGCGCGACACGACGCGCGGCGATTCGCGCATCAGGATGCTCAGCAGCTGGAAGCCCGTCGGCGACAGGTGCAGCTCCATGCCGTCGCGGTGCACCGTCATCGCTTCCGGATCCAGCACCAGGTCGGCCACGCGCAGCACGCCGCCGCCCATCGCCTTGCGGCCGCGGCGGATCAGCACGGCGATGCGCGCCTCCAGTTCCTGGATCGCGAAGGGCTTGGTGAGGTAATCGTCCGCGCCGGCTTCCAGGCCGGTGACCTTGTCGTCGAGCGTGTCGCGCGCGGTGAGCATGAGGATCGGCGTCGAACGACGCTGTTCGGCGCGGATGCGACGGCACACGTCCAGCCCGTCCAGGCGCGGCAGCGAGCGGTCGAGGATGATCGCGTCGTAGGTGTTCTCCGCGGTCAATCGCAGAGCGTCGGCACCGTCGCGCGCGAAGTCGACCTCGTAGCCGCGCGCTTCGAGGAATTCGCCGACCATCTCTGCGATCGCCATGTGATCCTCGACGATGAGGATGAGTCCGCCGGCCGCCTTCATGGTGTCTCCTTAAGGAATGTGGGAACGCTGTGCGTGAAGGCTGCGAATCCGGTCGTGAAAACAATGTGAGCGGTAACGCGCTCACCACGCGCGAACGCCGCCATTCGCGACATCGCGCACGGTTCACCGCCTCCTGACTGCGCCGCCGATACAGTCGCGCGCATGCATCGCAGCCGGCTGGGCCAGATCATCATCGACTGCAACGGCGACCTGGACGCCGCCGCCGCGTTCTGGGCGGCCGCGCTCGGCCACGACGCGTCCACGCTGGAGGATCCGCAGGACGCGCACTACCGGCAGCTGGACGTCGAAACCGACCAGCCGCGCATCCTGCTGCAGCGCGTCGAGCACCCCAGCCGCGTTCATCTGGACATCGAGACCGACGACGTCGAGGCCGAGGTGCGCCGGCTGGAAGCGCTCGGCGCGCGCCGCGTCGCGCAGGTGCGCACGTGGTGGGTGATGGAGGCGCCGACGGGGCATCGCTTCTGCGTGCTGCGCCCGCAGCGGCCCGACTTTGCCGAACGTGCCGGCGTGCGGGGCGATTGAGCGCATCGATGGCGCAGGCGCGCGATCTCGTCCAGTTGCGTCCCGAAGGGCTGTACTGCCCGGCCGGCGATTTCCACATCGACCCCTGGCTGCCGGTGCCGCGCGCGGTGATCACGCACGGCCACGGCGATCACGCGCGCGAGGGCATGGGCGAATACCACTGCACGCCGGGCACCGCGCCGATCCTGCGCTGGCGCCTGGGCACGCAGCGCATCGTCGAGCATGCGCACGGCGAGCCGTTCGAACTGGGTGATGCCCGCGTGTCGCTGCACCCGGCCGGGCACGTGCTCGGTTCCGCGCAGGTGCGCATCGAGGTCGCCGGCGAGGTCTGGGTCGCGTCGGGCGACTACAAGCGCCAGCCGGACCCCACCTGCGCGCCGTTCGAGGTCGTGCGCTGCGACACCTTCATCACCGAGGCGACGTTCGCGCTGCCGGTGTATCGCTGGCCGGAGACGCGCGAGGCCGTCGCCGACATCGTGCACTGGCGGCGCGCGTGCGAGGCGCGCGGCGAAGCGGCGGTGCTGTTCTGCTATGCGCTGGGCAAGGCGCAGCGCGTGCTGGCGGAAATGCGGGCGTTCGACGAACCGCCGCCGCTGCTGCACGGCGCGATCGCCGCCGGCGTGGAGGTGTATCGCGCGGCGGGCATCGACATGGTCGCGACGGAACTGGTGTCCGAGCAGGGCGCGCGCGCCGACCACGCGGGGCGCCTGGTGATCGCGCCGCCGTCCGCGGCGGGAAGTCCGTGGCTGCGCCGCTTCCGTCGCGCGCAGCAGGGCTTCGCGTCGGGGTGGATGCGCATCCGCGGCAATCGCCGGCGACGCAACTACGACCGCGGCTTCGTGATCTCCGACCACGCCGACTGGCCCGACCTGCTGCGCACCATCGAGGAAACCGGCGCGCGGCGCGTGTTCGCCACGCACGGCACCACCGACGCGCTGGTGCGCACGTTGCGCGAGCGTGGCGTCGACGCGGAAACCCTGCGCACCAGCTTCGGCGACGACGCATGAAGCGCTTCGCCGAACTCTACCGCGAGCTGGACCAGAGCACCGCGACCGGCGACAAGCGCGCCGCGTTGATCGCCTACTTCCGCGATGCGCCGCCGCACGATGCCGCGTGGGCACTGTGGCTGCTCGCCGGCGGCAAGCTGTCGCGCATCGCGAACACGCGCGAGCTGCACGAGTGGATCGTCGAGGAAAGCGGCCTGCCGTCGTGGCTGGTCGAGGAAAGCCACGGCCACGTCGGCGATCTGGCCGAAACGCTGACGCTGCTGCTCGACGATCCCGACCGCGCGGCGCCGGAGCGCCCGCTGTCGCAATGGATCGAAACGCACCTGCTGCCCGTCGCCAACCAGGCGCCGGAACTGCGGCGCGCCGCCGTCATTGCGGGCTGGCGCACGCTGCCGACCGGTCAGCGCCTGCTGTTCAACAAGCTGCTCACCGGCGCGCTGCGCGTGGGCGTGTCGCAGCGCCTGGTGCAGCAGGCGCTGGCGGAACTGTCGGGGCTGGACATCGCGCTGATCGCGCAACGCATGCTCGGCGCGTGGACGCCGACGCCGGAGTTCCTCGGCGACCTGCTGTCCACCGGCGTGCTGGAAAGCGATCGCCGCCAGCCGTATCCGTTCTTCCTCGCCTCGCCGCTGGAAGTCGAGCCCGGCACGCTGGGGCCCATCGACGACTGGCTGCTGGAATGGAAGTGGGACGGCATCCGCCTGCAACTGATCCGTCGCGAGGGCGAGATCGCGCTGTGGTCGCGCGGCGAGGAACGGCTGGACGGACGCTTTCCCGAAATCGAAGCCGCTGCGACACGCCTGCCGGACGATGCGGTGATCGACGGCGAACTGCTCGGCTGGCGCGAAGGCGACCGGCCGCTGCCGTTCACCGCGTTGCAGACGCGCATCCAGCGCCGCAAGCCGGGTGCGAAGACGCTCGCCGACACGCCGGTGCGCGTGCTTGCCTACGACCTGCTCGAACTGCATGGCGAAGACCTGCGCGAGCGCCCGCTGCATGAGCGTCGCGCACTGCTCGAGGACCTGCTGTCGCGCTTCGACAGCCGCGTGGTCGTCGCTTCGCCACGCGTGGACGCGCGCGACTGGCGCGGCGCGGCGGCGCTGCGCGAAAGCGCACGCGAGCGTGGCGTCGAAGGGCTGATGCTCAAGCGACTGGATTCGCCGTATCGCACCGGGCGTCGGCGAGGCGACTGGTGGAAGTGGAAGATCGATCCGCTCACCGTTGATGCGGTGCTGCTGTACGCGCAACCGGGCTCGGGCCGGCGCAGCACGCTGTTCACCGACTACACGTTCGGCCTTTGGGACGGCGATGCGCTGGTGCCGGTGGCGAAGGCGTATTCGGGATTGAGCGACGAGGAAATCCTCACGCTGGATCGCTGGATCCGCGCGAACACGATCGAGCGCTTCGGTCCCGTGCGCTCGGTGACGCCGCAGCACGTGTTCGAACTGGGCTTCGAAGCGGTGAACCGCAGCACGCGGCACAAGTCGGGCATCGCCGTGCGCTTTCCGCGCATATTGCGGTGGCGCCACGACAAACCGGCGCCGGAAGCGGATCGCCTCGATACGCTGCGCGCGCTCGCCAATTAGCGGCGCATTCGCAGCGCATTCCTCCGGGATTCCATGCGTGGCGCGAGCCTTGAATCCGATTCAAGCAAGCGTTCCGAAATGGTCGCTTTTTCCGCTGCCGCGCACGGCGCAGCATGTCCGCACACCGAAGACATGGAGTCGCGACATGAACCTCTTCAGCGGTCTGTTGTTCAACCAGGGCTACATCCAGGACGCCGACCTGGCGCTCTCGCTTGCCGGCGTCGAGCCGGACCCGGCGCAGGACGAAGCGCGTCGCCGCGCACGCGAGGCACGGCGCGAACGCCGCCGTCGCCGCGCCAGCTTCCACAATCACGCGGTGTCGTTCGTCTGCGGTACCACGGCGCTGTCGCCGTTCCGTTGAGGCCCGGCCGGATTGGCGCGCTGAAGCGCGCGTGAAGCGCGCTTCACCGATCACGCGAAAACGACGTCACGACGGTGAACCTGCAGGTCCAGTCGACGAGGACCTGCCATGCCGCGTTTTTCGACCTTCGCGTTGCCGACCATGGCATTGCTGCTCGCGCTTGCGGCGCCTGCGCACGCGCAGGAACAGGTGAACGTGCCCGTGGAGCAGTTCGACCTGCAGCGTTATGCGGGCCAGTGGCATGAGATCGCGCACCTGCCGATGTTCTGGCAGCGCGATTGCGTGAGCGACATCACCGCGACCTACACGCCCAACGCCGACGGCACCGTCGGCGTGCGCAATGCGTGCCGGAAGAAGGACGGCTCGACCGACGTGTCGGAGGGGATCGCGCGCCCCGTCGCCGACAAGCCCGGCGCGCTGGAGGTGCGTTTCGCACCGGACTGGCTGTCGTGGCTGCCGATGACCTGGGCCGATTACTGGGTGATCGACCTCGACCCGGAATACCAGTGGGCCATCGTCGGCGGGCCGGAGCGCGAAAACCTGTGGATCCTCGCGCGCGAGCCGGAGATGAACCGCGCGCTGTTCCAGCGGCTGAAGGCATCGGCCGCGATGAAGGGCTACAACCTGCGCGAGCTGAAGGTGATGGCGCCGCTGCGCTGAGCGGGCCTGCCGGACGCATCGCCGCGCCGCCGGCGACGCGATCGGCCTAGAATGCGCGGCCCGAACGCATCGCGAGCCCTCATGTCACGCAATTCCAAGGCCAAGCGCGACGCGCGCAAGAAGAAGGAACCCGACCGGCCGATCCGCCGGCTGGGCGCCGCGCTGCAGCCGCACGCGCAATTGCTGGACGCGGACGACACGGCGATCGGCGGCGTGGGCTGGCGCGACGGCGAGTGGCTGCTCGTGCTCGGCAGCCAGGTGGCCGCGCGCAGCGACAGCGCCGCGATGGCGCTGGCGATGCTGCGCCACGTGGTCGCCGTACAGGAACGCGCCGGCCGCGAGCTGCGCCTGGAGGCCTCCGCGCCCCTGCTGCACGCGGCCGGACGCGAAGCCGCCGCGCTCGGTCGCACGCTCGAAGAGCATCTCGCCGAACTGGAGCAGGAGCGCATCGAGCGCGAGCCGCTCGCGCCGGTGGTCACGCCGTCGCTGCCGCATTGAGCTTGTGCAGCGCGGGCGAGCAGAACGCGCGGCGGATCTGAGCGCGTGACCCGGGTGCGCTTCGCTTGCCCGGGCTACAAGGGCCTGATGGTTCTGCGGTCGCCGCGTTCACGCGCTCTTAGCATGTCCGCGCCTCCCGCAAACGAGGGGTGATCTGCGCCCGCGCATGCGCCATCCTGTCGCCATCGCGGCGTCGCCGCCTCGCATCGGAGTCGTGGATGGAACTGGGCATGATCGGACTGGGCCGCATGGGCGCGAACATGGCGCAGCGGCTCGTGCAGAACGGGCATCGCGTGGTGGGTTTCGATCCCGGCGCGCAGGCGCGCGACCGCGCCGCGGGCAACGGCATCGAGCCGGTCGAATCGCTCGCGGACCTGATCCAGCGCCTGCCGACGCCGCGCGTCGTGTGGATGATGGTGCCCGCTGGCGATCCGGTGGATCGCACCATCGCCGACCTGCTGCCGCCGCTCGCACGTGGCGACACGCTCATCGACGGCGGCAATTCGTTCTACAAGGACACGATGCGCCGCGCGGCGATGCTGGCCGGGCACGGCATCGCGTACGTCGACAGCGGCACCAGCGGCGGCGTGTGGGGCCTGAGCGAGGGCTACAGCCTGATGGTCGGCGGCGACGAAGCCGTGGTCGAGCGGCTGCGCCCGATCTTCGAAGCGCTGGCGCCGGCGGCGGATCGCGGCTGGGGGCGTGTCGGGCCGAGCGGCGCGGGCCATTTCACCAAGATGGTCCACAACGGCATCGAGTACGGAATGATGCAGGCCTATGCCGAAGGCTTCGCGATCATGCAGAAGCGTGCGGACTTCGCGCTGGACCTGGGGCAGATCGCGCAGATCTGGCGACACGGCAGCGTCGTGCGTTCGTGGTTGCTGGACCTCAGCGCGAACGCGCTGGAGGAGAACCCGACGATGGCGGGCATCGCGCCGTACGTGTCCGATTCGGGCGAAGGCCGCTGGACCGTGGCGGAGGCGATCGAGCTGGACGTCTCCGCGCCGGTGATCACGCTGTCGCTGCTGGAACGCCTGCGTTCGCGCGAGGACGATTCCTTCGCCGACAAGCTGCTCGCCGCGATGCGCGCGCAGTTCGGCGGGCACGCGATCCGCAAGGAATAAGAACGCGTGGAACGCGCCGGGCGTCGACACGATGCCCGGCACGGCTGCCTATACTCGCTCCGGTTCTTCGCCTCGCGTCCCCGCCCATGCGCGCCATCGCACTTGCCCTGGTCCTCGCCACGCTCGCCGGCTGCGCGACGACGCCACCGCCGCCGCGCGAACCGGTCGTCGCATGGCGACCGTCGCTCAACCACGATGCGCGCAGCGCCGTCGTGATCGTGCTGCACCAGACGGAGATGGAAAGCGCGGAAGCGGCGCTGCTCACGTTGCAGACGCGCAATTCCGGCGGCCGCGTGAGCGCGCATTATCTGATCGGCGACGACGGCGCGTTGTTCCAGCTGGTCGACGAGGGCAAGCGCGCGTGGCACGCCGGCGCCTCGCGCTGGGGCGGCCTGAGCGATCTCAACTCCGCATCGATCGGCATCGAGCTGGACAACGACGGCCAGGAGCCTTTCAGCGATGCGCAGATCGCGACGCTGCTGTGGCTGCTCGACGACATCACCTCGCGACTGGATATCCCGAAGCACCTGGTGATCGGCCACGGCGACATCGCGCCGACGCGCAAGCGCGATCCGAGCGCGCTGTTTCCGTGGAAGCGCCTGGCCGATGCGGGCTACGGGCTGTGGCCGCGCGCGCCGCTCGCGCCGGCGCCCGCGGGCTTCGACCGGTGGGCGGCGATGCGGCTGGTCGGCTACGACCTGAGCGATCCCGATGCGGCGCTGCGCGCCTTCCATCGCCATTACCGCGGCAACGAGGAGTCGCAGTGGCTGCCGGGCGACGCGGACATCCTGTTCGATCTGCAGCGTCAGCTGATGGGGATGCCGGAGCCGTTGCCGTTGATCCTGCCGACGCCTACCCCGACGCCGTGACAGTCCCCGGGTGCGCTTCGCTTACCCGGGCTACAACAGCGCCGATGGACGCCGCGCCGGCAGGCTTCACCGCCGCCGCAAGGCACACACCACCGCGCCGATCGCAAGCGCAATCGCGGCCGCGATGAGGTTCGCGATCTGCGCGCTCGCGAGCAACGCGAGGCTCAGCACGATCGCCGCGACCGGAATCAACGCACCGCCCGGCAGGCGCAGCGCGCCGTCGCGGTCGCCATGCCGATGCCGCAACACCAGCACCGACCCGGCGGTGCCCAGGTACGTGCACAGTCGCGAGACGACCGACAACAGCGCCAGCTGCACGAACGATCCCGACAGCGCGAGCGCGAGCGACACCGCGCCGATCAGCACGATCGACACCGCGGGCGTGCGGAAACGCGGATGGATCGCGCCCAGCCATCGCGGCCCGTAGCCGTCCTGCGACAGCGCGAGCAGGTAACGCGGCGCCATCAGCACCGTGTTGCTGCTCGTGCCGAGGATCGAGATGCTCGCGCCCACCGTCATCAGCAACGCCAGCCACTCGCCGGAGAAGCGCGACGCCGCCTGCGCGAGCGGCGTGGACGATTGCGCGAGATCCGGCAGCGTCCCCAGCGCGACCCATTGCACGCTGACGTACACCAGCGTGACCGTTGCGATCATCGTCAGCAGCGCGAAGGGAACGTCGCGGCGCGGGTTGCGGTATTCGCCCGCGGCGGCCGGCAGGTTCTCGAATCCCGCATAGGCGAACAGCAGCAACAGCGCGGCTTCGGCGAGCGGTTTGGCCGTCAGTGGCGCGGTGTTCGGCGCGGCGAGCGATGCATCGACGTGGAACACGCCGATCGCGACGAACAGCGCGAGCGGCACGAGTTTCCCGACTGCCAGCAGCACGCCCGCGTTCGCCGCCGCGCGCACGCCGACGACGTTGATCGCCACGAGCAGCGCGATGGAGCCGGTGACGATCGACACGCGCGCCCAGCCGGCATCGGCCGCGGGCCAGAAATGCGTGACGGCTTCGGCCAGTCCGTTCGCGAGCGCGGCCGCGGTCGCCACGCGCGTCAGCAGCAGCATCCAGCCCACTTCGAAGCCGATGAAGGGGCCGAACGCTTCGCGCGCGTAGAGGTAACCGCCGCCGGGCGCATCGAAGTAGCTCGCCGCCTGCGCGTAGCACAGCACCAGCAGGCTCACCGCAAGGCCGGCGAGCAGCACGGCCCACAGGCTTGCCGGACCGAGCAACGCCGCAGCTGCCGCCGGCAGCAGGTAGATGCCGCTGCCGATCACGTCATTGATCGACAGGCCGACGATCTGCCAGCGGCTGACGGCGCGCAGCGTTCCGGGCGGAGCGGAGGGCAGGTCCAAGGGCGTGCTCCGTGGTCGGCCAGCGGCGAGAGTAATACGGGAGCGGGGAACGAGCGGGCAGGAACGGGAACCCGATGGAAGCCCGGAACGAAAAACGAGCGGGTTTCCCCGCTCGTTTCCGGTGCTCACAACGGCTCGGCTGGGGCGATCAGAAGTCGTAGCGCAGCTGGATCTGCGCCAGATCCAGGTCGGTGTCCTCGACCTCGAAGCGGCTGTACTCGCCGCGCAGCGCGACGTTGTCCGTGAAGCGGTACTGCAGGCCCACGCCGTAGGTCGGATCGGTGCCGTTGTCGTCGGTGTTGCCGACGATCGACGGGATCGAACGGTCCAGGTCCCAGCGCTGGAAACCGGCCTTCGCGTAGGCGGAGAAGTTGTCGGTGATCGGCACCGTGCCCACGGCGGTCAGGTAGACCGAGCTGGCTTCCAGCGGCGTGCCGGTGCCGCGCGGCTCCAGCTTCCCGAAGTCGGCGTAACCGGCTTCCAGGCCGAAGTAGCGGTTGAACTGGTAACCGCCGAAGACCGAATACGCGGTGTCCTCGTCGTCGTAGCTGCCTTCGTCGACGTAGGACTGGCCCACGCCGGCACCGGCGTAGAAGCCCTTGTCGGCGGCCTGCGCGCCGAATGCGGCGGCGCTGGCGATGACGGCGACCAGGGCGGTGGACAGCATCTTGTTCTTCTTCATTGCGAATCGACTCCTGCATGCGCGCCGCGAATCGGGGGGAGGGAGCGGCGTTCAGTGCGACGGGTCCTGGCGGAATGCCTGGGCGGCCATCGCTGCACGAAGGAGATGGGTGTTGCGCATGCGGAACAAAGGCCGGAATCCGGGGATGCTGCGTCCCGCATCTGGAACCTGTGGCGCGCCGACTTTGCCGGATGAGGCGCTTCACGCGTGACGGCCGTCGCGTGCCCCGTGCACTCCTAAGATCGGCGTGAGGCGCCATGCGCCGGCGCACGACGCGTCGCGCCGTGGACGGGAATCCATCATCACCATCGGGAAGGGAATCATGAAGACAAGCATGCTGGTGCTCGCACTGGGCGCGGCGTTGTTCGCCGCACCGGCCATCGCGAACGATCCGTCCGAGCCGCAGGCGCCGGTGAAGGCCGACGAGCCCGCCGCCGCCAAGCCGGTGGAATCGCCCGAAGACCGCATGGTCTGCGAACGCATCCGCGCCACCGGCAGCAACAAGGTCGAGCGCGTGTGCAAGACGGCGAAGCAGCGCGCCGAGGAACGCAACAGCGAGAAGGCCAACGCCGATCGCGATGCGGCCGAACGCATGATGCGCACGCGCCAGAACTGACGTGCGCCGCCATTCGTGACGCGCATCGCGTGATCGCGCGTGGCAAGCAGAAACCGGGATGAACCGCGTTAACCCGACGTCGACGCGCGCGATGCGATCACGTCGGGGTTCATCGACGTGCAGGCACAGTCGCGATGCGGCCTGGGCATCGTCATGCGATGGCCGACCGCGAGGCCCCGGCAGAGGGCGGACACTTCGGGTGTGTGGCGCGAAAGGCGGCTTCGGCCGCCTTTCGCTTTTCCGCATGGACGACGCTTGGACAATTCGCCCGGGGCTTCCACGGCGGCTGCACCTTCGCGCATGCGACAATGGCCCACGATGAACAGCCCCCTGGATCTTGCGCACCTGCGTCGTAGCTGTTCGCAATGCTCGCTCCAGCAGCTTTGCCTGCCGGCGGGTATCAGCGGACCGGAACTCGACCGCCTGGACGACATCGTCCGCCGACGCCGCACCATCGCGCGCGGCGAACGCCTGTTCCGCATCGGCGATTCGCTGGCCTCGGTGTACGTCGCGCGCGACGGCGCGTTCAAGACGGTGACGCTGAGCGAGGAGGGCGACGAGCAGGTGCTCGGCTTCCACCTGCCGGGCGAACTGATCGGCCTGGACGCGCTGGGCGGCGGTTCGCACCGCTGCGAGGCGGTGGCGCTGGGCGATGCGAATGTGTGCGAGGTGCCGTTCGACCAGCTCACCGAAGTCGCCGCGCAGTTGCCCGGATTGCAGCACCAGTTGCTGCGGGTCATCGGCCACAGCCTCAATCGCGACCACGACCACATGGGCATGCTGGTGCGTCGCCAGGCGAACGAGCGCATCGCGCTGTTCCTGCACGGACTCGGCGAGCGTTTCCGCCAGATCGGCCAGTCCGCGACGCATTTCAAGCTGCCGATGAGCCGCGAGGACGTCGCGCGTTACCTCGGCCTCGCGCTGGAAACGGTGAGCCGCGGCTTCACGCGCCTGCAGGAAGACGGCGTGATCGACGTGCATGGCCGTCGCGTTGAAATCGTCGACCTGGCGGAACTCACGCGCCTGGCGCACGGCGGCGAAGAAGAAAACCCGCGCGCGCGCCGCACGCGATCGGCCGGTTGACCGTCGGTTGATCGAAATGTCACGCCGCCGGCGTGACGCACCCCAGCGCGGACAGCACGGCGTGCAACTGCGGCACCTGCATCAGCCACGGTGCCGACAGCGTCAGCAATCCCGCGACCATCACCAGCGCCGCGCCCGCATTGCGCCAGCGCGTCTGCAGCCAGCGGCCCAGGCGCGCGCCGCTCCACGTGAGCGGCAGCATCACCGGGAGCGTGCCGACGCCGAAGGCGAGCATCGTCAGCGCACCGTTCACCGCGCTGGCCTGCAGCCACGCCGCGGCCAGCAACGTCGTGCTCAGGCCGCACGGCAGCCAGCCCCACAGCACCGCCAGGCCGACGCGCTTGGCGCGCGAATCCGCCGGCAGCATGCGTTGCTGCAGCGGACGCAGCCACGTCCACATGCGCGCGCCGGCGCCGAGTGCCGGCAGCTTGCCGCGTCGATCGAACAACCGCAGCGCGACGACGACCAGCACGAGCCCGACGAGCATGCGCAGCCCCGTCGCCAACCCGTCCAGACGCGCGACGCCGACGATGCCGTGGCCGAGTCCGCCGGCGACGGCGCCGGCAATCACGTAACCGCCGATGCGCGCGAGGTTCGCTTCCAGCGCCGGCGCGATCGAGCGTTTCACGGCCACCGCGCCGCCGCGTTGCGACGTCACCGAGAAACCCGTCGCGATCCCGCCGCACATCGCCGCGCAGTGCGCGCCGCCCAGCAGGCCGCTGAGCGACGCGGCGCCGAGCGTGAGCCAGTCAATCGGCATCGCGCGTCTCTGTTGCGTCGTCCCGCGGCGCGGGCAGCGGCTCGTCGCGCAGGATGTCGATCGCGGGCGTGTCGAGGTCGTCGAACTGGCCGCGTCGCACCGCCCATACGAACGAGCCGATGGCGATGCCCAGCAGCACCAGGCTGATCGGAACGAGCAGCAGCAGGATGTTCATGCGGGCCTCCGGGACGTGCGTTCGCGCCGGCCCAGGCGCAACGCGTTGAGCGTGACCAGCAGCGAGGACGCCGCCATGCCGAGCGCCGCGATCCACGGCGTGACGTGGCCCGTCGCGGCCAGCGGAATGGCGAGCACGTTGTAACCCAGCGCCCAGGCGAGGTTCTGCCGGATGATCGACTGCGTGCGTCGCGCCAGCACGATCGCCTGCGGCACGCGCAGCAGCGACGGACTGGTGACGACGAGATCGGCCGCGCGCTGTGCGAGCGCCGCGCCTTCGGCCATCGCGAGCGAGACGTCGGCGCCGGCGAGCACCGGGGCGTCGTTGAGGCCGTCGCCGACCATCGCGACGACCTCGCCGCGTGCCTGCGCGGCGCGCACGCGGGCGAGCTTGTCTTCCGGCGACCGGCGCGCGTGGAACTCGTCGATGCCGACCTGCCTGGCGAAGCTGGCGACCGCATCGCCTGCATCGCCGCTGCACAGCTCCACCGACACGCCGACGCCGCGCAGGGCCGCGACCGCTTCGCGCGCGTCCTCGCGCATGGTTTCGCGGATGGTGATGCGCGCGAACGCGCGCGTGCCGTCGCCGAGCCACAGCGCGCCGTCGTCGGTGTGCGCGGCGGCGAAATCGGCGCGACCCAGCCGCCAGTGCATGCCGTCGACGTCGCCTTCGATGCCGCGGCCGGCGATGGCCTGCACGCCGCGCGCCTCGCGATCGGCGTCGACATGCGCGAACGCCTGCGCCAGCGGATGCGCACTGCCGCGTTCCAGGGCGGCGGCGATCGACAGCGCGGCCGTGGCGTCGAGGTGTCCGAAGGTCGCGACGCTGTCGAGTTCGGGCCGCCCGTTGCTGAGCGTGCCGGTCTTGTCGAGCACCACGCGATCCACGCGCGCGAGCGTCGACAACGCGTCCTCGCGCACGCCCAGCACGCCGATGCGCGCGAGCGCGCCGTGCGCGGTCGTGAGCGCGGTCGGGATCGCCAGCGACAGCGCGCACGGGCAGCTCACCACCAGCAGCGCGAGCGTGACTTCCAGGGCACGCGCGGGCTCGTGCACGTGCCACCACGCGAACGTGGCGACCGCGCACAGCAGCAGCGCGACGACGAACCCGCCGGCCACGCGCTCGGCCGCGCGTGCGAGTCGCGGGCGTGCGGACTGCGCCTGTTCGACCAGGCGCGTGAGTTGCGACAGCCGCGTGTCGGCACCGGTGCGCACCACGCGCAGGCGGGCGGATTGCTCGCGACAGACGCTGCCGGCGAGCGCGGCGTCGCCGGCGTCGCGCCGGACAGGCGTGGATTCGCCGGTGATCAGCGCTTCGTCGAACGACGCCGCGTGATCGAGCAACACGCCATCGGCCGGCACGGCTTCGCCGGCGGCCACGCGCAGGATGTCCCCGACGACGATCTCGTTCAGCGGAACCTGCTCGGCCGAGCCGTCGTCGCGCTCGCGCAACGCCAGCGCCGGACGCGCGCGTGCGAGCGCGTCGACCTGCGCGCTCGCGATGCCGCGCGCGCGCTGTTCGAACATGCGCGCCACCAGCAACAGCAGCACGAACATCACCGCGGCGTCGTACCAGACGTGCGTGCCGCCGCGCAGGGTTTCCACCAGGCTGGCGAAATAGGCGAGCAGCGTCGATCCGGCGATGAGCGTGTCCATGCCGACGCGGCGGCCGCGCAGCTCGCGCCACATGCCTTCCAGGAACGGCCAGCCGGAATAGAAGACCACCGGCGTGCACACCATGAAGGTGATCCAGCGGAAGAAATCGCGCGTGGCGACCGGCATCTGCTGCGCGGTGTCCAGGTACAGCGCCTCGGCGAACATCATCGCCTGAATCGCGCCGAGCCCCGCCACGCCCAGTCGCACCAGCCAGCGGCGGCGCTCGCGGCGTTGCGCCTGCTCGCGCGCTTCGCCGGTCGCCAGCCACGGCCGATAACCGAGCGCGGACAGGCGTTGCATCAGCGTCGACAACGCGACGCGCTGCGGATCCCACGAGACGACGATGCGGCCGGTGACCGCATTCGCGCCGGCGTCGAGCACGCCCGCCTGGCGACGCAGTGCGCGGTCGATCAACCAGGCGCACGCGGCGCAGCGCATGGCGTCGGTGAGCACGGTGATCTCGCGTCCGCCGGGCACGAGGCGCGAATGCTCCGCGAGCACGACGTCGCGATCCCATGCGCCGAAATCCGCGGCATCGGCCTGCACGCGACCGGCGGGCGAGGTGCGCAGTGCGTAGTAATCGCCCAGTGCGGCTTCGCGGATCCACGTCGATGCCGCCGCGCAGCCGTTGCAGCAGAACGCGCGATTGCCGTCACGGATGGCGTCCGACGTCAGCGTCTCGCCGCAGTGGTGGCAGGCGCCGGTTTCGGCGGTGCGGGTTTCGCGCAGGGGCAGCGCCGCGTCCATCGTCGTTCGTCACTCGCCGGCGAGCGCCGGCCCCAGGTGTGCGGCCGCCTGGCCGGCAACGAGCCGCCCGCGCAGGCGCCATGCCGTGTCGGCCGGCGTGAGTTGCAGCAGCCAGTCGTGATCGAGCGGAAGCGGCTCGTTCGCATGCCAGCCCAGTTCGCTGGGCGTGAGTTCGATCGTGCGGTCGAGCTTCGCGTCGCTGGGATGCGACAGCGCCAGCGTCAGCGGCACGTCGCGCGGCACGTCGCCGTTCGAGAACCCGCCGCCCACCGGCAGCAGTTCGATGCCCTTCGCGTCAACGCGCATCACGGCCGACAGCTTCATCGACTTCGCGCGTTCGTCGGGCCCCAATTCCGTCGTCTGGATCTGCGCGGTGCGCTGCACGGTGTCGATCACCGCATCGTCGCCGCCGCTGCGCAGCGCCACTACCACCAGCCCGACGCCGGCGACGATCGACAGCACGGGCAGGCCGATCACCAGCCACATCACGGGGTTGCGGAATTTCACGGCCAGGCTCATCGCATCGGTCCGAAGAAGGTCGATTCCACGTCGGCGTGGGCAGCGCCGTCCACGCGTTCGACACGGAAGGTCACCGCCTGCTTGCCATGCACATCGGCCGGCGCGGACAGCACCACGGGAAGGTTCAGCACCTGCTCGGCCTGCGCGTCCACCGTCTGCGGGCCGCCGCGCAGCTCGATGCCGGCGGGCGCCTCGACGAGGATGCGGAACGAGCGCGGCGCGACGTCCTTGTTTACCAGCTTCAGCGTGTAGGTGTTCTCGATGCGGTCGTCGGCGGCCTCGCGATACAGCGCGTTGCGGTCGCGCAGCACCTCGGCGATCAGCGGGCTGCGATGGCCGACGCCCCACGCCCACGCCGCGCACAGCGCCAGCAGCAGCACGCCGTAGAGCAGCACGCGCGGGCGCGCCACGCGCGTGGGTTTTCCGTCGATCGCGTTCTGCGTGGAATAGCGGATCAGCCCCTTCGGGTAGCCCATCTTGTCCATCACCGAATCGCAGGCGTCAATGCACGCGCCGCAGGCGATGCACTCGTACTGCAGGCCGTTGCGGATGTCGATGCCGGTGGGGCAGACCTGCACGCAGATCGTGCAGTCGATGCAGTCGCCGAGCTGTTCGGGTTCGAACTTCGGCAGCGGTTGCGCGACCAGGCCGACGTCGGTGACGGCCGTCGTGCCGGCGGCATGCAGCGCGAGCGCGTTGCCCTGGCGCGCGCCGCGGAACACGTAATCGTATGCGGTGGCCGGATCGAGCAGGCCGCGCGCGCGTTCCAGCACGCTGCCCAGGCCGCGCTTGCGCGGGCCGCGCGGTTCGCCGCGCATCGGGTCGTAGGCGATGATCAGCGTGTTGCGGTCGAACATCGCGCTCTGGAAGCGCGCGTACGGGCACATGTACTTGCAGACCTGTTCGCGCAGGAAGCCCGCGTTGCCCCAGGTCGCCAGCGCATAGAACAGCACCCAGAAGGTTTCCCAGCCACCCCAGCCCGGGGCATTGCCGAAGAACGGCACGCGCGCGGCCAGCTCCGTGATCGGCGTGAAGAAGCCGACGAACGTGAAGCCGGTCCACAGCGCGAACACCAGCCACAGCGCGTGCTTGCCGCCCTTGCGCAGCAGTTTTTCGCCGCTCCACGGTGCGGCGTCGAGTTTCATGCGCGCGTTGCGGTCGCCTTCGGTCCAGCGCTCCATCCACAGGAACACTTCCGTCCACACCGTCTGCGGGCAGGCGTAACCGCACCACAGGCGCCCGGCGATGGCGGTGAAGAAGAACAGCGACAGGCCGGCGATGATCATCAGCACCGCGAGCAGGAAGAAATCCTGCGGCCAGAAATTCAGCCCGAACACGTAGAACTTGCGCGCCGGCAGGTCGAACAGCACCGCCTGGCGTCCATCCCAGCGCAGCCACGGGAACACGTAGAACATGCCCAGCAGCACCACGACGGCGACGTTGCGCCAGGTCTGGAACACGCCGCTCACGCTGCGCGGGTAGATCTTCCGCTCGCTGACGTACAGCGCGTTGCCGCCGTCTTCGACGAGGTCGATCGAGATCTTCTTGTTCATTGCGGTATCGACTACTCGGGCCGCAGCGGCCCGTTGAAACGGCTGGCCGGGCGCAGCAGCACCCAGGTGAAGGCGCTGGAGGCGGCCGTCGCGATCCAGAACATGAAAAAGCCCAGGCTGTACCCGAGCGTGCGCGTCATCGGCAGTTTGGGGAAGGTCATGTCGCGCAGCGCGAGCGGGTCGACGTAGGCGAAGAACACCATCGTCGCGATGCACGCGGCGAAGAAGCTGGGCCACAGGATCGCCCCGAGCCGCTGCGAGAGCGGTCGGGGCGGGTGGTCGAATCGCGGTGCTGGCTGGCTCATGGGAGCGTGCTCACTTCCAGGTTCAACGCGTTGCGGTCACCGCGGGCTTGTCCGGATGCGACAGCGACCAGACGTAGGCGGCCGCCAGGCGCGAGCGGGTCTCGCCGAGCGTTTCCCGCCAGGCGGGCATCACGCCGTGGCGGCCGTGCTCGATCGTCTGGCGCAGGCTTTCGCTGCTGTTGCCGTAGAGCCAGTAGTCGTCGGTCAGGTCGGGTGCGCCCATCGCGACGTTGCCCTTGCCGTCCACGCCGTGACAGGCGGTGCACACGCCGTTGTAGAGCGCCTTGCCCTGCGCGGCCATGTAGTTGTTCTGCATGGTGTCGGGATCGGACAGCGTGCGCACGTAGGCGACGACGTAATCGACGGCGTTGTCGCCGCCCATGCCGGTGAGCACCTTGCCCCATTCGGGCATCACGCCTTCGCGGCCTTCCATCACCGAGTGCAGCACGTCGTCGGGCGTGCCGCCCCAATGCCACACCTGGTCGGTGAGGTTGGGGTAGCCGATCGCGCCCTGCGCCGTGGAGCCGTGGCACTGCGCGCAGGTGTTGTTGAAGATCGAACGCCCCAGCGCGACGGCGTTGGGATCGCGTGCGATCGCGTCGATCGACTTGCCCGCGTACGGCGCGAACGTCGCCTCGAGCTTCGCGTCGTCGCGGGCCTTGTCGAGCGCCTGCTCGCGAGCCGAGGTCCACTTCGCGACGCCGGCGAACGCGCCCAGTCCCGGATACCAGACCAGGTAGACGATGGCGAAGATGATGGTGATGTAGAACAGGTTCACCCACCACTTCGGCATCGGCTTGTTGTATTCGGTGAGGTTGCCGTCCCACACGTGGCTGGTGTCGGTGGGGGCGGGATCGCCCGGCCGGCGCTTGCCGGTCCACCAGATCAGCCAGACGCAACCCAGGATGTTGATCGCGACGATCGCGATGACATAGATCGACCAGCCGGTGGTCATTGCCGTGTCCCCCTGTCCTCATCGAGCGGCATGCGTGCGGCCGCGTCGAATTCCTTCTTGCGCTTCGGGCTCCAGGCCCACACCCAGCCGGCGACGAACAGCACCAGCAGGATCGTCGTGACGATTCCGGACACCATGTCAGCCACCCCTCGGTGCGTGGCGGCCCAGGCCCTGCAGGTAGGCGACGACCGCATCGAGTTCGGTCTTGCCGTCCACCGCGGCCTGCGCGCCGGCGATGTCGGCGTCCGTGTACGGATCGCCGATGGTCTTGAGCGCCTTCATGCGCTGTTGCACCTGCTCGCCGTCGACCTTCGCCTCGGCGAGCCACGGGAAGCCGGGCATGTTGGATTCGGGTACCACGTCGCGCGGGTTGTGCAGGTGCACGCGATGCCAGTCGTCGGAATAGCGGCCGCCGACACGCGCGAGGTCCGGACCGGTGCGCTTGGAACCCCACTGGAACGGGCGGTCGTACACCGATTCGCCGGCCAGCGAGTAATGGCCGTAGCGCTCGGTCTCGAAGCGCAGCGTGCGAACCATCTGCGAATGGCAGTTGTAGCAACCCTCGCGGACGTAGACGTCGCGGCCGGCGAGTTCGAGCGCGGGGTACGGCTTCACGCCCGGCAGCGGCGTGATGGTCTCGGCCTGGTACATCAGCGGCACGATTTCCGCCAGGCCGCCGAAGGAGACGGCCACGGCGATCAGCACCGCCATCAGGCCGACGTTGGTTTCGACTTTCTCGTGTGAATGACTCATCTCGTCGGCCTCAGGAGAGCGTGCTGGCGTGTGCGGCCGCGGCGTCCGGCGGCATCACCGGCGTGGGCGCCAGATCGCGCGCCTGCTGCCAGGTGCGGATCACGTTCCAGGCCATCACGACCATGCCGGACAACACGATCAGGCCGCCGAGCAACCGGCCCAGGTAGTAGGGGTACGTCGCGTTGAGCGCCTCGACGAAGCTGTAGGTCAGCGTGCCGTCGGGGTTGGTGGCGCGCCACATCAGGCCCTGCATCACGCCGGCGATCCACATCGACACGATGTAGAACACCACGCCGACGGTGTGCAGCCAGAAGTGCAGGTCGATGGCCTTCACCGAGTGCATCTGCGTCTGGCCGAGCAGGCGCGGCAGCATCGCGTAGACCGCGCCGATGGAGATCATCGCGACCCAGCCCAGCGCGCCGGCGTGCACGTGGCCGACGGTCCAGTCGGTGTAGTGCGACAGCGAGTTGACCGTCTTGATAGACATCATCGGGCCTTCGAAGGTCGCGATCATGTAGAACGAGACGGCCACGATGAGGAACTTCAGGATCGGATCGGTGCGCAGCTTGTCCCATGCGCCCGAGAGCGTGAGGATGCCGTTGATCGCGCCGCCCCAGCTGGGCGCCAGCAGCACCAGCGAGAACACCATGCCCAGCGACTGCGCCCAGTCCGGCAGCGCGGTGTACTGCAGGTGGTGCGGGCCGGCCCACATGTACACGGCGATCAGCGCCCAGAAGTGCACGATCGACAGCCGGTACGAATACACCGGGCGGTTGGCCTGCTTGGGGACGAAGTAGTACATCATCCCGAGGAAGCCGGCGGTCAGGAAGAAGCCCACCGCGTTGTGCCCGTACCACCACTGCGCCATCGCATCGACCGCGCCGGTGTACAGCGAGTACGACTTGCCCAGGCCCACCGGCATGGCCATGTTGTTGACGATGTGCAGCAGCGCGATGGTGATGATGAAGGCGCCGTAGAACCAGTTCGCCACGTAGATGTGCTTCACGCGGCGCTTCACGATGGTGCCGAAGAACACCACCGCGTAGGACACCCAGACCAGGGTGATCAGGATGTCGATCGGCCATTCCAGCTCGGCGTATTCCTTGCCTTGCGTGAGGCCCATCGGCAGCGTGATCGCCGCGGCGACGATGACCGCCTGCCAGCCCCAGAAGGTGAAGGCCGCGAGCTTGTCGAACGCCAGCCGCACGTGGCAGGTGCGCTGCACCACGTGGTAGCTGGTGGCGAACAGCGCGCACCCGCCGAAGGCGAAGATCACCGCGTTGGTGTGCAGCGGCCGCAGGCGGCCGTAGCTGAGCCACGGGACGTCGAAGTTGAGGGCTGGCCAGTAGAGCTGGGCGGCGATGAGGACGCCGACCGCCATGCCGACGATGCCCCAGACCACCGTCATCGCGGTGAACTGGCGCACGATCTTGTCGTTATAGGTTTCTGGTTGGGTATGCATGGATGGACACTCCCGAGCGGCAGGGCCGGGGTCGGCGGCATGTTATGAACCCGTTCACGCGCGGCGCTTGATTTCGATCAAAGCGTCGGCTACGCGATTCAAACGCAAACGGATGAGCCCGGCGGACCGTTCGGCGGAAGGGGCACGGCGGCCTTCGGGAAAGCGGCCTTCGTCGTTCAGGCACCCACGCCGTGCGGCTGGATGACACCCGTGGCAATGCCCACCGCCACCAGCGCGATCAGGGCGATCGACAGCCCGATGCGGCGGGTCAGCGCGTTGACCGCGCGCTTGCTCTCGCCGCGGTCGGTGAGCATGTAGAACAGCGCCGCGCCGAGCTGGTAGACGATCAGCGCGAGGAAACCGACGACGAGCAGGGTCTTCATGTCAGCTCCGGGACGGGGCCCGTGACGGGGAATTCGTACGCGCGAACCAGCGCATGCGCGCGATGAGCGCCGCGGCCATGACGCCCAGGTACAGGCCGTAGGCCAGCGACGTGGCGAACACCTGCTTCCACATCGGCCCGTAGCCGGCATCGGCGTGCGCCATGCCCCAGTACATGCCGGCGAAGGCCGCGGCGGTGGCGGCGATCAAGGCGAGGGAATCGAAGGCCAGCCGGGCCGGCCCGCGCGGCTGGCGGGGATAGCGCCAGAACAGCACCGACAGCACCGCGAACCACGGCGCGAACAGGATCATGGCGAGGTTCAACTGGACGCCGGTGGACACGGTGGCACTCGGGCGGATTCGGACGGTGCGCGCAGTCTAGGGTGACCGTATCAGTTCCAGTAGAATCAGAAAGCCGCTCGAAAAACCGTATGAGTTACGGAAGGACGCCCGCCCGTGAAGCGCTACGAGGCCCTGGCCGACGATCTGGCCCGCTCGATCCAGTCCGGCGCGTTCCGCCCGGGCGAACGGCTGCCCTCCGTGCGCCAGACGACCACGGCCCGGCGCATCAGCCCCTCGACCGTCTTCCAGGCGTACTACCTGCTGGAAGCGCGCGGGCTGATCCAATCGCGCGCGCGGTCGGGCTACTACGTCGCCGCGCGACCACCGCGCCTGCCACCGGAACCCGAATCGCCCTCGCGTCCCGACGGCGATTCGCGCCCCGTCGATGTCAGCGAGCTGGTCTTCGACGTCCTGCAATCGGCGATGCAGCGCGACCTCGTGCCGTTCGGCTCGGCGTTCCCGAGCCCGTTGCTGTTTCCGCTCCCCCGGCTCGGCCGTGCGATCGCCGCCGCCGCGCAGGACCTCGACCCGTGGAGCACGGTGGACGACCTCACGCCCGGGCAGGCCGAACTGCGCCGGCAGATCAGCCTGCGCTATCTGATCGACGGCATCGACGTGAAACCGGAGGAAATCGTCGTCACCAACGGCGCGCTGGAAGCCCTGAACCTCGGCATCGCCGCGGTGACGCAGCCCGGCGACGCGGTGCTGGTGGAATCGCCGTGCTTCTACGCGGTGCTGCAATCGCTGGAGCGCAACGGCCTGCGCGCGATCGAAGTGCCCACGCATCCGCGCGACGGCGTGGACCTGGACGCGCTGGAGCAGGCGATCGCACGCCATGCCCCGCGCGCATGCTGGCTGATGCCGACCTTCCACAATCCGCTGGGCGCGACGATGCCCGACGACGCCAAGCGCCAGCTGGTCGCGTTGCTTGCGCGGCACGAGATCCCGCTGATGGAGGACGACGTCTACGCGGAACTGCATTACGGCGCGCGTCGTCCACTGCCGGCGAAGGCGTTCGATCGGGACGGCGGCGTGATCCACTGCTCGTCGTTCTCCAAATGCCTCGCGCCGGGGTATCGCATCGGCTGGGTCGCGGCCGGGCGCTTCCGCGACACGCTCGCGCGCAACAAGCTCACCACGACGCTCAACACGAACGTGCCGGCGCAACGGGCGATCGGGCGCTATCTGCAGGGCGGCGGCTACGACCGCCATCTGCGCCGGCTGCGTGCGACGCTGGCCGAACAGCAGTCAACGTACATCGAGGCGGTCGCGCGGTGCTTTCCCGAGGGCACGAAAGTCACGCGCGCTACCGGCGGCTATTTCGCGTGGATCGAACTGCCGCAGGACCGCGACGCGCTGGCGCTGCATCGCCGCGCCTTGCAGGCAGGCATCAGCATCGCGCCGGGGCCGATCTTCTCGGCGAGCCGCGGCTTCCGCAGCTGCCTGCGGCTGAACTACGGACACCCGTTCGATGCGCGCACCGAACAGGCGCTGCGCACGTTGGGTTCGCTCGCCGGCTAGACCGTGCGCGAATACCGCATCGGCGCGGCCTGCGGCTGGCGGAGATAGGCGTCGAAGCACATCGCGATCACCCGCAGCAGCAGGCGGCCTTCGCGCGTGGCGACGATGCGGTCGGGCTCCACCCACACCAGGCCGTCGTCCTGCAGCGGCTGCAAGCGCCGCAACGCGTCGGCGAAATAGTGGGTGAAATCGATGCCGTGCGCACGCTCGATCGCGCCCATCGACACCTCGCCCTGGCACATCAGCCGCTGGATCACGTCCGCGCGCAGCTCGTCGTCGGCGCTCAGCCGCAGTCCGCGCCACACTGGAAGGCGCGGCGTGTCGATCGCTTCTTCCCACGTGTGCAATTCGCGCGGATTCTGGCTGTAACTGTCGCCGATGCGGCTGATCGCGCTGACGCCGAAACCGATCAGGTCGCAATCGGCATGCGTGGTGTAGCCCATGAAATTGCGATGCAGTCCGCCGCGCGCCTGGGCGAGGGCGAGTTCGTCGTCGGGCAGCGCGAAGTGGTCCATGCCGATGTAGACGTAGCCGGCGGCGGTGAGGCGCTCGATCGCAAGCCGCAAGAGGTCGAGCTTGAGCTCGCCGGAAGGCAGGTCTTCCGCGCGGATCTGGCGCTGCGGCTTGAACAGCTCCGGGAGGTGCGCGTAGCTGTACACCGCGAGGCGGTGCGGACGCGCGGCGATCACGGTGTCCAGCGTGCGCGCGAAACCCTCCAGCGTCTGCAACGGCAACCCGTAGATGAGGTCGACGTTGACCGAGCGCATACCGTGCTTCCGGCACGCGTCGATGATCGCGAGCGTGCCCGCGACGTCCTGCTCGCGGTTCACCGCGCGCTGCACGTCGGGGTCGAAGTCCTGCACGCCCAGGCTCGCACGGTTGAAGCCGGCATCGGCGAGTTCGGCGACATCGTCGGGCGTGAGTTCGCGCGGGTCGAGCTCGATCGAGATATCGCGCCGGTCGTCCGCACTGAAACGGAAATGGTCGCGCAGGTCCTGCACGGTCGCGCGCAACTGCGCGGGCGCGAAGAAGTTCGGCGTGCCGCCGCCGAAGTGGAGCTGCACCACTTCGCGGTCCGGATCGAACACGCCGGCCATCATCCCGATCTCGCGCGCCAGCCGCGTGCGGTAGGGCTCGCTGCGCGTGCGATCGCGCGTGATCACGCGATTGCAGCCGCAGTAGAAGCAGGGGTTCGTGCAGAACGGCACGTGCACGTAGAGCGAGAGGCGGCTCGGGATCGGATCGCCGTTGCTAGCCTGCGCGGCGTCGCGCAGCTGTGCGATGCCGAAGTCGGAGCTGAACTGGGGCGCGGTCGGGTAGGACGTGTAGCGCGGCCCCGGCCGGTCGTAGCGGCGCAGGAGGTCGGCGGGAAAGGTCGGCGCGGTGGGCATGCGCGGAGCCTATCGGCGGCGATCCGCTCGGGTTTGACCTCGATCAATTCGCGGTTTCGGCTTCATGCCGAGCGCATGAACACGGCCTCGCCGCCGAGGGGCGGCCACGTCCCGTTGCGCCGGCGTTGCGAAGCGCTGCCTAGAATCCGCGGATGGTCCGCTTCCGCGTCATCGTTGCCGCGTTGATCGTGCTGGCAGTTGCCGGCACCGCGAACGCGCGCACCGTGTACCGCTGCGTGCGCGACGGAACGGTCAGCCTGTCGACCGCGCCGGAGCCGGGGTCGCGTTGCACCGCGAAGCAGATCGACGACAACGCCGCGAGCGTGCCGAACCTGTTCGGCACCGGCGAAGCGGTGAGCGGCGTGCTGTACGAACGCATGCAGGATGGCAAGGCGGTCTACGGCACGCGCAAGCTGCCCGGTGCGGTGAAAGTGCTGTCGTTCACGGTTCCCGCGCCGCCCGGCGAACCGGCGCACGAAGGCATGGGACGGGTGAGCCCGCCACGGCTGGACCGCTATCCGAAGCAGTTCCGCGCCGCGTCGAAGGCGACCGGCGTCGACGAAGCCTGGCTGCGCGCCATCGCGCATGCCGAGAGCGATTACGACGCCGCGGCGGTGTCGCCGAAAGGCGCGCAGGGCGTGATGCAGTTGATGCCCGACACGAGCCGCGAATACGGCGTGGCCGATCCGTTCTCGCAGGATGAATCGATCCTGGCCGGCGCGCGCCACCTGCGCGCGCTGATGAAGCGCTATCGCAACGACATGGCGCTGGTCGCCGCTGCGTACAACGCGGGTATCGGCACGGTCACGCGTTACGGCGGCGTGCCGCCGTACGCGGAAACGCAGGCGTATGTCGCCAAGGTGCAGGCGTTGTACGGAAGTTATCGCGCTGCGCTGGACAAGCCGACGGCGAAGTCGCGCACGCGTGCGCTGTCTTCGCCGTAGCCGTCACGCCATCGCCTTGCTCGATTCGTACGGCAGGTGCGTGCCGCCCGCGGTGGTGATGATGCTTTCGGTGCGATCGAGGAAATCCTTGTCGCCGTCGAGCACCACGAGGATGCGGCCGGCCTGGATTTCCTCGTCGAACTTGCGGCGGATCGGATCGGGCAGCGACGAACCGACGAGCGCCGATGCCCACGAACCCACCAGCGCGCCGGCGACCGCGGCAGCGGCCGCGCCCGCGAGCGTGAGGCCGATCGGCGTGATGACGATCGCCGCGAGGCCCGCGAGCAACCCGGCCGCGCCACCGTACCCGGCGCCGCGCAGCGCGGCGGGAATCAGGTCGGTGTCGGCTTCCTTGTACTCGTTCGGGATCGCTTCCAGTTCGATGTCCGAACGCGCGACCAGCAGGATGTCGTCGTCGTGCACGCCGGCGCCGCGCGCGGCGTTCATCACGGCCTGCGCGGTAGCGAGATCGGGCGTGCTGAATACATGGCGGACCTTCATTTCTGCCTCCGTCGTCCGTGGCGCCGGCATGCGGCGTCGATGCCCGAAGCTTTGCCGCGGCGCGGTTACTGGGACGTGATGAACGGGGCGCTCGCGCGTGCGGTGTTAAGGTGCGCGCACCTTTCGAAACGGGGTGCCGAACATGCCGGGTTCCATGCGTTCCGCGCTGCTTCCTTCCTTGCTTGCCTGCGTCGTCGCCACGTGTGCGTTGACCGCTTGCGAGCGCGCGCCTTCCGCGTCTGAAGCTGCGCAGCCGCCCGCAGCGGACACACCGCAGGTCACCGCCGATACCTCGCAGCAGCCGGCACGCACCACCGACCAGCCAGCCGCGAACGAGGCCGCATCGCCCGCCGCGCCCGACGTCACGCCGGCGGCGTTCGTCGACAAGGTGTGGCGCGTGAAATCCTCCAGCACCGTCGAGCCGGACACCGTGTATGCCTTCCTGTCCGATGGCACGCTGGTGATCGATTCGCCGAACGGCACGCCGATGCACGGCCAGTGGCGATTCGAGGGCGGCAAGCTGACGATGGTCGAGGAAGGCCAGTCGTATCCCACTGACATCCTGCGCCTGGACGCCAGCGAACTGCATCTGCGCAGCCACAACCCGGGCACACCGGTCGACATCGTGCTGACGCTCGCGCCGGACGCGCCGCTGCCCAAGGCCAAGTGACGATGCTTCCCGCGATCGACGTGCAGTGTCCATATTGCGGCGAACCGCTGACGCTGTTCGTCGACGATTCCGCGGGTGCGCAGGCGTATGTCGAGGACTGCCACGTGTGTTGCCGCCCGATGGTCGTGCGCGTTCGCATCGACGAGGACGGCGAGCTCGACGTCGATGTCGCGCGCGAGGACGAAGGTTGAAGGACGCGAGGAACGCGCTCGCCACGAGTGCGTTGACGCGTGTCGGCGTGAAGGTTGTGTTCCGTTCAGCGGATCAGCGCGGACCGCGGCATCGATAACCTTGCCGCAGGTCACATTGCCGCGTGTCGCGCGTCACCGATGAACCCGCTTCCTAGCGGTCGCGCATGCAGTCGGGGTTAAAGGAACGTTGCTTTAACGCCCGGCGAACCGGATGCGTTCATGCGGCGACGGGCAAGGTCGAATCGTGCGGCACGCCTTGGGCAAGCACGCGCAGAACTTCCTTCCTTCCAGGAGACATCGCATGAACCTCAAGACCAACCGCAAGCCGCTGATCGCCGCCGCCCTCGTCGCGATGCTGTCCTCGCCGCTGGCGTTCGCGCAGTCGACCGCGCCGCAGACGTCGCAGGATCCGGCGGCCGCATCGACCACCGACCAGGCGGGTGCATCGGGCGCCAGCGCGACGCAGGGCACGGCCAACACGTCGGGCAAGAAGAGCTGGTCGGATGTCGACACCGACAAGAACGGTTCGCTGAGCAAGTCTGAAGCCTCGAGCGTTCCGGCCCTCGGCCAGGTGTTCGACCAGGCCGACGCGGACGCCGACGGCTCGCTGACCGCCGACGAGTACAAGGCCTACGTCGCCAAGGCGCAGGGCGGCGCGTCGAACAGCGGCGGCGGCAAGTAAGCGCGTAACGCGCCGCATCAGGCAACCGTCCAACTTGCGCATTTTTGGACTCCGGCAAGGGCGGCCTCGGCTGCCCTTGTTCTTATGAAGCGCGGCGTGGCTTCGGCCGCTGTTGTTCGTATCGAGCGCGGCGCGGCTTTGGCCGCCCTTGTTCTTTGTGCTGCGCCCGCGAACTAAACTAGCCGCATGACCGCCATCCAGCTGATCGGCTTCGACGCCGACGACACCCTCTGGCGCAGCCAGGATTACTTCGACGAAGCCCAACTCGAGTTCGAGCGCATCGTCGGCGCGTACGTCGACCTGCGCGACGCGCGCGTGGCCGAGCGCCTGTACGAAGTCGAGAAGCGCAACATCGCGCTGTTCGGCTACGGCGTGAAGGGCATGGTGCTGTCGATGATCGAAGCGGCGGTGGAGATCACCACGCAGCGCATCGACGCACGCGACGTGCACCGCATCGTCGAGCTCGGCAAGTCGCTGCTGCGCCATCCGGTCGAACTGCTGCCGGGCGTGCGCGAAGCGGTGGAAGCGATCGCCGCGGAGTTCGACGTCGTGCTGATCACCAAGGGCGACCTGTTCCATCAGGAAGCGAAGGTGCGTCAGTGCGGCTTCGCCGACCTGTTCCGCCGCATCGAGATCGTCAGCGAGAAGGACACGGCGACGTACGCGCGCCTGCTGGAGGAATTCGCGCTGCCGGCGGAGCGTTTCGTCATGGTCGGCAACTCGCTGCGTTCGGACATCGCGCCGGTGCTGGACCTGGGCGGATGGGGCATCCACGTGCCGTACCACACGACCTGGGGCCACGAGAACGAGGCCGACGTGGCCGACGACGCACCGCGCCTGCGCCGTATCGCCAGCGCGCACGAATTGCCCGACGCCGTGCGCGAACTGGCGGCCCGCGCGGCCTGAACACGTTCCCCAACGGCTGCTGAGCGTCCCCGTCCCGCCCCGGTCGGATTAAAAATGCGTTCACCGCGGTAGTCGCATCTTGGCCACAAGGCTCGCAGGGTGCGGGCAACCAGGAGCGCATATATGTCCACCGTCCTGACCCGTTGGGTCGCCCCCGTGGTGCTGGCCGCTGGTCTGGGTGTGGTCGCGGCGGCGGCGCCCGCACCGGCACGCGCTGACGATTTGAGCCGCGTCCTCGTCGACGTCGCCGACGTGATCTACCACGGCGGCAGCCCGTACTACCGTTACGACCGCGGTTATCGCGATCGCCTCGTCGTGGTGCACGACTACCGCGGCCGCCCGACCTACTACCGCAACGTCTACCGCAACACCTATCGCGCCGGCCCGCCGTACGGCAACGCCTACGGTTACTGGAATAACGCGCCGCGCGGCAAGTGCAACAAACACGGCAAGTGCACGACGCACTACTACGATGGGCGCTACGACCATCGCTACGATCGCCGATACGACCGGGCCTATTACCAGGACCGCCGCTGGGACGATCGTCATGATCGCCGCGATCGCCACGACGGCCGATACGACCGGCGCTGGCGTGGTGATTGATCATGGCGCCGGGCCGTAACGGGATGCCCGACAGGTATCCCTTCGAAGACGAGAGGAGCTGGGACATGGCGATGACGTGGAAGGCGCGTTTCGGCGCGGTTCTGGTGGCGGCCGCGGCGACGTTCGGCTGGGGCTCCGCCTCGGCGCAGGACTACACCTTCGGCTGGAACCCGCGCTCCGGCGACGTGTGGGTCGACACGTGGCTGGGCGACATGAACCGCTACGGCGCGCGTTATCGCGACCCGTTCGTCGACGAGATGGTCCGCTACTACGGCGCGCCGCGCGATCTGGTCAACGAGTTGCTGACGCAGCGGCGCTGGGCGCCGGGCGATGTGTACTTCGCCTGCGCGATCGCGTCCGTGCTCGGGCGCCCGTGCCGCTACGTCGCGGACATGTGGGAGCGCGACCACGCGCAGGGCTGGGGCGTCGTCGCGAAGAACCTCGGCATCAAACCGGGCTCGGCGGAATTCCATCGCCTGAAGAAGGGTTTCGTCCCGAGTTACGACCGCTGGGGTCGCAGCATCTCGATCGATGCGGACCTCGCGCGCGATTTCCCGGGACGTCCGCGCGATCCGGGCAAGTCGAAGGGCGCCGCGTCGAGCAAGGCGCATGCGGATAACGGCAAGCCGTCTGCTTCGAAGGGTTCCAACGGCCATGGCGGCAGCAAGCCCAAGGGCAACGCGGAAGCGAAGGGTGCGCAGGGCAAGGGCAATGCGCAGCCGAAGGGGCAGGGCAAAGGCAAGGGCTGATTCGCAACCCGGACCCGCGCTTTTTTGCGCAACCGCGCGCCCTATCATGGCGCCATGAACGCCGACTTCCCCCGCATCGTCGACTACGCGCCGCGCTGGCGCGAGGACTTCGCCCGACTCAATGTCGAATGGCTCGAACGCTGGTTCACCGTCGAGCCCATCGACCGCGCCGTGCTGGGCGACCCGGAAACGCACATCCTCCAGCCCGGCGGGCGCGTGCTGTTCGCGATCGACGAACACGAACACGCAATCGGCACGGTGGCGCTCAAGCGCGAATCCGACGGCGTATACGAACTGACCAAGATGGCTGTCGCGCCCGAAGCGCGCGGAGCCGGCGTGGGCCGCGCGCTGATGCGTGGCGCGCTCGACGCGTTCCGCACGATGGGCGGCCGCGAGCTGTTCCTGGAATCGAGCAGCAAACTCGGCCCCGCGCTCGCGCTGTACGAAAGCGACGGCTTCCGCCACCACCCCGCGCCGCGCCCGGGATCGCACTACGCGCGCGCCGACGTGTACATGGTGTGGGAGCCGCCCGTGGCCGCGCCGCTGCGCGGCACGCAAGGCTGAAATAGGCGAAAATCGCCGCGATGAATCGCTCGACCGCTCCCACGCCTGCATCCTCGCCGATTTCGCCGGATGCGCTGCGCCTCTCCGTCGCTCCGATGATGGACTGGACGTTAACCTCGTAAAAACAATAAGCTACGGTGTCATGGTGCGCTATTGGTGCGCCAGCCCGTGCCGCAACTTGCGTCAGTTCAGCTTTGCGTTAGCGTGGCGTCAGGCCGAGGATGTGGCCGAAGGGGGAGTTGGTGTGACTCGGGAGTTCTTCGCGACGGCTCGTCAGGTGCCGGTTGAAAACTTGTTGCTCGATACTCACAACGCGCGGATCCGGTCAGGTGCCGATCAAGCCGACTGCATTGCGCGCATTCTCCGGAAGCCTGATCAACTTATCGCGCTTGCCGGTGACATCGCCGAGAACGGCCTTTCTACGACGCCCATCCTGGTTGAGCCCACCGATAAGCGCCGCTTCATCGTCTGGGACGGAAATCGTCGTGTCACTGCGCTGAAGCTGTTGAATGACCCAAGCCTTTGTCCTGCGGCTTCCTTGCGTCGGCGCTTTGAGGCTATCCATCAGAAGCACTCGCAGGCGATCCCAGCACGCGTCGATTGCTTGTCCTCCACCAGTCACGACGCATTGGTTGCCGAAGTCGTGAAGCGGCATAGTGGTGCGTTGGGAGGCGTTGGCCAACTCGATTGGTCTGCCTTTCTTCGCACCCTCTTCATGACGTCGCATGAGCAATCTGAGCCGAACCAGCGGGCAGCCCACCTGTTCCTTTGGGGTGAAGAGCACGGAGTCGAGGTAGACGATGACTTCCCAATCACTACGATCACCCGTTTCCTTAGCAAGGACAACCTGACAGCCATCGGCTTCGGCTACAAAGATGGTCATTTGGTGCCGCTGCATGGTGTCGAAACCGGCATTGCCGTCGTTTCCAAGATCAACACCGACTTCAGTAAGAAGACCGGCACCTATAGTGTCGACAGGGTCTTCAACGAGAAGTTGCAGGCTGACTACATTTCAGAGGTGCGGGCTGTGGTCGGCATGCCCCCGCCGCCGCGAGCGGGGGCCCCGTATTCGTCGTCTAGCGGCAGTGCTATGCCGTCACCCAGTCGTGGGAACCGGACTGCCTCTGGCAGTGCGCCAAAAGCTGGCGGAACGGGCGACACGCCATCGACGTCGCCCGGTGGCCCACCGGGAGATCCGAAGCCAAGTCCAAGGCCGGGGACGCCGCGCAAACCGACATGGGATCGGAGCAAATTGTTCCGTGGTCGCTCACTGGGCTTCTCAATCCCAAGTTCGAACGTCAAGGCGTACAACATCGTTGTCGAGCTCGGGAAGCTGAGCCCGAAAGATACGCCGCTGGCCGTTGCTGCACTTTTCCGAATGCTGGTGGAGTTGAGTACAGCGGAGTACTACCGGCGTCATCCCGACGTGCCCGCTCGCGACGGCACCCATAAGAAGATTGCGGCCGTTGCTCGCCACCTTCACAGCGCCGGGAAGATCTCTGAGGGCTTGCGAGACCAAGTGCTGCAGCGAACGACAGAGGCTCAGGGGATGCTGCAGTACAACACGCTCAACAACTACATGCATGACGTGAACGCTCACCCTGAGTTCCGCTCACTCAACACACTTTGGGATGAAATCGAGCCCTATCTGGCGGCGTGTTGGAGCGCTTAACGTCGCAGGTACGGGGCAATCTTCATGTCGAGATTGTCGTAGAACATCACCTCAGTCGCAGTGTCTCGAGAAAGGTGAGTGCTGTAGTACAGCGAAAACGTAAGTGTGGGGGTGCCTTGGTACAGGGTCCGAATTTCATCGCAGTTGTCATACGTCACCAACCATGGCGTGCGCAGTGAGGTGACGTTCTCTGCGATTTCCTTGTGATCGCCAGGCGTGTAGAAGTTCCGGTACAGCTGCGAGCCCTTGATGTAGTAGGGCGGATCGAAGTAGATCAAGCTCTTCTTCGGAAGTGTTTTCTGAATCTTCGACAGAAGCTTCATCGCATCAAGCCCATGAAGTTCGATATGGTCTCGGAGCTTGCCGATCTTGCTGATGCGATCCGCCATGTCCTCGCGATTAAATCGCGCATCGATCTTATAGGTGCCAGCTTGTTCCTTGCCGCCAATGACGCCGCCCTGCAGGATCCCGGAGCGATTCGTGCGGTTCAGGAAGAACGCGGCAAAGCCAACGTCGAGCTTTTCATGTTGCTTCGGAGCAGCAATGATGCTCTTGTGGCGCTCACGTGCCGCCAACGTGACACTGCATCGATCGAGCTTCTTTAGGAAGCGATCAGTGTCATTGAGGACGGCCCACCAAAACGCATGAATCGCGGGGTCTGCATCATTTATGACGATGCGGTCCACGAATCCTTGCGTGAGAAGGTAGATTGCAGCACCGGCCCCGCCAGCGTATGGCTCGACGTAAGTGCCACCACTGATGCCATTGGCTCTCATCAATTCGGCAAGCCAGGGCCCGAGACGGCCCTTCCCCCCCGGATACCTCAATGGAGTCGCAAAAGCCATTGGTCGCGCGCGGTCCTCGTCGAATCTTGATCAGTGTACGGAATGGTCGACCGGGAGGCCATGGTCAGCCGACTCTCTTTCGCTGTCCATCCCACCAGTCGGCTACGTCCCGGGTGTCGAACACTTCGCCGGTGCGCGTCGGCAATTGGCGAGCAGCGAGTTTGTTACGCATGGTTTTGAGGGTCGTGCTTGGGAAGAACTCGGCCCGAAGCTGGTCGAGCGTCATAGTCGGCCCATGCTGCCCGAACAGAATCCAGAAGGTCGAAAAGTCTGCTGAGCCCATCACTGCCTAGCTCCGAGTAGTTGCCGCTAGGCTATGGCGATCCACATGACAGGTATGGCCCGCCGCGGGACAGTTCGGGCCCAAGCAGGCTCACTCGGGACAGCCATACTGGGGAAACGAAGCTGATCCGCAGCAAAGGATCTGACGGGTTTCTGGGCCCGGTGCCCGCTAGCGCAATGTCTCTGGCAGAGTGGCTCGTTCGAGTACGAACAATCGAAAGATCAGCAACTGGCAGCTCCCGAAACGGCGACTCGGGATCGGGATGTGGGTCGGGGGCCGTGAGCCAAGCCTCAGCGGACCGCGAATGAATGTACGACTTGAGTGTCGATAGGCATCGCTCAAACGCCATTCTCCAGCCTCGACGCTGCAGCTCATCAGGGGAAACTTCAAAGAACGCTCCGCCATCCACAGATGTGCGGGAGAAAAGGCCGTCAGGTGATGCCGAGATCTCGCATAGGTCCTCGCTAACAGCTAGCCAATCCTGAGGAAGGCCCAAGGGCGCGAACACATCATTGATCAGCCGTTGCGTAATAGGGGCTGTGTGTCGGTAGCCGGCTCGCAGCCTAGGGATCTCGATCTCAGTGAGCCTCCGTGACGCCAGCATTTCTGCGACGTAACGTTGAATTCGTTCAGAGTGGGGTCGGAACAACCCCTCGCGCTTCAAGGTGCTTCTGTACGACAAGAGTGCGCTTCTTGCGTCCACCCGATTGCGGGAGCACGCCTTCGACCAGCGATTCGTGCTACCACCCGCGTGGGCATCGCAGAATCTGCGACTGAGGTGTAAGGGTAGCTCCCGCACCTCACTGGCCGCGCTTGTGAAACATGGACCCGAGACGCAAGTTAAGCCGGCGTTGAGGACTTTCGTATGCACGTACGCATAAAGCTGAGACGGGCGATGGCAGTAATCGCAATACTCGCTGCCACATAGGAGCGTGCGGGTTCTCGCCACCTCGGCACCGCCCTGACGCTCGTTTACGAGTCCGCCGCCAGCTCGTCTGACTTGCACGACCTGCCCAAAGAAACGTGATAACGACACCAATGCGTCGCATATTCCGTCGAGGTGAGATGCCGCGAACGGCAGGTCGGGCAGGAACTGCCGCGCGTCGCTGATCTGCGCGCGCACATCAGCGATCGCCCTGGCGTTAAGAGTCGAAGCGCGCTCGACTAGGTCTCGGTCTGCATAACCAAGAAGCGCAGTAGATAGCGGCTCAGAAAGCAGGTCGCGCGACAACGCGGAGATAGATCTTCGTCGGATGCCATTGGGGTGGCCGGCTATCCAGTCGGTGAGGGTGAACGCCGCAGCCAGAATTTCTGTCGGTAGATTCCGAGCGGCAGAGAGCTCGGTGCGAAGCTCATCGAGTGCGTCCATTACCTTGATGGTTCGAGTCGAACTTGTCCCATCCTGAGCCATTAGCATCAAACATCACCGTTTACGGTTAGTGCTCCTTAGGAACACGACGGTAAACAGTGATGGAACGAATCGCAATAGAAATTACTGTCGACCCTCGGCTAGAGCGTGAGTGGGTTAAGCAACTCGAAGGGCTTCCGGTCCTACTAACTTACGATCACCTCAGTTCGATCTTCGGTCGATCGAGCGGAGCCATAAGGATCGCCGTATCTAAGCCAAAGACGCCTATGGACCTTCTGCTACGTGAGGCTCGCGTAACTGTCGGCCGTCGCGCGTACTTCAAGCGTGCCAGCCTCGCGAAGTTGCTCGCAATCGCTGAGGCAAGCTCGGTAGTGGGCATGGCGACCGATGGGGGCGGTCAGAGGTGAGCGACTCAGTCTTCACCGTCGAGCAATCTGGAGCTCCTCGAACGGCGACGGTCTGCCTGACGCTCTTGCGCCGCCCCGACATGTCTATGCGCGCGAAGTGCTTCGTTGCCATCCTCATGTCGCACCACAGTAGCTACAGATTGAACATGAAGGCACTGATCAATCAGTCGCTCGATGGGAAAGATGCGACGTATGCAGCTCTGCGCGAGGCAAAGCGCCTGGGCTATGTGGCAATCCGCAGACGAAGGGGTGGGGACGGTCGCTTCACTGAGGTTGTATGGACCATCAACTGGAATGTCCCGCCACCATCGGCGCAAGAGAGCCGCGCGAGCTACGTTCCACGTGTCCAGAATCCGTGTTTCCAGACTCTGGCGGGAACGACACAAGCCTCAATCCGGGAAACCCGGAGTGAGGAAGTCCCGGAGCGATTACAGCAAGTAGTTCAATCTAAAGAACAACAACGTTCGTCCTTGATTGAGTGGGAGCCTTGCGTGACAGAACTTCAGAAGCACGCCTTGGAGATCAACTTTCGCGACCTCTCCCTTGACCTTGCGCAACAGGTTGCTGACGAACTGGCCGGGTGCATTGAGCTTGGGCAGGTCAAGGAATGCCCCATCAAGTATGGGAAGGGCATTGCGAAGAACGCTAGGGGCGGCGGGTTCACGCCGAAGGCCGGTATTGCTGTGATGGAACGACGGAAGAAGAGGCTGACCGAAGAGCGCGTGCGAGAGCAGCGACGTGCTGAGGAGCTTGCGCTTCGCGCCAAAGTTGCAGCGCAGATGGCAGATCCCGCTACGCAGCAGCGAATTAGGGCCATGCAGAAAGCAGTCCGTGATGTTGTGAGGGAGCCGCATGTGCCGGTGTCACGTTAGCGGTCTGCTCAGAGGAGCGTCACCGCTCGAACGTACGACGGCCACAAGGGGCGGCCCAAGAGAGCTTGCGGCAGCCGCAAAGGCCGCGGCCTGGGAACGGATTTGCGGCAGTCGCAAAGATAGGTGGTCTCGAAAAGGACTTGCGGCAGCCGCAAAGGTCGCTGCTTCGGAACCAGCGCTTGCGGCAGCCGCAAAGGTCGCAGCGCCGAACCGGGATTTGCGGCAGCCGGGACTTGTGGCGGCCGCAGAGGCCTCAGAGTCGGGACGGGACTTGCGGCAGCCGCAAAGGTCTCAGAGTCGGGACGGGACTTGCGGCAGCCACAAAGGTCACAGAGTGGGGGCCGGACTTGCGGCAGCCACAAAGGTCTCAGAGTGGGGGCCGGACTTGCGGCAGCCGCAAAGGTCGCCGGGCCTGTTCCAGCTTAGTGGAACATAAAAGGTGCGATGCGTCGCGATCATTCATCGCTCGTCATCGCTTGCTATCAATGGCTTTTGCATGCATCGCGCAGCGCCACACAGCGCATCGCAAACGCATCGCGCACATCGGAGCGTTCCGTGCCGTCAATTCCGCCCGTCCGTGTCCCAGACCACCTCGTGGCCAGAATGACCGAGGCAGCCAAACGACGCGGCATCACCCTTGCTGCGTGGCAGCGTGATGCCTTCCGCGCCTACTTGGATGACGAAGCTCGAGGAGAGCAGATGGATCGCCTTGAAGCGCGCTTAGTGGCCACACTTAATCGCGTCGGACGCGACACGCGTTTGGCACGGAATGACACTCAGATGGTCATCGCCATGCTCGACACCTTTGTCCGGCTCTTCCTTCTGCATACGCCTCCCATACCGCGTGAAGCCGTCAGGGCGTCCGCCGCCGCGGCTGACGAGCGGCACGAGAAGTACGTGCGCAACTTCATCGCCACCTTGCAGGGTGACACTGGTCTCATCGAGCGGCTAGCTGCGGTCTTTGAAGGACATGACCAAGACGAGGCTACGGATGAATGAGTCGGACCTTTGCGGCTGCCGCAAGTCATCGGAGGCAGATCGAACCGAGGCACGCCAGCAGCCATTTGCGGCTGCCGCAAATGATTCAGCCAAGAATTGGGGACGTCGACCTTTGCGGCGGTGACGAAGCGGGCCGCCGACCTTTGCGGCAGCCGCAAATGGTGCGTGCCTTAGCCGTGCTCCTTGAGGAGCACTAAAGCCTGCGAACCACTCACGCCGACGTCGACCTTTGCGGCTGCCGCAAATGGAGGCGACAAGCGAGAGGGTCTTCGTGGAGAACCATCGGAGCTTTCAGATATGGCAAGGAGAAGCATGGCAGTCACCATTACCCTCACGAATGCATCCACGATCGCCCTGCTTGAGCTCTATAGGCAGTATGTCGGCGACGTTGACCTGGCATGTGGGTCAACCAGCGAACTAGCCGAAGGCTTGGTAATAGCCTCGCTCGATGAACATAACCGCTTCCGGCAATGGCGGCGGCAAAACCCCGCCGAGGTGCAAGCTGCCTGAGAGGCAAATTTCACGCTGCATGGTTGCAAGGAGTGCTCCTAGCGGCACCGCACTCAGATCCAAGCTGAAGATCGCAGGCAATGGTCAGCCGCGATGCTCCGCCGCCGGCCTAGAGGCCGAGCCTTCCATACGGCTACCCAAGGGATGGGCCGCCATATGAGGTTCCATCGAGACACCATCGCCGCCGTTCCGGCCTTCGATGGCTTTCCCAAGACCCTTCCTGTTCAGGAGCTATGGCTATGCGCCGTATTTCATCTCACCAGATCGACATTATCGACGCGGAGTTCCGCGTCATCGGCCGCTCGCGCTGGGCGGGCTGGATGGCCCAATTCCCCAGCAAGCGTGATCGCTTCGCTTTCGTCTGCAGCGTCATCGCGCCACTGGCGGTGCTGGGCGGCGTGCTGCTGGGCTTCTTCCACTTCGCGTTCCTCGCTGCTGTCCTGATTGTCACCGTTGGGTGCTTGGTCAGCACCGAATGGCAACGCTACGGAGTGCTGGGCCTTGTGGTGGCCTCGCTGCTGGCTACGAGCGGCTGCAGCCAGGAAGCGACGCCCGAACCACAGCGCGCCACGCTGGCCAGCGACCGGCAGGCCAAGTTGCCGGAGGAAGTGCGGGCAAGCATTCGCCGGGCGACGAAATACCGCGATCCGCGCAAAGGAGTGACGCCTATGGGAATCGACATTCTCAGCGGTGAAGTGAAGGCCAACGACGAGAAGGACACGACCCATGAAGCCCGTTAAGCACATGCCCCCGGTACGGGCGGCGCAAGGTCGTGCCCGCATGTCGATGCTTGCAGGCGGTTTGGCTGTAGTTGTCCTGTTCTTCTCGGCGGCGGCAGCTGCGCAACAGATCGCGCCGAGCATGGGCATGTTCGACGACATTGCCGCGTTCTATATGCAGCAGGCAAAGGCGACGCAGGCGGTACTAGAGCCGTTCGCGTACCGGCTCTTTGGCCTGTTGGCGTTCATCAGCATCGCCATGTTCTTCGTCAAGCAGTTGATGAACGGCGAGGGCAATCTCACCACGCTGGTAACGCGCTTTGCGATGGAGATCCTTAAGCTCGGATTCTTCATGATGGTAGTCACTCATGGCCCGCAGCTGCTTCTGCAGTTTATCGGCTACTTCATCCAGGGCGGCGCGGCTGTCACCGGGCTAGGTGAACTGTCGGCTTCCGGCATTGTCGTGCTCGGGTTCGATGCGTGCTTCCGAACCTTTGATGCGATAGGCGCAATGGGGTGGGGCGACACAGCCGCTTTCGGCTTACCGCTCGCTCTCGCCGGCATGGGCATCCTGGCGTGCTTCGCAGTCGTGGGAATTCTGTATCTGGTCCGAGTGATCGAGCTTTACATGGTGATGTACGGCGGAGTGCTGCTGCTGGGCTTTGGCGGCATCTCCTTTACTCGGGACATTCCCAAGAATTACCTCAGCTACATGATCGGTGCGGGCACGCAGTTGTTCATGCTCAACGTCGTAATCGGATTTGGCATGCAGCTCGTTACCAGCTGGCCAGCCTCGCTCACGCTGGGCACCACCCCGGATGCCGTACTGCGTCAGGTGTTGCAGCTGTTCGTCGGCTCTGCGGTTTTCGCCGCGCTGGCGTGGTCGATTCCGAAAGTGGCTGGCAGTCTGGTCAATGGTGCGGTATCGCTGGGGGCGAACGATGCGCTCGCGCCGGCGGTCACGGCAGGTGGCGCGGCGGCAATGGGCGCAGCTGTGGCAGCCGGCGGTGGATCGACTATTGCTGCGGCTACGCAGGGCGCGATGCAGGCGGCGACGAGCGGCGTTTCGCTTGCAAAGGAAAGCGGAGCGTCCGGCATTGGTGCTGCGGTCAAGGGATTGGGCCACGCCGTTGGCGCAACCGCATTGGAAGCCGGGCAGGCAGCGAAGGCACGGCTTGGCCTAGCGCCGCCATCGGTCAATGCGACTGACAGCCGGGGCCGTAATGTCGAGAACATAGGTACCCGTGCTGCGAACAACCTGCAAGGACAAGCTCAACAGGTACGCGAGACGAAGGCAGACACGTCGGTTTCCGCCAATGCGAGCGACCCCGGCAGCGGGCCCGATGACGGCGTGAGGCGGCTGAAGGGGCAGCGATCGGCCACACCGAACGACGACGGTGGCCCGGAATTCCGTCAGCCCGATACCAGCAACCCGAATTGGGGCAGCAGAATCGCGCCGCCTCAGCTTCCGCCCGACCCGCCGCCGGCTAGTGCCGTCTCCATCCGCCTCGACATCGACGACTAAAACAGGTCCATCACCATGAAGATTCATAAGAGCATTGCTTTAGCCCTCGCGGTTGCTACTACGGGCACCGGCATCACCTACACGCCGTCGGCAGCGGCGCAGTGGGCCGTGTTCGACCCGACCAACTACGTGCAGAACTATCTGACGCAGCTTCGGGCTGTGCAGAGCAACGTCAACGAGGTCCGTCAGATCCAAGCGCAGCTGCAGCAGTACGACAACATGCTGCGCAACACTAAAAGCCTCGACGTGCGCGACCTGGGCACGGCCATCGAAGCACTTAGCCGACTTGATCGCGTTATTGGCGAAGGCAAGTCGCTTGCAGTGACCGCGAGCAACTACGACGAGGCCTTCAAAGCACGGTTCCCTGGCTACCAGACGACGACGAACTACAGCGAGAACTATCGCGAGTGGAGCGATACGTCTCGCGATTCCGTGTTGGGAGCGCTGCGCGTGGCCAACCTGCAAGTGCGCGCGGCAATGAGCGAGGAAGAAGCCTTGGAGTCGCTGCGTGCCGCAGTTACATCGGCCGACGGTCAGAAAGCCGCTGTGGACGCCGGTAACCAGATCGCCTTGGCTCAGATCACCCAGCTTCAGCAGCTCCGCGAACTGATGGTGGCGCAGATGCAGGCCAGCGGCACCTACATGGCCGCCCAACAGCAGATGGAGGCGTCAAAGGCGGCATCCGTGCGCGAAGCGACCAAGTACCGCGACCCGCGGAAGGGGTGGGAAGCCAAGCCGATCCGAATAGGGCAATGACGAGGATCGCGCCGCGACTGCGTAGACGTGACATTATATGTAGACGTGACATTATATAATGTATCGACACAGCCTCCCCAGACGGTGCACGATGAGCCAGATATCCGCTGCCACTGCTATGGACATGGCAATCGCTTCGGTTGAGATGGAAGGCTTCAAGGTAACTTCGGCGGATAAGCAGTTGCTACGACGCGTTGTCGCGGGCGAACTCACAGCCGCCGAGGCGATGCAGGAAGTCCTCGATGAGGCTCGCTCCGCGCGTCATTTGAATCCGCACGCGGACTAGCGGGTGTCGACCGTCGCCTAGCAAGCACTGGCATGACCCGGCCACCGTAGGACCGATCAACGCTGCTGCATTGGGCTGTGCGCTATTCGCGAGAAGTATCCATAGTTTGGGAATCACCCCAGCTATCCTAGAATCCTTAGCGAGGCGGCAGCCTTTCGGCCCGCCGGCGCCCGCGCCGGTGTAAGGCGGAGAGCTGCCCTAGGGGAGGGATACCATGCCGAAGACGCAACTGAAGAAACTGGTGATCGAAAAATTCCGTGCGCTGAACGACGTTGAGGTCGAGTTCGGCGAGCACATCACGGTAGTTTGCGGGAAGAACGGAACCTCGAAGTCTTCGATCCTTGGCATCGCAGCACAGATCTTCAGCTTCGAGAAGGACTATGTTGACGGAAGTTCGCTTTCCTACCGTCAGGTAGCGGGCGGACTATTCAAGTCCAAGTACAGCGAGCATTTCAGAATTTCCGACAAGTTCGATGTTCCTGGGTCAATGCTGGTCAGCATTGACCTGGTTGATGGTTACACAGAAAAGCCTGCAACTGCCAAGCTTGAACTGATGCGTCGCGGCGGATCGCCCAGGCCGGTAGTTCGAAACAACAGCACCGCAGGCGGTAACAGCAATACAAGCAGGAATTTCACTCACCCGGTCATCCATCTCAGTTTGAGACGCCTTTTTCCGATCGCAGATCGCGACTACAAGGTCATCGATTTCGAGTATTTGGAGGCCCACAAGCAGGCATTCATTGGCCTCACGAACGAACTCCTCAACCGCAGCTCGTCGCTGGCGACAGGAACGGGGGGGACCATTAGCTCCGCTGTCGCGCACGGCGAAAACTACGATCAAGAGTCCGTCTCGGCCGGGGAGGATAACGCGGGCCAGATTATCCTTGCCCTGATGTCCTTCAGGAAGCTGAAGGCCGAGTATGAAAACTACAAGGGCGGTCTGCTGCTGATTGACGAAGCGGACGCTGGGCTTTTCCCAACCGCGCAAGTAAATCTTCTGAAAATTCTCGACAGAGAGTGTCGAAACCTCAATCTGCAAGTCGTAATGACTTCGCATTCTCCAGTGTTGATCGAACATGCGTTCGAGCAAAGCCAGAAGTTCAAGAAGAACTACAAGACAATTTATCTGAGCAACACTTTTGGCGATGTCCAGGTGATGCAGGACTGGTCGTGGGCGCGAATCAGCGCTGATATCAACACGAGGACAGTCACCGCCCCGTCGGGCGTAACGCTGCCAACACCCAACGTCTATTTCGAAGATCAAGAGGCTGCGGACTTCTTTGCTGCGCTACTCAGGAGGCAGCCTATAAAGAGGTTCATCAAGCCAATGGCTGAGGTGGCCCTCGGTAGCTCAAACTACATGCATCTGATTCAGAAGCGTGTCCCCGAGTTCGCCGAGAAAAGCGTTATTTGCTTGGACGCGGACCAAGTTGCGAAGGTTGCGGGGAAGGGATTGAAGACGGTGGTCATCTTGCCCGGGGCCCTGCCGCCCGACCAGTTGATCTTTCAGCATCTTTGGAATCTTCCTGCCGGCGATAAATTTTGGCAGAACGAACTCCATTTCACTCGCGATGTCTTCACTAATGCTGCTGCGGAAGTGATTCGGGAGTTTGCTATGGATGGGAGTCATGGCGATGTGCGAGTGCAGCTTGACGCCTACACCGGGGCTGAGAAGCCGCGCGAGGTCTTCAAGCGGTTCTACAAGAGCCCTGAGATCGCGAGACTCGTAGGGGCCGGCGCGAAGCCTTACAACCCGTGGGCTCATTGGATAGAAGGCAATCCTGAAGCTGTTAATGAGTTCCTTTCTAACTTCAGGGCGGCGGTTCACCACGTGATGAGGAGCGGTTTCGCCGTAGACGCTGCGAAACTTTCCCCGCTCGAGGTGAAGCTGAAGAAGGCGAAGGGGAGCCAGCGGGATGACGATGAATCTTGAGCGCGAGCCTAATCGGGTAGGCGACTGGGATCTTTTGGCGGAGAGGGGGCGCAAATGGCTGTGGCTCATGATCACGCAGGTGTTGCCTTTGACGGCAGCTCTCGTACCCGCGTTGTACTTTGTGGGGCGTGTGCATCAGGAAGCGTACTGGCATGCGATGCGTGTTCCTGCTGGTGTCATGGGGGCGTCATTTGAAGATTACGTTTACGCGGGGTTTGTGGCGCTCGCCCTCGGCTTGATTCGGCTAGTAGCTTGGTTGCCCTTCGGGCCGCTAGGAAGCTGGTTGATTGTCGTTGCCGGCCTGATTCTCGTTGCGGCTGCGCTGGCGTTGGCCCAGAAGGCGATTCGTGCATGGCTGTACTGGTTGGCTGAGAAGGTCGCGTCTCAAGTACGGAAGCTGCGATCGAGGCAGTTGGGCTGGAACGTCAAGCTTGCCCAATCCTTGATGTGGTTTATCCAGTGGCTCAACAGCGCCTTTCTTGGGTTCTTGCTCGTTGTGCTTCTGATCTCCGGCGCAATCGTCTTCGCAGCGAAATCTGGCGAGAGACAGGCGCAGATCGACCTGTCGGCCATTCTCGATGCGCGCACCTCCGGCGATGCGAGTCTCGTCGTCGCTCACCTGCGGGGAAGCACAACGGCGGTCGGCGGACTCGCGCTGGGGTGCTCAGGGGAGTGGTGCGCGTTGGTCGCGGGGCGTCACGTCACTGTAGTACACGCACAGGACATCGAGTTTTTCGGGTCTTGTGATGGAGGGTCGAAGCCCGATGTAATCGCCGCTTGTGGGCCGAAATAAGGCGAGCCTTGAGGTCGATTGACTGATCGTCAGTCGAGTTCTGAAAAATTCGCGAAGGTGGGTCTAGCCAAAGAGGCGGCGGGAAAAACGGGGGGGTTGACATTTTCCGCGGGATTGCGCGTATAAAGGCGCCCAAGGTCGCGGCGGATGCCGCAGGGTGTGGGAGTTCAGCCTGCAATGGGCTGAAAGGAAACCAGGCAGTAGGGTCCGCAGGGCGTTTGCACGTTGTTTGGACGGCTGTTCGGTAGTGATGCTTGACCAGATTGGCCAAGGCGCGCCTTTGCCGAGTTTTCGCCAGAAACCTGGTAGAGACTCGGATTCCGCATGACGAGACGCTTGGGCGCAAGTCTCACCGGGACGTGACAGGGGGCAAAAATGGGGATTAGCAGGACGCTAGCTTTGGCGATCATGGCTGTCGCGGCGACATCCGCCAGCGCCGACACACTCTATGAGGACTACTCGGCTGGGATTAGTAGATCTCAGGAAGTGCAGAGCCTTGGGGTCGATGCCTTCGGAGAAACGATCGACCCGTACAGCGGGCGAGTCGAGTTCTATGTCGAAGACCTCTCAATTCGCGGCAACAACGGGCTGGATATCTCGATCGGGCGATCCATCGAAGCCTACGACACTGGCTTTCGACCCGGTTACGCGGTTTTCGGCGCGGTAACGCTTAGCATTCCAAGACTCGAAGGCGTGTTCGCTAACGAATCCGGATCAACCGGCTGGGTCGCGCAATCCGACACCGATTACACCAAACCGAACGTTAATCGCTGCTCCGCACTTTCGAAGGCTCCGCCCGAGGTGGACGGATCGCGCACCAACACCTCATTCGAATCGAACGAGTACTGGCACGGCAATCATCTGGTGATTCCCGGCAAGACCAAGCAGCTCATGCTGGAAGCAGGCCCTTTGATTCCAGCCAGCTATGAGTGGTCCACGAACCAGAACTGGGTGTTCAGTTGTCTTCCGCAGACCAGCAATGGGGTTCCTGGCGAAGGTTTCCTCGCGTTCTCGCCGGACGGGGTCAAGTACTACTTCGATCGGGTGATCAAACATCAGAACGTCACCGATGTAGATAAGCCGGATACGTTCGGAACATCGACCACCGAAATTGATCGTGCCGAGTGGTACATCTATCCGTCCAAGGCAGAGGACAGGTTCGGCAACGCCCTCAACTACACGTACACCGCTGAAAATCGGATCTCGGAGATCACCTCGAACGATGGTCGGCGTGTCACCTTCGGCTACCTCACCGATGGCAGCCTCGCGACGATCAGCGACGGTACACGGACTTGGCAGTACTCCGACGAGCTCCGGCGCGTCATCTATCCTGATGGTTCCATCTGGAACATGAGCATCTCCGGTGGGTTCGGAAAGGTGCCGAGCGCATTCAATCTGTACACATGCGCTACGGCGCCATCGGCTACGGTGACCGGTCAAGCGACCATCACGATTGATTTGCCAAGCGGTGCAAGGGGCGCATTCGCATTTGCGCCCAATCGCCGAGGCATATCGTACGTGGCTAGCCAATGTGGATTCGGGTCCCAGCCCGGACAGGGGGTCGTCAAGGTTGTCGATGACATCGCGCTGACCACCAAGACCATTACGGGCCCAGGCCTGACGCAGGCCAGCTGGACCTACACCCCAGGGCCCGCAAACGACAGCTTCGCTGTGCACTGTTCGGCCGGTTGTGTCAGCACCCGCACAACGCAGATCACGAATCCTGACGGCTCTTACGTCAGAAGTACTTTCAGCAACAGACAGGGATCGACGGAAGGCGACCTGTTGAGCGAAGAGGTGTACGCGGCGTCGGGCGCATTGGTGAGCAGCACGGCGTACAGCTACGAGTACGCACAGTTCGCGAATTTCGACATTGGCTACCCGCCTCCCATGGCAGGAGATCGCAGCGGGTTGGAGCGCAGCGCGCTCAGGTCGCGGGTCACGACGGTAGACGGCACTGCATTCTCCTGGCAGGCATTGAGTTACGACAGCTTTGCCAGGCCACTGCGGGTGACCCGGTCGAACTCGACGGGTGCGAGCTTGACCGAGGATATGTCCTACTACGATGACCTCACTAAGTGGGTCATCGGTCAGGTCAGGTCGGTCACCTGCGTCGAGCCGACAGCATGCAAGCCGACAGCATTTCCCAATGGCATCGTGGTTTCGCAGACGGACTACGATCCGACCACGGCCCTTCCGCTGCGTGGTTACGCCTTCGGCAAGTTGCAGCACACCTTCGCGCACAACGCCGACGGCACGCTCGCCACTGTCACTGATGGCAACAACAACTTAATCACACTGTCGGCTTGGAAGCGTGGCATCCCCCAGACGATCCAGTTTCCGCCAACTCCCGAATCGCCCAGCGGTGCGGTCAAATCGGCGGTGGTGAACGATGATGGCACCATCGCTTCGGTTACCGACGAGAACCACTACAAGACCTGCTATGGCTACGACGCTATGGGGCGCCTGGCGAGCATCACTTATCCGTCCGAGGCGCAGCAGGATGTCTGCGATACTTCGACGTGGGCAAGTACCACATTCGCGCTCGGAGCGATCGGCAGCAGCGAATACGGCATCGCGGCGGGACACTGGAAGCGAACGATCAGCGTCGGCAACGCTCGCGAAGTAGCGTACTTCGATGCACTGCGGCGGCCGCTGGTCCAAGAGCGCTATGACGCAGCCAACCCATCGGCGACGCGTAGCATCACGGTTAGGCGCTACGACACCCTGGGACGTCAGGTCTTCGAGTCCTCCCCCCTGGCAAGCATTGGAACGTACGGCGACACGCTGTCGGGAGCCACCACCCAATACGACGCTTTGAGCCGCGTGACGCGAATGGACCAGGCCTCGGAACTCGGTCCTCTGGTCACCACAACCGAATATCTGCCGGGGCTACAGACGCGTGTCACGAACCCCCGCCTCAAAGCGACGACCGTGGCTTACTTGGCGTATGACCAGCCCACGGCGGATTGGCCGCTTTCGATCACGCTTCCGGAGGGCGCTTTCACCGACGTCTCTCGCGACGTGTTCGGCAAGCCGCTATCCATCACCCGCCGCGATGCAGCGGGGATGGTGGCGCTGACTCGCTACTACATCTACGACGCGTACCAGCAGTTGTGCAAGACGATCGAGCCGGAAGCGGGCGCGACTGTCGTGGACTACGACGGAGTGGGCAACCCGATCTGGTCGGCGACTGGCTTGGCCTTGCCCAGTCTTACCGACTGCAACCGGCTGGAGGCTCAGAACTCCGGTCGCCGGGTGCAGCGCGCCTTCGATGCGCGCCGCCGAGTCACCAGTCTGTCATTTCCCGACTTGAACGGCAATCAGTCCAGAACCTACACGCCGGACGGACTGCTATCGCAGACGACCACGTTGAATGAAGGTGGCGCCACATCAGTGGTGAATACCTATAGCTACAACCACCGGCGCTTGCTGACAAGCGAAAGCAGCAGCCAGTCAGGGTGGCAGCCGTGGAGCCTGGGCTACGGCTACAACGCCAATGGCGATCTGAGTACGCATGTGTACCAGAATGGTCCTACGGTCAGTTACGCGCCGAATGCATTAGGTCAGCCGACCCAGGCAGGGAGCTACGCTACCAGCGCGAGCTACTACCCAAATGGCGCAATGGCGCAGTTCACCTACGGCAACGGCCTTGTACACAGCCTGACGCAGAATGTTCGCGGGTTGCCCGATCGCAGCATCGACAGTTACGGAAGCACCGTAGTGCTGGATGACGGCTACGACTACGACGCCAATGGCAACGTGGCGGCGATCAGCGACGCGTTGCCGACCAACCGCGGCAATCGCGACATGACGTACGACGGTCTGGATCGACTGACATCGAGCGTGTCGCCCATGTTCGGCATCGCTTCGTACAACTACGACGTGCTCGACAACCTGACGCACGTCGTGGCGCCAGGACGTGATCACTTCTATTGCTACGACACCACCCGTTGGCAGCTGACCAACGTCAAGACCACCAACTGCAGTGGCAGCACCGTGGTCGGACTCGGTTACGACGACCAGGGCAACCTCGGCAACAAGAATGGTCTGGTCCACAAATTCGACTATGACAATCGCCTGCGTGAAGTGGTCGGTCGCGAGACATACCGCTACGACGGCTACGGACGACGCGTCCTGGCGCGACAACCGACCACGGGCGACATCATGTCGGTCTACGATCAGGGCGGCGTGCTGCGCCATCAGCAGAATCAACGCGAAGCCAAGTCGTACGACTTCATTACGCTCAACGGCAGCTTGGTGGCGAGGGTCAGCAATGGGGTCTCGCCGAGCGTGCCAGTGATTACTGCGCCGAGCTACAGCACCAGCGGCAGCTATACGGTGCAGTGGAGTGTAGTCCCGGGCACGACCTCGTATGAAGTCCAGGAAGCTGCGAGTGGCGGTGCCTGGCAGACCCTCTACGTCGGAGCAGGCCTCAGCCAGGCGGTGGCTGGACGGGCGACGGGCAGTTACGGATACCAGGCGCGTGCATGCAATGCCACGGGCTGCAGTGCATGGAGCGCCGCGTCGACTGTGAGCGTTCAGCTCCCGCCCGCCGGGCCGCCCAGCCTCACCGTCCCGGCTACGGGCATCAATGGCGCATATGCCGTGAGTTGGGGCACTGTGGCAGGGGCCACGAGCTACGCCCTGGAAGAAAGCTTCAATGGTGGTGGATGGACCGCGGCGTACAACGGGGGCGCGCAGAGCACCGCGTTCAGCGGCAGAGCCGTGGGCAGCTACGGGTATCGCATCAAGGCATGCAATCCGGCCGGCTGCAGCGGCTACTCCGCGACGGGTACGGTGCAGGTGATCTACCCGCCCGCCGCCGCCCCGTCGTTGTCGGCACCAGGCAGCAGCGCTACTGGCACCTTCACGGTGAGCTGGACGTCGGTGGATGGTTCGACCAGCTATCAGCTGGACGAAAGCGCCAACGGAGGGACGTGGAACCAGATCCAGAACACCGCTGCGACCAGCACCGCGCCAACAGGGAAGGTTAACGGCAGCTACGCTTATCGTGTTCGTGCATGCAACGGCGCAGGCTGTGGGGCGTACTCGGGCACGGCGATCACGACGGTGCTGCTGCCGCCGAGCGCGACGCCTTCTCTCAGTGTGCCGGCCAGCAGCACGACCGGCAGTTACGCCGTGAGCTGGACGAGCGTTGCTTCGGCGAGCGTTTACCAGCTGGAAGAGCAGGTCAACGGTGGTGGCTGGACTCTGGTCCAAAACGATGCAAACACCAGCCGCGCCTTCAGCGGCAAGGGAACCGCGAATTTTGGCTACCACGCGCGAGGCTGCAATCCGTCCGGCTGCGGACCGTGGAGTGGTGTGGCTACCGTCAGCGTCATCGTGCCTCCGCCAATGCCCGCGAGCGTGAGCGGATACGCTGAGTTCATAGATTCGCGAATGAAGGAATACAGCCTCTGGTGGGCCGATTCGGCGGGCGCTACGTACTACGAACTGAGGAGCACCACGACGCACTACTCCGGGCCCAACACCTATTTCGACTTCACCGGAGTCGGAACCAAGACGTTCTCGGTGCGAGCCTGCAATTCGGCAGGGTGCTCGGACTGGAAGGCCGGACCGACCTTGTAGTGCCAGCGGAATGTGACTGTAGGAGTCGGCAAAGAAATCGTCGATGCCGGCAATGTGGCGTAGAGCGTGTAATGGGGAATGCTATGGCGACGAACAGGAAGCTCATCCTCGCAGTGCTGTCATGTGCTCTGGCATTGAGCGCGAACGCTGCTGCCGCACAAACCGTGGTTTACATCCACACCGATGCGCTTGGCACGCCCGTGGTGATGACCGATGCCAATCGAAATGTCGTCGAGCGCAGTGAGTACGAACCGTTCGGCAAGGTGCTCAACAGGCCGTTACGCGACGGCCCAGGCTACACCGGCCATGTAGAGGACGCGGCGACCGGGTTGAGCTACATGCAGCAGCGCTACTACGACCCCGATATCGGACGATTCCTTTCGGTCGACCCCGTTTCGGCCGAAACGAGGATGGGGGGCAACTTCAACCGCTACAAGTACGCGAGCAACAATCCCTTCTCTTACACCGACCCGGACGGTCGCTACGACTGCCAGGCACAGGATGATCAATGCGCCCAAACACGGCGTGCGATGAGCATCCTTCGTCGCGCACGGCTAAGTTCTACCGGTAATGCGCGAATCGTGCTTAACAACGTCGTCAGGTTGCTGGGGACGGAAGGGGATGGGAACGGCGTGGTGATCAGGGATACCTCCGATGCCATTGGGGGTGGGTGGATGAATCTGCAGAAGGGAGGGGTGCTTTCCGTGAATTTCGCAAGCGTAAACGCTTCTTCAGCTAGTCGCGGGAAGGGTGTTCAAGACTTCATGGTCGCGTCGGTAATCGCGCACGAAGGGTGGCACGGTTCATGGGACAAGTTGACCTACGCCGCAGGAGTGAATGATCCGTGGAGCCGATCGTTTGCAATGGACAATGAGCGGCGCGCCAGCATCACGGAAGGCATCGTGGCCCAGGCGATCCAGTTTGACCACCCGCAGGGATTCTGGACCAAGAAGAATGGCTTCGACATGAAGCCGATAAACAAGCAAGCGGCGGAGTCCGTCGCAATCTATTGTGCTGCTCTGGCGAGGACGGGTTTGCCATGTTCAAACTGAGTACGTCAGCTTTGATCGTATTGACGATTGCGTTCTGCGCAGCTTCCTGCAACGGGGTTGCGAAAGACCCACCGCACGTAACCGTGGATACGCTGCTTGCCAAGGGCGCGGAGTTCAACGCAACGGACGTGTCGCTCGCCGGCTGCCTACAACCGAGCATGCACGGCCTGACCCTCTATACCTGCCCACCAGGAGACACGGGCATTCCGGTGCTATTTGCCAATAGCATGGATTCGGCGCATCGTTCCTGGCTTTACTCAAAGACGATGCAAGCCGGTCTCGATAAGAAGAAGCCACTCATGGCAACGTTATGCGGCTCTTATCACGCAACCGCCGATGGCAAGGATCGCTGGCTCGAAGTTGTCGCTTTCACAGTGGGCGCTGAGCATTTCGACACCGGAACGACCTGCCGTTAGTAGCAACGAGGGCACGGGCGCGGAGCGTGTGATCGAAGAGCGCGGAACCTTGCGAGGCTGCGGGCGGCGGCAGGTAGCAACAACCATAACCTTCGGTCCATCTTTTGGTGGAACGGGCATTGTCGTTGCGCTCCCGAATGTGCAGCGTCCGTCGAAAGGTGCACCGGACTGACGCAGGGAAAGGAGCCTGCCGCAGGACGCCACGTGCGCGGCACCTCTGCGCCGTGCTTGCACAGGCCGAACGCGGCCCGTGCTGAATCAGGCGCACACTTCCATCCGCCAGTTGCCGCCCCGTGGGTCCACGCCCGCTCCTGGCCGACGAGCGATGCTAACGTCGCCTTTCGCGCCGAAGCGGATAGTTGCCAGCATGCAGCTGCAGGTTGCTTGTCCGTATCTGGCCCGTGATGTGCGTGTTCAGTCCCGATGCAAACTTTCAGGACGGAGCTGTGTATAGCGCTTCAACTCTTGCCAACTTTCGTGGAGCGTGACGGTTGCAACCTGTTCGATGCTGTAACCCTGTTCGAACAGGCGGGACGTCGCCTCGTGGCGAAGGTCGTGGAAATGAAGATCTTCTATTCCAAGGGCGACGCATGCGCGCCGGAACGCAGTTCCGATCGAATCTGGCTTGAAGGGGAAGATTCTCTGCCGCTCTTTCGTAGGCTGGCGATCGACCAGGGGCCACATGTCGCCAAGCAGTGGGAAGCGCTTGTGATTGCCTTCCTTTGCCCGTGGATGCTTTGCATCTCTGAGTAAGGCCGTCCTGGTGGGCGCGTCTAGATCTTCCCAAAGAAGTCTTGTGATTTCGCCCTCGCGCTTGGCGGTCCCGATGGCGAAATCGACTATGTCTGCCATCGGCAGCTTCATTCGCCAAGCATTGGTATGGAAATGCGCCTTCAATCTCGAGAGCTCTTCGGGGGTTGGGCGTCGATTGCGCTTGACCGACTTGGCAACCAATCTGACTAGGCGCAGCGAAGGACGTGCCTCGGCCACCGGGTCGTGAAGCAAGGTGAGCTTGCCCATCGACTTGGACACCTTGAGCATTTCCGACAGGTAGCCCAGTTCGACATTCATGGTGGCGCCACTGCAGGCTGGTACGCGGTGCCCGTCCTTGTTGATGTGCTCGCCCTGGCGCCTCTTCCGCGTGTGTTCGATGACGTCTGCGGCTGTGAGCTTGCTGGCGACTTTGTCCCCGAGTCCCTCCTTGACCCTCGACAAATTCCCGCGTTGAGTGAGGCTGATTCGTTTCAGTTGGCCGACGTAGGTGCTGTACCAATCCACGAGGTCCGCGACAGTGGCTCCGTCATGCTCAGCGACACCTCGAGCCTCCTGGTCCGCTAGTTCGCGCTCGATTCGATCCGCCCAGGTGCGGGCAGCACTCTTCGTCGGAAAGGTCCGCGATTTGGGCGCGAAGCCTTTTCGGCGGACAATAGCCCTCCACCGATCACCGCGCTGCTGAAAGGTCGCCATCGTTGTACCAGATTGAGATGGTACACAAATGGTACACCGAGACCAGGAAATGGCGGGAAATTTCGGGAACCCGCGGGATCCATAGAGATGCATAAGTGGCTGTAGATAAACAGAAATCGTTGAATCCGCAGGGTGTCCGATTGTCGGTTGCGCCCATGATGGACTGGACCGACACGCACTGCCGTGTCTTCCACCGCCTGCTGGCGCCGCATGCGCGGCTGTACACCGAGATGGTGCATGCGAACGCGGTGATCCATGGCGATCGCGCGCGGTTGCTAGCGATGGATCCGGTGGAGCATCCGGTGGCGTTGCAGCTTGGCGGCAGCGAGCCGGAGCTGCTCGGCGCCGCGGCGAAGATCGGCGCGGAGTACGGGTTCGACGAGGTCAACCTCAACTGCGGCTGCCCGTCCGACCGCGTGCAGGCGGGGCGTTTCGGCGCGTGCCTGATGCGCGAGCCGCAACTCGTCGCCGATAGCGTCGCGGCGATGGTCGAAAGCTGCGACGTGCCGGTCACGGTGAAATGCCGCCTGGGCGTCGACGACGACCACGACTGGGATCGCTTCCTCGCCTTCATCGACACGGTCGCGAACGCCGGGTGCGGCATGTTCGTGATCCATGCGCGCAACGCGTGGCTGCAGGGACTTTCGCCGAAGGAAAATCGCGAGGTTCCGCCACTGCGTTACGACTGGGCGTATCGCCTGAAGCAGGAGCGCCCGCACCTGCAGATCGTCGTCAATGGCGGCATCGCGACGCAGGACGAAGCGACAGCGCATCTGGCGCACACCGACGGCGCGATGCTCGGCCGGGCTGCCTACCACGATCCGTACCTGCTGCATCGACTCGACGTCGCCTGGTTCGGTGGTGAACTGCGCACGCGCGGCGAACTGTTGCGCGCGCTTCGACCGTACATCGAGGACCAGCTTGCGCGCGGCGTGTACCTCAAGCACATCACGCGACACCTGCTCGGCCTGTTCGCCGGCGAACGCGGAGGGCGTGCGTTCCGCCAGGTGCTCAGCGAAGGCGCGCACAAGCCGGGCGCGGACTGGTCGCTGATCGAGCAGGCGATCGCGATCACCGAATCCTTCGCCGGCGAGCGCGTGGACGCGGCATGATCACGCGCGACACCACCGCGTTCTTCGCGCAGGCACGCACGCTGGCGCCCGATTTCGGCCCGGCGACGCCGCAGGCGGCGTTCCTCGTCGCGCCGGAAGGTTTCTGCCGTGCCGAGCAGTCCGCGCAGGACAACCGCTACATGGCGCAGGCCTCGCGCTTCGACGCCGAATGCGCGCTCACGCAGCATCGCGCGCTGCAACGCGCGATGTCGCAAGTGTTGCCGACGGTGTGCTTCGCGGGCGATGCGCAGACACCCGATGCGGTCTTCCCGAACAACGTGTTCGCGACGGCGGCGGGGCGCTACGTGGTCGGCCGCATGCGCCATCCCGTGCGCCAGCGCGAAGCCGAACGCGCCGACATCCGCGACTTCCTCGGCGGCGTGCTGGACTACGCGGAAATCGACCTGTCCACGCAGGCACACCCGTGCGAACTGACCGGCTCGATGGTCATCGATCGCGCGCGAGGCCTCGGGCTGTGCGGCCTGTCGGAGCGCTGCGACGAGGAGGGCGCCCGCCTCATGCACGACGCGCTCGCGCTTCGGGCGACGCTGATGTTCGATCTCGCCCCCGGCGAATACCACGCCAACGTCGTGCTCGCCGTGCTCGCGGGCCGGGCGGCGATCGTGAGCCCGCGCGGATTCGCCGACGCCGCCGTGGCGCAGGCCATCGCCGACTTCTACGCACCCAACGCCATCGTGCTGTCCGAGGCCGAGCACGCCGCTTTCGCCGGCAACGCCCTCGCGCTGTCCAGCGACACCGTCTGGATGAGCGCCCGCGCGGCCGCCGCGCTCGACCCGCGCAACCGACAGCTGCTGGCCGCGGCGGGGTTCCAGGTGCGCGACGTCGAGCTGGGTGCCATCGAAGCCGGCGGCGGATCGCTGCGGTGCTGCGTTGCCGAGATCTTCTAGCCGCGCCGCCGCGGGCAAACCTGCTGCCAAGGTCTGAATGGCCGCCGTTTGCAAGCGGAAAAGTTCAGACCGGATTCACCGCTTCGTTTCGAGAATGCACACTGTCGCACGGTCGTGCGATATTGCCCTGTTCGCCTGCCCAGCCTCGATGAAGATGCCGTCTTCCCGCTCCCTGTCGCTCGTCCTGCTCGCCGCTGCGCTGTGCGCGTCGGCCGGAGCCGTGTCGGCGCAGGGGCGCGGTGGTCCGCCGGACCGTGGGGACGGCGGGGATCGTAGCGACCGCGGGCATGGCCGAGGCAACGACCGCCAGGCGTTGTCCGATTCGGTGCGCCGGGTCGAACGCCGTACCGGCGGGCAGGTCCTGAGCGCCGAGCGGGTTCCCTACGACGGCCGCGACGTCAACCGCGTCAAGGTGGTCGACTCCAGCGGCCGGGTGCGCATCTACATGGACGACCCGCAGGTGCGAGAGCGCCAGCAGCAGGAAAACCGTACACGCCGCGACGACGACTGACCCGCCACGCTCTCGGGGGCCCTTCGTTAGTGGCCTAGACAGAACGACAGACATTGGAGTCCACATGCGAATTCTGCTGGTCGAAGACGAAGCTCCGCTGCGCGAAACCCTCGCTGCCCGCCTGAAGCGGGAAGGGTTCGCCGTGGATGCCGCCCAGGACGGCGAAGAAGGCCTCTACATGGGCCGTGAAGTCCCGTTCGACCTGGGCATCATCGACCTGGGCCTGCCGAAAATGTCGGGCATGGAGCTGATCAAGGCCCTGCGCGACGAAGGCAAGAAATTCCCCGTGCTGATCCTCACCGCCCGCTCCAGCTGGCAGGACAAGGTCGAGGGCCTGAAGCAGGGCGCCGACGACTACCTGGTCAAGCCGTTCCACATCGAGGAACTGCTGGCCCGCCTCAACGCACTGGTTCGCCGCGCCGCCGGCTGGAGCAAGCCGACGCTGGAATGCGGTCCGGTGGTGCTCGACCTTGCCGCGCAGACGGTGAGCGTCAACGGCAGCAACGTCGACCTGACCAGCTATGAGTACAAGGTGCTCGAATACCTGATGATGCATGCCGGCGAACTGGTCTCGAAGGCCGACCTCACCGAGCACATCTACCAGCAGGATTTCGACCGCGACTCCAACGTGCTGGAAGTCTTCATCGGCCGCCTGCGCAAGAAGCTCGATCCGGACGGTTCGCTCAAGCCGATCGAGACCGTGCGCGGTCGCGGTTACCGCTTCGCCATCGCGCGCAGCGGAGACTGATCGGGCTGGTGAGCACCAGCGCACGGATTCGATGAGCCAGCAGCGCCGGGCGTCGGCGAGTCATCGTCAACGCACGGCGCGCTCGTTACCCTTGGCGACGATGCCGTCGCCCGTTCCTTCCGACTTCTCCCCATGCCGCGCCGACCGCCACAGGTAAGCTGGGGCCAGCCACGCTCGCTCCAGGCGCGCCAGTTGCTGGCGGCAAGCCTGGGCCTGGTGGCGTTCCTGGCGTTGGCCGGCTATGCGCTCGACCGCGCATTCCTTGAAACGGCCGAAAGCAACATGCGTCAGCGCCTACGCAGCCTCGCACTGGCGTATGTCGCCGGCGGCGAGTTCGCGCGCAACGGCGAGTTCATCCCGCCCTACGAAACCGTCGACCCACGCCTGGAACGCCCCGGCAGCGGCCTGTACGCCGAAGTCGTGCTGCCGAACGGGCATTGGGATTCGACCTCGGCGCAGGGGCCGATCCTGCCCGCCGGGAAGATGCTGGAGCCCAACGAGGAAAGCTTCGAGCGGGCGCTGCCGATCACCGAGATCAGCGGCGAAGCCGGCGAGGCCTACCGCTATGGTCGCGGCCTGATCTGGAGCGCCGGCAGCGACGACGCGCGCTCGGAGTTCCCGTACACGATCTACGTGCTGGAAGACACGACCGCGCTGAGCCGGCAGGTCAGCGTGTTCCGACAGGCGCTGTGGCGTTACCTCGGCGGCGCGGGCCTGATCCTGCTGTTGTTGCAGGCGGTGATCCTGCGCTGGAGCCTGCGCCCGCTCAAGCGCGTGGTGGATGAGCTCAAACGCGTGCAGCGCGGTCTCGCGTCGCGCATGAGCGGCCGGCATCCACGCGAACTGGAGCCGCTCACCGAAAGCATCAACGCCTTCATCGAAAGCGAGCGCGAGAACCTCGAGCGTCAGCGCAACACGCTGGCCGATCTCGCGCACAGCCTCAAGACGCCGCTCGCCGTGTTGCGTGCGCGCAGCGGCGAAGACGTGCCCGTGCAGGAACTGCGCGAGGAGATCGACCTGCAGGTGCGCCGCATGAGCGACCTGGTGTCGTACCAGCTTGCCCGCGCGGCGCGATCGGGCCACGTGCTGTTCGCGGCGCCGCTGGAAATCGAGCCCTACGCCGACCAGATCGTGCGCAGCCTCGAAAAGATCTACGCCGCCAAGGGCGTCATCTGCGAGTTCGACATCGACGCGAACGCGCGCTTCTACGGCGAGCCGGGCGACCTGCAGGAAGTGCTCGGCAATCTGATCGAGAACGCCTTCAAGTGGGCGCGTTCGCGCGTACTGCTGACGGTGAAGGAAGGCGAGATCGCGCCGAACCGTCGCCCGGGGCTGCTGCTCGCGGTCGACGACGACGGCCCGGGCGTGCCGGACGACAAGATCGACCTGGTGCTACAGCGCGGCGTGCGCGGCGACGAACGCGTGCAGGGCCACGGCATCGGCCTGGCGACGGTGCAGGACGTGGTGCGCAGCTATCGCGGCACCCTGGATGTCAGCCGTTCGACCGAACTGGGCGGCGCGCATTTCGAAGTCGTGTTGCCGCCGGGGCTGTAAGTGCCGCTAGCAGGAGCGGCCACACCGTCCCTGTCGTCATCCCCGCGCAGGCGGGGCTCGATGCTTGCGTGCATCAGCGCTCACGAAGGCCGGAATCGAATGGGAGAGATGGATTCCCGTACGCGCGGGAATGACGGCGTCTAGGCGAACGGCGAAGGCCCGTAGAACCGCTCCAGATGCGCCGCCACCTGCGGCATTTCCGCCCGCAACGTGCGCGGATCGCTGAAGTGGTATTCGGTGACGACCGCGAAGAACTCCTCCGGCGCTTCGGCGGCGTAACCGTCGATCGCGGTGTCGCGGCCACGGTCCACCTGTTTGGCGAGCCTGTCGTACGCGACCTGGAAATCGCGCGCCCACTCCTTCTGCCACGCACGCGGCAGCGGTGGGGTTCCATCGAGCGCGCCGTCGAGCGCGTCGATCTTGTGCGCCATCTCGTGCGCGGCCACGCAGAAGCCCGCTTCGGGATCCTCGCAGTCGGCGACGATGTCGGCCCACGAGAGGATCATCGGCCCGGTTTCCCACGCTTCGCCGATCAGTTCGTCTTCCCATTCGTGCAGCACGCCGGCGGCGTCGACGTGGGTGCGATTCACGCGGAACGCATCGGGATAGACGATCAGCTGCGACCAGCCGCGCAACCCTTCGGCACCGAACTCCAGCAGCGGCAGGCAGCACAGTGCGGCGAGGCTGACGCGCTGTTCGTCGTCTAGCGTGAGCTCGCCGATCGGCGTGATGGCTTTTTCGTGCAGGAAGCGCGCGGCGAGCTCGCGAAGTCGCGCATCGCGTTGCGTATCGAGCGCGCGCAACCAGGGCACGCGCGCTTGCGCCGCGTGCCACAGGTCATCGGGAACAGGCGTGGGCGAGAGCCGCAGGCGCCGGAAGAAACTCAGCAAATCACGACGCCCGCGCAGGAATCAGCGGAACATGCCCGGCAGGAAACTGTGCCAGCGCGGCGACTGCATGCGGCTTCCACCGCCGGCATCGCTGTGGACGCTGGGACGTGCGGGTTTGACGTCGCGGACAGGTGCCGTCGCGCGCGGGGTCGCACGCACGTTCTCGCGTGCGATCGAGGACGCTTCCGGGCAGCTGCCGCTGTTGGCGGAGCTGAGCTTGATCTCGCGCGCAGCCACGGTCGAGCTGGCGACCACGATCAGCAGGCACAGGCAGATCCGGAGCATGGCGGAATCCTCGGACGGACCCGGGGCAGACCCCGGGTAATGCTGGACTATACCGCGAAAAAAGAGCGTCGGCCGGGCGGTCGGATGGCGCATTGCAACAACTCTCCATGTTCAGGCGGTGCCACCGGCGGGCCGGCAGCGTCGCCGGTCCGGACAACGCCTCGCGACGCCATCATCTCCTATCGATGCGCCCGCGGAGCAAAGCGTTGCAACGCTTCGGCGCGCCCGGCCATCGTCCCGCCGAAATCCCCCTCGCGGTGTCCCGGAAGCGGCATTCGGCCCGGCCCAGCGGCCCCCGTCCGCCGTTCGTCGGCTTGGACGGGCTCCCGCATAATTCCCGCCCATGAAGCCCGTCCATTTCCCTTGTGTCCGTCTCGTCCGCCACGTGGACGCCGGGCCGCGCCCGCTGCGCCCCCGCTGATGGACGAACGCGAACTGCTCCAGCGGCTGATCGCCGGCCCCGTCTCCGGCGATGCGCTGGCCCGCGAGGGCGGCCAGACGCGCGCTGCCGTCTGGAAGCGCATCGAGGCGCTGCGCGAAGCCGGCGTCCCGATCGAGGCGCGGGCGGGGCGCGGCTATGCCCTGGCAGCCCCGATGGACCTGCTGGACGCCGAGGCGATCCGCGCGGCGTTGCCGCCGGCATGCCGGGAGTCGCTGGGCTCGCTCGACACCGTCTGGTCGATCGATTCCACCAACACCGAGCTGCTCCGTCGCCCGGCGCCCGCACGCGGTGCCGAGGTGCTGCTGGCCGAGCGACAGACCGGCGGACGCGGCCGGCGCGGCAGGCAATGGGCGTCGCCGCTGGCCGCGCACCTGTACCTGTCGATCTCGCGCCAGTTCGGCGGCGGCCTCGCGCGACTGGGCGGACTCAGCCTCATCGCCGGCATCGCCGCGGCAGAGGCCCTGTGCGGCACCGGATTCGACGTGCGGCTCAAATGGCCGAACGACCTCGTCGTCCCGGCGGCGGATGGCGCGCTGCGCAAGCTGGGCGGCATCCTCGTCGAAGGCGGCGGGGAACATGCCGGGCCGGTGCGCGCCGTGATCGGCATGGGCATCAACGTGCGCATGCCGGCGGCGATCGCGTCGGGCATCGACCAGCCGTGGTGCGACTTGGGCGGGCTGTCGCAGGCGCCGGTCGATCGCAATCGCATCGCTGCGGCCGTCCTGGCGGCGTTGCTGCCGGCGCTGGACGAATTCGACGCGGACGGTCTCGCGCCCTTCCGCGCGCGCTATGCCGCGCTCGATGCGCTGGCCGGACGACCGGTCACGCTGCACACCGCCACGGGCGAACTGCGTGGCGTCGCGCTCGGCCTCGCCGATGACGGCGCGTTGCGTGCGCGGCTCGACGACGGCGAGGAACGCAGTTTCCATTCCGGCGAGGTGAGCGTGCGAAGCGGGGCATCGGCATGAGCGCGTGGCTGTTCGACCTGGGCAATACGCGCCTGAAATGCGCGCCGCTGCTGCCCGACGGACGCATCGGCGAAGCGATCGCGTTGCCGCATCGCGAAGAGGACGTCGCCGCGGCGATGGCACAGCATCTCCCGGCGCGCATCGACGTCGCCTATCTGGCCAGCGTCGCGCAACCGACCCTGCGCGTAGCCGTCCTCGATGCGCTGGCCGCACGCTGCGGGCGCATTTCCATCGCGCGCACGCAGTCGCGTTTCGATGAAGTGCGCATCGCGTACGCCGATCCGCGCAAGCTGGGCGTGGACCGCTTCCTCGCGCTGCTGGGCGCCCGTTTCCGCGTTCGCGGGCCGGCGCTGGTGTGCGGGGTGGGGACCGCGCTGACGATCGACCTCATCGACGCCGACGGCCAGCACCTCGGCGGCCGCATCGCGCCGTCGCCGACGCTCATGCGCGAAGCGCTGCATGCGCGCGCGCCCCAGTTGCCCGAAATCGGCGGCGCGTACGAGGACTTCGCGCGCGACACCGAGGACGCGCTGGCGTCCGGGTGCGAAGGCGCCGGCGTCGCGCTGATCGAACACAGCCTCGCGACGGCGACCGCGCGCCTGGGCGAAACGCCCGCGGTCCTGCTGCACGGCGGGGGATCGGACGCCCTGTCGTGCCACCTGCGCAACGCGACCGAGGTCGCAACGCTGGTGCTCGAAGGCCTGGCCCGCTGGGCCTGCGTCGAAACCGCCGCTTAGAATCGCCCCATGCTCGCTCGCGCCCTGGTCGTCCTGCTGCTGGTGCTCAATCTCGGTGTGGCCGCCTGGTGGACGCTGCGCGCTCCGCCGGCGACCGCGCCGGACTTCGTGCCGCCTGCCGGCGTCGCGCGGCTGCAACTGGTGAGCGAGACGAAATCCGCGCCTTCGCTCGCGATCGCCAAGCCATCGCCGCCCGCGCCGTCGCCCGCAACGCCGGCCGCTGCGCCGACGGTGGCGACGACGAGCGCCACGCCCGCCAACGGCGCGACGCCTGCGAGCGTTCCGGCGCCGGGGCGCTGCTACAGCGTCGGCCCGTTCGCCGACAGCGCCGCGGCGTCGAATGCGCGCGACGTGCTGCTGGCGGTGGCGACCCGCGTCGTTCCCCGCGAGCAGCGCACCGGTGGCAATGCGCGTGGCTGGCGCGTGTTCCTGCCACCTGCGGCATCGGCCGAGGACGCCGCCGCCACCGCGCAGCGCATCGCCGCCGCGGGTTTCAACGACTACTTCATCGTGCGCCAGGGCGCCGAGGCCAATTCGATCGCGCTCGGCCGCTATCGCAACGAGGACGGCGCGCGCCGTCGTGCCGAAAGCCTGGTCGCCGCCGGTTTCCCGGCGCGCGCCGAACCGCTTGGCGATGCACGCACCAGCGTGTGGCTCGACCTCGTCGCGCGGCCGGAATTTGACCCCGTTCGCGCCGAGGCCGCGGTGCAGATGCCGGCCCGCGAACTCGACTGCGCGCGCATGCGCTGACGCGGCGACATGAACCTGCGTCGCCGCGCAGGCTAGAATGCCCCTCTTCGCCGGCATAGCTCAGTTGGTAGAGCAACCGCCTTGTAAGCGGTAGGTCGTCAGTTCGATTCTGACTGCCGGCACCAGAGGAGGACGCCGTTCGATGAGTCGCACCTATCCCCCCGTTTCGTTGATCGGCGCACCCACGGACGTCGGTGCCGGGCATCGCGGGGCGCGCATGGGGCCGGAAGCGCTGCGCATCGCCGGGCTCGGCGAAGCGCTCACCCGGCGCGGCGTGGACGTGATCGATCGGGGCAATCTCGACGGTCCGCGCAATCCCTGGCAGAAGCCCGTCGAGGGCTATCGCCACCTGGCCGAAGTCGTCGCGTGGAATCGCGCCGTGATGGACGCCGTCGGCGCGGAGCTCGACGAAGGCCGGATGCCGATCCTGCTCGGCGGCGACCACTGCCTGGGTTTGGGTTCGATCACCGCCGTCGCCCGCCATTGCCGCAAGAACGGCAAGCAGCTGCGCGTGCTCTGGCTGGATGCGCATGCCGACTTCAACACGCACCAGGTCACGCCGTCGGGCAACGTGCACGGCATGCCGGTCGCGTGCCTGTGCGGCCTGGGGCCTGAAGCGCTGACGCACCTGGGCGGCGATGCGCCGGCGATGCGTCCGGACGAAATCCGCCAGATCGGCATCCGTTCCGTCGACGAAGGCGAGAAGCGCCTCGTGCAGGAGTACGGCCTGGACGTGTACGACATGCGCTACATCGACGAGATCGGCATGAAGCGCGTGATGGAGGAAGCGCTGGAAGGCGTGGACGAGGACACGCATCTGCACGTCAGTTTCGACGTGGATTTCCTCGATCCGAGCATCGCGCCGGGCGTGGGCACCACGGTGCCGGGCGGCCCGAACTATCGCGAGGCGCAGCTGGTGATGGAGATGATCGCCGACACCGGGCGCATGGCGTCGCTGGACATCGTCGAACTCAACCCGATCATCGACAAGCGCAACCGCACCGCGCGCCTGGCGGTGGACCTGGTGGAAAGCCTGTTCGGCAAGTCCACGCTGATGCGCGACTGAACCGGATCCGCTCGGCCGACCCGTTTGCCCGCGTCGGCAGGTGCGGCGTCCACGCGGCCGTGCGATCCTTCCGGCCCATCCGATCACGTCTTTCGGGGAGAGACCATGAAGCGTTCCATCGCCACGCTGCTGCTCGTCGTCCTGTCGCTCGTCCTGCTCAATGGCTGCAACACCATGGAAGGCCTGGGCAAGGACGTGGAAAAGCTAGGCCAGAAGATCGACCAGAAGGCGAGCCAGTAATCGGGCACGACCGTCGGCCCAAGCGGGCGCGACATCGCGAGCGTTGTAAAAGGCCGGCACCCGCCGGCCTTTGCTTTTCGAACGGCCCCTAACCGCCGATTGCGCGGCATCCACCCGGTTTTCACGCCTCCTCGCGTCGAATGCACGCGCACGCTGCAAGCGTGACCAAGCAGTCCCACGAATCGAGGTGAACCCATGAAGCGTCTGATGGCCCTGTTGCTGCTCGCCCTGTTCTCCGTTGGCACGCTGAGCGCGTGCAACACCGTTGCCGGCGCCGGCAAGGACGTGCAGAAGGCGGGCGAGAAGGTCGAGGACGCAGCGAAGTAATCGCTGCGTATCGCACCAACGCATGAAGAGGCCGGGCTTGCCCGGCCTTTTCTTTTGTGGTTCCGCAGTCTTGCCCAGCGCTGAATGCAGGCATCGCGCATCCACCTGCCTTTCACGGCGGCGCGCGTCAGATGCAATCACCGCACGCCGTCGCGTGCCTGACGAGTCGAGGAGACTTTCGATGAAGCGTTCGATGGCTCTGCTGCTGCTGGCGTTGTTCTCCATGAGCTTCCTCAGCGCGTGCAACACGATGGCTGGCGCGGGCAAGGACATCCAGGGCGCCGGCGAGAAGGTCGAAGACACGGCGCAGGACTGCAAGGACGGCAAGTGCTGATGATGTGGGCGTGGAAAGGGTGATGGATGGACGAGGGGCCGGAGCGATCCGGCCCCTTGTTTTTCAGGGGTTCCGCGCGCCGCACGGATGCCCGGTTTGCATGCATTCACCGACATCAAACCGCCTCTAACACCATCGCGACCTTCCTCTAATGAGCTCGCTGCGATGCTGTCCCCGCGGTACACACACGGGCCGCATCCCACGACAAGAGGAATGCAACGGATGAATAAAGACATCATCGCCGGCAAGTGGACCCAGCTGAAGGGCAAGGCCCAGGCACGTTGGGGCGATCTGACCGATGACGACTTCGATGTCGCCGAAGGCAATGCCGAATACCTCGCCGGCAAGCTGCAGGAGCGTTATGGCTGGGAACGCGATCGTGCCCAGCAGGAAGTCCGCGACTTCGAGAAGTCGCTGAACTGATGCGTTGAATGCGGCGCGCGCGCCGGCCAGGGCGAACCCTCGCCACCGGCGCGCGCAACCGGTCGCCGGCCGGGTTCGTGAGGTTCGAATGCAGGCGGACGCGCAAGCGGGCCGCCTTTTTCATTGCCTGCCGCCCGTGGCCCGCCGCCCGCGGAGCACTGGACGCCGCGGGCTTGCCGATCCGGCTGTGGGCCAGCGTCCCCGGCGCATCCCGCGCGGCGGGTACACTGTGGAGCCGTTTACCGCAGTCAGCGTTCCATGAGCCCCACGCGCGTCCTTACCGGCATCACCACCTCGGGTACCCCGCATCTGGGCAACTACGTCGGCGCGATCCGCCCGGCGGTCGCCGCAAGCCGCACGCCCAACGTGGAGAGCTTCTACTTCCTCGCCGACTACCACGCGCTGATCAAGGTGCAGGATCCGGCGCGCGTGCAGCGCTCGACACTGGAGATCGCCGCGACGTGGCTCGCCTGCGGGCTGGAACCGGACAAGGTGTGGTTCTACCGCCAGAGCGACGTGCCCGAGGTGCAGGAGCTGACGTGGTTCCTGACCTGCGTTGCCGGCAAGGGTCTGCTCAACCGCGCGCATGCGTACAAGGCCGCGGTGGACAAGAACCGCGAGGCCGGCGAGGACGACGACGCCGGCGTAAGCGCGGGGCTTTTCATGTACCCGGTGCTGATGGCCGCCGACATCCTGCTGTTCAACGCCAACCAGGTACCGGTCGGTCGCGACCAGATCCAGCACATCGAAATGGCGCGCGATTTCGGCCAGCGCTTCAACCATCTCTACGGCGAGCACTTCGCGATGCCCGAGGCGGTGATCGACGAGAACGTCGCGACGCTGCCCGGCCTTGACGGCCGCAAGATGAGCAAGAGCTACGACAACACCATCCCGCTGTTCGCACCGCGCGAAACGCTGAAGAAACTGATCTACTCGATCGTCACCGATTCGCGCGCGCCGGGCGAGGCCAAGGACGCCGATACCTCGAACGTGTTCCAGCTGTACCAGGCGTTCGCGTCGAACGAGGAAACCGCGGCGATGCGCCGCGCCTTCGCCGATGGCATCGCCTGGGGCGATGCGAAGCAGGCGCTTTTCGAACGCATCGATCGCGAGATCTCGCCGCTGCGCGAGAAGTACGACGCGCTGATCGCACAGCCCGCGCACATCGAGGCCATCCTGCGCGATGGTGCCCGACGCCTTCGCGAGCGTTACGCGCGACCGACGCTGGACGCGCTGCGCTCCGCGGTCGGCCTGCGCGACCTGTCGCAGGCACAGCTGGGCGGCAAGGCGAAAGTGGCCCGCACCACCGTGCCGACGTTCAAGCAGTACCGCGAGGCCGACGGCCGCTTCTACTTCAAGTTCGTCGATGGCGATCGCGTGCTGCTGCAGAGCGGCGCGTTCGATTCCGCGCGCGACGCGGGCACGCTGATCTCGAGCCTGAAATCCGGCGCCGCCGGCTTCGAAACGCTTGCGGGCGTCGCGTCGCCCGGCGAGGGTGTCACCGGCGATGAAGTGCGCGAGGCGCTGATCGCGGTGGTGGACGCCGAACGGGAAAGGAGCGCTCAGAAAGCATGAATCCGTTCGTCGAACTCAACCTCGCGCTGATCCTGTTCCTGCCGTGGTTCGCCATTCTCGGCGTGCTCTACTGGATGTTCCCGCGCCAGCCGCGCACCGCATCGCGCAAGCTGTTCGATGGCGTATCGCTGCTGCTGGCGTTCACGGCGTTCCTGCTGAGCCTGTACTGGTCGCACGCCAACGCCGATCCCGTCTACGGCAAGATGTGGCAGCAGATCCTCGCCACCGCGGTGGGCTACGGCGTGTTCCTCGCGGTGCTGACGGTGGCGTTCTTCGTGCGGCGTCGCTGGTTGCTGCGCACGCATTGAGCGTGCGGTAGCGCGTTCCGACCAAAGCCGCATCGCCGCATCACGTCCGGCGTCCTAGACTGCGCGGACGACCCACGAGGGAGCCGCACGGCATGAACGACGCGCACGGCATCGTCACCATCGACACTGGATTCCAGCGGCCGAATTTCGATGCCGCCTACCTCATCGTCGAGCACGGTCGCGGCGCGTACGTCGATTGCGGCACGCAGCATTCGGTGCCCGCGATGCTCGATGCGTTGTCGTGGCAGGGATTGCAGCCGCAGGACGTCGACTGGCTGATCCTCACGCACGTGCACCTGGACCACGCCGGCGGCGCCGGCGCGCTGATGCGCGCGCTGCCCAACGCGACGCTGGCGGTGCATCCGCGCGGCGCGCCGCACATGATCGATCCCGAACGCCTCGTGGCCGGCGCGACCGCCGTCTACGGCGAGGAGGAAATCGCCCGCAGCTACGGCGAAATCGCGCCGGTCGACGCCGCGCGCGTGCGCGAGGTGCGCGACGGCGAGACGCTCGAGCTGGCCGGTCGCCCCCTGCTGTGCATCGACACGCCGGGGCACGCGAAGCATCACCTGTGCGTGTGGGACGAGCGCAGCCGCAGCTGGTTCACCGGCGACACCTTCGGCCTGTCGTACCGCGAGTTCGACAACGCCCACGGCGAGCCGTTCGTGATCCCGACGAGCTCGCCGGTGCAGTTCGAACCCGAACCGCTGAAGGCGTCGATCCGCACCATGCTCGCGCGCGATCCCGCGGCGATGCATCTCACCCATTACGGCCGCGTCGGCGACGTGGCGAGACTGGGGCAGGATCTCATCGAGCAGATCGATGCGATGGTCGCACTCGCGCACCAGGCCCACGGCCATGCCGATCGCCACGAGCGGCTGGTGGAGGCGCTCGCCGCGCTCTACATCGAGCGGGCGCGCGTGCACGGCGCTCCGTTGACGCCGGAGGAGGTGCGCGCGCTGCTGGCGATCGACATCGAGCTCAACGCGCAGGGGCTGGAGGTCTGGCTCGCGCGCGAGCACGCCGCGGCGCGCCCTGTTCAGGTTCGCCCGGCGCCCACGGAAGGCTGAACACGGTTCGGCAGGCGCGCAGGTTGTGGGCGCCATCACGGGTCGGCAGGCTGGCCGGGAGTAGCCTTAGCGACCTTTTTTGGCGCCGACCATGTCCGCCCTGCGCTCTCTTCCCCCGCCGCCGTCCGACGAAGCGCGCCGCCAGGCCGCGCTGGACGCGTATGCGGTCGTGGGTTCGGTGCCCGAGCAGCCGTACGACGACATCGTCCGCCTCGCGGTGACGCTGTGCGACGTGCCGGCCGCGGCGATCTCGCTGATCGACCACGACCGCCAATGGTTCAAGGCGCAGATCGGCCTGGACGTGCGCGAGACCGCCCGCAGCGAGGCGATCTGCGACCGCGCGATCCAGCAGCCCGGCCGCACGCTGGTGATCGAGGACCTCCACCAGCATCCCGAGCTGCCGCGCCCGAGCATGCGCGTGGACGGCGATCCGCTGCGTTTCTACGCGGGCGTGCCGCTGCTCAGCCCGGACGGCCAGCCGCTGGGGGTGGTGTGCGTGCTCGACAACAAGCCGCGCACGCTCACCGACGCGCAGCGCGAGGGCCTGGAAGTGCTCGCGCGGCAGACGCAGCATCTGTTCGAACTACGCCGTTACGCGATGGAGCAGCGTCGCCTGCTCAGCGAACGCGAGGCCTTCGCGCAGCGGCTCGAGGACGCGCGCGCCGACCTGCAACGCCGACACGACCTGCTCGAACACAGCGCCACGCACGACGCGCTCACCGGCCTGCTCAATCGCGCCGCGCTCGCGCAGCTGCGTGACAACGCCGACGCCATGCGGCTGCTGCAGCAGGCGCCGTACACGCTGATCCTGCTGGACGTGGACCACTTCAAGGATGTGAACGACCGCTACGGGCACCTGCTCGGCGATCGCGCGCTGCGTGCGGTGGCCGATGCGGTGAATGCGTCGATCCGCGACGGCGACATCGCCGTGCGCTATGGCGGCGAGGAATTCCTCATCCTGTTGCCGGACACGCGCCTCGCGCAGGCCGCGCAGGTCGCCGAGCGCATCCGCCAGCGGATTTCGGTGGCGCCGTTGCCGTTCACGCTGACGGTGTCGATGGGCATCGCCGCGGGCGAGCCGACGCGCGACTGGTCGGAGCAGGTGTTCGATCGCGCCGACCAGGCGCTGTATCGCGCCAAGGCGACGGGGCGTAACCGCGTGGTCGTGGACGATACGCCGATACACGATTGAGCGAAGCGTCGCATCCTTGAGGCCGTCATCCCGACGAAAGCCGGGATCAGGCCATCAAGATCGAAAGCGACGGCGCACTTTCGGTAACGCCTCCGCCCGGATCCCGGCCTTCGCAAGGATGACGGCCGTGTGGACTCACGCCCACTCGTTGGGCTTGGACCGCTTCTCCGGCTCCTTCATCCGCACCACGCAGAAGCGCTGCCCGGTGGGCGCTTCCATCACCCACCAGCGCTTCACGAACGCCACCTTCTTCGCGCCGAGTTTTTCCAGGCGCTCGGCCTCCGCGTCGATGTCGTCGGCTTCGATATCCAGGTGCACGCGGGAAGGGTGGTCGACCTTCTGCACTTCGATGTACAGATCGCCCGGCGTGTCGCCGAAATACTGGTATTGCGCCGTATCGTCGCCGGCGTTGCGGTCGGCGATGGTGACGCCCAGCGCCTGCGCCCAGAAATCGGCGGCGGCGTCGAGGTCGTCGGTCTTGCAGTCGATGATGAAACCGGCGAGGCGGCTGCGGTGGGCCATGGCGGGACTCCCTTCGAATGCGGTGGGTCCAGCTTGTACAGCAGCTGCTGACAACCTGTTGTCAGCAGCTTTCACGTGCTGTCGATGTCGCTCCTGTAGCCCGGGTAAGCGGAGCGAACCCGGGGTTTCGGTGCCGTGCATCCCGGGTGCGGCTTCGCGTGACCCGGGCCGTAAACGCTGCGGATTACTGGGGAAGCGCCATGTCGTCCAGCAGCGCCTTCAGGAAGCGCGCCGCTTCGCCGCCCGTGCAGGCGCGGTGGTCGAAGGTCAGCGAGATCGGCATGCGGCGATGCACTTCGATGCCGCCCATCACCGCGACCACGTCGTGGCTGAGCTTGCCTGCGCCGACGATCGCCACGCACGGCGGCACCACGACCGGCGTCGCGTAGCGGCCGGCGAACATGCCGAAGTTCGACAGCGAGATCGTGTAACCGCTCAGTTCCGTCGCGGGAATCGTGCGGTCCTCGACCTGCGCGCGCAGGCGCTGGATCGCGCCGCGCACGCCGGTGCCATCGAGCATGTCGGCGTTGCGCAGCGCCGGGACGAACAGGCCGTCCTCGGTGTCCACCGCGATGCCGATGTCCACGTGCGGGTGCAGCGTGCGCGTCAGCGTCTCGCCGTCGAACCACGCGTTGAGCGCCGGCACGGTCTTGCACGCGGCGACGATCGCGCGCACCAGTCGCGCGGTGATGTCCTGCTTGCCGAGCCATGCGTGCAGGTCGGCGTCATCGCACAGCGTCGTCGGCACGACCTTCGCGTGTGCGTCGGCCATCACGCGCGCCATGTTGCGGCGCACGCCCTTGAGCTGTTCCGGCTGGCCGCTGGCGGAGGCGCCCGGCGGCTGCGTGCGCATCGGCTTGCCGGCCTGCGAGAGCGTGCTGCGCTGCGCGGGAGCCGGCGCTGCGGCAGGGGCCGGAGCCGGCGCGCGATCGGCCGCACGCGAGACCGGTGCGGCGCCCGGCTTCGCCGAACCATCGGCCGCCGCGCGCTTCACGTCGTCCATCGTCACCACGCCGTCCGCGCCGGACGCACGCACGCGTGCGATGTCGACACCGAGCTTGCGCGCCATCGCGCGTACCGCCGGCATGGCCTTTACGCCGCCGACCGCGACAGCCTGTTCGCTGCGCACCGCATCGGAGCTCTGCATCGCGCCGACCACCGTGCCCGAATCCGCGCGGGCCTCGCCCCCCGATCGGGTCGGGGGCAGGCTCTTCGGCGCTTCCTCGCCAGCATCGCTGATCACGCCGCCCTCGTCGGATGCGACCACCTTGTCGCCGTCTTCCGGCGCATGGCTGCCGGCGCCGTGGTGATGGCCGGTGTCCTGGCCTTCGGCGCGCTGCGGCATCGACGGATCGATCTCGAACTCGGCCAGCATCTTGCCGGTAACGATCACGTCGCCCGCGGCGCCGGCGAGCCTGATCACCTTGCCGGACACGGGCGAGGGCACGTCGACGACCGCCTTGGCGGTTTCCATCGACACCAGGTTGTCGTCGAGGCGGATCGTGTCGCCTTCCTTCACGTACCACTCGACGATCGTCGCGTCGGGCAAGCCTTCGCCGAGGTCGGGGAGCAGGAAGGTCTTCTTCGTGTTGGCCATACGGTCGTTGTCTCGTTGGAGTGCGGTGGTCGGCCCTCGCGCGGCGCGCGGCAGGACCGGGTGTGTCAGGGCTTCAATGCTGGAACGCGGAAAACGCGGCGACGGCGGTCATGCATCCTCGCCCTCGTCGTCGTCGAGCAGTTCGAGCGAGCGGGCGGGGATCCAGCCCTGGTGGCCGAGCGCGTTGCGCGCCCACCACCAGCCGGCGAGTTCGTACTCCAGCGTCAGCACTTCGTCGGCGGTCGCGTCGAGCTCGCGCGTGTCGTAATCGTCGAGCACGCTGGCCGGCCCCTGTTCGCGATCGAACAGCTTCGCCGGCACCCAGCCCTCGTGGCCATCGGCGATCGTGGTCCACACGAACTCCGGCCAGTCGGTATCCCGCTCGCCCAGGTGCACGGCGTCGCCACGCGCGAGCCGGATCGGCGAGCGATCCGGTGCGTTGTGCGAGACGACGACGCGTGCGTGGCGCATGCAGTCAGCTCGCTTCCAGCGTGCGCCTGGCCGCGGCGACGATGCGATCGACGCTCGGCAGGTACTTCATTTCCAGGCGGAACAGCGGGATGTGCGTGTCGTAGCCGGTCACGCGTTCCACCGGCGCGAGCAGGTCGAACATCGATTCCTCGGCCAGGCGCGCAGCGATTTCCGCGCCGAAACCGGCCGTCTTCGGCGCTTCGTGCACGATCACGCAGCGGCCGGTGCGGCTCACCGACTCGGCGATGGTGTCGAAGTCCAGCGGACGCAGCGTGGCGACGTCGATGACTTCGGCGCTGATGCCTTCGGCGGCGAGCTTCTCCGCCGCTTCCAGCGATTCCTTGACCTGCGCGCCCCACGTCACCAGCGTCACGTCGGTGCCGTCGCGCAGCACGTAGCACACGTCCAGCGGCAGCGCTTCGCCGTCGTCGGGCACGACTTCCTTGTACTGGCGATAGATGCGCTTGGGCTCCATGAAGATCACCGGATCCGGGTCGCGGATCGCGGCGAGCAGCAGGCCGTACGCACGCGCGGGCGAGGAGGGCATGACCACGCGCAGGCCGGGCACGTTGGTGAAGATCGCCTCGTTCGCTTCGGAGTGATGCTCCGGCGCGCGGATGCCGCCGCCCCACGGCACGCGCAGCACCATCGGGCAGGTGAGGCGGCCGCGCGTGCGGTAACGGAAACGCGCCGCGTGGCAGATGATGTGGTCGACCATCGGATACACGAAGCCGTCGAACTGCGACTCGGCCACTGGCTTCATGCCCTGCGACGCGAGGCCGACGGTGAGGCCGGCGATGGTGGTTTCGTCCAGCGGCGTATCGAGCACGCGCTCCGGGCCGAACTGCTGCTGCAGGCCGGCGGTGGCGCGGAACACGCCGCCGTTGACACCGACGTCCTCGCCGAGCACCAGCACCTTGTCGTCCACGCGCATCTCGTAGGCGAGCGCCTGCGTGATGGCTTCGATCAGCGTGATCGCCGTCGGGGTCGCGGCCTTGGCCGCTTCGATTTTCTTCTTGTCTTCCGCGTTCATCAGCGGCCCTCCTGTGCGAGCGCGAAGGCGCGTTGCGCCAGCAGGTCCGGCGGCGGATCGGCGTAGAGGTAATCGAACATCGCCTCGACCGGCTGCACCGGCGTTTCGAGGTAGGCGTTGATCTCGACGTCGACCTGCTTGCCGCATTCCTCGGCCCAGGCCTTTTCCTCATCCTCGCTCCACACGCCCTGCGCGGTGAGGTAAGCACGCAGGCGCGCGATCGGTTCGCGCGTCCAGGCGTCCTTCACTTCGCTCTCGTCGCGATAACGGCGCGCGTCGTCGGCGGTGGTGTGGTCGTGCAGGCGATAGGTCATGAACTCGATCACGCTGCCGCCTTCGCCGCTGCGCGCGCGTTCGCTGGCGCGGCGCATGCCTTCGAGCACGGCGATCAGGTCGTTGCCATCCACCTGCAGGCAGTGCAGCCCGCCGGCCAGACCCTTCTGCGCGAGGGTTTTCGCGCCGGTCTGCGCCGAACGCGGGACGGAGATCGCCCAGCCGTTGTTCACCACGCACAGGATCAGCGGCAGCTGGTACGCGCCGGCGGAATTGAGCGCGGCGTAGAAGTCGGTCTTCGACGAACCGCCGTCGCCGCAGCACGCCACCGCTAGCTGCTTCTGCTTCATCAGCTTGAACTTCAGCGCGGCGCCGGCGGCGTGCAGGCACTGCGTGGAGATCGGCACGCACCAGGCGTAGTCCTGCTTCGGGCCGGAGAAGTCGTTGCCGCGTTCGTCGCCGCCCCAGTACAGCAGCACTTCGCGCGGCTTCACGCCACGCATGAACTGCGCGCCGTATTCGCGATAGCTCGGCGCGAACACGTCGTCGGGCTGCATCGAGGCGCCGATGCCCACGTGCGTGGCTTCGTGGCCCAGGCAGCTGGCGTAGGTGCCCAGCTTGCCGGTGCGCTGCAGCGCGATGGCCTTCGCATCGAAGGTGCGCACGTACAGCATCTGCTTGAACAGCGGCAGCAGCGCCTTGGGATCGCGGAATGCGGGAGGGAGTTCGGCGACGGGCTTGCCGTCCGCGCCGAGGTATTGCAGGTATTCGATTTCGAAGGTCGCGGCGACCGTCATCGCGGGAGTCCTGACTGGGTGTCGGGTGACAGGGAGCCGAAGCGGCCGCGTCCCGGATCCAGTGCCGGCGCAGGACCGTTCGGAGGGCTGGGCCGGCGCGTGTCCGACCTGGCTCCGAGGCGCGCTGGCAGCCGGAAAACCGGGCCGGAGCAGCGCGCTGTTGGCCGCGATGATACCCAAGGCCGCGTCAAGGCCCGTTGCGCGGTGCGGCATGCAACTTTGCGGAAAAGACGCTAGATGCCGCCGGACGCGGCGGTATGGAGCGCGGCTGAATGCGGGGCTCGTGCCGTGTCGCGCAAAAGGAAAGGGCGCGGGATCGCCGCGCCCTTTCGCCAGTGCCGGAGCCGATCTCAGCGGCGGATCGCCACCCGCAACGTGTCCGTGTTGTCGGACGCATCCGGATCGGGCGTGTCCGAAGCGACGCGCGCGGCGAACTCCAGCTCGGTGCCCACCCGCGGGCGCTCGGGAACGACGATCGCGAAGGCGAACCACTGCACGCCCTGCGCCATGTCCACGATGCGCGAGCACTGCGCGCGGAAGCCCGTGGCGGTCGCCACGCGCGTGCAGGTCCAGCCCGACGGAGCCGCCACCGCCGCGGCGGACGCCGCGACGTTGCCGTCGATCGTCAGCGTGGGCTTCTGCGCGGCGTCCGGGCCCGCATTGCGTACCGGCACGAGGAACGTGGCGATCGCGCCGCGGCGCACCGGCAGCACGCCGCCTTCGATCCGCACGGACAGGTCGGCCGCGGTGACGATCGTGACCTGCGCCACCGTGTCGTTGTCGGCGTTGGCAGGATCGCGCGTCTGCGAGCGCGCGGCGACCGCCATGCGCACGACGGTGCCGTTCGACAATGCCGGCATCGGCGTGCGAAGCGTGAACGTCGCGTCCTGCTGCGATGCCAGCGACGCGAGCGTGCACGCAACCGATGTCGTCGTCGCCTCGTGCACGGGCGCGGCGCAGGTCCAGCCGGCGGGCACGTCGATTGCCGGCGTCACATTGGCATCGAACGCGAAGGCGGCGGCCGTGGCATCGGCGGCATCCGGTCCGGCGTTACGCACGGTGGCGGTCCACGTCGCGGTTTCGCCGGCGCGCAGCGTGGCCGGCGTCGCAGATGCGGTGACGGAGAGGTCCGCGCTGCGGAACTGCGGCACGCGGATCGCGATGCGCACCGGATCGTGGTCGGACACGCGCAGCGGCACCGACGCGTCGCCGTAGTGCGTCACGGCGAAACCGGCGTTGATGCGCGCGTGTTCCACGGTCACGGCGGAGGCGTCCATCACGACCGCCTCGTTCACCAGCGCATGGTCGAGCGTCTGCGCGTTGCCGCCGAACACGTACGACCAGCGCTGCGCGGGATCGGCGATCAGTTCCGAGCCGTCGATCAGCGGCGTCGTCACCGGGCTGTCGACGTAGGTCAGCACCTGGTCTTCCGGCGCCTGCGTGCCCTTGATCACGCCGAGCACGTCGACGTAGCCGTCGTTGAACTCGAACGCGTTGAAGTCGCCGACCAGCACGATCTTCCCGGCGGGATCGTTCGCCTGCCACTGCTGCACGAGGCCGGCCAGGTACGCCGCCTGCGCGCCGCGCTTGGCACGCACGCGCGCGCCATCGGTGCTCCAGCCGTTGCTGCCGGGCGCGACCGAATCGATGTCGCCCAGCGAGCGCAGGTGGTTCACCACGACGCTCACCGGATACACCGCGCCATTGGCGTGGTGCACGTTGGCGCGCAGCCGCAGCGGCGGGCGGTCGTTGAGCAGGCTGGTGCTGCCGTCGGGATTGGCGAGCGTCGCGTCCTTGCCGAATTGCACGACGTCGCGCACCTCGACGCGCGACACACCGGCGCCCACCGCGCGCGTGGCGACGAGGAAGCCGACGTTGATGCCGCCGACGTCGTTGCCCTGCGACAGGTAGGGCACGTACTGCGGCGCGCTCGCGCAGTTCGCGTTGATGCGCTCGGCGAGCAGGCCCAGCACGCGCAGGTTTTCGACCTCGACCACGCCGAGGATGTCGGGCGTCTTGAGGTAGTCGCAGATCGCGCCGGCCGTCTTGGTCAGGCGTTTGTCGAGCGCTTCGGGCTTGATCGTCGGCGCGCCGTTGTTGTCGTCGATCTCGTCGAAGAAGCGCAGCAGGTTGAAGCCGCCGATGGTGACTTCATCGCCCAGCGCATCGTTCACGGCCTGCGGCAGGCGGCCGCCCCCGGCGGTCGGCGGCGTCGCAGTGTCGGGCAGCAGCGCCCAGGTACCGCCGAAATAGTCTAGCACGCCGAGCAGGCCCGCGACGTCCGCGCCGGTGTCGACCGACAGCGCGAACGCGCCGACCTGCCCGCGGCTGCGGACCATCAGGCGTTCCGGGTTGGTGTCGAACAGCGGCGGGTTCTTGCCCTGCGGCAACGTCGCCAGCGCCGCGTCCATCACGCCGATGCCGGGCTCGCGGAACGGCGTCGGCACGTCCGGCAGCGTCACGTAGAACACGCCGTCGCTGCTCGCGGTGGCGTCGTCCTCGTCGATGCGGCCTTCGGACGGCCCGACGACGACGGCATTGCCGACGCTGACGCGCATGCCTTCCAGGCGTTCGAGCGTGCCGGGCGTGGCGTTGGGCGAAAGATCGGCGGCGGTGAGTTCCACCGGTGCGGGCAGGGCGATGCCGGTTTCGAGCAACTCGACCGTTGGCCCGGTGATTTCGGTGATCGTGAGCTGGTTGACGTTGGAGGCCGGGACGAATTCCTCGACCTTGCCCGTCACGCGCACGCGGTTGCCGACGGCCGCCGACGCCGGCGGCGCCGAACTGGTGAAGACGAACACGCCATCGGACGTCGCCGCGTCGCCGTCGTCGTTCGCGGCCTGCAGGAAGAAGCCGTTGTTGAATTTCAGCGCGGTGACGATGCCCTCGGTGACGACGCGTTCGCCCTCGTGCGGCGAACGAAGGCCGCTGCCCTGGATCTGCGCGATCGTGCGGGGCGTCGCGGGCTCCGGTTCCGGCGTGGTCGAGCCGCTGTTGCGTGGCGTCGGCGTGCCGGCGGTGAAATCCGCGTTGTTCTGGTCGGTGTCGGTCGCGCCGTTGCCGTTGCGCAGCGCGGCGGTGGCGGCGGTAAGCGTGGGCGCGGCGCCCGCGCCTTCGAAGAAGTTCGCGTTGCCGTAGCCGACCAGATCGGCGATGAGCGCGCGCTGTTCGGTCGAACACGGCACGCTGCCGCCGTTGCACGCCAGCGCGGTGGCCTGGCGCACGAGCGCGACCTTGCCGGCGCCGGCGGCCATTGCGGCGGGGCCGGTGGCGTCCGGCGTCGGGAGCGGTGCGCCGGCCGAGCCGCCGCTCATCGCGACGAGGAAATACTTGCCCGGTTGCACCGTCACCGACGGCAGCACCGCGACGCCGCCGAACGTGCCGGTGCCGGTCGCGCTGGCGTACTGCACCGACATGCCGGCCAGCGATGCGGGCGTCGCGCCGCGGTTGTAGAGCTCGACGTAATCGTTCGCGAAGACGGCCGTGCCGCCTCCGCCGCCGCCGTAGACCTGGCTGATGACGACCTGCGCCTGCGCGGCGCCGGTGGCGAGCAGCGATGCGAAACAGAACAACGCGGCCGCGCAGCGGCCCCTGACCCTGTCCATAGTCTTCCCCGTTGTCGGCCGCCCGGATGGGCCGGCCTGTGTAAGCACCCGGTGCCCGCCAACGCCCCTGTCGCGGACCGGCCGAGTCTGCCGCATCGTCCGTCGCGGGTATTTCACGCCGGTGACCACACCGCCTGCGCGGGGCGCCAAGCCCCGATGCGCTACCCTTTTGGCCCCCTGGCCGGAAGCCTCCGGCGCAACCCGAGCCTGCAATGACGGTCGAGAAGAACGAGCGCGAACTGGAATCGAGCATCCACACCGATTTCGAAGGGCGGATGAGCTATTCCGGTTACCTGCAGCTCGACACGCTGCTGTCGGCGCAGCAGCGGCTGTCCAGTCCGCCGCACCACGACGAGATGCTGTTCATCGTGCAGCACCAGGTCGCCGAGCTGTGGATGAAGCTGATGATCCATGAGCTCAAGGCGGCCACCGCGAACCTGCGCGAGGACCGCCTGGGCGAGTGCCAGAAGATCTTCGCGCGGTGCAAGAACATCCTGCGCCAGCTCACCGAGATGTGGTCGGTGCTGGAAACGCTGACGCCGTCGGAATACATGGAATTCCGCGAGATCCTGGGCCCGTCGTCGGGCTTCCAGTCGCTGCAGTACCGCACCATCGAATTCCTGCTCGGCAACAAGAACGCGTCGATGCTCAAGGTGTTCTCGCACGACGCGAAAGCCGAGGCCGCGCTGCGCGAGGTGCTGGAATCGCCGAGCCTGTACGACGAAGTGCTGCGTTACCTCGCGCGCCACGGGCACGCGGTGCCGGCGCGTCATGTCGAACGCGACTGGTCGATCGCCCACGTGGCCGACCCGGAACTGCTGCCGGTGTTCGAGCGCATCTACGAGGACACCGACGCGCACTGGGACGCCTACCACCTGTGCGAGGACCTGGTCGACCTGGAAAGCCAGTTCCAGCTGTGGCGCTTCCGCCACATGCGCACGGTGATGCGCATCATCGGCTTCAAGCGCGGCACGGGCGGTTCCAGCGGCGTGGGCTTCCTCAAGCAGGCGCTGGAGCTGACCTTCTTCCCGGAACTGTTCGACGTGCGCACGATGATCGGCGGCGGTCCGGCCTACCACTCGCCGGCGGCGCCGACGCCGTAACGCCGATGGCGCGCCGCATGCACGACTGCGTCGGTGCGTTGCTGGTGCGCGACGGCGCGATCCTGCTCGGGAAGCGCCGCGACGATTGCGACTGGCTCGCGGGCGCGTGGGACGTGTTCGGTGGCCATGTCGAAGAAGGCGAGAGCGGCGAGCAGGCGATCGCGCGCGAGCTGGCCGAGGAGCTCGGCATCGTCGTCGAGGTCGACGACCTGTGCCGGCTCGGCCAGCTCGAAGGCGAGGCGCCCGAACCGTGGCGGCTGCGGCTGTACCGCGTCGCGAGCTGGAACGGCGAGCCGGCGAACCTCGCCGAGCATTCGGAACTGCGCTGGTGCGCGCTGGACGACGCCCAGGACAAGCTGCGCGGCGCCCATGTCGACTTCCCGCGTTTGCTCGCTTTGGCGGTGGAAGCGGCCGCCGCGACCGGCCGGCCCTGATCGCGCCTGTTCAGCAACGATGCTGCGCCGCAGCACGGCTTTTCCGCATTCACGCACGTTTGACGGATCGGGCGCCGCCCGGTAATCCTCCCCGGTCCCGTGCCGCCCGGCGTGGGTTTTCCTTTGTCAGTACTTGATCCACCACGGGGGACACCGCATGAGCGGAACCGCTACACCGACGCCCGGCCAGGCCGCGCCTCTTCCCGCATTCCCGCAGACCATGGGCCATCCGCGCCCGCTGTGGATGCTCTTTATGACGGAGTTCTGGGAACGCTTCGCTTTCTACGGCATCCGCTGGGCGCTGGTGCTCTACATCGTCGCCCAGTTCTACGACGGCAGCGGCACCGGCGAGACGCCCGCCAACCAGCTCTACGGCGCGTACCTCGCGCTGGTCTACGCCGCGGCGATCTTCGGCGGCTACGTCGCCGACCGGGTGATCGGTTACCAGCGGTCGATCCTGCTGGGCGCGGTGATCATGGCGGCCGGTCTGTTCATGATCGCGATGCCGAACCATGAGGTGTTCAAGCTGGGCCTGGCGACGATCATCGCCGGCAACGGCCTGTTCAAGCCGAACATCTCGACGATGGTCGGCAAGCTCTACGCCGTCGGCGACGAGCGCCGCGACTCGGGCTTCACCCTGTTCTACATGGGCATCAACCTGGGCGCGATGATCTCGCCGCTGATCACCGGCTGGTTCGCCGAGAACGTGTTCGGCTCGCCCGACATGCCGGCGTACAAGGTGGTGTTCATCACCTCGGGCATCGGCATGCTGATCAGCCTGGTGTGGTTCTGGATCGGCCGCAGCCAGTTGCAGGGTATCGGCCGTCCGCCGGTCGGCAGCGAGAGCCGCGCGCGTCTTGCCATCACCGCGCTGTGCGCGATCGTCGCGATCCCGGGCATCTACTTCCTGCTGAGCATGGGCGCCGATTCGCTGCAGTGGGTGCTCACCGCGATGTTCATCGCGCTGGCGATCCTGCTGCTGGTCGAGGGCATCCGCGAAGGTCCGCGCCAGCGCGACATGGTGATCGCGATGCTGATCATCTTCGCCTTCAACGTGCTGTTCTGGTGCTTCTTCGAGCAGGCCGGCAGCTCCTTCAGCTTCCTGGCCGAGAAGATCGTCAACCGCGACTTCGGCGGCTGGACGTTCCCGGTGGGCTGGTTCCAGTCGGTGAACTCGGTGGCGATCATCACGCTGGCGCCGATCATCGCGTGGATCTGGGTGAAGATGGGCCGCCACAACCCGTCGATCCCGCGCAAGTTCAGCCTGGGCCTGATCTTCAACGGCCTGGCGTTCCTGCTGCTGATGTTCGCGCTGTCCACGCTGGTGGATCCGCAGACGCTGAAGATCCCGTTCTGGACGCTCTTCGCGGTGTACTGGATCCAGTCCATCGGCGAGCTGTGCCTGTCGCCGATCGGCCTGTCGATGGTGACCAAGCTGGCGCCTGTGCGTCTGGTCGGCTTCGGCATGGGCGGCTGGTTCCTGTCGACCGGCATCGGCAACAACCTGTCGGGCATCTTCGCCAGCCACGTGTCGGGCGAAACCGGCATGAACGTGCAGTCCGCGCTGTCGGGCTACACCTTCGGCTTCTGGGCGCTGGTGATCCCGGGCGTGCTGCTGTTCCTCATCGCCCCGCTCGTGCAGCGGTTGATGCACGGGGTGAAGTGACGCATCGGCCGGCTCGCGCAGCGCGCGAGCCGCTTTGCCGATGCGTCATCCCGGCGAAAGCCGGGATCCAGGCCCGTAGCCTGGCAAATTGCGATGCTCCAAAAACAACGGCGACCTCAAGGTCGCCGTTGTTGTTTTTCGAATCGCCAAGTTGAAGCACTACACGCCTTTGTAGCCCGGGTAAGCGAAGCGCACCCGGGTCAGGCGTGACAGCCCCCGGGTGCGGCCTGCGGCCTTATCCGGGCTACAAAAGCTTCACGACATCCCTTCCGCCTCGGCCCGCAACTCCAGCTCGTCCAGCTTGTCCAGCAGCCGGAACAGCACTGCACGCTCCTGGTCGTCGATCCCGTCGAGCAACCGCCGCTCGAACTCCAGCGCCAGCGGCGCCACTTCGTCGTAGATGCGATACCCGCCCTCGGACAGTTTGAGCACCGAACGCCGCCGGTCGTCGCCATGGATCTCGCGATCCAGCCGCCCGGCATCCAGCAGGCGCGCGACCGCGCGGCTCACGGCGACCTTGTCCATCGCAGTGCGCTGCGCGACTTCGTTCGCCGACAGGCCCGGGTAGCGGCCCAGCACCGCCATCACCCGCCATTCGGTGATGCTGAGCTGGAATCGCTCGGTATAGATGCGCGCGATCGTGCCGCTCACGCGGTTGCTCAGCACCGACAGCCGATAGGGCAGGAAATGCTCCAGGTCGAGCTGGGCGTGGCCGGGCAGCGGCTGGCCCAGCGGGCCTTGGTTGAGCTTGGGAATTCCGGGGTCGCGCGCATTCATGATGCGATGTGCCTTGATTATGGTTTCAGCTGAAACTATAAAGTTCGTTTCCGAATGGCCTGGCCGGAAGTCCGTCCCCACAGCCGGGCCGCTATCTGAGAACAATGCCATGAATGCGCAGCCCAACCTCGGCATGCAGGTCACCACGTTCGAGAACCCGCTCGGCATCGACGGTTTCGAGTTCGTCGAATTCGCCGCTCCCGCCGGCCAGGGCGAGGCCCTGCACGATTATTTCCGCAAACTCGGCTTCAGCGCCGTGCTGCGCCACAAGACCCGTCCGATCACCGTCTATCGCCAGGGCGATGTGAACTTCCTGGTCAACGAGGATCCGGACAGCTTTGCGGCCGAGTTCGCCGCCCAGCACGGTCCGTGCGCATGCGGTTTCGCGATCCGGTTCAAGGAGAGCGCGCAGAAGGTGTTCGACACCGTCGTCGGCAACGGCGGCGAAGCCATCGTCGACAAGGCCGACACGCGCGCGGTCGCGGCGCCGGTGGTGAAGGGCATCGGCGACTGCATGCTCTACCTGGTCGACCGCTACGGTGCCGCCGGTTCCATCTACGACGGCGACTACCTGCCGGTGCAGGGCGCGCAGGCCAATCCGAAGGGATTCGGCCTGACCTTCATCGACCACCTCACGCACAACCTCTACTTCGGCAACATGCAGAAGTGGTCGGACTATTACGAGCGCCTGTTCAACTTCCGCGAGATCCGCTACTTCGACATCAAGGGCGCGAAGACCGGCCTGGTGTCCAAGGCGATGACCGCGCCGGACGGCATCGTGCGCATCCCGTTGAACGAGTCGAACGATCCCAAGTCGCAGATCAACGAATACCTCGACGCGTACAAGGGCGAGGGCATCCAGCACATCGCCTGCTTCACCGACAACATCTACGACACCGTCGAAGCGATGCGCGAGCAGGGCGTCGAGTTCCTCGATACGCCGGACACGTATTTCGAAGTGATCGACCAGCGCGTGCCGGGCCACAACGAGGACGTCGCGCGCCTGCAGAAGAACAAGATCCTGATCGACGCAGACCGCGAAACGCACCAGCGCAAGCTGCTGCAGATCTTCACGCAGAACGCCATCGGCCCGATCTTCTTCGAGATCATCCAGCGCAAGGGCAACGAAGGCTTCGGCGAGGGCAACTTCCAGGCGCTGTTCGAAAGCATCGAGCGTGACCAGATGCGGCGCGGGGTGTTGTAAGGCACAGGACATCTGCAGGTTTCGCAGCCTGCGCGGTTTAGCCCCTCTCCCACCGGGAGAGGGGTTGGGGTGAGGGTAGGGAAGCCCATGACGTCCAAGCCGCCGTTGCCGACAAAAACCCGCGTGCAGGCACGTGAATTGCGCCGCGGCATGACGGATTCGGAGCAAGCGCTTTGGCAACGACTCAGGAGTGGGCAACTGGGCGGATACAAATTCCGTCGCCAGCACCCCTTCATACCCTACGTGGTCGATTTCTTCTGTGAGCGTGCAGGCTTGGTCGTGGAGATCGATGGGTCGCAGCACTCCGCGCAGAACGATGCGACGCGTACGAGATTCATCGAATCGAAGGGCGTGAGAATCGTGCGCTTTCACAGCAACGAAGTTCTGCTGTACATGGATGCAGTGCTCGAGGCGATCGTGAACCACCTCGACACCCCGACCCTCACCCCAACCCCTGTCCCGGAGGGAGAGGGGCTCAAAGCAAAAGCGGACCCGTCATGACCATCACCACCAACGGCTACCAATCCGGTTTCGGCAACGAGTTCGCGACGGAGGCGGTTGCGGGCGCGCTGCCGGTCGGGCGCAACTCGCCGCAGCGGGTCGCGCACGGCCTGTATGCTGAGCAGATTTCCGGCACCGCGTTCACCGCGCCGCGGCATGCGAACCGCCGCAGCTGGCTGTACCGCATCCGTCCGGCGGCGATGCATGGTGCGTTCGAGGCGTACACGGGCGCGCCGCGCTTCCACAACGATTTCCACGACGCGCCGATCTCGCCCGACCAGCTGCGCTGGAGTCCGTTGCCGTTGCCCGCCGAGGGCGTCGATTTCGTGGACGGGCTGTTCACCATGGCCGGCAACGGTTCGCCTGCCGCGCAGGGCGGCGTGGCGATCCACCTGTATGCCGCGAACCGCGACATGCACGGCCGCTGGTTCTACGACGCCGACGGCGAACTGCTGATCGTGCCGCAGCAGGGCCGGCTGCATATCGAAACCGAACTGGGCGTGCTCGACGTCGAGCCGCAGGAGATCGCGGTGATTCCGCGCGGCATCCGTTTTGCGGTGACGCTGCCCGACGGCCAGGCGCGCGGCTACGTCTGCGAGAACTTCGGCGCGATGCTGCGGCTGCCCGACCTCGGGCCGATCGGCAGCAACGGTCTGGCCAATCCGCGCGACTTCCTCGCGCCGCATGCTGCCTTTGAAGACGTCGACGGCGATTTCGAACTGGTCGCCAAATTCCAGGGCCACCTGTGGCGCGCGGCGATCGGCCATTCGCCGATCGACGTGGTCGCCTGGCACGGCAACTACGCGCCGTACAAATACGACCTGCGCCATTTCAACACGATCGGATCGATCAGCTACGACCATCCCGATCCGTCGATCTTCCTCGTGCTGCATTCGCCCAGCGATACCGCCGGCACCAGCAACATGGATTTCGTGATCTTCCCGCCGCGCTGGCTCGTGGCGCAGGACACGTTCCGTCCGCCGTGGTTCCACCGCAACATCGCCAGCGAGTTCATGGGCCTGGTGCATGGTGCGTACGACGCGAAGGCGGAAGGCTTCGTGCCGGGTGGCGCATCGCTGCACAACTCGATGACCGGCCACGGCCCGGATGCGGCGACGTTCGAGAAGGCGAGCGCGGCCGATCTGTCCAAGCCGGACGTGATCCGCGACACGATGGCTTTCATGTTCGAAACGCGCGCCGTGATCCGCCCGACCAAACAGGCCCTCGACGCCGCGCATCGCCAGCGCGATTACCAGGCGTGCTGGGCCGGGCTGCAGAAGCATTTCGACGCGGGGCGCTGAGCTCTGCGATTGCATTTGCGCGACGTTAACAACGGTCCGGAGTAGGCTGCCCGCCAGTTGCTTGTGAGGGAGCGGGTGCGATGAGGATGGCGATCGCGGCGGTGTGGTTGCTGGCACTGTCCGCCTGTGGCGAACGCGAGGCGCCTCGCGCACCGACCGTTGCGCCCGCGCCTGCAGCGCCCGCGACGTCGCCTCCCTCGAACGCGCCCGGGTCCACCGCGCCCGCGCCGGCCGCTTCCGCAAACCCGACGCCTACCGGCGCGATGCCCGCGCCGGGCACGATCGGCTATGCGGGCTTCGGGCCGGCGCCTTTCGGCGCGACCGAGGAAGACGTCCGCATGGCATGGGGCAAGGACCTCACCGGTCCGAAGCCCGACACGCCCGAAGGCTGTTACTACCTGATGCCGCAGCCGCGCACGCAGGCGGGCTACCGCATCGCTTTCATGTTCGAGGACGCGCGGTTCGTGCGCATCGACGTGGACACGCCGGACATCGAGGCGCCCGGCGGCGGCCGCGTCGGCATGACGACGCAGGACATCCAGCGCCTCTACGCCGGCCATGTGCAGATGCAGAACCACAAATACGTCGATGGCGGCCATTACCTGCGCGTCCCGAATCCCGGCGGCGGGTCGGGCGTGGTGCTGTTCGAGACCGATGCGGCCGGGCGCGTGACGGCGTGGCGCATCGGCGAGCCGCCGCAGGTGGATTACGTGGAAGGCTGTTCTTGAGACCCCGTGCTGTACGCCGCACGTCGCCTCGGGCATAGAATTTAGGGATTGAGAACGTGGAGGGGGACACGATGCTCGAGGCGATAGGCTGGTTCGTACTGGGACTGGTGCTGCTTGCACTCGGTGGGGATTCGATCGTGAAGGGCGCTTCGGGGCTCGCGCAGCGCCTGGGCGCATCGCCGTTCGTGGCCGGCCTGGTGCTCGTGGCGTTCGGCACCTCGCTGCCGGAGCTGGCGGTCAACTGGCAGGCCGTCGCGCGGGACCAGCCCGCGCTGGCGCTGGGCAACGCGGTCGGCAGCAACGTCGCCAACGTGGGCCTGACGCTCGGCGCTGCCGCGCTCGTCGCGCCGCTGACGGTGCGATGGCGCGCGCTGTCACCGCTGCTGCTGGTGCTGCTGCTGGGTACGCTGCTGACGATGCTGCTCGGCTCCGACGGCACGCTTACGCGCGTGGAAGGCATCGGTCTGCTGGTCGCGTTCGTCGCGGTGGTGACGGTCGCCGCGATCCGCACGCGTCGCGAATCGCCGGAACTGCAGGACGCCATCGCGGCGTTCGCGCGCACCAGCACCGACCTGTGGGTCAACCTGATCCGCTTCGCCATCGCCGCGGTGCTGCTGTATTTCGGCTCGCGCATGATCGTGCGCGCCGCGCCGACGATCGGCGAAGGCATCGGCATGGCGCCGCTGCTCACCGGCCTGGTCCCGGTCGCCATCGGCACCGCGCTGCCGGAAATGGCCGCCGCGATTTCCGCCGCACGCAAGGGCCACGGCGACATCGTGGTCGGCCACGTCATCGGCTCCAGCCTGTTCAACGTGCTGGTGGTGCTCGGCGGCATGGCGGTGATCGGCGGCGCGGTGGCGTTCCCGGCCTCGTTCGTGATGTTCGAGCTGCCGGCGGCATGCGTGTTCGGCCTGATGCTGTATCCGATGCTGCGCGGCGACCTGCACATCAGCAAGGGCGAAGGCGCGGGGCTGCTGATCGCGTTCCTCGCGTGGGTCGCGTTCGAGCTGCTCACGATGCATTGAACGCATCGCCGCGGCGCACTCGCCGGATGCGCAGGACGCCGCCCGATATACTTCGGTGATGACGCAATCCCCGAACGCTACCCAGCGACCTTCCCCGCGCGCATTGCGCGGCCTGGCCGAGTTCTTCCGTTATGAGGCGGCCGGCGGCATCGTGCTCATCGCCGCCGCGGTGCTGGCGATGGTCGCGGCCAATTCGCCGCTGGTGGCGTACTACGAGGGCTTCCGCGAGCTGCCCGTGCAGGTGCGCGTGGGCGCGCTGGACATCGCCAAGCCGCTGCTGCTGTGGATCAACGACGGCCTGATGGCGGTGTTCTTCCTGCTGGTCGCGCTGGAGATCAAGCGCGAGGCGCTCACCGGGCAGCTCGCCAGCCGTTCGCAACTCGTGCTGCCACTGATATGCGCCGCTGCCGGCGTCGCGATGCCGGCCATCCTGTTCGTCACGTTGAACCACCACGACGCGCAGGCGATGCGCGGCTGGGCCGTGCCGACGGCGACCGACATCGCCTTCGCGCTGGGCGTGCTCGCGCTGTTGGGTTCCCGCGTGCCGACCGGCATGAAGCTGCTGCTGTCGACGATCGCCGTCGTCGACGATCTCATCGCGATCCTGATCATCGCGCTGTTCTATTCGCACGGGCTGTCGATCACCGCGCTGGTGTGGGCCGCGGCCGCCATCGCCGGCATGTGGCTGCTCAATCGCCGCGGCGTGATGCGCCTGGCGCCCTACCTGCTGCTCGGCGTGGTGCTGTGGGTGTGCGTGCTGAAGTCAGGCGTGCACGCGACGCTCGCCGGCGTGGTGACGGGGCTGATGATTCCGCACGGCCGTCGCACGGACGACGCGCACGAGGCGGCCGATCCGCTCGCGCGTTCGCATTCGCCGCTCGAATCGCTCGAACACGCCCTGCATCCGTGGGTCGCCTACGCGATCCTGCCGCTGTTCGCGTTCGTCAACGCCGGGCGCGTGCTCGACGGCATGCGCCTGGACGATCTGCTGGCACCGCTGCCGATGGGCGTCGTGCTGGGCCTGGTCGTCGGCAAGCCGATCGGCATCGTCGGCGCCGCGGTGCTCTTGCGCGCGCTGGGTTGGGCGCGATTCCCCGACGGCATGGACCTGCGCGCGATGATCGGCCTTGGCCTGATGTGCGGCATCGGCTTCACGATGAGCCTGTTCATCGCATCGCTCGCCTACCACGACACCGACGCCTACGGCTCGGCGGTGCTGGGTGTGCTGCTGGCGTCGCTGGTGTCGGCGGTGATCGGCTGGCTGTGGTTGCGCGCCACCTTGCCGCACACGACGAAGGTGGACTGAACGCATGCGGCACGCACTGGTGTTCGGCGCGACCGGACAAATCGGTTTTCCTTTGCTCGGGCTGTTGCGCAACGATGGATGGCGCGTCACGGCGCTGTCGCGTTCGGAGCAATCCGACGAACCCGGCCTGGAGTGGCTGCGCGGCGAACTTCCCACGGCGAAGGGCCTGCCCGCGCGCGTGGATGCCATCTTCAGCTGCGGACCGCTGGACGGCTTTGCGAGCTGGTATGCGAAAGCGCCGATCGAGACGTCGCGCGTGATCGCCTTCGGGTCGACCAGCGTGGACGTGAAGCGCGGTTCGGCCGATGCCGCGGAGCGCGACGTCGCACGCCGCCTGCGCGAGGGCGAGGAGCTCGTGTTCGCAACCGCCGCGCAACGCGGCGCGACGGCGACGCTGCTGCGCCCCACGCTGATCTACGGCGCCGGCCGCGATGCGACGCTCACACGCATCGCGCAGCTCGCGAGCCGGTGGGGGCGCTTTCCGCTGCCGCGTGGCGCGACGGGGCTGCGCCAGCCGGTGCATGCGGACGACCTCGCCGCGGCGGCATTCGCCTGCGCCAGCACGGCCGCGACGCAAGGCAACACGTATGCGCTGCCGGGCGGGGAAACGCTGACGTACCGCGACATGGTCGCGCGCGTGCTCGCGTCGCTGACGCCGCCGCCGACGCTGATCGAATTGCCGTCGCCGATGTTCAATGCGGCGCTGTTCCTCGCGCAGCTCACCGGTCGCGCGACGGGGCTGGGCGAGGCGGCGGTGCGCCGCATGCGCAGCGATCTGACCTTCGACATCGGCCCGGCGCAGCGCGATTTCGGCTACGCGCCGCGCGCGTTCCGGCCGCGCGCGCAGATGTTCCAGCCGCGCAGCGACGAAAGCTGAGTCAGATTTCCTCGGCTGGCGGCGCCGGGCGCTGCCGGCTCAGCGCTCGTAGCGCGATCAGCAGCACGCCGCCGAGCACCATCGCGCCGCCGATGAGCAGTCGCGGCCCCGGACGGTCGCCCCAGAACGCGATCCCCAGCCCCATCGCGAGCACCGGCACCAGCAGCAGCCACGGCATCACGCGCGCGACCGGATAGCGCTGCACGAGCACGTAGTACAGCCCGTGGCCGAGCAGCGAGGAAACGAAGGCCGCGTAGAGCGCGCCGGCCCAGGCGACCCAGCTCCACGTCGGCAGCGTCGCGATCGCGCCCGGTTCCAGCACGGCGCTGATCGCCAGCAGCGGCAGCACGCTGAACAACGCCGTCCAGCCCTGCTGGCTGTACACGTCCATCCCGCGTAGGCCCTTCATCAGCACGGTGCCGACGGCCAGGAACGCCGCGGAAACCAGCATCAGCACGAGCGACAGCGGATGGTCCATCACGGTCGGGTCCAGCCCCAGCACCAGCACGCCGGCGAAGCTGATTCCGATCGCCAGGCCCGTGCGCCAGGCGAAACGCTCGCCCAGCCACCACCACGCCAGCAGCGTCGTCATCGGCACGTAGCTCTGCATCACGATGGCGGGCGAGGAGAGGTCGCCGGCGAGCTTCAGCGCGGTGAAGCTCAGCCCGAAATGCAGCACGCCGATGCACAGGCACACGGCGAGCAGGCGCGGCCACTGGCCGGCGGCGGGCCGCTTCACCAGCCACGCCAGCGGCAACGCGAGCAGCGCGAACCGCATCGCCGTGAACAGGAACGGTGGGATCTCGCGCATCGCCAGCGCGGAGGTGAGGAAGTTCACCGCCCAGGCCACGACGACGAGAAGGACCAGCAGGAGATCGCGCGGGGACATGTCGCTCCACGGACGCGAGGGTGAGGGAAGCGTCCGGCACGGCCATTGTCGCCGGTGCGCCGTGAGCGCGGCCAGACCTCGCTCGTATCGCGACGCGGATCGTTTGATCCGACTCAAGCGGGCAGCGGGCCCGCGTTCGCACAATGGCCGCTCGTGCAAAGGGGAAAACCATGGCGACGATCCTGTTCGAGCAGCCCGGCCACCGCTGCATCGCCTTCAGCGACCTGGTGCGCGGCGACGACGGCGTGCAGGCGAACCAGTTCCTGATCCAGCATGGTGACAGGAGCGCGCTGCTCGATCCCGGCGGCGCGCTGCTCTACAACCCGCTGATCCTGGCGATCGGCGAGTACGTCGCGCCCACGGATGTCACCTGGCTGCTGTGCTCCCACCAGGATCCGGACATCATCGGTTCGGTCGACAAGTGGCTGCTGTACACCAACACGACGGTGGTCTGCTCGAAGCTGTGGGGCCGTTTCGTGCCGCACGTGGTGCCGGGGTATCTGCGCAATGCCGGCAGCGATCGTTACCTGCTGCTGCCCGACGAAGGCGGCCACGTGCCGATGGGCGACAGCTTCGTGCGCGCGCTGCCGGCGCATTTCATGCACTCGGTGGGGAATTTCAGCTTCTACGATCCGGTGAGCCGGATCCTGTTCTCGGGCGACGTCGGCGCCTCGATGGTGCCCAGCCGCACGCCGTACGCGTTCGTCGACGACTTCGACCTGCACGTGCCGCGAATGGAAGGGTTCCATCGCCGCTACATGGCGTCCAATCGCGCCACGGCGTTGTGGGCGCGGATGGTGCGCGAACTGGCGCCGTCGATGATCGTCCCGCAGCACGGGCTGCCGATGCGCGGCGGGACGATGGCGCGTTTCCTCGACTGGCTCGAACGCCTGGAGTGCGGCGTGGACCTGATCGGGCCGGAGCACTACAGGCTGTGAAGTCCGCTGTGAGGCCGGCGGTGACCGCTCAGTAGCGCAGGCCGATCCGGCGATACAGCTTCGACAGCACCCACGCGGGGCCGATGAGCAGGTAGGTGAGGTCGGTGAGGAAGCTGGGGCGCTTGTTCTCGTAGCGCGCGCTGTGGCCGATGAACTGGCCGACCCACGCCACCACGAACACACCGATCGCCAGCCACAGCAGCGTGCCGGTGCCGTAGGTGTCGTGGATCCACTTGGTCAGCAGGCCCATCAGCACGTAGATCGCAAGCATGCCGAGCCCGAGCATGCGCGAGGCGCGGTAGTAGAACAGCACGGTGGCGAGCATCGCCACGCCTGCCCAGAAGCCGTCGTTCATCCACGACGCGGGCGTCGGGATGCACCACAACAGCGCGATCACGCTCCACAGGATCGCCGGCACGCAGATCACGTGGATGCGCTGGTTGGTCTGGTTGCGATGGTCGGCGGAGTAGTGCGCGAACCAGCGGTCGATCGGGCGCTGCGTGGCGTGCTGCGAAGACTCGGCGGCGGTGTTCATGTCGACCCCTCCCAAGGCGCATGACGGGCCGCGCTCGATGCGCGGGTGTAGGGAGGATAGCGGGATCGGAGGGGAGGCGCTGACCCGGGCTACAGCGGCGTGGCGATCAGCGCCGCCTCAATCGACCGAAATCCCCGCCAGCTTCATCAACGCCTCGGCGTACTTCGCGCGGGTGCGGTCGATGACCTCGGCCGGCAGGTTCGGACCGGGCGGCGTCTTGTCCCAGTCGAGCGTTTCCAGGTAGTCGCGCACGAACTGCTTGTCGTAGCTCGGCGGGCTGGTGCCGACCTGGTACTCGTCGGCCGGCCAGTAGCGCGAGGAGTCCGGCGTGAGCATCTCGTCCATCACGTAGAGGCGGCCGTCGGCATCCAGGCCGAACTCGAACTTCGTGTCCGCCAGGATGATGCCGCGCTGCGCCGCGTAGTCGCGCGCGAACTTGTACAGCCGCAGCGTCGCGTCGCGCACCTGTTCGGCGAGGTCCGCGCCGACCGTGCGCACGGCCGTGTCGAAGTCGATGTTCTCGTCGTGGACGCCCACGGCGGCCTTGGTCGAGGGCGTGAAGATCGGCTCGGCGAGCTGCTCGGCCTGGCGCAGGCCATCCGGCAGCGCGATGCCGCTGACGCGCCCGGTGCGCTGGTAGTCCTTCCAGCCGCTGCCGATGAGGTAGCCGCGCGCGATGCATTCCACCGGCACCGGCTTGAGTTTCTTCGTCACCACCGCGCGCTTGCCGTACAGCGACGCGTCCACGCCTTCCGGCAGCACGGAGGCGACGTCGATGCCGGTGAGGTGGTTGCGGATGAGGTGGTCGGTCTTGCCGAACCAGAAATTGCTGATCTGGCAGAGCATCTCGCCCTTGCCGGGAATCGGGTCGGGCAGCACCACGTCGAAGGCCGAGAGGCGATCGGTGGCCACCATCAGCAGGCAGTCGCCGGCACCGGCGGGCAGACGATCGGCGGGCAGGTCGAAGACGTCGCGGACCTTGCCGCGATGGCGCAGGTGGAGGCCGGGCAGGTCGGACTGGAGCAGGGTCGTGGACAACGCAGGAATCCCCGATGGGTGCGATGGAGCCCCCGCCCGACGCTCGCCTTGACTCGCGCGCGTGCGCGACAGGGCCGGCCAGTGTACGCCGGCCGGCGGCGACGTGCAGGTACACTGTCCAAGGACCTAAACAGGCGACCGCGAGCCCGCGGGGAGGACGATGAAACGCTGGTACGGCAAGCTGCTGGGCTTCTTCGCGGGTGCCGCACTGTTCCGCACCAACCCGCTGTTCGGCGCCCTCATCGGGCTGCTCATCGGCCATGCCTTCGACACCGACTGGTTCAAGCTGCGCCGGGACAACCCGTATGCCGCGCTGGGCCTGACCCCGGACGCGACCGACGCCGAAGTCGACCAGGCCTATCGCCGGCTGATGTCGCAGTACCACCCCGACCGCGTCGCCGGCGCCGCCGCCGAGCTGCGCGAGCAGGCCGAGGTCCGCGCCCGCGAGATCAACCAGGCCTACGACCGCATCAAGACGCTGCGCAAGCGGCGCTGACCCCCTCCGAACCCGAGCACTGCCCATGCAATCCACCGTCATCGCCCCGTCCATCCTCTCGGCCAACTTCGCCAGGCTCGGCGAGGAAGTCGACAACGTGCTCAAGGCCGGTGCCGACTGGGTGCACTTCGACGTGATGGACAACCACTACGTGCCCAACCTCACCATCGGGCCGATGGTGTGCGAGGCGCTGCGCAAGCACGGCATCACCGCGCCGATCGACGTGCACCTGATGGTGGAACCGGTGGATCGCATCGTTCCCGATTTCGCCAAGGCCGGCGCCACGCTGATCAGCTTCCATCCCGAGGCCAGCGCGCATGTGCACCGCACGATCCAGCTGATCAGGTCGCACGGTTGCCAGGCTGGCCTGGTGCTCAATCCGGCCACGCCGGTCGACGTGCTCGAATGGGTGCTCGATGAGCTCGACATGGTGCTGCTGATGTCGGTCAACCCCGGTTTCGGCGGCCAGAGTTTCATTCCGTCCGCGCTGGAAAAACTGCGTCGCGTGCGACAGATGATCGATGCGAGCGGCAAGCCGATCCGCCTGGAAATCGACGGTGGCGTGAAGGCCGACAACATCGCCGAGATCGCCGCCGCCGGTGCCGACACCTTCGTCGCGGGCTCGGCCATCTTCAATGCGCCCGATTACGCGGACGTCATCTCGCGCATGAAGGACGCGGTGTCGAAGGTGCGCGGATGAAAACCTGCGACCTGTGCGATCTCCACGACGCGCAGGTGCGCGTGCTCGAGCTGCCGCTGCAGGATTTCGGCGGCCGCATCGCGTTCAACGGGATGGTCAGCACGGTGCGCGCCATCGAGGACAACTCGCGCGTGCGCGAGGCGGTCGAAGAACCGGGGCAGGGCCGCGTGCTGGTGATCGACGGCGGTGGTTCGATGCGCCGCGCGATGATCGGCGACCTCCTTGCCGCGAAGGCCGCGGAAAACGGCTGGGCCGGCGTGCTCGTGTTCGGTGCGATCCGCGACAGCGACGCGATCGCGACCATCGCGCTGGGCGTGAAGGCGCTGGGCACCTGCCCGCGCAAGACCGACAAGCTCGGTGCGGGCGAGCGCGATGTCGAAGTGGAATTCGGCGGCGTGCGCATCCGCCCGGGCGACTGGCTGTGCGCGGACGAGGACGGCGTCGTCCTCGCCGACACGGACCTGCGCTGACCGCGTTCAGCGGGTGCGTTAAAGCAGAAAGGGCAGGCCATCGCTGGCCTGCCCCGGAAGGCTTGGAGGCAATCCCGCCTCCGTCCGTCGTCCCTGAGAATGGACTCTGATTCTCCGGACGTTCGATGACGGATGTGTGACGCGATCGCCGGTCGCTTTCGTCTCCCTCGCCTGTTCACGATGACTCACGCGGCGGATGTTTAGCCTGCACGCGGACTCCCCACACGACACGACGATGGCGACGCACTGGCGCCTGATCCTCAACGGAAAATCCGCCGGAAACGACGAGGTGCGCGACGCCGTCGAGGCGATGCGCGCCGGCGGCGTCACGCTGGACGTGCGTGTCACCTGGGAACGCGGCGACGCCTTGCGTTACGTCGACGAGGCGATCGATGACGGCGTGCGATGCGTGATCGCCGCCGGCGGCGACGGCACGCTGGGCGAAGTCGCCGCGGCGCTTTCCGAGCGCCACGAGGAGGCCGACGCATTGCCTGCGCTCGCGGCGATGCCGCTGGGCACGGCGAACGATTTCGCCACCGCGGCGACGATCCCGACCTATCCGCGCGAAGCGTTGCAGCTGATCGCCGATTCCAAAGCGCACGCCATCGACATGCTGCGTGTGGAAGCCGACGGCGAGCGCCACTGGTGCGTCAATCTCGCCAGTGGCGGTTTCGGCACGGAAGTGACGGTGGAAACCGACGACGGCCTCAAGAAACTCCTGGGCGGGCTCGCCTACCTGGTGACCGGCATCGCGCGGATGGGGCGCATCGAACCCATTACCGCGCACATCCACGGCGAAGGCTTCGACTGGCGCGGCGCGCTCATCGCGCTGGGCATCGGCAACGGACGGCAGGCGGGCGGCGGGCAGATCCTGTGCCCGGATGCGCGCATCGACGATGGCCTGCTCGATCTCACCGTGATTCCCGAACTCGAAGGCGAGCTGGGCACGACCGTCGCCACGCTGATGCGCGAAGGACGCGGCGCCGCGCTCGAACGCGTCGGCGAACGCGGCCGCATGCGCGCGGTCACGGTCGAGTCCGACGAGCCGATGGCGTTGAACCTCGATGGCGAGCCGGTGCAGGCGAGTCGTTTCGCCATTGCCTGCGTGCCGGCGCGGCTGCGCATGCACCTGCCCGAACACTGTCCGCTGCTGGCGCCGGCTCGCCTCGCGCTGCGCTGAACCGGTACAGTAAGGGCGATGAGCGCCGTGCCCTGCCTCCGTCAGACGAAACCGCATTTCCGCCTCGGTGCGGAGGGGCGATGGCGACCGTGCGTCGCCTGCCGCCTCCCATCGAATCCAAAGGAAATGCCGCGTGACCTCCGATCCGTTTTCGCCTGACACCGCCTCGCAAACCGCCAACGCCCACACCCTCGTCCCCGTCGTCCGCGAAGTCCTGAGCGACCTCGACACGCCGCTGTCGGTCTACCTCAAACTCGCCGACGGCCCGCACACCTACCTGTTCGAATCGGTCGAAGGCGGCGAGCGTTTCGGCCGCTATTCGATCATCGGCCTGCCTGCGCGCCGGGTGTACGCGTTCGCCGGGCACACGCTGTTCGTCACCGAAGACGGCGAACTGGTCGAAAGCCGCGTCGTCGAGGATCCGTTCGCCGAAGTCGAACGCCTGCGCGCGATGCACAGCGTGCCGACGATCCCGGGCCTGCCGGGATTCACCGGTGGCCTGGTGGGCTGGTTCGGTTTCGAGTCGATCCAGTACATCGAGCCGCGTTTCGCGAGGGGCGAGAAGGAAGACGAGCTCGGCACGCCCGACATCCTGCTGATGCAGAGCGACGAGCTGGCGGTGTTCGACAACCTCAAGGGGCGGCTGTACCTGATCGTGCACGCCGATCCGTCCGAACCGCGTGCGATGGCGCGCGCGAACCGCCGCCTGGACGAACTGGTGCATCGCCTTCGACAGGGCGGTCCGGGGTACCCCGAAACGCTGGAAGGCCGCCTGCTGGACGAGGCCGATTTCGTTTCCGGCTTCACGCGCGAAGGCTTCATCGACGCGGTGGAGAAGTCCAAGGAATACATCCGCGCCGGCGACATCTTCCAGGTCGTGCTGAGCCAGCGGCTGTCGGTGCCGTTCAAGGCGCGCCCCGTCGACGTGTATCGCGCGCTGCGTGCGCTGAATCCGTCGCCGTACATGTACTACCTCGACGTGGGCGGCACGCAGGTCGTGGGTTCCTCGCCGGAAATCCTCGTGCGCCTGCAAAACGGCACCGTCACCGTGCGCCCGATCGCCGGCACGCGTCCGCGTGGCGACACGCCGGAGCGCGATGCGGAACTGGAGGCCGAACTGCTGGCCGATCCGAAGGAGCGCGCCGAGCACCTGATGCTGATCGACCTGGGGCGCAACGACGTCGGCCGCGTGTCCGAAGCGGGCACGGTGGAAGTCGGCGAGCAGTTCGTGATCGAGCGCTACAGCCACGTCATGCACATCGTCAGCGAAGTGACCGGCACGCTGAAGCCGGGCCTGAGCTACGCCGACGTGCTGCGCGCGACGTTCCCGGCGGGCACCGTCAGCGGCGCGCCGAAGATCCGCGCGCTGGAAGTGATCCGCGAACTGGAGCCGATCAAGCGCAACGTCTACGCCGGTTCCATCGGCTATCTCGGCTGGGGCGAACCCGGTCGCAGCGGCGATGCCGACACCGCGATCGCGATCCGCACCGCCGTCATCCAGGACGGCCGCCTGTACGTGCAGGCCGGCGCCGGCATCGTCTACGACTCCGATCCCGCGATGGAATGGGAGGAGACGATGAACAAGGGGCGCGCGCTGTTCCGCGCCGTCGCGCAGGCGGCCAAGGGGCTGTAGGGCGGCGGTGTCCGTGCGCCGCGCTAAGAGGCCGCGGCGCATTCTCACGCGGCATTCACCCGTCGAACGCGGATGCGGCCGTGTGTTGGCGCCCGCAACGTTATGTTCACAAACGGCGCGCTTCACTGCCGTGCACGGTGTCACCGACATCGACAACGCGGGAAGGAGACGGCCATGCAGCTCGTCCACGACGCTCTCGTCCAGTCGCGTTTTTCCAACACGTTCCCGCGCACGGTCGAGATGCTCTGCCCGCACTGCCTGAAGGAGGCGGTGTTCGAGGCGCGGCCGTGGCAGGAACACGGCCGGCAACTGGCGGCGAGCGAATTGGAATGCACGCGTTGCGAGCACACGGTGCTGTTCGTGCAACTGCTCGCCGATGACGGCACCAACAAGTCCGGCGGACTGTTCTGTCATCCCGGGTTCGGCGGACGCGAACCGATGGCTGGCGTCGAACACCTGCATGCGATGTCGGCGCCGCTCGCGCGCAGTTACGAGTCGGCGCTGAAGCTGTACAACCACGCCGAGTGGGGCGCGAGTTCGCTGATCGTGCGGCATCTGCTTGGCGGGTTGACCGCGCGCATGCTCGCGGAGGAGAAGGCCGAGCTGTCGCTCACGCGCAAGCTCGAAGCGCTGCCGCACGACGTCGACCTGTCGCGACCGCTGCAGGACATCGCGCAGCTGCTCGCGCCCAGCGGCACGTTCGGACGGCAGTTCGAGGACGAGACGACGATCGACAAGGCCAACGCCGAACTGCTGCTGGAGCTGGCGGAGCAGCTGATCACCTACCTCGTCGTGCTGCCCGGCACGATGGCGGACCTGAAGGCGCGCATCGCGACCGCGCCGGTGCCGCTGCGGCGGGGGAGTGGGGTGGCGTAGGGCGGTTCGCTGCTGGCGCGCTGATCGAAGGCGTATTGCGCCGATCCCACCCCACACGTCATCCCGGCGAAGGCCGGGACCCAGGCTGGCGGCGGATCTTCTTACGGTGCGCGCTTCTGTCGGACGGCGTGACGGCCTGGATCCCGGCCTTCGCCGGGTGACGGTCCTTCGAGGCTGCCGTTGAACTGACGCTTCTCGATGCGTCACCCAGCGCTCGCCTTCATAACATTACCGATAGTTAATCCCCCGGAAATCCTCCGGTGAGGCGCGTGGGCGCAGTCTGATCCTGCGGTCGGGAAGACAGACCCGACCGGCACAGATCCTCGTCCGCATCATCCCGCGTCTTACCAAGGAGTCACCCATGAACCTGCGCAAGTCCCTGTTCGCCGTCGCCCTGACCGCACTGGCCGGTTCCGCCCTGGCCGCACCGCCGAGCACCGCGCCGGCCGCGCCCGCGTCGTCGACCGCCCCGGCCAAGGGCACCGTCTCCAAGCACAAGCATGCCGGCAAGAAGGCCGCCGCCCCCGCCACCAAGAGCGACGCCAAGAAGGGCTGATCGCTCCAACGTCCCCGGAGCCCGTGCAATGCGGGCGGATACCCCGGCGGTGAGCACCGTCGGGGTATCCTTTTTTTGCCTTCCGGAGTTGCCATGCGCGTCCTGCTGATCGAAGACGATCCCCACACCGCCGCCTTCATCGGCAAGGGGCTGCGCGAGGACGGACACACCGTCGAACACGCCGGCGACGGCAAGCAGGGGTTGTTCCTCGCGACGACGGAAAACTTCGACGCCATCGTGCTCGATCGCCTGCTTCCCGCCCTCGATGGCCTGGTGCTGCTGCAGACCCTGCGCGGCGCCGGAAACCGTACGCCGCTGCTGCTGCTCACCGCGCTGGGCGAAGTGGACCATCGCGTCGAGGGCCTGCGCGCCGGCGCCGACGATTACCTCGTCAAACCCTTCGCCTATTCGGAACTGAGCGCGCGGCTGGACAGCATCGCGCGCCGGCAGCGCGAGGACGCGCAGCGCGAACCAACGCGGTTGGCGGTGGGCGATCTCGAACTGGACCTGCTCGGCCGCGATGCACGACGTGCCGGCAAGCGCATCGAGCTGCAGCCGCGCGAATTCCGCCTGCTCGAATACCTGATGCGCCAGGCCGGTCGCGTCGTCACGCGCACGATGCTGCTGGAAGCGGTGTGGGACTACCACTTCGATCCGCAGACCAACGTCATCGACGTGCACATCAGCCGGCTGCGGCAGAAGATCGACCACGGCTTCGAGCGCCCGCTGCTGCACACCGTGCGCGGCGCCGGCTACCGGCTGGGCGAATGACGCGGCCGCTGCGCTCCACCAGCACGCGCCTGGCGCTCGCGGTGATGGGCGCGTTCCTGCTCGCCTTCGTGTTGCTCGGCACCGGCGTGTACGTCGCGGTGTCGACGCTGCTGCTGCAGGACGCGCGCGAACTCGTGCGCACCGACGCCGCCGGGCTGCTGCAGCTGCAGCGCGACAGCGGCCGCGCGGCGCTCGTGCAGGAACTGCGCGACCGCCTGGAAGCGCCGGACGATCCCGACGCGGTGTACGCACTGATTGCCGCCGACGGGCGCGTCGAGGTTGGCGATGCGGTGTCGACGAACGCGCACGCGATGCGCGCGGGTCGAAGCGTGCGCTGGATGACGTTCGAACTCGTAGGCGACGCGGTGCCCGACGACGGCGTGCAGTCGCGCCGCGTGCTCGCGCAGCTGCAGCCGCTGCCGGGCGGCGAGACCTTGCTGACCGGACTGCGCCTGCAATCGCAGGATCGCTTCCTTGCGTTGATGCTGCGCACGGCGATGGTCGCGCTGGCGGTCGCCGCGACGTTGGGCGCGCTCGCCGGCTGGCTCACGTCGCGCTGGGTCTCGCACCGGTTGAGTCATCTGGACCGGACGGCCGCGCGCGTGGGTGCCGGCGAACTCGGCCTGCGCGTGCCGCTGGACGGCAGCGGCGACGCGTTCGACCGCCTCGGACGCCGCTTCAACGCCATGCTCGACCGCATCGAGGAACTGCTCGGCGGTGTGCGCCACGCGACCGACCACATCGCGCACGACCTGCGGACGCCGCTCACGCGATTGCGCAATCGGCTGGAAGACCTGCGCCATCGCAGCGACGCGTCGCCCGCCGGACGCGCGGCGCTCGACGGCGCCGTGCAGGAAACCGACCAGCTGCTCACCACCTTCGGTGCCCTGCTGCGCCTGGCGCGCATCGAGGCCCAACCGCCGGCGGGCGAGGGCCCGGAGCTGGATCTCTCGGCGCTGGTCGCCGACGCGGCCGAGCTCTACACGCCGATCGGCGCGGAGCGTTCGGTGCGCCTGGCGCTGACGCTGTCGCCCGCACTCGTGCGGGGCGATCGCGACCAGTTGTTCCAGATGCTGGTGAACCTGCTCGACAACGCGCTGAAGCATGCGCCGGAAGGCAGCCGGGTCGGGCTGACGCTGCAGGCGGGCGTGGCGGCCGTGCTGTGCGTGGACGACGAAGGGCCGGGCATTCCCGAGGCCGATCGCGAACGGGTCTTCGACCGGTTCCAGCGGCTGGAGACCCATCGCGGTACGCCCGGCAGCGGCCTGGGCCTGAGCCTGGTGCGCGCGATCGTGCACCGCCATGGCGGCCGCATCGCACTGATCGACCGCGCGCCGGGCCTGCGCGTGCAGGTGACGCTGCCGCTCGCCGGCGATGCGGGTCGCATCGGGCGGGCCGAGCCGCTAGAGTAGGGCCATGATCGTGCGTCCCTCCCAGTTCCGAAAAGCCGACCAGGGTTGGCGATGGTGGCCGTTGGCTGCCGTCCGCCCCTCGATGTCGTCCAAGGAACTGCCGAGTGTTTCCCGCCCCACGCACTGACCATCCGCCGGCCCCCCGGCCGCGCACCACGCCACCCCATCGCACCGCTCCTGCCGGCCCGACGCCGAGCGGGCCGATCGCGCTGCGTCCACGTCGAACCCGAACCCGAGCCCGCGCCGATGCTGTTGATGATCGACAACTACGACAGCTTTACCTACAACCTCGTGCAGTACCTCCAGGCGCTGGGCGCCGAGGTGAAGGTGATCCGCAACGATGAGCTGAGCGTGGCGCAGATCGATGCGCTGGCGCCGGAGCGCATCGTCGTCTCGCCGGGCCCGTGCACGCCGAACGAAGCCGGCGTCTGCGTCGAGGTGATCCGCGAGCTCGGCCCGCGCATCCCGGTGTTCGGCGTGTGCCTGGGGCACCAGAGCCTGGGGCAGGCGTACGGCGGCGACGTCGTCCGCGCCAAGCGGATCATGCACGGCAAGACCTCGCGCATCCGCCACGAGGGCCGCGGGGTGTTCGCCGGGCTGCCCGACGGCTACGAGGCCACGCGCTACCACTCGCTGGTGGTCTCGCGCGACACGCTGCCCGACTGCCTGGAAATCACCGCCTGGACCGAGGTCGAAGGCGAGGACGGCGCGCCCGCCTTCGACGAGATCATGGGGCTGCGCCATCGCGAACACCCGGTGGAAGGCGTGCAGTTCCACCCCGAGTCCATCCTCACCGAACACGGCCACGCGCTGCTGAAGAACTTCCTGGACCGATGAGGGCCAAGTGCGGGTTGCGAAACGCCACGGCGTGCCCGCCACAGCTGCTATCGTTTCGTTCTTCCCGGCCCCGAGACGCCCGTCCACCGCCTGCCACCACGCCCATGCCCATCACCCCGCAAGAAGCCCTGCAACGCACCATCGAGCATCGTGAAATCTTCCACGACGAGATGGTCGAGCTGATGCGCATGATCATGCGCGGCGAGGTCTCGCCGACGATGACCGCGGCAATCCTCACCGGCCTGCGCGTGAAGAAGGAAACCGTCGGCGAGATCGCCGGCGCGGCGACGGTGCTGCGCGAGTTCGCACGGCCCGTGGACGTCGCCGATCGCGAGCACCTCGTCGACATCGTCGGCACCGGCGGTGACGGCGCGAACACCTTCAACATCTCGACGGCGAGCATGTTCGTGGTCGCCGCGGCAGGCGCGAAGGTCGCCAAGCACGGCAACCGCAGCGTGTCGTCGAAGTCCGGCAGCGCCGACGCGCTGGAAGCGCTGGGTGCGTCGATCGAACTGCAGCCCGCGCAGGTCGCGCGCTGCATCGAGCGCTGCGGCATCGGCTTCATGTTCGCGCCGATCCACCATCCGGCGATGAAGGTCGTCTCGCCCGTGCGTCGCGAGATGGGCGTGCGCACGATGTTCAACATCCTCGGGCCGCTGACCAATCCCGCCGGCGCGCCGAGCATCCTGATGGGCGTGTTCCATCCCGACCTGGTGGGCATCCAGGTGCGCGTGCTGCAGGAACTGGGCGCCAAGCGCGCGCTGGTGGTGTGGGGCCGCGACGGCATGGACGAGCTGTCGCTCGGCGCCGGCAGCCTCGTGGGCGAGCTGCGCGACGGCGTCGTGCGCGAGTACGAGGTGCATCCGGAGGATTTCGGCATCGCGATGGCCGCCAGCCGGAACCTGCGCGTCAACGATGCGGCCGAGTCGAAGGTGCTGCTGATGCAGGCGCTCAACGACGAGGCCGGGCTGCCGCGCGAGATCGTCGCGTTCAACGCCGGCGCGGCGATCTACGCCGCCGGCGTGGCCGACAGCATCGCCGAAGGCATCGAGCGCGCGCGTGCGGCGCTCGCCTCCGGCGCGGCCAGGCGCAAGCTGGAGGAGTTCGTCGCCACCACGCGCGAACTCGCCAGCGAAGCGGTGGACGCCTGATGGACAACGCGTTCGCCCGCCTGCCGGCCCCGCCGTACTACGCGGTGATCTTCTCCTCACTCCGCAACGGCGACGACGACGCCGGCTACGGAGAAGCGGCGGACCGCATGGTGGAACTCGCCGCCGGGCAACCGGGATTCCTCGGCGTGGAGTCCACGCGCGGCGCGGACGGTTTCGGCATCACCGTCTCGTACTGGGACAGCGAAGCGGCGATCGCCGCGTGGCGACAGCACGCCGAGCACGCCGCCACGCGCAAGTACGGCCGCGTGCACTGGTACGAACATTTCGAACTGCGCGTGGCGAAAGTCGAACGCGCGTATGGCAAGCCTGCAATGCACTCCAAGCCTTCCGAATGAGCGACATCCTCAACACGATCCTGGCCCGCAAGGTCGAGGAGATCCAGCAGCGCAGCCGCGTGCGGCCGCTCGAAGACATGCGCGCCCGCGCGCTGCAGCAACCGCCCACGCGCGGTTTCGTCGACGCGATCCGTCGCAAGCACGCCGCGGGCGAGGCGGCGGTGATCGCGGAAGTGAAGAAGGCGAGCCCGTCGAAGGGGCTGATCCGCAAGGACTTCAATCCCGCGCAGATCGCCCGCAGTTACGAGGCCGGCGGCGCGGCGTGCCTGTCGGTCCTGACCGACGTCGATTTCTTCCAGGGCAGCAACCTCTACCTGGGCGAAGCGCGCGCCGCGTGTTCGTTGCCGGTGCTGCGCAAGGATTTCACCATCGACCCGTACCAGGTGTACGAAGCGCGCGTGATCGGCGCCGACGCGATCCTGCTGATCGTCGCCGCGCTGGAGGACGGCCCGATGGTGGAGATGGCCAACCTCGCCATGGAGCTCGGCATGGACGTACTGGTGGAAGTGCACGACATCGACGAACTCGAGCGCGCGTTGCAGACGGACTGCGAGCTCATCGGCGTGAACAACCGCAACCTGCGCACGTTCGAGGTGTCGCTCGACACCACGCTCGCGCTGAAGGGCGCCGTGCCGCGCGACCGCACGCTGGTCACCGAGAGCGGCATCGCCAAGCAGGCCGACGTCGCGAAAATGCGCGAGGCGGGTGTGCAGACGTTCCTGGTCGGCGAATCCTTCATGCGCGAAGCCGAGCCCGGCGCCGCGCTCCAGCGCCTGTTCGCCGCATGAACACGACCGGACCCGCGCCCGAAGGCATCGAGCACCTGCCCGGTGCGGCCGCCGTTGCCACGACCGGCGACGCCGGCAGCGCCGAACGCCCGTACGCGCCGCTGGTGGTGTTCGATTTCGACCACACGCTGTACGACGGCGACTCCGGCAGCCACCTGGTGCTGTGGCTGATCAAGCGCCACTGGGCGCGTGTCGCCGCGGCCATCGCGCTGTCGCCGGTGTTGCTGCCGCTGATCGCGTGGCTGCCGACGCGCCGCCATGCGATCTCGGTGTACCTGTGGATCGCGACCTTCGGCACGCATCGCCGGCACGAGATGGACCGGCTGATCGACCTTTACGTGCGCAAGCACGCGAAGGAGATCCGGGCGCGGCTGCTGCCGATCGCGCTGAAGGTGCTGCAGAAGCATCGCGACGCGGGCGATCGCGTGATCATCGCCACCGGCGCGTCGCCTGAACTGGCGCGCGCGATCCTCGATTTCGTCGCGCACGAGGACCTGCCGGTGATCGGCAGCATCGGCGGACCGTTCCTCGGCGGCATGATCACCGTCGAGCACTGCCACCACGAGAACAAGATGCGGATGATCTGGGACGCCGGTTACGACCAGATCGCCGTCGCGTATTCGGACAGCAGCGCGGACCTGCCGCTGCTCAAGGCCGCGCGCAAGCCGGTGGTGGTCAATCCGAAGCGTCGGCGCGTGGCGATGTTCCGGCGCGTGCTGCCGCCGGGCACGCCGATCCTCAACTGGGGATGCGTGGGGCGCGGCGGAGACCCCGTCCGGGGCTGAGCCGCCGCGCGCGGCTCACACGCGCTCGGGCGCGTCGAGGTTGCGAAGGAACTCGGCGATGGTGTGCTCGGCGGTGTCGCGCAGTTCTCCGGCGTCGTAGAAGCGGCCGAAGCAGACGCCGCAGCTTTCGAACCAGATGTGCGGCTGCGCGGCGTCGACCATGCGGATCAGCTGCGTGTCGCCGGTGCAGCTCGGGCAGGTGATGCGGTCGATGCCGTTGTAGTGCGCGCCGACGGCGACATCGCCGGTGTCGACCTGTGCGGCGGAGGCGACCAGCTCACGCTCCTCGCCGACGGCGACCCACAGGCCGTGGCACTGCGAGCAGCGGAGCGAGCGGACGTACGGAAGTTCGAGCGACTGCATGGTCGCGTCGCATTTCGGGCACAGCATCGAGTTTTCCCCCTGGTGGATCGTGTCAGTCGCCGAGCGCCTTCACGAAGCGCAGCGAGCGGTCAATGTAACCGCACTGGCGATAGAAGGCATGGGCCTCGGTGCGGCTCGCGTTGCTGGTGACTTCGATGCGGCGCACGCCGTAGCGGCGGCAGATCGATTCGACTTCGCGCAACAGGCGACGGCCGACGCCCTTTCCCTGTTCCTCCGGCATCACGACCAGACCGGTGATGCGCGCGACTTCGTAGCCGTGCACGACCGAGTAGAGGGTGTAGAGGGAAATCAGCCCGCTGGCGTCGCCATCGATCTCGGCCAGCAGCAGATGCTGGCGCGGGTCGTGGCGGACGACGGCGATGCGCTCGGCGGCTTCGTCCCGGGAACAGGGGTAGCCCAGTTCGCCGAGGAGCCGGGCAACATCGCTCGCATCGCCCAGTTCGGCCTGGCGCACCCGGGCCGTTACGGCATCGTCGGGTGCGCCGGCGCGGCCCACGCGGTCAGCGCGTGCCGTAGAGGACGACGGTCTTGCCGCGGGCGTGCAGCTTGCCGTCGGCCTGCAGCTTCTTGAGCACGCGGCCGGCCATTTCGCGCGAGCAGCCCACCAGGCGCGAAAGCTCCTGGCGCGAGACGCGGATCTGGGTGCCCTGCGGATGGCTCATCGCCTCGGGTTCCTTCGCCAGGTCGTGCAGGGCGCGGACGATGCGGTCGGTCACGTCGAGGAATGCCAGGCGGCCGGCTTTCCTGCTGGTGTCCAGTAAACGGCGGGAGATCTGCGCGCCGATGGCGTACAGGAGCTTCGGCGCGTCCAGCGAGAGGCGGGTCAGAAGCAGGTCGTAGAGGCGCTCGTGGCCGATTTCGGCCAGCTCGCAGGTGCTGCGCGTGCGCAGGATCACTTCCCGCTGGTCGCTGGCGATGAACAGGCCCAGCTCGCCGACGAACTCGCCGGGGCCGAAGTAGCCCAGCACCAGCTCGCGGCCGTCATCTTCTTCCGTAATTATGCTGACCGAGCCCGACACGATGTAGTACAGCGTGCTGGCCGGGTCGCCCGGGCGGAAGACGTCGGTCCGCGAGGGATAGCGGCGGCGGTGGCAGTGGGCCAGGAAGCGTTCGATGGTGGCACCGTCCGGCAGCAGCGGGCTGTTGGTGCGACGCATGACGGACGAGGATGCAGCCGGATTTGCGGACATGGTCGTGAACGTTGTGTGATCGGTCGAGCTTAGGATGAAGTAACGCGTTGGGCAAATATTCGCCCCAGTACGTCACCTACCTTGAACTCTAACCTGTGACGGGAATCAGATTCAGCCCGGTCTTCACACGCGATCGGTCAGCTTGGGCCCCGTAGGGCCCCTCGCGGGCCGAACGCGTTCCCCCTCGGGGCTTTGTGCCTCATAATCGCGGCCCTCCGCCGCCCTACCGGGATCTCACTGCCGTGGTCAAGCCGTTGCCTCGCCTGAGGTTGCAAGGTTTCAACAACCTCACCAAGGCCCTCTCGTTCAATATTTACGACGTCTGCTTCGCGGCGTCGGAGGACGAGCGTCGTCGCTACATCGAATACATCGACGAGGCGTACAACGCCGACCGCCTGACGCAGATCCTGACGGATGTCGCCGAGATCATCGGCGCGAACATCCTCAACATCGCCCGCCAGGACTACGACCCGCAGGGCGCTTCGGTGACCATCCTCATCTCCGAGGAGCCCGTGATCGACAAGAAGGATGCCGGCAAGGAGATCATCTCCGACGCCGTCGTCGCGCACATGGACAAGTCGCACATCACGGTGCACACCTATCCGGAGACGCATCCGGACAACGGCATCGCGACCTTCCGCGCCGACATCGACGTGGCGACGTGCGGCGTGATCTCGCCGCTGAAGGCGTTGAACTACCTGATCGAAAGCCTCGAGTCGGACATCGTGATCATGGACTACCGCGTCCGTGGCTTCACGCGCGACATCAAGGGCAAGAAGCACTACATCGACCACAAGATCAATTCGATCCAGGACTACCTGGCCAAGAACATCAAGTCGCGCTACGAGATGCTCGACGTGAACGTCTACCAGGAAAACATCTTCCACACGAAGATGCACCTGAAGGAGTTCGACCTCGACACGTACCTGTTCGAGGAGAAGGCCAAGAACCTGTCGTTCAAGGAGCGCATGAAGATCGAAGCGCGCCTGAAGCGGGAGATCGAGGAGCTTTACCACGGGCGCAACCTGGCCGATTAACGGTCGTGATTCGTGATTCGGTAAAGCAAAGGGCCCGCAACGCGGGCCCTTTCTTTTTGCCTCGGCGCATTTGCGCCGTCCGGATCCCGAATCTGGAAAGCTCAGATCCGGTACGCCACCGCTTTCATCACCTTTGAAGCGGCCGCCATCAATGTCGGCACCGGGGGCGGCAGCACGCGCGCGCCAGCGGCTTCGGCGTGGTCGGCATGGCGGGCTTCGTCGGCCTTCATTACCTGCAGGATCGCGCGGCTGCGCGCGTCGGCGGCGGGAAGCGAGTCGAGGTGTTCGTCGATATGCGCCTCGACCTGGCGTTCGGTTTCCACCACGAAGCCGAGGTTCCAGCCGTCGCCGCGCAGGCCGGCGAGCGCGCCGATCGCGAAGCTGCCGGCGTACCACACCGGGTTGAGCAGGCTCGGCCGGCTGTCGAGTTCGCGAAGCCGGTCGGCGCACCACGCAAGGTGGTCGGTCTCTTCCTGCGCGGCCGCAAGCAGGTGCGCGCGCGTCGCGTCGTCGCGGGCAACTGCCGCCTGCCCGCAATAAAGCGCCTGCGCGCAGACTTCGCCGACATGGTTGATGCGCATCAGGCCGCTCGCGTGGCGGCGCTCGTCTTCGTCGAGTTCGATCTGCGCGACGTCACGCGCGGGATTGTCACGTTGCGCGCCGGGTGCGCCGAAGACGGTGTCGAGCGCGCGCTGGGTGTCGGTGAGGAAACGGTCGAGGGGCGTGAGCTGGCGGGTCGTGTCCATGCCGCCAGTTTACGCGGAGGGGGAAACCGTCCGCGGTGAAGGCACCGCTTCGATGCGCGCCGCCAGGAACTCCAGTGGATGTTCCACCGGAACCGGCGTGCCGTTGGCCAGATGCAACCGGCAGCCCAGGTTCGCGCTGAGCAGCCGCGTCGCGCCACTTTCCTCGACCTGGCGCAGAAGCGGCGCGCGGAATGTCGCCGCACGCACGGGATCTTCGAGCATCTGCGTGCCGGAGGCGCCGCAACAGCCGGAGGCGTTCAATTCCACGACCTCCAGCTCCGGCACCATCGACAGCAACGCACGCAACGTGCCCGCCGAACGCACGACGTTGCGCTGCGTGCACGGCAGGTGCAGCGCGACGCGCTCGGGGGCGCCGCGCCAGCGCCAGCGTTCGGGACGGGCACGAAGCTGCCCGGCGAGGAATTCGATCGCGTCGACGGAACGGTTGCGATCGCCCTCCAGCGCCTGCGAAACGGCCTCGTGGCAGCCGCTGGCGAAGGTGAGGACCGTCCCGGCCGGGCCGAACGCGTCGCGGTTGCGGCGGGCGAGGCGCTGCGCGCCTTCGAGGTCGCCGGCGTGTGCGTGCACGGAGCCGCAGCATGTCTGTCCGGGCGGCGCGTCGACGCGGACGCCCAGCATCGCGAGGCATTGGACCACCGCGGATCGAAGGCCCGCCTCGTACGCGGACGCCGCACAGCCGACGAACATGGACACGCGCTCCGCTTCCGCTTGAGGCGTCGGGATCGCGCCGGACGGTGGGGCCGGTGGCGGCGGCAACAGGCGCCATCGCGCAGGCAGCCACGGATGCAGGCGCCCATACGTGCGCAGCAGGACATGCAGGAGGCGGGGGTGCGACACCAGCGACTCGATCGCCCGCTGCCGCCAGCCCGCCGGCCGCCGTTCGCGCTGCCGCGCGCGGGCCTGCACCAGCAGGGCGCCGTACTCGACGCCCGCCGGGCAGACGGCCTCGCAGCTGCGGCAGCCCAGGCACTGGTCCAGATGGGTTTCGCCCGTGGCCGTGGCCGCCACGGTGCCCAGCGCCCAGGCGCGCGCGAGGGCAATCCGGCCGCGGGGAGACTCCGCTTCGAGCCGGGATTCGGCGTAAGTGGGGCAGGGCGGAAGGCACAATCCGCATTGCACGCAGCGATCGGCCAGCGCCACCAGCGGATCGGGCGCGGCGGGGCGGGGCGAGGGAGCGGCGGGCGGCATGGCGCGATTCTAGCGGCCCCGACCCCGCGACTTGCAGCGGGACCACGAGCCGGCTATCATTCCGCCTCTTCGTTTTACCCCCTCTACAACGCGTGGCGAAGTTCCGCCGGTCCGGCCTTGCCGGAAACGAGTACGGAACCAGCCCGACCGGAACACCATCAAAGACCAGTCATGAAGACTTTTACCGCCAAGAACGAGACCGTCCAGCGTGACTGGTACGTCGTAGACGCCGAAGGCAAGACCCTCGGTCGCCTCGCTTCCGAACTCGCCCGCCGTCTGCGCGGCAAGCACAAGCCGGTGTTCACCCCGCACGTCGATACGGGTGACTACCTCATCGTGATCAATGCCGAGAAGGTTGCCGTCACCGGCAAGAAGCTGCAGGACAAGCAGTACCACCGCTTCACCGGCTACATCGGCAACCTCAAGACCGAGACCCTCGCCCAGGCGCTCGAGCGCCATCCGGAGCGCGTCATCGAGATCGCCGTGAAGGGCATGCTGCCGAAGAATCCGCTCGGCCGCGCCATGTACCGCAAGCTCAAGGTCTACAAGGGCTCCGAGCACCCGCACGCCGCCCAGCAGCCGCAGGCGCTGGACTTCTGATTCGGACCCTTTTCTAGAGACATCCCATGGCAATCCAGCAGAACTACGGCACCGGCCGCCGCAAGTCCTCCACCGCCCGCGTGTTCCTGCGCAAGGGCGCTGGCAACATCACCGTCAACCAGCGTCCGCTGGATGAGTTCTTCGGTCGCGAAACCGCGCGCATGATCGTGCGCCAGCCGCTCGAACTCACCCAGTCGACCGACAAGTTCGACGTCGTCGTCACCGTCGCCGGCGGCGGCATCACCGGCCAGGCCGGTGCGATCCGCCTGGGCATCGCCCGCGCGCTGGTCGAGTACGACGAAACCCTGAAGACCGACCTGCGCAAGGCCGGCTTCATGACCCGCGACGCGCGTGAAGTCGAGCGTAAGAAGGTCGGTCTGCACAAGGCCCGCCGCGCTACGCAGTTCTCGAAGCGCTAATCGTTTTTGGGTTACAATTTGTTCCATAGCCCCGTCGCCAAGCGGTAAGGCACCTGACTCTGACTCAGGCATTCGGTGGTTCGAATCCATCCGGGGCTGCCAGACAAAACAAGAAACCCGCCGCAAGGCGGGTTTTTTGTTGCCTGCAGTTTGTTGGTCGCTACGACCCGCATCGTGACGCATCGATGACACGCGACTTCCAATGTGCCGCCGGTCGCGCACGCTGTCAGAATCCGCGCTCGGTTTGCGTTCTGATGACATGTCTCGCCAGGCCGCGCGCAGTCGTTACAATTGAAACCATCGCGCGGCAGCGCTGGAAATCCGGGAGTTTCGATGAAGCTTGGTTCTCTGAAGGAAGGCGGTCGCGACGGCACGCTGATCGTGGTCTCGCGCGACTTGTCGCGCGGCGTGCGCGCCACCGGCATCGCTGACACGCTGCAGCGCGCGCTGGAAGACTGGTCGAACACCGCGCCGCGCCTCAATGCGCTGTACGACGCGCTCAACGAGGGCAGCGCCGATGGCGCATTCGATCTCGACATGGTCGCGCTCGCCGCACCGCTGCCGCGCGCGTACGAGTTCGTCGACGGTTCCGCGTACCTGCCGCACGTCGAGCGCGTGCGCCGCGCGCGCGGCGCGGAAGTGCCCGAAAGCTTCTACACCGATCCGCTGATGTACCAGGCGGTGAGCGCCGGCTTCTACGGTCCGCGCGATCCGGTGCGCGTGCCGAGCGAGGAGTACGGCATCGACCTGGAAGCCGAAGTGGTCGTCGTCACCGATGACGTTCCCATGGCGGCGACGCCCGAACAGGCCGCATCGCACATCCAGCTCGTCGGTCTGGTCAACGATGTCTCGCTGCGCAATCTGATCCCGAACGAACTCGCGAAGGGCTTCGGCTTCCTGCAGTCCAAGCCGCGTTCGGCGCTGAGCCCGGTGTTCGTGACGCCGGACGAGCTCGGCGACGCGTGGAAGGGCAGCAAGGTGCACCTGCCGCTGACCACGCACATCAATGGCGAGTGGTTCGGCGCGCCGGAAGCAGGCGTGGACATGCAGTTCGATTTCGCGCAGCTGGTCGCGCATGCGGCGAAGACGCGTCCGCTGTCGGCCGGCACGATCGTCGGCTCCGGCACCGTCGCCAACGAGGACACGTCGCTGGGTGCGTCGTGCTTCGCGGAAAAGCGCACGGTCGAGACGCTGGAAACCGGCAAGCCGATCACGCCGTTCATGAGCTTCGGCGATACGGTCCGCATCGAAATGCTGTCGCGCGACGGCGAGAGCGTGTTCGGCGCGATCGAGCAGCGCATCGAGAAGGGCGGCAACGCGTAACGCACACAGCGTGCACGGCCAGTCCGTGCACGATCCAGGTCCACTTCGCGGGGAACGGCATGGCGGCTGAGCATCTGCGGTTGTATTCGTACTGGCGTTCGAGCGCGGCGTACCGCGTTCGCATCGGGTTGAACCTGAAGTCGCTGCCGTACGAGACGGTGCCGGTGCACCTGATCCGCGACGGCGGCGAGCAGCACTCGGCCGCGTTCAAGGACGTCAATCCGCAGGAACTCGTTCCGGTGCTGCAGCACGGCGACCGCGTGATGCGGCAGTCGGTCGCGATCCTGGAATACCTCGACGAAACCTGGCCGGAGCCGCCGCTGTTGCCGGCCGCGGCACGCGATCGCCAGCGCGTGCGCGCACTGGCGCAGGTGATTGCCTGCGACATCCATCCGCTGAACAACCTGCGCGTGTTGCAGCACTTCGACCGCAACTGGCACGTGCCGCAGCCCGAGCGCGATGCGTGGGTACAGCACTGGGTGCAGGAGGGCTTCGCCGCGCTGGAGGCGATGCTGGCCGACCATCCGTCGACAGGAACCTTCTGCGAGGGGAATTCGCCGACGCTGGCCGATTGCTGCCTGGTGCCGCAGGTCTACAACGCGCGACGCTTCGCGGTGGACCTGTCGGCGTACCCGACGATCATGCGCATCGAAAAAGCGTGTTTGGCGTTGCCGGCGTTCGATGCCGCGCGGCCGGAGAAGCAGCCGGATGCGCCGGTGACATAACCGCTTCGGCGTCTGCAGGCAATTGCTGCTTTGGTAGCCCGGGTAAGCGAAGCGCACCCGGGTGGCCGCCGTGATGGTGCATTCCCGGGTGCGCTTCGCTTACCCGGGCTACAACCGCCGAAGCGTTGCTCCGCAACGGCGATTCTGGCGACCTTACTGCGTCGCCGTGTCGTAGATGTCCGCGTACGGATCGTGCTCGCCGGTGGAGCCTTCCGACAGGCGGAACTTGAGCGCCAGGCCTTCGCGGGAGTCGGCGGCCTTGAGCGCCTCTTCCATGTCGATGCGGCCTTCCTTGTGCAGGCGGAACAGGCACTGGTCGAACGACTCCATGCCTTCCTCCAGCGACTCCTCCATCGCCTGCTTGATCTCGTGCACCTGGCCGCGACGCATGAGGTCGCGGATGTGCGGCGTGTTGATCAGCACTTCCGCCGCCGGCACGCGACGGCCATCGGTGCCGACGACCAGTCGCTGGCTGACCACCGCGCGCAGGTTCAGCGCGAGGTTCATCAGCACGTTCTTGTGCGCGGCTTCCGGGAAGAAGTTGAGGATGCGTTCCAGCGTCTGGTCGGCGTTGTTGGAGTGCAGCGTCGCCAGGCACAGGTGGCCGGTTTCGGCGAACGCGATCGCGGCTTCCATCGTCGTGGCGTCGAGGATTTCGCCGATGAGGATGACGTCCGGTGCCTCGCGCATCGCGTTCTTCAGCGCGTTGTGGAAGGCGTGCGTGTCCAGGCCGACTTCGCGCTGGTTCACGATCGACTTCTTGTGCTTGTGCAGATATTCGATCGGATCCTCGATGGTGAGGATGTGACCGGAAATATTGCTGTTGCGGTAGTCGATCATCGACGCGAGCGTGGTCGACTTGCCCGAGCCGGTGGAGCCGACGATCAGCACCAGGCCGCGCGGGGCCATGATGATGTCCTTGAGCACCTGCGGCAGCTGCAGTTCCTCGATCGACGGGATCACGCTGCGGATGGCACGGATCACCATGCCGACTTCGCCGCGCTGCTTGAACACGTTGATGCGGAACCGGCCGGCTTCGGGCAGCGCGAGCGCCATGTTCAGTTCGAGGTCACGCTCGAAAAGCGGAACCTGTCCCTCGTCCATCAGGGAGTAGGCGATCTTCTTGACCATGCCCGGAGGCAGGCCCGTATTGCCGAGGGGGTACAGCTTGCCTTCGACCTTGATATAAACCGGTGCGCCCGTCGTCAGGAACATGTCCGACGCGTTCTTTTCCGTCATCAGCTTCAGGAAATAGCCGATGTCCATGCAAGCAACCCCTATTCTTGCGCCGTCACGCCCGGAACCCTTCCCGTTGCAAGCGTGGCTGCGGCTTTACGACAATGGCCGGGTACCTATCTCAGGCACGGCCTCCCCAATGCGTCCAAGCTTCGCACAAATCCGATTTCCGCTGCTGGCTGCAGTTCTCGCTTCCGCACTCTGCTCGTGCGCGTCGCTACCCCCGCCGACCGGCGAGCTGGCATCGGCCCGCCAGGCCGTGACCCGCGCCGAAGACGCCGACGCCGACCAGTACGCGCCGCAGGAACTGGGCACGGCTCGCACCGAGCTGTCGCAGGCCCAGGCCGCGATGAGCGCCGGCGACCAGGACGAGGCGCGTCGCCTCTCGCTCGCCGCCGCCGCCGATGCCGACCTCGCCTACGCCAGGAGCCGCGAGGCGCTGGCCACGGCCGAACTCAACCAGCGCCGCGCGGAAGTCGACGAGCTGCGCCGCCGTCTCCAGGAGGCCCAGCCGTGAACCTTCGCCCGATGCTCCTGGCGGCCGCGCTGGTCGCCTGCGTTGCCGCCGCGCCCGCCAGCGCCGCCGACAACCCCGATGCCGCCCGGCTCTCGCAGCGCCTGACCGCGCTGGATGCCGATTCCACCCTCAACACCTTCGCTGCGTATGAGCGCCTTCAGGCACGGCAGGCCGTCAGCACCCTCGACCAGGCCGCCAAGCGCGATCGCCCCGGCGCGCTGTACGTCGCCGAGCGTCGCGTCGCAGTGGCCGAGTCGGCGGCCCGCACCCAAGCTATGCAGCGCCAGGTTGACCAGCTCGATCGCGAACGTGCCGAGCTGCTGGTCGAAGCCAGCCAGCGCGATGCCGCCCGCGCGCGCGCCGAAAACGAACGCCTGCGCCTGCAGGCCCAGATGCAGGCCGAGGAAGCCGAGCGCCTGCGCCAGCAGAGCGAGGCCGACGCCGCCGCGATGCAGGACGTCGAAAGCGCGCTGAAGGGCGTCGCCGGCGCGCAGACCGCGCGCCTCAATGCCGCCCGCGACCGCCAGGCCAAGCTGGCCCGCGAGGAAGCCGAGCTGGTGACGGGCGGCAAGCTGCCCTCGTCCAAGCGCGACAGCCGCGGTGAGGTTTTCGCGCTCGACAAGGGCAGCTTCGGCTCCGGCAAGGCCAGCCTCGGCAGCGGCGCGCAGAACACGGTGAAGACCGTGGCGGCGTACGCGCAGGCGTCGTCGGCACCGGGCGTCCGGGTGGATGTCACGGCCGCAGACGCCAAGCTGGCGCAGCGCCGTGCCGAGGCCGTGCGTGACGCGCTGGTTGCCGGTGGCTGGCCGCAGGGCCAGGTCCAGGTGAGCGGCAAGGCGGGCAAGTCAGAGCGCACCGAGCTTGTCGTTCAGTCCAAGTAAACGTAGTTGAATCAGTCACTTGGCCGATAACAGTGGAAGGCCGGCATTTGCAGCCTTCCGCTCGTCGCGACCTTCACGACGCAGCGCACATCCCCGTCCCGCCGCCCTTGCCGACCCCGGTGGGGAGGAGTAGGGTCGGTACTCCAAGCGGCCTGTTTTCCGCTTGGCGATGAGCCTGGTCGATGACGTCAACGCCCCTTTCGAAGGACCCCGCAGCCCCACGTCAGTACGGGGCCGGTCCTTGTGAGGCCGCCGACCCCGACCTGCTCTTCCACGACCCCGCACGACGCCCTGGTCCTTCGAGGACCGGGGCGTTTTCGTCTGCGGGGCCTTCCGCACGGGCCTCGGCCTCGCGCCGGGGCTTCCATACCCGCTGAAGGAGGCTCTACATGTTCGAAGAACGACCGCAGCCGGAGATCGAGGCGCTGATGAAGGCCAACCCCGAATTCAAGCAGCTGTATCAACGCCACAAGGATCTCGACAAGAGAGTGATGGACGCCGAACTGGGCGTGCTACCGATCGACGACATCACCCTGGCGCAGATGAAGCGCGAAAAACTGGCTGCGAAGGACCGACTGGTCCGCATGTACGACCTGCAACGCCACTGACGTCCACCCCTTTCCTCGCCGTGGGCGGCGACTTCCTCGTCGGTCTCTCCGCCCGCGTCTACTGAACCGGGGCGGCTGCGCCCAGCAGCCGCCCCGGTGCGAAGGAATCTCCTCTCCCTCCCGCAGGCGCCCGCATGGCCGGGCGCCCCTCGGCGTGCGTGCGGTCCGGCGCCAAGTCGGAGGCAAATGGGTCCCCGGCCGCGTCCACGAGCCGGTGCGCTCTTTCCGCGCTTCACGCGGGCCTTTTACACTGGCCCCATGAGCATCCATCAATCCGTACTCGAACTGATCGGCGACACGCCGATCATCAAGGCGCAGCGCCTGGACACCGGCGTCTGCGAGCTCTATCTCAAGCTCGAATCGCAGAACCCCGGCGGCTCCATCAAGGACCGCATCGGCCTGTCGATGATCGAAGCCGCCGAGAAGGCCGGCAAGATCCGCCCCGGCGACACGCTCGTGGAAGGCACCGCCGGCAACACCGGCATCGGCCTGGCGCTGGTCGCGCAGCAGAAGGGCTACAAGCTGATCCTCGTCGTGCCCGACAAGATGAGCCGCGAGAAGATCTTCAACCTCAAGGCGATGGGCGCGCAGGTCGTGCTCACGCGTTCGGATGTCGCCAAGGGCCATCCCGACTACTACCAGGACCTCGCCGAGCGCCTCGCGCGCGAAACGCCGGGCGCGTACTTCATCAACCAGTTCGGCAATCCGGACAACCCGGCCGCGCACGAGTTCGGAACGGGCCCGGAAATCCTGCGCCAGATGAACGACGTCGGCGGGCTCGATGCGATCGTGTTCGGCTGCGGCAGCTCGGGCACGATGACCGGCCTGTCGCGCTTCTTCGCGAGCGAATCGCCGCACACCGAACTGATCCTCGCCGACCCCGTCGGCTCGATCCTCGAGGAATACATCAACCGCGGCACGCTGTCGGACAAGTCGGCGAGCTGGATGGTCGAAGGCATCGGCGAGGACTTCCTCCCGCCGATCTCCGACTTCACGCGGGTGAAGAAGGCTTACGCGATCAGCGACAAGGAGAGCTTCCTCACCGCGCGCGAACTGCTCGAGAAGGAGGGCATCCTCGGCGGCTCGTCCACCGGCACGCTGCTCGCCGCGGCGCTGAAGTACTGCCGCGAGCAGACCACGCCGAAGAAGGTGCTGACGCTGGTGTGCGACACCGGCAACAAGTACCTGTCGAAGATGTACAACGACTACTGGATGCTGGACAACGGCTTCCTGGCGCGTCAATCCAGCGGCGACCTGCGCGACCTGATCCTGCGCCCGTTCTCGCAGCGCGACACGGTGGTCGTGGGTCCAAACGATCTGCTCGTCACCGCGTACCAGCGCATGAAGCTGTACGACGTCTCGCAGCTGCCGGTGATGGACGGCGACAACATCGTCGGCATCGTCGATGAAAGCGACGTACTGCTGCACGTGTACGGCGACGAGTCGCGTTTCCGCGATCCGGTGTCGACCGCGATGGTGAGCAAGCTGGACAAGATCGACGTGCGTTCGCCGATCGAATCGCTGCTGCCGGTGTTCGATCGCGGCCATGTCGCCATCGTCGTAGACGGCGAGAAGTTCATCGGCCTGATCACGCGCATCGACCTGCTCAACTACCTGCGCAGGCGCGTGCAGTGATGAACGCCGCGGCGTCCGCGCACTGGTTGCCGGGCGACCGCCTGCCGGACGTCCGCCTGCGGGCGGACGACGGCACCAACTGCACGCTGCACGCCGAATTCGCCGGCGCGCCGCTCTGGCTCGCGACGCCTACCGATGCGCATGCCGCCGCGCTGCTGCCGGTCCCGCCGCCGGGGACGCTCGCGCTGTGCGTCGGACCGCAGGCGCCGCAGGGCGCGCCCGCGGGATGGCGCGCGTTCGCCGCTGACGCGAGGTGGTGCGAAGGCGTTGGCGCGGGTCTGCTGTGGCTGGTCGATGCCAACCTGCGTCTGTGCGCGCCGGTGCCCCTGCCACCGCAGAGCGTGCCGACGACGACGCCATCGGTCGAACCGTTGCCCGGCGAACGCACGTTCGCAATCGCTCCCGTCCTGCAGATCCCCGGCGTGTTCGAACCGGAACTGTGCGCGGCGCTGATTCGCCACCTCGATGTCGACTGCGCCGGCGGCGACGTGTCCGCCGTGCTGGTCATGCAGGACGGCGAGCAGCGATTGCAGGTCGATCCCGACATCAAACAGCGTCGCGAGGCGATACCCCGCGATGCACAGCTCGAAGCGCGCATGCACGAGCGTCTCATGCGCCGCGCGCTGCCCGAGATCGCGCGCGTGTTCAATTTCGAAGTGCGTCGGCGCGATCCGTTCAAGCTGCTGGCGTATCCCGAAAACGCGGGCTACTTCCGTGCGCATCGCGACAACGAAACGCCGGACGTCGCGCATCGGCGCTTCGCGCTGTCGGTGAACCTCAACCAGGGCGACTACACGGGCGGCGAATTCCGCTATCCCGAATTCGGGCCGCATCTGTTCTCGCCGCCGACGGGCGCGGCGCTGGTGTTTTCGTGCTCGATGCTGCACGAAGTGCGGCCGGTGATGCGCGGCACGCGCTACGCGATGACGACTTTCCTGGCCTGATCAGGCGCGCGGGCGCAGGCGCGGGGCGAGATCCGCGACGCCCGCCGATTCGATCGCTTCCTGCGCCCACTGCAGGCCTTCGACGATGCCGTCCGCATGTTTCTCGGCGGCGGCCGCGAGCTCGCGCCGACGCGCGTTCGCGTCGAAATGCGCGTCTCCGTCCTTCGCATAGCGGCTGAGCAGTTCGGAGGACTTGATCCGCTGCGCCCAGTCGTCCGGCACGTCGAGACCGTAATGCGCGGCCAGGCGCGCCGTCGCCGGTGCGGGATCGCGAAGTACGTCGGCGAAATCCAGATCGATGAGTCGTTCCGACAGGGTCGGGTCCGCCGCGAGCGCGCGCCATCGCAGTTGTTCGATGAGCCAGGCCCGGGCGAGGCGGGCGGCTTCGCTGTCCGCCGGCGGGAGGGCCGGCTGCCGAGCCAGCCGGAGCGGCTCGGTCGAAAGCGCCCCTTCGATGAGGCGGGCGTCGCGCAGCATGGTGGCCAGCCAGGTCTGCAGGTCGACCCACAGCAGGCATGCGCGACCGGTGGTCGGCAGCAGCCGATCGGCGAGCGTGGTGACCACGCTGGTCGGCTTCACGATCACCGCCCGACTGTCCGGGAATCCCCGGGCGAGCAGCGCCAGGACCGGCGTTTCCCACGAGGCCGCAGATGGGTCGTCGCGGCCGTGGGCGAGGGCGAGCAGGGGCAGGGGTTCGCGCAGCCCGAGCACGCCCGGCACCAGGTCCAGCAGCCGGCTGACCAGCGACGACCCGCAGTGGCCGATATGGAACAGCCAGTGCACCTCGCGCAGTGGCGGCGAAGGCGCCAGTGCGGCCTCGAGTTCCGACCGGTCCAGGGTCCATCCGGAGACCTCGCGACGCCCGAGCGCGCGCTGGTCGAGGAAGCTCGCGCGCCGGTAGTCGTCGGCCTCGAAATGCAGCACCCAGGCCCGGTTCTGCGCCGGGTCGATTGCGAACAGCGGATAGGCTGCACTTCGGCTGAAGTCCGGGGGCAAACGCCGGGGAGGGCTCATGGGCGATGCTAGAATCGGCGACCGCCCATGCTAGCCGGGCTAGCGGGAAAAAAGACGGAAGGACGCAATGACTGAACGACATGCCGACGGCGGGGCCGGGAAGCCCGGTCTTGGTACCCTGGCGATCCACGCGGGGCAGGCTCCGGACCCGAGCACCGGCGCCGTGATGACGCCGATCTACGCGACCTCGACCTACGCCCAGAGCAGCCCGGGCGTGCACCAGGGCTTCGAGTATTCGCGCAGCCACAACCCGACCCGTTTCGCCTACGAGCGTTGCGTCGCCGCGCTGGAAGGCGGCACGCGCGGTTTCGCGTTCGCCTCGGGCCTGGCCGCGACCTCGACGATCCTGGAACTGCTCGATTCGGGCAGTCACGTCATCGCGATGGACGATGTCTACGGCGGCACCTACCGGTTGTTCGAGCGCGTGCGTCGCCGCTCCGCGGGCCTTGATTTCAGCTGGGTCGACCTGAGCGACGCAGCGGCGTTCGAGGCGGCGATCCGCCCCGAAACCAAGATGGTCTGGATCGAAACGCCGACCAACCCGCTGCTCAAGCTGGTCGACATCGCGCAGATCGCCGCGATTGCCCGCAAGCGCGGCCTGATCGTCGTGGTCGACAACACGTTCTGCTCGCCGATCCTGCAGCGCCCGCTCGAGCTGGGCGCGCACATCGTCATGCACTCGGCGACGAAGTACCTCAACGGCCACTCCGACATCGTCGGCGGCATGGCGGTGGTCGGCGACGACGCCGAAATCGCGGACCAGATGGCCTTCCTGCAGAACGCCATCGGCGGCGTGCAGGGGCCGTTCGACAGCTTCCTCGCGCTGCGCGGCCTGAAGACGCTGCATCTGCGCATGAAGGCGCACTGCGAGAACGCGCAGGCGCTGGCCGAGTGGCTCCAAACGCACCCGCAGATCGAGAAGGTCATCTACCCGGGCCTGAAGTCGCACCCGCAGCACGAACTCGCCCGGCGCCAGATGCATGGCTTCGGCGGCATGGTGAGCATCTACGTCAAGGGCGGCGAAGCCGCGGCGCGCCGCATGATGGAGCGCTGCGAGCTCTTCGCCGTCGCCGAGTCGCTCGGCGGCGTGGAAAGCCTGATCAACCACCCGGCGATCATGACGCATGCGTCCGTGCCGGCAGAGCGCCGTGCTGCTCTTGGCATCGCGGACAACCTGGTTCGGTTGAGCGTGGGTGTGGAGGATGTGGCGGACCTCCAGCAGGACATCAGCACGGCTCTATGAATACGCACACGGTGTCTCGCACGGAAGTTCTACGTCAGCGGTTTTATCTTTTTCGTCAACTCGTCAAGCGCGATATCGAGCGGCGCTACAAGGCGACCTTTGGCGGTATGGCTTGGGCGATACTGCAGCCGCTGTTGATGATCGGCATCTATACGATCGTTTTCGGGCTTATTTTCAAACCCCGATGGCCTGCCGTGGAGAGCCCTTGGGACTACGTGCTCATCCTTTTTCTTGGGAAAGTACCCTATCTCTTCGTAACCGAGTCGATGGCGATGGCTACCGCATCGATGCGGGGCCACATCAATCTGGTGAAAAAGGCGGTTTTCCCACTGAACCTGCTGCCGGGCGTGTCGTTAGGTAGCAGCATGTACCACTCTTTGATCGCACTGGCCGTGTGGGTCGTATTCTTCGTCGCGATCAAGGGCGCGGTGCCGTGGGCAATCATCGCGCTCCCACTGCTGTGGCTTCCACTCATCCTGTTTTGCATGGGTGCTTGCTGGGTCCTCGCTGCCTTGGGCGCCTACTTTCGTGACACCGATCAGGTGGTAGGGACGATAAATATCGCATTGATGTTCCTGTCGCCGATCTTCTACCCGTCCTCTAGCGTGCCGCATGCGCTCAAGCTCGTGATGATGATCAACCCCCTCACTCATGCAATCGAGTGGTCGCGCGCGGCGTTGTTGTGGCCGGCACATCTGGATCTCACTTTGTACCCGCTGCTGCTCGCGATCAGCGCCGTGTTCGCGGTGGGCAGCCTATTCTTCTTTAACAGACTGCGTCCCGGGTTCGCGGACGTCCTTTAATGACGATTCTTGAAGTCAGTAATCTAGGAAAAGCCTATCCGCTCAAGCCGGCTGCGGGAGCTTTGTTTCGCTCATTGCTGCTGAAGCGGCAAGCTGTCCAACTAGATGAGTTCTGGGCTGTTCGTGGGGTTAGCTTTTCCCTTAGCCCTGGCGAGTCGGTTGGCATAATCGGCCGCAACGGCAGCGGTAAGAGCACGCTCCTGCAATTGATATGCGGCATCATGCCTCCCACGGAAGGGACGGTTCAACGGAACGGCCGGATCGCAAGCCTGCTCGAGCTTGGTGCTGGATTCGATCCCGATTTCACGGGACGGGAAAACGTCTTCCTGAATGCAGCCCTGTTAGGGCTCACTGCAGAAGAAACGGAAGCCAAGTTCGACGAGATTGCCGCCTTCGCAGAGATCGGGCGTTTCCTCGATGAACCGGTGAAAACCTATTCAAGCGGCATGTTCGTGCGTTTGGCGTTTGCGGTTGCCTCGCATGTGTCGCCAGACGTACTCGTCGTCGACGAGGCGCTGGCGGTCGGCGACGCGCGCTTCTCAGCCAAGTGCATCAAGCGAATCCGTGCGCTGCGCGAGTCTGGATGCACGCTCCTCTTCGTCAGTCATGACGTCGGAATTGTTCGCACTCTGTGCGATCGCGCGCTATGGCTGGAATCGGGACGGCCCGTGGCTATGGGGGATGTATTCACAGTCACCTCCAAGTACATGGAGCGGATGTTTGAGGACACTGACGACCCGCCTGCGTCGTTGCCGGATGTAACTGGCAATGATGAGGCGGTGGAACCAGTCAGGCCGCAACTTGCGCCATTGAACCACTGGGGCTCTCATGTCGGCTCCATCAGGCGCTGGAATCTTCGCGCGCTATCGGAGAACGCTTCCGTCGTGGAGTACGGCGAGAACGTGTGCCTCGAAGTGGAGTTCACCGCTCCGGCCGGATTTGACCCCGCGCACCTGGCCGTTTCACTCTCCATCAAGGATTTGAAGGGCACCGATCTGTTGGTGTTGAGTACGCACGACGAAAATCGCGGCGCATTCGGTGGAATCTCAGGGGCTTGCAAAGTGGCTTTCGAGTTCGTCATGCGGCTGACGGAGGGTAAATACCTCTTGGTCATCGCGTTGGAAGATAGATCGACTGAAGCGATCCAATACTTCGAGTACATCGAAGGGGCACATTATTTTTCGGTGACGAGCCAGGCCCGTCGTTTCGGCTTGTTCAACGTGCCCGTCGCGGTATCAGTGAGTAAGAGCTAATGACTGCCATCAACAGCAAGGATTATTGGGATCGGCGCTTTGAGACTGATTGGGAGGCCAACCGCGGCAGGACTCAAAGTCGGTTCTTCTCGTCCCTCGCGCTCAGCATGATGCCCGATTGGTTGAAGTGGAACTTGACCAGCACGCGCGCGTCCATTCTTGATTGGGGTTGTGCCCTGGGTGACGGCACGGAACTCCTCGCCCAATCGCTGCCTGGCGCGCAAGTGACGGGTTGCGACTTTTCAGAAGAGGCCATACGCCGCGCTGCGGAGACATACCCTGTCAACAGGTTTGTGTGCAGGGACCTAACCACTTCTGATTCAACGCAGGAAAGCTGGGACTTCGTGTTTAGCTCGAACACGCTCGAGCACTTTCACGAGCCTTGGAAAGTGTTGGACACTCTTGCGAAGGCCGCGTCCCGTGGCGTGTTGCTGTTACTTCCTTACGAGGAGATCAACAGGATTGATGAGCATCACTACACGTTCCTGCCTGAGAACGTGCCGCTCGTGATTGCTGATCGCTTCCACTTGGCCTACTGGCGCGCGTTAGACGTCTCGGATATGCATGCCACCGAGTGGACCGGGGCGCAGATCTTTCTGGCTTACGTCGATCGCGACGATCCGATGTACCGCGGAATGCGCTTGGAGCATGCGGTTGGGGGGCGTGCAGCAGCTGTCGGTCAGGCGAGTGTCGAGCAATTGCATGCCCAGCTTGCTCACGCCAAGGAGCAGGAGGCCCTGGCCCGCACGCATGCGGCCGAATTCGAGCAGCGAGCCCGTTTCGAGCAAAGCGAGGCGCTCGCGCGTATCGCGGAACGCGATTCGCTTGCTGAAAAAATCACCAGCCTCGAGAGTGCGCTGCGAGACGAACGGGCGGCTGCCGCCGCCCAGCAAGCCTCGGTCGAGGAGACGCTCCGGCAGCAAGCGGAGCAGTTCGCCGCTGAGCGTGGTGCGCTTGAATCGAAGTTGCGCGCGCAGTCTGACGCTGCGGCCAATGCCATCGCCGAGAAGGCCGCGCTTCTAGAGAAGTTGAGGCGCTTGCGAGGACTGCGCAATCATGAACTCACGCAGTCGTACATGCGCTTTATCCATGTCGCCGAAGGCTTTCAGGCAGCAGCCGAAAGCATCATGAGCAAAAATCGGAAGCTGAGCGCGGACCTTGCTCAGGTCGCAGCCAGTAATAGCTGGCGCATTACGGCACCATTGCGAAAGACGGTCGCATCGCTGAAGGGTGTCAACTCGGAGGTTTTGTGCGTGCCGGAACTGGCCCTGGAGGCAGATGAGTCCCGAATTGAGGACCTCTCCACGCGCCTTGCATCGCTCCGCTCTTCTTCGCTTGGCCTTGTTCAGGTTGGGGGCGGCACCCGTACGATCTACATCTTTACCGGTGTTCCTTTCGACGATATCGGAGGTGGACAGCGTGCCGCACAACTCGCCCGGGTTTTGCTGGCTCGGGGTGAGCAGGTTACTTACGTGTACGCCTATCGTAAGTGGGAAAATGGGCAGCCAGTCGAGAGTGGCTATCAAGCCGAGGGAATGCGTCACCTGTTCCTGGATCGTACTTCGATGGATGACGTGCTGGGTGGCGCTACAGCTGCCGACGTTGCGCTCTTCGAACTTCCCCATCCGGCTTTCCTGCCCTACTTCTCGCGTTTGGGTGAGTTGGGCGTGCGTCGCGTGTTCGAGTTGATTGACGCCTGGGACAGCTCGCTAGGCGGCGACTGGTTTGATGCAAGCGTCATGCAGGCATACGTCGATCAAAGCGAGGTTGTTGTTGGGACGGCGAAGATCCTTCAGCACAAACTGATCGAGATGGGGAGGCCGGACGCAAGGTATCTGCCGAATGCGGTTAACGAAAGCATTTTCGACAGTTACCGAGAGTATCCGCGCCCATCCGAGTACGTGCACGGACAGCGTGCGCTGCTGTACTTCGGCTCGTTATACGGTGAGTGGTTCGACTGGGAATGTGTGAATGCCGCAGCCCGGAGTTGCAAGGATGCGGCGATATACCTCATTGGAGACCCGCCCGCGAATCGCGAAGTCGAGCCTAATGTTCGCTTTCTGGGTGGGCGGCAGATAGAAGAGCTTCCCAAGTATCTGCAGCATTGCGATATCGCACTTCTTCCGTTCCGCCCGGGTCACATCTCCGATGCCGTTTCGCCGATCAAGATCTTCGAGTACCTGGCGATGGGCGTTCCCGTTGTGGCCAACGAACTGCCAGAAATCGCCGGCTATCCGAATGTTCATGTCGCTCGTTCCACGGACGACTTCGCGCGTCTGTGCTCAGATCCGCTGGTCGCGGATCCCACCAAGGTCGATGATTTCCTGATCGAGAATTGTTGGGCAGGGCGTCTCGATCAGATGGTCCCGGCATTGTCATACGGGCGTGTAGTGACGGTCGTCATCCTCATACACAACAATGTGGACATTATCGAGCGCTGCCTCAAGAGTTTCAGTGCGCACGCGTCGGCCTACGTCAAGGAGGTGATCGTCGTCGACAACGCGAGTTCCGACGGCGGCCCCGAGTTGGTGAGGGAGAAATTCCCTGATGTGAAACTCATCATCAATGACAAGAACGGTTGCAGCTCGGGCAGGAACCTCGGTGCTGCTGCTGCCTCCGGAGAGTACCTGGCGTTTTTCGACTCGGACCAATGGATCACTGGTCGGGGAGCATTCGAAGAAGCACTTTCCATCCTCGAACGAAATCCTGCAGTCGGAGCTGTCGGCTGGGCAGCCGGTTGGTTTGCTGACGGTAGTGACACCTTTGGCGGGCCAATTGTCGACTACCTGCCTCGGCGTGGCACCACAGCCCCTGAGTATCAGGCCCTCGGTTACCGGACCGACATCGCCTATCTCGGCTCGGGCGGCCTGTTCGTGTCTAAGGAGGTATTCGATCAGGCCGGGGGATTCGATGAGTTCTATGATCCCACTTGCTTTGAGGACACCGACTTTTCACTGGCTATCAAAGGCCAGGGGTATCTGCTGGCGTATCGCGATCTTCAAAGTATCCGTCACCAGGCCCACCAGACCACTTCGGCCTCACAAGATAACGCCGCGTATCAAGTCCTCTTCAAGCGCAACTCTGCGCATTTCGGCGAGAAATGGTCGGGCAGGCCCGACTTCTTCTTCGACGCGCCGCCTTGATCCGGAGGGACCTCTCGCTAGGTTATGAGAGTCCTGCCGCCAGCTCGTGCGCGTGTAGACCATTCGAATGGGGACGTTGTCCCCATTCGATGTTCGCTAGCCCTTAACGCGGTTATTGAGGCACAAGGGTGGACCGCACAATAGCTGCGATTTTCGTCGCGGCTTGCCCATCGCCGTAGGGATTGTGCGCACGTGCCATGGCCTCGTAAGTCGAGGCGTCATCGAGCAGACGGTTGGTCTCCTCGACGATGCGAGCACTGTCCGTGCCCACGAGTAGGACGGTGCCGGCTTGGACGGCCTCGGGTCGCTCGGTGGTATCGCGCATGACGAGCACCGGCTTACCTAGAGAAGGTGCTTCCTCCTGGATGCCACCAGAGTCGGTGATGATCATGTACGAGCGTGACATCAGGTATACGAACGGCAGGTAATCCAGCGGTTCGATCAGGTGTACGTCGTCTGCATCGGCCAGGATGCGATTGACCGGTTCCCGAACGTTCGGGTTCAGATGCACCGGATAAACCACCTGCACGTCTCCGCGTGAGGCGATCTGCTTCAACGCCTCGCAGATCTGCTCGAACCCGGAACCGAAGTTCTCGCGCCGGTGGCCCGTGACCAGCACGAGCCGCTTGCTTGGATCCAAGAACGGGAAGCGGTCCGCCAATTTCCCCGAGAGTTCTGCGTCGCGCTGGAAGCGGTCCACCACCGACAGGAGCGCGTCGATGACTGTGTTGCCCGTCACGTGCACATCCGCTTCGGACATGCCTTCGTCCAGCAGGTTCCGTCGCGATTGATCGGTGGGCGCGAAGTGCAGGCGCGCGAGCTTTCCGGTGAGACAACGGTTGGCTTCCTCCGGCCACGGCGAATACAGGTCGCCGGTACGTAGACCCGCTTCAACGTGGGCGATGGCGGTTCGATTGTAAAAGGCAGCCAGGGCGGTTGCGAACGTCGTCGTCGTATCGCCATGAACCAGCACGAGATCCGGCTGCTGACGCGCGATAAGGTCCGTCATGCCCTGCAGGATCCGGCCTGTGAGTTGTGCGAGCGTTTGGCCCGGCTGCATGACGTCCAGGTCTTCGTCCGGCTGGATGCCGAACAATTCCAGGACCTGGTCAAGCATCTGCCGGTGCTGCGCGGTCACTGCGACCACGGTTTCCAGCCCAGGCAGGTTCCGGAGGGCTTCCACCACCGGCGCCATCTTGATGGCTTCCGGCCTCGTGCCGAACACCACCATCACTTTCTTGCTCATTGTAAGGTCGCTTCCCTTGTGGACTTGTGCTTCAGCCGATGGCCTTTTCGAGCTCAGGCAACAGCGTGAACAAATCCCCCACCAGCCCGATGTCCGCGATCTCGAAGATCGGCGCGTCGCCGTCCTTGTTGATGGCGACGATGGTGCCGGCGTCCTTGATGCCGGTCAGGTGCTGGATCGCGCCAGAAATGCCGACGGCGACGTACAGCTCCGGCGCGATGATCTTGCCGGTCTGGCCGACCTGCAGTTCGTTCGGCACGTAGCCCGCGTCCACCGCGGCGCGCGAGGCGCCCACTGCGGCGCCGAGCTTGTCGGCCAGCGCGTAGATGACCTTGAAGTTCTCGGCCGAACCGACGCCACGGCCGCCGGAGACGACGCGGCGCGCCGACTGCAGGTCAGGGCGATCCGACTTGCCGGCCGCGAGGCCAACGAAGCGCGTGTGCGAGGGCAGGGCGGCGTCGACGGAGGCCGCTTCGACGGTGGCGCTGCCGCCCTTGGCGGCTTCCGGCCACGACGCCGTGCGCACGGTGGCGACCACGGTCTGTCCGGCGGGCGCCTCGACGGTGATGATCGCGTTGCCGGCGTAGATCGGGCGCTTGAAGGTGTGGCTGCCCTCCACGGCCATGACGTCGGACACCTGCGACACGCCCAGCAGCGCGGCGACGCACGGCATCAGGTCCTTGCCGAAGGTCGTGCTCGGGCCGAAGACATGGGTGTAGCCGGCGGCGAGCTTGGCCACCTGCGGCGCCAGTACCTGCGCGACCGCGTTCGCGTTGGCGGCGTTGGCGACGGTCAGCACCTTGCCGACGCCGGCGATCTGCGCCGCGTCGCCCGCGACGGCGGCCGGATCGGAGGCCAGCACGACGATGTCGATCGACTCGGGATTCAGCGCCTGCGCGGCGGAAACGCACTTGGCGGTGGAGGCGTTGAGCTTGCCGTCCAGGTGTTCGGCGACGATCAGAATCTTGCTCATTACAGGAGCCCCTTCTGCTTGAGTGCGGCGACCAGTTCGGCCGCGTCCTTCACCATCACGCCCTTGGTGCGCTTGCCCGGCGCGGCGTAGTGGGTGGTCTTCAGGCCTTCGCCGGCGTCCACGCCGAGGTCGGCGAACTGCACGGTTTCCAGCGGCTTGCTCTTGGCCTTCATGATGTCTGGCAGCTTGATGAAGCGCGGCTCGTTGAGGCGCAGGTCGGTGGTGACCACCGCCGGCAGGTCGACTTCCAGCGTTTCCAGGCCCGCGTCGACTTCGCGCGTGACCGTGGCCTTGCCGCCTTCGACCTCCAGCTTGGAGGCGAACGTCGCCTGCGGACGGCCCCACAGCGTGGCGAGCATCTGGCCGGTCTGGTTGGCGTCGTCGTCGATGGCCTGCTTGCCGAGGATGACGAGATCCGGCTGCTCCTTCTCGATGAGCTTGAGCAGCGTGCGTGCGGCGGTCAGGGGCTGGATCGGCTGGTCGGACACGACGTGGATGGCGCGGTTGGCGCCCATCGCCAGACCGTTGCGCAGGTGCGCCTGGGCGTCGGCCGGGGCGATGGTGGCGACCACGACCTCGGTCGCGATGCCCTTGTCGCGAAGGCGCAGGGCTTCTTCGAGCGCGATTTCGTCGAACGGGTTGGCCGACAGCTTGACGCCGTCGGTGACCACGCCGGAGCCGTCCGGCTTGACCTGGATGCGGACGTTGTAGTCCACCACGCGCTTGTAGCCGACGAGGATCTTCATCGTGCGGGGATTCCTATGGTTGCGCGGCCGGAAGCGGGCCGAGAACCGCCGATTCTAGCCGAGAGGGCGCTCCCTACGCAGGCGGATGGTGGTCGTTCACGGTCGCCGGCGCGGACGGTCGAGTGCCCGCTCTCCGTTCATGATCTGGAAGTCCCACCGCTTCGGGCGGGGCAGCCCGATCCGTTAACCTTCACCGCGCTCGTTCCCCAAAAGGCGGAGTCCAAATGCTTCATCCGGTCATTCTCAGCGGCGGCAGCGGCACGCGCCTGTGGCCGCTGTCCCGCCAGAACCAGCCCAAGCAGTTCCTCGCGCTGGTCGGCGACCGCTCGCTGTACCAGGAGACGGTCCTGCGGGCGAGCAAGCTCCCCGGGGCGCAACCGCCGATCACCGTCTGCGCGGACGACCATCGCTTCATGGTCGGCGAGCAGCTGCAGGCGGTGGGCATCGGCAGCGGCGGCATCCTGTTGGAGCCCGCGGCCCGAAGCACCGCCCCGGCCATCGCCATCGCCGCGCTGCATGCGCTCGCGCGCGACGGCGAAGCGACGCTGCTGGTCATGCCGGCCGATCACCTCATCGAGGACGAGGCGGCCTTTCGCGCCGCCGTCGAGGCCGCAACGGGGCTCGCCCACGAAGGCTGGCTGGTGACCTTCGGCATCCGGCCCGAATACGCCGAGACCGGGTACGGCTACATCCTGCGCGGCGACGCGTTGGGCGAAGGTGGATTCCGCGTCGAGCGTTTCGTGGAGAAACCCGACAAGCCCACCGCTGAGCGTTATCTCGCGGAAGGCACCTACGCGTGGAACTCGGGCATGTTCCTGTTCGGCGCGCAGCGGTATCTCGACGAACTGGCGCGCCATGCGCCGGCCATCCTGGACGCGGCGCGCGCGGCGATGGACGCGGCAAAGGCCGACCTGGACTTCACCCGCGTCGACCACGACGCCTTCGCGGCGAGCCCGAGCGATTCGATCGACTATGCCGTGATGGAAAAGACGGACCGCGCCGCGGTGGTGCCGGTCAGTTGCGGCTGGAGCGACATCGGCTCGTGGTCGTCGCTGTGGTCCGTCGCGCAGCGCGACGGCGACGGCAACCGCTACGAGGGCGACGTGATCGCCGTCGACACGCAGGGCAGCCTCGTGCGCGCGTCGGAGCGGCGCATGATCGCGACCATCGGCGTGGAAGACCTCGTGATCGTCGATACGCCCGACGCCACGCTGGTCGCCCGCAAGGACCGCGTGCAGGACGTGAAGGCGGTCGTCGACAAATTGAAGTCGGCCGGTCGCCAGGAGCATCTGTTCCACCGCAAGGTGTACCGCCCGTGGGGCAGTTACGATTCGATCGGCGTGGGCGAGCGGTTCCAGGTGAAGCGCATCGTCGTGAAGCCCGGCGCCGCGTTGAGCCTGCAGAAGCACGCGCATCGCGCCGAACACTGGATCGTCGTCTCCGGCGTCGCCGAAGTCACCTGCGACGATCGCGTGTTCGACCTCCACGAGAACGAGAGCACCTATATCCCGCTGGGCAGCGTGCATCGGTTGCGTAATCGCGGCACCGAGCCGGTGGAACTGATCGAGGTGCAGTCCGGCAGTTACCTGGGCGAGGACGACATCGTCCGGCTCGAAGACGTCTACGGGCGTTCCTGAAACAGCCGGTTCGATCGAAAACGCCCCGACCATCGGGGCGTTTTTGTTGAGGCGTTTCGTCAGGTGGCCGCGCCGCCCAAGGTCTTCGCCAGCACGGCCGCGAACCGGTTCGCGCTCCCCGCCGCATGGGCGAAGAACAACGACGGTTCGCACAGCTCCAGTTCGAGCAGGCAGGCGTTGCCCGCTTCGTCGCGTATGAGATCCACGCGCGCATAAAGCGGCGCCTGGTCCAGTCCCAACGCGTCGCGCGCTGCGGCGATCACCCGTTCGGCGAGCGCCAGTTCGTCCTGCGAGGGGACGCGCGGCGTGATCGCCTCGGCGGCGAACAGGTGGTTCGTCGCGCCTTCGTCCCGCCGCAGCAACGCACCCTTGCGTATCGCGTGGCTGAACTCACCGGCGAAGTACATCAGCGCGGTTTCGCCGTGTTCGTCGACGGACGTCAGATACGGCTGCAGCATCGCGCTGCGGTCGGCGTCGAGCAGTCGCGCGAGGTGGTTCGCAGCGGCGAACTCCTGCGATCGCGCGTAACGCTGCGCATCCTTCGAACCCGCGCCGACGCTGGGCTTCACCACGAACTCCGCCGCATCCGCGTGCGCGGCCAGGAAATCCTGCAGCGCCGGCAACGCTTCGCCGTCCGGCTCGACGAATGCCGTGGGTACGACCGGCACGCCGCGCGCCGCGAGGTCGGCGAGATAATGCTTGTCGGTATTCCAGCGCACGACGGGCAATGGATTGATCAGCCGCGTCTGTGAGGACACGCGCGTGCACCAGTCGAGGAACTCCCCGAGGCGCGGCACGTAGTCCCAGGGCGAGCGCAGGATCGCCGCATCGAAACGGCTCCATCCCACCGTCGAGTCGTCCCAGGCGCGAACCTGCACCGCGAATCCGGCGCGGGCGCAGGCATCCAGCAGGGGATCCAGGTCGTCGTCCACGCCCGCGGCGGCGATGGCGGTCACGAGGGCGATGCGGGTCATGGCCGGAGTCTAGACGCTGGGCCCCGCGCCGCGCGATGTCCGCACATCGCATGCCGCCACCTGCCCGAACGTACGGTGGGGGACGCGCCCGCGGTCACGGTAAACTCCGGGGCATTGCGCAGAACCGAACGGAGTCCGACGTGGCCGCGACGCAAAACGGCAAGAACAAGCTTTTCCCCAGCGCGAAGGCCGCGCTCGAGGGCATCGTCGCCGACGGGCAGACGCTCGCCGTCGGCGGCTTCGGGCTGTGCGGCATTCCCGAGGCGCTGATCGGCGCGCTGCGCGACAGCGGCGTCAAGGGCCTCACCGCCATTTCGAACAACGCCGGCGTGGACGGTTTCGGCTTGGGCCTGCTGCTGGAAACGCGGCAGATCAAGAAGATGATTTCGTCCTACGTGGGCGAGAACAAGGAGTTCGAACGGCAGTTCCTGTCGGGCGAACTCGAACTCGAATTCAACCCGCAGGGCACGCTGGCCGAACGCCTGCGCGCCGGCGGCGCGGGCATTCCGGCGTTCTTCACGCGCACCGGCTACGGCACCGTCGTCGCCGAAGGCAAGGAAACGCGCGAATTCGACGGCCACCACTACGTGATGGAAACCGCGCTGAAGGCCGACGTCTCGCTGGTGAAGGCGTGGAAGGCCGACAGGGCGGGCAACCTCGTGTTCCGCAAGACCGCGCGCAATTTCAACCCGGCGTGCGCGATGGCCGGCGCGGTGTGCGTGGTCGAAGTGGAGGAGCTGGTGGAAACCGGCCAGATCGATCCGGACCATGTGCACCTTCCGGGCATCTACGTCGACCGCATCGTCTTGAACGCCACGCCCGAGAAGCGCATCGAGCAGCGCACCGTGCGCGCCGACTGACCCCATCGAACACAGGACTAACGACATGGCTTGGACCCGCGACCAGATGGCGCAGCGCGCCGCCCAGGAACTCACCGACGGCGCCTACGTCAACCTCGGCATCGGCCTGCCGACGTTGGTGGCCAACTTCATTCCCGACGGCGTGGACGTGTGGCTGCAGAGCGAGAATGGCCTGCTCGGCATCGGCCCGTTCCCGACCGAAGCCGAAGTCGACGCCGACCTCATCAACGCTGGCAAGCAGACCGTCACCGCCCGTCCTGGTGCCAGCTATTTCGGCAGCCACGATTCGTTCGCGATGATCCGCGGCGGCCACATCGACCTGGCGATCCTCGGCGCGATGCAGGTCACCGAAAAGGGCGATCTCGCCAACTGGATGGTGCCCGGCAAGATGGTGAAGGGCATGGGCGGCGCGATGGATCTGGTCGCCGGCGTGAAGCGCGTCGTCGTGCTGATGGAGCACACCGCGAAGAACGGCGAGCACAAGATCCTGCCCGAATGCACGCTGCCGCTGACCGGCGTGGGCGTGGTGAATCGCATCATCACCGACCTTGCGGTGATGGACGTGGCCGACGACGGGCTCAAGCTGGTCGAGCTGGCGCCGGGCGTGAGCGAAGACGAGCTGCGCGAGAAGACCGGCGTGTCGTTCTCGCGCGCCGCGTGAGGTCGACCGCTGCATGAAAGTGCTGGTTTGCGGAGGTGCGGGCTACATCGGCTCACACATGGTGCGTCACCTCGTCGGCGACGGTGTTTCCACGGTGGTGTTCGACAATCTTTCCACCGGTCATCGCGAGTCGGTCGGCGACACCGCCTTCGTGCGCGGCGATCTGCTCGATGCGACGCAGCTGCGCGATCTGTTCTCGCAGCATCGCTTCGACGCGGTGATGCATTTCTGCGCGCGCTCGCTGGTCGGCGAATCCGTCCAGCAGCCTTACGCGTACTACGAAAATAACGTTGCCGGTACGCTCAACCTTCTGCAGGCGATGCGCGATGCCAGCGTCGGGAAGCTCGTGTTCTCGTCCACCGCGGCAGTGTTCGGTCATCCCGAGTCGGAGCTGATCGACGAATCGCATCCGACGCGTCCGATCAATCCCTACGGCGCGAGCAAGCGGATGGTCGAGACCATTCTGGAAGATGCGGCGCGCGCGTACGGGCTGCGCTCGGTCGCGCTTCGCTATTTCAACGCGGCGGGTGCATCGCCGCAGGGCGACATCGGCGAGTCGCATTCGCCCGAGACGCACCTGATTCCAAACATGCTGCGTGCCGCCAACGGCGATGCGCCCTCGCTGAAAGTCTTCGGCAACGATTACTCCACGCCCGACGGCACCTGCGTGCGCGATTACGTGCATGTCGACGACCTGGCCGATGCGCACTCGCGCGCGCTGGATTTCATGGCATCGAACGAAGGCGCGCACGCGTTCAACCTCGGCAACGGCGCGGGGTTCAGCGTGATGCAGATGATCCATGCCGCGGGCGAGGTGGCGAAGCAACCCATCCCGTTCGAGATCGCTCCACGGCGCGCGGGAGATCCGGACCGGCTCGTCGCCTCAAGCGGGAAGGCGCGCCGTGAACTGGGGTGGCAGCCGCGTTATACGGATATCGCGGACATCATCGACACCGCGTGGCGCTGGCATCGCAATCCGCGCTACTGATGTCCGCCGGGCGCCTGCGAGGAAATTCCCCGCAGGCGCGGTGCCTCACAGATTCTGATAATTCGGCCCCGAACCGCCTTCCGGCGTCACCCAGTCGATGATCTCGTACGGGTCCTTGATGTCGCAGGTCTTGCAGTGCACGCAGTTGGCGGCGTTGATCTGCAGGCGCTTTCCCGCCTCGTCCTGCACGATCTCGTACACGCCCGCCGGGCAGAAGCGGGTGCAGGGGTTGTCGTATTCCTCGACACAGCGCGTGACGCAGATGGACGTGTCGCGCACCTTCAGGTGCACGGGCTGGTCCTCGTCGTGTTCGGTGGCGGCGTAATAGACGCCCTGCAGGCGGTCGCGCGGTGCGAGCGTGCGGTCGATGTAGTCGCGCTTCGGGCTTTCGTAATCGGCGACCTTTTCCAGCGCGCACCAGTCGGGCTTGTTCTTCAGCGTCCACGGCGAGAGGCCGCCGGTGACGGTTTCCCAGGCCGAATTCAGGATGCCGAACCACAATCCGCGCTTGAAGCCCGGCTTGATGTTCCGGACCTTCTTCAGCTCGGCCATGATGTTGGACTCGCGCAGTTTCGCGTCGAAGCCCTTCGGCGACAGCTGCGAGGCGACCAGGTGCTCGGCCGCGAGCATGCCCGAACGGATCGCCTGGTGCGTGCCCTTGATCTTGGGCACGTTGAGCAGGCCGGCGGTGTCGCCGATCAGCAATGCGCCCGGCATGTCGATCTTCGGAAGCGACTGGTAACCGCCCGTCACGATCGCACGCGCGCCGGCCGACAGGATGGTGCCGCCTTCCAGCAGCGGCTTGAACAGCGGGTGGTTCTTCCACTGCTGGAAGGCCTCCCACGGCTTGTATTCGGGATCCTTGTAATCCAGGCCGCTGACGTAGCCCAGCGCGATGCGGCCCTTGTCCAGGTGGTACAGGAAGCCGCCACCGTAGATGGCGTTGTCCGCCGGCCAGCCGAAGCTGTGCACGATCTTGCCCGGCGTCACGCGGTCTTCCGGCACCTGCCACAGCTCCTTGATGCCGATCGAATACCCCTGCGGATCGCTGTCGGCGTCGAGCTTGAACTGCTTGATCAGGCGCTTGGTGAGATGGCCGCGCGCGCCTTCGGCGAGCACCGTGACCTTCGCGCGGATGTCGATGCCCGGCGTGTAGCCAGGCTTGTGCGAGCCGTCCTTCGCCACGCCCATGTCGCCGATGCGCACGCCGACCACGGCGCCGCTGTCGTCGTGCAGCGTCTCGGCGGCGGCGAAGCCGGGGTAGATCTCCACGCCCAGCGCCTCGGCCTGCGGCGCGAGCCACGCGCACATCGCGCCGAGGCTGACGATGAAGTTGCCGTGGTTGTGCATGCCGGGCGGAATCGGCAGGCGGCGATGGCCTTCATGCGTGAGCAGCCAGAACTCGTCTTCCTTCGCCGGCACGCAGACCGGCGGCGGATTCTCGCGCCAGTTCGGCAGCAGCGCGTCCAGCGGTCCGGGTTCGATCACCGCGCCGGACAGGATGTGCGCGCCGATGGTGGAGGCCTTCTCGATCACGCAGACGGACAGCTCCGGATTAAGCTGCTTGAGGCGGATCGCGAACGACAGCCCGGCCGGACCGGCACCGACGGTGACGACGTCGTACTCCATCACGTCGCGTTCGACGGCGTTCGGATCGGGTTGGCTCATGGGGGGACTCCAAGACGGGCTGGCGTACAGCGGCTGGCTGATCGCGTGGGACGTTGCAAGGGTGGATTGTCGCGGGTTTGCGCGGCCCACGCCAAGTTTTGGCCGGTAAATCCAGTGGCACCGGCGATACGCCGTGCTAGCGTGGCGTATGGTGCTCGCCCCCGTTCCGCTGCCCGACGCGCAGTTGCAGTTCGATCCGCACTGGCTCGGGCCGCTGGAGGCCGATGCGCTGCTCGCCGGGCTAGGCCGCGATATCCACTGGGAAACACACCGCATCCGCATCTTCGGCCGCGAGGTCGATTCGCCCCGGCTGAGTTGCTGGATCGGCGATCCCGACGCGCGTTACCGCTATTCGGGGACGCTGTTCGAGCCGCATCCGTGGCCGGATGCGCTGCGGCCCGTGCGCGAGCGCCTGGAGCGCACGCTCGGCATCGCCTTCGACAGCGTGCTGGCGAACCTGTATCGCGACGGGAACGACGCGATGGGCTGGCACAGCGATGCCGAGCCTGAACTCGGGCCGGCGCCGGTGATCGCATCGATCAGCCTGGGTGCCACACGACGTTTTGCGCTGAAGCACCGCGACGATCCCACGCGCAAGCTCGCGCTGGACCTGCCGCACGGCAGCCTGCTGGTGATGTCCGGCGCGACGCAGCGCCACTACCGCCACGCGTTGCCGCGCACGACACGGCCGATCGGCGCGCGCATCAACCTGACGTTCCGGCGGATCCTCGCGCCAGCGCGCTGACGCGTCGAACGACGCTTACGGCGCAGCGGGCGGCGGCAAGGTGCGGCGATAGGCTTCGCCGCTGACCAGCGTCCAGCCGGCGATTTCGCCACCGATCTTCGACAGCGACTGCTCGAACGCGCGCGCGACGTCGGGTACGGCCGTGCTCGCCGCTGGCGTCGACTGCGTGAACACGCGCGACGCGGCGACCTTCTGCTGCTGCACGTGCAGCAGCTTGGCGCTGACCTCGATCGTCGCCGACGGCACGGGGCCGCCCGCGTAGTCGGATTCGAAGCGGCGCACTTCGAAAAAGAGTTTGTACTCGCCGGCGACGCCCATGCCCTGGCGCGCGACGCCGCCGATGCGACCGGAGTCCTCCAGCGCGCGCAGCACGGTGTCGACGAGCATGTCCGACGGCGGGCGCGCCCACTGCGCATCGCGGTACACCTGCACCTCGCCCGGCGTCGGGCGCACGGCGATGCGCAGGCTGTCCACGAAGCGCGCGGCCGCGGGCGGGGCGATCACGAGTTGCCAGTCCACCTTCGGCCAGGATGGATCGGCCTGCACGGCCGGCTCCGGCGCGAAGATCGTGTTGTTGCTCTTGGGCTTGTCGCCCAGGATCGAGCAGCCCGCCAGCGCCAGCATCATGCCGGCAGCCACGGCGAGCCGCGCGTGGCGCGCAAAGGGGCGTGCGAAGTGGAAGGCGGTCGTCGTCATGTCGGCGCGCGTGGTCATTCGGGTTTGAATTCCGCGGGGTCGAACTGCTTGGGGCCGTCGCGGCCCAGGAGATAGCGCGTCGGGTTGCCGTCGAGGCGGTCGCTGATGCGGCGCAGGTCGCGAACCAGCCCGCGCAGTTCGGCGAGCGTGGGGCCGAGCTGCGCCAGGCCGTCGTTGGCGAAGCTGTTGATCGCGGCGCGGTTGTCGGTGAGCAGGCCGTTGGCGTTGTTGGCCGCCGAATCCAGGCGCGTGAGCGTGCTGTCGAGCTTGGCGATCAGGCCCGGCAGCTTGTCCACCAGTTCGCGATCCACGCTCTGCACGGCGCGATTGGTGTTGTCGAGCGTGGCCGACAGCTGCTCGCTGGACTTGCGCGCGTTGACGATCAGCGCACGCAGGTCCTCGCGCTGGTCGGCGATGGAGCCGGTCATCGATTCGATGTTCGCCAGCGTGTTCGACACGCGCTTGACGTTCTCGTCGCTCAGCACCTGGTCCATGCGCGCGACCAGGCGGTTCGCGGTGTCGGCGATGTTCTGCAACGCGGAGGCTTCGGTCTGGATCACCGGCACTTCGCGATGGTCGGTGTCGGCCAGCAACGGGCTGCGCGGATCGCCACCGGTGAGCTGGATGAAGGGACTGCCGGTGATGCCCTGGATCGACAGCTTGGCGCGCGTGTCGGTCTTGATCGGCGCGTTGGCCTGCAGGCGCAGGATCGCGATCACGCGTCGCGGATCGTCCGGCGCGAGGCTCAGGTTCTGCACGGTGCCGACCGAAATGCCGTTGTACTGCACCGAACTGCCTTCGGTCAGGCCCGTCACCGGTTCGTTGAACAGCACCGCGTAGGTGCGCCATTCCTTCTCGGACGAGTACTTCGCCGCCCACAGTGCGAACAGCAGCAACAGCAGCGTCACCAGGATGGTGAAGGCGCCGATGAGGACGTAATTGGCCCGGGTTTCCATGACTTCAGCTCGTCGCGTCGCGGGTGGTGCGTGCGGCGCGCGCACGCGGTCCGTGGAAATACTCCTGCACCCACGGGTGTTCGAATCGTTCGACTTCCTGGATCGGCGCGCACACCACGACCTTCCTGTCGGCGAGCACGGCCACCCGATCGCAGATAGCGTAAAGCGTGTCGAGATCGTGTGTGATCAGGAACACCGTCAGCCCCAGCGCCTGCTGCAGCGTGCGGATCAGGCGGTCGAAGGCGGCGGCGCCGATCGGATCCAGGCCGGCGGTGGGCTCGTCGAGGAACAGCAGCGGCGGATCCAGCGCCAGCGCGCGCGCCAGACCCGCGCGCTTGCGCATGCCGCCCGACAGCTGCGACGGCAACTTGTTCAGCGCATCGGCCGGCAGGCCGGCGAGCTTCACCTTGAGCAGCGCCAGCTCGTAGCGCAGCGAATCGGGCAGGTCGCCGTGGTACTCCTTCAGCGGCACCTGCACGTTCTCGCCGACGGTCAGCGAGGAGAACAGCGCGCCGTCCTGGAACAGCACGCCGGTGTTGCGTTCGATCGCGCGGCGCTGGGTCGCATCGTCGGTGAGCGCGTTGAGGCCCAGCACCTCGATCCGGCCTTCCTGCGGCTCGCGCAGGCCAAGGATCGCGCGCATCAGCACCGACTTGCCCGTGCCCGATCCGCCGACCACGCCGATGATCTCGCCGGGCCGCACGTCCAGGTCCAGTCCGTCGTGCACGACCTGTTCGCCGAAGCGGTTGACCAGCCCGCGCACGCTCACGATCGGACGGCCGCTCTGCGGTGTAGGGCACAGCGGATGCATCGCGTTCGCGCCGTTGCGCATCGTGCCGGGCGGGGTCTTCGACATCCTACTCACACGCCCATCTCCATGAACCAGATGGCGAAGAACGCGTCGAGGATGATCACCATCGAGATCGACTGCACCACGCTGGACGTCGTGCGTTCGCCCACCGACTGCGCCGTGCCTTCGACCTGCAGGCCTTCCAGGCAGCCGATGAGGCTGATCAGCAGCGCGAACACCGGCGCCTTCGCCAGGCCGACGAGGAAGTGGCGCAGCTCGATGGTCTCGTGCATGCGCGTGAGGTACTGCTGCGGCGGGATGTCCAGGCTGTACGCGCCGACCGTGAGGCCGCCGAGCAGGCCGAAGATCATCGCGATGAAGGTGAGCATCGGCAGCATCACCAGCAGCGCGAGCATGCGCGGGATCACCAGCAGGTCGATCGGGTCCATGCCCAGCGTGCGGATGGCGTCGACTTCCTCGCGGCTCACCATCGCGCCGATCTGCGCGGTGAACGCGCTCGCGGTGCGGCCGGCGAGCACGATGGCCGTGAGCAGCACGGCGAATTCGCGCAGGAACGAGATGTTGACCAGCTCGACGACGAAGATCTCCGCGCCGAAGTCGCGCAGGATGTTCGCGCCGAGGAACGCCACCACCGCGCCGACGAGGAAGCACAGCAGCGCGACCAGGGGCACGGCGTCGAGGCCCACCTGCTCCATGTGGTGCACGGTAGCGGTGGGGCGGAAGCGGCTGGGCTCCTTGAACATGCGCAGCAGTTTCATCTGCGTCTCGCCGAGGAAGCCGACCAGCGCCATCGCCTCGCGCCAGTTGTTGTGCACCGCGCGGCCGAGTCGTTCCAGTGCGGCGCTCACGCCGTACTCGCGCTTCTTGCGCGGACGGTCGTCGGCGACGTCCTCGATGGCCGACACCAGCGCCTGGTGCGACTCGTGGAAGGTGAAGACGTCGAAGTCGAGGTTGGCGCGGCGCGCGAAACGCAGCAACTGCAGCACGCCGACCGAGTCCAGGCGCTCGACGCTCGTGGCGTCGATGGCATCGACGCTGCCCGGTGCGCCGCCCAGCGCGGTGCCGATCTGCCCGGCGTAGTCGAGCGTCCAGGAACCGGACAGCCGCAACCGCGACGGCGAGGAACCGTCGGCGTCGATCTGCGGCGGGTGCGCGGTGGTGTCCGTCATCGGGCGGGCCAGGGCAATTCGCGGAGAATAGCAGCCTGCGTATCGTGGCCGCCGCGAACGTGGCGCGAAGGCGCAGGCGCGCATCGGGCCCGCTGCCAAGCGGCGGGGTCGCGTGCGATGCTTCGCGCATGTCGAATCCGCCTCCCCTGAGCGCCGCCAGCTACGCCGCACGGATGAACTTCGTGATCGAGCTGGCCGAGCGCCTGCACGCCTACGGCACCACCGCGCAGCGCCTGGAAGGCGCGATCACCGCGGTCGCGCATCGCCTGCGGCTGGAGTGCGAACCCTGGTCGAACCCGACCGGCATGATCCTCACCTTCTCCGATCCGCAGCGCGAGCCGGGCGAGAGCGACACCACGCGCGTGATCCGCATGCCGCCGGGCGAAACCGACCTGCATCGGCTGGCCGAAACGGACCGCATCGCCGAGGAAGTGCTCGCCGGCCGGCTCGGCCTGGTCGACGCGCATGCACAGATGAGCGCGCTCGACACGCCGCCGACGTGGCGTTCGCGCGCGATGCAGGTGCTGGCCTATGGCATGGCGGCGCTCGGCATCGCCGGCGTGCTGCGCCTGCCGTGGCTCGACATCGGCGTGGCGGGGATCAACGGCCTGATGATCGGCCTGCTCGTGCAGTGGTCCGAACTCCACCCGCGCTTCAAGGAAGCGCTGGAAGCGGTGACGGCGATGTTCGCCGCGATGGTGACCCTGCTGGTGGCGTCGTACGTCGCGCCGCTCAACCAGAACACGGTGATCATCGCCTCGCTCATCGTCCTGCTGCCCGGCATGGCGCTGACCAATGCAGTGAACGAACTGACCAGCCAGCACCTGGTGTCGGGCACGGCCCGGTTCTCCGGCGCGGTGACCACGGTACTCAAGCTCGCCATCGGCACGGTGATCGCGTTGTACCTGGCGAACGTGATCGGCCTGCACGCGCAGGTGCGCGCGTCGCGACCGCAGCCGGTGTGGGTGGAGTGGGGTGCGCTGGCGACCGCGTCGTTCGCCTTCGCGGTGCTGTTCCGCGCACAGTGGCGCGACTACCCGAAGGTGATGGCCGCCGCCGCCGGCGGGTACCTGATCTCACGCTACGGCGGGCAGGCCTTCGGCAGTCCCGCCGGCATCTTCCTCGCCGCGCTCGTGCTCACCGCCGCGGGCAATGCCTACGCGCGCTGGTGGAACCGCCCCGGCGCGATCCTGCGCGTGCCCGGCATCATCATGCTGGTGCCCGGCAGCGTGAGCCTGCGCGGCCTGCTGACGCTGATCCAGCAGCAGGACATCGACGCCGGCCAGGCCGCGATGCTCGGCGTGCTCAACATCCTGCTGGCGCTGATCGCGGGGCTCCTGTTCGGCAACCTGTTGCTGCCGGCTCGGCGGAATCTTTGATTGCTTTTTGTGATTCGTGATTCGTGATTCGTGATTCGTGATTCGTGATTCGTGATTCGGGAAGCGGGAATCGGGAATCGGGAATCGGGAATCGGGAATCGGGAATCGGGAATCGGGAATCGGGAATCGGGAATCGGGAATCGGGAATCGGGAAGCGGGAAGCGGGAAGCGGGAAGCGGGAAGCGGGAAGCGGGAAGCGGGATTTGTGTAGCCGACTCCCGGAGGCTTCTTTGCCGTCATCCCGGCGAAGGCCGGGATCCAGGCCGGTGGCCTGTCCGTGATGGCGCCTTAGCGCTCTGCCCGGATGCGCTTGGCTTACCCGGGCTACAAACGCTCCATCACGAAGAAAAAACGCCGGCACGTGGCCGGCGTTCTGGCAACTCGAGCGATCCGCGCGGATCAGCGGATCCGCATCAGCGGATCAGGAAATCCTCGAGCTTCTTCCCCGCGCTCGTCTGCGCCGCCAGCCAGCGCGGCTGCTTGCCGCGGCCGGCCCAGGTTTCGGAGGGATTGGCGGGGTTGCGGTATTTCGGCGCGACCGACTTTCCGGCGTTCTTCGACACCTTGCGCGCGGCGGCCTTGGGCGCGCGGGCCGGCGCAGCCGGAGCGGCTCCACCAAACAGCTCGGCGATGCTGTAACCCTCCGCCTTCGCCAGTTGCGTGAGTTTCTTGCGCACCACGGCGATCGGTTTGCGCTTGCTGAGCGTGGTCTTGCGCTTCTTCGCCTGGTTGATCAGCGCGTCGAGTTCCTTCGCGGAGAGGGAATCGAGATCGATCGACATATGACCTCCGGAGCCTGCGGGAATATCGGGGGAAAATCAGGATGAAAATCGCGGATTTACCGCGGCCGGGTAACCGGCGCATTTTCCCGATGATAATCGCCGGGCTCGGGCGGCGTAAACGAAGACGCTTTCCCGCGTACCCGCGTGGATAGCTCGCCCCGCCCCGTCCCGCGTGCGGGACAGGGCATGGGCGAGGCGTTTACTTCCCGAACTTCGCGAAGACGCCGGCGCGATCGAGGTTTTCCGACTCGCTCGCCTGGCGATGGCGATACTCGAACGTCCCGGCCGCCAGGCCGCGTTCGGACACGACGACGCGATGCGGGATGCCGATCAGTTCCATGTCGGCGAACATCGCGCCCGGACGCAGGCCGCGATCGTCGAGCGCGGTTTCCACGCCGGCAGCGTTGAGGTCGCGATACAGCGACTGCGCGGCCTCGGCCACGGCGGCATCGTTCTTCGGATTGATCACGCACACCACGGCCTGCCACGGCGCCATGGGTTCCGGCCAGACGATGCCGTTCTCGTCGAAGTTCTGCTCGATCGCCGCCGCGACGATGCGCGACACGCCGATGCCGTAGCAGCCCATCACCGGCGTGGTGGCCTTGCCGTTGGAGTCCAGCACGGTGAGCTTCAGCGCCTGCGCGTACTTGTTGCCGAGCTGGAACACGTGGCCGACCTCGATGCCGCGCGCGATCTGCAGCGTGCCCTTCCCGTCGGGCGAGGGATCGCCTTCGACGACGTTGCGGATGTCGGCGACTTCATCGGGCTCGGGCAGGTCGCGGCCCCAGTTCACGCCGGCGAGGTGGTAGCCCTTCTCGTTGGCGCCGACGACGAAGTCGGCCATCGCCGCGACGCTGCGGTCGGCGATGACGCGGATCGCCTTCTTCGGCGCGACGGGACCGAGGAAACCCGGTTCGCTGCCGAGGTGTTCGGCGATCTCCGCCTCGGTCGCCAGGCGATACGCCGCCAGGCCCGCGAGCTTGCCGAGCTTCACTTCGTTGACGACGTGGTCGCCGCGCACCAGCGCGAGCACGAACTGCGGGTTGCCTTCGGCATCGGCGCCCATGAGGGCGACGGACTTCACCGTGCGATCGAGCGTGATCCCCATCAGCGCGGCGACGTCCTCGCAGGTCTTCTGGTGGGGCGTGTCGATCCGGCGCATCGCTTCGCTCGCGGCCGCGCGCGGGCCGGGCGAGATCGCCTCGGCCAGCTCGACGTTCGCCGCGTAGTCGGAACTGTCGGAGAAGAAGATCGCGTCCTCGCCCGAATCGGCCAGCACCTGGAACTCATGCGACACCGCACCGCCGATCGCGCCGCTGTCGGCCGCCACGGCACGGAACTTCAGCCCAAGGCGCGTGAAGATGCGCCCGTAGGTGTCGTACATGTTCTTGTATTCCAGGCCCAGGTCCTCTTCGCTGACATGGAAGGAGTAGCTGTCCTTCATCAGGAACTCGCGCGCGCGCATCACGCCGAAACGCGGGCGGATCTCGTCGCGGAACTTGGTCTGGATCTGGTAGAAGTTGACCGGCAGCTGCTTGTAGCTGGACAGCTCGTTGCGCGCGAAGTCGGTGATGACTTCCTCGTGCGTGGGGCCGTAGCAGTACCAGGCGTCCTTGCGGTCCTTGATCTTCAGCAGCTGGCCGCCGAACTTCTCCCAGCGGCCGGTCTCTTCCCACAGTTCCTTCGGCTGCACGGCCGGCATCAGCACTTCGATCGCGCCGGCGGCGTTCATTTCCTCGCGCACCGCGCGCTCGACCTTGCGCAGCACGCGCAGGCCCAGCGGCGACCAGGTGTACAGGCCGGCGGCGAGCTTGCGGATCATGCCGGCCTTGAGCATCAGCTTGTGGCTGGCGATCTCGGCCTCGGCGGGGGTTTCCTTGCTGGTGTGGAGGTGGAACTGCGACAGGCGCATCGGCGTGGGGCTTTCGAACGTAAGGGAGGCGGCCATTCTGCCATGCGTTCCCCGCATCGCCGGCGCGCGGCGGCCGGCCTTCCGAAACGACGAAGCCGGCGCGAGGCCGGCTTCGTTCGTGCATCGGTGGAGCGGACGATCGGGCGGTCAGGCGCCGCTGGCGACCGCCGGGCCATCGCAGTAGGTCTTGATCTGCGCTTCGGCCAGCGCGGTGCGGTTTGCGCGCTCGGTCTGGTTGAGGCTGCGATCGGGCTTGCCGTCCTTGTCCTCGTCGACGCCGACGTCGCCGGCGCCCTGGAGCACCGACAGGTTGCTGCGCGCGTTGGAGCAGTTGGCGTTGGCGACCGGCTTGGCTGCCGCCTGCTGGGCGCCCTGGGGCTGCGTGCCGCCCTTGTCGGCGACATTGCGACCCTTGATGTTCTGGTCCGGCGGCGGGGCGTCGGAGTAGTGCGTGACGCCCTTGTCGTCCTTCCACTGGTACACCTTCGCGGCGAAGGCCGGCGTGGCGAGGAGCAGGCTCAGGCCGGCCACGAGGCCGGGCAGCAGGCGGACAAGCTTGGACATGCGGGGCTCCGGGCTCGGAAAGGGCAGGGGATGGCCGGGATTGCAGCACCGCGCCCGGCCGCAGGCAAGCGCCGCGTGACGGGAGCGTCGACATATGTGGAGGCGGTCTCGTTGTCGGCGCGACCGGGCCGGCGGAAGGGGAATGCCGGGTCGCCCGCCGATGGACTTACACTTTCCAGTCGCGGTCCGCCGCTTTCCCGATCCGAATGGTCAACGCCCCCCACATGGACGACACGCAACCGACCCCGCGCCCACGCGGCCGCGGGATCTACCTGCTGCCCAACCTGTTCACCACCGGCGGCCTGTTCGCCGGCTTCTACGCGATCATCGCCGCGACCCAGGGACGCTTCGACGACGCGTGCATCGCGGTGTTCGTCGCCGGCATCCTCGACGGCCTGGACGGGCGCGTGGCGCGCCTGACCAACACGCAGAGCGAGTTCGGCGTGCAGTACGACTCGCTGGCCGACCTGGTCAGCTTCGGCCTCGCGCCGGCGCTGGTGATGTACCACTGGGCGCTGCAGGAAATGCGGCTGGACGGTGCGATCCCCGGCAAGATCGGCTGGGTCGCGTCGTTCGTGTACGCCGCGTGCGCCGCGCTGCGGCTGGCGCGCTTCAATTCGCAGGTGGGCACGGTGGACAAGCGCTGGTTCATCGGGCTGGCCAGCCCTGCCGCCGCCGGGCTGGTCGCCAGCTTCGTGTGGACCTGCGACGACCTGGGGTTCACCGGCGAACAGCTGCGCTACCTGGCGCTGGGCGTGACCGTCACCGCGGGCCTGCTGATGGTCAGCCGGCTGCGCTACTTCAGCTTCAAGGGCGGCGGTCCGCGCCACGATCGCGTGCCGTTCCTCGCCATCGTCGTCGTGCTCGCGGTGCTGGTCGGCATCGCCATCGATCCGCCGCGCGTGCTGCTGGCCATCGGCGCGCTGTATGCGTTGTCGGGCCCGGCCTACGCGGCGTTCCGCCGCCTGCGCCGCGCGCCGGTGACCGAGGCCGCCCCATGAGCGAGCCGTGGACCGCCGAACAGCGCGAATGGCTGCAGGCCATGGGCCACACGGTGTGGTCCGTCGCCCCAGCCGACGCGCTCGCGGCGGAGCGCGAGCCGGACACCCGCGGCGCTGACGCGTCCGCATCCTCGGGCCCCCGCGGCGCCATGCGCGAAGCGGCGGCGCTGCTCGCGCGCGACGAACGCCCGGCGCGTCCGGCACCGGTGCAGGCCCGCTCTGCGGCGGCCCGCCCCGCGCCAGGACGCCCGGCTGGCGACCGCCTGACGCACGCACTGTTGCGCGCGGCCGGCGGCGTCGACAAAGCACGCGTGATGGAGCTGGTCGGCGACATCGCGGCGCTGCGCGGCAACGCGGCCGCCAAACGTGCGCTGTGGCCGCGACTGCGCGCACTGCGCCGGGAATCGCGCGGATGAACGCGCTCGCCTCCGACGCCGGCCATCGCCCGCTTCCCGGCGCGCTGCGTCCGATGCGGGAGGACGATCTCGACGCCGTCCATGCGGTGGAGATACGCGCATACGAATTCCCGTGGACCGTCGGCATCTTCCGCGACTGCCTGCGCGCCGATTACCCGGCGTGGGTGATGCAGCACGAAAGCCGCATCATCGGCTACTTCCTGATGAGCATCGCCGCCGACGAGGCGCACGTGCTCAACATCTGCATCGACCCCGGTTTCCAGGGGCAGGGCCTCGGCCGGCAGCTGCTGCGCGCGCTGGTGCGGGTTGCCCGCGGTCGCGGCGCCGAGCGCGTCTTCCTGGAAGTGCGCCCGTCCAATGCCGGCGCGATCGCGCTGTACCACTCGGAAGGCTTCAACGAGATCGGCCGCCGGCCGCGTTACTACCCGGCGCGCGACGGCCGGGAGGACGCACTGGTGATGGCGATCGAGCTGCTGCCGCCGGAGCAGTGAGCGCATAGATCCCCGTCCGGGTGTGGCATCCTGCGATCAGGACGCCTGACGGGGGTAGGGATGAACCTGTTGTCGAGTTGGCCCGCGTGCCTTGCGCTGGCCCTGGTCGCGCCGCTGCACGCCGGAGAGCACGAACGCGCGCCCGCCAACGCGGAGCGGGTCGAAGCGGTGGCGACGCAGGTTCCGCTGATCCTTGAATCGCCGGCGTGCGAGCACGAGAAGCTCGGCGCCATCGAGATCACGATCGGCGAGAAAGTCAGCGAGATCACGCAGGACACCAACGTGCCGACCGTCGATTACGGGCGGGCCATGGACAAGCTGGCGGCCGCGGCGCAGCAGCGCGGCGCCAATGCCGTCGTGCTGCGGATGCACCAAGGCGTGTACTTCACCCGTTCGGGCAAGCAGAGCCGCAAGCCGGTCTACGTGAAGTTGCGCGGGGCCGCGATCCACCTGTCGCCGGAAGCGCTGGCGCAGTGTTCGCTGACGCCGCTGTCCGTCGCCGAGCTGGAGGCGCGCTCGCGCGACGGCAAGCCGCAGAACGTCAGTTCGCGAACGGCGTTCGAAGACGAAACGGCGAAGTAGCGGCGACGCGGCGCTTCGTGGCGCCGCTCGTCATCCCGGCTTCCACCGGGATGACGCAGCCGGTCGAACGCGTCAGCCGAGCTTCGCGCGCTGCACGGCCAGCGCATCGCGCTGCAGGTTCCAGTCGGCCAGGCGCTTGCGCTCCTGTTCGACCACCGCCGGCGGGGCGTTGGCGACGAAGGTCTCGCTCGCCAGCTTGTTGTGGCACTTGGCGATCTCGCCCTCGACGCGCTTGAGTTCCTTGTCCAGGCGCGTGCGTTCGGCGCCGAGGTCGACCAGGCCTTCCAGCGGCACGAACAACTTCAGCTCGCCCACCAGCGTGGTGGCGGCGGCTGGCGCGGCGTTCGCGTCGTCGAGCACCGTGATGCTGTCCAGGCGAGTCAGAAAGCGCAGCTGCGAATCGAAACGCGCCACGCGTTCGCGGTCGCTCGCGCTCGCATCGGCGAGCAGCAGCGGCACGGTCTTCGACGGGGCGACATTGAGCTCGCTGCGGATCTTGCGCAGCGACGTCACCATCGCCTTGAGCCACTCGACGTCGCTCTCGGCCGCGGTGTAATCCTGGCCGGCGAAGTCCGACGCCTGCGGATACGGGCGCAGCATGATCGTCTTCTCGGTCACGCCGAGCTTCGGCGCGACCTGCTGCCACAGCTCTTCCGTCACGAACGGGATCAGCGGGTGCAGCAGCGACAGCAGGCGTTCGAGCACGAACAGCAGCGTGTGGCGCGTGCCGTTCGCGGCGATCGCGTCGTCGCCCTGCAACGCGGGCTTGGCCAGTTCGACGAACCAGTCGCAGAACTCGTTCCATGCGAACTCGTAGAGCGCCTGCGAAAGCAGGTCGAAGCGGTAGCCGGCGAAATGCTGTTCCGCTTCGGCCGACACCTTCGCCAGGCGCGAGAGGATCCAGCGCTCCGCATCCGTCTTCGGCTCGGGCGCGCCGATGAAGTTCGCGCCCTCGGTGTTCATCAGAACGAAGCGCGTGGCGTTCCACAGCTTGTTGCAGAAGTTCTTGTAGCCCTCGGCGCGGCCGAGATCGAACTTGATGTCGCGGCCGTGCGTCGCCAGCGCGGCGATGGTGAAGCGCAGCGCGTCGGCGCCGAAGGCGGGAATGCCGTCCGGGAATTCCTTGCGCGTGGCCTTCTCGATCTTCTCGGCCATCTTCGGTTGCATCAGCCCGCCGGTACGCTTGGCGACGAGATCGTCGAGCGAAATGCCGTCGATGAGGTCGAGCGGATCGAGCACGTTGCCCTTCGACTTCGACATCTTCTGGCCGTGCGAATCGCGGATCAGGCCGGTGACGTAGACGTCGCGGAACGGCACGCGGCCGGTGAAGTGGTCGGTCGCCATGATCATGCGCGCGACCCAGAAGAAGATGATGTCGAAACCGGTGACGAGCACGCTCGACGGCACGTAGCGGTCGAAACCGCGCTGCGCCATCGCCTGCTCGTCCGGCCAGCCCATCGTGGAGAACGGCCACAGCTGCGAGGAGAACCACGTCTCCAGCACGTCGCTGTCCTGCGAGAGCGTGACGCTCGAAGCAAGCGAATGCTTCGCGCGGACTTCCTCTTCCGTGCGGCCGACGTAGATTTTGCCTTCGTCGTCGTACCACGCCGGGATGCGATGGCCCCACCAGAGCTGGCGGCTGATGCACCAGTCCTGGATGTTCTCCATCCAGTGGCGGTAGGTGTTGATCCAGTTCGCCGGGACGAACTTCACATCGCCCTTCTCGACCAGTTCAAGCCCGCGCGCGGCGAGGCCGTCCATCTTCACGAACCACTGGTCCGTGAGGTACGGCTCGATCACCTGGCCGGTGCGGTCGCCGCGCGGCACCTGCAGCTTGTGCGGCTTGGTTTCGACCAGGCGGCCTTCGGCTTCAAGGTCGGCGAGCACGACCTTGCGCGCATCAAAGCGGTCGAGGCCGCGGTATTTTTCCGGCGCGTTGTCGTTCACCGCCGCGACCGGCGTGAAGATGTTGATCAGCGCAAGGTTGTGGCGCTGGCCGACGGCGTAGTCGTTGAAGTCGTGCGCGGGCGTGACCTTCACCACGCCGGTGCCGAACTCGCGATCGACGTAGTCGTCGGCGATGACGGGAATCTCGCGGCCGGTCAGCGGCAGCGTGACCGTCTTGCCGATCAGATGCGTGTAGCGCTCGTCCTGCGGATGCACCATGACGGCGACGTCGCCCAGCATGGTTTCCGGACGCGTGGTGGCGACCGTGAGTTCGCCGCTGCCGTCGGTCAGCGGATAGCTGATCGACCACAGGAAACCATCTTCTTCTTCGTTGACGACTTCGAGATCGGAGATCGCCGTCTTCAGCACCGGGTCCCAGTTGACCAGGCGCTGGCCGCGATAGATCAGGCCCTCCTCGTACAGGCGCACGAAGGCCTCGATCACCGCGTCGGCGGCCATCGGGTCCATCGTGAAGACGCTGCGCGACCAGTCGCCGGACGCGCCGATGCGGCGCATCTGCTTCTCGATCGTGTCGCCCGACTGCTGCTTCCACTCCCAGACCTTGGCGATGAAGCCGTCGCGGCCGAGCGAATCGCGCGTCTCGCCCGCGCCTTCGGCGGCGAGATTGCGCGAGACCACCATTTCCGTCGCGATGCCCGCGTGGTCGGTACCCATCTGCCACAGCGTGTCGTAGCCGCGCATGCGGTGGTAGCGGATCAGCGCGTCCATCAGCGTGTGCTGGAACGCGTGGCCCATGTGCAGCGTGCCGGTCACGTTCGGCGGCGGCAGCAGGATCGAATACGGCTCGCCTTCGCCGCGCGGCTGGAATACGCCGCTGGATTCCCACTCCTGGTAGAGGCGGGTTTCGAACTGCTTGGGATCGTAGGAGGAGGCGAGGGACATGGGGCCGTGATTCGTGATTAGTGATTCGTGATTCGCAAAAGCGGGAGCAGGATCGGCGTGCGGCTTGGCTTTATCGAATCACCAATCACGAATCGCCCATCACGGCTCCTCACATGTCGTACTTCTTCAACTCCAGCCCGCGCGACTGGTACTGCTTCCAGCGCTCGCGCAGCGGGCCGCGTGCGCTGTCGTCGGCGGGCACCACTTCCAGCACGCGTTCGAAGCTGCCGTTGACCGGTTCGTCGCGCAGGTTGATCACCAGCGCGCGCATCGGCGTGTCGCTCTCGGGCGATGCGATCAGCACGGGCGCGAGTTCGTCCTCTTCGTCGCCGGCCAGCTGGTGCGGGATGTAGGCGTCCTCGTCGAACTCCCACAGCAGCTCGTCCAGCCGCTCGGCCTGCTCGGCATCGCGCGCCAGCACCAGCGTCCACAGGTTCGCGTCGTGCGCCTTGCGCGCCAGTTCGCACACCAGCAGGAGCGGCTCCTCGCGGAACCGGTCCTTCTGGATCAGGTAGAAGTCGGCGCGTGCCATCAGGATCGGTATGGGGCAGAAGAGAACGGGGAATCGTGGAAGCGGCAGGCCTCACGACTCGTAGCGAGTCCACCTGCGTGGTGCGTGCGTTTCACGATTCTCGATTCCCGTTTCTCAATTCCCGGCCCGGTCGAGCAGCCACTGGCTCAGCAGGCCGACCGGACGGCCGGTCGCCATGCCGCGCTTGCCTTCATCCGATGCGGAACCGGCGATGTCCAGGTGCGCCCAGCGCTGGCCTTCGGCGAAACGGCCGAGGAAGCAACCGGCCGTGATCGCGCCGGCCCAGCGGCCGCCGATGTTGTAGACGTCGGCGAAGCTGGATTCCAGCAGCGTCTGGTACTCGTCCCACAGCGGCAGGCGCCACGCGCGGTCGAACACGTTCTCGCCGGCGTCCAGCAGCTCGTTCGCGAGGTCGTCGTGCTTGCTCATCAGGCCCGAGGCGAACTTGCCCAGCGCGACCATGCATGCGCCGGTCAGCGTGGCCACGTCTACCAGCGCCTGCGGCTCGAAACGCTGCGCGTAGGTCAGCGCATCGCACAGGATCAGGCGGCCTTCGGCGTCGGTGTTGCCCACTTCGATCGTCTTGCCGGACATGCTGGTGAGCACGTCGGACGGACGGTACGCGTCGGCGTCGGGCATGTTCTCCACGGCCGGCACGATGACGACCAGGTTCACCGGCAACTGCATGCCCACCGCGGCGACGAAGGTGCCCATGACGGTGGCGCCACCGCACATGTCGTACTTCATTTCCTCGATGCCGCCCTGCGTCTTCAGGTTGATGCCGCCGGTATCGAAGGTGATGCCCTTGCCGACGAGCACGTACGGCTTGGCGTCCCCGCCGTTGGTGTACTTGAGCACGATGAGCTTGGGCGGGTTGGCCGAGCCGCGGCCGACGGCCAGCAGCGAGCCCATGCCCAGTTCCTGCATCTGCGCCACGTCGAGCACGTCGCACGACGTGGTCGGGAAGCGGCCGGCGAATTCCTGCGCCTGCTGCGCGAGGTAGGCCGGATTGCAGATGTTCGGCGGCAGGTTGCCCAGCTCGCGCGAGAACTGCACGCCGGCGGCGATCGCCTGGCCCTGCGCCAGCGCGACGGCGTCGTCGCCCAGCACGGAGAACGCGCGCAGGCCCGGTTCGTCCTTCTTGCGCGAGGTGCCGAGCGTCGCGGTGTAGCGGTAGCAGGCGTGGTCGGCGGCGATCACGGCCTGGCGGATGTTCCAGGCCTTGTCGCGGCCGGCGACGTCGAGTTCGGACAGCGTGAACAGCGCGGTCGACACCGGGCCGCTCTTCAGCGTGCGGGCCGCGTCGCCGACGGCCTTGAGGTACTGCGGCACGCCGAACTTGGCGGCATCGCCCAGCCCGATCACGAGCACGCGCGGCGCGGTCACGCCCGGCAGGTCGTGCAGCAGTGCGGTCTTGCCGGTCTTGCCGCTGGCGTCGCCGCGTTCGAGCAGCGCGCGGATGCGGCCGTTGCTGGCCTCGTCGAGGGCCTTCGCCGCGGGCGTCAGGCTGTTGTCGGCGAAGGCGCCGACCACGATGCAGTCGGTGTGGGCGCCGGCAGGCGCGTCGCGGTTCAGGTCGAATTCGAGGGCCATCCAACAGATTCCCGAAGCAGATTGAGAGGCGGTTCCGTACGGGAGTTCCGTACGGAGTACGACAGTTCCGTACAATTGGGCGGTGAGGGGGATCCGATCCCGGGCCGCGCATCGCGCTGCCACCTCACGCCCTCGGACGAAACTGCGATTCTAGCAGGCCGCACCCAACGGCCCGCTGGCCGTCGGGGCGGCCGGGGCGACGACGGCGGGCGCGACACGGCCCGCACGACGTCCGCGCGACGCTTGCGTCCGCCTGCTTCACCGCTCCTGCTTCACACTGGCCCGTCCACCCCCGAAACGCCCAGGCCCGACCGACCCGATGCCCAAGCTGGACCGCTATCTCATCAGCGAATTCGCGCAGGCGATCCTCGCCACGCTGATCGTCCTGCTGATCGTCACCGTCGGCGGCGCCTTCACCGACGTCCTCCAGGACATCGCCCGCGGCCGCGTGCCGGCCGGGCTGATGCTCGCCCAGCTGGGGCTGGTGCTGCTCAAGTGGCTGCCCCTGATCCTGCCGCTGGCCCTGATGCTCGGCCTGATGATGGGCGTCGGCCGGCTGTACCGCGATTCGGAAATGCCGGTGATCGCCTCCATCGGCGTGGGTCCGCGCCGCATGCTCAAGCCGCTGCTGTACGTGGTCGGGCCGCTGGTCGCGATCGTCGCGGCGTGTTCGCTGTGGCTGGGGCCGTGGGCCGACCGGGTATCCAAGCAGATGATCAACGACGCCAACCGCAGCCTGGTCATGGCCGGGCTGGAGCCGGGAACGTTCACCGGCATCCCGGGCGGCGGTGGGGTGATCTACGTGTCGAACATGTCGAAAGATGGCAGCGGCTTGGAAAAAATCTTCGTCTATCGCGACAACGGCCAGGGCGTGCTGGACGTGGTCACCGCCAACGAAGGCAAGCTCACGGTGGATGAAGCGGGCCATCGCTACCTCACGCTCACCCGCGGCTTCCAGATCGAAGGCCGCTCGGACGGGCCGAAGGATTTCCGCCTGATGCGCTACGCGCGCAACGAGATCCTGCTGCCGGCCAACGACGAGCGCTTCGACCCCGACGCGCCGGAAATGCAGCCCACGCTGACGCTGCTGGGCGACGACAGCCGCGAGGCGCGCGCGCAGCTGCATTACCGCATCGCGCCGCCGCTGCTGGCGCTGGCCTTCGCGCTGATGGCCGTGCCGCTCGCGCGCAGCATGCCGCGCCAGGCGCGTTACGGCCGCATCCTGATCGGTTTCCTGGCGTACCTCATCGGCCAGAACCTGATGACCGCCGGCCGCGGCTGGTTGGAAGACGGCAAGATCGCCAGCGGCCTCGGCCTGTGGTGGCTGGTGGTGCCGATCATGGCGATCGCGCTGTGGCTGTACTTCACCGATGGCCGCCTGGGTCGTCGCAAGACGGCGCCGACGCGTAATGGAGCGGCCGCATGAAGCCGTTTCCGAAGATCCACGACCTGTATGTCGGTCGCGTCGTGCTGGGCACGGTCGCGCTGACCTGGGCGGTGCTGGCCGGCCTCGACGTGATGCTCGGCCTGGTGAGCGAGTTCGGCGACATCGGCAAGGGCAAGTACGGCATCTCCGAAGCCTTCGTCTACATGGCGCTGAGCATTCCGCGACGGCTGTATTACCTGTTTCCCTACGCCGCGGTGATCGGTTCGCTGATGGCGCTGGGCCAGTTGGCGGCAACGTCGGAACTCACCGCCTTACGCGCATTGGGACTGTCCCGTCGCCGCCTCGGCCTCGCGGTGGCCGGCGCGCTGGCCCTGCTGACGGCGCTGATGGTGGTCAACGGCGAGAGCGTCGCGCCGTGGACGCAACAGCGCGCGGACGCGCTGAAATCCGGCGCCAAGTCGGGCAACACGGTCGTCGCGCAGTACACGGGTCTGTGGGCGCGCGAAGGCGAGACGATCCTCAGCGCGACCGGCGGCCAGGAGCGCGAGCGCAACGGCGACCGGTTCCTCGAACTGACGGACGTGAGACTGTTCGAGTTCGCGCCCGACGGGCACCTTCGCTCCCTCGCGCATGCGCGCATCGCCGAGCATCGCCCCGGCGGCTGGCTGCTGCGCGACGTCACGCGCAACACGTTCGAGGAGCGCTCGGTGCGGCAGGTGAAGGTGCCCGAGGAACGCTGGAAATCGCAGCTGGATGCCGCCGCGCTGTCGGCGGGGACCGAGCGCCCGCGCTATCTCTCGGCGGCGAGCCTTCGTGCCGCGATCGAGTATCGCGAGCGCAACCAGCTGGACGCGTCGGAGTTCGAGGAACACTACTGGGGCCGCTGGTTCTACCCGATCAACGTGCTCGCGTTGTGCCTGGCGGCCGTGCCGTTCGCCTTCGGCACGCTGCGCAGCGGCGGCATGGGGAAACGGTTGTTCATCGGCATCGTGTTCGCGCTGGGCTTCTGGCTGCTGCAGACGCAATTCGTGAAGTTGGCGACGGTGTACAAGTTCGACTACCGCATCGCGTACCTGTTGCCGACGATGATCATGCTCGGTGTCTCCAGCTTCCTCTTCAGAAGGAGGAGTGGGTGAGCGGCCGCGCTTGCGCGCCACTGGCGCGCGCGGCCGCGAACGCCCGGCCATGGAATGGTCGGGCAGGGCGACCCGAAGCGAAAGCGTGACGCCATGGATGGCAGCGGCATCCTCATCGAAGTGAGCGCTTTTGCTCTGCGCGGCCGCGAACGCCCGGCCACGGAATGGTCGGCAGGGCCACCCGAAGGCGAAAGCGTGACGTCATGGATGGCAGCGGCATCCTCATCGAAGTGAGCGCTTTTGCTCCGCGCGGCTGCGAAACGCCATGCAGAGCAGCAAGCCCCTCATCGAAGTGAGCGCTCTTGCCCTGCACGACGAGCCACACGCAAGCAAACCCGGGCTGCACTCCGCCTACCCAGCCTACAAACGCCGGGTAAAACCTACCGCTTAGGCAACCGCACCATCCGCGTCCCGCTCGCGCGGTCGTGCCAGGTGAGCCGATCACGATCCACCCACGCCCACCAGAACCCGAGCCCCGCGAGCAGCAGCGACGCGCTGCCGACGGCGAACCGGATAACCAGCGCACGAAGCTGCGGTGCGGAAACCCCATCGTCCGCGACGACCTTCAAACGCCACGGGCGCATCCCCAGCGTCTGCCCGCCACGGCGCCAGCTCAGCAGCGCGTAGCCGCCGGTGATCAGCCAGCACACCAGCCACAGCACCCACTGCACGGCGCTGAATGGCGCGATGTTTTCGCGGCTCGCGTGCCCGCTCATCGTGTAGCCGACGGTGAACACCAGCGAGGCCACCATCCACATCGCGATCACCGGCCACATGTCGTAGACGAGCGCGAGCACGCGCCAGCCGATGAGCGCGGAAGGGCGGGACGATGCGGGAGTCGATGCCATCGCATCAGGATAGCCGCTAAGCTGCGGCGATGACCGCACGCACGCCCGCGCAACGCCGCTCCATCGCCATGGCGTTGCCGCCGCTTCCCGACGAAGACGCCGTGCTGATCGGCCGTTTCCTCGATGCGATCTGGGCCGAAAACGGCCTCGCGCAGCCCACGCTCGACAGCTATCGCCGCGACCTGGAACTGCTCGCCCGTTATCGCAGCGGGCGCGCCGGCGCATTGGCCGGAGCCGATCGCGCGGCGCTGTTCGACTACCTCGCATGGCGTTCGCAGCAGGGGTATTCGCCGCGCAGCAACGCGCGCCTGCTGTCGGCGTTGCGCGCGTTCTATGCGTGGCTGGTGCGGCGCGGCGCGCGTTCCGACGACCCGACCGCGTTGCTCGATCCGCCGAAACTGCCGCGTTCCCTGCCGAAGGCGCTGGCCGAGAGCCAGATCGAGGCGCTGCTCGCCGCGCCCGACATCGCGACGCCGCTGGGACTTCGCGATCGCGCCATGCTCGAGTTGATGTATGCCGCCGGCCTTCGCGTGAGCGAGCTGGTGAACCTGCCCGCAACCGCGGTGAACCTGCGCCAGGGCGCGCTGCGCGTGATGGGCAAGGGCAGCAAGGAGCGCCTGGTACCACTGGGCGAGGAAGCGCAGCACTGGCTCGAACGCTACCTCGCCAAGGCGCGTCCGCAGCTGGCCGGCAAGCGCGCGCTGGCACCGCTGTTCCTCTCGTCGAACGGCGAAGCGCCGACGCGCCAACAGTTCTGGCTGCTGGTGAAGAAATACGCCGCGGCGGCGGGTATCGATCCCGATCGCATCAGTCCCCACGGCCTGCGCCACAGCTTCGCCACGCATCTGCTCAACCACGGCGCCGACCTGCGCGCGTTGCAGATGCTCCTGGGCCACAGCTCGCTGTCCACCACGCAGATCTACACGCTGGTGGCGCGCGAGCAGCTCAAGCAACTCCACGCAAAGCACCATCCGAGGGGGTGAGGCAGGCCGCTTACGCGGCACTGCCGCGTGGCCTGCCGAACGCCCGACCACGGAGGGTCGGGCAGGGCCATCCGAAGCCCACTACGTCGCGCCATGGATGGCAGCCGCACCACCATCGAACCCGTGCCAAGCGGCACTGCCGCGCGGCCGCGAACGCCCGGCCATGGAGGGCCGGGCAGGGCGGCCCGGAGCCGGCGGCGTGCCGCCATGGATGGCAGCGAAGCGCGCATCGAAGCTGCGCTTTTGCGGTTGCGTTTGCAGTTGCAAGTTGCAAGTTGCATTGCAGTTGCCTTGCGCTTGATCGTCATCCCGGCAAGGGCGGGGTCGGCAACAGCGGCAACAGCAAGGGGTTCCAGCGTTCGCTGGAATGACGGTGGAATGGTTCACCGGGAAGGGAGTGCCCGAACGTTGCGAGCCTGGGTCCCGGCGTTCGCCGGGATGACGATCTTCTGGGATGACGTTCCAAGGGTGATGTTCCTCCAGCGCACCCGGGACGGGAGGCGACCGCGCCCCGGGTGCGCCTCGCTTACCCGGGCTACCACGGCAACAGCCCAAAACCCAGCCGAACATCGGCCTCGTGCGGCAGGGCTGTGGCGACAACCCGGCCATGGCCCCGAAACGCCACCCCATAACCCCACCCAAACCCCGTCCCCACACCGGGACCTACGACACTCGACCCACCGCGACCCCGTGCCACAATCGGCCATTCCCCCTCGCGGCCCCGGCCGCCCGACAGGATTGCGAATGAAACGACTCGTCCTTGCCGTGCTCGGCGCCATCAGCCTCTCCGCATGCGCGCAGGCCCCCGGCGGCAACACGGACCCCGTCCCCGCGGCGACCACCGCCGCCGCCACCGCGCCGATCGCCGCCCCCAAGCCCGCGGCCGGCACGCCCGACGCGCGCGCCATCGAGGCCGTCCGCGCGCTGAATCCGCAGGTCGAAGTCGAACGCGTCGCCGCCGCGGCGATGCCCGGCTTCCGCGAAGCCATCGTCGCCGGCCAGGTTGTCTACGTCAGCGACGACGGCCGCTATCTGTTCCTGCCCGGCTCCGGCGGCGCCCTGTTCGACGTCGCCGCGAAGAAGAACCTCAGCGAAGACGCGATGGCCGGCCTGCGCAAGCAGCTGATCGCCACCATCCCCGCCAGCGAGCGCATCGTCTTCTCGCCGGCCAAGCCCAAATACACCGTCACCGTCTTCACCGACGTGGAATGCGGCTACTGCCGCAAGCTGCACAGCCAGATCGCCGAATACAACCGCGAAGGCATCGCCATCGAATACCTCGCCTTCCCGCGCATGGGCCTGGGTAGCGACGACTACCGCAAGATGGTCGCGGTCTGGTGCGCGCCCGATCGCCGCAAGGCGCTCACCGCCGCCAAGAGCGACCACGGCCCGACCAAGGCCGACTGCAAGACCAGCGTGAACCAGCAGTACGACGTCGGCCAGCGCGTGGGCCTGACGGGCACACCGATGATCGTGACCGCCGAAGGCGTCCAGGTCGGCGGTTACGTCCCGCCGGCCGCGCTGCGCGAGACCCTGGACAAGCTGGCCGCCGAGAACGCCCGCACCGCGTCCGCGGCGCCCGCCAAGCCGGGCACCTGAGCGTTCCGACAAGCCGCTCCGGCGCCGCCCGATGGGCGGCGTCGGCGTTTTCGGACCCCGGATCGGCCGGTTCCGGCGGCGGGGCGCGGGGCGCTTGGGTACAATGTCGGGCCCGACGTTGCACGGTTCCCCGGACATGATCGTCCTCGAGGGCGCTTCCGCCCTGTCGCCGTTCCGACTGGAACGGCTCCAAGCCCGACTGCAAGCCCTCCATCCGTCTGTCCGCCTCCTCGGCGCGTGGCCCGTCTACTGGGTCGAGCCGGAGCCCGGCGCAACGCCCGATGCGGATGCGCTGCGCCGCATCCTCCAGGCCGAACCCGACGCCGCGCCGCGCGCGAACGACGCGGTGTCCCGCTACGTCACGCCGCGCCTGGGCACGCTGTCGCCCTGGGCGAGCAAGGCGACCGAACTGCTGCACGGCGCCGAACTCCCGGTGAAGCGCGTCGAGCGCGGCACGCGTTACGACCTGGCCGGCTGGCCGACGGACGCGCCGACGCAGGGCGCGCTGGCGAAGGTGCTGCACGACCCGATGACGCAGTCGCTGCTGGAAGCGCGCGAGGACGCCATCGCGCTGTTCTCCGTGCCGGTGCGCGGCGAGCTCGAACGCATCCCGCTGTCCGACCTCGAACTGGCCAACACACGCCTGGGCCTGGCGCTGGCCGACGACGAAATCGCCTACCTGCGCGAGCGCTACGCCGCGCTGGGCCGCGAACCGTCGGACGTCGAGCTGATGATGTTCGCGCAGGCCAATTCCGAGCACTGCCGCCACAAGATCTTCAACGCATCGTGGACCATCGACGGCGTCGAGCAGACGACCTCGCTGTTCAAGATGATCAAGCACACGCACGCGACCACGCCCGAGCACACGCTCTCGGCGTACAGCGACAACGCGGCGGTGGTGGAAGGCTACGCGAGCCGCCGCTTCCGTCCCGACCCGCACACGCACGCGTACCGCGAGGAAGCGCAGGTCGATTCGGCCTTCGCGATCAAGGTCGAAACGCACAACCACCCCACCGCCATCGCGCCGTTCCCGGGCGCCTCGACGGGCGCCGGCGGCGAAATCCGCGACGAAGGCGCGACGGGTCGCGGCGGTCGTCCGAAGGCCGGCCTGGCCGGTTTCAGCGTGTCGCACCTGCGCATTCCGACGCTGCCGCAGCCGTGGGAGCGCCCGCGCGCGCTCAATCCGCGCATGGCCTCGGCGCTGGAGATCATGATCGAAGGCCCGATCGGTGCCGCCGCGTTCAACAACGAATTCGGCCGCCCGAACCTCACCGGCTACTTCCGCAGCTTCGAGCTGGACGAAGGCACGCAGGCGCGCGCCTACGACAAGCCGATCATGCTCGCCGGCGGCCTGGGCGCGATCGACCGCGTGCAGGTGAAGAAACTCGGCTTGCAGCCGGGCGATGCGGTGATCGTGCTTGGCGGCCCGGCGATGCTCATCGGCCTGGGTGGCGGCGCGGCGAGTTCGGTCGCCTCGGGCGAGAGCCACGAGGAACTGGATTTCGCCAGCGTGCAACGCGACAACCCGGAGATGGAGCGTCGCTGCCAGGAAGTTATCGACCGCTGCGTCGCGCGCGGCGAGGACAACCCCATCGCGACCGCGCACGACGTCGGCGCGGGCGGCCTGTCGAACGCGATCCCCGAACTGCTGCACGACTCCGGCCTGGGCGGCATCATCGATCTGGCGAAGGTGCCCAGCGACGATCCGTCCCTGTCGCCGATGCAGTTGTGGTGCAACGAATCGCAGGAGCGTTACGTGCTCGGCATTCCGGCCGACCGCGTCGCCGAATTCGCCGCCATCTGCGAGCGCGAGCGCTGCCCGTTCGCCGCGGTCGGTTTCGCCACGGCGGAGGAGCGCCTGGTCGTCGGCTACGGCGCCACGCGCGAGACCGCGCGCGAAGCCGGTCGTGAGTGGCCGATCGACCTGCCGATGGACGTGCTGTTCGGCAAGCCGCCGAAGATGCACCGCGACACGCGCCGCCCCGGTGCCGCGCCGTGGCCCGCGCTGCGCTGGGACGGCCTGGAACTGCGCGATGCCGCGCTGCGCGTGATGGCGCATCCTTCGGTCGCGTCGAAGAACTTCCTGGTCACCATCGGCGACCGCAGCGTCGGCGGCCTGACCGCGCGCGACCAGATGATCGGCCCGTGGCAGCTGCCGCTGGCCGACTGCGCGATCACGCTGTCGGGCTTCGACGGGTTCGTCGGCGAGGCGATGGCGATCGGCGAGCGCACGCCGCTGGCGCTGATCGATGCCGCCGCCGCCGCACGCATGGCCGTCGGCGAGGCGATCACCAACCTGTGCGCCGCACCGGTGGAATCGCTGAACCGCGTGAAGCTCTCCGCCAACTGGATGGCCGCCGCCGGCCACGACGGCGAGGACGCGCGCCTGTTCGATGCGGTGAAGGCCGTCGGCCTGGAGCTGTGCCCCGAACTCGACCTGAGCATTCCCGTCGGCAAGGACTCGCTGTCCATGCAGGCGCAGTGGCATGCCGACGGCGAAGCGCACAAGTCGGTGTCGCCCGTGTCGCTGATCGTCAGCGCGTTCGCGCCGGTCGTCGACGTGCGCGCGCAGCTGACGCCGCTGCTTTCGCGCGAGGACGACTCCGAGCTGTGGCTGATCGGCCTGGGCGCCGGCAAGCAGCGCCTGGGCGGTTCGGTGCTGGCGCAGTGCCATCCCGAGGCCGCGGACGGCCAGGGCTCGTTGCCCGCGTTCTCCGGTCCGCTCGGCGTGCCGGACCTCGACAACCCGCAGCGCCTGCGCGATTTCTTCGAACTGATCCGCGATGCGCGCGAGGCCGGCCTCGTGCGCGCGTACCACGACCGTTCCGATGGCGGCGCGTTCGCGGCGCTGTGCGAGATGGCGTTCTGCTCGCGCGTGGGCCTGGACATTACGCTGGACGGCTGGGGCGACGATCCGTTCCGCACGCTGTTCAACGAGGAGCTCGGCGCGATCGTGCAGGTTTCGCTGGAAGATCGCGCCGAATTCGCCGACCTCGTCGCGCGCCACGGCTTGATCGACTGCGCCCAGCGCATCGCCCGCCCGACCACGGCGCCGGCGATCCGCGTGCGCGACGACGGCCGGACGCTCGTCGAATGGCGCTGGGAAGAACTCTTCGACGCGTGGTGGTCCACCACCCACGCAATCCAGAAGCTGCGCGACAACCCGGAAGGCGCCGACGAGGAACGCACCGTCGCGCGCGATTTCAACGCGCCGGGCCTGAAGCCGAAGCTGGTGTTCGATCCGGCCGACGACGTCGCCGCGCCGTTCGTCAACACCGGCGTGCGGCCGAAGGTCGCCATCCTGCGCGAGCAGGGCGTCAACGGCCAGATCGAGATGGCGCTGGGCTTCACGCGCGCCGGCTTCGAAGCGGTCGACGTGCACATGAGCGACCTCATCGCCGGCCGCGTCGCGCTGGCCGACTTCAAGGGCATCGCCGCCTGCGGCGGTTTCAGCTACGGCGACGTGCTCGGCGCGGGCCGCGGCTGGGCGACGTCGGTGCTGGAACGCAACGCGCTTCGCGATGCCTTCGAGGCGTTCTTCGCGCGCGAGGACAGTTTCTCGCTGGGTGTGTGCAACGGCTGCCAGATGCTCTCGCAGCTCAAGCCGATCATCCCGGGCGCCGAACACTGGCCGACGTTCCTGCGCAACCGCAGCGAGCAGTTCGAGGCGCGCACGGGCCTGCTGGAAGTGGTCGAGTCGCCGTCGCTGTTCCTGCGCGGCATGGCGGGTTCGCGCATTCCGGTGGCGATCGCCCATGGCGAGGGACGCGCCGACTTCGACAGCACGCTGGACCAGACGGCCGCGAACGTGTCGCTGCGCTATGTCGACGGCAACGGCAACGTGGCCACGCGTTATCCGCTCAACCCGAACGGCTCGCCGGACGGCATCGCCGGCCTCACCAGCCGCGACGGCCGCGCGACCATCCTGATGCCGCATCCCGAACGCACGCTGCGCACGGCCAACCTGAGCTGGGCGCCGGCGGACTGGGGCGTGGATTCGCCGTGGATGCGGATGTTCCGCAACGCGCGGGTGTGGGTCGGCTGATGGGCCGATGAACGCGACAGGCGAAGGCGCCTGTTGCGTTCACCGCGACGCGGTACGCGTTGGCAATGCGAGTATCGGCAGCGATCTCGTGCGTGAAGCTCCCCGGGTGCGCTTCGCTTACCCGGGCTACGATCGCCACGCGAGGACAGCGACCACGTGGATAACCGGCGACCGCATCGCATGCGATCGCCGGCGGACGCGTCGCGTTATTCCTGCGGCCGGACGTTCAGATAGGCGCCGGCCATGTGCAGCGTCGCCCACAGGTCGTTGGATTCCAGCGCGACCGAGCGATCGAACATCTCCTCGCCAATCGCACGGTCGCCGCGCATGACGTAAAGCGCGCCCACTTCGGCGTAGCCGGTGCCGTCGTCGTCGGTGCCCTGGAAATAGCGCGCGAACAGCGGCTTGGCCTTGTCCCATTCGCCGGCCTCGCTGTAGACGCGGGCGATGCGGAACACGTCGCTGTCCTCGTGCTTGCCGGCCAGGATCGCGTCGAAGATCGCCTGGCCTTCGGCCTTGAAGCCGCCGAGGTAGTACACGCGACCCACCGCGATCTGTTCCCAGCTGCCCTTGCCGGCCTGGAGCTTCGCGACCGCGAGCAGTTCCTTCGCCGCGTCCTGGTTGGCCTTGGCGTGATACATCTGCGTCGTGGTCTTCTGCTGCTTCTGCGCGGTGTAACCGACGCCGGCACCGGCGATGAACACGACAACGGCCGCGGCTGCGGCGTGGCGGATCTTCATGCGTTGACTCCCCTGTGAGTGCGGCAAGGCTAAACGATCGGCGGGCGCCACGGTCGAAACGGACGGCGTAGACAAAACCGCCGTTCCGAACGGGTCGTACGCGCTGGCATAAACGCCGGCCTGCTACAGTCCCCGGACCCGTCGCGGAGGAGGTCGGAAACGACCTGATTAGCGTGAACGCCGTCGCCAACGACCTCATTCCCCCCTCGGACGCCGAGGCCCGTATCGTCGATGCACTGCTCGCGCGCGGCCGCCTCAAGGATGCGGACCTCGCCCGCGCGCGCCGCCTGCAGGAGGAAACCGGCGGCAGCCTGCTGGCCCTGCTCGCACGGCTGGGCCTGGTGTCCGAGCGCGACCACGCCGAGACCTGCGCCGAGGTGCTGGACCTGCCGCTGGTCGCCATCAAGGACGCGCCCGAACTGCCGCCTGAAGGCGTCGCGCTGTCGACGCGTTTCATGAAGCAGTTCGCGGTGTGCCCGGTCGGCGAGAACGAGACCGCGGTCGACGTGCTCATGGCCGACCCGCAGGACGCCTACACCGTCGACGCGCTGCGCCTGGCGACCGGTCGCGACATCCGCCCCGCCGTGGCGCTGCGTTCGGAAATCGGCGACCTGGTCGAACGCTGGTACGGCCAGGGCCGCAGCGCCATGGGCGCGATCATCGAAACCGCGGAAGGCGAAGGCGCCGGCGGCGACCTCGACGACGTCGAGCATCTGCGCGACCTGGCATCCGAAGCGCCGGTCATCCGGCTGGTGAACCTGATCATCCAGCGCGCGGTCGAGCTGCGCGCCTCCGACATCCACATCGAACCGTTCGAGAACCGCCTGAAGGTGCGCTACCGCATCGACGGCGTGCTGAGCGAAGGCGAAAGCCCGCCGGCCAACCTCACCGCCGCCGTGATCAGCCGCATCAAGATCATGGCCAAGCTCAACATCGCCGAACGCCGCCTGCCGCAGGACGGCCGCATCATGCTGCGCGTGCAGGGCAAGGAACTCGACCTTCGCGTGAGCACCGTGCCGACCGCGCACGGCGAAAGCGTGGTGATGCGACTGCTCGATCGCGAAACGGTGGTGTTCGACTTCAAGCGGCTGGGCTTCACCGACGCGTTCCTGCCGCAGTTCCAGAAGGTGCTCGACCAGCCGCACGGCATCTTGCTGGTCACCGGCCCGACTGGCTCGGGCAAGACGACCACGCTGTACACCGCGCTGAGCAAGCTCAACACGCCGGACGTCAAGATCATCACGGTCGAGGACCCGGTCGAATACCAGATCGAAGGCATCAACCAGATCCAGGCCAAGCCGCAGATCGGGCTCGACTTCGCGCACGCGCTGCGCAGCATCGTCCGACAGGATCCGGACATCATCATGATCGGCGAAATGCGCGACCTGGAGACGTGCCGCATCGCGATCCAGTCCGCGCTCACCGGCCACCTGGTGCTGTCGACGCTGCACACCAACAACGCCGCGGGCGGCATCACGCGCCTGCTCGACATGGGCGTGGAGGACTACCTGCTGACCTCCACCATCAACGGCATCCTCGCGCAGCGCCTGGTGCGTCGCCTGGAATTGACGCACGCGCGCCGCTATCCCGCGTCGCCGGAGGAAATCGAACGTTTCGACCTGCGCCGTTACCAGCCCGAAGGCGAGATCTTCCTGTACCACCCGATGCCGTCGCCGATCGCGCCGACCGGTTACCACGGCCGCACGACGATCATGGAATTCCTCGTCATGAACGACGAACTGCGCCGCGCGGTGATGCGCCACGCCGGCATGGGCGAGATCGAACAGATCGCGCGCCAGCACGGCATGCGCACGATGTACGAGGACGGCATCGCGAAGGCCCTGCGCGGCGAGACGACGATCGAGGAAGTGCTGCGGGTTACGGAGGATGCGTAGCGGGACGAGCCTATTCGCGCTTTCGCGGTCGTCATTCCCGCCTTCGCGGGAATGACGAGCAAAAGCAAACCCAGATCCCGGATCGCAGAACCCTGGTCCCCGACTCCCGACTCCCATCCCACCCATGCCCCTCTACCACTACAAAGCCCTCAACCCGCGCGGCGAGCTGCTCGATGGCCAGATGGAAGCCGGCAGCAGCGCGGAGGTCGTGGCGCGATTGCAGGAGCAGGGGCATTTGCCGGTCGAAGCGAAGCTCGCGAGCGAGGCATCCAGTGCGTCGGTCTGGAAAGGGCTGTTCAAGCCCAAGCCGTTCGCCGGCGCGCGGCTGGTTCAGTTCACGCAGCAGCTTGCAACGCTGCTCGGCGCCGGGCAGCCGCTGGATCGCGCGCTCACCATCCTGCTGGAACTGCCCGAAGACGAAGCCGCGCGACGCACGATCGGCGACGTGCGCGATGCGGTGCGCGGCGGCAGTTCGCTCTCGACGGCGCTTGAGCGCCAGCACGGCACGTTCTCGCGCCTGTACGTGAACATGGTGCGCGCCGGCGAGGCCGGCGGCAGCCTGCAGGAAACGCTCGCGCGACTGGCCGATTACCTCGAACGCACGCGCGCGCTGCAGGGCCGCGTGGTGAATGCGCTGATCTATCCGGCGATCCTGCTGGTGATGGTCGGCGGCAGCCTGCTGTTCCTGTTCGGCTACGTCGTCCCGCAATTCGGCGCGATGTACGAAAGCCTGGACGCCGAGCTGCCGTTGTTCACCAGGATCGTGCTCGGCATCGGCCTGTTCGTGCGCGACTGGTGGATCGTGCTGCTCGCAGTGCCGGCGCTGGGCTTGTGGTGGTTCGATCGCAAGCGCCGCGATCCGGTGTTCCGCGAAGCCTTCGACGCATGGCTGCTGCAGCGCCGTTTCGTCGGCGGGCTCGTCGCCAAGGCGGAGACGGCGCGCCTCGCGCGCACGCTCGGCACGCTCGTGCGCAACGGCGTGCCGCTGATCACCGCGCTGGGCATCGGCCGCAACGTGCTCGGCAACCGCGTGCTGGCGGCGGACGTGGATGCCGCCGCGCAGGAAGTGAAGAACGGCGTCGCGCTCTCGACGGCGCTCGGCCGCGGCAAGCGCTATCCGCGACTGGCCTTGCAGATGATCCAGGTCGGCGAGGAATCCGGCGCGCTCGACACCATGCTGGTGAAGGCGGCCGAAACCTTCGAGCAGGAAACCTCCATCGCCCTCGACCGCATGCTCGCCGCCCTGGTCCCGGTGGTGACGATCGTGCTGGCGGGGGTGGTCGGCATCGTCGTGATGGCCGTGCTCATGCCGCTATACGGCCTAACCAATGCGATTGGGTGAGGCAGGCCGCTTACGCGGCACTGCCGCGTGGCCTGCCGAACGCCCGGCCATGGATGGCCGGGCAGGGCATTCCGGAGTCGGTAACGTCCCGCCATGGATGGCCGTGCGCGAGTGCATCGGAGCGCTTGCACGCGGCACTGCCGCGTGGCCTGCCGAACGCCCGGCCATGGATGGCCGGGCAGGGCGTTCCGGAGTCGGTAACGTCCCGCCATGGATGGCCGTGCGCGAGTGCATCGGAGCGGCTGCACGCGGCACTGCCGTGTGGCCTGCCGAACGCCCGGCCAGGGATGGCCGGGCAGGGCATTCCGGAGCCGTAACGTCCCGCCATGGATGGCCGTGCGCGAGAGCGTCGGAGCGGTTGCACGCGGCACTGCCGCGTGGCCTGCCGAACGCCCGGCCATGGATGGCCGGGCAGGGCATTCCGGAGCCGGTAACGTCTCGCCATGGATGGCCGTGCGAGTGTGCATCGGAGCGGTTGCACGCGGTACTGCCACGTGGCCTGCCGAACGCCCGGCCATGGATGGCCGGGCAGGGCATTCCGGAGCCGGTAACGTCCCGTCATGGATGGCCGTGCGCGAGTGCATCGGAGCGGTTCACGCGGGACTGCCGCGCGGCCTGCCGATGTCCCGCTTATAAGGACCGGATCGCCGAACGAACCGCCCCGGCCACCCCAGGCGACATTCCCCCCTTCACACCCGCGTCGCAGGAACTGAACATCGGCCCCCGCAGTCAGACCACTGGCAACCGTTTTCGGGTAAACATCCCCTGTTTCCAGATGCACCTTCCAAAGGAACCCCCATGCGCAACCGTCGTTCCCTGACCCGTTCGCCATCGGCCGCCCGCCAGCGCGGCATGAGCCTGATCGAGATCATCATCGTGATCGTGCTGATCGGCGCCGTGCTGGCCTTCGTCGGCAGCCGCGTGCTGGGCGGCAAGGATCGCGGCGACTACAACATCGCCAAGGCGCAGGTGCAGACGATGGCCGGCAAGATCGAGTCCTTCCAGATGGACACCGGCCGGCTGCCGACCTCGCTGGAGGAACTGGTCACCCAGCCCAGCGACGTGAACGGCTGGCTCGGCCCGTACGCCAAGGCGACCGAACTGAAGGACCCGTGGGGCCATGCGCTCGAGTACCGCGCGCCGGGCGAAGGCGGCCCGTTCGACCTGGTGAGCCTGGGCAAGGACGGCAAGCCCGGCGGCACCAGCGTCGATGGCGACATCAAGTACGAGTAAGCGGCCCGTCGGAGCTGCCATGCATCGCGCACGCGGCGTTTCCCTGCTGGAGATGCTGCTGGTGATCGCGTTGATCGCCGCCATCAGCGTGCTCGCGCTGGCGGCGATGAGCGGCGGCCGCGAAGGCATGCAGCTGCGATCCACCGCGAAGGAAGTCTCCACCGCGCTGCGCTTCACCCGCGCCCATGCCATCGGCTCGGGCGCGCCGCAGCGCTTCACGATCGATCCGGCGAAACACACCTGGACCGCGCCGATGGGCCGCGGCGGCAAGGTGCCGCCGAACCTGCGCATCACCTTCACCGGCGCGCGCGAAGTGCAACCGACGCGCGGCGAAGGCGCGATCGTGTTCTTTCCCGATGGCGCGAGCACCGGCGGCCGCGTGCAGCTCGGTGCGCGGCAGGCGGCCTGGAACATCGACGTCGCGTGGCTCACGGGCGAGGTGAAGTTGAAACGCGCGCAGGTTTCGCCGTGAAGCAGGCACGCGCGCAGCGCAGCATCGAGCAGGCGCAACGCGCAGGCGGACACGCGCCGCCGCGATGCCCATTCCCCATTTCCCTTTCCTCGCATCAACGCGGCTACACGCTGCTCGAAGTCATCGTCGCCTTCGCGTTGCTCGCGATGGCGCTGACGCTGCTGCTGGGCATCCTGTCCGGCTCGGCGCGGCAGGTGCGGCAATCGGCGGACGCCGGACGTGCCGCGATGTACGCGCAATCGCTGATGGACCAGGTCGGCGTCGGCGAACGCCTGGCCGGGAGCGAACGCAATGGCGAATTCGAACAGGGCCGTTACCGCTGGCGCCTGCGCGTGTCGCCGTGGCGCGACCCGGCGATCGCCGCGAGCGGCCAGCCGATGGCGCTCGGTGGGCCGGAGTTGTTCGAGATCACGCTGGCGATGCAGTGGGGCGACGGCCCCGGCCAACGCCTGCAATTGCGCACGCTGCGCATCGCCGCCGCCGGCAGCGGAGGCACGTTGCAATGACGCGCGTGCATGGTTCATCGCGCGGCTTCACGCTGATCGAAGTGCTGATCGCGATGGTGCTGCTCGTCGCGGGCCTCGCGCTCGCCTTCGCCACGCTGGGCGCGGCGACGCGCACCGCCGCGCGCGGTGAAGCGATGGCCGACCACAGCGAGCGCATGCGCGCGGTCGAAGGCTTTCTGCGAACGCGCCTCACCGGCGCGCGCCCGGTTCCGTTCGACATCGACCAGACGCGCGCGATCGCCGTGCGGTTCATCGGCGAACGCGAGCGCATGCGGTTCGTGGCCGATATTCCCGATTACCTCGGGCGCGGCGGCCCGTACCTGCACGACTTCAAGGTGGAAGATGCCGGCGACGGCGTGCGCATGACGCTCGCGCTCAATATGGTGCAGGCGGGCACGACCGTGGAGGAACGCGATCCTCGTCCGCCGGAACTGCTGGTCGAAGGCCTGCGCGAGGTGCGTTTCCGCTATCGCGCGCTCGATCAGGAAGGCCGGCTCGGCGACTGGCTCGACACGTGGGAAGCCACCGAACAACTGCCGCTGCTGGTGGAAGTGACGATGATCGACCGCAACGGCGCGGCGTGGCCGCCGCTGGTGGTGTCGTTGCCGCTCGCGCCGGCGATCAGCGGCTTCGCGCAGCCGGTGCAGACGCAATGACCGCCGTGCATCGGATGACCACTGCGCGATCGACGTCGCGCGGCGCGGCGCTGATCCTCGTGCTGTGGTTGATCGTGCTGCTCACCGCGTTGATTGGCGGCTTCGCACTGGCCGCACGCGTGGAATCGCTGCAGGGTCGCGTGCTGGTGCGCGGCCTGGTCGCGTCGAACGCCGCGCGTGCCGGGCTGGAGTATTCGCTCACGCGCGTCGCGCTGCCGGACGCGCGCCTGCAATGGAAGCCCGACGGCACGGCGCATCGCTGGCGCTTCGGCGACGCGCAGGTCGAGGTGAAGATCGTCGACGAGAACGGCAAGCTCGACCTCAACCAGGCGCCGCATCCGCTCATCGCCGCGCTGATCCAGCGCCATGGGGTGGAGGCGTCCGAGGCTGGGCGCATCGCCGGGGCGATCGTGGACTGGCGCGATCCCGACCCGCTGACGCAGCCCGCTGGTGGCGCGGAGGACGGCGACTACGAGGCCGCCGGCCGGCCGTACGGCGCCAAGGACGCGGACTTCGAAAGCGTGGCCGAACTGCTGCAGGTGCTGGGCATGACGCCGGCGCTGTTCGCGAAACTCGAGCCGGACCTGACGGTCTACAGCGGCCGCGCACAGCCGGATCCGGCGTATGCGTCTGCAGAACTGCTCGATGCGATGGGCTTGAACGGCGCGGACCTGGTCGCACAACGCGGGCGACCGGCCGGCGCCTTGCCGGTGGACGGCGCCCTGCCAGGCGCAAGCATGGTCGGCGCCGGCAGCGGCACCTATAGTATCGACAGCCGCGCGCGGCTCCCCGACGGTCGACAGTCGCTGCTGCGAGCGGTGGTTCGCACGGGCGGAGGGGGCTTGCCTGGCATGGCGTACGTGCCGTTGCGCTGGGAGGAGGGAGCATCACCGCGATGAACGCAAGGAGCGAAAGCCGGCCACAGAACCGGCCTGCCGCCGACTGGGCGCAGGACCGGCTGCGTCGCCTGGGGGCGCGTCTCGCGCCGGGCGCGGGCGGGTTCGCGCACTGGTGGGCGCACAACCTCGCCGCGTGGCTGCCGGCGCGCGTGCGCCGCGTGCTCGGTTTCGACCGCGGCCGCCTGTTGCTGCAGGTGCAGGGCGATGCGGTGCAATTGCGCCTCCAGCAGGCCGGCGACCTTCGCGACCTCGGCGCCGTCCCGCAGCTGGCGCTGCCCGATGGCGATGCCATCGTCGCCCCCGTCGATCCGCTGGCGACGCTGCTTCCGCCGCGACTCACCGATCTTCCGCGCTGGCTGCTGCTGCCCGCCGCCGCCGGGCTGCGTCGACCGCTTACCCTGCCGGCCGCTGCCGGCGACCGCCTTCGCGACGTCGTCGGTTTCGAGATCGACCGCCAGACGCCGTTCACTGCCGACAACGTCGCCTTCGATGCGCGCCTGCTCGGCCGTCGCGAGGCCGACGGCATGATCGAGGCCGAGCTCGTCGTCGTTCCGCGCCAGCGCCTGGATGCGCCGGTGGCGGCGCTGGGCCCGTTGGCCGGCTCGCTCGCCGGCATCGACCTGTGCGCCGAGAACGGCCAGCCGCTGGGCGTGAACCTGCTCGATCCGGCGCTGCGCCGCCGCCATGGCGATGCGTTCCGCTACTGGAACCTCGCGCTCGCCGCGCTGGCGGTCATCGCCGTCGCCGCGACGATGTGGCAGTTGCTCGCCAATCGCCGGGCCGCCGCGGACGAACTCGAAGCGCGCATCGCCAGCCAGGCGACCGCCGCGCGCGCTGCCGCCGCGCAACGGCAGGCGCTGATCGACCTTATCGAAGGCCAGGCCTTCCTCGACCGCGAGCGCGCGCAGCGACCGACCACGGTGGAAGTGCTCGACGAACTCACCCAGCGCCTGCCCGACAGCACGTACCTGGAAAAGCTCGCCATCGAGGACACCAACCTGCTGATGATCGGCCTCAGTCGCGAGGCGCCGTCGCTGGTGCAGCGCCTGCAAGGGTCGAAGCTCTGGCGCGCGCCGTCGCTCACCGGCGCGTTGATGCCCGATCCGGTCAGCGGACGCGACCGCTTCACGCTGACCGCCGAACTCGGCGCGCCCACGTCCACCGGACAGCGCACCACGCCGCCGCCGCAACCGGAGGACGCCGATGGCGGTTGATCCGACGCACGCCCGTCCGCAGGCGCCGTCGGCCACAGCGCCGCCCCGCATCGGTCGCGACCAGTGGCTCGCGCTCGGATTGCTGCTCGCCGCGTTGCTGCTGGGCTATCTGGTGCTCGTGCATCCGTGGTTCACCGCGCCGATGCTGGAAGCCAACGACCGCGTCGAAAGCCTGCAGCAGCGCGAACTGCGCCAGCGCATGCAATTGCAGCAGGCGCCGCAGGTGCAGCAGCGACTCGCGCAGGTGCGCGCGCAGCAGGCGCGTTCGCCGGGCTTCCTTCCGGAAAGCAGCGCGGAACTGGCGACGGCCGGGCTCGTGCAGCGGCTGGAGCGCGTCGTCGCCGAAGCGAGCCCGGGCAACCGCAGCTGCGCGATCAGCAACCGTTCGCCGCTGAGCGAGCCGCGTCGCGACCGCTATGCGCGCGTGATCGTGCAGGTGCGCCTGCGCTGCGGCACGCCGGAACTGATGAGCGTGCTCTACGCGCTGGAAAGCGGTTCGCCGCGGCTGTTCGTCGGCAACCTCAACCTGCTGTCCTCGCGCGGCTACTTCCTGCCGGGCGCGAACCAGCCCAGCGGCGACGGCGGCCTGGACGTGACGTTCGATCTCTACGGCTACCTGCGTCCGTTGCCCAACGTGTCGGAGGTACCGCGTGCGCCTTGACGACGCCGGTCCGCGCACCTGGTTGCTCGCCACCGTCGCGGGCTGGGCGGTGATCGCCTGGCTGCTGGCGGTGCTCGGCATGGGCCGGCATGCGCAGGCGCTGGACGCCGATCCCGGCCTGCTGCGTCCCTTGCCCAATGCGCGCCCGCCGGCGGCGCAGCGCCTCGGCCCGCTGTCGCAGTACGCCGCGATCGCGCAGCGCCCGCTGTTCTCGCAGGATCGCCAGCCCAAGCCGTTCTTCCTGCAGGGCGGCGGCGAAGGCGAAAGCCAGCAGACGGCGTTCGATTACGTGCTGACCAGCGTGCTGATCACGCCGACGCTGAAGATGGCGATCCTGCAGCCGGCCGACGGCAGCGAATCGGTGCGCGTGAAGCTCGGCGAAGTGCCCGAATCGCATCCCGCGTGGCGCCTGACCTCGCTCGACGCGCGCAGTGCGGTGTTCGAAGGTCCGGAAGGCCGGCGCGAGATGACCCTGCGCGTGTTCGACGGCCAGGGCGGCCAGCCGCCGACCGCGGTGAGCAATGCGCCGGGCGCGAACCGCACGCAGCCGGTAGGCGTGCCGGTGCCGCCCGCCGCGGCGAACGCGGCGGCGGCCAACGGTGGCCGCAACGTTCCCGCCAACGCACGGCCCGTCGGCAACAACGCCTCGCCCAACCGCAACGCGAACAACAACGCCCAGACGCCGGCGCCGCCGCCCGCGCCGGAGCCCAGCGAAAACACGCCGATGACGCCGGAGGCGCAGATGGAAGCCATCCGCAAGCGGATCGAAGCACGTCGTGCACAGATGCGGCAGCAGCAATCCGCGCAACCCCCGGCCCAGACGCCTTGAGAGACCGCATGAATTCCCCTTCGATCAAGACCCGCCAAAGCCCCCTAGCGCAGGCGATCGCGATTGCGACCATCGCCAGCCTGCTGGCGTCGTGCGCGACCGCGCCGGTGCCGAACATCCGGCGAGCGGACACCTCCGCCGCGCAGCCCGGCGCCGCCAGCGGCACGCGCGGCGCGACGGCGCAGGAACCGCTGCCCGAATCCACCGACGCCGGCGATGCACGCCCGCAGATCCGTCGCGGCACCGGCCAGGTGATCAACCGCAGCGCCGCCGCCTCGCCGCCGCCGGGCCTGGGCGCGACGACCGGCTCGGCGACGTTCAATTTCGAAGGCGAGTCGCTGCACGCGGTGGTCAAGGCGATCCTCGGCGACATGCTCGGCCAGAACTACGTCATCGCGCCGGGCGTGCAGGGCACCGTGACGCTGGCCACGCCTAAGCCGGTGAGCCCGGCCGAAGCGCTCAACCTGCTGGAGATGGTGCTGGGCTGGAACAACGCGCGCCTGGTCTACAGCGGCGGCCGCTACAACATCGTGCCGGGCGACCAGGCGTTGCCCGGCAACGTCGCCGCCCGCACGGGCGAGGCGAGCACCGCACGCGGTTTCGAAGTGCGCACCGTGCCGCTGAAGTACGTGTCGGCGACGGAGATGGAGAAGATCCTCAAGCCGTACGCGCGCCCGAACGCCATCGTCAACGTCGACAACTCGCGCAACGTCATCACCGTCGGCGGCAGCCGCGCCGAGCTGGAGAACTACCTGCGCACGATCGAAGTGTTCGACGTCGACTGGCTGTCGGGCATGTCGGTCGGCGTGTTCCCGCTGCAGTCGGGCAAGGCGACGAAGGTCGTCGCGGACCTGGAAAAAGTGTTCGGCGAGCAGAGCAAGTCGCCGGTCGCGGGCATGTTCCGTTTCATGCCGCTGGACGGCGCCAACGCGGTGCTCGTCATCACCTCGCAGCCGAACTACCTGGACGACATCCAGCAGTGGCTGGAGCGCATCGACAGCGCGGGCGGCACGGTGCAGCTGTATTCGTACGAGCTGAAGTACATCAAGGCCAAGGACCTCGCGGATCGTCTCGCCGACGTGTTCGGCTCCGGACGCGGCGGAACGTCGGGTGAGGGCGGTGGTCCGCCGTCGCTGATGCCGGGGCTGGAATCGGTCGAATTGAAGGACAGCAGCGACGGCAGCGGCAGCACCGCCACGCTGGGCAGCGACACGGGGTCCGGAAGCGGCACCGGCGGCAACGGCACGCTGGCGCTGAACCAGCAGCAGACCGGCAACGCGAGCCTCACGCTGGACGTCAACGGCGATCGCGTCGGCGTGTCGGCGGTGGAGGAAACCAACTCGATCATCGTGCGCAGCAGCCCGTCGGCGTGGAAGTCGATCCGCGACGTCATCGAGCGCCTGGACGTCATGCCGATGCAGGTGCACATCGAGGCGCAGGTGGTCGAAGTGCAGCTCGCGGGCGACCTCAAGTACGGCGTGAACTGGTATTTCGAACGCGCCGTCACCGACGCGGGCCTGCCGGATGCGGTGGGCCGCACGACGTGGAGCACGCTGGCAGGCAGCATCGTGCCGGGTAACGGGGAAGGTGGTGGCGGTCTGTCCTGGACGTTCCTCGGCCGCAACGCGGCGGCGATCATCAGCGCGCTGGACGAGATCACCGACCTGCAACTCCTGCAGACACCGTCGGTGATGGTGCGAAACAACGCCGAAGCCACACTCAACGTCGGCAGCAAGATTCCGATTTCGTCGGTGACGTTCAACCCGACCACCGGAAGCGACAACACCTACAGCCAAGTCCAATACCTCGATACCGGCATCATCCTCAAAGTGCGCCCGCGTGTTGCGAAGGACGGCATGGTGTTCCTGGACATGGTGCAGGAAGTCAGTTCACCCGGCGCCCAGTCCACGGCGGATCGCAACGGCAACGTGCGCATCGACACGCGCCGCCTGAAGACCGAAGCGGCCGTGCAGAGCGGCGACACGGTGATGCTCGCGGGCCTGATCAGCGACTCCGTCGAGCGGGGCGCGTCGGGTTTCCCCGGGCTGAGCCGCATTCCGGTGATCGGCGGCCTGTTCGGCCAGCAGCGTTCCAGCAAGACGCGCAACGAGGTGATCGTGCTGCTCACGCCGACCATCGTGCGCAATCCGCAAGAGACGCGCGACCTGACGGACGACTACACGCGCCGCTTCCGTGCGATGGAACCGCTGCAGAAGAAACCGCGCCGCCCGGGCCAGCAACAGTGACCCAGGCGGCCGCCTCGCCGGCGGTCGTCGGGCCCATCGTCGTCGTCCCGGTCGGCACGGACGACGAAGCGCTCGATGCCTGCCTGGCCGCCCTCGACGCCGCCACCGCGCCGGGCACTCCGGTGTGGCTGGCCGACGACGCGCAGGCGGGCCCGCGTGGCTACGCGATCATCGAGCGCTGGATCGCGCGCACCGCGCTGAAGGCCGATTACACGCGCCGGCAGCGCAGCGTCGGCGAAGTCGCACACCTGGACGAAGTGCTGGCCGCGTGCGGCGATGCCGACGTCGCCGTGCTCGCGAGCGATGCGATTCCCGCACCGGGCTGGTTGTCGCGCCTGGCGACCGGGCTGGCGAGCGACGGCGCGATCGCCACCGCCACGCCGTGGAGCAACGCGGGCGAAGCCGCCGCGTGGCCGCGCATCGGCGAGATCGATCCGGTGCCGGACGACCTGGAACGCATCGCGCGCGCCGCCAAGGCGATGCCCGCGCTGCATCCCGAACTTCCCGCCGCGGTGAGCCACGCCGTGCTCATCCGCGGCGCGGCGCGACGTCGTGCGGGCGGCCTGGACGCGAGCAGCTACGCGTCGTGGTACGCCGCGCTGATCGACCTGTCGTTGCGGCTCGCGGGCCTGGGCTGGCGCAACGCGCTGTGCGATACCGCCTTCGTCGCACGCCGTGGCGAGGGCGGGCCGTTCGATGGCGACATGGACGCGCTCGCCGCGCGCTGGCCCGACTGGCACGCGCGGCTCGCGCATTACCTCATGCAGGATCCGCTGCGCGCCTCGCGCGTGCAGCTGGCGACGCTGCTCGAACACCTCGGACCACCGGAACCGCAACGTGATCTCTTCGTCTGACGCCAGCGCCGGCATCGCCGCGGTGGTGGTGACCTACCGCAGCGCCGACACCATCGACGACTGCCTCGCGCGCCTGCGCGCGGCGGACGGCGTGGACGCCATCCGCGTGGTCGACAACAACTCCGACGACGGCACGCTGGAGATCGTGCAGCGCCATGCCAGCAGCGACGCGCGCGTGCGCTTCATCGCCAACCCGGACAACCCCGGCTTCGGCATGGCCTGCAACCAGGGCGCGCGCGATGTGGAGGCGGGCGTGCAATGGCTGGCGTTCGTCAATCCCGATTGCATGGTCGAACGCGACACGCTATCGCGCCTGCGTGCGCTCGCCGCGCACCAGGGCGAGGCGCTGCTCGGTGCCGATCTCGTCGACGACGGTGGCGTGCGCGACGGCGCCGCACGACGCCGCGACCCCGACTTCGGCGCGATGCTCTCCGCCGCGCTCGGCGGCACGCCCGCGCCGAAGCTCGAACTTCCCATCGACGACACGCGCGCGCTCCAGCAGGTCGAGGCGGTGTCGGGTGCGCTGATGCTCATGCCGCGCGCGCTGTTCGAGCGCCTGCACGGTTTCGACGAAGGCTATCGCCTGCACGCCGAAGACCTCGACCTCTCGCGTCGTGCGCGCGAATCCGGCGCGCTGGTCGCCGTCGCCAACCACGTACGCGTGCTGCACGTGCGTGGCGTGTCGAGCCGCTCGCGACCGTTCTTCGTCGAATGGCACAAGCATCGTGGCCTGTGGCGCTACTACCGCAAGTTCGAGGCGCCGCGCCGCAGCGCGGGCATGAGTGCGGCGGTGTTCGCGGCGATCTGGCTCCGGTTCCCGGTGGCGTACCTGAAAGCGAAAGCGCGGCGCTGAGGTCTACTCCAACGCGAACCGCACCACGAACAGCCCCGCCACCACCCACACCGCCGCGTGCACTTCGCGCGCGCGACCGGTGAAGAGTTTCAGCACGGCATAGGCGATGAAGCCGAAGGCGAGGCCGTTCGCGATCGAGTAGGTGAACGGCATCGCCAGCGTGCACAACGCGGCAGGGATCGCTTCGGTGAGGTCGTCCCAGTGCACGTCGCCCAGCTCGCGCAGCATCAGCCCGGCGACGAACAACAGCGCCGGCGCGGTCGCGTAGGGCGGCACCATGCCGGCCAGCGGCGAGAACAGCAGCGCAAGCAGGAACAGTGCGGCGACGACGAGCGCCGTCAGCCCGGTGCGGCCGCCGGCCTGCACGCCGGACGCACTTTCGATGTACGCCGTCGTGCTGCTGGTGCCGAGCATGGAGCCGGCCAGGATCGCCGTGCTGTCGGCGAACAACGCGCGGCCGAACCGCTTCTGCTGCGCGGCCGATGCATCATCCGGCGGCAGCAGGCCGGCGCGGCGCGCGACGCCCATCAACGTGCCGGTTGCGTCGAACACCTCCACCAGCACGAACACGATCACCACGTGCAGCATCGCCGCGATCGAGAAGCCGTCGCCGCCGCCGAGCGCGCCGCGGATGTCCAGCTGCATGAACGTCGGTGCCAGGCTCGGCGGCACGTCGATAATCCCGTGGTACTGCACGCGCCCGAACACCAGCGCGACGGCGGTGACGGCGAGGATGCCGATCAGGATCGCGCCGCGCACGCGCCAGGCTTCGAGCACGGCGATCAGCAGGAAACCCGCGACCGCGAGCAGCGGCTCGGGTTCGCGCAGATCGCCCAGCGCCACCAGCGTGTCGGGGTCGCCGACGATCAGCTCGGATTTCTGCAACGCGATGATCGCCAGGAACAGGCCGATGCCGGCGGTGATCGCGCTGCGCAGCGAATGCGGGATGCCCGCGATCAGCCACGCGCGCGCGCCGGTGATGCTGAGCAGCAGGAACACCACGCCGGAGACGAACACCGCGCCCAGCGCCTGCTGCCACGTGTAGCCCATCGCGCCGACCACGGTGAAGGCGAAGAACGCGTTGAGCCCCATGCCCGGCGCCATGCCGACCGGGTAGTTGGCGGCGAAGGCCATCACCAGCGAACCGATCGCGGCGGCCAGGCACGTCGCGACGAAAACCGCGCCAGTGTCCATGCCGGTGTTGCCCAGCACGCTCGGGTTCACGAACACGATGTAGGACATCGTCAGGAACGTCGTCACGCCGGCGACCAGTTCGGTGCGCACGTCGGTGCCGTGCTGGCGCAGCCTGAACAGCGAGTCCAGCGGAGCGGGGCGGGCCATGGCGGAATCCTGGGGCGGGAAGTGCAGGGGAACCGGGGAGGTTAGCCCGCGCCGGTGGGCCCAGCATCGGGAAATCGTCGCCCGCGCGGCGTGAGGCCGGAGATGGGTCCGCTCCAGTTTCTTGTCGCTGGATGGCGGCTTCGTCACGCGTTGCACACATTTCCTGCCGGACTTGTGGACGCCGTCACGTTCAGCATCTTCAAAAGCGGACGGACCGCCGATTGTGGAAGCGAGGCGGGCGCTACCTTGCGCACCGCTCGCCGCGTGCTCGCGGCCGACAGGGGAAAACCGATGAACATCAGGCAGGGTGCGCGGGCCGGCATGCTCGCGCTCGCGCTGTGCGTGCTTGCCGCGTGCGGCGGCGGGGGCGGTGGCGGCGACGAAGGGGGCACGCCGCCGCCGGCCAGCGGCGGTGGCGGCGGCGGTACGCCGACCGCGCCGAAACCGCCGGCGCCGTATCCCGACATCCCGGCGACCAACGCCGACGCCGCGCGCTTCCTGACGCAGGCGACGTTCGGCCCGACGGCGACCGAGATCGCGCGGCTGAAGCAGATCGGCTACAAGCGCTGGATCGACGAACAGCTCGCGCAGACGCCGACGCTCATGCTGCCGCACCTGCAGCAGCTGGTCGCCAACGGCGTGACCACGCCGACGCCGCAGCATCGTCGCAATTACTGGTTGTGGCAGGCGGCGAATGCGCCGGACCAGCTGCGCATGCGCATGGCCTTCGCGCTGAGCGAGATCATGGTGGTGTCCGATCGCGAAGTCGCCGACGGCAATGCGACCGTGTTCCGCATCGCCGACTACCAGGACACGCTCGCACGCGGCGCGTTCGGCAGTTACCGCGCGCTGCTGGAGAAGGTTTCCGTGCATCCGGCGATGGGCTACTTCCTCAGCCACGTCGGCAACCGCAAGGCCGATCCGCGCCGCAACATCACGCCGGACGAGAACTACGGCCGCGAGGTGATGCAGCTGTTCTCCATCGGCCTGGTGAAGCGCAACAAGGACTTCAGCCCGGTGCTGGACGCCAACGGCCAGACCATCCCGACCTACGACGAGCAGGTCGTGAGCGCGATGGCGCGCGTGTTCACCGGCTGGACCTACGCGGGCCAGACGGATGCGCAGTTCGGCCGCGGCGACAACACCAGCTACGCGCCGATGGAATGCCACACCGCGTTTCATGACGACCAGCCCAAGCAGATCTTCGACGGCATCGTCGTCAGCGAAGGCAACAACTGCGTGGCGAGCATGGGCAAGACGCTCGACGCGCTGGCCAACCACAGCAACACCGCGCCGTTCATCAGCCGGCAGCTGATCCAGCGCTTCGTCACCAGCAACCCGAGCCCGCAGTACGTCGAGCGCGTCGCCAACGTGTGGACGACCAGCACCGGCGACATGGGCAAGGTGATCCGCGCGATCCTGCTCGACACCGAAGCGCGCATGCCGCCGACCGACGCGTCGTACGGCAAGCCGCGCGAGCCGCTGGTGAAGCTCGCCACGCTGTGGCGCGCGTTCGACGCGAAGTACGTGCCCAGCGCGATGGGGGAGGTGAAGTTCGCCTTCTCCAACGCGGGCGACCTCGCCAACTCGCTGCAGCAGGACTCGCAGCGCGCGCCGTCGGTGTTCAACTTCTTCGAGCCCGATTACCGCCTGCCGGCCGCCGACGGCGTGCAGGGCATGTTCGCGCCGGAGTTCCAGATCCTCACCGAGGCGACGTACCTGAGCATGCTCAACCAGCACGATTCGCTGGTGTGGAACAACGCCGCCGCCGCGCCGACCGCGACGACGAACGCGCCGTACCTCGACCTCAGCAAGCTGACCACGCTGGCCGAGGCGAACGACCACGCCGGCATGGTGCAGCAGGTGAACCTGCTGATGTTCCACGGAGCGCTGAGCAACGCCAACGCGCAGGCGATGGTGTCCATGCTCGACCGCCTCGCCACGGCCAAGGATTCCGCCGCCAACCGCGCCAAGTCGCTGGTGCTGCTGGCGATGGCCTCTCCCGAATTCGCGATCCAGCGCTAGGAGCCCGTCATGTCCCGTCCCATTCGCGAAGACCGCCGCGCGTTCCTGCGTCGCGTGCAGGCCGTGATCGCCGGCGGCGCCGCGTACGCGCTGATGCCGCAGCTGGAGCTCGTCGGCCGCGCGTTCGCCGCCGAGCCGCTGCCCGGCAACGACTACAAGGCGCTGGTCTGCATCTTCCTGTTCGGCGGTAGCGATTCGTTCAACATGCTGATCCCGCACGAAGCGGCCGAGCATGCGACGTACCTCACCAGCCGCGGCGGCGTGTACGACGCCACCACCAATCCGTTCGGCCTGGGCTATGCGCGCGACGCGCTGGTGCAGGTGGCCGACACCAACGGCAAGGTGTGGGGCCTGAACCCCTCGTGCGCGGCGATGAAGCCGCTGTTCGACGCGGGCGAGCTGTCGTTCCTGGCGAACGTCGGCTCGCTCACCGTGCCGCTGACCAAGGAAGACGTCACCAAGCGCCTGAAAACGCTGCCGCCGTACCTGTATTCGCACAACGACCAGCAGAAGCAGTGGATGCGCGGCCACACCAACCGCGCCGGCGTCACCGGCTGGGGCGGCCTGCTCGGCGATCGCGCGGAGGCGTCCAACCTCGGCCTGCAATCGCTGCCGCCGTCGATCTCGATCGCCGGCAGCAACCTGTTCCAGTTCGGTCGCACGACGCTGCCGTTCGCCATGGGCTCCGGCGGCGCGACGACGATCAACCGCTTCCGCAACAACAACAGCACCGCCGACCGCATCCGCTACGAGTCGCTGCGCGGGATCATCGAGTCCTCGCACAGCCCGATCCTGCAGGACCAGTACGCCGTCATCGGCGACAGCGCGATCAACCTCAACGACACGCTGCGCGTGGCGCTGGATCCGGAGAACGGCGGCGACATCGCCACCGTGTTCCCGACGGGCAGCGGCGTCGCCTCGCAGCTGCGCATGGTCGCGCGCATGATCAAGGCCGCGCGTACCTCGGCGATCAACCATCGCCGCCAGATCTACTTCGTGAGCCTGGGCGGTTTCGACACGCACCAGAACCAGATGGCGCCGAACGGCCACGGTCGCCTGCTGCAGCAGCTGGCCGAAGGCTTGGCCGCGTTCCGCACCGCGCTGTCGGAGATCAACGCGCTCAACGACACGGTGACCTTCACCATGAGCGACTTCGCGCGCACGCTCAACAGCAACGGCAACGGCACCGATCACGGCTGGGGCGGCGTGCAGCTGGTGATGGGCGGGTCGTCGAACAACGGCGGCGCGCTGCGCGGACAGCAGGTGTGGGGCAACTACCCGATCCTGGAACTCGACGGCGCGCAGGCCGTGGGCCGCGGCCGCATGGTGCCGACGATGTCGGTCAGCCAGATGGGCTCGACGCTTGCGCAGTGGTTCGGCCTGCCGGCCGGCGAGGTGGGCACGATCTTCCCGGGGATCGAGAACTTCAACTCAAAGTTGGGATTCCTGGGATAAGGCGCAGTAGGGCCACTCTTCCATCGGAAGGAGGGGCATGGCGCTCTAGCCCCTCTCCCGCCGGGAGAGGGGTTGGGGTGAGGGGCAACGAAGCGAACGTGTTGAATCGGCGGTGCCGGGCAGCGCTGCAGTTGCCTCGTCCGACGCAATTAGCACCGTGCAAAGCAAGTGGGTTCCAATAACGGATCAACCGGCTCTTGTAGCCGGGGTAAGCGAAGCGCACCCGAGGTCTGTCACGCCTGACCCGGGTGCGCTTCGCTTACCCGGGCTACAAAGGCGAACAGCGAAACGCCGGTTCAACGAAACCGGTTGATCTGGTCCCGCAATTCACGCGCCGCGTTCGCGGCCGCTTCCGCGTAATCGGCGCCCTTCGACGCATACAGAATCGCGCGGGAACTGCTCACCATCAGGCCCGTGCCGTCGGTGCTCTTCGCATTCGTGACGACCGCTTCCACGTCGCCGCCCTGCGCGCCGACGCCCGGCACCAGGAACGGCACGTCGTCGCCGACGATCGCGCGGACGTCCTTCAGCTGCGCCGGCCACGTCGCGCCGACCACCAGCGAGCAATTGCCGTGCGTGTTCCATTCGCGCGCGACCTTTTCGGCGACGTGCTGGTACAGCGGGCGGCCGTCGATGACGAGATCCTGCAGGTCGCCGGCGCCCGGATTGGACGTGCGGCACAGGATGACCACGCCGCGATCGGCGCGATCCAGGAACGGCTGCACCGAATCCCGGCCGAGGTACGGATTGGCGGTGACCGCATCGGCGGCGTAGCGATCGAACGCCTCGGCCGCGTAATGCTGCGCCGTGCTGCCGATGTCGCCGCGCTTGCTGTCGAGGATGACCGGCACGCCGGGGTGATGTTCGTGGATGTGCGCGATCAGCCGTTCAAGCGCGTCCTCCGCGCGCAGCGCGGCGAAGTGCGCGATCTGCGGCTTGAACGCGCAGGCGTACTGCGCGGTGGCATCGGCGATGTCGCGGCAGAAGGCGAAAACCGCATCGCTGTCATTGGCGAACGACGCCGGGAATTTCGCCGGTTCCGGGTCGAGGCCGACGCAGACGAGCGAGTCGGCGGCGCTCCAGCGCTGTTTCAGGGAGGACATGAAGGTCATGCTGGCCTCGGCATTCGATGGATCTTGTTGACGCGCGTCGATCCTGCGCCCGCAGGACCGACGCGTAACCGCAACGACACTGGATCCCGGCTTTCGCCGGGATGACGAACCGGCAAAGGCGCCCGCGCTACGCGCGGACGCGCCGGTTCGTCACTTCAGTGCCTTGAAACGCAGGCGATGCGGCTGCGCACCTTCGGCGCCGAGGCGACGCTTCTTGTCTTCCTCGTACTCGCGGTAGTTGCCCTGGAAGAACTCCACGTGCGAGTCGCCTTCGAAGGCGAGGATGTGGGTGGCGATGCGGTCCAGGAACCAGCGATCGTGCGAGATCACGAACGCGTTGCCCGGGAACTCCAGCAGCGCGTCTTCCAGCGCACGCAACGTTTCGATGTCCAGGTCGTTGGACGGTTCGTCGAGCAGCAGCACGTTGCCGCCCTGCAGCAGCGTCTTGGCCATGTGCAGGCGGCCGCGTTCACCGCCCGACAGCGAACCGACCATCTTCTGCTGGTCCTGGCCCTTGAAGTTGAAGCGGCCGATGTACGCGCGCGACTGGATCTCGATGCCGTTGATGTTGAGGATGTCCAGGCCGCCGGAGACTTCCTGGAACACGTTGTGGTTGCCTTCCAGCTTGTCGCGGCTCTGGTCGACGTAGGCCAGCTTGACGGTCGAGCCCATGTCGATCTCGCCCGAATCCGGCTTTTCCTGGCCCGTGATCATCTTGAACAGCGTCGACTTGCCAGCGCCGTTGGGGCCGATGATGCCGACGATCGCGCCCGGCGGAACCGAGAAGGACAGGTTGTCGATGAGCAGGCGGTCGCCGAACTTCTTGCTGACGTTCTTGAACTCGATGACCTTGTTGCCCAGGCGCTCGCCCGGCGGAATGAAGATCTCGTTGGTTTCCTGGCGGCGCTGGTAATCGACCGACTGCAGCTCTTCCATGCGCGCGAGGCGCGCCTTGCCCTTGGAGCGGCCGCCCTTCGCGTTCTGGCGCGACCATTCCAGTTCTTTCTGGATGGCCTTCTGGCGCGCCTTTTCCTGGTTCTCTTCCTGCTTCAGGCGCTCGTCCTTCTGGACCAGCCACTCGGTGTAGTTGCCCTTCCACGGAATGCCGCGGCCGCGGTCGAGTTCGAGGATCCACTCGGCGGCGTTGTCGAGGAAGTAGCGATCGTGGGTGACGGCCACCACGGTGCCGGTGTAGCGCGCGAGGAACTGCTCCAGCCATTCGACCGATTCGGCGTCGAGGTGGTTGGTCGGTTCGTCGAGCAGCAGCATGTCCGGCTTCTGCAGCAGCAGGCGGCACAGCGCGACGCGGCGCTTCTCGCCACCGGACAGGTTGCCGATCTTCGCGTCCCACGGCGGCAGGCGCAGCGCGTCGGCGGCGACTTCCAGCTGGTTTTCCAGCGTGTGGGCGTCGCCGGCGGCGAGGATCGCCTCCAGGCGCTCCTGTTCCTTGGCGAGCGCGTCGAAGTCGGCGCCTTCCTCGGCGTAGGCGGCGTAGACGGCTTCCAGCGCGGCCTGTGCGTTGAGCACTTCGCCCACGCCTTCTTCCACGGCCTGCCGCACGGTCATCTCGGGATCCAGCTGCGGCTCCTGCGGCAGGTAGCCGACCTTGATGCCCGGCTGCGGACGCGCTTCGCCGACGAAATCGGTGTCCACGCCGGCCATGATCTTCAGCACGGTGGACTTGCCGGCGCCGTTCAGGCCGAGCAGGCCGATCTTGGCGCCCGGGAAGAAGGACAGCGAGATGTCCTTGATGATCTGACGCTTCGGCGGCACGACCTTGCTGACGCCGTTCATGGTGTAGATGTATTGCATGCGCTCTCCGGAACCGGGACGCGCCCATGCCGGCCGGGAGTGGCCTGGTCGGGCGGATGGAAGCGGCGATTATCCCGCAGAAGGGGCGGGTTTCCCAGCGCGGTCGCTGGCGGGCTTCAGCTCGAATCCGGGTCCGCCGGAGGTGCTCCCTTCTCCCGCTCGCGGGAGAAGGTGCCCGGCAGGGCGGATGAGGGCAGGGCGGCCACGTGGCTGGGGCGCCCTCACCCCAACCCCTCTCCCGCATGCGGGAGAGGGGCTAGCCAGCCTCAGATCCAGACGATGAACCCGACCGCCAGCGCCACCGCGGCGTATTTCAGCCCGTAATACAGCGACTTGTTGCGCTCGCGCAGGCCCTTGGCCTTCAGGCGCAGCGCGTAGAAGTACTTGAACAGCCGGTTGAACCCGCCGGTCTTGTCGCCCTCCTGATTGGGCGAGGCGCCGGCGGCGATGAGGTTGCGCGCGACGAAGCGGTTGAAGGCGCGGGCCGGCGCCGTGTGCAGCGGCCGCTCCACGTCGCAGAACAGGATGATCCGGTTCCCCTGCGTCTCGTTCCGGGCGCTGTGGATGTAGGTCTCGTCGAACATCGTCCACTCGCCGTCGCGCCAGCTGTAGCGCTGGCCGTCGACCTCGATGAAGCAGCCGTCGTCGTTGGGCGTTTCCAGGCCCAGGTGCAGGCGCAGCGAACCGGCATACGGATCGCGGTGCGGACGCAGCTCGCTGCCCGGCGGCAGTTCGGTGAACATCGCCGCCTTCACGCTGGGGATCTGCTTCAGCAGGGCGGTGGTCTGCGGGCACAGCTCGGCCGCCGACGGGTGCGCGTCGTCGTACCACTTCAGGTAGAAGCGCTTCCAGCCGCGGCGGAAGAACGAGTTGAAGCCCACGTCCGTGTAACCGTCGGCGGCCTTGATCTGCTGCAGCTCGCGCAGGCGCAGGGCTTCGGCGCGGATCGCCTGCCAGTTCTGGCGCAGCGGTTCCAGCTCGGGGAAGTGGCGGCCCGGATCGGCGATGAACGGCGTGGTCGGCACGCGCGAGAACGCGTACATCAGCACGTTGATCGGGGCCATGAAGGTGGAGTGGTCCAGCAATTGCCGGCCCAGGCGATGCCGTACCCGGCCGCGGTAGTGCACGTACACCGCGCTGGCGAGGAACAGCAGGACGAAGACCCATTTCACGGTCGAAGGATTCCCTGTGGGGTGGGAGCGGAAAGCTCGCATTGACGGCCGCATGGCCGGCTGCTCGCTGGCCGCATTTTAAGGCCTGGGCTACCATCTTCGACCCGGCCGCGCCAGCTTCCCGGGCCTCGCCGGCCCCCGCCCACCCACGCCCGAGGTTCGCCGAATGTTCCCCAGCTCCGCCCGCATCGCCGGTTACGACGATGAACTCGCCCAGGCCATCGCCAACGAGGCGCGCCGCCAGGAGGACCACGTCGAGCTGATCGCCTCGGAGAACTACGCTTCCCCGCGCGTGATGGAGGCCCAGGGCAGCGTGCTGACCAACAAGTACGCCGAAGGGTATCCGGGCAAGCGCTACTACGGCGGCTGCGAGTACGTGGACGTCGCAGAACAGCTCGCGATCGACCGCCTGAAGCAGCTCTTCGGCGCGGATTACGCGAACGTCCAGCCGCATTCGGGCAGCCAGGCCAACCAGGCCGTTTACCTCGCGCTGCTCAATCCGGGCGACACGATCCTCGGCATGTCGCTGGCCCACGGCGGCCACCTGACCCACGGCGCGAAGGTCAACGTCAGCGGCAAGCTGTTCAACGCGGTCCAGTACGGCGTGAACGACCAGGGCCTGATCGACTACGACGAGGTCGAGAAGCTCGCGCTGGAACACAAGCCGAAGATGGTCGTCGCCGGTTTCTCGGCGTATTCGCAGCAGATCGACTGGGCGCGCTTCCGCGCCATCGCCGACAAGGTCGGCGCGATCCTGTTCGTCGACATGGCGCACGTGGCCGGCCTGGTCGCCGCCGGCGTGTACCCGAACCCGCTGCCGCACGCGCACGTGGTCACGTCCACCACGCACAAGACGCTGCGCGGTCCACGCGGCGGCATCATCGTCGCCAAGGGCGCCGGCGAGGAGATCGAGAAGAAGCTGCAGTCGATCGTCTTCCCGGGCATCCAGGGCGGTCCGCTGATGCACGTCATCGCCGCCAAGGCGGTGGCCTTCAAGGAAGCGCTCGAGCCGGAATTCACCGCCTACCAGCAGCAGGTGGTGAAGAACGCGCAGGCGATGGCGAAGACGATCATCGCGCGCGGCTACAAGATCGTTTCCGGCGGCACGCAGAACCACCTGATGCTGATCGACATGATCGGCAAGGGCGTGACCGGCAAGGACGCCGAAGCCGCGCTCGGCCGCGCGCACATCACCGTCAACAAGAACGCGGTGCCGAACGACCCGCAGAAGCCGTTCGTCACCTCCGGCCTGCGCATCGGCACGCCGGCCGTCACCACCCGCGGCTACCAGGAAGCCGACTGCATCGAGCTGGCGAACTGGATCTGCGACGTGCTGGACGCGCCGAAGGACGAGACCGTCATCGCCGCCGTGCGCGAAAAGGTGACGGCGCAGTGCGCGAAGTTCCCGGTGTATGGCTGATACGGGAATCGGCAATCGGGACTTGGGAATGGCTGGAGCAGGAGTCCGCCGCTTCGGCTTCGCTTTCCGATTCTCCATTCCCCATTTTCCTTCGCCGGCTCTCTGATGCACTGCCCCTTCTGCCAGCACCCCGACACGCGCGTGATCGATTCGCGCGTGTCCGACGACGGCGCGACGATCCGCCGTCGTCGCGTCTGTGAAGCTTGCGGCGAGCGGTTTTCGACGCAGGAAACCATCGAGCTCAAGCTGCCGCTGATCATCAAGAGCGATGGCCGCCGCGAAGCGTTCGACGCCCGCAAGCTGCGCGCGAGTTTCGACCGCGCGTTGCAGAAGCGTCCGGTGTCGGAAGAACAGATCGAATCGTCCGTGCGCGCCGTCGTGCATCACCTGCGCATGACCGCCGAGCGCGAACTGCCGTCGCGCCGTGTCGGCGATTTCGTGATGACCGAACTGCGCAAGCTCGACCACGTCGCCTACGTGCGCTTCGCCTCGGTGTATCGCGCGTTCCAGGACGTGGCCGATTTCCGCGAGGAACTCGACCGCCTGGAAAGCGACGCGTCCGCCGAAGGGCAGTTGCCGTTGCTCGACGAGGAAGCCGAACCGTCGCCGCGTAAGGGCAAGCGCTGATGATCGCGGCGTTCACCGCCACCGACCACGCGATGATGGCGCGCGCGCTGCGGCTCGCCGAGCGCGGCGCGTACACGACCAAACCTAACCCGATGGTCGGCTGCGTGATCGCGCATGGCGACGAGGTCGTCGGCGAAGGCTGGCATCAGCGCGCCGGCGAACCGCACGCCGAGGTCCATGCCCTGCGCGACGCAGGCGAACGCGCGAAAGGCGCGACCGCCTACGTAACGCTTGAACCGTGCGCGCACACCGGTCGCACCGGGCCGTGCGCGGATGCGCTGATCGCCGCCGGCGTGTCGCGCGTGATCGCGGCGATGCGCGATCCGTTCCCGCAGGTCGACGGCGCGGGTTTCGAAAAGCTGCGCGCGGCGGGCGTCGACGTCGCGTCGGGCCTGATGGAAGCGCAGGCACGCGCGCTCAACCGCGGTTTCCTTTCGCGCGTCGAACGCGGCCGGCCGTGGCTGCGCGTGAAGCTCGCCACCAGCCTGGACGGACGCAGCGCGCTCGCGAACGGCGAATCGAAGTGGATCAGCGGCGAGGCCTCGCGCCTGGACGTGCAGCACTGGCGCGCGCGTAGCGGCGCGATCGTCACCGGCGCCGGCACGGTGCTGGCCGACGATCCCGCACTCACCGTGCGCATGGGCGACGACACGCCGTTCGTGCCGCCGCTGCGCGTGGTGCTCGATCCGGGTCTCGCCACTGTCGCGCGCGGCCGCGTTCGCGAAGGCGACGCGCCAACGCTGTACCTGCATGCGCCCGACGCCAAGCCGCCGCGCGGCCTGCTCGCGCAGCATGCGGCCGTGCCGTTGCGCGACGGACGCTTCGACCTGCATGCCGTGTTGCACCTGCTCGCCGAGCGCGGCGTCAACGAGATCCAGCTCGAAGCCGGCGCGACGCTCGCCGGCGGATTCCTCGGCGCGGGCCTGGTCGACGAAGTGCTGCTGTACGTCGCGCCCGTGCTGCTGGGCGAACGCGCACGGCCGATGTTCGACGGCCTCGCCATCGACACGATGACGCAGAAGTTGAAGATGGCGATCGTGGAGTCGCGCTACATCGGGCAGGACATCCGCCTGCTGCTGCGCCCGGGGCCTTCCGCGTAACCGCTGTCGATCCAGATTTCGCCGAGGAGACGCACATGAGCGGCGCGAACTTCAAGGACCATTTCTCCGGCATCGCCGATGCGTACGCGCAGGCGCGCCCGGAGTACGGCGACGACCTGTTCGATGCGATCGCCGCCGTCGTTCCACGCGAGGCACGCGTCTGGGAACCCGGTGCCGGGAGCGGGCAGGCCACGCGCGGGCTCGCCGCGCGCTTCGCGCACGTGCACGCGACCGAGCCCAGCGCGAAGCAGCTCGCGCAGCATTGGGCGCAACCGGGCACGGACAAGGTGAGTCTCGCGGTGGAGCCGGGCGAGCGCACATCGCTTGCCGATGCGAGCGTCGGATTGATCGCCGTCGCGCAGGCGCTGCACTGGTTCGATCGCACGACATTCTTCGCCGAATGCGAGCGCGTGCTCGCGCCGGGCGGCGTGCTCGCCGCGTGGGGCTATGCGGATTTCATCGCGCCGGAAGGCATGGTCGATGAAGTGGAAGCGTTCCGCAGCCGCATCGACCCGTACTGGCCGCCGGAACGCGAACAGATCGACGCGCACTACGCCGGCTACAACTGGCCGTTTCCTGCATTGCCCGCGCCGTCGCTCTGGCTGGAGGCGGAGTGGTCGCTGGCGCACTTCCTGCGCTATCTGTCGAGCATGTCGGCCGTCGCGCGCTGCACGGCCGACACCTTCGATGACCCGGTCGCCCGGTATGGTCCCGCACTCGCGGCGGCGTGGGGCGACGCCGACGAGACGCGGACGATCCGCTGGCCGCTGTTCCTGCACCTGCGGCAGAAGGCCTGAAGGCAAGCGGCGCCGGGCAGGGCGCCAGACGCGGAACACTCCGTCCGGCGGGCCTTCCCGGGCCCGGATGCTAGAATCCGCCCGCCGGTTCGCCGGCAACCACAATACGTAACGTCTTCAGGGCGGGGTGAGATTCCCCACCGGCGGTAGGTGCGATCGCGCGGGTTCCGGCGTTCGCACGAGCCCGCGAGCGCCTCGTCGCCACTGGCGAAGAGGGTCAGCAGATCCGGTCCAATGCCGGAGCCGACGGTCGGAAAGCGCGAGCTTCCCGGAAAGTCCGGATGAAAGAAGACAGCCGCACACGGCCCCGCGCCGTGCGCCTGCCTCATGCCTTGAGGCGTTTTTCGCTCATCTTCTTGAACGGGAAACGTTTCATATGCAGCTCCTTCTGCAACAGCCCGCACGGACAAGCGCGGGAATTCCAGGAAACGCATCGTCCGCCTGCAGCACCGGCCATCGACCGATGGAGGCGCGCTGATGTTCACCGGCATCATCGAAGGCGTCGGCCGCCTCGCATCCCTCGAACACCGCGGTGGCGACGTCCGCCTCACCGTCGACGTCGGCACGCTCGCGTTCGACGCGGTGCAGCTTGGCGAGAGCATCGCCGTCAACGGCGTGTGCCTCACCGTCGTCGAATTCGACGCGCGCGGTTTCGCGGCCGATGCGTCGAACGAAACGCTCGCGCTCACCACGCTCGGCGCGCTCGCCGTCGGCGACGCGGTGAACCTGGAGCGCGCGATGCGTCCGACCGATCGCCTCGGCGGGCACCTGGTCAGCGGCCACGTCGACGGACTCGGTCGGGTCGAACGCATCGAACCCGACGCGCGTGCGCAGCGCTGGCGTTTCGCCGCGCCTGCGCCGCTGCTGCGTTACATCGCGAAGAAAGGTTCGATCTGCGTAGACGGCGTCAGCCTCACGGTGAACGAAGTCGACGACGCCGGCTTCGAGGTCGCGCTGATCCCGCATACCGTCGCGCACACGCGTTTCGCGCATACGAACGTGGGCGATGCGGTGAACCTGGAAATCGATCTGGTGGCGCGTTATGTCGAACGGCTGCTCGCCGGTCGCGCGGAATAAGGGGAACGACATGCCTTTCAGCCCGATTCCCGAATTGCTCGAAGAGATCCGCAACGGCCGCATGGTGGTCATCGTCGACGACGAAGACCGCGAGAACGAAGGCGACCTGATCATGGCCGCCGAACTCGTGCGCCCGCAGGACATCAACTTCATGGTCACGCACGCGCGCGGCCTGGTGTGCCTGTCGCTCACGCGCGAACGTTGCCGCCAGCTCGGCCTGCCGCCGATGGTCCGCGACAACACCTCGCCGCACCACACCAACTTCACCGTCAGCATCGAGGCGGCCGAAGGCGTCACCACCGGCATCAGCGCCTACGATCGCGCGCATACCGTGCGCACGGCGGTGCGGCCGGATGCGTCGGCCAGCGACCTCTCGCAGCCCGGCCACATCTTCCCGCTGCAGGCGCAGCCCGGCGGCGTGCTCAATCGCGCGGGGCATACCGAGGCGGCGAGCGATCTGGCCCTGCTGGCCGGCCTGGAGCCCGCGGGCGTGCTGGTCGAGATCCTTAACCCCGACGGCAGCATGGCGCGCCGGCCGGAGCTGGAGGCCTTCGCCGCCGAGCACGGTCTGAAGATCGGCTCGATCGAGGAGCTGATCCGCTATCGGCTGGAGACCGAGCACACGGTCGAGCGCGTGGATGCGCGCGAGATCGAGACCGAGCACGGCGCGTTCGAGCTGTTCACGTACCGCGACCGCGTGAGCCATGCGCTGCACTTCGCGCTGCGCCGGGGCACGCCTGATCCCGCCGCCCCGACGCTGGTCCGCGTGCACATGCAGAACCCGCTCGCCGACGCGCTGCACTGGCGTCGACCGGATTTCGGCCCGGCGGTGGGCGACGTGCTGAAGGCGATCGCCGCCGAAGGCCGCGGTGCGCTGGTCCTGCTGGCCGACCAGGCCGATGCGGACGCGCTGCTGGCCCGCATCCGCGCGCCCCAGCACGCGGATGATGCGGCCTCCAGCCGCGGTCATGCGCTGGCCGAATGGCGTCGGAACGGCGCGGGTGGCCAGATCCTCGCCGACCTGGGCCTGGGCAAGCTGCGCGTGCTGGGCACGCCGCGAAAGCAGATCGGCCTGGCCGGCTTCGGGCTGGAGGTCGTGGAGTACGTCGAGACGCCGCACTGACCCGCTCTGCGCGAAGCTCGCCCGAAGGCGGCTTCGCTACCCCTCCCGGCCCTTCCCTGCAGGCAGGGGGGGAGTCCGAAAAGCCTCCGGGCTCGTCCGGGTTAGAATCCCCGCCCTTCACCAAGAACGCCCCATGACCCACTTCGAAGGCGACCTGCGCAGCCCCCCGGGCGCGCGATTCGCGATCATCGCCAGCCGCTGGAACCCGCGCATCACCGATACGCTGGTTGCCGGTGCGCGCAAGACCTTCGCCGAAAACGGCGTGGACGAGTCCGCGGTCGACGTCATCCGCGTGCCGGGCGCCTGGGAAATCCCGGTGGTCGCCGTGCAGCTGGCCAAGGCCGGTCGGCACGCGGCCGTGGTCGCGCTGGGATGCGTCGTTCGTGGCGACACGCGTCATTACGAGCAGGTCGCCGATGGGTGTTCCGACGGGCTGATGCGCGTGCAGCTCGACTACGGCCTGCCGGTCGCCAACGGCGTGCTGGCGGTGGAACGCCATGAGGATGCCGAGGCCCGCGCCGGCGGCACGCACGGCAACAAGGGCGAGGAAGCGGCGCTGGCCGCACTTGAAATGAGTCATCTGCTGGGGCAATTGCCATGAACCGTCGTCGTCCGGATGGAATCGATCCCGTTGCCCGCTCGCGTGCGCGTCGCCGCGCGCTGCAGGCCGTCTACGCGTGGCAGATGTCGGGCTCGAGCGCGCGCGAGGTAATCGCGCAGTTCGCCCACGAACAGGCCAAGGAACAGGCGGACCTTGAGTACTTCGAGGACCTGGTGCGTGGCGTGGAGACGAACGTGGAAGCGCTGGATGACGCGCTCAAGCCGTTCCTCGACCGCGACATCGAACAGGTCGACGCCATCGAGCGCGCCGCGCTGCGCATCGCCGCGTACGAGCTGCGCATGCGCCCGGACGTGCCGTACCGCGTGGTGATCAACGAGGCGATCGAAACCGTGAAGCGTTTCGGCGCCGAGCACGGCCACACCTACGTCAACGGCGTGCTCGACCACGCGGCCGCGGAGTGGCGCGCGACCGAAGTGAAGGCGCCGCGCCCGCGATGAGGGCGGCATCGCCGCGGCCGCGCAACGCGGTCGCGGTGGCAGCGTCGAACCGCACACGCCGGAGTGGCCCGTGAGTGATCCGCATCGCGACGCACGCGAATTCGACCTGATCGAGCGCATCCGTCGCCGCGTGCATTCGCGCGATGACGTGGTGCTCGGCATCGGCGACGACGCCGCGTTGTTGCAGGTGCCGGCAGGCCGATGGCTGGTCGTCGCCGCGGACACGCTCAACGCGGGCGTGCACTTCCCGGAAGACACCGCGCCGGCCGACGTCGGCTGGAAGTCGCTCGCGGTGAATCTGTCCGATCTCGCCGCGATGGGCGCCGAGCCCGCGTGGTGCACCTTGTCGCTGTCGCTGCCCGGCGGCGATGCGCATTGGGTGGACGGTTTCCTGGACGGTTTCCTGGAACTCGCGCACGCGCACCGCGTCGCGCTGGTGGGCGGCGACACGACCCGCGGCCCGCTTTCGATCAGCGTGACCGTGCACGGTTTCGTCGCGCCCAATCGCGCGCTGCGACGGGAGGCGGCCTGCGTCGGCGACGACGTCTGGGTCAGCGGCACGCTCGGCGATGCGGCCGGCGCGTTGGCGCAATGGCGCGCAGGGTCGCTGCGCGATGCGTTCCTGCGTGCGCGCCTGGATCGACCGACGCCGCGTCTCGCGCTCGGCGCGGCGCTCGCCGACGTGGCGAACGCATGCATCGACGTGTCCGACGGGCTGCTGGCGGATCTCGCGCATGTCGCGCGTGCGAGCGGTGTCGGTGCGCGGGTGGAACTCGATCGTCTGCCTGCATCGGATGCGCTGCGCGCTGCGTTCGACGATGCGACGCGCCACGCTTGGCAAGCCACCGGTGGCGACGATTACGAACTGTGTTTCACCGCTGCGTCGCAGATGCGGGAAGAGATCGAGCGGATCGCGCGTGAGACCGGAACGCCTGTCGCGCGTATCGGTCGCATTGAGGCGGGCGAGGGCGTGCGGGCGGTCGATGCGCTCGGTGCGCCGTGGGAATCCGCGCAGGTGGGCTATCAGCATTTCGCGTGAGCGCTGAAGCGAGGAAAAAAACGAAACGCGCTTCAACTTGAAGAGGGAATCGCGGCGCGCTCGCGGCGCCTACCGATCACCGCGAATACTCCGTTGCCCCTCACCGAGCCGTCTCCCCAGGGTAGAGGGGCTCGGGCCGAGCGGCCATAAGGCGAAAGCGCCCGTCGCTGAAGCGTCCCGCCAGCAGCGTAAGATCAGCCCATCGCCGGTGTCCCTTGCCCAAGGAGGATGCGCGTGGAAACGAGGTTCCTGATCGGCATGCTGTTCTTCATCGTGCCGACCGTGCTGCTCGCGATCGGCTTCTGGGTTCAGCGCAGGCGTGGCAAGGTCGGCAGCAACTGGGGTGCCGTGCTGCTCGTCATCCTGTGCTGGGTGGTCGGCATGATGCTGGTCATGCGCAAGCTCGACCAGTTCCTCTGACGCTCAGTCGGGCAGCAGCTTGCCCGGGTTGAGGATGCCGTCGGGATCGAACGCCGCCTTCACCGCGCGCATCATCGCCAGCGTTGGCGCGTCGATCGCCTGCGGCATGAACTCACGCTTCGCCAGCCCGATGCCGTGCTCGCCCGACAGCGTGCCGCCGAGCGACAACGTCAGTGCGAACACGCGTGCCATCGCCGCATGCGCACGCGCGGACTGCGCGGCGTCGTCGGGGTGATAGAGCAGGTTGACGTGCAGGTTGCCGTTGCCGGCGTGACCGAAGCAGACGATCGGCAGGTCGAATTCGCGTGAGAGCGCATGCACGCCGTCCACGAGTTGCGGGATGCGCGATACCGGCACGACGACGTCTTCGTTGATCTTCCCCGGCGCCAGCGTGCGCAGCGAAGGCGACAACGCCTTGCGCGCGGCCCAGAGCTTCTCGCGCGCGGCTTCGTCGGCGGCATCGTCCAGCGACACCAGACCCTCGCCATCGGCCGCACGCATCAGCGCTTCCATGTCGTGCGGCAGCGTCTGCGCATCGCCATCGGCTTCGATCATCAGCAGCGCGCCGGCGTCGCGCGGCAGGTCGGCGCCGCCGACGTCGCGCGCGAGCCGCACCGCGTCGGCGTCCATGAATTCGAGCATCGACGGCGTGACCGGCTGCGCCATCAGGCGCGCGACCGCCTGCGCGGCGGACGATACGTCGCGATAGATCGCCCGCAGCGCGCGCCGCGATTTCGGCGCCGGGGTGAGACGCAGGCTCGCCTCGACGATCAGCGCGAGCGTGCCTTCGCTGCCGACCAGCAGGCGCTGGAGGTCGTAGCCGGTCGCGCCTTTTGTCGTCGCGGTGCCGCAGTGGATCAACTCGCCCGTGCCGGTGACGGCCGTGAGCGCGAGCACGTTGTCGCGCGTGGCGCCGTATTTCACCGCGCGCGGACCGCCGGCATTGCACGCCAGGTTGCCGCCGATGCTGCTGTAGCCGGCGCTGGTGGGATCGGGCGGCCAGAACAGGCCATGCGGCTTCAACGCCGCCTGCAGGTCGCCGTTGAGCACGCCGGGTTCGACCACCGCGCAGCGGTCGCCCGGGCGGATGTCGACGATGCGGTTCATGCGTTCGAACGACACCACCACGCCGCCGGCCACCGGCACCGCGGCACCCGTCGTGTTGGTGCCGCGGCCGCGCGCGATCACCGGCACGCGCGCGGCGCGACACGCACGCACGAGGCCGACGACCTGTTCCCGCGTGGTCGGCAATGCGACCGCGTCGGGCAGCGCCTGCCGGCGCGAGTTGTCGTAGGCGTAGGTCAGGCGTTCGCTTTCGTCGGTACGCCACGCATCGCCGAGCAGGGAGCGGAGTTCGGAATCGAGCGTGGGCGGCAACGGCGTCATGGCCGCGAGGATACCGCCCGCCGCATCGCGAGGCCCGCCGCGGCGATCGACGCGCACGGCAACCAGATCCAGCGCAGCTCCGACGCCATCACCGCCAGACCGCGCGCGCTGAAGAACCCGGCGCCGATGGGCGATACGGCGATGGGACGCCAGGGCGCGAACAGGCGGGCGTCCGACCACGGCCACCACAAGGCCACGCCGAGGCCGCCGTTGGTGAGCGCATCGAGCAGCGGATGCGAGGCGACGCAGGCGAACAGCCACGCCGCGGCGATCCATGGACGTGTCTGCAGCGGTCGATGCAACCACGCGCCGAGCATCGCGACGACGCCGGCGAAGAACAGCGAATGGCTCGCGCCGCGATGGCCGAAGTCGTCCGCATAGGCGATGCCGAGCTTGAATGCCACGACGTCGGCATCGGGCAGCATCGCGGCGAGCATGCCCGCGGCGACAAGCCGCCGCGGCACGAGCCGCTGGCCGCAGGCGATGCCGACTGCCAACGGCACCACCGCATGGGTGAAGATCGTCGGCACGTCAGCGACGGCGCCCGCGCCAGGCGCGCAGGCCGGCCACCGCCAGCACGGCGCCAAGCCACAGCGGCCACAGGTATGCGAGGCCGACGATCACGTCGAGCGCGAGCCGCCAGCCTTCCGCCAAGGCCTCGCCGATGCGCGCAAAAAAGCCCGGCCCTTCGCGACGGATCGCGATTTCCAGGTCCGGCCGCTCGGTGCGGCGCAGTTGCGGGGCCTGGCGAATCGCGAGGCCGATGCGCGCGAATGCGATGCGGTCTTCCAGTTCGGCACGCGCGACGGTCGCCTCGTCGCGTTGCGTCTGCGCATCGGCGCGTGTGCTGACGGCGTCGACCCTCTCGCCTGTTTTTCCGGGCGCGCTGGCGACCTGCGCGAGCGCCTGCTGCGCCTGCTGGTGGCGCGCGAATGCGAGCTGCTGGCGCAGCAGGTCGAACTGCGCGTCGGTCGCCTCGACGTTGCGCGTATCGAGGAACTCGATCTGCCCGGCGAGCGCGCGGAGGAATTCCTGCGTGCGATCGCTCGGCACGCGCACCGTCAGCACGCCCTGCAGGGTGTAGGTGGTCAGTTCCACGCGCATGCCGTCGTGGCGCGCGTGCGAGCGCGTGTCGTTCACTTCGGTGCGGATGTCGTTGCGCTCGACGAAGCCGCCGTACTTCGCGACCAGATCCTCGATCGACAGCGCGGAGCGGTACACGTCGCGCACGCTGAAGGCGACGCTCGCGGTGCGGATGAAGCGGCGGCCGTCCTGCGTCTGCGTATTCGCCGCCGATTGCAGTTGCGTCTGCGTATCGGGCGGCGCAACTGGCGTCTGGGGACGCGAGGGAGGCCACGCGCCTGCCGGCTTGTCGAGGTTGACGTGCGGGAGTTCGGCCGACGCCGCTGCGTCCGCCGCTTCCTCCTTGCGGGAGCAACCACCCAGCACCAACGTCCATGCACAGGCCAGTACGGCCATCCGGATTGCCGTTCGCATCATCGTCCCCTGATCGCGTCGTGGAATTGCGCGGCCCGATGGCGCGCTGGATATCCAACGCATGTGCGCGCCCATCGGGGTTGGCGGATATTCGCCTACGCGTCGTCCGCGCGGAAGGCGTCTTTTACCCAGTTCAGGCGGGGCGATTCAGGGTCGCCGTCGGCTTCGACGACATCGAAGCGACAGGGGGCATTCGCATATTTGGGATGGTGCGCGAGGAACGCACTCGCCGCATGCACGAGCTTGCGGCGCTTGTGCACGTCGACCGACGCCGCGCCGCCGCCGAAGCGCGCATCGCGCCGGTAGCGCACTTCGACGAACACCAGGGTGGCGCCGTCGAGCATGACCAGGTCGAGTTCGCCGAAGCGGTAGTTCGCGTTCGCCGCGACGTCGCGAAGTCCGGCGCGGCCCAGGTACGCGCGGGCGGCGGCTTCCACCGCCGCACCGCGTGCGCGGCGATCAGCGAAGGGCGGCATCCGCCAGCGGCGTCGGCAGGCCCGCGCTGAAGGTCGACCACGACGGCGTGCGCTGCACGTTGCCGAAGCCGTCCAGGCGCAGCGTGCCGGTGGCGCCGTCGACGTGGCCATCGGCGGTGGTCGCCAGGCGCTGCAGGAAGGCGGTGATCTGCCACGCGTCGAAGCCGAACGCGAACAGGCGCGCGGCCGGGCCCTTTGCGTTGTTGAGCTGCGAACCGGCGATGCTCGCCGGCGGCAGGCCCGGGACGCCGCGCGTGGTCCAGGTTTCGCTCGGGAAGGCGATGCCGTCGAGCACGCGGTCTTCCTCGGCCTTGCCCGTGCCGGAGAGCAACTGCGAAGTCGCCACGCGCGGCTTGCCGGCCAGACCGGCCAGCGCAAGCTTCGGCATCAGCAACCGCGCGCTGCTGCCCTTCACCGCGAGAAAGAGGGCGTCCACGCCGCCTTCCTTCTGCGCGAAGGGGATGAAATCGGACGTGCCTTCGCCGGCGACGTCGGTCACCGTGGCGCCGCGCGCGGTCAGGCGTTCGCGAAGGCTCGCGACCGCACGCTGCTGCGTGTCGTCGACCGCGGCCACGACCAGCACGCGCTTGGCGCCGAGGCTGAGCAGGTGTTCGGCGGCGGCGATGCCTTCGTCTTCCGGCGACAGCGAGAAGCTGGCGTTGCCGGCAGGCGGTTCGCCGTCGCCGCGGTTGAGCGCGAGCACCGGCACCTGCAGCGCGCCCTTGGCGAACAGCGCATTGACTTCGTCGCGGCCGAGCGGGCCGACCACGAAGTCGTTGCCTTCCAGCGCGGCGCGATCGTATGCGGCCAGCGCGCCGCCCGGCGTGCCGGCGGTGTCGTAGAAGCTCACGTCGGGGCGCCGGCGCGGTTCGCCGTAGTAGCCGGCGAGGAAACCATCGCGCACCGGCGCGGCAGCCACGGCGAGAGTGCCCGACATCGGCAACAGCACGGCCAGCTTCACCGGCGGCCGATAGCCGTCCTGTTCGGCGGCGGGGCGGCCGGCGGCGTCGAAGTTCCAGCCGGTGCGATCGAACGGACGGGGCAGCGGCAGGCCGCGGCGCAACAGGGCCTGGCCGGCGTGGTTGTAGAGCGGATCGCCCGCGGCGAGCGAGGCCGCTTCGCGCGACAGGGTGGCGTTGTCGAGGGTCGACAGCAGGCGTTCGATCTCGCGGTCGTTCGCCGTGCGCTGCGCGCCGGAGAGGGCGGCGCCGCCCCGCGCGAGCTCGCCGGCCTGGGCGATCGTCGCGTTACGGCTCTGCTGCGAGGCCGTGGTGCCGGTGGTGGACACGGTCGCGCAACCGCCCAGCAGCATCGCGCTGAGCGCCGCCGCGCACATCCACTTCATCGCCCAACGGTTGGAAGCTCGGATCATCTGCATGCAATGCCGCGACGCGGCGTTCCTGTGGGACCGGTTAGGATTCTACCCGGCCCCACCGCAGACGCACGATGCAAACGCCCCAGTCCGCCGTTCCCGCCGCCTCCCTGAAAGCGGGCGGTTCGAACGCCCCCGGCACGCTTCACGTCGTCGCCACGCCCATCGGCAACCTCGGCGATCTCTCCGCCCGTGCGCTGGAAACGCTGAAAACCGTGGATGCGATCTGCGCCGAGGACACGCGCCACTCGCGCCAGTTGCTGTCGCACTTCGGGCTGGAGCGTCCGTTGATCGCGCTGCACGAGCACAACGAGGATGCGCAGGCCGCGCAGCTCGTCACACGTCTGCAGTCGGGAGAAAGCTTCGCATTGGTGTCCGATGCGGGCACGCCGCTGGTGAGCGATCCCGGATTCCGCCTCGTTCGCGCCGCACGCGCCGCGGGCCTTCGCGTCTCGCCCGTGCCGGGCGCGTGTGCGGCCATCGCCGCATTGAGTGTCGCCGGCATGCCGAGCGACCGGTTCGTGTTCGAAGGTTTCCTGCCGGCGAAGGCCTCCGCGCGACGCGAACGCCTCTCGCGCCTGACTGGCGAGGTCCGCACGCTGATCTTCTACGAGTCGGCGCATCGCATCGAGGAATCGCTCGACGACCTCACCGCCGCCTTCGGCGAGGCGCGTCGCGGCACGATCGCGCGCGAACTGACCAAGCTGTTCGAGACGGTGCTCGACGGCACGCTGGCCGACTTGCGCCAGCGCGTCGGCGCCGACCCGAACCAGCGCAAGGGCGAGTTCGTCGTGATCGTCGAGGGCGCCGGCGAAGACGCCGATGCGTCGATCGCCGAAGGCAAGCGCCTGTACGCGAAGCTCACCGAATACCTGAAGCCCTCGCAGGCGGCGAAGCTCGCAGCCGAGTTGAGCGGGGCACCGCGCAAGGCGTTGTACGGCGCCGAGGAGTGATAGCGCGAGAGCAACATCGCAGCGCGGCCCCGCAGGGATGATTTGCCGTTGACCCTTCGTTACCCCTCACCCCAACCCCTCTCCCGGTGGGAGAGGGGCTCAAGCTTGACAACGAAGTTGAGCCTCCAACGAAGCAAACAGCCCCCTTTAGTAAAGGGGGCGCCGCGGCAGCGGCAGGGATTTGGAGGCAGCGGCGCGGGGCCCGAAGTTTCGCCCAGCGAAACTTTGGGGGTGGCATTCAACTGCAAAGCAGTAGAATGCAGCCCGCGGAGTCGGCCAGGCAGTCGCGTCATCCGAAAGGATGCCGAGGAAAGTCCGGGCTCCACAGGGCACGGTGCCAGGTAACGCCTGGGCGGCGAGAGCCGACGGAAAGTGCAACAGAGAGCAGACCGCCGAACGGCGTCGCAAGACGTGCGTGGTAAGGGTGAAACGGTGCGGTAAGAGCGCACCGCGAGTCCGGCAACGGACCGGCACGGCAAACCCCACCGGGAGCAAAACCAAATAGGGAGACTATGCCGCGGCCCGCGGTGTCTCCGGGTAGGTTGCTTGAGCGTCGCGGTGACGCGGCGCCTAGAGGAATGACTGTCCACGACAGAACCCGGCTTATCGGCCGACTTCGCGCTTTTTCTTGCCGCTTCGCGGCGTCGAAACGCCCCAAAGTTTTGCCTCGGCAAAACTTCGGGCCCCGGCTCCGGAGCTTCCAATTCCCCGCGGCTGCCGCCGCGCCCCCTTTACTAAAGGGGGCTGTGGCTTCGGCGAGGCAGCCGTTGGCCGCCGGATTACCCCGGCCTATCGACTCGTCGATTCCGATCTGTTTCGCATATGGACGTGCGGATGCTGCGGGGCAGCATGCGCCGGCCGGCATTCGGATCGTGGCCGTAGGCTGCTGGCGATTCAAGCCGTCCGTCTCAAAATTTGAGACGAAACAATAGCTAGTGGATAAGTCTTGAACAAACCTGTGAAGTTCTTCGCAAGTCATTGACGCGACAGGTGAATTTCCCCTTCAAAACTTGTTGACAACCCTGTGGGGCGTGCCTAAGGTGGGCATCTGAGGGAAAACCGGGTTTTTTGTGGTTTTCCGTGAACAAGCCGTCCGTAGAGGCGGCCCCCAACAGGTGCGCAATGTTCCAAGGCGAGACCGCCATCACGATCGACGACAAGGGCCGGTTGGCGGTACCCACCGTCTACCGGGATGCCGTCGCGCGCGAGTGCGAAAACCGCCTGGTCATCACCTACAACCCCTTCGAGTCCGGCTCGCTGTACCTGTATCCGCAGGCCGCGTGGGAGCGGCTGCGCGACCAGGTCAATGCGCTGCCCAAGGCGAAGGCGGTCAACCGGAGCATGCAGCTCAAGCTCGTGGGCGCCGCGGCGTTCGTCGAGCTCGACGGCAATGGGCGCATCAGCATTCCGGCGAGCCACCGCGCGGCGGTCGGCATCGAGAAAAAGGCCGTGCTGCTGGGCATGGGCGACAAGTTCGAACTTTGGAGCGAGCAGGCGCACCACGCGCAGATCCGTCAGACGATCTCTGACGCCGATCTAAGCGAGGAGCTGCTCGACCTTCAGCTGTGACGGTGGGTGGCATGGAGCGCGGCGCGCTGTCCGGCCACCTTCCCGTGATGTACGCGCAGGTGCTCGACGGCCTGAACGTGCGCGGGAATGGAACGTACCTGGACGGCACGTTCGGGCGTGGTGGTCACGCGCGCGGCGTGCTGGAACGACTCGGCCCCGGAGGCCGCCTGCTGCTCATGGACAAGGACCCCGAAGCGATTGCGGTGGCGATGCGCGAGTTCGCGCAGGACGCCCGCGTCGCGGTCTTCCGTGGCAGCTTCGCCGAACTCGCGCACTGGGACGAAACCGTCGCCGGCCTGGACGGCGTGCTGTTCGACCTGGGCGTGTCCTCGCCGCAGCTGGACGTCGCCGAGCGCGGTTTCAGCTTCGGCAAGGACGGCCCGCTCGACATGCGCATGGACCCCGACAGCGGCGAAAGCGCGGCGCAATGGCTCGCGCGCGCCGACGACCGCGAGATCGCCGACGTGCTGTGGACGTACGGCGAGGAGCGCATGAGCCGCAAGATCGCGCGCGCCATCGTCGCCCGTCGCGACGCGCAGCCGCTCGAGCGCACCGCGCAGCTGGCCGATCTCATCGCATCGGTCGTGCCGCGTGGCGACCAGAAGATCCACCCGGCCACGCGCAGCTTCCAGGCCATCCGCATCTTCATCAACCGCGAGCTGGTGGATCTGGAAACCGGCCTGGACGCCGCGCTCGCGCGCCTGAAGCCCGGCGGCCGCCTTGCGGTCATCAGCTTCCATTCGCTGGAAGACCGCATCGTCAAGCAGTTCATCGCGCGCCATAGCAAGGCGCCGCCGGCCAACCGCCGCATGCCGGTGGAAGTGGCCTTCACGCCCGTCCTGCGCGCCATTGGGTCCGCGCAGAAGGCGGCGGATGAGGAAACCTCGGCGAATCCGCGTGCCCGCAGTGCGGTGCTGCGCGTGGCGGAGAAGCTGGGAATCGGGAACGAGGAAGGCGCGAACGCATCGGACGGCGTCTCCGACACGGCACAGCCGGCAACGGGCCGTGGAGACCGGTGGGAAGCGATGGCGCCCCGCGAGCCGGACCTCCAGGCAGTCCGCCTTCCCCGAACCCGATTCCCGGCTGGTGGGGAGGCGCGCGCATGAGCGTCCTTCGCCTCCTGCTGAGCGTGCTCGTGGTGGCCAACGTCGTCTCGGCGTTGGCCGTCGTGCAGGCGCGCCATGAACACCGCCAGCTGTTCGTGCAGCTCAGCCGCCTGGAGCGCGCGCGCGACGAGCTCAACATCGAATTCGGCCGCCTGCAGCTCGAACAGGCCACGTGGTCGGAGAGCAACCGCATCGACCAGGTCGCTCGCGACCGCCTCGGCATGAAGTTCCCTGAAGGCGCCGAGACCGTGGTGATCCGTCCATGAACGGCGCCTCCCGCAATCCGCGCAACGCCGGTTCGCGCAGCGGTCGCAGCGGCCCGCTCGACGCCGTGCTCGCGCTGCGCGACAAGTTCGGCGGCGGCGATCGCGTCGCCGGCAAGGGCCGTGGCCGCGCGTCGTTCAACCTGCGTAACCGGCTGATCCTGGTCGGCGGCGCGCTCGGCCTGTGCTCGATCGCGCTGGTCGGCCGCGCCCTGGATCTGCAGGTCATCAGCAACGATTTCTACCGCCAGCAGGGCGACGCGCGTTCGCTGCGCGAGATCCCGATCCCGACCTCGCGCGGCATGATCACGGACCGCAACGGCGAGCCGCTCGCGGTATCGACGCCGGTCGAATCGGTGTGGGCGAACCCGCAGGAACTGCTGAAGAACCCGGCGCGCATTCCGCAGCTCGCCAAGGCGCTGGGCGTTTCCCCGGACGCGCTCACGCGCAAGCTGAGCCAGCGCGCCGGCAAGGAATTCGTCTACCTCAAGCGCCGCATCAACCCGGATGAAGCCAAGCGCATCCTCGCGGCGAAGATCCCGGGCGTGTTCTCGCAGCGCGAATTCCGTCGCTTCTACCCGCAGGGTGAGGCGATGTCGCACATCCTGGGCTTCACCAACATCGATGACCTCGGCCAGGAAGGCCTGGAGCTCGCGTTCGACGACTGGCTGCGCGGTAGGCCGGGCGCCAAGCGCGTGATCCGCGACGGCGCGGGCCGCATCGTCGAAAGCGTGGACCTGGTGAAGGGCGCCGAGCCCGGCCGCGATCTCACGCTGACCATCGACCGCCGCATCCAGTTCCTGGCGATGCGCGAACTGCGCAGCGCGCTGGAGCGCACCGGCGCGAGCAGCGGTTCGACCGTCGTGCTCGACATCGCCACGGGCGAAGTGCTGGCGATGGCGAACCTGCCCACCTACAACCCCAATGCACCCGCCAGCGGCAACCTGGACACCAAGCGCAACCGCGCGGTGACGGACGTGATCGAGCCGGGCTCGACGATGAAGCCGCTCACCGTGGCCGCTGCGCTGGAAGCGGGCGTGATCACCGCGCACTCCACGTTCGACACGAACCCGGGCTGGATGCCGAACGGCAAGTACCGCACGACCGACCACCGCAATTACGGCGTGCTCGACACCACCGGCGTGATCACCAAGAGCTCCAACGTCGGTGTGGCGAAGATCGTCGCGAAGGTGCCGAGCCAGCAGTACTACGAGTTCCTCAAGCGCTTCGGTTACGGCCACAAGACCAACAGCGGGTTCCCTGGCGAGTCGTCCGGCGTGCTGGCGCCGCCGTCGCGCTGGAGCGGCACCACTAAACAAGGCATGTCGTACGGCTACGGCCTGTCGGCAACGCCGCTGCAGATCGCGCAGGCGTACGCCGCGCTGGGCAACGGCGGCAAGCTGATCGCGCCGACGTTCGTGAAGGGCGAGCGCCACGAGCCGGTCCAGGTGCTCGACCCGGCGATCGCCGGAACCATCATGCGCATGATGCAGACCGTGACCGAGCCCGGCGGCACCGCCACGCAGGCGGCGATCCTGGGCTACCACGTCGCCGGCAAGACCGGCACCGCGCGCAAGTTCAACGAATTCGGCGGCTATTCGCGCCGCTACGTGTCGTTCTTCGCCGGCGTCGTGCCGGTGAACAACCCGCGCTTCTCGATGGTGGTGGTGATCAACGATCCGGATCCGGCGAAGGGCTACTTCGGCGGCTATGTGTCCGGCCCGGTATTCAAGAGCGTGATGGAAGGTTCGCTGCGCCTGATGGACGTGGCGCCCGACGACATCGACACCTGGATGGCCGCGCAGGCCGCCGCCGAAGCCAAGCGCGCGAAGGCCAACGGCGGCAAGCCGACCGGCACCGTGCTGCCGGCGCCGACGCACGCATCGGCCGCGCTGCCGTCCCCGGTCGGCGTCGTGGCGCCGGGTCTCGCCGCTCCCAGCGGAGGTGCGCGATGAGCCGCCTCATGCCGCTGGCCGAACTGCTGCCCGACGTCGCCGGGATTCCGCCGGAGCTGACCATCACCGGCCTGGTGCTCGACAGCCGCGCCGTGCGTCCGGGCAACGCGTTCGTCGCGATCGCCGGCTTCGGCGCGCACGGGCTGCGCTTCGTCGACCAGGCGCGTGCCGCCGGCGCCGCGGCGATCCTGTTCGAGCCGCCCGCGCCGGACGATCTGCCGGCACCGGACGACGCCATCGCCGTGCCGGGCCTGCGTTCGCGCCTGGGCGAGATGGGCGATCGATTCCACGGGCGTGCGACCGAAGCGATGACGGTCGTCGGCGTCACCGGCACCAACGGCAAGACCTCGACCGTGCAGCTGCTCACGCAGGCGTGGCACGCGCGCGGCATCGTCAGCGGCAGCGTCGGCACGCTCGGCGCCGGCTTGTACGGGCACGTGGTGCCGACCGGTTTCACGACGCCGCTCGTACTGCAGACGCATGAACTGCTGGCGAGGATGCACGACGACGGCGCGCAGGCCATCGCGATGGAAGCCAGCTCGCACGCGCTCGACCAGGGTCGCGTGGACGGCGTGCATTTCGACGTCGCGGTGTTCACCAACCTCACGCGCGACCACCTCGACTACCACGGCGACATGGCGACCTACGGCGCAGCCAAGGCGCGCCTGTTCGCATGGAACGGCCTGAAATCCGCCGTGATCAACCTCGACGACGCGTTCGGCCGGGAACTCATCGCGACGCTGCCGCGCGACGTGCGCGCGATCGGCGTGAGTTCGCGCGGCGATGCGTCGGCGACCCTGCAGGCGACGAACCTGCACTTCGACAACGCCGGCATCGGTTTCGACCTCGTGGTCGATGGCCAGTCGCACGCGGTGCAGTCGCCGCTGCTGGGTCGCTTCAACGTCGACAACCTGCTGGCGGTCGCCGGCGTGCTGTTCGCGCTGGGCGATGCGCCGTCGCAGGTCGCCGAAACGCTCGCGACGCTGCAGCCGATCCACGGCCGCATGAACCGCCTTGGCGGCGACGGTCGCGCACCGCTGGTCGTCGTCGATTACGCGCACACGCCCGATGCGTTGGAGCAGGCATTGAGCTCGCTTCGCGCGCACGTGCAGGCGCGCCTGGTCTGCGTGTTCGGCTGCGGCGGCGACCGCGACCGCGGCAAGCGCCCGCAGATGGCCGCCATCGCCGAGCAGCACGCCGACGTGGTCATCGTCACCGACGACAACCCGCGTTTCGAGGACGGCGACGTCATCGTGGCGGACATCATGGAAGGCTTCGCGCATCCGGAGCGCGTCACCGTGCAGCGCGACCGCGCCGCGGCGATCGCGCACGCGGTGGGCACGGCGGGGCCGAACGACATCGTGCTCATCGCCGGCAAGGGCCACGAGCCGTACCAGGACATCCAGGGCGTGCAGCATCCCTTCGACGACACGCAGGTCGCGCGCTCCGCGCTGGAGGCACGACAGTGAAGGCGCGCACGCTCTCCGATATCGCCCGCATGACCCGCGGCCGGCTGGTCGGCGAAGACCGCACGGTCGACGCCATCGCCACCGACACGCGCGCGCTGCCGAAGGACGGCGCCGCGTTGTTCGTCGCGCTGAAGGGCGAACGTTTCGATGGCCATGACCACGTCGCGAACGCCGCGCAGGCCGGCATTGCCGCCGCGCTGGTGTCGCGTGAAGTCGATGCGCCGGTGGCGCAGATCGTGGTAGCCGACACCGAACGCGCGCTGGCCGATTTCGCTGCAGCGGTGCATCGCGAGCGCATCGAGGGCGCAAGCGCCCAGAAGGTCGTCGCGATCACCGGCAGCAACGGCAAGACCAGCGTGAAGGCGCTGACGCTGGCGATCCTCGAACGCGTCGGCGCGACGTACGCGACGCCGGGCAACCGCAACAACGAGATCGGCTTGCCGCTGGCGGTGATCGACGCGCCGGAAGACCTGCGCTTCGCGATCTACGAGATGGGCGCCGGCAAGCCGGGCGATATCGCCTATCTCACCGACATCGTGCGTCCCGACGTCTCCATCGTGAACAACATTGCGCCGGGCCATCTGGAACGCATGGGCAGCCTGCTCGGCGTCGCCGACACCAAGGCCGCGATCTACGACGCGCTGCCGGGCGAGGGCGTGGCGGTGATCAACGCCGACGACGCGTTCGCGCCGTACTTCGCCGAGCGCGCGCACGGCCGCCGGCTGCTGCGCTTCGGTCTGGAATCCAGCGCCGAGATCACCGCACGGAACATCCAGGCGCTGCCCGACGGGTCGCGCTTCACGCTTGTCGCGCCGCAGGGCGAGGCCGCGATCTCGCTCACGTTGCCGGGTCGTCACAACGTGAGCAACGCGCTCGCCGCTGCGGCGCTTTCGCTGAGCGTCGGCGCGACGCTGGCCGAGGTCGCCGACGGACTCAACGCCGCGCGCCCCGTCGCCGGCCGCCTGATCACGCATCGCCTGCCCAACGGCGCGGTGGTGATCGACGACAGCTACAACGCGAACCCGGGCTCGCTCGCGGCGGGCATCGACACGCTCGCCGGCGGCGGCGGCGAGGCGTGGCTGGTGCTGGGCGACATGCGCGAACTCGGCGCGGACGCCGAGGCCATGCACGCCGAAGCCGGTCGTCGCGCGAAGGCCGGCGGCATCCGCCGGTTGTTCACGCTGGGGCCGTACAGCGCGGCGGCGTCGCAGGCGTTCGGCGATGGCGCCACGCATTTCCAGACGCATGCGGCGCTCGCCGACGTGCTGGGGAACGAACTGCGCGAAGGAGTGCGCGTACTGGTGAAAGGCTCGCGCGGAAGCGCGATGGACAGGATCGTGGCCGCGCTCGTGGGCCCGCAAGAAGGGGACACCCATGCTGCTTGAACTCACGCGTTGGCTCGAACAACTGCAAAGCCTGTTCGGCCTGTTCGGCTACCTCACCTTCCGCGGCATCCTCAGCGCGCTGACCGCGCTCGCGCTGTCGCTGTGGTGGGGCCCGGCGGTGATCCGCAAGCTCGGCCAGCTCAAGGGCGGCCAGCCGATCCGCAAGGACGGCCCGCAGTCGCACTTCTCCAAGGCGGGCACGCCGACGATGGGCGGCGCGCTGATCCTGTTCACCGTGATGGCCTCGGTGCTGCTGTGGGGCGACCTGCGCAACAAGTACGTGTGGGTCGTGCTGCTGGTGATGCTCGCCTTCGGCGCGATCGGCTGGTACGACGACTGGATCAAGATCGTCAGGCGCGATCCCAACGGGCTGAAGTCGCGCTGGAAATACCTCGCGCAATCCGTCTTCGGTCTCGCCGCCGGCCTGTACCTGTGGTTCTTCGCCGACGTGCCGACGGCGACGACCTTCTACGTGCCGTTCTTCAAGTCCATCGCGCTGCCGCTGGCGGGCGTGGGCTTCGTCGCGATCGCCTACTTCTGGATCGTCGGCTTCTCCAACGCGGTGAACCTCACCGATGGCCTCGACGGCCTGGCGATCATGCCGACCGTGCTGGTCGCGTGCGCGCTGGGCATCTTCGCCTATGCATCCGGCCACGCCGAGTTCTCCAAGTACCTGCAGATTCCGGCGGTGCCGGGGGCGGGCGAACTGGTGATCATCTGCGCGGCGATCGCCGGCGCGGGCCTGGGGTTCCTGTGGTTCAACACCTACCCGGCGATGGTGTTCATGGGCGACATCGGCGCGCTCGCGCTCGGCGCCGTGCTCGGCACCATCGCGGTGATCGTGCGCCAGGAACTCGTGCTGGTCGTGATGGGCGGCATCTTCGTCATCGAGACGCTCTCGGTGATGATCCAGGTCGCGTCGTTCAAGCTGACCGGCAAGCGCGTGTTCCGCATGGCGCCGATCCACCACCACTTCGAGCTCAAGGGCTGGCCGGAGCCGCGCGTGATCGTGCGCTTCTGGATCATCTCCGTCGTGCTCGTCCTCGTCGGCCTGGCCACGCTGAAGGTACGTTGATGAGCGACTCCGCGCGCCAGGCAACACGACTCGACGCGATCGGCGGCCACTTCGACCCGTGGCTGCTCGGGATCTCGTGCGCGCTCGCGTGCCTGGGCGTGGTGATGGTCGGCTCGGCCTCGATCGGCGTCGCCGACGGCCACGATGTCGGCCCGTTCTACTTCCTCACCCGCCACGTCGTGTTCCTCGCCATTGGCCTGGTCGGCGCGGTGTGGATCATGCGCACGGAGTTGAAGACGATCGAGCAGCACAACCAGTGGCTGCTGCTGGTGTGCTTCGTGCTGCTCATCGCGGTGTTCATGCCGGGCATCGGCCGCAGCGTCAACGGCGCGCGCCGTTGGCTGAACCTGGGCGTCTCCAACTTCCAGGCGGTGGAAGCGGTGAAGCTGCTCTACATCGTCTGGCTGGCGAGCTACCTCAAGCGCTACAGCGAGGAAGTCACCGCCACCTGGGGCGCGATGCTCAAGCCCATCGGCGTGGCGGTCGCGCTCGTCGCGATGCTGCTGCTGCAGCCGGACTTCGGTTCGTCGTCGCTGCTGCTGGCGATCACCGCCGGCATGCTCGTGCTGGGCGGCGTGAACATGCCGCGCATGTTCGGCCCGGTGCTGATCGGCCTGCCGGTGCTGGCGGTCGTGGCGATCGCCGAACCCTATCGCGTCGTGCGACTGACCTCGTTCCTGGATCCGTGGCAGGACCCGTTCAAGACCGGCTACCAGCTGACCAACGCGCTGATGGCGGTCGGTCGCGGCGAATGGCTCGGCGTGGGCCTGGGCGCGTCGGTGCAGAAGCTCTCGTACCTTCCCGAAGCGCATACCGACTTCATCATGGCGGTGATCGCCGAGGAATTCGGCTTCATCGGCGTGTGTGTCGTGGTCGGCCTGTACGCGGCCCTCGCCGGTCGCGCGTTCTGGCTCGGCCTGAAGTGCGTGGAGATGCGCCGCCATTTCGCCGGCTATTGCGCGTTCGGCATCGCGCTGTGGATGAGCCTGCAGAGCTTCGTGTCGATCGGCGTGAACCTCGGCCTGCTGCCGACCAAGGGCCTGACGCTGCCGATGATTTCCTACGGCGGTTCGAGCGTGATCATGACCTGCGTCGCGCTCGGCCTCCTGTTGCGCGTGTCGTACGAACTCGACCGTGCGCAGCGCCAGGTGGCGCGCGTGCGCAACGACATCTCGTCGCCGCCGGTGGCCGCGAACGATTCGAGCGCGCCGACGCCGAACGCTGCGCCGATGCCTTCGCGCAAGCCGGCGCCGGCTGTCGCCGCGAGCGCGTCGCGTGGCCCCAGCCGACTGCAGCAGCGCGTCGAGCCGACCCTGGGGAGGATCGCGTGATGCATGCCGCGACCGACTCCGATCTGCATCCGGTGATGATCCTCGCCGGCGGCACCGGCGGGCATATCTTCCCGGGCCTCGCCGTGGCGAAGGCGCTGCGCGAGCGCGGCGTGCCGGTGCTCTGGCTCGGCGCGGAAGGCGGCATGGAAACGCGCCTGGTGCCGCAACACGGCATCGCAATCGACACCATCGCCGTGCGCGGCATGCGCGGCAAGGGCATCGCCACGCTGCTGGCGACGCCGTTCCGCCTCATCGGTGCGGTGCGCGCCGCCATGCAGACGCTGCGCGAGCGCCAGCCGCGCGCGGTGATCAGCTTCGGCGGCTACGCAGCCGGGCCGGGCGGCCTCGCGGCGAAGCTCGCCGGCATCCCGCTGATCGTGCACGAACAGAACCGCGCGCCGGGCCTGACCAACCGCGTGCTGGCGCGTTTCGCGCGTCACGTGCTGACGGGTTTTCCGGATACGTTCGCGAACGAGGAAGTCGTCGGCAACCCGGTTCGCGCCGAGATCGCCGCCGTCGCGTCGCCGGAGCAGCGCTTCGCCGGCCGTACCGGTGCGCTGCGCGTGCTCGTGCTCGGCGGCAGCCAGGGCGCACGTGCGCTGAACACCGCCGTGCCCAAGGCCATCGCCGGCCTGCGTGGCCGTATCGAGTGCGAAGTGCGCCACCAGTGCGGCGAGAAGCTGCGCGAGGAAGCCGAGCGCGCTTACGCCGAAGCGGGCGTGCAGGCCTCGGTGGAACCGTTCATCGCCGACATGGCGTCCGCATACGCGTGGGCCGACATCGTGGTGTGCCGCGCCGGCGCGCTCACGCTTGCCGAACTGTGCGCCGTGGGCGTCGGCAGCGTGCTGGTGCCGTTCCCGCAGGCGGTTGACGACCACCAGACGAAGAACGCGCAATACCTCGTCGATCGCGGCGCCGCGCACCTCGTGCCGCAAGGCACGGCGGGCGATCTCGCCCAGCGCCTGTCGGCCACCCTCGAAATTCTTGGCGAACGCGGCGCCCTGCTGCAGATGGCGCAGGCCGCGCGCGCGATCGCCAAACCCGACGCGGCACAACGCGTCGCACAACTGGTTCTGGAGCAAGTCGAATGAGTACGGCCCTGCGTCGCCGCCTGCAGCACACCGGCGACCTCGCCAAGGCGTTTCCGCGCGTCCACTTCGTGGGCGTCGGCGGCGTGGGCATGAGCGGCCTGGCCGAAGTCATGTGCACGCTCGGCTACCAGGTGTCCGGTTCGGACAACGCCGACAACGCCGTGACGCGGCGTCTCGCCTCGCTCGGCGTCAGCGTGAACAAAGGCCATGCCGCGGCGAACGTGCTCGGCACCGACTGCGTCGTCGTGTCCAGCGCGATCAAGCCCGACAACCCCGAACTGATGGAAGCGCGCGCGCAGCGCATTCCGGTGGTGCCGCGTGCGGAAATGCTCGCCGAGCTCATGCGCTTCAAGCGCGGCATCGCCGTCGCCGGCACGCATGGCAAGACGACGACCACCTCGCTCGCGGCAAGCGTGCTCGCCGAAGGCGGCATCGATCCCACCTTCGTCATCGGCGGCCAGCTGCTTGCCGCCGGCGCGAACGCCCGCCTGGGCACGGGCGAATGGCTCGTCGCCGAGGCCGATGAAAGCGATGGCAGCTTCCTGCGCCTGAATCCGCAGATCGCGATCGTCACCAACATCGACGCGGATCATCTGGAAAACTACGGCGGCGACTTCGCCCGCGTGCAGGCGGCGTTCGAGGAGTTCATGCACCGCCTGCCGTTCTACGGCCTGGCGGTGCTGTGCATCGACGATGCCGAAGTCGCCGCGCTCGCATCGAAGACGCCGCGCCATGTGATGACCTACGGCTTCAGCACGGAGGCCGACGTGCGCGCCGAGGACGTGCAGCAGGACGGGCCGAACATGCGTTTCACGCTGTGCCTGCCCGATGCCACGCGCACGCCGATCACGCTCGCGCTGCCGGGTCGCCACAACGTGCTCAATGCGCTCGCCGCCGCGTCGGTTGCATGGCAGCTCGGCGTCGCCGCCGATGCGATCGCGCGCGCGTTGCAGAACTTCGCCGGAGTCGGCCGCCGCTTCAACCTGCTCGCCAGCCCGACGACGTCGAAGGGCGCGACGGTGCAGCTGGTCGACGATTACGGCCATCACCCGAAGGAACTCGACGCGGTGTTCGCCGCGGCGCGCGGCGGCTGGCCCGACAAGCGCCTGGTCGTCGCGTTCCAGCCGCATCGCTACAGCCGCACGCGCGATCTGTTCGACGAGTTCGCCGCGGTGCTGTCGACGGTGGACGTGCTCGTGCTGACCGAGGTGTATCCGGCGGGCGAAGCGCCGATCGCCGGCGCCGATGCCAAGTCGCTGGCGCGCGCCATCCGCGCGCGCGGCCGCATCGACCCCGTCGTCGTCAGCGGCGCCGCCGATCTGTCGAGCGTGCTGCCCGACGTCCTCAACGACGGCGACCTGCTGCTGATGATGGGCGCGGGCGACATCGGTTACGCCGCGCAGCAGATCGCGGCGAACGGTTTCAACGGTTCCAACGGAGAGAAGAAGTGAGCGCGCAGTCCGCAGCGGCGAAGCTTGGTCCGACCCGGATCACCGATCCGGCCGCGTTCGGCCGCGTCGCCGTGCTCATGGGCGGCACCAGCGCCGAACGCGAAGTCTCGCTGGATTCGGGGCGCAACGTGCTCGACGCGCTGCGTTCGCGCAACGTCGACGCGTTCGCGATCGACGGCATCCCCGCGCTGCTCGAGGCGATCCGCGCCGGCCGCGTCGATCGCGTCTTCAACATCCTCCACGGCAACAAGGGCGGCGGCGAAGACGGCGTGCTGCAGGGCCTGTGCGAAGCGCTCGGCGTGCCGTACACCGGTTCGGGCGTGCTCGGTTCCGCGCTGACCATGGACAAGATCCGCACCAAGCAGGTGTGGCTCAGCATCGGCCTGCCGACGCCTCGCTACGTGCGCCTGTCGAAGGGCGATGACGTCCACGCGGCCGCGCGTTCGCTCGGGCTCCCGGTCTTCATCAAGCCGTCGAGCGAAGGCTCCAGCGTCGGCGTTTCGCGCGTGCTCGACGACGCCGACCTCGATGCGGCCGTCGAACTCGCCGCGAACTATCCCGGCGAGATGCTGATGGAGCAGCTGATCGTCGGCGAAGAACTCACCGTGCCGGTGTTGAACGACATCGCGCTGCCGTCGATCCGTATCGTTCCGAAGGGCGAGTGGTACGACTACCACGCCAAGTACATCTCCGACGACACGCAGTACCTGTGCCCGGGACTGGAAGGCGCGGAAGAGGTCGAGATCGCGCGCATCGCGTCGGAAGCCTTCATCGCCGCCGGGTGCAGCGGCTGGGGTCGCGTGGATTTCATGCGCGATCGCGCCACCGGCCAGCTGTACCTGCTGGAAGTGAACACCGCGCCGGGCATGACGAGCCACTCGCTCGTGCCCAAGGCCGCGCGTCAGATCGGCATCGAATTCGACGAGCTGTGCTGGCGCGTGCTCGAGTCCAGCCTCGCCGGTGCCGAACGAGGAGGTGCGGTGGCGTGAACGCCATGCTTCGCCTCGTCGGATGGATTCTCGCGTTGGCACTGGTCGTGCTGCCGGTCGTCGCCGTGCTCAACGGCTGGATCGGCGCGGCCCATTGGCCGCTGACCAAGCTGCGCGCGACCGGCGAGTTCGAACGCGTGGACGGCGCGCTGCTGCAGAAGACGCTGCTGCCGTACGCGCAGCGCGGGTTCTTCGCGGTGGATCTGGCCGGCGCGCAGGACGCGGTGTCCAAGCTGCCGTGGGTCGAGCGCGCGGAAGTGCGCAAGCGCTGGCCCGACGTGCTGGAAGTGACGGTGTTCGAACATCGTCCGTTCGCTCGCTGGAGCGGCGGCCTGCTGCTGTCGGAGCAGGGCAAGTTGTTCCCGGCGAAGGGCATCGACGTGCCGAAGGGCCTGCCGCAACTCGGCGGTCCCGAGGCGCGCGTGAGCGAGGTCGTGGCGCTCTACAACGAATCGCGCGCGATGTTCGCGCCGATCGGTCTTGAGGTGCGCGAGGTCGGGCTCGATCCGCGCGGTAGCTGGACGCTCGGCCTCGACAACGGCGCACGCATCGTGGTCGGCCGCAGCGAAGCGCGCGCACGGCTGTCGCGCTTCGTGCGTCTGCTGCCGCAGTTGCTCACGCAGCAGGCGCAGGTGCTCAAGCTCGCCGACCTTCGTTACACCAATGGTTTTGCATTGACGTGGGCGCCCGTGCCGGCGCCGGCGGCGGTACCGCAACAGCAGGGACAATCATGAATCGCAAGGGTGACAAGTCGCTGATCGTCGGCCTCGACATCGGCACCTCGAAGGTGGTGGCGCTGGTGGGTGAATACTCGCCGGGCAACCCGATCGAGGTGATCGGTATCGGCTCGCACGAATCGCGCGGCCTCAAGCGCGGCGTCGTGGTGGACATCGAATCCACGGTGCAGTCGATCCAGCGCGCCATCGAGGAAGCCGAGCTGATGGCCGGCTGCGAGATCCGTTCGGTCTACGCGTCGATCTCCGGCAACCACGTGCAGTGCCGCAACTCGCAGGGCATCGCGCCGATCCGCGACGGCGAAGTGACCTACGGCGATCTGGACCGCGTGCTCGAAGCGGCCAAGGCCGTGGCGATCCCGGCCGACCAGAAGATCCTGCATGCGATCCCGCGCGACTACGTGCTCGACGATTCGCAGGAAGGCATCCGCAACCCCGTCGGCATGACCGGCGTGCGCCTGGAAGTGCACGCGCACCTGGTCGTGTGCGCGCAGTCGGCGGCGGCGAACATCAGCAAGTGCGTGCAGCGCTGCGGTTTGCAGGTCGATGATTTGATCCTCAGCGTGCTCGCATCCAGCCAGGCCGTGCTGACCTCCGATGAGCGCGAACTCGGCGTGGTGCTGGTCGACATCGGCGCGGGCACGACCGACATCGCGGTGTTCGTCGGCGGCGCGATCGCGCACAGCGCAAGCCTGCCGATCGCCGGCGACAAGGTGACCGAGGACATCGCGCACATGCTGCGCACGCCGACGCCGGAAGCCGAACAGATCAAGGTTCGCTACGCATGCGCGCTCGCGCAGATGGCGACGGCCGAAGAATCCATCCAGGTGCCCAGCGTCGGCGATCGCCCGCCGCGCCGCATGCCGCGCGCGTCGCTCGCGCAGGCCGTGCAGGCGCGGTACGAGGAGATCTTCGAAATGATCCAGGCCGAGCTGCGCCGCAGCGGTTTCGAGCAGCACGTGCGCGCCGGCATGGTGCTCACCGGCGGCGCCGCGAAGATGGAAGGCGTGGTCGAACTAGCCGAGGAAATGCTGCAGATGCCCGTGCGCGTGGGCATTCCGCAGCACGTGACGGGGCTGGGCGAAGTGGTGGGCAATCCAGTGCACGCCACCGGCGTCGGCCTGCTGCTGATGGGTAGCCAGATCGAGAACCCGCGGCGTCCGGTGATTCCGACCGGTCGCGCGGGCAGCTTCTTCAGCAAGCTCAAGAACTGGTATCGCGGCGAGTTCTGACGACGCGATGCGCGCAAGGCTTCAAGGAATCGACGCGGCATGGGCCGACGCCGGTTCCCGATCCGGGCAGGGCCTGGGTCCAGTGAGCAGGCGAGGCGATGACGCGGTACTTGCGGTTCCGGCAACACGACGATTCGAAAGCAAATAACTAGCACTACATAACGAGGACGACGACATGGCACATTTCGAACTGGTTGAAAAAATGGCCCCGAACGCGGTCATCAAGGTCGTTGGCGTGGGCGGTGGCGGCGGCAACGCCGTGGCGCACATGGTCAGCGGCAACGTCGATGGCGTGGAATTCATCACCGCCAACACCGACGCGCAGGCCATCAAGAACTGCGGCGCGAAGCTGCAGCTGCAGCTGGGCAGCAACGTCACCAAGGGCCTGGGCGCAGGCGCGAATCCGGAAGTCGGCCGCCAGGCCGCGCTGGAAGACCGCGAACGCATCATGGACGCGCTGACCGGCGCCGACATGGTGTTCATCACCGCCGGCATGGGCGGCGGCACGGGCACCGGCGCCGCGCCGGTCGTGGCGCAGCTCGCCAAGGAAATGGGCATCCTCACGGTGGCCGTGGTCACCAAGCCGTTCCCGTTCGAAGGCCGCCGCCGCATGCAGGTCGCGCTGAAGGGCATCGAGGAACTGAGCCACCACTGCGACTCGCTGATCACCATCCCGAACGAGAAGCTGATCACCGTGCTCGGTCGCAACGCGACGATGATCCAGGCGTTTCGCGCCGCCAACGACGTGCTGCTCGGCGCCGTGCAGGGCATCGCCGACCTGATCGTGCGTCCGGGCCTGATCAACGTCGACTTCGCCGACGTGCGCACCGTGATGAGCGAGATGGGCCTGGCGATGATGGGCACCGGCGCGGCGCGTGGCGATGACCGCGCGCAGGCGGCGGCGGAAGCGGCGATCCAGAACCCGCTGCTGGACGACGTGAACCTGTCGGGCGCCAACGGCATCCTGGTCAACATCACCGCCGGTCCGGACTTCACGATGGCCGAGTTCGACGAAGTCGGCCGCACCATCGAGAACTTCGCTTCGGAAGACGCGACCGTCGTCATCGGCACCGTGCTGGATCCGGACATGCAGGACGAGGTGAAGGTCACCGTGGTCGCCACGGGCCTGAACCGTGCCGTCGCGCGCCAGTCGGTCCGCGGCAACGAGCGCGAGGCGCAGCGCGCCCCGATCTCGCTGGTCCGCAACGCGACCACCGGCCAGCCGGAGTTCTCGGCGATGGACGAAATGCCGACCGCGCGTCCGAGCTTCGGCAACAGCCTGCGCGGCAGCGCCGGCAGCCGCAGCGTGGAACCGTCGTCGACGCCGGCCGTCGCCGATTTCGGCAGCGACAGCAGCTACCTCGACATCCCGGCATTCCTGCGCCGCCAGGCGGACTGATGTAGTCCGCTCCGGCGGCCTTGTCGGACCGGGTTCAAACGGTCTTCCCTCGCCATGGGGAAGGCCGTCGCCGTCGTCTTCTGGCCCCGGATGGGGCAGGGTCGGCCGGTCCGCGAAGCGGGTCCGGCCGGCCGTCTTGCCTTCACGGGACCGTGACATGTTTCCGTCATGGTTCAGGGTGCGCGGTGCTATTCTTGCCGGCCGTTCAGGCGAGAACCATTTGCATCCGCCTGCGGTCGCACACATGTAATCAAGAAGAACGCCGCCCCCCAAGGTCGCCTCCCATGCTGCGTCAGCGCACCCTCAAGAACGTGATCCGCGCCACCGGCGTGGGCCTGCACAGTGGCGAGAAGGTCTTTCTCACCCTGCGCCCGGCACCGGTCGATACCGGCATCGTGTTCCGTCGCGTCGACCTCGACCCGGTGGTGGAAGTGCCGGCCAGCGCCGAGCTGGTCACCGAGACCACGCTGTGCACGGGCCTGACCTGCGGCCCGGCCAAGATCCAGACCGTCGAACACCTGCTGTCCGCGCTCGCGGGCCTGGGTGTCGACAATCTATATGTGGAACTGTCCGCGGCCGAAGTGCCGATCATGGACGGCTCCTCCGGTCCGTTCGTGTTCCTGCTGCAGTCGGCGGGCATCTACGAGCAGGACGCGCCGAAGCGTTTCATCCGCATACGCCAGCCGGTGGAAGTGCGCGAGGGCGACAAGGTCGCGCGGTTCGAGCCGTACGACGGCTTCCGCCTCGACTTCACGGTGCAGTTCGACCACCCCGCGATCCCGGCCTCGCAGTCGCGCGCCGTGGTGGAGTTCTCCACCGCCAATTACATCCAGGAAGTCAGCCGCGCCCGCACGTTCGGCTTCATGCGCGACCTGGAATACATGCGCGAACGCAACCTCGGCCTCGGCGGCTCGATGGACAACGCGATCGTGCTGGACGAGTTCCGCGTGCTGAACGACGACGGCCTGCGGTACGCCGACGAGTTCGTGCGCCACAAGATCCTCGACGCCGTCGGCGACCTGTACCTCGCGGGCCGTCCGATCATCGGCGCGTATGTCGGTTTCAAGTCCGGACATGCGCTCAACAACAAGCTCGTTCGCGCCCTGCTCGCCGAACGTTCGGCCTGGGACGAGGTGACTTTCACCGAGTCCGATGCGTACGAAGCGCCCGTCACCTACGGGATTCCCGCCACCGCCTGAGCGGCCCGGACGCTGCGGCTGACCACGCGCCGCAAGCGTTTTCATGAATTGGGCGGACGTCACAGACGTGAACTTCGCGTGACGCCTTAACGTTTATTTAACGAATTTCTTCCGAAAGGTTTCTAACCTCTTAACAAATTCAAGGGGTTAGGCCTTTAGCATGCCCCGAACCCTGGCGTATCGACGTGGCGGCGACAAACCTGCCAACGCGAAGAAATCTCAGGGGGAACCGCTGGATCCGGTGGAACCGGGCTCCTTCAGCAGTTCCACCGCCGACTGCAGGGCTTTGCGTGCAGTAGCGGAGATGGGTTTGGCTTTCCGGTCCGATTGCGGGGAGGCAGTCACCGGCGTTGTCGTTTTGACGATGAGTTCAGCCGCATCCAGCCCGACGGAACGGGCCGCGTCGAGCAGTTCAGGGGCAGCGAGCCGCATCTTGGCCCGCCACACCGGGGCATCGACGACAAACACGAGCCTGCCGCCACGCTCGTAATTGGCCAGTCGCGCATGCGCGGCCAGCGAAGGTGGCAGGAGCGGGCGAAACCGTTGGTCCAGTTCGTCGAGCCAAAGGGCACGGCGCACCGGACCGCCAGCGGGCTCGGCGAGCAGCGCATCCAGCGCGGCGCGTGGAGTCGAAGGGCCGCCTTTGCGCGACCGGGGCTTGGAATCAGAACTGGACATGACGTATTCAACCATCCTAAACAAAACCCGCGTGCAGCTTTCGTCGTTGCTGCAGCGTGCGGGCTACTGGGGCGCGCAGCGCCCGGCGCTGGCGATGGCGCTTCTGCTGGGAACCGGCACCGCGCTCGGCGCGGGCGTCACCCTGGCCGACAACGCCATGCTGCGCAGCAAGGCCGACCGGCAGGAGGCGCTGATCGCAGCGACCCGTCGCGACGCCCAGCGTGAGATCAACGCCCTGGCCGCCCGCATGGGCGAGCTCCAGGCCGAGGCCAACCGCCTCAACGCCCTGGGCGAGCGCCTGACGCGCATCGGCCAGCTGCAGGACGGCGAGTTCGACTTCGACAAGCCGGTCGGCGTCGGCGGCGTGGGCCCCGTTCGCGACATGACCAAGCCCGAGCTGGACGAGGGCATGGCGACCTTGGGCGCGCAGTTCAAGGCGTCGGGCGAGCAGCTGTCGGTCCTGGAATCGCTGCTCTTCAACCGCCAGCTCGACATGAACGCCGTGCCGGGACGCGAGCCGATCGCCAACAGCTACATCACCTCCGGCTTCGGCGGCCGCGCCGATCCCTTTAGTGGCGGGCATGCCAACCACAAGGGCATCGACTTCAAGGCCAACGTCGGCGACCCGGTGCTCGCCGTGGCCGACGGCGTGGTCAGCTACTCGGGCGTGCGCTCGGGCTACGGCAACGTCATCGAAGTGGACCACGGCAACGGCTACGTCACCCGTTACGCCCACAACTCGCGCCTGACCCGCAAGGTCGGCGAGCTGGTGCGCGCCGGGCAGGAGATCGCCAAGGCCGGCTCCACGGGCCGCTCGACCGGCGCCCACGTGCACTTCGAGGTGTGGGAGAACAACCGCGTCGTGAACCCGCGCAAATTCCTCAGCCAGCAGTCGCCGCTCAAGATGGAGATCAAGGGCTGAGGCACCGCGCGAGGGCCGGCTGAGCCGGTCGCGGGGTACCGACGCCGCTTCGACTGGCTTCCGGTACGCTCCGGGCGCCCGGAGCGATGCAAGGCGGTGCCTTGCGAGCATCGCTCCTCGATCCGGCCCTTCGCGGCACGCTCCGGGCGCTCGCCGGGGCGCAAGCCGATGGCTTGCAAGCACCCCGGCTCGCCCACACGCTACAATCGGCGTGGCCACAGTTCAGGCTCGAGACTTTCGGGGCGCGCGGCGCCCCGATTTCATTTGAGCCGGCCAGAGCCTTCCTTCGGGGAACTCGCCGGCGGACACGGACTCTGATTGCGTCCGCCCCGCCGGTATCCCTGTTCCGCTACAACGGACCCAGTCGCACTCCATGCTCAACAGCCTGCTTACCCGCGTTTTCGGCAGCCGCAACGATCGCCTGCTGCGCCAACTGCAACGCTCCGTCGCCAAGATCAACGTGCTTGAGCCGGAGATGCAGAAGCTCTCCGATGAGCAATTGCAGGCCAAGACGGCGGAGTTCCAGAAGCGCATCGCCGATGGCGAGTCGCTCGACAAGATCCTGCCCGAGGCGTTCGCCGTCTGCCGCGAGGCGTCCAAGCGCGTGCTCGGCATGCGCCACTACGACGTCCAGCTGATCGGCGGCATGGTCCTGCACCTGGGCAAGATCGCCGAAATGCGCACCGGCGAGGGCAAGACCCTGGTCGCCACACTGCCGGTGTACCTCAACGCGCTGGAAGGCAAGGGCGTCCACGTCGTCACCGTGAACGACTACCTCGCCCGCCGCGACTCGGCGTGGATGGGCCGCCTGTACAACTGGCTGGGCCTCAGCGTCGGCGTGGTCTACCCGGGCATGCCGCACAGCGACAAGCACGCCGCGTACGCCGCCGACATCACCTACGGCACCAACAACGAATTCGGCTTCGACTACCTGCGCGACAACATGGCGCTGTCGAAGGAAGACCGTTTCCAGCGCAGCCTGCATTACGCGATCGTCGACGAGGTCGACTCGATCCTGATCGACGAGGCGCGCACGCCGCTGATCATTTCCGGCCCGGCAGACGAGTCGCCGGAGCTGTACATCAAGGTCAACCGCATCGTCCCGCAGCTGTCGCGCCAGGCGACGGAAGACAGCGAAGGCGATTACTGGGTCGACGAGAAGGGCAAGCAGGTGCACCTGTCGGAAGCAGGCCAGGAACGCGCCGAGCACCTGCTGCGCCAGGCCGGCATTCTGCAGGGCGAGGACGACACGCTGTACGGCGCGCAGAACCTCAGCGTCGTGCACCACCTCAACGCCGCCATGCGTGCGCACGCCATCTACCAGCGCGACGTGGATTACATCGTCCGCGACGGCGAGGTGGTGATCGTCGACGAGTTCACCGGCCGCACGCTCGCGGGTCGTCGCTGGTCCGACGGCCTGCACCAGGCGGTGGAAGCGAAGGAAGGCGTGCCGGTCCAGCGCGAGAACCAGACGCTGGCGAGCATCACCTTCCAGAACCTGTTCCGCATGTACAAGAAGCTGTCCGGCATGACCGGTACGGCGGACACCGAGGCGTACGAATTCCAGAGCATCTACGGCCTGGAAGTCATCGTGATCCCGACGCACAAGCCGATCCAGCGAAAGGACCACCCCGATGCGGTGTTCCTCAACCGCAACGGCAAGTACCGCGCGGTGCTCAACGAGATCAAGGACGCCAACGCGCGCAAGCAGCCGGTGCTGGTCGGCACGACGTCGATCGAAGTGTCGGAAATGCTCAGCCAGCAGCTGCGCGACGCCGGCATCCACCACGAAGTCCTCAACGCCAAGCAGCATGAGCGCGAGGCGCAGATCGTCGCGCAGGCCGGTCGTCCGGGCGCGATCACCATCGCCACCAACATGGCCGGTCGCGGTACCGACATCGTGCTGGGCGGTTCGCTCGAGAACGAGATCGCCGAGCTCGAGGCCAAGAACGACGGCCACATCGACGAGGTCACCAAGGCCCGCCTGAAGTCCGAATGGCAGGCGCGCCATGAAGCGGTGAAGGCCGCTGGCGGCCTGCACATCGTGGGCACCGAGCGCCACGAGAGCCGCCGCATCGACAACCAGCTGCGCGGCCGCGCCGGTCGCCAGGGCGACCCGGGTTCCTCGCGCTTCTACCTGTCGCTCGAAGACAACCTGATGCGCATCTTCGCGGCCGACTGGGTGCAGCGCGTGATGGCGCGCATGGGCCTGAAGGAAGACGACATCATCGAAAGCCCGCTGGTGACCAAGCAGATCGCCAACGCGCAGCGCAAGGTCGAGGCCCACAACTTCGACATCCGCAAGAACCTGCTCGACTTCGACGACGTCAACAACGACCAGCGCAAGGTCATCTACAGCCAGCGCGACGAGCTGCTGGAAGCCGACAGCGTGCAGGAAAACGTCGAAGGGATCCGCGGCGACGTCGTGGCCGACATGGTGGCGCGCTTCGTGCCGCCGAACTCGGTGGACGACCAGTGGGACCTGCCGGGCCTGGAAGCGACGCTCGCGTCCGAGTTCGGCGTGCAGATGTCGCTGGGCGAGTTCGTTGGCAAGAGCGAGGAAGTCGACGCCGAGACGATCGAGCGCCTGGTGCAGGAGGCCGTCGAAGGCCACTTCACGCAGCGCGAAGCGCAGCTCGGCGGCGAGACGATGCGCCTGCTGGAAAAGCACATCATGCTCAACGTGCTCGACCAGAACTGGAAGGAGCACCTGGCGCGCATGGACTACCTGCGCCAGGGCATCCACCTGCGCGGTTACGCGCAGAAGCAGCCGAAGCAGGAATACAAGAAGGAAGCGTTCGAGCTGTTCTCCGAAATGCTGGAGAAGGTGAAGCGCGAAGTCGTGACGCTGCTGGCGCGCGTGCGCATCCGCAGCGAGGACGAAGTCGCCGCGCTGGAAGCGCAGGAGCGCGCGGCCGCCGAAGCGCAGGCGCGCCAGATGCAGTTCCAGCACGCGTCCGCCGGCGGCTACGGCGCCGACGAGGAAGCCGCGCAGGCGCAGCAGGCTGCAGCGGGTGGCGACGTGTTCGCCAATGTCGGTCGCAACGATCCCTGCCCGTGCGGCAGCGGCAAGAAGTACAAGCATTGCCATGGGCAGATCGCCTGACGGCAGCGGCTCCAGACGCCCTCTCCCGCGAGCGGGGGAGGGTGGCGCCCGGGACGCGTTCTCCGCCCCGGTAAGCAGGTGAGCACCTCTTCTCCCACGGACGTCGCGCGCGCGGTCGCCCCCGAAGCGGTCAGCGGCTCGTTGCGCCATGTCGAAGTCGTCGCCGGCGTCATTCGTGACGCGCGCGGGCGCGTGCTGCTCGCCCGGCGCACCGAAGGCCGCGACCTTGCGGGTCTATGGGAATTCCCCGGCGGCAAGCACGAGCCCGGCGAGTCCGCCGAAGGGGCCCTGGCGCGTGAGCTCCACGAAGAACTGGGGATCGACGTCGACATCGGCGCGCCCCTGATCAACGTGCCCCAGCGTTATCCCGACAAGCGCCTTCGCCTGGACGTGCGCAGCATCGCCGCCTGGCGCGGTCACGCGCGTGGGCTGGAAGGGCAGGCGCTGGTGTGGGTGCCGCCCCAGAAGCTGGGCAGTTATGCGATGCCGCCGGCGGATCGCCCGGTCGTCGCCGCCTTGCTGCAGCCGGCGCACTACCTCGTCACGCCGCCACCTCAGGAGGGCGACGCGGGATGGCTGGCGCGGCTGGAGCGCGCACTCGCGAACGGCGTGCGACGCGTGCAGTTGCGCGCGCCGGGACTGGATACGCAGCGTTGGCATTCATTGGCTTCGCAAGCCGCGGCCCTGTGCCGCCACGCCGGCGCGGACGTGCTGGTGAATGGCGATAGCGCGCTGGCGCTGGAACTGGGCATCGGACTGCATCTGCCGGCGCGCATGCTTCACGGGTTGTCCGAGCGTCCGGTGCCTCCGGGCGTGTCGCTGGCCGCGTCGTGCCATGACGTCGACGACCTGCTTGCCGCCGAGGCATTGGCGTGCGATTTCGCGGTGCTGGGCACGTTGAAGCCGACGCCAAGCCATCCCGGCGTCGAGGGGATCGGTTGGGGCGGTTTCGCCGGGATGCGCGAACGCGTGTCGCTGCCGATCTACGCCATCGGCGGGCTCGGTCCGGGCGACGTGGACGAAGCACGTGCGCACGGCGCGCAGGGCATCGCCGCGATCCGCGGGTTGTGGCCGTCGACCTGATCCGACCGTAATCGGGTGTCGCTAACCGCGCGCTGCCGCCAATGCGCGGTACCGCCGATCCAGCGCGGCCACGTGCGAGGCGAGCAGCTCGACGGGGCCGTCATTCACGATGATGTCGTCCGCGATCGCCAGGCGCTGGTCGCGCGTGGCCTGCGCCGCAATCATCCGCTGCGCCAGTTCCGCGTCGACGCGATCGCGCGCCATCACGCGCGCCCGCTGCACCTCGACGGGTACGTCGACCACAAGGATGCGCGACAACCACGGATACGCCTCCCTCCCGCCGCCTTCGGCGAGCAGCGGAATCGCGGCGACCGCGTACGGCCCCGGCGCTGCGAGGCAGGCATCGCGCAGACTCGCGCGAACGCGGGGATGGACGATCGCTTCCAGCCGGCGGCGCGCGGTTTCGTCGCCGAATACGTAACGCCGCATCGCGGCGCGATCGAGGCTGCCGTCGGGCGCGAGGACTTCGTCACCGAAGGCGGCGACGACTTCCGCCAATCCCGCCGAGCCGCGTTCGACGGCGATGCGAGCCGCCACGTCCGCATCGGCCACCACGATGCCGAGCGCCTCGAAGTGGCGCGTCACTTCGCTCTTACCGGACGCGACGCCTCCGGTGACGGCTACGATGAACTCGCTCATGGGCCTGCGCGTCGCGTGGGAGCGGTCAGGGTAAACCGGCGGGCTGCGATCGCCTATTTCAGGCCGGCGAACTGCATGTAGGTACCGACCATCTGGTCGCCCCAGAAGAAGGTGATCCAGCCGGCGATGGCGAGATACGGGCCGAACGGAATCGGTGTCGCCCGATCGCGGCCCTTCATGGCGAGCCAGATCGAACCGATCACCGCACCGATGACCGAGGAGAGAAGGATGGTCGGCAGGATGCCCTTCAACCCGGCCCAGGCGCCGATGGCGGCCAGCAGCTTGAAGTCGCCATGCCCCATGCCTTCCTTGCCCGTGAGCTGTTTGAACAGCCACCAGACGATCCACAGGCTGAGATAGCCCGCGACCGCGCCGAGCAGCGCGGGCTTGGCCGGGAAGTAGAGGTTGTCCGACGCCGCGATCAGGCCCAGCCACATCAACGGCAAGGTGAGCTGGTCGGGCAACAACTGCGTGCGCAGGTCGATGCCGGAGAGCACGATCAGGAAGCACGTGAAGACGATCGCGCCGAAGCCCTGCCAGCCGAAGCCGAAGCGCCACACGCTCGCGATCACGAGCAGCATGGTCAGCAGTTCGACGAGTGGGTACTGCGGCGAGATCGGTGCCTTGCAGTTGCGGCATTTGCCGCGCAGCGCGAGGTAGCTGAACACCGGGATGTTCTCGTACCACGACAGCTGGTGCTTGCAATGCGGACAGTGCGAGCGCTCGATCACGATGCCGGGAGGCGGCGGATCGTAGGTGTCCGGTTCGCCGAGGACTTCACGGCTGTCGCGGCGCCACTGCCATTCCAGCCGCTTGGGCAGGCGCAGGATCACCACGTTGAGGAAGCTGCCGACCAGCAGGCCGAGCCCGGCCGTCAGCGGGAATCCGATGGCGGGGTTTTGATCGAGAAATGCCATGCGCGGGATTGTGCCCGAAGTTCCGTCCGGCGTGATCGCGGGCGCTTAGCCCACGACCGCGCCGAGCTTGAAGATCGGCAGGTACATCGCCACGACCATGCCGCCGACAACCACGCCCAGGAACACCATGATCATGGGTTCCAGCAGGCTGGAGAGCGCGTCGACCGCGTTGTTCACTTCCTGCTCGTAGAACTCGGCGACCTTGAACAGCATCGTGTCGAGCGCGCCGGCTTCTTCGCCGATCGCCGTCATCTGCACGACCATGTGCGGAAAGACGTTGACCTGCTTCATCGCCATGTTGACGGGGTAACCGACGGACACGTCGTCGCGGATGTTGCGTACCGCGTCTTCGTAGACGCAGTTGCCGGTCGCGCCGGCCACGATGTCGAGCGCTTCCACCAGCGGCACACCCGCCTTGAACGTCACTGCCAGCGTGCGCGAGAAGCGTGCGATCGCGGAGTTGTGCAGGATCTGGCCGATGACCGGCAGCTTCAGCATGGTTCGGTCGAGGAATCTTGAGAATGCGACCGAGCGCTTCTGCGCCATGATGAAGGCGACGATGGCGCCGCCCACGATCGCGCCCACCAGCCACCAGTAGGCCACCATGAAATCGCTCATCGCGATGACGAGCTTGGTGAACGCCGGCAGGTCCGCGCCGAAGCTCTTGAACACGCTCTCGAACTGCGGCACCACGAACACCAGCAGGATCGCCGACACGATCAGGGCCACCGCAACGACCGCGGCGGGGTAGAACATCGCCTTCTTGATCTTGCCCTTCAGGGCTTCGATGTTTTCCTTGTAGGTGGCGATGGTGTCGAGCACCGTTTCCAGCACACCCGCGCCTTCACCGGCCTTGACCAGGTTGCGGTACAACTCGTCGAACTGGACCGGATGCTTGCTCAACGCCTCGTACAACGACGAGCCGCTCTCGATGTCCGAGCGGATCGTGTTGAGGAGCGTGGTCATCTTCGGGTTCTTGTTGCCGTTGGCGATGATCTCGATCGCGCCGACGATCGGCACGCCCGACTTCATCATCGTCGCAAGCTGGCGGCTGAAGATGGCGATGTCGAGCGGCGTGATGCGACGCCCGGCGCCACCCATCAACGGCTTGCCCTTCACCTTCACCGTGCGCGGCGTGATGCCCTGCTTGCGAAGTTCGGCGCGCAGCGAGTTGGCGTTCTTCGCCGGCTGCTCGCCCTTCATCACCTTGCCGCGCTTGTCGGTGCCTTGCCAGACGAAGGTGTCCATCCCGTTGGGACGACGGGCGGCGGGGGCGGTTTTGGTCGCGGTGCGAGTCGCGGTACGGGTCGCGGACATGGGTTAGTCCTTGGTTACACGGTTGATTTCGGCGAGGCTGGTCACGCCGTTCTTCACTTTCAGCAGCGCCGACTGACGCAGGTCGCGGACGCCGGATTGCTTGGACGCTTCGGCGATGTCCAGCGCGTTTCCGCCCTGGAGCACGATCGCCTGGATCTTCTCGGTCATCGGCATGACCTGGTAGATGCCGGTTCGGCCCTTGTAGCCTTCGGTGCAGTCGGGGCAGCCGACGGCTTCGTAGATCTTCAGGCCGGCATCCACTTCCTGCTGGGTGAAGCCTTCGGCCAGCAACGCGTGGTCCGGCAACGGCACTTCGCGCTTGCAGTCGTGCAGGCGGCGGGCGAGTCGCTGCGCGATGATCAACGTCACCGACGAGGTGATGTTGTAGGGCGCGATGCCCATGTTCATCAGGCGCGAGACGGTCTGCGGGGCGTCGTTGGTATGCAGCGTGGAGAGCACCAGGTGGCCCGTCTGTGCGGCCTTGACCGCGATCTCCGCCGTTTCCAGGTCGCGGATTTCGCCGACCATCACCACGTCCGGGTCCTGTCGCAGGAAGCTGCGCAACGCGGCGGCGAAGGTCATGCCGCGCTTGACGTTCATCTGCACCTGGTTGATGCCCGGCACGCGGATTTCGACCGGGTCTTCAACGGTGGAGATGTTGCGCTCTTCCTCGTTGAGGATGTTCAGGCCGGTGTAGAGCGACACCGTCTTACCCGAGCCGGTCGGGCCGGTGACCAGCACCATGCCGTAGGGCTTCGCCAGCGCGGCTTCATAGAGCGCGCGCTGGTCGTCCTCGTAACCGAGCTTGTCGATGCCCAGCTTGGCCGCACTGCCGTCGAGGATACGCAGCACCACCTTCTCGCCGAACAGCGTGGGCAGCGTGCTGACGCGGAAGTCGACCTGCTTGGTCTTGGAAATGTTGAGCTTGATGCGGCCGTCCTGCGGCACGCGCTTTTCGGCGATGTCGAGCTGCGACATGACCTTAAGGCGCGCGGCGATTCGACCGGCGAGGTTGGTCGGCACCTTCGTGACCTGCTTGAGCAGGCCATCGATGCGCAGGCGCACGCGGTATTCGGTTTCGTACGGCTCGAAGTGGATGTCCGAGGCGCCGCGACGAATCGCATCCACCAGCACCTTGTTGACGAACTTCACGACCGGCGTGTCGTCGGTCTTGACATCGACGGTGCTGTCGCTGGAGACCTCTTCGCCGCCGGAGATATCAAGATTCTCCAGGCCCTCGTCGCTGCCGACCGTATCGGCGAGGGCATCGCTGGCCTCGAGCCACTTGTCGATGCAGCGCTGGATCTGGTCCTCGCTGATGAGGATCGGCTCGATCGCGAGGTTGCTCTGGAACTTGATCTCGTCCAGCGCCTGCGTGTTGGTCGGATCCGAAACGCCGACGAACAAGCGGTTGCCGCGCCGGTAGAGCGGCAGCACCTGATGCTTGCGGACCAGCGCCTCGTTGACCAGCTTGATGGCCGTCTGCGCCGGATCCAGCGTCGTCGCGTCGAACAGCGGCACGCCGAATTCGATCGAGTTGGCGGCCGCCAGCTGCGCCGGCGTCACGAGGCGCTTTTCGGCCAGGTAGGCGGTGATCGGCTGCTTGGCGGCGGTCGCGGCGCTCAGCGCCTGACGAGCGGCCGAATCGTCCAGCGCTCCGTCCAGGACGAGGCGCCGGGCGATGCCGGTTATCCCCACCAGATTGGCGGTGGCGGCTGCGTTCATGGTGGTCCCCAGGTACTTCCCCACCGGGGAATGTACATCAATCCTTTGGCCGGGGACGGCACGTGTTTCACGTAATTCGCGTGAAGCCGCGAGCCGGGGCTCAACGGCTCCCGGCGGCCTGCTTCGCGTCCTTGCCCTCGCTCCGTCCGGAGGTTGCCAGCGCACTCAACATGCGAACCGGGGTTTGTCCGACGACCGAGGCGGGAAGCTTGTCGGCGTACTGCGCGTGCAGTTCACGAGCGACCGACGGGTCGTCCAGGCTGAACGCGGCCAATTGCATCGCGCCCCACACGTAATAGGTCGAGGTCTGGTTCACCAGGATGGCTCCGGACTCCGGACCGCTCAGCAGGTGTCGTCCCGCAGCGATGACGTCGGCGTGTCGATGTTGCGAGGTCGCCGCCAGTAGCTTGAGCGTATCCACGACCAGCGGGTTCGATGGCTGGCAGTTGCCCAGCCAGACTGGCTTCACCCACAGATCCTGGTTTGCGGCCTCATCGAGGAAGGGGATGGTTTCGATGGCCAGCGAGATCATGATCTGCGCGCTCTGCGCCGGTGCCTGATCGAGCATGCACGACTTGGCAAGACCCCGGAGGGCTTCCAACTGCATCGCGTCGCCCTGGCGCGCGTAGGCTCCGTCGATGGGGCGGCCATCGACCAGGGCGGTCCGCAGTTCGCGTGCCGCACGGAGCTTTACATCGCTCGCAATCTCCCGCTTCTTGTTCGGCAGCGTCGAGTCGAGCGGACGCACCGGCAGATCGGCCAGTGTCGCGGTAATTGGCCAAGGTGCACTCAACAGAGTGCCGATGTCCCACACCATGTCGCGCTTGAAGCGAGACTCCGGCGCTTTGAGCTGCAAAACGGGGAAGTAATCCGAGTTCGCCTGGGAAGGGAAGATGCTGGCGAACGCGGTGAGGCCCTGTCGATTCAGCGCATAGGTGTCCTGCAGGTCCCGGAGCGTCCCGAAACCCACGCGCGCCAATTCCTCACGAAGCGCGGCGTCCCGCGAGACGAGATCCCGCAGCGGAGGAACCTTGCCGTGCGGCGAGGCAACGAGGATCAGGTCGCCGGAATTCGCGAGATACGCCTGGACGTCGTTGAACTCGGGCAGCATCGCGTTCAGGACGGAGCTGACGAGCGTCTGGTCGATTTCGTACAGCTGCAGCCACTGTACGAAGAGCCCGTCACGTTTCAGGTGACGCGGAATGAAGCGGTAGAACTCCGACGAGAACAGCGATGCGGTGCCGCCCATCCACGGATTGGAGGGCTCCGAGATGATCACGTCGTACTGTCTGCGCGACGAAGAGAAGTACGATTTCGCATCGTCGATGATGATATGGGAACGGGGGTCCTCGTAGGCGCGGTGCACGCGTGGGCCGAGCACCTTGGCGCCTTCCACCATCATCGGCTCGATGTCGACGGTGTCGATGCGGCCGACGCGCTTGCTACCCAGCAGCGTGTGCGTGGTCATGCCCGAGCCGAACCCGATGACGCCCACCTCGTCGAGCTTGTCCTTCAACGACAGCGGCAAGGCGGCAAGAAGCGCCATCGTCGACTCGTCGGAGCGTGGTTCGTCCTTTAGGGAGGGCGAGAGACCGGCGTCCACCTTGCCGTTGGTCGCGATCGCCCAGTTCCGCTTACCTTGGTTGAACGACTCGTACACCGCAACGCTGGCGGTCTTGCCGTCCCGATAGAACAGCATCTTCGTCGTGTCGCCCAGCGTGGTGGCACCGGTGCGGTACACGGAGGAAGCGAGCACGGCCGGGTCGAACCGCACGAGCAGCAGACTTGCAGCCAGCGCGATCACGGCCGCCGCGCCCGCCATGACCGGCGCCTGTGCGAGGAAGCGTCGGGATGCAAAACGCCGCAGCAGCACGATGCCGAGGACCAGATCGCCGGCAGCGGCCACCCAGAGCGCCATCTTGAGGCCGATGTAGGGCAGCAGGATATGCACCGCGAGCAAGACGCCGACGATCGCACCCAGCGTGTTTGCCGCATAGACACGCCCGATAGCACGCTCGCCGGCCCCGTTTCGCAGCAGGATCACGGTGAGGAGCGGGAGCGTCATGCCGGCGAAGAACGCCGCGGGGAACATGACTAGCAGGGCGATCAACCCGCTGGACACGTTGTACAGCGAATAACCTTCGCTGGTCCGCGTGATCACCCGCATCAGCCAGCCGACCCACTCGAAGGCGTTGGCGTAGACGAACATCGAAACCAGTGCCGCAACGCCCATCCAGATCTGCACCCAACCGACCATTTTCAGCGGGGATCGGATGCGATCGGCGTTGCGACTGAGCCACAGGCCACCGAAGGCGATGCCCGCGATGAAAGCCGCCAGCATCAGCTCGAACGCATGGATCGTGGTCCCGAGCGCCAGCGAAAGCATGCGCACCCAGGTGATTTCATAGACAAACGAAGTCAGGCCGGTGATCGCGGCCGCGACGAGGATGAGGGTCGGCGTTGCGCTGTCGGCGCCGGGCTTCGGTCCGGGCGTGGCGACCGTGGCTGCGGGCTCGTGCTTGCTGATCGGATAAACGGCGAACGCGACGAGGATGTTGAGGATACCGGCCGTGAGCACGGTGCCGGGCAGCCCGACGCGCGGAACCAGCAGGTACGTTGCAGCCAGCGCGCCTGCGGCGGCGCCGATGCTGTTGGTGAAATAGAGGCCTGCGATGACCTTGCCGTCCGCGTCTGGACGCAGGCGCAGGAAGCCGGCGCTCATCAGCGGGAAGGTGGCGCCGAGCAGGATGCACTGCGGCAGTACGAGCAGGACCGAGAGCGTCCAGCGAATCGCATTGACCGACGCGAGGCTGCCCGCCCCGGGGAACAACACGTCATAGGCCAGCCCGGTGGACCATCCGTACACCTGATTGAACGTCAGGCCCAGCACGCCGATCACCAGCTCGATCGCTGCGTACCAGAGCAACGGTCGACGCAGGGTCTCGCTGCGACGGCTCACCAGCCACGCGCCCAGCGCCATGCCACCCATGAACAGGATGAGCACGAGCGATTGCGCGTAGGCGGAATGGCCGAGGAACAAGCCGAGGTACGACGTCCAGATGGACTGGTAGATCAGTCCGGCGAATCCGGACGCGATGAAGATCCAGAGCAGTGCTGCCCCGTGCCGTTGCGTATTGACGTTCATTTCCACTTCCCCAAGCGGTACTGCCGATGCTACCGCGCGAACCAAAGAAAAAGGGGAGCATGCGCTCCCCTTTTTCAACAGCGTGTCGCGTACAGCGATTAGCCGCGGCAGGAGCCCGGCACGAACTTCTTTTCGGCGTCCGTGCTGCACTTCCAGCCGACGATGTTGTCGCCGTCACCGGCGGTGGCGCCAGCGGCGTCCTTGGTCGGGGTCAGCGTCAGCTTCTTGCCGTCGACGCCGGTGCCAACGCCCTGCAGGGTCACGTCGATGACGCCCTTGGTGACGTTAACGGCAGAGACGTACTGGCTGGCGACGTTGCTGCAACCGGCCGCGTTGATGTCGGCCGGCAGCTTGCTGGTGGCAGCCGCGTACTCGGCGACCGAGGTCTTGCACGCGCCGGCGGTGGCGACGGCTTCGGAGACCTTCGAACGCTTCATGTAGTCCTGGTAAGCCGGCAGCGCGATGGCGGCCAGGATGGCGACGATCGCGACGACGATCATCAGTTCGATGAGGGTAAAGCCCTGCTGCTTCTTCATACGATTTCCCCTAGGAGTGTTTTGACATCACGTGCCTGTGGGCCGGCGTTTCCGGTCCTCGGGCAGCCGTGCTCACTGCACGTGCCGCAAAGGTACACGCATAAGCCGTGCCAACAAGCTTTTCCGTGCACGGGCGCGCTGAACTGGAGATGAGGTCACGCTAAATGTCAGAACCCGCCGAAGGCCGGGTGACGCAGATTGTCATGCTGGCCGCGAGCTGACCATTTACGTCAGCTCGTCCGGGGTTCCCCCACATGCCGGTACGGGTGCGTACGGCTGGAAAGTAGGGCGGCTGCCTACCTGCGAGCGAGCCCGAAGTGGCGTGCATCCCGTGCCGCGAAACATGCGAGACGACTGCCGCGTCCACGCATGCAGCGAAACATCGATGCGAAGTTCAAGCGACGCGACGCCGTCACCAATGCGTTGAACGATCAGCGCGATGCAATGCGCATCGCGCGTGGAGTCCGCGCGACAACCTCAATCGATGCCCAGCTTCTTCAGCTTGTACCGCAACGCACGGAAGGTGATGCCCAGTGCCGCCGCGGTGCGCGTCTTGTTGTAGCGGTTTTCCTGCAGCGCCTGCTGGATCGCCGCGCGTTCGATTTCCTCGATGTACGAGGGCAGGGGGCTGCTGGCGGTGTCACGCGGGTTGAGCGTGCGCGGATCGATCGCCTGCGTCGGCTGACCGGGCACCACCAGCGGCGGCGATGCAGGATTCGCCGGTGCGGTGGCCGCACCCGTGTGGCCATTCGATGGTACGGCGGGCGCGTTCGCCGGCTTCGGCAGGCGCAGGTCCTCGGCGGTCAGGCTGTCGCCTTCCGCAAGGGCGAGCGCGCGTTCGAGGATGTTCTCCAGCTCGCGCACGTTGCCCGGGAAGGCGTACGCGCGCAGCGTGTCGAGCGCGTCCGCGCTGAGCGTCGGCGGGAACACACGACCCTGCGCGAGCGAGAGGCGCGCGAGCACCTTCTCGGCGAGTCCCGGCAGATCGTCCTGGCGTTCGCGCAGCGGCGGCACGCGCAGTTCGATCACGTTGATGCGGTAGTAAAGGTCCTGGCGGAAGCGGCCGTCGGCGACCAGCGCTGCGAGGTCCTTGTGCGTGGCCGAGAGGATGCGCACGTCCACCGGCACTTCGGCATTCGCGCCGACCGGGCGGATCGACTTTTCCTGGATCGCGCGCAGCAGCTTGACCTGCATCGCCAGCGGAAGCTCGGCGATTTCGTCGAGGAACAGCGTGCCGCCGTCGGCGCTCTGGAACAGGCCCGGCTTGTCGGCATGCGCGCCGGTGAAGCTGCCCTTCTTGTGGCCGAAGAACTCGCTTTCCATCAGCTCGGCGGGGATCGCGCCGCAGTTCACCGGCACGAACGGCCCGGTCGATCGCGCGCCTTCGGCATGGATGGTGCGGGCGACGAGCTCCTTGCCCACGCCCGACTCGCCGACGATGTACACCGGCGCCTGGCTGCGGGCGACCTTCGCGATGGTGCCGCGAAGCTGTGCCATCGCCGGCGACTGGCCGTACAGGCGCGCGGCCACGGCGTCGGCCGGCGGCGCGCTCTTGCGGCGTTCGTTGAGGTCCAGTGCGTGGCGCACGAGATCGCGCAGCACGGCCAGGTCCACGGGTTTGGCGACGAAGTCGAAGGCGCCGGCCTTCAGCGCTTCCACCGCGGCTTCGACGTTGCCGAAGGCGGTGATCATCGCGACCGGCGTTTCCGGATGCTTCTGGCTGATCTCGGCCACCAGGTCCATGCCCGAGCCGTCGGGCAGGCGCATGTCCGTCAGGCACAGGTCATAGCGATTGCGCGCGAGCTGGCCGCGGGCTTCGCCGAGCGTGGAGGCGGTGTCGCATCGAAGGCCCATGCGGCCCAAGGTCATGACGAGCAGTTCGCGGATGTCGCGTTCGTCGTCGACCACCAATGCACTACGTGTTTCGGCCATTTTTCCTCCGGCCTTCACGATAACTTAAGGTCGTGCGGGGCGCCAAGCGCGACGGCATGGATCGCCCTGTTCAGGAACGCAGGTCACGAAGACAGCAGCGTGTGGCTGCCGATCAGGCGCACCCGGAAGCATCCCCCGCCGCCCGGCATGGCGACGTAATCCAGCGTTGCCTGGTTCGCCCGGCACAGCTCGCGCGCGATATAGAGGCCCAGGCCCGTGCCGTGGCTGGACGTGGTGAAGAACGGCCGGAACAGCCGCGACGCTACCGATTCGGGGATGCCCGGGCCACGATCGAGCACGTCGATGCAGGGCAGGCCGGCATCGTCGGGATACACACTGACGGTGACGCGCGCCGGCTCGCCCGGCATGCGGCCGTAGCTCAGCGCGTTCGACACCAGCACCGTGAGCACCTGATGCAGATGGCGCGGGTCGATCAGCACCGGCAGGCGCGGGATCTGCGAGGTGCTGCGCAGCGTGTCCAAGTCCAGCGGATGGCTCGCCAGGTATTCCTCGACGAAGAGCTTGGCGAACGCGACCAGCTCGACGTGTTCGGGCTTGGCCGGTTCGCGGCGGGCCATGCCCAGCACGTTCTCGACGATGCCGTTCATGCGAATGCCCTGCTGGCGGATGATTTCCAGCAGGCGGCGCTCGGCGGTGGGGATGTCGTCGGACTCCTCCAGCAGCTGCACGGCGTAGTTGATCGCCGCCAGTGGGTTGCGGATTTCGTGCGCGAGGCTCGCGGAAAAACGGCCGAGCGTCGCAAGCGTCATCGATTCGGCGTGGCGCGATAGCAGCGAGGTGTCGTCGAGGAAGACCAGGACCTGTTCGCTGCCGGCGAGCAGCCGGGTGAAGCGCGGCACGACTTCGGGAAGATCCGGCGCGAGCTGCAGCGGGCTGTCGTTGTGGCTGCCGTCCTGGCGCCAGCGTTCGAGGCGTCGCGCGAGTTCCGGTGCCGCCACGGCGAGGCTGCGCTGCCCGTGCAGGTCGGTGCTTTCGCCGGCGTCGCCGAGCAGCAGCATCGCCGCTTCGTTCGCCAGGCGGATGCGATCGCCGCGATCCACCAGCAGCACGCCGGTGCGCAGGCGGCGGATGATCAGTTCGTTGATCTCGCCCAGGTGCGCGGCCTCGGCGCCGCGGCGTTCGGCCAGGTCGTAGCTCTCGCGCATCTGCCGGCCGAGGATGCTGGTCAGCGTGGCGATCGCCATGTAACCCACGGCGAACATCATCGGTTCGGCCAGGGTACGGCCGCCGGCTTCGGTGTCGAACCGGGTCCAGATCCACTCGCCGAACAGGCCGATCACCGCCACCACCGCCGCGCCCAGGCCGTACCGCGCCGGCAGCAGCAAGGCGGCCGCGCCGACGTTGAACAGCAGCATCAGCGCGATGCCGGTGCCGGCGGCGGGCATCGCGTGCATCGCCAGCAGGCCGAAGAACAGGTCCGCGCCGATGCCCGTCAGCGTCTGCGCGCGCAATTCCCCGCGCCGGCCGAAGGCGAACAGCAGCGCGGCGATGAAAAGGTAGGACAGGGCGATCGAGCGGGCACCCAGCGCATTGCGCAGGGGCTCCACCAGCCCCGTAGCCGGGCCGAACAGGAAAAACACCAGCAGCGCCGCCTCGAACAGGCGGTAGAGCGTGAAGAAATACAGCTCGCGGCGAAGCGCGCTGTCGGCGTCGGCGGCGACGGGCGGCCGGGCGGAGGCGATCGACAAGCGGCATTCCTTCCGTGCGAAAACGATGTGCCGAGTATGGCTGGCGGCGCGTTCGGACCGCCAGCACGGCGGGCCGACCGCCGGGCGGTTTTGCCCGGGCCGCGTGGATGGGCGACAATACCGCCCCCTCGCGCTCGACGTAACGGCGGTCCCGTGCTTCCTCGGGCCACCGGAGCGGTGCCGGCCGCGGGGATTCTTTTCTCTCCCCTCGGTGACGCATGAATTTTCACGAATATCAGGCAAAGCAGCTGTTTGCCGACTACGGCATCGCGGTGCCGACCGGGCGCGTCGCGCGCACTCCGGACGAAGCCGTCGCGGCCGCCAAGGCCATCCCGGGCGACCTGTGGGTCGTCAAGGCGCAGATCCACGCCGGTGGCCGCGGCAAGGCGGGCGGCGTCAAGCTCGCCAAGTCGTTCGATGAGGTGAAGCAGTACGCCGCCGCGATGCTCGGCACGAAGATGGCGACCTACCAGACGGCGGGCGTCGAGCTGCCGATCGATGCGGTCCTGATCTCCGAAGGCACCGACATCGCCAAGGAGCTGTACCTGTCGGTGCTGGTCGACCGCTCCACCAAGTCGGTCACCTTCATCGCCTCGGCCGAGGGCGGCATGGACATCGAACAGGTGGCCGCCGAGAAGCCCGAAGCGATCCACGCGCTGCACGTGAACTACGTACAGGGCCTGCAGCCCTACGAGTGCCGCGACCTCGGCTTCGCGATGGGCCTGAACGCCAAGCAGGTGAACCAGCTGACCAAGATCATGCTGGGCCTGTACAAGCTGTTCAACGAAAAGGACCTGGCGCTGGTCGAACTGAACCCGCTGGCGATCCTCACCAACGGCGACCTCGCCGTGCTCGACGGCAAGGTCGACTCCGACGACAACGCCTCGTTCCGTCATCCGGAACTGGTGGCGATGCGCGACATCCGCCAGGAAGACGAGACCGAGGTGCTGGCCAGCCAGCATGACCTCAACTACGTCACGATGGACGGCAACATCGGCTGCATGGTCAACGGCGCCGGCCTGGCGATGGCGACGATGGACGTCATCAAGCTCAACGGCGGCGAGCCGGCGAACTTCCTCGACGTCGGCGGCGGCGCCACCAAGGAGCGCGTAACCGAGGCCTTCAAGCTGATCCTGTCGAGCGACAAGGTGAAGGCGATCTTCGTGAACATCTTCGGCGGCATCGTCCGCTGCGACATGATCGCCGAAGGCATCATCGCCGCGGTGAAGGAAGTCGACGTCAAGGTCCCGGTGATCGTTCGCCTGGAAGGCACCAACGTCGAAGCCGGCAAGGAACTGCTGAAGAACTCGGGCCTGGCGATCACGCCGGCCGACGACATCAACGACGGCGCGAAGAAGGCGGTTGCGGCCGTCGCCGGCAAGTAAGGACTGACGACACCATGAGCGTATTGATCAACAAGAACACGAAGGTGATCGTCCAGGGCTTCACCGGCTCGCAGGGCACCTTCCACGCCCAGCAGATGCTGGAATACGGCACCCAGGTCGTCGGCGGCGTCACGCCGGGCAAGGGCGGCACGCAGCACCTCGGCCTGCCGGTGTTCAACACCGTCGCCGAAGCCGTGAAGACCACCGGCGCCGACGCGTCCGTCATCTACGTCCCGCCGCCGTTCGCGGCCGACGCGATCATGGAAGCGGCCGCTGCCGGCATCAAGGTCATCGTGTGCATCACCGAGGGCATCCCGGTGCTGGACATGCTGCGTGCGAAGAACGCGCTGAAGGGCTACCCCGACACCGTGCTGGTCGGCCCGAACTGCCCGGGCGTGATCACGCCGGGCGAGTGCAAGATCGGCATCATGCCGGGCCACATCCACATGCCGGGCAAGATCGGCATCGTGTCGCGCTCGGGCACGCTGACCTATGAAGCCGTGAAGCAGACCACCGACGTCGGCCTCGGCCAGTCGACCTGCATCGGCATCGGCGGCGACCCGATCAACGGCACCAACTTCATCGACGCGCTGAAGCTGTTCCAGGAAGACCCGCAGACCGAAGGCATCATCATGGTCGGCGAGATCGGCGGTTCGGCCGAAGAAGAAGCGGCGGAGTTCATCGCCAAGCACGTGACCAAGCCGGTGGTGGGCTTCATCGCCGGCGCGTCCGCCCCGAAGGGCAAGCGCATGGGCCACGCGGGCGCGATCGCCTCGGGCGGCTCGGGCACGGCGGAAGGCAAGTTCGCCGCGATGGAAAAGGCCGGCGTCACCACGGTGAAGTCGCCCGGCGACCTCGGCGCGGCCATCGCCAAGCGCCTGGCGAAGTAAGCGCTTCGCGATCTGGTATCGAAAGGGCCGCCTCCGGGCGGCCTTTTTCGTGGGGCGCTTTTTCTGACGGGGCGAGAGCTTTGTTTCCCTCACCCCAACCCCTCTCCCGCGCGCGGGAGAGGGGCTATCGCGCGCAATGCCCACAAGGGTTTTCCGACGCGTGAGGTAGCCCCTCTCCCGCATGCGGGAGAGGGGTTGGGGTGAGGGCAAGCGGGGCGTTCTCCGATACCGGGCGTCTGTCATTCACCGGCAACGTAGCGGAAGAAGCTCATGGAGCCGTTCGATGCGCAAAGGTCAGAAACGCGACTTCGCCCGCCATCTTCGGAGCACGATGACCGATGCGGAGCGCCACCTGTGGTTCTTCCTCCGCAACCGCGCGCTCATGGCCTGCAAGTTCCGCCGGCAGGTTCCCATCGGCCCCTACATTGCCGATTTCGCCTGCATCGAAGCGAGATTGATCGTCGAGCTCGATGGCGGCCAGCACACTGCGGCCGTGGTCACCGACAACGCGAGGACAGCCCATCTACGGCGCGCAGGCTATCGTGTCGCCAGATTCTGGAACAATGATGTCCTGACGCGGGTCGAAGCGGTGCTGGGTGCCATTCACGAAGCGCTGGCGGTTGGCCCTCACCCCACCCCTTTCCCGCAAGCGGGAGAGGGGCCCAGCGATAGCCGAAGCATCGATATGCCCAACCCCCTACGCATCGCCCTTGCCCAGTTCGACTTCCCGGTCGGCGCCGTCCAGCGAAATGCCGAGCGCATCGCGGAAATGATCGGGCAGGCGCGCGACCAATACGGCGCCGACGTCGTCCTCTTCCCGGAACTCGCGCTCAGCGGCTACCCGCCGGAGGATCTGCTGCTGCGGCCGTCGTTCCTCGCCGATTGCCAGGCCGAGATCGAACGCATCGCCGCCGGCGTGCGCGGCATCGTGGCGGTCGTCGGTTGGCCGCAGGCCGCCGGCAGCGTCGTCTACAACGCCGCCAGCGTGCTGCGCGACGGACACGTCTCGCATACGTATCGAAAGCGCGAACTGCCCAACTACGCCGTATTCGACGAGCGCCGCTACTTCGACGTCGATCCCGATCGCGACGACTGCGTGTTCGATGTCGACGGCGTGCAGGTGGGGCTGCTGATCTGCGAGGACCTGTGGTTCCCCGAACCGCTCGCCAGCACGGTGGCGAAGGGCGCGGAAATCGTGCTCATTCCGAACGCATCGCCGTTCGAACGCGACAAGCACGCCGACCGCGACGCATTGCTCGCGCAGCGCGTGCAGGAAACCGGCGTCGGCCTGGTCTACGTGAACACCGTCGGCGGACAGGATGCGGTGGTGTTCGATGGCGGATCGGTCGTGGCCGACGGCGACGGCACCGTGCATCCCGCCGCGGCGGCTTTCACCGACCAGTGGCTGGTGGTCGATTTCGATCCCGACTCGCGCCGCTTCGCGCCGGTGCAGTGGATGGAAGACGGCGACGAAAGCCGCGACGCGCTCGCGTGGCGCGCGGTGGTGCGCGGCACGCGCGACTACTTCGCCAAGAACGGCTTCAAGCATGCGTGGCTGGGATTGTCCGGCGGCATCGACTCCTCGCTGGTGCTGGCGATCGCCGTCGATGCGCTGGGCGCGGACAACGTCACCGCCGTGCGCATGCCGTCGCGCTACACGGCCGGCATGTCGAACGATCTGGCCGAGGAGCAGTGCCGCATGCAGGGCGTGCGCCTGCTGTCGTTGCCGATCGAGAAACCCTTCCAGGGGTTCCTCGACGCGCTGTCGGACACCTTCGCCGGACGCCCGGTCGACACCACCGAGGAAAACCTGCAGTCGCGCATCCGCGGCGCGCTGCTGATGGCGATGAGCAACAAGTTCGGCGGCCTGCTGCTGACCACCGGCAACAAAAGCGAGTACGCGGTCGGCTACGCGACGATCTACGGCGACATGGCCGGCGGCTACGCGCCGCTCAAGGACATCTACAAGACCGAGGTCTTCGCGCTCGCGCGCTGGCGCAACACCGTTGGCGACCGCGTGATCCCGCAGGCGGTGATCGACCGTCCGCCGTCGGCCGAGCTGCGCGAGAACCAGAAGGACCAGGATTCGCTGCCGCCGTACGATGTGCTCGACGCCATCCTGCTGCGCTACGTGGACCAGGAGCAGTCGCGCGAGGACATCATCGGCGCCGGTTTCGACCAGGCGACGGTCGATCGCGTGCTGCGGCTGGTGCGCATCAGCGAATGGAAGCGCCACCAGGCCGCGCCCGGCCCCAAGGTGTCGCGTCGTGCCTTCGGGCGCGAGCGGCGGTATCCGATCACGAACGGGTACGGGCACTGACGCCCGGCTACGGACACTGACGTACGGACCCGGACGTCGGCGACTGCACGCACGGGTTGTTCCGCCGCATCGTCATCCCGCCCCCATCGTCATCCCGGCGAAAGCCGGGACCCAGGCCCGCACCCTGTCACCGCGCAGGCCTTGGTAGCCCGGCTAAGCGAAGCGCATCCGGGGCGCCGACGCGCTCTCGGCTCCGGACACGCCGCGCTTCTCCGAGCTACACCGGTTGCTATCGTCATTCCCGCGAAGGCGGGGATCCAGGCATCCGATCCGTCACGTCCGACGACGGCGTGATGCAGTCACAGGTGGATTCCGCCTTCGCAGGAATCACGGCCGTGGGTCGGCCACGCCCGACACGCCTCCCCGGGTGCGCTTCGCTCACCCGGGCTACAAAGGCGACAACCACCGGCTTCGGCTCCAGCGGTTGCGCAAACAAAAACGCCGCCCGAAGGCGGCGTTTTCATTGCACCGACAAAGCCCGATCAGTCGTTGTCGAGCGCCGACTTCTCGCCCGCGAACGGGTTGAGCTTGCGCCAGTTGCTCGGGTAATCCGGCCACTTGCCGGCGAGGAACGGGTGGCTCGGGTCGTTGAGCTGCAGCACGCGGCGGGCGTCGGCGGCGAGCGCTTCGTTGCCCAGTCCTTCGTACGCGGCGGCCAGGGTCGCGACGGCATCGTTCTGGTACGAGCTCTGCGGGTAGGTTTCCAGCAGGAACTTCGCGCGCTCGGCGGCCGCGACGTACGCCGTGCGGCGCAGGTAGTAGAGGGCCGTATCGAGCTCGTGGCGGGCGAACATGTCGCGCAGGCCCATCATGCGCTGGCGCGCGTCGGCGGCGTAGCGGCTGTTCGGGTAGCGGTCGGCGACGATCGAGAAATCGTTGAACGCCTGCAGCGGGGTGGCGAGGTCGCGGCGGCTGGCGTCCAGCGTCCACACCTTCTGCAGGAACACCGTGTCGCGGCTGGAGTTCGACAGGCCGCGCAGGTAGTACATGTACGCGATGTTCTTGTGCGTCGGGTAGGTGCGGATGAAGCGGTCGATGCTGCTGATCGCGTCATCGTGCTTGCCGGCCTTGTACTGCGCGTAGGCGGTTTCGACCAGCGCCTGCTCGGTGTACGGCCCGTACGGGTACTGCGCGACCAGGCGCTTGAAGGTGGTCTCGGCGGCCGCCCAGTTGCCGTTGGTCATCGACTTGTGGGCCTTTTCGTACAGCTGCTCGACCGGGACGCCCTCGTCCGCATCCTTGTCTTTGAATTTGCTGCAGCCCACGCCGGCGAAGGCAACGATCAGCAGCAGGGCCAGCAGGCGCGAAGGGGCGGAACGTAGGCTCATGGGATCTCGACGGGCGCCGAAGGTACGAAGACCGGATAATAGCAGTCCACACCTGCCTGCCCTGAATCCTGCCCGTCCGATGACTGCCCCTTCCCCCGCGCCCGCCGCCCCCCTGCAGGCGACCGTCCCGGACGCCGCCGCCGGCCGTCGTTTCGACGCGGTCCTGGCCGAGCTGTTCCCGGATTTCTCCCGCTCCCGCCTCGCCGCATGGATCAAGTCCGGCGATGCCCGCCTCGACGGCCGCGAGGTCCGACCGCGCGATCCGGTACGCGGCGGCGAGACGGTGACGCTGCACGCGCAGCTCGACGTCCAGACCCATTCCGAACCCGAGGACATCGCGCTTGACGTGCTCTACGAGGACGAGCACGTCTTCGTGATCAACAAGCCGGCGGGCCTGGTCGTGCACCCGGGCGCGGGCAATCCGGCCGGCACGCTGGTCAACGCGCTGCTGCATCGCGACCCGTCGCTCAACGTGCTGCCGCGCGCGGGCATCGTGCACCGGCTCGACAAGGACACCTCCGGCGTCATGGTCGTCGCGCGCACGCTGCCGGCGCACACGGCGCTCATCGAGCAACTGTCCTCGCGCGAGGTCCATCGCCAGTACCTGGCGGTCGTCGTCGGTTCGCTGGTGTCCGGCGGCACGGCCAATGCGCCGATCGACCGGCATCCGCGCGATCGCATCCGCATGGCCGTGCGCGAGGACGGCCGCGACGCCGTCACGCACTACCGCCTTCGCGAACGCTTCCGCGCGCACACGCTGCTGGAATGCCGCCTGGAAACCGGCCGCACGCACCAGATCCGCGTGCACATGGCGCACCTGAAGCATCCGATCGTCGGCGATCCGCTGTACGGCGGACCGCTGAAGCTGCCGCGCGGCGCGACCGAGGACCTCGTCGCGACGCTGCGCGGTTTCAAGCGCCAGGCGCTGCACGCCGAGACGCTGGAGTTCGCGCATCCGGTCACCGGCGAACCCGTGCGCACCACCGCGCCGGTGCCGGACGACCTCACGCAGCTGGTGCGCGTGCTGCGCGCCGACACGGCGGCTGCGGCCGAAAAGGACCGCTGAATCGTGGCCGCCGCGTGGATCGACGCGCAGTGGCCCGCGCCGGCGCGCGTGCATGGATTCACTACGCTGCGCCACGGTCTCGGCGTTTCGGCGCCGCCGTTCGATCATTTCAACCTCGGCCTTCGCGCGGGCGATGACGCCGAAGCGGTCGAGCGCAATCGCGCGCTGCTGATCGAACACGCGCGCCTGCCATCGGCGCCGTGCTGGCTGCGACAGGTGCACGGCACGCAGGTGCATCGTTTCGATGCGCCTTCGACGAGCGAAGTCGAGGCCGATGCGTCGGTAACCTCCGAACCCGGCGTCGTGCTTGCGATCCTCACCGCCGATTGCCTTCCCGTGCTGTTCTGCGCCGACGACGGCAGCGAGGTCGGTGGCGCGCACGCGGGCTGGCGCGGCCTGGCCGGTGGCGTGCTCGAGAACACGCTCGCCGTGATGCGCACCGCGCCGGATCGCGTGCACGCCTGGCTCGGCCCGGCGGCCGGCCCGCAGGCCTACGAGATCGGTCAGGACGTCTTCGACGCATTCGTTTCCGACGATGCCGGCGCACGAACCGCCTTCCTCGCCACGCGCCCGGGCCATTGGCGCGTCGACCTGTATGCGCTCGCGCGACGCCGGCTCCAGGCGGCAGGCGTGCGCCCGGAACGCATCCATGGCGGCGGGCTGTGCACGATCTCCGAGCCGCAGCGCTTCTTCTCGCACCGTCGCGACCAGCGCGGCGGACGCATGGCATCGCTGGTCTGGATCGAACCACGCGGATGAGCGCGACGCCGCCGACGCCGCTGTACCGTCAGCTGCTGTCGGCGCGTTTCGACGATCTGCCGCCCACCGTGCGCACGTTGCACGAACGCGTCGGTTTCCACCGGTATCGCGGCAAGGTCGAAGTCGAGCGCGGCGACGGCGCGCTGTCGCGACTGTGCGCCTGGGCGACGCGGCTTCCGGCGCACGGCCGCGGCACCATCGACGTGGAGATCGACAGCGCCGCGCACGGCGAGCGCTGGTCGCGCCTGTTCGCCGGCCGCGCGATGCGCTCGCGCCTGTGGGCGAACGAAGCGCTGCTGTGCGAACGCCTCGGCCTGGTCACGTTTGCCTTTCGTCTGGAGGTCGCGCCGCTTGGCGCCGGTCATGCCGTTGTGTGGCACGTGGCGAAGGTGCGCGCGATGGGCGTGCCGCTGCCCCGCCGCTGGTTCGAAGGCGTGGGCGCGCGCGAGTACGAACGCGATCGCCGCTACCGGTTCGACGTGTACGCGACGCTGCCGTGGGTCGGCCGTCTCGTCCATTACCGGGGGTGGCTGGATGTCGACTGAGCACCGACGCGACGGCGCCGTCATCGTGTTCGATGGCGTCTGCGTGCTGTGCAACGGCTGGGTTCGTTTCCTGTCGCGACACGATCGCCGCGGGCGCTATCGCTTCGCGGCCATGCAGGGCGAAAGCGGTCGCGCGCTGCTTGCCGCGCACGGCCTCGACGCCGACGATCCGCTGTCGTTCCTGCTGGTCGAGGGGAACGCGGCGTGGACCGACTCGGAGGCGATCGTGCGCGTGCTGTCGGGCCTTGGCGGCGTATGGCGACTTGCGACCGTCGTGCGCGTCGTGCCGCGGGGCCTGCGCGATCGCCTGTATCGCACGCTTGCGCGCAACCGCTACCGGATGTTCGGCCGTCACGAACGTTGCATGATCCCGACACCGGAACAGGCCGCGAGGTTCCTGCCATGACGCTTCATCGCTTCGTGCTGTCGGCCGTGCTCACGGCGATGGCCCTGACCGGCTGCACGACGACCGCACCGACGACCGCCGCGATGCACGGTGACGCCGCACGACCGGCGCAATCGTCGGAGTGGATCCGCAGCGAGCTGTACTTCGCGGTCGGCAACGAGGACGGCACGGGCGTGATCGACGATGCGCAGTGGCGCTCATTCCTCGATGCGGAAGTCACGCCGCGTTTCCCCGACGGGTTGACGGTGCTCGACGGCTACGGCCAGTGGCGGTTCCAGCAGGACGGCCGGCTGGTGCGCCAGCGCGCCAAGGTGCTCGTGGTGCTGCACGAGGGCGGAGCGAAGCCGCGCGAGGACATCGAGGCGATCCGGCTGGCGTGGAAACGCATGACCGGGCACGAGTCGGTGCTGTGGGCGCGCTCGGCGGTCGAGGTCTCCTTCTAGGCGCATGCCGTTTCGCGCTCGCCGGGCCGCTGCATCGCCCGGCGCCATGTGCCCATTCCAATCCTTCCGGTGTCCGCCGGACCAAAGCCGCTACGATTCGCCCATCCCACGCCGCGAGCCCTCCATGCCGCCCTCCACCCCACGCCGCTGGTTCGTCGCCGGCGACCTCAACGGATTCTTCGGCCTCGTCGTCGACAACCTGTCGATCCTCGGCTTCATCTCGGCCGCGCTGATCGGGATCTTCGGCTTCCCGGCCGACGTCGTGTTCACCCGCATGTTCCCCGGCACCGCGTTCGGCGTGCTGGTCGGCAACCTGATCTACACCTGGATGGCGCACCGCCTCGCGCGCGAAAGCGGACGCAGCGACGTCACCGCGATGCCGCTCGGGCTCGACGCACCGACCAGCATCGGCATGGCGCTGCTCGTGCTGGGCCCGGCGTTCGTCGCGTTCAAGCAGCAGGGCATGGACGAGGCCGCGGCGGCTACCGCGACATGGCAGCTCGGCATGGCCTCGCTGATCGTGATGGGCGCGCTGAAGCTGGTGCTGTCGTTCTTCGGCGATGCGATCACCCGCGCGGTGCCGCGCGCGGCGCTGCTGGGCTCCATCGGCGGCGCGGCGCTCGCGCTGCTCGGTTTCCTGCCGCTGATCGAAACGCTGCGCTCGCCGGTCGTCGGCTTCGTCACCTTCGGCCTGCTGATGTACGTGCTGGTGGCGAAGGGCAAGCTGCCGATCCGCATGCCCGGCGTGCTGCTCGCCTTCATCGTCGGCACCGTGCTGTATTACGGGCTCGGCCTCGCGGGACTGGGCACGCCGGGCTTCAAGCTGCCCGACGCCGCCCCGCTGCGCTTCACGCTGCCATTGCCGACGCTGCAGTTCATCGGCGGCCTGCAGTACACCGTGCCGTACCTGCCGCTGCTGCTGCCGTTCGGCCTGCTGATGGTGGTCGGCGGCATCAACGTGAGCGAAAGCGCGCGTGCCGCCGGCGACGATTACCGCACGCGCGACGTGCTGCTCGCCGAAGCGGTCGCGACGCTGGTGGCGGGTTTCTGCGGCGGCGTCGCGCAGACCACGCCGTACATCGGCCAGCCCGCGTACAAGCACATGGGCGCGCGCATGGGCTACACGCTGCTCACCGGGCTGTTCATCGGCCTGGGCGGCATCTTCGGTTACGTGTCCGGCCTGGTGCAGTGGCTGCCGATCGCGGTGCTCGCGCCGATCATCGTGTACGTCGGCATGGACATCACCGTGCAGGCCTTCCACGACAGCCCGCGTCGCCACGCGCTTGCCGTCGCGCTCGCCTTCCTGCCGTCGGTGGCGTACCTGCTGGTCATCAAGCTCGGCAATCCGGCGTGGATCGCGCCGGACCGCTTCGCCGCGCTGTACGAAGGCGTGGACGGCCATGGCCTGCCGGACCTGGCCACGATCGTCACGCTCGGCAACGGCTTCATCATCACCGCGATGATCTGGTCCACCGCGCTGGTGGCGATGATCGACCATCGTTTCCGTCGCGCCGCGGTCGTGCTGCTGATCGGCGCCGTGCTGACGCTGTTCGGCTTCATCCATTCGGTCGATTCGCGCGGCAGCATCTACTGGCCATGGATGCTCGATGGCCTGCGTCGCGCGATCGCCTGGCAGTTCGCCGGCGCCTACGTCGCGCTCGCGGTGCTGCTGGGCCTGCTGTCGCTGCAACGCCAGTCCGCGCCGGAAACGACGGATCCCGCACATTGATTGCGCCGCGACCCGGCCTTATCTAGATCAATCCGACCCCACGCGAACCCGACCCATGTCCCTGCAAGACGATCTCAACGCCATTCCCGGCGTCGCCGCGCGCGACGCGGCCACGCACGGCTTCGTGTTCAATCACACCATGCTGCGGGTCAAGGACATCCAGGCCTCGCTGGATTTCTACACGCGCGTGCTCGGCTTCACGCTGGTGCGCCGTCGCGATTTCGACGAGGCGAAGTTCAGCCTCTACTTCCTGGTGCTGGTGGACGATCCGGCGCAGATTCCCGCGGAAGAACCGGCCCGCGGGCAGTGGCTGCTGAGCCAGCGCGGCGTGCTGGAACTCACGCACAACCACGGCACCGAGTCCGATGAAGGTTTCCGCTACCACGACGGCAACAGCGAGCCGCGCGGCTTCGGCCACATCTGCGTGTCGGTGCCCGACGTGGAAGCGGCCTGCACGCGATTCGAGCAGCTCGGCGTCGCGTTCCAGAAGCGGCTCACCGACGGTCGCATGAAGGACATCGCCTTCATCAAGGATCCGGACGGTTACTGGGTGGAAATCCTGCAGCCGACCGCGCGGGTGTGAACGCGACTTCGGCGGGGGCGCTCCCCGGGTGCGGCTTTCGGCCTTACCCGGGCTAAAAAGCAGCGCGGTGGTAGCCCGGGTAAGCGAAGAGCACCCGGGGCGTTTCGCGTATGAGCCGGCGTATCCCATAACGCCGCGACGACCTGCTAGATCGGCTCGCGCAACGCTGCCAGGTACTTGCGACGCCACGCCGTGATGTCGTTCTCGCGCAGCACGGCCATCATCGTGTCCCAGCGGTCGCGGCGTTCCTCCAGCGGCATTTCCATCGCCGCGGCGATCGCATCGGCCACGCCGTCCATGTCGTAGGGATTCACCAGCAGCGCGCCGTCGAGTTCGCGCGCCGCGCCGGCGAACGTGGACAGCACCAGCACGCCCGGATTCTTCGGGTCTTGCGCGGCGACGTACTCCTTCGCGACCAGGTTCATGCCGTCGCGCAACGGCGTGACCAGGCCCACGCGCGAGAGCCGGTAGAAGCCGGTCAGCGTCGGATGCGGGTAATTGCGGTTGACGTAGCGCACCGGCGTCCAGTCGGGCTCGGCGTGCGCGCCGTTGATGTGGCCGGACAACTGCTCCAGCTCGCTGCGAAGCTTCTGGTATTCGAGCACTTCGCCACGCGACACCGGCGCGATCTGCAGCAACGTCAGCTTGCCGCGGTGTTCCGGATGACGCTTGAGGAAGCGCCCGAACGACCGGAAGCGCTCCGGCAGCCCTTTCGAATAATCCAGCCGGTCCACGCCGATGGCGAGTTCGCGACCCGACAGGCTCGTCGCCAGGCGCCGCACGCCGGCCTTGCTCGCCGCCGCGCGCGCCTGTTCCTCGATCTGCGCGGTATCGATGCTGATCGGGAACGCACCCGCGCGCAGGCGCTTGCCCTTGTGCGTTTCGAGCACGCCATGCGAGATCACGCGGCCGCGTCCGAACAGGCGCACGTAGTCCTGGAAACGCTCCAGGTCGCGTTCGGTCTGGAAGCCGATGAGGTCGTACGACGACAGCCCTTCGAACAGGCGCTCGTGCTGCGGCAGCGCGGCGAGCAGGTCGGAGGAGGGCATCGGCACGTGCAGGAAGAAGCCCAGCCGGCACGTCACGCCCAGTTCGCGCAGCAGCTTCGCCATCGGGATCAGGTGGTAATCGTGGATCCAGACGATGTCGTCGTCGCGCAGCAGCGGCGCGAGTTTCTCGGCGAACAACGCGTTGACGCGGCGGTATGCGGCGTAGGTAATGCGGCTGTAATCCACCAGGTCGACGCGGAAATGCAGCAGCGGCCACAGCGTGCGGTTGGCGAAACCGTTGTAGTAGTCGTCGTGGTCGCGCTTGGACAGATCGACGGTGACGTAACGGATGTTGCCCGCGTCGTGCTCGTGCACTTCGCCCGAATCGTTCGGGTCGATGCGGCCGCTCCAGCCGAACCACATGCCGCCGGTTTCCTCCAGCGCTGCCTGCAACGCCACCGCAAGCCCGCCGGCACTGCTGACTCCGGGTACCGCCACACGATTGGAAACGACGACCAGACGACTCATGCCGCATCCTGCCAGGGCCGCGACAGGCGCATGGCGGCGTTGATCAGGCCGACGTGCGAGTACGTCTGCGGGAAATTGCCCCACGCCTCGCCGCCGTCGAATTCCAGGTCTTCCGACAGCAGGCCGAGGTGGTTGCGCCGCGCGAGGATGCGCTCGAACAGCGACCTCGCTTCCTCCTGCCTGCCGATCGACGCGAGCGCGTCGATGTACCAGAACGTGCAGATGGTGAAGCTCGTTTCCGGCGCGCCGAAATCGTCCGGCATCACGTAGCGGAACAGCGCGTCGCCGCGCTTGAGCCCCTTGCCGATCGCCTCCACCGTGCGCACGAAACGCGGGTCGTCGGGCTTGACGAAGCCGAGGTCGGCGAGCAGCAGCAGCGAGGCATCGAGCCGGTTGCCGTCGAGCGATTCGACGAAATGGCCGAGTTCCTCGTTATAGGCGTGCGCGACGATGCGTGCGTGCATCTCGTCCGCACGCTGGCGCCACAGCTGCACCTGCGGCGCGAGCTTCAGGTGCACCGCGATGCGCGCGAGCCGATCGCACGCGGCCCAGCACATCACGCTGGAATACGTGTGCACCTCCTCGCGGCCGCGGAATTCCCACAGCCCCGCATCGGGTCGATCGTGCAGCGCATAGGCGAGTTCGCCGACGGGTTCGAGCCTGGCGAACACCGACGCGTCGCCCACGCGGGCCAGGCGCGTGTCGAAGAACAGCTGCGTGGAGGCGAGCACCACGCTGCCGTACACATCGTGCTGCTTCTGCAGCCACGCGAGGTTGCCGCGCCGCACCGGCCCCATGCCGCGGTAGCCGGCGAGCGATTCGACTTCCGATTCGGCCAGCTGGCGTTCGTAGCCGATGCCGTACAGCGGTTGCAGTTCGCCGTCGTCGGAGGCGATGTTCGCCAGGTAGCGCAGGTATTCCTCCATCGTGCGCGTGGCGCCGAGGCGGTTGAGCGCGCGCACGACGAAGGCCGAATCGCGCAGCCAGCAATAGCGGTAATCCCAGTTGCGCACGGTGTTCGCCGCTTCGGGGATCGAGGTGGTCATCGCGGCGACGATCGCGCCGGTTTCGTCGTACTGGCACAGCTTGAGGGTGATCGCGCTGCGGATCACCGCTTCCTGCCATTCCAGCGGAATCGACAGGTTGCGCACCCAGTTGCGCCAGTAATTGAGCGTCTGCTCCTCGGCCATGCGCACGAATCCCGACACCGACTGCGTCAGCGTTTCATCCGGGCCGAGCACGAAATGCGCATCGCGATCGAGCACGAACGGCAGGCCGTCGCGCACCAGGCGCACGGGGACGTCGCTGGTCATGCGCAGCGTGAAGTCGGGAATCAGGTAGCGGATGTGGTTGCTGCCCCACGTGGTCTCGGGCTTCACCGCACCGTAGTCGGCCAGCGGCCGCAGGTGCACGCGGATGCGCGGCGTGCCCGACAGCGGGCGCAGGCGGCGCATCAGCATCACCGGGCGGTAGAAGCGGTCGTTCTGGTGCCAGCGCGGGGCGAAGTCGACGATCTCCACCGCGCCGCCGCTCGCATCGCGCAGCACGGTGCGCAGCATCGCGGTGTTGCTGATGTACGACTGCTCTGCGGAAACGAAGCCTTCCAGCTCGATCGCCCAGTCGCCGCCCTCGTGTTCGCGCGGCGAGAGCAGACTGCAGAACGCGGGATCGCCGTCGAAGGCCGGCACGCAGCCCCAGACGATGCGCGCGTGCTGGTCGACCAGCGCGGCGATGCTGCAATTGCCGATCAGGCCAAGCTCGAGACTGGAAGGGAGGGCGTCGGTCGAGGTCATCCGTACTCCGGTTCGGTGGTCGCGCGCGTGCGGCGACGTGGTCAGGCGAGCGAGAGGCCTTCCTCCAGCCAGGCGCGCACCGCGGCGGGATCGTGCAGTCCGTAGCGCGCGGCGCTGGGCTGTCGCGAACCCACCAGGACGCCGAAGCCGCCGTGGCTGCCTACGGCCTGGAAGGCGTGCTCGTCGGTGAGGTCGTCGCCGACGAACACCGGGCGGCGGCCGTGGAAGGGCGGGTGGGCGAGCAGGTCCACGACGGCGCTGCCCTTGTGCGCGCCATCGGGCCGCAGCTCCACCACCATGTTTCCGTATTGCAGGTGATAGCCGGGCAGTTCGATCAGGATCGAGTCCGCGTACTGGCGCAGCAGGTCCTCGGCGTCGGGCGCGGCGCGCCAGTGCAGGGCGATGGTGGTGCCCTTGTCCTCCACGCGCGCGCCCGGGTACCGCTGCGCCAGCGCCTGGCCCCAGGCCACGGCGGTGTCCAGCGCGACGGGGCGCGGATGGCGCTCCTGGTGTCCGTCCTCGCGTCGCTCCAGCCCGTGCAGGCCGACGGCGGGCAGCTTCAGCGGCGCGAACAGCGCGTCCAGCTGCGCGAGCCGCCGACCGCTCACCAGCGCGAGCGCGCCGTCGAGGCGGCCGTGCAGCACGGCGAGGACGTCGATCAGGCCCGGATCGACCAGCACGTCGCCGGGAACATCGGCGAAATCCAGCAGCGTGCCGTCGACGTCGAGGAATAGCGCCCATTCGGACGACACCGCGGGCGGGGCGGGCAGGGTGGGGGACGGCGTGGACATGCACGCATTGTGAACACGGGCATGTCAGCATGAAGTGGACGCGCCGTAATGGCTGTCATCGATGGGCCCGGATGTTGAATCGGGCAACGCGAGCCCGCATCTGGTGCACATTCGCGGCTACTTCACGGTGGCCGCCACCATGAATCAGGGAACCTTGCCATGCGAATGGACAAACTCACCTCGCGCTTCCAGCAGGCACTGCAGGACGCGCAGTCGCTGGCGATCGGCCGCGACCACAGTGTCATCGAACCCGTGCACCTGATGTCGGCGCTGCTCGACCAGAGCGGCGGCAGCACGCGTCCGCTGCTCGCGCAGGCGGGCGTGAACGTGCCGCTGCTGCGCGAACGCCTCGGCGAAGCGCTGGAAAAACTGCCGAAAGTCACCGGACAGGCCGGGCAGATCAGCGTCGGCAACGACCTCGCGCGCCTGCTCAACGTCACCGACAAGCTCGCCCAGCAGCGCGGTGATGCCTTCATCGCCAGCGAGCTGTTCGTGCTCGCCGCGCTGGACGACAACGGCGAAGTCGGGCGCGCCCTCAAGGCCGCCGGCGCGAACAAGGACAAACTCGAAGCGGCCATCGCCAAGGTCCGCGGAGGCGAAAGCGTGCAGTCTGAAAACGCCGAAGACCAGCGCCAGGCGCTGGAGAAATACACCATCGACCTCACCGCGCGTGCCGAAAGCGGCAAGCTCGATCCGGTCATCGGTCGCGATGAAGAGATCCGCCGCACCGTGCAGGTGCTGCAGCGTCGCACCAAGAACAACCCCGTGCTGATCGGCGAACCCGGCGTGGGCAAGACGGCGATCGTCGAAGGCCTCGCGCAGCGCATCATCAACGGCGAAGTGCCCGAAGGCCTTCGCGGCAAGCGCGTGCTCTTGCTCGACATGGGCGCGCTGATCGCGGGCGCGAAATTCCGCGGCGAATTCGAGGAGCGCCTGAAGGCGGTGCTCAACGACCTGGCGAAGAACGAAGGCCAGATCATCCTGTTCATCGACGAACTGCACACGATGGTCGGCGCGGGCAAGGCCGAGGGCGCGATGGACGCCGGCAACATGCTCAAGCCGGCGCTCGCGCGCGGCGAATTGCACTGCATCGGCGCGACGACGCTGGACGAATACCGCCAGTACATCGAGAAGGATGCCGCGCTGGAGCGCCGCTTCCAGAAGGTGTTCGTCGGCGAGCCGAGCGTGGAGGACACCATCGCGATCCTGCGCGGTTTGAAGGAAAAGTACGCGGTGCACCACGGCGTGGAGATCACCGATCCGGCCATCGTCGCCGCCGCCACGCTGTCGAACCGCTACATCAGCGATCGCCAGTTGCCCGACAAGGCCATCGACCTGATGGACGAGGCCGCTTCGCGCATCCGCATGGAGATCGACTCCAAGCCGGAGGAACTCGACCGCAAGGAGCGCCGGCTGATCCAGCTCAAGATCCAGCGCGAGGCGCTGAAGAAGGAGAAGGACGCCGAGTCGAAACAGCGCCTGGCCGATCTGGAAGAAGAGATCGCGCGCCTGGAGCGCGAGTTCAACGACCTGGAGGAAGTGTGGAAGGCCGAAAAGGCCACGTTGCAGGGCGCGACGAAGATCAAGGAGCAGATCGAGCAGGCCAAGCTCGAGCTGGAATCCGCGCAACGCCGGCAGGATTTCGCGAAGATGAGCGAGATCCAGTACGGCACGCTGCCCGAACTCGACAAGCAGTTGCGCGCCGCGCAGGAGGCCGAAACCAGGGGCTTCACGCTGCTCCAGGACAAGGTCACGGCGGAGGAAATCGCCGAGGTCGTCGCGCGCTGGACGGGCATTCCGGTCAGCAAGATGCTTGAAGGCGAGCGCGAGAAGCTGCTTCGCATGGAAGAGCAGCTGCACACGCGCGTGGTCGGCCAGGAAGAGGCGATCAAGGTCGTGTCCGATGCGGTGCGTCGTTCGCGCGCGGGCCTGTCCGATCCGAACCGGCCGTCGGGCTCGTTCCTGTTCCTCGGCCCCACGGGCGTGGGCAAGACCGAGCTGTGCAAGGCGCTCGCGGAATTCCTGTTCGATTCGTCCGACGCGATGGTGCGCATCGACATGAGCGAGTTCATGGAGAAGCACTCGGTGAGCCGTCTCGTCGGCGCGCCTCCGGGCTACGTCGGCTATGAGGAAGGTGGTTACCTCACGGAAGCCGTGCGCCGTCGTCCGTACAGCGTGATCCTGCTGGACGAAGTCGAAAAGGCGCATCCGGACGTGTTCAACATCCTGCTGCAGGTGCTGGACGACGGACGCCTCACCGACGGCCAGGGACGCACGGTCGACTTCCGCAACACCGTCATCGTGATGACGTCGAACCTGGGCTCGCATCAGATCCAGGAGATGTCCGGCGACGATTCGCCGCAGGCGTACATGCAGATGAAGGCGGCGGTGATGGGCGTGGTGCAGGCGCATTTCCGTCCGGAGTTCATCAATCGCCTCGACGACATCGTCGTGTTCCATCCGCTGGACAAGCAGCAGATCCGCCAGATCGCGCGCATCCAGCTCAACGGGCTGGAGAAGCGCCTGTCCGAGCGCGGGCTGAAACTCGTGCTGTCGGATGACGCGCTCGCACTGCTGGGCAACGTCGGCTTCGATCCGGTGTACGGCGCGCGTCCGCTCAAGCGCGCGATCCAGCAACAGCTGGAAAACCCGCTCGCATCGAAGATCCTCGCCGGCGAATTCGCCAGCGGCGATACGGTGCACGTGGAAGCGCAGGGCGGGCAGCTGGTGTTCCGCAAGGCGTAAGCCTCGACCCGCGTGCCGGTTCGCCGGCAACGCTTCAACACATGCGGATGGCGACGGCCATGACCTGGATCGGGTCATGGCCGTCGCGCTTATGGCCAATGGCCATGATCGGACGCCCTTCCGCTTCGCCGCGCTGCTGTTAAGATGCCCCCGCCCAAGGTGACCGCCGGCGTGTCCGGTGGTTGAAACGGGAATCCGGTGCGCCCTTCGTGCTCGTCACGCGCGGCAATTCCGGAGCTGCCCCCGCAACGGTAGGCGAGACAAGGTTCCGCACACAGCCACTGTGCTCACGCATGGGAAGGCGCGGACCGGAAGCGCAGGAATTCCTGCCTTCACTCGCGAGCCCGGAGACCGGCCATGGTGCGACGTGACATGCGGTGGGCGATGTCATGCGGCGCAGGGCCTTTCGTGCGCCGCCATCACTCCCTCCTTCCGCCTGTCCTTTCCAACGTTCCCGCGCGGGCAGGCGCGGTCAAGGAGTGTGTTCGTGCATCCGCATCACCGGTTGTTCCGCCGCCGTGCGCTGGCGGTTTCCCTGTTTTCTTGCGTGTTTTCCGCGGCCCCGGCGTTCGCCGACGACGCCGCCACCGATCTGGACCAGATCGTCGTTACCGCCACGCGCACCGCGCAGACGCAGGACCAGGCGCTCGCCGCGATCACCGTGATCGACCGCGCGGAAATCGAGCGCCTCCAGCCCGCCTCGTTGCCGGCGCTCCTCACCGGGCGCGCGGGCATCTCGATCGCCAACAACGGCGGCGTCGGCAAGTCCACGTCGCTGTTCCTGCGCGGCACGGAATCCGATCACGTGCTGGTGCTGGTCGATGGCGTGAAGATCGGTTCGGCGACGAGCGGTGGTGCGTCGCTGCAGGACATTCCGGTCGAACAGATCGAGCGCGTCGAAATCGTGCGCGGTCCGTTCTCCAGCCTTTACGGTTCGGAGGCGATCGGCGGTGTGATCCAGGTGTTCACGCGACGTCCGGCCGGCGCGTTCTCGCCGAACGCCAGCGCCGCCATCGGGAGCGAGAATACGCAGCGCGTCGCCGCGGGCGTGAGTGGCAGCGCCGCGGATTCGCGCGGCTGGTACGTCGTCAACGCCGCGCATGAGAACACCGACGGCATCAACGCGTATCGCGGCACGCGCAACTTCGATCCGGACAAGGACGGCTATCGAAACGACTCGCTGACCGTGCAGGGCGGCTACCGCTTCAGCGAGCGGTGGGACGCCGATCTGCGCGCGTTCCGCGCCGAAGGTCGCAACGAGTACGACGGCAGCGTCAACAACGAAGCCGACACGGTGCAGCAGGTCGTCGGCGGCCGCGTGCGCTACGTGCCAGGCGCGCGCGTGAAACTGACGGCGGGCCTCGGCACGAGCGCGGACCTCAGCGAGAACTTCCTCGACGGCGTGTATTCCTCGACGTTCGACACGCGCCGCGAATTGGGTTCGTTGCAGGCCGATATCGGCATCGCGACGGGCCTGCTCACGCTCGGTTTCGACTGGCTCGGCGACAAGGTGCAAAGCAATACCGATTACGCGCGCGATCGTCGCATCAACCGCGGCGTGTTCGGCCAGTGGCAGCAGGCGTTCGGCGCGCAGTCGGTGCAGGCCAGCGTGCGTCGCGACGACGACAGCCAGTTCGGCGGCGAGACCACCGGCAGCGTGCTGTGGGGTTGGGACGTCACCGACGCGCTGCGCCTCGGCGCGAGCTACGGCACCGCATTCAAGGCGCCGACGTTCAACGAACTCTACTTCCCGGGCTACGGCAATCCGGCGCTCGGGCCGGAAACCTCGCGCAGCGTCGAGCTGAGCCTGCGCGGCGAACACGGCTGGGGCACGTGGTCGCTCAACGCGTTCGAAACGAAGATCGACGACCTGATCGCGTTCGACTCGTCGCTGGGCGACACGGGCGGACCGAACAACATCGATCGCGCCCGGATTCGCGGTGTCGAAGCCGTTGCCGGCACGACGTGGCTGGACTGGAACCTGCGCGCGAGCCTGACCTGGCTCGACCCGGTGAACGACGGCGACAACGCCAGCCACGGCAACGTGCTGCCGCGTCGTGCGAAGCAGTCGGGGCGCGTCGATGCCGATCGCCGCTTCGGACGTTTCAGCGTCGGCGCGAGCGTCACCGGCGCGGGCGAGCGCTACGACAACCTCACCAACACCACGCGCCTGGCCGGCTACGGCCTTACGGATCTGCGCGCCGGCTTCGCCTTCACCGAAGCGTGGAGCGTGCAGGCCTCGCTCAACAACGCGTTCGACAAACGCTACGAAACCGCCGCGCTCTACAACCAGCCCGGACGCACGTGGCTGGTGACGGTGCGCTACCAGCCCGCCGCGCGCTGACGGGCATCACTGCTGCGAGGTCGTCGATGAAATCCCTTCCACGCAACGCCAACCTGGGCCTGTTCGCCGCATTCGCGGCGTTGATGGTCGCCACGCGCTTCCATCATTTCGGCGACGTGCTGCACCTGCCGGACGCGTCGATGTCGCTGTTCTTCCTCGGCGGCCTGTACCTGCGCAGGCACTGGCAGTTCGCGGCTTTCGTCGTGCTTGCGGTGGCGATCGACCGGATCGCGATCGAACGCGCCGGCGTCAGCGATTTCTGCGTGACGCCGGCGTACTCGTTCCTGCTGCCCGCGTACGGCGTGCTCTGGTACGGCGGACGCCTCTACGCCGATCGTATGGGCACGCACTGGCGCTCGATCATCACGGCCTGCGGCCTGGCGTTCGTTGCCGCCACGGTGTCCTTCGCCATTTCGAACGGCGCGTTCTATTGGCTCGGCGGCCGCTACGAAGACCCGAACGTCGCGCAATACCTCGCGCGCGCGTGGCAGTGGGGACCGCTGTTCGTCCGCACGACGATCGCCTACGTGTTCGTCGCGCTGGCGGTGCACTGGATCGCGGCGTCGGCCCTTTCGATCCGCGCCGACCGCAGTTCCCCGAATCGATGAACGGAGACCACGCCATGTCCGCCATGCCCGCACTTTCCGAACGCGCGCTTCCGATCGCGTCCACGCGCACGCAGATCCTCGTCGCCGGCGCGCTCGCCGCGCTCATGATCGCCACGCGCGGTCAGCACTTCGCCAGCGTGAACGCACTGCCGAGCGCGTCGTGGGCGGTGTTCTTCCTTGCGGGTGCACTGTTGCGGCCGATGTGGGCGCTGCCGGCGTTCTTCGTGCTGTCGTCGCTGCTGGATTTCGCCAGCCTGGCCACCGGCACGATCACCGACTGGTGCCTGTCGCCCGCGTACTGGGCGGTCGCGCTCGCCTACGCGACGCTGTGGCTGGGCGGCACGTGGTATGCGCGCGGCCATCGGGATGCCTGGAGCGCGGTGCCGCGACTGGCGCTGGTGCTGGGGGTTTCGGCGAGCGTCGCGTACCTGATCTCGAAGGGCGGCTTCTATTTCTTTTCGGGCCGCTATCCCGACGCGACGCTGGCCGGTTTCCTCGCACGCATCCCGCAGTACTACCCGCGCTCGCTCGGCACGCTCGCCGGTTACGTGGGCCTCGCGTTCGCGTTGCGCGCCATCACGCTCGGCTTCGCGCGACGGCACGCACGGAGCGCGCACGCATGAGCGCCGGGTCCGAACGACGCGGGCTTTCCCCCGACGAACATCACCGCGAACGCGCGCAGCGCAAGAAGGAACTGATCGATCGACGCATCGCACGCGCGACGATCGACCGCGGCGTCGTCGTGGTGAACACGGGCAACGGCAAGGGCAAGAGCTCGTCCGGCTTCGGCATGCTCGCGCGATCGCTCGGGCATGGCTTCCGCTGCGGCGTGGTGCAGTTTATCAAGGGAAGTTTCACCACGGGCGAGGAAGCGTTCTTCCGTCGTTTCGACGATCTCGTCGCTTACCGCGTGATGGGCGAGGGCTACACGTGGGAGACGCAGGATCGCCCTCGCGACGTCACCGCGGCCGCTGCGGCGTGGGATGTGGCCGCGCGCATGTTGGCCGATCCCGCGTACGACTTCGTGCTGCTGGATGAACTCAACATCGCGTTGACGAAGGACTACATCGCGCTGGAGGACGTGCTCGCCGCGCTGGCGGCGCGGCCGCCTAAGCAGCACGTCGTGATCACCGGTCGCGGCGCGCCCGACGCGCTGGTCGACGCCGCCGACACCGTCACCGAGATGCGCGTGGTGAAGCACGCGTTCAAGGCCGGCATCAAGGCGCAGCACGGCATCGAGCTGTGACCATGGACCTTCGCCATTGCCCCGCGCTGCTGGTTTCCGCGCCCGCGTCCGGGCAGGGCAAGACCAGCGTCACCGCCGCGCTCGCCCGATGGCATGCGCGCCAGGGGCGCCGCGTGCGTGTGTTCAAGACCGGGCCGGATTTCCTCGATCCGACGGTGCTCGAACGCGCGAGTGGCGCGCCGGCTTACCAGCTCGACCTGTGGATGAACGGCGAAGCCGACGTGCGCGCGCGATTGAACGCCGCCGCGCGCGACGCCGATCTCATCCTCGTGGAAGGCGTGATGGGCCTGTTCGATGGCTCGCCTTCGAGTGCGGACCTGGCGCAGGCGTTCGGCCTGCCGGTGCTCGCGGTGATCGACGGCTCGGCGATGGCACAGACCTTCGGCGCGCTGGCGACCGGGCTTGCGCGCTATCGCGCCGGCCTCGTCGTGCACGGCGTCGCCGCGAACCGCATCGGAAGCGCGCACCATGCGCGACTGCTGCGCGAGAGCGTGCCGCCAGAGCTGCACTGGGTCGGTGCGTTGCCGCGCAATGCAGCGCTGGCGTTGCCGGAACGTCATCTCGGCCTGGTGTCCGCCGGCGAGTTGCACGATCTCGATGCGCGCGTGGATGCGCTCGCGGATGCATGGCAGCAGCACGCCTCGACCGCGCTTCCGCCGCGCGTGGCGTTCGTCGCGTCGGATACGCCGTCCGTGCGTGGATTGCTGCAAGGCGTGCGGATCGCGATCGCGCGCGACGCGGCGTTCTGCTTTCTCTATCCCGCCAACCTGGATCTCCTCCGCGATGCCGGCGCGCAGTTGCGCTACTTCTCGCCGCTCGCGGGCGATCCGCTTCCCGAGTGCGACGCCGTGTGGCTTCCGGGCGGGTATCCCGAATTGCATCTGCATGCACTGTCGCAGCGCACCGACCTGCACATCGCATTGCGCGCGCATCGCGACGCCGGCAAGCCGCTGCTCGCCGAATGCGGCGGCTTGTTGTTCGCGCTGGATTCGCTGGCCGATCGCGACGGCGCGCGTGCGCCGATGGCCGGGCTGCTGCGGGGCTCGGCGGCGATGCAGTCGCGAATGGCGGCGCTTGGACTGCAGTCGGTCGCGCTTCCGGAAGGCACGCTGCGCGGCCACACGTTCCATTACGCGAAGGCGAGCGTGGACGCGGTGCCGATCGCGGTCGCCGTGAATCCGAACGACGGTCCGAGCGCCGAGGCGGTGTATCGCGAAGGGCGCATGACGGCGAGCTTCGTACACGTCTATTTCCCGTCCAACCCGCACGCAGCGACGAGGCTCTTCGCGCCGTGAACGTCGCACTCGCCATGCTCGCCGCCGTGGCGCTCGACGCGATGCTGGGCGAGCCGCGGCGCGCGCACCCGCTGGTCGCGTTCGGCCGGTATGCAGCGTGGATCGAACGGCGATGGCACCGCGACCGTCGCGCGGCCGGCGTGTTCGCGTGGATGCTCGCCGTCGCGCCGCTGGTGCTTGCCGTCGCAGGGGTGTCGCATCTCGTGGGGCGATGGCCGTGGGCGTCGTCGATCCTCGCGGCGTTGGTGCTGTACCTGGCGATCGGGCATCGCAGCCTGGCCGAGCACGCCCGCGCGGTGGAAATCGCACTGCGTGCGGACGACCTCGACGCCGCACGCGCGGCGGTGGGTCGCATGGTGAGCCGCGACACCGGCGCGCTCGACACCTCGCAGGTCGCCGCCGCGGCGACGGAATCGGTGCTCGAAAACGGCAGCGACGCGGTGTTCGGGGCGCTGTTCTGGTTCGCGTTGCTTGGTGCGCCCGGCGCCGTGCTGTATCGCCTCGCCAACACGCTGGACGCGATGTGGGGCTACCGGACGCCGCGCCTGCTGCGCTTCGGCTGGGCGGCGGCGCGCATCGACGATGTGCTGAATATCGTCCCCGCGCGCCTGACCGCGCTGACGTACGCACTACTCGGCCATGCACGAACGGCGCTGCACTGCTGGCGTACGCAGGCGCCGCAATGGGACAGCCCGAATGCGGGGCCGGTGATGGCCGCCGGCGCCGGTGCGCTGCGCGTGCGCCTCGGCGGCGCGGCGCCGTATCACGGTGTGTGGGAAGCGCGCCCGCTGCTCGGCGAAGGTGAGGCGCCGGACGCCGATTCGATATCGGCCGCGTTGCGCCTGGTCCGTCGCGGCGTCTGGTTGTGGCTCGCGGTGGCGTTCATCGCGATAGTGCCTGGAGGTCTGCATGCTTGAACACGGCGGCCGATTGCTGCGCGCCGCGCGCACCTACGGCATCGCGCCAGAGCGCTGGCTCGACCTGTCGACCGGGATCAGCCCGTTCGCGTGGCCGGTGCCGCCCATCCCGGCGTCCGCATGGCACCGCCTGCCGGAGGACAATGACGGGCTGGAAGCGGCTGCGCGCGATTATTACGGCGCGCCTTCGCTGCTCGCGGTCGCCGGCTCGCAGGCCGCGATCCAGGCCCTTCCGCGTCTGCGCCCGCATTCGCGCGTCGGCGTGATCGCCCCCGGGTACGCGGAGCACGCGCATGCGTGGCGCGCTGCCGGGCATGCGGTCGAAACGCTTCCCGCCGATATGTTGCTGGCACAACACGGGCGCTTCGACGTCATCGTGTTGATCCACCCGAACAACCCGGGCGGTGAACGCTTCGATCGCGAGCGACTGCTCGAACTGCATGCAACGCTCGCGCAGCGAGGCGGGTGGCTCGTCGTCGACGAAGCCTTCATGGATGCGACGCCCGAGGCGAGCCTGTGCGATGCAGGCGATCGCGACGGGCTCATCGTGCTGCGGTCGGTCGGCAAGTTCTTCGGCCTTGCCGGAGCGAGGGCAGGCTTCGTCTGCGCGAGTGCGGCGCGGCTTGCATCGCTGCGCGACATGCTGGGGCCGTGGACGCTCACCGGTCCCAGCCGCTACGTGGTGCGCTGCGCGCTGCAAGATCGCGAGTGGCATGCCATGCAGCGTGAACGACTGGCCGCGTTCGGCGCGCGCCTGCGCGAAACGCTGGCCGCCGCCGGATTCGCGCCGGACGCCGGTTGCGCGTTCTTCCAGTGGAAGCGCGATCCGCGCGCGGCCGCGATGCACGAAGCGATTGCGCGGCGCGGCATCCTGACGCGCCGGTTCGACGAGCCCGCGAGCATCCGTTTCGGCTTGCCGCCGGACGGCCTCGCGTTCGAGCGACTGCACGAGGGCGTCCGCGCAGCATTGACGGAGATCGACGCATGAGCGCGCACGTGCTGATGGTGCAGGGATGTACGTCCGATGCCGGCAAGAGCACGCTCGTCGCGGCGCTGTGTCGATGGCTGCATCGGCGCGGTGTGCGCGTGGCGCCGTTCAAGCCGCAGAACATGGCGCTCAACTCGGCGGTGACCGAGGACGGCGGCGAGATCGGCCGCGCGCAGGCGGTGCAGGCCCAGGCGTGCGGCCTCGCGCCGCACACGGAGTTCAATCCGGTGCTGCTCAAGCCCAACAGCGACACCGGTGCGCAGGTCATCGTGCACGGCCGCGTCGCGGCGAATCTGGATGCGCGCGGCTATCACGATTACAAGCGCATCGCGCGCGAAGCGGTGCTCGCCTCGCACGCGCGACTGTGCGAGCGTTTCGATGCGGTGATCGTCGAAGGCGCGGGCAGTCCGGCGGAAATCAACCTGCGCGCGAACGACATCGCCAACATGGGCTACGCCGAAGCGGTGGATTGCCCGGTGATCCTGATCGCCGACATCGACCGCGGCGGCGTGTTCGCGCACCTCGTGGGAACGCTCGCGTTGCTCAGCGAAAGCGAGCGCGCCCGCGTGCAGGGCATTGTCATCAACCGCTTTCGCGGCGACATCGCGCTGCTGGAGCCCGGGCTCGAATGGCTCACGCGCGAGACCGGAAAGCCCGTGCTCGGCGTGCTGCCGTACCTGCACGGGCTGCACATCGAGGCCGAAGACGCGGTGCCGATGCCGCGCGAGACGCCCGGCGCGCAGTTGCGCGTCGTCGTGCCGGTGCTGCCGCGCATCAGCAATCACACCGATTTCGATGCATTGCGCGCGCATCCGCAGGTGGACCTGCGATTCGTCGGCGCAGGACAAACGCCGCCGCCGTGCGATCTCATCGTGCTGCCGGGCAGCAAGTCCACGCGCGCCGATCTGGCGTGGCTGCGCGCGAACGGATGGGCGGACGCCATCGCGCGCCACCTGCGCTACGGCGGCAAGGTGCTCGGCATCTGCGGCGGGCTGCAGATGCTCGGGCGTGCCGTGCACGATCCCCACGGCATCGAGGGCGATGCGGGGTCCAGCGAGGGCCTGGGCTGGCTGGAGCTTGAAACCACGCTCGCGTCGCACAAGCACTTGCGCAACGTCACCGGCCGTCTTGCGTTCGACAACGCGGCGCTGCGCGGATACGAGATCCACTGCGGAACGAGCGAAGGGCCGGCGTTGTCGCGTCCCGCGTGCACGCTCGACGAGGGGCGCGCAGACGGCGCGATGTCGGAGGATGGAAGCATCATCGGCACCTACGTGCACGGCGTGTTCGACCATCCCGATGCGCTGGCCGCGCTGTTGCGGTGGGCCGGCCTGCATGAAGCGCAGCGACTCGACATCCATGCGTTGCGCGAGGCCTCGCTGGAGCGCCTGGCGGACGCGATCGAAGCGCACCTCGACACCGATGCCGTGCTCCGGCTCCTCGGGCAGGAGGCTGCATGCGAACCTTGATCCTTGGCGGTGCGCGTTCGGGAAAGAGCGCGCTGGCCGAGCGCATCGCGATCGAGTCCGGTCGCGATGTCGTCTACATCGCCACCGCGCGCGCGGGCGATGCCGAGATGCACGAACGCATCGCGCATCATCGTGAACGGCGCCCCTCGCACTGGGAGTCCGTCGAAGAACACCTGGCGCTCGCTACCGCCCTGCGCGACCGCGCGCGACATGATCGCTGCGTGCTCGTGGATTGCCTGACGTTGTGGCTCGCCAACCTGCTGGCGGAGCAGGATGCGCCGCGCTTCGAACGCGAACGCGGCGCGCTGCTCGACGTGCTGCCGACCTTGCCGGGTCAGATCCTCATCGTAAGCAACGAGACCGGGTTGGGCGTGGTGCCGATGGGCGCGCTCACGCGGCGCTTCGTCGACGAGGCGGGGCGCCTGCACCAGGAGCTCGCACGCCGCTGCGATCGCGTGCTGTTCGTCGCGGCGGGGCTGCCGCTCGCACTGAAGGGGACGTACGGATGAACGAGGCATGGTGGTGCAGGCCGTGCGACGCGCCGGATATCGACGTCGAGCGGATCGCGCTCGCGCGGCAGGGCATGCTGACGAAACCGCCCGGTTCGCTGGGCGCATTGGAGGATCTCGCCGTGTGGTGCGCGGCGCGGCAGGGCACGGATCGTCCGGGAATCGAACGCGTGTGGATCAGCGTGTTCGCCGCCGACCATGGCGTGGCGGCGGAAGGCGTGTCGGCGTTTCCGCAGGCGGTGACCGGCGAGATGGTGCGCAACTTCGCGACCGGCGGCGCCGCGATCGCGGTACTCGCGCGGCAGCTTGGCGCGCGGCTCGACGTGGTGAACCTGGGCACGGTGAACGATCCCGGCGAGGTACCGGGCGTGCACCGCGCGACGATCGCGCCGGCCACGGCGAACTTCTGCGATGCCGCGGCGATGACGCCGGTACAACTGCGCACCGCGATGCAAGCCGGTGCCGATCGCGCGGCGCTCGCGCTCGATCACGATGCGGACCTGTTCATCGGCGGCGAGATGGGCATCGGCAATACGACGTCCGCAACGGCGCTGGCGTGCGCGTTGCTGGACGAGTCGCCCGACGCGCTGGTCGGTGCGGGAACCGGCCTGGATTCGGCCGGCATGGCGCGCAAGCGGGACGTCGTGCAGCGCGCGCTCGATCGTCACGCCGACGCGCGCGATCCGCTCGAACGCCTGCGGCGCCTCGGCGGTTTCGAGATCGCCGCGCTGACCGGCGCATACATCGCCGCCGCGCAATCGCGGATGCCCGTGCTGGTGGATGGTTTCATCACCACCGTCGCCGCGCTCGCCGCGGTGCGATTGAACGCCAGCGCGCGCGAATGGCTGTGCTTCGCGCACCGCTCGAACGAGCGCGGGCATGCGCGCGTGCTCGATGCATTGCAGGCGCAGCCATTGCTGGACCTGCGCATGCGCCTGGGCGAAGCAAGCGGCGCCGCCGTCGCTGTTCCGCTGCTGCGGCTGGCATGCGCGCTGCATCGGGAGATGGCGACGTTCGAACAGGCCGGCGTTACGCGCGCATGACGACGGCGACGATCGATCTGCTGCGACATGGCGACACCGGTCAGCGCAGCTACCGCGGGCAACTCGACGATGCACTCAGCGAGCTGGGCTGGTCGCAGCTTCGTGGCGCGGTGGTCGGGCAGGAATGGTCGATGATCGTGTCCTCGACGTTGCAGCGTTGCGCGCGATTCGCGCATGAGTTGGCGAGTACGCGAGGCGTACCGCTGCATCTGGACGCGCGCCTGGCCGAGTACCACTTCGGCCATTGGCAAGGCGTGCCGATCGAAACGCTGGCGGAAGAACAGGGCGAGGCGCTCGGCCGGTTCTGGGCGGACCCGGTGGCGCATCCACCGCCGGGCGGCGAGACGTTCGCGCAGTTCCGCGCGCGCCTTTGCGCGGCGATGGACGATGTCGCGGCCAGTGCGGGACGCGGCCGCGTCCTGGTGGTCACGCACGGCGGCGCGATCCGGCTGCTGCGCTGCATCGCCGAGGCGCGCGGCTTCGGCGATATGGCCGGCATCGACGTGCCGCACGCGTCGCTGCATCGCATCCGCTGGCCGGCCGCGTGATGCGCGGCCTGCTCGTGGCGGTCGGTTTCCTCACGCGCATTCCGGTGCCGTCGTGCGTGTATGCCGACGCGCGGGCGCGATCGCAATCGCTTGCGTGGTATCCGTTGGTCGGCGCGTTGATCGGTGCGATGTTGTGCGCGTTGCTGTGGCTCGCACCGGGCGACAAGCCGTTGCTCGTTGCGGCGATGCCGCTGGTCGCGTGGGTGTCGATTACCGGCGCGCTGCACCTGGACGGTCTCGCCGACAGCGCCGATGCGTGGGTCGGTGGCATGGGCGGCAGCTGGGACGAACGCCGCACGCGCACGCTGGACATCATGAAGGATCCGCGCTGCGGGCCGGCCGGCGTCACCGCGCTCGTGCTGGTGTTGCTGGCGAAGTTCGCCGCGCTGGCGAGCCTCGGTCCCGATGCGTGGCGATGGCTGTGGCTGCCGCCGTTGCTGGCGAGGATGGCCGCGACCACGGCGTTCGTCGGCACGCCTTACGTGCGCGCCGGCGGCCTTGGCACCGAGATTGCGGGCGCATCGCGCATCGCCTGCACGATCGCGTTGTCGCTCGGCGTCGCCGCGTGTGCGTGGGCCGGTGCGCGTGGCGCGGTGGCGGTGGCGATCGCGGCGATCGTTTTCCTGCTATGGCGGCGCGCATGCATGCGCCGGCTCGGGGGTATCACCGGCGACACCGCCGGCGCTTTGGTGGAACTGGTCGAAACGGCGGTGCTGGTGGGCGTGGCGCTGTTTCCGCCCGCCTGAGTTCAGCCCGCGGCGCGTGCGCCTTCGAGTGCGGCCAGCCGCGCTTCGAGTTCGGCCACGCGTTGCTCCAGTTCCGCGACGCGTTCGGACATCGGCGACGACGCACCGGCGTTCGCAGCCGACACCGCCATCGCGCTCGCATCGGGCTCGCCGCACAGCAAGTGCGCGTAACGCTCGCCACGCTGGCCAGACTGCCTCGGCAACGCGACCACGAGTGCCGGCGTGCGGCGCGACAGGCGTTCGAGCGCGTGCTGCACGTCCTCGATGCCTTCGAAGCGCGCGAGGCGATCGGTGCGCGAGAGCAGTTCGTGCGCGGTCTGCGGGCCGCGCAGCATCAACAACGCGAGCAGCGCCGTCTGCGGTTTCGTCAGGCTGAGCACGGCTTCGAGCCGGTGCGCGTAGCGCTCCGCGCGTGCGGTGTGCTGCGATTTCACGAATGCGCGCGTTTCCAGCCGGCGCAGCGCGTTGGCGACGTCGCCCGGTTCCAGCTCCATCACCGGCTCGCGCGCGGTCTTCTGGTTGCAGGCGAGCACGATCGCGTTGAGCGTGAGCGGATACGCGTCGGGCGTCGTCGCCTCCTTCTCGAACAGCGATGCGAGGATGCGGGCGTCGACGGGCGACAACAGCGGTGCGGTTTCTTCACTCATGTGGAATTCCTCAGGCCGTGGCCGGCGGCAGGTGGCGCGAGCCGCGATAGAGCGGAGTGGCCATCACCATCTCGGCCAGGCTGTGCGCGAGCTCGCGTTCGGCCATCACCGCGCCGTCGGCGCCGTGCTGGAGCAGGTGTTTCACTTCCGCATCGCTGTGCGCGCGCGCGACGATGGTCAGCGCCGGATTGATCTCCCGAAGTCGCGCGATGATCTCGCCCGCTTCCAGCGCGTTGGGAATCGCGACCATCACCGTATGCGCGCGTTCGGGCGCGGCCTCGCGCAGCACGCGTTCGTTCGCCGCGTTGCCGCGAATCGCGGGAATGCCGGCCGCGCGGGCGCGTTCGACAAGATCCTGCTCGCCGTCGATGACGACGAGCCCGACGCCCTGGTCGGTCAGCAGGCGCCCCAGTTCGCTGCCGACGCGGCCGTAGCCGATCTGGATCACGTGGTCGTGCAGATCGGGCGGGATCGGCGGATAGACATGCTCCTCGACCACGGCCTCGCGCAACGCTTCCTCGCGTGCTTCGCGGCGGTCGAGCCAGGTGAACAGGATCGGGTTGACGATGATCGACAGCAGCGCGCCGGCGAGGATGAGGTCCTGGCCCTCCTTCGGCAGCACTTCCAGCTGCAGGCCGAGGCCCGCGAGGATGAAGGAGAACTCGCCGATCTGCGCCAGGCTGGTGGAAATCAGCAGCGCGGTGCCATTGGGCTTGCCGAAGGCGCGGACGATCGCATACGCCGCGATGGACTTGCCGACGACGATGATCAGGAACGTCGCCAGCACCTGCAGCGGCCGGTCGATCAGGATCATCGGGTCGAACAGCATGCCGACCGACACGAAGAACAGCACTGCGAATGCATCGCGCAGCGGCAGCGTTTCGTTGGCGGCCTGGTGGCTGAATTCGGATTCGTTGAGCACCATGCCGGCGAAGAACGCGCCCAGCGCGAAGGACACGCCAAACAAGCCGGCCGAGCCGAACGCTACGCCGAGCGCGATGGCGAGCACGCACAGCGTGAACAGCTCGCGCGAGCCGGTGCCGGCGACGCGTTCGAGCACCCACGGAATCACGCGCCGGCCGACGATGAGCATCACCGCGATGAAGCCGCCGACTTTGGCGAGCGTCTTGAACAGCGCTTCCCACACGTCGGCGGCGCTGGTTTCCGCGCCGCCCTTGAGCAGGCCCGCGAGCGCGGGAAGCAGCACCAGCGCCAGCACCATCGCCAGGTCCTCGACGATCAGCCAGCCCACCGCGATGCGGCCGCGGCTGGTTTCGACCAGGCGTCGTTCTTCCAGCGCACGCAGCAGCACCACGGTGCTTGCGACCGACAGCGACAGGCCGAACACCAGTCCCGCGCCGTGCGACCAGCCCAGCAGCAGGGCCATGCCCCAGCCCAGGCCCGTGGCCAGCGCGATCTGCGCCAGCGCGCCGGGCAGCGCGATCGCCTTCACGTCGAGCAGGTCGCGCAGCGAGAAATGCAGCCCCACGCCGAACATCAGCAGGATCACGCCGATCTCGGCCAGCTGCGGCGCCAGCGTCTGGTCGCCGACGAAGCCGGGCGTGAACGGGCCGGCGACGACACCGGCGAGCAGGTAACCGACCAGCGGCGACAGGCGCAGTTTCTGCGCCACCGCGCCGAAAACGAACGCCAGCACGAAGCCGGCCACGAGGATCGCAATGAGGGACGTGTGGTGCATCGGCTCTCCGATGAGGGATCCCGTTCAGGATGTAGGTGGGACCGGGTCGATGCAACCCGCGATTCCGCACGCCGTCACCGAGCCAGCAGATTGCGTCAAGACGCGTCAATCGTGGGTCGTCGGGGCAGGGCGGCGCACGGGCAGCGGGCCGAGCCTTTAGACTACGCGGCCCGGATTGCATCCGATCCCGCGTCAGCCCGCCCGTGATTTCCTTCCGCAATTTCGCCCTTCGCCGGGGCGAGCGCCTGCTGCTGTCCAACGTCGACCTGTCCATGCACGCCGGCTGGCGCGTGGGCGTGATCGGCCGCAACGGCACCGGCAAGTCGTCGCTGTTCGCCGCGCTGCAGGGCGAGGTCGAGGCCGACCAGGGCGACATCGACATCCCCGCGCGCGTGCGCATCGCCAGCGTCGCGCAGGAAACGCCGGCGCTGGACGATCCGGCGCTGGATTTCGTGCTGTCCGGCGATTCGGCCGTCTACGCGGCCATCGCGATGGAGCGCGACGCGATGGCGCGCGAGGACTGGGAAGCGGTCGCCGAGGCGCATCACAAGCTGGAAGAGCTCGGCGGCTACGACGCCACCGCGCGCGCCGGCAAGCTGCTGCACGGGCTGGGCTTCACGCCCGACACGCACGAGCGCGCGGTGAAGGAGTTCTCCGGCGGCTGGCGCGTGCGCCTGAACCTCGCGCGCGCGCTGATGACGCCGTCGGACCTGCTGCTGCTCGACGAACCGACCAACCACCTCGATCTCGACGCGGTGCTGTGGCTGGAGCAGTGGCTGCTGAAATATCCCGGCACGCTGCTGCTGATCTCGCACGATCGCGAGTTCCTCGACGAGGTCACCACGCACACGCTCCACCTGCACGACGGCAAGGGCAAGCTCTACACCGGCGACTACACCGCGTTCGAACGCCAGCGCGCCGAACACCTGCGCCTGCAGCAGATCACGCACGAGAAGGTGCAGGCCGAACGCGCGCACCTGCAGAGCTTCATCGACCGCTTCAGCGCGAGCGCGGCGAAGGCCAAGCAGGCGCAGTCGCGCGTCAAGCGCCTGGCGAAGATGCAGAACACCGAAGCGGTGCGCGTGGAGCGCGCGTTGCGCATCGAGTTTCCGGCACCGGCGAAGCTCCCGCACGCATTGCTGCGCATTTCCGATGCCGATTGCGGGTACGGCAACCACGTCGTGCTCGACAACATCCGTTTCGTGCTCGAAGCCGGCGACCGCGTCGCGCTGCTGGGCCCGAACGGCGCGGGCAAGTCGACGCTGGTGAAGTCGCTGGTCGGCGAGATCCCGCTGCTGTCGGGCGAGCGCGGCGGCCATCCGGACCTGCGCATCGGTTACTTCGCGCAGCACACGGTGGAATCGCTGCGCGAGGGCACCAGCCCGATCGATCACCTCGGCGAGATCGCGCCGGGCGTGTCGACGCAGCAGCTGCGCGACTTCCTGGGCAAGTGGAATTTCCCGGGCGATCGCGCGTTCGAATCGGTCGATGGATTCTCCGGCGGCGAGCGCGCGCGACTGGCGTTGGCGCTGATCGCGTGGCGCCGGCCGAACGTGCTGCTGCTGGACGAACCGACCAACCATCTCGACCTCGACATGCGCGAAGCGCTGGCTGAAGCGCTGGCGGGTTTCGACGGCGCGATCGTGCTGGTGTCGCACGATCGTCACCTCATCGGTCTGGTGTGCGAGACGTTCTGGCGCGTGGCCGACGGCGTCGCGCAGCCGTTCGACGGCGACCTCGACGCCTACGCCGTGTGGCTGCGCACGCGCGATTCCGCTGCGGAAAAGCCCAAGGCGCCGATCGCCGCCGCGCCCGCACCGAAGACCGCGTCGAAGGGCCCGAAGGTGAACGCGCACAAGCTCGCCCAGGCCGAGGCGCGCGTGGCGGAGCTGGAATCGAAGCTGCATACGCTGGACCTGGACCTCGCCGATCCGGATCGCTACGCCGGTGGCGGCACCGACGCGGCTGCATTGGCGAAGCAGCGCGACCAGGTGGCGGCCGAACTGGCCGCGGCGGAAGAGGCGTTGCTGGGGTTTTACGACGCGTAACTTCTTGTAGCCGTCGCTAGCGGCCTTCTCAGCTGTCATTCCCGCGAAGGCGGGAATCCATCCGTCCGGCGCGTCACGCTGGATGGGGCCACCCCGGCAAGATCAAATTGGGTTCCAGCTTTCGCTGGAATGACGGTGTATCGGTTGCAACGCATCGGCTGCGGCCGGCGTGACGGCCTGGGTCCCGGCCTCCGCCGGGATGACGTTGTCTCGCGATTGACGCGCCTTCTGGGCGGATCGCGTTCCCCATCAGCGCTCGACCCTCTCCCCCAGCACCGCGCGCCCCTCGATCGCCACCGCGGTCGGCTCGCCATCCTCCACGGTTACCGCGACGTCGACGAACCCGCCGCGCCCCGCGCCGTTGCGTTGCCGGGCGCGGAAGCGCGCTTCAGCATCGCGCGCCGCCAGCAGGCCATGCTTCACCAGCCACGCGCCCATCGGGCCGTTCGCGTTGCCGGTCACCGGGTCTTCCTCGATGCCGATGCCCGGCGCGAACATGCGGCCATGCGTCAGTGCGTCGTCGCCGGCCTGCGCATCGAGCGTGAACACGAAATAGCCCCGGCCACCGCTGCGTTCGCCGAGCGCGGCCAGTCGCGTCATGTCGGGGCGCAGCGCGAGCAGGCGCTCGCGGCTGCGGATCGGCACCATCAGCTTGCCGTGCCCGGTGCTGACGAACTGCACCGGCCCGCGCGGATCCAGTTCGTCGAAGGCGAGGCCGAGCGCGTCGGCGAGTTCGCGCACGAGTTCGTCGCCCAGCGGGGCGTCGAAGGTCGGCGCGTTCTGCCGGATGCGCACGACGATGCCATCGGCGTCCTCGCGCGTTTCGACCTGCTGCACGCCCGCGCCGGTGAGCTGGCGCCGCATGCCGCGCGCGCCGCCTTCCAGCGCCAGCGCGAAGTGCGCGCCGACCGTGGCATGGCCGCAGACGGGCACTTCGGTGGTCGGCGAGAAGAACCGCACGTGCACGTCGTGGTCGTCGCCGCGCGGCGGCAGGACGAAGGCGGTTTCCGAATGCCCGAGTTCGGCGGCGATCGCCTGCATCTGGGCCGCGCTCAACCCGCGCGCGTCGGTGACCACGCCGGCGGGATTGCCCTCGCCGCGGACGGTGGTGAAGGCGTCGATCCGGTAGATGCGCAGCGGGGACATTCCGTGTTCCTTGGATGGGGTGGGCCAGTCTAGGGCTACGCCCAGAGCGCATCGCCGCCCAATTTTCGTGAGCCGGCCCTTGTAGCCCGGGTAAGCGAAGCGCACCCGGGGGTCGTCACGCCCGGCCGTTTTCACCCCCCGAAGGCCCCTCAAGCGCCCCAAAGCCTTGAAACCTGCGCATTCGCCGCCAGAATGCCCGCCTGACCTCGCAACGCCCGTCGTGCCATGCCGATCTATGCCTTCGAATGCGCCGCCTGCGGCCACTCCTTCGACCGCCTGCAGAAGATGTCCGACGCCGACCCCGTCGAATGCCCGTCCTGTGGCGAGCCCCAGGTGCGCCGGCAGCTGACCGCGCCGCAGTTCCGCCTCGCCGGTGGCGGCTGGTACGAGACCGACTTCAAGAAGGACGGCGACAAGAAGCGCAACCTGGCCGGCGATGCCGGCTCGGCCTCCAAGTCCGAGGCCAAGCCCGCCGAGAACAAGCCGGCGGAGAAGAAGGCGGACGCCCCCGCCTCGAAGCCCGCCAGCTGAGGTCGCGGAGGCCGCGCCATCGCCGGCCTCGCTCCAAGGTGCGCCGCTGCCGCTAAAATGCGCAGTTCTCCGGCCACGCGGCCGGATCGCGAAACCTGGAGCCCCCATGCGTACCCATTTCTGCGGCCTCGTCGATGAGGCCCTGATCGGCCAGACCGTCACCTTGTGCGGCTGGGCCGATGTCGCCCGTAACCTTGGCGGCCTGTGCTTCATCGACCTGCGCGACCACGAGGGCATCGTGCAGATCGTGGCCGAGCCGACCACGGACGCGGCGCTGGGTGCGGGCGAGGCCAACGCGGCCGTCATCGCCACCGCCGCGAACGTCGGTTACGAGGACTGCCTGCGCGTCACCGGCGTCGTGCGCAAGCGCGAATCGGTGAACAACAAGATCAGAACCGGCCAGGTCGAAGTCGTCGCGACCCGGATCGAAGTGCTGAACAAGGCCGAGCCGCTGCCGTTCCACGCGCACGAGAACGCGGGCGAGGACATCCGCCTGAAGTACCGCTATCTCGACCTGCGCCGTCCCGAGATGCAGAAGATGATGCGCACGCGCATCAAGCTGGTGCAGGCGCTGCGCCGCTACCTCGACGAGCGCGGTTTCCAGGACATCGAAACGCCGATCCTGACCAAGGCCACGCCGGAAGGCGCGCGCGACTTCCTCGTGCCGGCGCGCATGCACCCGGGCGAGTTCTACGCGCTGCCGCAGTCGCCGCAGCTGTTCAAGCAGATCCTGATGATGGCCGGTTTCGACCGCTACTATCAGATCGCCCGCTGCTTCCGCGACGAAGCGCTGCGTGCCGACCGCCAGCTGGAATTCACCCAGCTCGACATGGAATTCGCGTGGGTGTCCGAGCGCGACGTGCAGGACATGGTGGAGGAGATGATCCGCGTCGTGTTCCGCGAGGTGATGAACGTCGAACTCGCGGCGCAGTTCCCGCGCATGACCTACGCCGAGGCGATGCGCCGCTACGGTTCGGACAAGCCGGATCTGCGCATCGCGCTGGAATTGACCGACGTGGCCGAGCTGGTGAAGTCGTGCGAGTTCAAGGTCTTCACCGACTGGGCGAGCCATGAGGACGGCCGCGTGATCGCGCTGCGCGTGCCGGGCGCCGCCACGCTGAGCCGCAAGCAGATCGACGACTACGCCGCCTACGCCGGCAAGTACGGCGCCAAGGGGCTGGCGTGGATGAAGGTGGAAGACGCGTCGAAGGGCCGCGAAGGCATCAACTCGCCCATCGCGAAGTTCCTCGACGACGCCACGCTCGCCGCCATCGTGCAGGCCACCGGCGCGGCGACGGGCGACGCGATCTTCTTCGGCGCGGCGACGTACAAGTCGGCGTCGGACTTCATGGGCGCGCTGCGGCTCAAGCTCGGCAAGGACCTCGGCCTCGTCGCCGAAGGCTGGGCGCCGCTGTGGGTCACCGACTTCCCGATGTTCGAGTGGGACGACGAAGAGAACCGCTACGTTGCGCTCCACCATCCGTTCACCGCGCCGGCGGTCGATTCGATCGACGACCTGCGCGCGAACGCGAAGACCGCCGTGTCGCGCGGTTACGACATGGTGCTCAACGGTAACGAGATCGGCGGCGGTTCGATCCGTATCCACCGCCCGCAGATGCAGAGCGCGGTGTTCGAACTGCTGGGCATCGGCGCCGAAGAGGCCGAGGGCAAGTTCGGCTTCCTGCTGGACGCGCTGAAGTTCGGCGCGCCGCCGCACGGCGGCATCGCGTTCGGCATCGACCGCATCGCCGCGCTCATGGCCGGCACCGAGTCGATCCGCGACGTGATCGCGTTCCCCAAGACCACCACCGCGCAGTGCCTGATGACCGGTGCGCCGTCGCCGGTGCCGGACGCGCAGCTGGCGGAAGTGCACATCCAGATTCGTGAAAAGAAGGAAGGGAAGTAACGATGAGCGAAGTTCCGTTTGATCTTGAGTGGGAAGCCCTCGGCGAAGCCGGTTCGGCGGCAGGCGCGGGTCTGGTGACCGAGCGCGCGCAGGTGTTCGGCGGCTGGCTGGTGCGCACGCGCGTCGGCGCCGGCGTCGTGTCGCTGGCGTTCGTTCCGGACGACCAGTTCCGCTGGGACGGTGAGGATTTCGGCGACGAGTACGAGGAAGACGAAGACGCCGAGGAAGACGAGGAAGACGAGGACGAGGAGTCCGACGAGGAAGAAGAGGACGACCAGTAACGATGGAGCTGCGCCGCGCCACCGCAACCGACGCCCAGGCGCTGTCGGCGCTGTCGTCTGCGTGCTTCACCCAGACCTTCGGCCACCTGTATCCGCCGGAGGATCTGTCGCACTTCCTCGACGAGGCCTACGCCGCGACGGCGTGGGCCTCGTTGCTTTCCGATCCGGCGTACGCGACGTGGCTGCTGGAGCTGGACGGCGTCGCCATCGGCTATGCCACAGCCGGCGCGTGCACGCTCCCGCACGCGGACATCGCGCCGGGCGACGGCGAACTCAAGCGCCTGTACGTCCTGCAGGAACACCAGGGCGGCGGGCGGGGCTCGCGCCTGTTCGACGCGGCGATGGACTGGCTGCTGCGCGAGGGGCCGCGCACGCTGTGGATCGGCGTGTGGAGCGAGAACCACGGCGCGCAGCGGTTCTACGCGCGGCACGGGTTCGAACGCGTGGGGGATTACGACTTCGTGGTCGGCAACACGCGCGACCATGAGTTCATCCTGCGAAGGAAGGCGTAGCGGCGGCTGTCCCGCGTCGGAACGCCGGGCGGCAGCGGGACGGCTACGGTTTGATTTCCGGCGCGACGCCCACACCCACGTCTCCATGACCGAACGCGCCGACGCCCGGGTCCTTCTTATCCACGGCCTGTGGATGCCGAAGCTGTCGATGCTCTGGCTGGCCGGGCGCCTGCGCGAGGCGGGGTTCGCGACGGAACTGTTCGGCTACCCGACCATCGCCGGCGGGCCCGGGGCCGCGCTGCCGATCCTCGCCAAACGGCTGCGCGATCGCCCCGGCCACGTGCTCGCCCACAGTCTCGGCGGCCTGGTGACGCTGAGCGCACTCGAATTCGAACCGGACCTGCCGGTCCGCCGCGTGGTCTGCCTTGGCTCGCCCCTGCGCGGAAGCGCCGCCGCGCAGACGCTGGCACAACAGGCCTGGAGCCGGCCCTATCTCGGCCGCAGCGCCCGCCTGCTTCGCAGCGGATGCCAGCCGTGGCGCGGCCAGGCCGACGTCGGCGTGGTCGCGGGCAGCACGCCTCTGGGGCTGGGGCGCTATTTCGGGCGCTTCGACGGCGACAACGACGGCACGGTCTCGGTCGAGGAAACCCGCCTGCCGGGACTCGCCGACCACGTCGTGATCCCGACCAGCCATACCGGCCTGCTGTTCTCGCCCGATGCGGCCCGGTTGGCCGTGGGGTTCTTCCGCGACGGGCGTTTCCCCGCGCGCGGCAGCGCCGGTCCGATCGAGTAAAATTCCCCGCTTCGAACGATTCAGGCTGGACGGTTCCATGGGCAGAGGTCCCTCCATCGAGGCGCGCAAGAACGCGGTCGACGCGCAACGCGGCAAGATCTTCACCAAGATCATCCGGGAGATCGGCGTGGCCGCGCGCAGCGGCGGCGGCGATCCGAACGGCAACCCGCGCCTGCGCGCGGCGGTCGACAAGGCGTTGTCGGTCAACATGTCCAAGGACGTGATCGAGCGCGCCATCAAGAAGGCCACCGGCGAACTGGAAGGCGTGGAGTACGAGGAGATCCGCTACGAGGGCTACGCGCCCGGGGGCGTCGCGGTGATCGTGGACTGCCTCACCGACAACAAGGTCCGTACCGTCGCCGACGTGCGCCACGCGTTCGGCAAGTTCGGCGGCAACCTGGGCACCGACGGCTCGGTGTCGTTCATGTTCAAGAACCTGGGCGTGCTGTCCTTCGCCGCTGGCGCGAACGAAGAGAAGATCACCGAGATCGCCATCGAGGCCGGCGCCGACGACGTGGTGGTCTACGACGACGGCGCCATCGACGTGGTGACCGCGCCGGACGCCTTCGCCGGCGTGAAGTCGGCGATGGAAGCGGCCGGGATGACGGCCGACATCGCCGAGGTGACGATGCGCGCCGACAACGACATCGCCGTCGCGGGCGAAACCGCGCAGCAGGTCGTGAAGCTGCTGCGCTGGCTGGAAGACATGGACGACGTGCAGAACGTCTATTCCAACGCCGATCTCGACGAGGGCGCCTACGCCTGACCTTGCGTCCGGGTATAGGCTGACAACGTGATCCGCATCCTGGGCATCGATCCCGGCTCCCAGCGCACCGGCATCGGCGTCATCGACGTCGCCGCCGACGGGCGCTGCACCTTCGTGCACGCGCAGGCGCTGGTGCTGCTGGAGGCGGAGGATTTCCCCTCGCGCCTGGGCCTGCTGTGCGACGGCCTGGAAACGCTGCTGGACCAATGGCAGCCGCAGCAGATCGCGATCGAGACGGTCTTCATGGCGAAATCGGCGACTTCGGCGCTGAAGCTCGGCCACGCGCGCGGTGCGGCCCTGGCGACGGTCGTGCGCCGGCGCCTTCCGGTCAGCGAATACGCGCCGCGCGTGATCAAGCAGTCGCTGGTCGGGCGCGGCGCCGCCGACAAGGAACAGGTCCAGCACATGGTGCGCCTGCTGCTGAACCTGCCCGGCATGAAGCTGCAGGCCGATGCCGCCGATGCGCTGGCGATCGCGCTCACCCACGCCCACATGAGCGCCACGGCGGCGCGCACGGGGCTTTCGACGGCATTGTTGCGGAGACGTGGAGCATGATTGGACGCCTGAGAGGCATGCTCGTCATGAAGCAGCCGCCCTGGCTGGTGGTCGACGTCAACGGCGTCGGCTACGAGCTGGAAGCGCCGATGAGCACCTTCTACGACCTGCCGGACTTGGGGCGTGAGGTGTCGCTGTTCACGCACTACGCGCAGAAGGAAGACAGCGTGTCGCTGTACGGCTTCCTGCGCGAGGGCGAGCGCCGCCTGTTCCGCGACGTGCAGAAGGTGTCCGGCATCGGCGCGAAGATCGCGCTGGCGGTGCTTTCGGGCGTCTCCGTGGACGAGTTCGCCCGCCTGGTGCAGGCCGGCGACATCACCGCGCTGACGCGTATCCCCGGCATCGGCAAGAAAACCGCCGAGCGCATGGTGGTGGAACTTCGCGACCGCGCGGCCGATCTGGCCGGCGTCGGCGCGACGCTGAGCGCACCGGGCGGTGCGGCCGATCCGCAGAGCGAAGCGGTGATCGCCCTGCAGCAACTGGGCTACAAGCCCGCCGAGGCCGTGCGCATGGCGCGCGAGGCCACCGAAGACGGCGCCGACGCTGCCGCCATCATCCGCAAAGCGCTAAAGTCCGCGCTTCGCTGACACCCATCCCGATCCGCCGCGCTCCGGCGCGGCCCTGCGAACCTTCCATGTCCCATTCCGCAACCGATTCGCGCAGCCACGGCCACGGCCAGGGCAAGGGACTCGCCGGCCTCATCGTTGGCGCGATCGGTGTCGTCTTCGGCGACATCGGCACCAGCCCGCTGTACACGCTGAAGGAAGCGTTCTCGCCGCACTTCGCCGAGCGCCTGGGCATGGTCGTGAACGAGGCGACCGTGCTGGGCATGCTGTCGCTGGTGTTCTGGGCGCTGATGATCGTGGTCACCGCGAAGTACGTGACCATCATCATGCGCGCCGACAACCAGGGCGAAGGCGGCATCATGGCGCTGATGGCGCTGGCCCAGCGCACGCTGGCGAAGGGCTCGCGATCGGCGTACGTGGTCGGCATCCTCGGCATTTTCGGCGCGTCGCTGTTCTTCGGCGACAGCGTGATCACGCCTGCGATCACCGTGCTGGGCGCGGTGGAAGGCCTGGAAATCGCCGCGCCCGGCTTGCACCGCTTCATCGTGCCGCTGTCGGTGGTGATCCTGGTGCTGGTGTTCCTGGCGCAGCGCTTCGGTACGGAAAAGGTCGGCCGCGTGTTCGGGCCGGTGATGCTGCTGTGGTTCTTCTCGCTGGCGGCGATCGGCATCTACAACATCGTGAAGGCGCCCGCCGTCGTGGCCGCGCTGAACCCGATGTGGGGCATGCGCTTCTTCATGGAGCACGGCAGCCTGTCGGTGATGATCCTGGGCGTGGTCGTGCTGGCCGTCACCGGCGGCGAGGCGCTGTACGCCGACATGGGCCATTTCGGCGCGCGCCCGATCCGCCACGCGTGGTACTTCCTCGTGCTGCCGTGCCTGACGCTCAACTACCTGGGGCAGGGTGCGTTCGTGCTCGCGCACCCGGAAGCGGTGAAGAACCCGTTCTTCGAGGCCGTGCCGCCGTGGGCGCTGTACCCGATGATCGTGCTGGCGACGATGGCGGCGGTGATCGCCTCGCAGGCGGTGATCACCGGCGCGTATTCGGTGGCCAGGCAGGCGATGCAGCTGGGCTTCCTGCCGCGCATGCAGATCAAGCACACCTCGCACGAAACCATCGGCCAGATCTACGTGCCGGGCATCAACTGGCTGCTGATGGTCGCCGTGCTGGCGGTCGTGCTGATGTTCCGCAGCTCCACGGCGCTGGCGACGGCTTACGGCATTTCGGTGTCGGCGACGATGCTGATCGACACGCTGCTGCTGGCGCTGGTCGCGCGCGCGCTGTGGCCGCGCTGGCGCACCTGGGTGCTGCCGCTGTGCCTGGTGTTCTTCATCGTCGACGTGGGCTTCGTGGTCGCCAACGGCGCGAAGTTCTTCGACGGCGCGTGGTTCCCGCTGCTGCTGGGCGTGGTCGTGTTCACCCTGCTGCGCACGTGGCGCCGCGGCCGCGAGCTGCTGCACGACGAAGTACGCAAGGAAGGCATCGGGCTCGACACGTTCCTGCCCGGCCTGATGCTCGCGCCGCCGGTGCGCGTGCCGGGTACGGCCATCTTCATGACCGCCGACAAGGGCGTCGTGCCGCACGCGCTGCTGCACAACCTCAAGCACAACAAGGTGCTGCACGAGCGCAACGTGTTCCTGACGGTGGAGACGCTCAACATCCCGTACGCACCGCGCGAGAAGCGGCTGAAGATCGAATCGATCGCGGGCGAGGACTTCTACCGCGTCCTGATCCGCTTCGGCTTCATGGAAGTGCCCGACGTGCCGCTCGCGCTGATGCGCTCGTGCGACGCCGGCGGCACCTATTTCGACCCGATGGACACCACATATTTCGCCAGCCGCGAGACCGTGGTGGCCAGCCGCCATCGCGGCATGCCGATCTGGCGCGACCGCCTGTTCGCCTTCATGCACCGCAATGCCGCGCCGGCGACGGGGTTCTTCCGGATCCCGGGCAACCGGCTGGTCGAGCTGGGCGCGCAGGTGGAGATCTGAAGACGGGAACCGGGAATTGAGAAGGGCGAACAGGAAAATCGGGACACGGGCGCCTGCCGGCCATGGCGCGATGTGCGAGCATTCCCGGATGGGCAAGCGTTCGACGAGGCCCCATTCCCCATTCCCGATTCCCGCCCCATGAACGATCAACGCATCATCGCCGCCGGCGCCACGCGCGAGGACGAGGCCATCGAAGCCTCGATCCGTCCCAAGCGCCTGGACGAGTACCTCGGCCAGCAGCCCGTGCGCGAGCAGATGAAGATCTACATCGAGGCGGCCAAGGCGCGCGGCGAGGCGCTGGACCACGTGCTGATCTTCGGGCCGCCGGGCCTTGGCAAGACGACGCTGAGCCACGTCATCGCCAACGAGCTGGGCGTGAACCTGCGCCAGACCTCCGGCCCGGTGATCGAGAAGGCCGGCGACCTGGCAGCACTGCTGACCAACCTGCAGCCGCACGACGTGCTGTTCGTCGATGAGATCCACCGCCTGTCGCCGGCGATCGAGGAAGTGCTCTATCCGGCGATGGAGGACTACCAGATCGACATCATGATCGGCGAGGGCCCGGCCGCGCGCTCGATCAAGCTCGACCTGCCGCCGTTCACCCTGATCGGCGCGACGACCCGCGCGGGCCTTTTGACCGCGCCGCTGCGCGACCGCTTCGGCATCGTGCAGCGGCTGGAGTTCTACAACGCCGAGGAACTCACGCGCATCGTGCGGCGCTCGGCGATGATCCTCGGGATCTCCTGCGAGCCGGAAGGCGCGGCGGAAATCGCCCGCCGTTCGCGCGGCACGCCGCGCATCGCCAACCGCCTGCTGCGTCGCGTACGCGACTACGCCCAGGTGCGTGCGGGCGGGGCGATCACGCGCGAGGTCGCCGACGCGGCGATGGCGATGCTCAAGGTCGATCCGGAAGGCTTCGACGACATCGACCGCCGCCTGCTGCACACCATCGTCGATTCCTTCGACGGCGGGCCGGTCGGCGTCGAATCGCTCGCCGCGGCGCTGAGCGAGGAGCGCGGCACGATCGAGGACGTCATCGAGCCGTACCTGATCCAGCAGGGGTTCCTGATCCGCACCGCGCGCGGCCGCATGGCCACGCCGAAGGCGTACCGCCACATCGGCCTGAAGCCCAAGCCCGGCACGGGCGGATTGTTCGAGGAGGCCTGAGGTGGCAGTCGATCCGGCAGTTGGGGCGACGTTCAGTTGGCCGACACGCGTCTATTGGGAAGATACCGACGCGGGTGGGGTGGTCTATCACGCGCAGTACCTGGCTTTCATGGAGCGCGCCCGCACCGAGTGGATGCGCGCCCACGGTTACGGCCAGGAACTGCTGCGGCGCGAGCACGACCTGGTGTTCGCGGTTCGCGCGATGCAGATCGATTTCCTCAAGCCGGCGCGACTGGACGACGCGCTGGCGGTGGAGGTCGAGCTCACGCAATGCCGGCGCGCGAGCGCGGTGTTCGCGCAGACGGTGCGCCGTGGCGACGAGGTACTGCTGACCGCGCAGGTGCGCGTGGCGGCGCTCGACGCCGGCGGTTTCCGCCCGCGCGGGATTCCCTCGCCGCTGCTGGAAGCGCTCCAGGCGCTCGAACGGCCGCGATGAGCGTCGTGCGGGGCATTCACCCCGAAACGACGCTCGTCCGTTAAACACACACGTCCCGCAAGGACACACGTTGCAACAGTCCCGTTCGACGGGCACGGAGAACCAAGCATGACGCCACTGCTGACCGCGCTGCAGGCCACGACGGTCGAAGCCCTTCCGGAAGACGCCGCCAACACCGCAGCGAACGCCGCGCAGGCCGTGACCGCCGGCGCCGCCGGCGACAACAGCCTCAACCTGCTCACCCTGGTGCTGCACGCCAGCATCCCGGTGCAGCTGGTGATGCTGCTGCTGTTGTTCGGTTCGATCGCCTCGTGGGTGATCATCTTCCGCAAGAAGCGCGTGCTCGATCGCGCCGTGCGCGAAGCCGACAACTTCGAGGAGCGCTTCTGGTCCGGCGCCGAACTGTCCAAGCTCTATGCCGGTTCGACCGAGCGCAATCGCGAGATCTCGGGCCTGGAAGCCATCTTCGAAGCCGGCTTCCGTGAGTTCAGCCGCCTGCGCCAGCGTCGCGGCGCCGACAGCCGCATGCAGCTGGAAGGTGCGCAGCGCGCGATGCGCGCGACCGGCTCGCGCGAGATCGACGGCCTCGAACACAACCTCGAATTCCTCGCCAACGTCGGTTCGATCAGTCCCTACGTCGGCCTGTTCGGCACGGTGTGGGGCATCATGATTTCGTTCCAGGGCCTGGCGAACATGAAGGAGGCGACCATCGCCACCGTCGCGCCGGGCATCTCCGAGGCACTGGTCGCCACGGCGATGGGCCTGTTCGCCGCGATTCCGGCGGTGTGGGCGTACAACCGCTTCGCGACCAAGGTCGAACGCATCGCCGTGCGTTACGACGCGTTCTCCGAGGAGTTCTCGTCGATCCTGCAGCGCCAGGTGGACGAGACCTGATGCGGCGGGCTCGCCGGAACGCGCAGGTCGCCGTGTGCATCTGCGCGACGCGAGCCCTTCGCGATGACCCGCACGCCGACGTGCGGACCGTGCAACTGCCGCCCTGGTCGCTGACGCGCCGGGCCACCTGAGGAAGCCATGGCCGGAATCACCGCGCGCCGCCATCGCAAGCGCAAGCTCAAGGCCGAGATCAACGTCGTGCCGTACATCGACGTCATGCTCGTGCTGCTCATCATTTTCATGGTCACCGCGCCGCTGCTGAACCTCGGCGTGGACATCGACCTGCCGCAGTCCAACGCCAAGTCGATCCAGGAAAAGAAGGACCCGGTGATCGTCAGCGTCGACGCATCGGGCAATTACTTCCTCACGGTGAAAGCCGGCAGCAACGAGGCCGTGACCGCCGAGATGCTGACGGCGAAGGTGCGCGGCATCGTCTCGCAGAACCCGGACGTGGCGGTGTTCGTCGCCGGCGATGCGAAGGCCAACTACCAGAAGGTCATGGACGCGCTGGTGCTGCTGCAGGGCGCCAACGTCAAGAAGGTCGGCCTGATGAGCCAGCCTGACCAGGCCACGCAGGGTCGGGCCAACCAGGGCCGTCGCTGATGCGGGAAACGCGCGCAGACACCACGCAGGCGGTCATCGCGGCGCTGCTGCTGCATGCGCTGCTGTTCGCGTTGATGTTCATCGGCCTGTTCTGGACGCGATCCTCGACGCCGGTGTCGGTGGCCGGTTCGCCCGTGGCCGCCGAGCTGATCGACGCCAACGCGTTGTCGCCGGCGATGCAACGCACGCTGCGCGATCGACCCAAGCCGGTCGAAGAGGAAATTCCGCCGCCGCCGGAACCCGAAGACGTCGCGCCGCTGCCGCAACCGCTGCCCGAGCCCGCGCCGCAGGACGCCGTCGCGCCGCCGCAGCAGCAGGCGCAGGACTTCATCCCGGTGCCAGACACCGAAAACCAGGAAGCCGTGGTCGAAACGCCGACCCCGACGCCGGCCGAAGAGAAAAAGGCGCAGGAACTCAAGCGCAAGCAGGAGCAGGTCGACCTGACCGAGCAGAAGCGTCAGCAGGAAGTCGAGCAGCAGCGACGTCTCGCCGCGCAGCAGGAAGAAGAGCGCCAGCAGAAGCTCGCCGAGATCCGCAAGAAGCGCGAGCAGGCGGCCCGCGAGGCGAACCTGGCAGAACAGCGCCTGCGCCAGATCGCCGACGTCCGCGCGCGCCAGTCTTCCGAGACTTCGCCGAGCAGCGGGAGCGACACCGCGAGCCCGCCGCCGGGCAACAACGGCACCGACACCGGCCTTAAGGCCCGCTACGCCGCAGCGCTGCAGGAAGCGATCCTCGCCAAGTGGACCCGCCCGGAGACGGTGCCGGTGGGCGCGCGCTGCACCTTGCAGATCCGCCAGTTGCCCGGCGGGCAGGTGATGAGCGCCGAAGTGTCATCGCCCTGCGCCTACGATGAGCAGGGCCGGCGCTCGATCGAAGCGGCCGTCCTCAAGGCACAGCCCTTGCCCTACGCCGGTTTCGAGTCGGTGTTCTCCCGCAACCTGACGCTGAACTTCACCGCGCAGGACCGCTGAGGCCGGCCGCTGGCCGCGTGGCCGGCGGATTTCCGACCGCGGGGCACGCAGGGTTCAGCTTTGAGGCGGCGTTCACCTGCCGGCGTTAACAATTACAAAGCTGAACGGATCGCCCGCCGGCGATCCGCCAACCGAACGGATTGAACCCTGGAGTGCCGATGAAACGATCCCTCGCCTGGCTGGCGTCACTGCTCGCCCTGTTGCTGCCCTTGTCCGCCATGGCCCAGCAAGGCCTCGAGATCGACATCGTCGGCGGCAACGCCGCGGCCATGCCGATCGTGGTCGTCCCGATGCCCTACCAGGGCAGCGCGACGGCGCCGCAGACCGACGTCAGCGAAGTCGTATCGGCCGATCTCGCGCGTTCCGGCCAGTTCCGGCCGCTCCCGGCGGGCGACATCACCGAGAAGCCCACGCGCGGCGGCGAGATCAACTACCCGACCTGGCGTGCACTCAACCAGGATTACATCGTCGTCGGGCGCGTGCTCGACGCCGGCGCGGGCAGCTTCCGCGTCGAATACGAACTGTTCGACGTGGCCAAGCAGCAGCGCCTGCTCGGCTTCGCGCTGACCGCGCGTGCCAATGCGATGCGCGATGTCGCACACCAGATCTCCGATGCCGTGTACGAGAAGATCACCGGCGTGCGCGGCGCGTTCTTCACCCGCATCGCGTATGTCACCGCCACCGGCACCGGTCGCGCCGCGCAGTACGCGCTGATGGTCGCCGACTCGGACGGCTTCAACCCGCAGACCGTCGTGCGCTCGCCCGAGCCGCTGCTGTCGCCATCGTGGAGCCCGGACGGCAACCGCCTCGCGTACGTCAGCTTCGAAGGCGGCAACTCGTCGATCTACATCCAGAACATCTCCACCGGTGCGCGCGAACTGGTCGCCAAGTACCGCGGCATTAACGGTGCGCCCTCGTTCTCGCCGGATGGTCGTCGCCTCGCGCTGACGCTGTCGCGCACGGGTAATCCCGAGATCTACGTGATGGACCTGGGCAGCAAGAACCTGACCCAGCTCACCAACCACTTCGCCATCGATACCGAACCGACCTGGAGCGCCGACGGCGGCACGATCTACTTCACCTCCGATCGTGGTGGTCGTCCGCAGATCTATTCGGTTCCGTCCAGCGGCGGCAGCGCGACGCGCGTGACCTTCCAGGGCAGCTACAACGCCAGCGCCAGCGTGTCGTTCGACGGCAAGAAGATCGCCACCGCACAGGGCGCCGGCAACAACTACCGCATCGCGCTGATGGACAGCAGCCTCGGCGCTGCGCGGTGGAGCACACTTTCGCCGGGCAGCCTGGACGAGTCGCCGAGCTTTGCCCCCAACGGCGCGATGATCCTTTATGCTGCGCGCGAGGGCCGCCGGGGCGTGCTCTACGCCGTTTCGTCCGACGGCCGGGTGCGTCAGCGCCTGGTGCTGGCGGATGGGGACGTGCGTGAGCCGGCCTGGGGGCCGTTCCGTTTGCCGCGTTGATATAACCAAAGCGGTGTATCGCTAGAAACCTGTTTGTTTGCCCCGATCTGTCCCACGCCCGATTTTGACGAGGAACAACAATGAATAACACCACCCGTATCCTGCTGGCTGCCGTGCTGTGCACCGCGGCCGTGGCCTGCTCGAAGAAGGTCAAGGAGCAGCCCGTTGCCGAGACCACCCCGCCGCCGGCCCAGACCGAGCAGCCGGCCACCTCGGGCGTCTATGGTCCGAACGACCTCGACACCGATGCCTGCCTGCGCCAGCGCGTCGTGTACTTCGACTTCGACCAGGACACGCTGCGTCCGGAATTCCAGGCGATCGTCGGCTGCCACGCCAAGTACCTGCGTGACCGTCCGTCCTCGCGCATGACGCTGGAAGGCCACGCCGATGAGCGCGGCAGCCGCGAGTACAACCTCGGCCTGGGCGAGCGCCGCGGCAATGCCGTGTCGTCGGCCATCCAGGCCAATGGCGCCTCGGGCAGCCAGATCACCGTGACCAGCTACGGCGAAGAGCGCCCGGTCTGCACCGACTCGAACGAGGATTGCTGGGCCAAGAACCGTCGCGTCGAGATCGTCTACACCGCGAAGTAAGCGTTGATGATGCGCAAGACCGTACTCGCCATGGCATTCGCAGCGGCCCTCGCGGCCGCTGCGCCTGCCGTTGCACAGCGCGCCAGCCTGGCCGATCGCGTGACTGTCCTCGAACAGCAGGCGGCGAACAACCAGGGCAACGTCGACCTCCTCAACCAGGTCACCCAGCTGCGCAACGAGATCCAGACCCTGCGTTCGCAGGTCGAGGAACTGCAGCAGCAGAACCAGCAGCTGCTGCAGAGTTCCAAGGCCCAGTACCTGGATCTGGACGGTCGCATCAATCGTCTGGAGAGCGGCGCAGTTGTCCCGCCCGCTCCCGGTACGACGCCGGCGCCGGCGGGCACCAAGCCCGCCGCGCCGTCGGCATCGGCCAAGGACCGCCCGCCGGCGGTCTACGGCGACAAGGGCGCCATCGCCAAGAGCGCCGACGAGCGCGTGGCCTACGACGCCGCGTTCAACGCGCTGAAGGGCGGCGATTACGTCGAGTCCGCTCGCCTGTTCCAGGCCTTCATCGAGGCCCACCCGGAGGGCGCGTACACGCCCAACGCGCTGTACTGGCTGGGCGAGAGCTACTACGTCACCCAGAACTACCAGATGGCGCAGCTGCAGTTCCAGTCGCTGCTGGATCGCTATCCGACCCACGACAAGGCCCCGGGCGCGATGCTCAAGATCGGCCTGTCGCAGTTCAACCAGAAACAGATCGAGGCCGCCGAGCGCACCCTGGCCGACGTTTCGACCAAATACCCCGGCACCGACGCCGCCCGCACCGCCAGCGACCGCCTCAACGCGATCCAGCTCGGCCGGCTGCGCTGATCCGCTAAAATAGCGGGATGAACGCCGTCCCCCTCGATGCGGCCGCCGCATCGCCCGACCGGCTGCGCATCACCGAAATCTTCCTGTCCCTGCAGGGCGAAGCTCGTGCGATCGGCTGGCCGACCGTCTTCGTCCGCCTGACCGGGTGCCCGCTGCGCTGCCAATACTGCGACACCGCCTACGCCTTCCACGGCGGTGAGTGGTGGCAGATCGACGACATCCTGGCCGAGGTCGCCTGTCACGGCGCCCGGCACGTCTGCGTGACCGGTGGCGAGCCGTTGTCGCAGAAGCGCTGCATCGGGCTGCTCAAGCGACTGTGCGACGAAGGCTACGACGTCTCGCTGGAAACCTCCGGCGCGATCGACATCGCCGAGGTCGATCCGCGCGTGTCGCGCGTGCTCGACATCAAGACGCCGGGCTCGATGGAGGTGCATCGCAACCTCTGGTCGAACCTGCCGCTGCTCACGCCGCACGATCAGGTGAAGTTCGTCATCTGTTCGCGCGAGGACTTCGACTGGGCGAAGGAGATCGTCGCGCAGCATCGCCTGACCGAAGTCTGCGACGTGCTGTTCTCGCCGAGCTTCGCGCAGATCAAGCCGAGCGACCTGGCCGACTGGATCGTCGCCGAGCGCCTGCCGGTCCGGTTCCAGCTGCAATTGCACAAGATCCTGTGGAACGACGAGCCCGGCCGCTGAGCGGAAACGCCGTCGACGGGTACGTCCTGAAGGAAACACCAATGAAGAAAGCTGTCGTCCTGGTTTCGGGCGGGATGGACTCCGCCGTCGTCGTCGCCATGGCCCGCGCGCAGGGCTTCGCCGTGCACGCGTTGAGCGTGCGCTACGGGCAGCGCCACACCTCCGAACTCGACGCCGCGCAGCGCGTGGCCGAATCGCTCGGCGCGGTCGAGCACAAGACGGTCAACGTCGACCTGCGCAGCATCGGCGGCTCGGCGCTCACCGACGAAAGCATCACGGTGCCGACCGACGTCGATGGCCACGCCGTCGGGCAGGACGCGCCGAAGGACGCGATTCCGGTCACTTACGTGCCCGCCCGCAACACGATCATGCTGTCGGTCGCGCTGGGCTGGGCCGAGGTGCTGGGCGCGAACGACCTCTTCTGTGGCGTCAACGCGGTGGACTATTCGGGCTATCCCGATTGCCGTCCGGAGTTCGTCGAAGCCTTCGAGAAACTCGCCAACCTCGCCACCAAGGCCGGCGTGGAAGGCGCTGGCATCCGCGTGCACGCGCCGTTGCAGTTCATGAGCAAGGCCGATATCGCGCGCGAGGGCGTGCGCCTGGGCGTGGATTTCGCGCAGACCGTCTCGTGCTACCAGGCCGACAACGAAGGCCGCGCCTGCGGCCATTGCGACGCCTGCCGCCTGCGCGCGGAAGGTTTCGCGGCGGCCGGCATCGCCGATCCCACGCGTTACGTCTGAGCGATGCGCGTGACGCCGACCGCGCCTCACCTGCACCGTCACGGCGCCCTGCGCTAGAATGCACGCCCCGGCGCAACGCTGGGCCGCGCTCCGCATTGCGGGCGCCGATCTTCAAGTGGGCCGTTAGCTCAGTCGGTAGAGCATCGGACTTTTAATCCGCTGGTCGATGGTTCGAATCCATCACGGCCCACCATCTCCGAGCGATCCTTCACTACTGCAGCCCCGCGATAAAGCGCCAGTAGGCACGTGCCTGCGTCTTGACTGAGCGGCTCGCGTCGCGCCCTGCAGCCCGTGCACGTTACTCGTACGTATATGCCGGCCGCCGAACTGCCAGTTCGTTTCCCGGCGCACGCATCGCGCCGTCGTAATACTCCACCGGCCTTACGCGCGCTGTTCCAGCGGATTGCGGTTGCACGTTGTCGTGCGCGGAGGGCGACGCCTCCGGGCATTGCATGTGCAGGTCGCGCGCGAGCGTGGAATCGTCATCGGGTACGACGCCCGGCGCGCATGTCGGCGCGATCGCGCTGCCTGTCATCAGGATGCGGAGGTCGGAGGCGTGTGCGTTCGTGATCGCCACTCCGGTGCAGAGCACGACAACTGATGCAGTAACAAACCGTTTCATGACGTCCTCACTGGAATCTGGCGCCGGGCCCACTGGCCCCTCGGCCGCATTGCGCTGGCCGAGGGGCTTCCGCGATGGGCGCGCTCTGAGCGCGGCCCGGAATGGATCGCCGCCATGTGGAGCGGCGAATTCGGGCCCGAAGTGGAAGTCCAGTCAGAAGTGAGGCCGACGCGACACAGGTTCGCGGATGGGCGGCCGCGAGAACATCGGACCTTTCCGAATTATTCGCATTGCCGAGCGTTCGGATCTGTGCTGCGAGCTTGTGATGCGCGTTACGAACGCAACCACGCTGCGTCTCCACGCGTAGCCATCGTCCTATTCCCGGCGACGCCCCGCCATCAGCAGATCGCGTCAGCGCGCCGAATCCTCCGGATGCACGCGATACAGATGCGGTGGACACGAAAACGCAGGCTCGCGATCGCGCGGCAACGTGTGCCAGTGGCCTTGCGCGGAATTGCTGGCGAACTCGTCCAGATGCCAGGCCTGGATGCGTGCGCCGGCGGCGAACGCGGCGCGCAGGGCGGCGTATTCATCGATGCGGTTCATGGTGGGCCTCGTGTTGCGAAACTCGATGCGATTGCATCGACAGTGCACACGATGGACCCGGCGCGTCCCAGGCGTTAAGACGCCGGCGCGGTGTGTTCGGGAGTGTTCAGGCCGGGCGGAACGTCACGCCAGCGGCGGCGGAGACGATGCATGCGGCAGCGGGGCCGCATGCATCGCGAAGGGCGCTTACTTCAGCGCGTCCTTGAGGGCCTTGCCCGGCTTGAACGCCGGCACGATCGTCGCCGGGATCACGATGTCCTCGCCCGTCTTCGGGTTGCGGCCGGTGCGGCCGGCGCGGTTGCGCGCCTCGAAGGTGCCGAAGCCCACCAGCGTCACGGCTTCGCCGTTCTTCAGGGTCTGGGTGACGGACTCGACCAGCGCGTTGAGCGCGGCCTCGGCCTGGGCCTTGGAGAGCTGCGAACGCTCGGCGATGGATTCGACCAGCTGTGCCTTGTTCATGCGGATTCCTGATTGGAAGGGCCGCGTAGCATACAGGCTAGCCGCCGATGTCTCATGTCCGCGGCCCGCCAGCCGGGCGCGCGGCCCCTGTCAAGGGTCGAATTTCCAGCCGATCGTCAGCACCTGGTGCCGATCCTCGAAGACCGGACGGCAGGGCGGCGCCCGGGTCGAAATCCGGTACCAGAACTCCAGCGTGGTCTCGGTCACGCGCATGCGGTGCGCGTACGCCCCGATGTAGACCGGCAGGTGGCCGACGTAGATCGCGCCGTCCAGTGCGTCCTTCTGCGCCATGAAACGGGGCCGTCGCGGACGTCGCGCCGAGGACGGAACCGGCTCTTCCATCGACGCGAACCGCTCGGCATACATCTGCTCCATGACGCGCGCGACCGTCGCATAGCTGTTGTGCGCAGGCAGGAGGGACAGCAACCGGCGCGGTTCCTCGCGGCTGCCGTAATCCTCGTAGATCACCCAACCTGCGCTCTGGTCCATGGCGTCGACTCCCTGGTCGCTCGGCCCGGTCGTGCTCCGCCCGGAGGCGGGCGCATCGTGGTTCGTCGAAAGCATTCTTTCCGTGCGAACGCATCAGGTGCGCGGACTTCTCGACTTTCCCGACGAGGTGCGTGCGTGTCGCCATTGCCCCCGGTGTCATGGGCAGCACTGTTTCTCAGACCGGCAGCCGCAGCATCCGGCACTCGAAAACCGGCCCGGGCGCGCCGCGGTCGGTCGCGATGCGATACCAGAACTCCAGCACGCCGACATGCGTCACGATGCGCTGCGCATACACGCCAACGTATCGCGGCGAATGGCCGACATAGATGCCGCCATGCCGCGGATCGGTCTTGGCCGCGTAACGCGAATCCTGCGGCCTGCGCCGGTAGTGGAAGCGCTCTTCCAGCGATGCGTAGCGATCGACGTAGACCTGCTCGGCATAGCGCGCGATCGACGCGACGCTGCGGTGGGCGGGCAACAGCGAAAGCAACCTGCAGGGCGTTCCGAACGTGGCGTCATCCTCGTAGACGATCCAGCCGGCGCCACGATTGACGGTGCCGGTCATGGGCAGGCGGCCAGCCCGATGAAACAGCAGTGCGCACCAGACGCTCCATCGCCGCGCGCTGCCGTAGGCGGCACCTCGCGCAAGGATCGGCCTACGGCCGGGGGACGAGCGCGGCTTGTCGTCGAGCTGCTGTCATCGTCCAGGTGCAATTCCATGCCGCGTCCCCTTTGTCGTTGTGACGAGGGGTAAGCATTTTTCGCCGACGTGAGAATCAGCAACGCGAAGTTTTCTCAGTGCGGGAACGGTTGTTGTGCCCGACTGGTGTGTAGCGCCGGAATCCTGCGGGAAAACGAACGGATCAGCTCGCAACGCGCGCCTTTCCCGGAAGAGGAAACCGGCTGCTTGGCCACAGCCTGTATGCGGCACGCAGAAAATTTCTGGCAGACAGATTCCGAACAATGAGATCGCAGGTTCTGCACGTACCGCGAGCGTGTTCTCCGCAATACGCATGCGTCTTCAGATAACTCTCAAGATCGGCAATGCGCGCCGTTGGCTTTTTTCGCCTGGCGAATGCTGGTTTCGCCTGCGTCCTCGCGCTGGCTCAATCGTCTCCCGCCAGGCTCGCCACCGCCGTGCTGCTGCGTTCGAAGCGCGGCAGCCGGTCGCTGGTGTCGAACCAGGGGATGCGCGAGCGTGTCCAGACGTGGTCGTCGATGCGGACGCGCGCGGGCTCGTCCAAGGTGCCCACGCAGACCTGCACGCGATCGGCGAGGACCGCCTCGCGCATGCCCAGCGTGCTGCCGCATCGTGCGCAGAAGCCACGCTCGGCATTGCGCGACGAGCGGAACCACGTCGGCGGCGATCCGGTCCACGCGAACGAGTCGGCCGGGAAATGCACGAAGGCGAGTGCCGGTGCGCCCGAATGCCGCCGGCACATCCCGCAGTGGCAGATCACGCCCCGCAACGGTTCGGCCGTGGCGCGATAGCGCACCGCGCCGCAAAGGCAGCCGCCTTCGAAGATCGCCTCATCCGACATTGCCTGCTCCTTGTCCGAACCTCTCCGGTTCATCCCGTGCTGGTGCGCGGGTAGTGCCGCATCGCCTCGTTGGCGCGTTCCCACGGCAGTTTATGCTCGATCCAGATTTCCTTCGTCGGCGGAAACTGCTCGGGCGCGTCGAGTGTCGCGGTGGTGATGTCGATGCTGTCGACGTCGTCGTCGTGCCGATAACTCAGCTGCGTGCCGCAGACGCCGCAGAAGGTGCGCATCACGTCCGGCGAGGAGCGGAAGCGCACCGGCAGCCCCCGCGTGAAGACCAGGCTGTTGACGTGGAAGGTCGACCACGCCACCGACGGGGCACCGCTCGCGCGCCGGCAGCTGCGGCAATGGCAGATGCTGCGCGAGACCGGCGGTGCCGTGGCGCGGTATCGAATGGCCCCGCACAGGCAGCCGCCTTCGATGGACATTCCCATGCTGGCCTCCACGACCCTGACGTGGCGGAGGATTTCAGGCTATCCGGGGTCGTGTGTGGGGAGCGCGAGGACGGTTCGGGGGCGCCGCGGGTCTCCGCACCGCCGCCTACGCCGCGTCGAACAACTGCTGCAATACCGCCTCGCCGTAGCGATCCAGCTTGCTCGCGCCGATGCCCGGAACGCGCGCGAGTTCGTCCAGGTCGTCCGGCGCGGCCTGGGCGATCGCCCGCAGCGTGCTGTCGTGGAAGATCACGTAGGCCGGCACGTTCTGTTCGCGAGCGGTGTTGCTGCGCCATTCGCGCAGGGCTTCGAAGCGCAGCTGCGATTGCGGATCCAGGTCGATCGCGATTGCCGCCGACGAGCCGCCACGCGTGCGGCGGCCGCGCGCGGGCTTTTCCGGTTCGTGGCGGAAGCGCAGTTCGACTTCGCCGCGCAACACCGGGCCGCTCAGCGCGGTGAGGCGCAATGCGCCGTGGTGTTCGATGTCGGCTTCGAGCAGGCCCCCGGCCAACAGCTGGCGGAACACGCCGCGCCACTGGCGCTCATCGAGGTCGCTGCCGATGCCCCAGGTGCTCAGGCCTTCGTGGCCCCACTGCTTCACCTTGTCGGTCGCCACGCCGCGAAGCACATCGATCACGTGACCGGCGCCGAAGCGCTGGCCGGTGCGGTACACGCACGACAGGGCCTTGCGCGCCGCCTGCGTGCCGTCCCAGCTGCGCGGCGGATCCAGGCAGTTGTCGCAGTTGCCGCACGCGCCGGCATGCGCCTCGCCGAACCAGCCCAGCAGCGCCCGGCGCCGACACTGCGTGGACTCGCAATATCCAAGGAGTGCGTCGAGCTTGCGAAGCTCGAGCCGCTTGCGTTCCTCGCCGGCCTCGCCCTGCTGGATGAGCTGGCGCAGGTTCACCACGTCGCCAAGGCCGTAGCTGAGCCACACCTCCGCCGCTTCGCCATCGCGTCCGGCGCGTCCGGTTTCCTGGTAATAGCCCTCTATCGACTTGGGCAGGTCGACATGGGCGACGAAGCGAACGTCCGGCTTGTCGATGCCCATGCCGAAGGCGATCGTCGCCACCATCACCACGCCGTCCTGCTGCAGGAAACGCCGCTGGTTCTGCGCGCGCAGCGAGGCGTCCATGCCGGCGTGATAGGGCAGGGCGTTCACGCCGGCGGCCTGCAACTGCTCGGCGACGGTTTCCACGCGCTTGCGCGAGAACGCGTACACGATGCCGCTTTGGCCACGATGGCCGTCGAGGAAATCCAGCAACTGCCGCACGCCACCGCCGTCCTTGTGCACGATGCGATAGCGCAGGTTGGGCCGGTCGAAGGAGCTGACGAACTGGCGCGCGTCGTCCAGCGCGAGTCGCTCGGCGATCTCGCGCCGCGTCGGCGCGTCGGCGGTGGCGGTCAGCGCGATGCGCGGGATGTCCGGCCAGCGCTCGTGCAGCACCGTGAGCTGGCGGTATTCCGGGCGGAAATCGTGGCCCCACTGCGACACGCAGTGCGCTTCGTCGATGGCGAACAACGCGATGCGCGCGCGGTCGAGCAGCGAGAGGAAGCGGTTGGTCAGCAACCGCTCGGGCGCGACGTAGAGCAGGTCCAGTTCGCCCGAGAGCAGCTGGCGTTCGACGTCGGCCGCATCGGCGGCATCGAGCGTCGAGTTCAGGAAGGCCGCGCGCACGCCGAGCTGGCGCAGCGCCTCGACCTGGTCCTGCATCAGCGCGATCAGCGGGGAGACCACCAGCGCGCAGCCCTCGCGCAGCAGCGCGGGCAGCTGGTAGCACAGCGACTTGCCGCCGCCGGTGGGCATGAGGACGAGGGCGTCGCCGCCGCCGGTGACGTGCTCGACGATCTGCCGTTGTTCGCCGCGAAAGCCGGGGTGGCCGAAGACGCGGCGGAGCAGGTCGAGTGCGGGGTCTGACATCGCGTTAGTTTAGCGAAGCGGTGCGCCGGGGGGGCTTCGGAAAACCGCGGGAAATCGCGTCGGGAATCCAGACCGCACGCCCCTGAACGGAAAAACCCCTCTCCGTTCGCGGGAGAGGGGCCTTCGAGCCTTGAATCAGCGCTCGCGCGCCGCCATCACTCCAGCAGCGAGCGCAGCATCCACGCGTACTTTTCGTGGGTCTGCAGGCGCTGGGTCATCAGGTCGACCGTCGGGTCGTCGCCGGCCTCATCGGCGGTCTTGAGGACCTTGCGCGCGGTACGGGCCACGGCCTCGTTGCCGGCGACCAGCTGGCGGACCATTTCCTTCCAGTCCGGCGCTTCGGTCAGGCCGGGCTCTTCGGGGATCGAGCTGAGGCGGATGAACTCCGCGTAGGAACCCGGCGCGTTGAAGCCCAGCGCGCGGATGCGTTCGGCGGTTTCGTCCAGCGCCGTCCACTGCTCGGTGTACTGGGTTTCGAACATCACGTGCAGGCTGTTGAACATCGGCCCGGTGATGTTCCAGTGGAAGTTGTGGGTCTTCAGGTACAGCGTGAAGCTGTCCGACAGGAAGCGCGACAGCCCTTCGGCGATCTTCTTGCGATCGCCGCCGCTGATGCCGATGTCGATGGCCTGGCTGCTGGCCGTCGGCGTGAGCGGGGACTGGTCGGACTTCTGGGGCTTGCCGGGCTTGTCGTTCTTGTCTTTGGCCATTGCGGTTCTCCCTTCGATCATGGCATTGCGGCGACAATGGGCCATGCCGTCCGCGATGTGGGGTGGTTACTTTCAGGCAATGCAATGAAGTCTATGGATCCGGCGGAGTCTAGTCACGCCAGTGTCAGCAATGCGTTACGCCAGGCCCGGCGCGCCATCGACGGCGCGCTGAGTCGTGACCGTGGCCGCCTGCACGGGCTGTGGTCGCGATGGAGCGCAAAGCCCGCCGACGAGCGCGCGCGCGACGCGTTCGCGCAGGCGCTGGCGGCGTCCGTGGCCCAGCGCGAAGCCCGCACGGCGGCGCTGCCCGCCGCGCCGGTCGCCGCGGACCTGCCCATCGCGGCAAAGGCCGACGAGATCGTCGAGCTCATTCGCCGGCACCAGGTGGTGGTGATCGCCGGCGAAACCGGCTCGGGCAAGACGACGCAGTTGCCGAAGCTGTGCCTGGCCGCCGGCCGCGGCGCGGCGGGCATGATCGGCTGCACCCAGCCGCGCCGCATTGCCGCGCGGGCCGTGGCGCGGCGCGTGGCCGAGGAACTGCAGACGCAGCTCGGCGGCGCCGTCGGCTACCAGGTGCGTTTCACCGAGAACGTCGGCGAGCAGACCGCGGTGAAGTTCATGACCGACGGCATCCTGCTGGCCGAGATCCAGTCCGACCGCTGGCTGTCGCAGTACGACACCATCCTCATCGACGAGGCGCACGAGCGCAGCCTCAACATCGACTTCCTGCTTGGCTACCTCAAGCAGCTGCTGCCCAAGCGCCGTGACCTGAAGGTCATCGTCACGTCGGCGACGATCGATACCGAGCGCTTCGCCGCGCATTTCGGCGACGCGCCGGTGGTGAACGTGGAAGGCCGCAGCTATCCGGTATCGGTGCGCTATCGCCCGCTGGAAGGCGAAGGCGAGGACGACGGCGACCGCACCACGAACGACGGCATCGTCGCCGCATGCGACGAGATCACCCGCGAGGATCCGCGCGGCGACGTGCTGATCTTCCTGCCGGGCGAGCGCGAGATCCGCGACGCGCATCTGTCGCTCGAGCGTCGCAAATACCGCGAGACCGAAGTGTTGCCGCTCTACGCGCGGCTGTCGGTGCGCGACCAGGATCGCGTGTTCAATCCCGGGCCGAAGCGCCGCATCGTGCTGGCGACGAACGTCGCGGAGACGTCGCTGACGGTGCCGCGCATCCGCTACGTGGTCGATCCGGGCTTGGCACGCGTGAAGCGCTACAGCCCTCGCGGGAAGCTCGATCGCCTGCACATCGAACCCGTCAGCCAGGCCAGCGCCGACCAGCGCAAGGGCCGCTGCGGACGCATCAGCGAAGGCACGTGCTATCGCCTTTATTCCGAAGCCGATTTCGATTCGCGCCCGCGCTACACCGATCCGGAAATCCGCCGCGCCGCGCTGGCGGGCGTTATCCTGCGCATGCTGTCGCTGGGTCTTGGCCGCATCGAGGAATTCCCGTTCCTCGAACCGCCCGATCCGCGCGCGGTCGCCGACGGCTGGCAGCAACTCGCCGAACTCGGGGCGGTGGACGAACAGCGTCGCCTCACGCCGATCGGCAAGCTGATGTCGCGCCTGCCGGTGGACGTGAAGCTCGCGCGCATGCTCGTCGCCGCGAACGAGCACGGCGTGTTGCGCGAGATGCTCGTCATCGCGTCGTTCCTCGGCATCCAGGACCCGCGCGAGCGACCGGCCGACCAGCGCGCCGCCGCCGACAACGCGCACGCGCAGTTCGCCGATCCGAAGTCCGAGTTCGTCGGCATCCTCAAGCTGTGGAACGCCTACAACGCCGCGCACGAGGACCTTACGCAGTCGAAATTGCGCGCGTGGTGCGAGAAGCACTTCCTCGGCTTCCTGCGCATGCGCGAATGGCGCGAGCTGCACCGCCAGCTCAAACTGATGGGCGAGGAGCTGAGCTGGAAGGAATCGCGCGCGGCGCTGAACGAACACGGCGCGCTGGATCAATCCGCCTACGCCACGTTGCACAAGGCGCTGCTCGCCGGCCTGCCGACGCAGATCGGCACGCGGAGCGACAAGGGCTTCGATGGCCCGCGTGGCCGCAAGTTCCAGCTGTTTCCGGGCTCGCCGCTGGCGAAGAAACCGCCGCCGTGGGTACTGTCGGCCACGCTGCTCGACACCGAACGCGTGTGGGCGCTGACCAACGCGGCGATCGAGCCCGACTGGGCCATCGCCGAGTTGTCGCACCTGTTGTCGCGCCGCCAGCACGATCCGCGCTGGTCGCGTTCGCAGGGCCGCGTGATCGGCAGCGAGCAGATCAGCCTGTTCGGCCTGGTGCTCGCACCCAAACGCCCGGTGCACTACGGCGCGCTGTTTCCCGAGGAAAGCCGCGCGATCTTCGCGCGCGACGCGCTCGTCACCGGCGAGATCAACACGCGCAGCCAGTTCCTGCCGCGCAACCTCACCACGCTGGCCAAGGCGCGCGACGAGGAAGCCAAGCAGCGCCGCAGCGGCCTCGTCGTCGACGAGGAATGGATGGCGCAGTGGTACCTCGATCGACTCCCGGCGAACGTGCACAACGCGCAGGCGCTGGACGCGTGGTACGGCAAGCTGCCGCAGAACGAGAAGGCCGCGCTGGAGTGGTCGCTGTCGGACCTGATGATCGGCGACGAGAGCGATGCCGTCCGCTTCCCGCCGTATCTCGCGCTGGGCAACGTGCGTCTGGCGGTGAAATACCGCTTCGAACCCGGCGCGAGCGACGACGGCATGACGCTCGCCGTGCCGCTGCACCTGCTCAACGCGCTCGATCCGGTGCGCCTGACCTGGCTTGCGCCGGGCTTCGTGCAGGACAAGGCCGCCGCGCTGATCAAGACCTTGCCGAAGACCATCCGCCGCAATTTCGTGCCGGCGCCGGATTTCGCGCGTGCCTTCCATGAGGCGCACCAGCAGCCATCGGCCGACACGATCACCGGCGAACTCGCGCGCTTCCTGCATCGACTCGGCGACGTGGCGGTGGCGGCGACGGATTTCGACGAATCCGCGCTGGAGCCACACCTGCGCATGAACCTGCGGTTGTTCGATCGCGATGGCAAATCCGTGCTCGCCGAATCGCGCGATCTGGACGATCTGCGCGAGCGCTTCGGCGAGCGCGCGGCGGCGGCGTTCGCGGCGAAGGCCGCCGACGGCCTTGCACAAAGCGGGTTGACCACGTTTCCCGACGCGCCGATTCCGGCGTCCGTACCCGGCGCTGGCGGCGTGCCGGCGTATCCGGCGCTGCACGACGACGGCGACAGCGCGTCGTTGCGCGTGCATGCCGAACGCGACGTCGCGCGCCGCGAGCACCCGCGCGGCGTGCGTCGGCTGCTCGCCATCGCGCTCGCCGACAAGCTCAAGCAGGCGCGCAAGCAACTGCCGGTCACGCCGAAGATGGGCCTGCTGTACGCCTCGATCGAAGCGGCCGCGCCGCGCGTGGACGGTCTCAAGGAAGGCGATCGCCTGCGCGCGGATCTGGTCGATGGCGCGTTCGCCTCGATGGCCGACGAAGGCGCGATCGGCGACATCCGCGATCCGGCCACGTTCGCCGCACGTCGCGACGCCATCGGCAAGCAGGTGTTCGGCGATGCGATGGAGCGCCTGAAGCAGGCCGAGGCGATCCTCTCCGCCGTGGCCGATGCGCGCGCGAAACTGGAATCGCCATTGATGGGCTGGGCGAGCGGCAACCTCGACGACATGCGCGCGCACCTCGCCTCGCTCACGCCGCCGGGGTTCCTGCGCAGCGTGTCGGCCGATGCGCTGCGCGAGTATCCGCGCTACCTCAAAGCGCTCGCGCTGCGGGGCGAGCGTGCGTTGCGCGATCCCGTGCGCGACCAGGCGCGGATGCTCGAGCTCAAGCCGTTCGTCGATGCACTGGCCGACGCGGTGGAAACCGGCGAAGCCGATTCGCCGCAATGGCAGGCGTTGCGCTGGGACCTGGAGGAACTGCGCGTGTCGCTGTTCGCGCAGGAACTGGGCACGCGCGGCGGCGTGTCGCCGAAGAAGCTGGCGCAGCGGCTTTCGCAGTTGCGCGGCTGAAGGTCACCGCATCGCGCGCGTCAGTCGACGCGTTGCACCTTGATCGGCGGCGTGCCGTCGTCCATGCGCAGGTACCATGCGCCGAGCATGCCCGGCGCGATGGTCACCCGGGCGTCGGTGACCGGACGGGTGAAGTTCACGCCCGAATCCATCACGCGCCAGCGCTGGCCGTTATCGAGCAGCAGGGTCTGGCCCTGCGCCCAGGCGCGCGACGAACCGGGAACGATGGCCTTCACCGTCTGCGCGGGCGTGCGCTTCGGGCGCATGCCGGCTTCATCCTGCGTGCGCTGCGCCTGCGCGGCGCGCAGGTCTTCGGCGCGGTCCTCGCTGAGCAACCGGTTGAGCAGCGCGAGCTGCTCGCCGGAGAGCGTGTCCAGGCCGGTGGCGCGCAGCTGCTCGGCGGTGAGGCGCTGCTCGACGGGGACCCACGTGCGTTCGCCGGCAGACGCCGGCAGGCTCAGCAGTACCGCGATCGCGAACAACACGGAACGGCGCATCGGTCCACCTCGTGACGGAAGGCAAATCGCGCGCGCCACGCGGGCGCGCGACGTCGACTGCGGATTACTTGACGCGCTCGACCTTGGCGCGGGTGTTGTAACCCTCTACCGCGAGGTACCACGCGCTGCCGATCAGGCTCGGGGTGAGGCGCACCTTCGGGTTGTCGAGCTTCGCGCTGAGCGCGACCTCGTCGATCTGCCGCCACACCTGGCCGTTATCGAGCGAGAACTGGCGACCCTTGCCGAAGCCGGTGAACGCGCCGGCGATCGAGGCGGCCACCGGGTCGCGCGACTCGCGTTCGGCGGCCAGGCCGCGGCGGTCGTCGCCCGACTCCTGGCGCACGGTCTCGACGGCCTTCGCGGTCTCGACTTCCAGCTTGCCGGCGAGCCACGCGTTGAGGTTGGCCAGCTCCGTCGGGGACAGCTTCTCCAGGCCCGATGCCTTGAACTGCTCGTACGACATCTGCTGTTCGATCTTCTGCTGCGCCATCGCCGTGGTGGCCAGGGGCAGGAGCGCGGCGAGCGCGAGAAGTCGGGCAGGGGCGATGCGGGTCATGCGCTGTTCCTCCAGTCGGTTGCGGGCTAGTGTAGACCGTCCCCGCGTCGCCAGACCCCACGCCCGCCTCGTTCAGCGCCATGGCAACACCGTCTCCCACGCCGCATCCGGCGCTGTCCCATCCGGCCAGTGCGGGCATCGCCGCGCCGCTGCTGAGGGCGATGCAGCAGGTCGCGGCGACGACGGGCACGGCCGGCGGCGATCCGCCCGACATCGTGGAAAGCATGCTCGATGCGCTGGCGCTGCTCGGCGCCGACAGCGACTCGGCCGCGGCCGCGATCCTGCACGCCCATCCTGCGTGGGAGCAGGCGCTGCGGCCGCGGATCGAGCGTGACTTCCCCGGCATCGCGCCGCTGCTGGAAGGCCAGCGTGCGGCCGGGCAGGTGTGGGAGCTGCACGCCCAGCGTCATGGGCAGACGGGCAACGAAGGCCTGCGCCGGCTCCTGCTGGCGATCGTGCGCGACCTGCGCGTGGTGCCCATCCTGCTCGCGCGGCAACTGGCGCGCATGCGCCACGCCGAACGCCTGCCCGAGGACGAGCGCCGCGAACTGGCGATGCTCACGCGCGACATCCACGCGCCGCTCGCCAACCGGCTGGGCATCTGGCAGTTGAAGTGGGAGCTGGAGGACCTCGCGTTCCGCTTCCTGGAACCGGCGACCTACCAGCAGATCGCGCGCCTGCTCGACGAGAAGCGTGTCGATCGCGAGCGGTACATCGAACAGGTGAAGCGCACGCTGCGCGAGGCGATGGCCTCGCAGGGGCTGCAGGCGGACATCGCCGGCCGGCCCAAGCACATCTACAGCATCTACAAGAAGATGCAACGCAAGAACGTGCCGATCGGCGAGCTGTACGACCTGCGCGCGGTGCGCGTGCTGGTCGACAGCCTGGCCGACTGCTACGCCGCGCTCGGCGTGGTGCACGCGACGTGGACGCCGATTCCCAGCGAATTCGACGACTACATCGCGCGGCCCAAGCGCAACGACTACCGCTCGCTGCATACGGCGGTGATCGGCCCGGAAGGCAAGACGCTGGAAGTGCAGATCCGCACGCACGAAATGCATCGGCAGGCCGAACTCGGCGTTGCCGCGCACTGGAAGTACAAGGAAGTCGGCAGCCATAGCGCGGACGCGGCGTTCGATCGCAAGATCGCGTGGATGCGTCGCCTGCTCGAAGCCGGCGGCGAGGCGGGGCGCGAGGACGCGTCGCTCGCAGGCGAATTCGATACCGAGCTGGTCGAGGATCGCATCTACGTGCTCACGCCGAAGGGCGAGGTGATCGACCTGCCCACCGGCGCCACGCCGCTGGATTTCGCCTATCACGTGCACACCGAAGTCGGTCATCGCTGCCGTGGCGCGAAGGTCGACGGGCGCATCGTGCCGCTCGACCACAAGCTGCGCAGCGGCGATCGCGTGGAGATCATGACCGCCAAGACGGGCGAGCCGCGTCGCGACTGGCTCGTCGCGGCCAACGGGTTCCTCGCCAGTGGGCGTTCGCGCGACAAGGTGCGCGCGTGGTTCCACAAGCTCGACCGCGCGCGCAACGAAACCGCCGGCAAGGAACTGCTCGACAAGGAACTGCGACGCCTGGGCCTGCTGGGTGCGGACCTCGCGCCGGCGCGGGAGAAGTTCAACCTCGCCACCGATGGCGAGGTGTACGTGCAGGTCGCGCTGGGCGACATCGGGCCGCACCAGGTCGGTCGCGCGCTGCTCGAACACGAGCGCGCCCGCGAAGCCGCGCAGGCCGCCGCGGCCGCGCCCGCGCCGACCACGCACATCACCACGCCGTCGCCGCCGCGTCGCACGCCCCGTCGCAGCACCGATTTCACCGTCGAAGGCGTCGGCAACCTGCTGGTGCAGCTCGCGCGCTGCTGCCAGCCGCTGCCGGGCGAGCCGATCGTCGGTTACCTGACGCGTGGCCGCGGCGTGAGCGTGCATCGCCCCGATTGCGCCGCCTTCGAGCGACTCGCCGCCGCGCAGCCGCAGCGCGTGCTGCCCGTCGAATGGGGCCGCGCCGGCAGTGGTTACGAGGTGGACGTCGAAGTGCTGGCGCTGGATCGCAAGTGGCTGCTGAAGGAGGTGACCAACCTCATCGCGCAGGGCAATGCGCACGTGGTCAGCATCCGCAGCGACAGCGAGCGCAACGGTGCGCGCGTCCGCCTGCGCCTGCGGCTGCGCGTGGGCGATTACGGCCAGCTGTCGACGCTGCTGGGCAAGCTGTCCGCGCTTCCGGGCGTGGAGCACGCGCAGCGGCGCTGAACGCGCGCGGCTGAACGCAGGTCCAAACCCAGACGGGCCGACGACCTCGCCGGCGCTATCCTTGCCCGGTGAGTTCCAAGACGCCCCGCGACCCCAACTCGGACCCCTGGCACGGCCCGCTCGGCGACGATGCGGGGCCGGCGCGTGGGCGCATCGAGCCGACGCTCGGTCCCGATCCAAGCGAGGCGATGGGCGGCTGGGAAGTCGACGACTTCCGTGCGCGCCCCGGCAAGGGACCCCGTGCACCCGTCGAGCCGCCGCCGCCGTCGCGTCCGTGGTCGTGGGTCATGGCGATGCTTGCGCTCGGCGCGCTCGGTGCCGGCCTGTACGTGATGCGCCAGCCGCTGTCGGACATGCTGTGGCCGGAAACGCGCGCGCAGCAGTTGCAGGCCGATGCCGCGCGAGCACTCGCTGAGGGCCGCCTGACCTCCGCGGACGGCCGCGGCGCACGCGAACTGTATGCGGCGGCGCTGGCGCGCGATCCCGATCGTGCGCAGGCGCGCGAGGGCCTGGCGAAAGTCGGCGAAGCCGCGCTCGCCCGCGCCGACAAGGCGATGGCCGCCCGCCAGTACAAGCAGGCGCATTCGCTCATCGCGCTGGCCCGCGATCTGTCCGTCCCGCGCGCCAAGGTCGATGCGATCGAACAACGCCTGCGCGCCCGCGAGGCCGCCGAAGCCGGCGTCGACACGCTTCTTGCGCAGGCGGCCGCCGCGCGTTTGGCCGGTCAGCTCGATGGCAACGAACACGCGGCCCTGCCGCTGTACCAGCGCGTGCTCGCGGTGCAGCCGGCACGCGTGGAAGCGCTGGAAGGGCGCGAGGACACGCTCGCCGACCTGCTCCAGCTCGCGCGCACGTCGCTATCGCGTGGCGAACTGGCGGAGGCTTCCTCGCGCATCCGCCGCGTGCAGGCGGCCGATCCGGGCCACGTCGACCTGCCCGACGCGCTCGCGCAACTCGCGCGCGCCGGCGAGCAGCATCGCAATCGCGCCGATGAAGCGCTCAAACGCGGGCGTCTGGACGAAGCGTTGCACAGCTATCTGGCGGCGCTCGCGGCGATGCCCGACGATGCCGCGGCCGAAAGCGGCCTGATGCACGTGGCCAACACGTACGCGCAGCGCAGCGAGCGTTACGCGGCCGACTTCCGCTTCGACGAGGCCGAAGCCGCCTTGCGCGACGCGCGTGCGATCTCGCTGCAGGCGCCGGGCATCGCGCAGGCGCAGCAGCGTCTGGTGCAGGCGCGGCAGACGCAACAGCGTTACGGCCAGCGCGAACCCTCCGCGCAGCGTGCGCGCCGCATCGACCAGCTGCTTGCCGATGCCAGCCAGGCCGAAGCGCGCGGCGACCTGCTGACGCCGCCGGGCGAAAGCGCTTACGACAAGTTGCGTGCAGCGCAGGCGCTGGCGCCACAGGATCCGCGCGTGCGCGGCGCGATGGCGCGCCTGCTGCCGGCGGCACGCCAATGTTTCGAAGACGAACTGCGCGGCAATCGTCTGCGTCGCGCGCGCGAGTGCCTCGATGCGCGCGCCGCCCTGGAAGGCGAAAGCGCCGCGCTGCGCGACGCGCGCCGTCGCCTGGCGCAGCGATGGATCGCGATAGGCGACGAGCGCCTGGGTGCCGGCGAAATCGGCGCCGCGCAGGCCGCGCTCACCGCGGCGCGGGAACTCGACCCGCAGGTGGCGGGACTGATCGAATTCGCCGACCGGCTGCGGGCAGCGTCGGCGGCGAACTAGCGGGCGATCTCGTCAGGGCGCGTGTCGCGACTTCCGCGCGCGAGCGCATGCGGCGAGAAGTCTTCCAGGATGCGCGCCAGGCGAGCGCCAAGCGCACTCCACCCGAACTCCGCGACGCTCTCCCGGTGCAGTGATAGGCCTTCGGTTAGTGTGCCCTGAGCGTGGAGTTCGACCAGACTGCGCAACCTATCCCTGAGTGCCGATGATTGCTGCTGGCAGATCCAGCCGCGACGACGCTCCATGACCAGCCGGGCCGCGGCATCTGTGTCGTTCTCGCCCAGATGCAGGATAGGACGTCCGGAGCCCAGGTACTCGTAGAATTTGCCCGGCACCTGCATGGGGTCGGCGTTGGCGAGATTGACCAGCACGTCCGCGCGCCGTTGCCATGCAACAGCGTCATCGTGCGGTAGAAATCCCAGCAGCCGGATGCGCTCGGGATTGGCTTCACTGGCTTCACGCACCATCTGCGGCACTACGATCGATGCGATGTTCAGCCGGAGCCCGGGCGTTGCAAGGACCGCTTCGAGCAGCGCATCGACCCGGCGGAAGCTGTAGAAGCTGCCGGTGTAGAGCAGTTCCATGGTGGTGTTGGTCGCGCCCGGCGGACTCCCGGGACGCCGGTCGTCGAAGCCCTGGGTCAACACCGTGATGGGGGCATGGACGCCGTGTCGTTCCAGCAGCAGTTGCCTCGCCGACTCCGCGGTCACCAGCACATGGTCTGCCTCCATGCATACGGCCGCTTCCAGCTTTGCCGACTTTCTGCGCCAGCGCTCCGGCGTGTACGGAGCCAGCACGGGATCGCCCAGGTCGGCAATCCATCGAATGCCGCGTCGCCTGGCCATCAACCCCAGCTGCAACGTCGTTGCCGGCTCATGCGAGCTGATCACAACGTCCGGTTCGAACGTGTGCAACATCTTGCGGAGCTCTTTGCGCGCGGACAGATACCACTCGCCACGCAGGTCGGGGAAAACGAAACGCTCGAAGAGGTTTTGCACGAACATCGACACGCGGTGCTTCCAGCCGCCCCGCGATGGCCTGGCGGCGTTCGCGCGCGCGCCGTTGGAGCTTGCGTCGGTGGAGCTTGCCGCCTGCGCGCCGCTGCCTGCGTTCTTCAGCGCCAGCATCTCGCGCCGCTTGCGCCGCGAGGCGATCAGTCCCCGAAACGGGCCCGGAAACGTGCGATGGATTGTGATGTCGTCGGGAAGCGTTGGGAGTCCCGGGGTAGTTCCGCCAAGATCAATCGTCAGCACCTCCACCCGGTGCCCGTGCAGGCTCAGTTCGCGGCTCAGATACGTCCAGCGAAGCGATTGCGGCGAGGGACTTGGCGGGTACTCGTAGGCGATCAGGAGGACCCGCTTCGCGGAGGGCGGTAGGTGGTCACTCATGCGCGAATCTCGCACAGGCTGTCCTCAAGGATCCGGCGGGCTGCATCAGGAGAAAAATGCATGCGCACATTGGCGCGACCGGCTTCCGCAAGAGAGCGCCAAAGGGCGGCATCGTTGTAAAGACGGGCCACGTGGCCGGCGAACGTTTCGGCATCGTCCGCGACCAGCACATCGTGCCCCGGCGTGAGATGCATGCCCTCCACCGCGCAAGAGGTGGCGACGACCGGCTGTCCATGCGACATGCTGAGGTTGATCTTGCCCTTGACGCCCGCGCCGAATCGAAGCGGCGCGATCGCGATCCTGCACTGCGCCGCAAAGGGCTCGATGTCGGGAACATGACCGTGTACGCGCAGTCCCGGGACGGTTTCGAGGACAGCCCTCATTTCGTCCGTCATCGTGCCAACCAGATGGAGCGGCACGCCGGGCAAGCCGCGCCGAATCGCGGGATAAATCTCCGTCGCCAGCCAATGCGCCGCGTCGCGGTTCGGTGGGTGCAGCATCCCCCCTACGAAAAGCAGTCCTTCGCGTTCTTCGAAGGAAGCGCCTTCATCGTCCGTGTCGATGATGTTGGAAAGCACCTTCACGTCGGCATGAGGCACCAGTTCGCGCAGCAGCGCCTGCTCCACATGACTGACGACCCACGTGATGTCCGCCCTGGCGATCAGCGACAGTTCGCGTCGCTGCGTTCCGCGGGCCAGGCGCAGCAGCGCGCCGCTGTCGCGCACGCGCGCCTCGCGCTGTTCGCGCAGGAAGTGGAGGTCGACCGTGTCGAAGACGATCCGCGCGTGGGGGGCGGCGCTGCGCACCAGGCCGATCCAATGGCCGGCGATGTAATGGCGGCAGAGGATCGCGGCCTGCAAGGTCGCACCCTGGCGGCGAACCCACTCGGCGAGCCCGAGGCTGCCGGATGCGGGAGGAACGTGGACGCCCATGGCGCGAAGCGCATCGGCGCGCGGACCCGTGTGGCTGCCATCGTCCGAGACGAAGGCCACACGATGTCCGCTGTCCAGTAACAGCCGGAGGAGGCCGACCAGGCGCTTGGATCCGGAGTCCTGATCCGGTGCCGGCATTCCCGAGTCGACGACGAGGATCCACGGCGTACCGAGTTTCCAGATCGTATGGACGATTTCGTTGCCCGTCGCGCCGCCGGCATCGAACGGTGTTCGGGACCGCATCGCGATCGCCTGGCGCGCGGTGCTTGCCAATCCCGCGGATTGCAGCCTCAAACGCGCGCGCCTGGCTCGGGCGGCATAGCGCTGGAGGAGGAATTTGAGATTAACGAGCACGGAATCGATGGGAAGCGGAAGGGAAGATGCCGGGGTTTCCGGGCCGGAAGCCATGGGGCCTGCGCTAGACTCGCGGGCACGAGGGCGCAGCCCCGCCATTGTCCCATGCCGTGGCCCGAATCCAGTACGACGAAGACGACAACGACGATACCAACCAGCACGAGGCCCCGCAGTGGCGTCGGCGACTGGTCATCTGGGTGCTGGCGGCGGTGGGCCTGGGGCTCGGCTTCCTGATTCCGTACACCCTCTACCTGAACCATGAAGTGGGCGAGCGCTTCGGCCAGCTGAAGTGGCAGATCCCCACGCGCGTCTATGCGCGCCCGCTCGAACTCGCACCGGGGCGCACGCTCGACGCCGCCACGCTGAAGACCGAACTCGATGCCGCCGCCTATCACGAAGGCGACGGCACGCGCCCCGGCACGTACGCGCGCAACGGCGGCCGCTGGAAAATCGCCAGCCGCGGCTTCCAGGACGTCGACGGCCCGGTGCCGGCGCGCCGCATCGAAGTCGTCCTGTCCGGCAGCAAGGTCGCGTCCCTTCGCGATGCCTCGGCCAGGGGCGCGCTGAAATCCGTGCGCCTGGACCCGGCGCGCATCGCCACGCTCTACGGGCAGAAGAACGAGGAACGCCGCCTCGTGCGCCTGCGCGAGGTGCCCGAACTGCTGGTCACGGGCCTGCAGGCGGTCGAGGACCGCGACTTCAACAGCCATCACGGCATCGACGTCAGCGGCATGGTCCGCGCGGCCTTCAAGACGGCCACCGGCAGCACGCAGGGCGCGAGCACGCTGACCCAGCAGCTCGCACGCAGCGGCCTGCTCGGCATCGGCCGCGAGCGCACGCTCAGCCGCAAGGGCAAGGAGATCCTCTACGCGCTGCTGATCGAAGCGCGCTACGACAAGGGCACCATCCTCGAGGCGTACTTCAACCAGGTGTATCTGGGCCAGCGTGGCGCGCAGGCGATCCACGGCGTCGCGGCCGGCTCGGAGTTCTGGTTCGGGCGCGACCTGTCGGACCTGAGCACCGAGCAGATCGCCCTGCTCATCGGCATCGTGCGCGGCCCGTCGTACTACGATCCGCGCCGCAATCCCGATCGCGCGCTGGAGCGCCGCAACTTCGTGCTCGGCGAGATGCACGAGACGAAGCTGATCAGCGACGCCGAGTACCAGCGCGCGCTGAAGGCGCCGCTCGGGGTGACCACCGACCCGGGCAGCATCGCGGCGAACCGGTTCCCGGCGTACATCGACCTGATCCGCCGCCAGTTGGCGCGCGACTATCCCGCCGACGCGCTCGCCGGCGCGGGCCTGAGCGTGATGAGCGGCATGTCGCCGTCCGCGCAGGCGATGGCCGAGGGCGCCGTCGCGCGCACGCTCAAGGGCCTGGACAACAAGCGCCGCCCACCGCTGCAGGCCGGCCTGGTGGTAACCGACGTCCACAACGGCAACGTCGTCGCCGTCGTCGGCAGCCGCAGCGTCGCCGAGCACGGTTTCAACCGCGCGGTCGAGGCGCAGCGCCCGGTCGGCTCGCTGCTCAAGCCGTTCGTGTACCTGCTCGCGCTGGCGCAGCCGGGCAAGTACTCGCTGGCCAGCTGGGTCGACGATTCGCCGGTCACCGTCGCGCTGGGCAAGAACAAGAACTGGAATCCCGGCAACTCCGACGGCCGCAGCCACGGCACCGTGCGCCTGGTCGACGCGCTGGCGATGTCCTACAACCAGGCCACGGTGCGCGTGGGCATGCAGGTCGATCCCGAGCGCATCGCGGGCCTGATCCGCACGCTGGCGGGCATCGAGGCCGCGCCGAACCCGGCGCTGATCCTCGGCGCCGTCGACCAGAGCCCGTACGCGATGGCTCAGCTGTACCAGTTCCTCGCGTCCGGCGGCGAGATCCAGCCGCTGCATGCCGTGCGCGGCGTGCTGGACGCGAACGGCAAGGCGCTCAACCGCTACGACAAGGAACCCGCGCCCGCGCAGGAAGGCGACGCGATCGCCGCGCGGCTCATCACCATCGCGCTGCAGCAGGCGGTGTCGAACGGCACCGGCACGCAGCTGGTGCGCGACGGCCTGGGTCGACTGTCGCCGGCCGGCAAGACCGGTACGTCGAACGACGGCCGCGACAGCTGGTTCGCCGGCTGGACGGGCGACCACCTCGCGGTGATCTGGGTCGGCAACGACCAGAACAAGGAAACCGGCCTGTACGGCGCGACGGGCGCGATGCGCGTGTGGTCGGCGATCTTCTCGCGCCTGCCCACCGCGCCGCTGGAAGTGGGCAACAAGGGCATCGACTGGCAGTGGACCATCGCGTCCAACACCACCGACCCGGACTGCCCCGGGGCGCGCCGCTTCGCCTACGTCGCCGGCTTCGCGCCGCAGTACGCGCCGTGCCCGCAGCCGGAGCCGGTCGAGGAGGAAAGCGGCGGCTGGCGCGACTGGTTCGGCATCGGCAGGAAGGAAGAGGAGGCCCCGCGCGAGCAGGCGCCCCCGCAAGAGACCCCGTAATGAAGCACCCGACTATCCCCCGCATCGCAGTACACGCTCTGGCCCTGGCGGTGCTCGCCGCCTGCACCAGCACGCCGCCGGCTCCGCCGGCGCCGAGCATCGACGCCGTCGCCGCGGTCACCGCGATCCGTGCCGCCGGCGGCGCCGCGAGCACCGAACTCGACGTGCAGCCCATCCGCGATCCGCAGGTCGACGACCTGCGCGAGGACGCGGCAGCCTTCGAAAAGGCCGGCCAGTACGCGCAGGCCGTCGCCGCGCTCGACCAGGCGCTGCAGCTCAATCCGGACGATCCGGCGCTGCTGCAGGAACGCGCCGAAGCCGCGCTGCTGGTCAAGGATCTCGCCGGTGCCGAGCGGTTCGCCAGGCTCGGCATCGAACGCGGTTCGAAGGTTGGTCCACTGTGCCGCCGTCATTGGGAAACCATCGCGCAGGTGCGCCAGGCGCGTCCGATTCCGCTGGAAGTGCCGGGCGACACCGTCGCCGACGCGCGCCGTGAGCGAGACGCCTGCACGGTCGCGGCACCGGCGCGGTACTGACGCGACGAACCGCCGCGCCGGCGGTTCATGCACCTGAAGGCCTCGCCGGCGAGGGCGCGCCCCGCCGGCTAGAATGCGTCCATGCCCGCGGGTTCTTCCGCGGATTCCCGTGATCGGCAGGTGTCGTGAGTGGGGCGGCCACGTGGGATGGCCGATGCGCGACCCTCGCGCCGCGCCATCACAGGAACCGTCGAGATCATGCAAGCCGCGGCGCCATCGCCAACCGAAACGACCCTCGACCGCATGCCCGCGGACGGCGCGCCCGCGGAAGGCACGGCGGTCGACGCGCGCGTGCCGAGCCGGCTCGCGCAGGCGAGTCGCGATGCGCTGTCCGAAGGCGGCGAACTGGCGAAGAACATCCCGTCGTTCTCCTCGCGCCCGGCGCAGCTGGACCTCGCGGCCGCCGTGGCCGACGCCGTGGATCGCCGCGGCACGCTGCTCGCCGAAGCGGGCACGGGCACTGGCAAGACGTTCGCGTACCTCGTGCCGGCGCTGCTGTCGGGCAAGAAGACCATCGTCTCCACCGGCACGCGCGCGCTGCAGGACCAGCTCTACCACCGCGACCTGCCGCGCGTGCGCGATGCGCTTGGCGTCGGGCTGAAGACCGCGCTGCTCAAGGGCCGCGCGAACTACCTGTGCCATTACCGGATGCGCCAGGCGCAGGGTGAACCCCGCTTTACCTCGCGCGAGATGGCGGCGCAGTTCCAGCGCATCGTCGCGTGGTCGGGCCGCACGCGCATGGGCGATCTTGCCGAACTCGAGGCGTTGCCCGAAGACTCGCCGCTGCTGCCGATGGTCACCAGCACCGCGGAAAACTGCCTTGGCAACGAGTGCCCCTTCTTCAACGACTGCTTCGTCGTGCAGGCGCGGCAACGCGCGCAGGCCGCGGATCTCGTCGTCGTCAACCACCATCTGCTGCTCGCCGATCTGGCGCTGAAGCAGGAAGGCTTCGGCGAAATCCTGCCGGGCGCACAGGCCTTCGTCGTGGACGAGGCGCACCAGCTGCCCGAACTCGCCGCGCAGTTCTTCGGCGAAGCATTGAGTGCGCGGCCGCTGGTCGAACTCGCGCGCGACGCGCTCACCGAATGCAAGCAGGTGCCCTCCGCGCTCGCCGCCGTGCAGGATCCCGCGCGCGCGCTCGAACAGGCCGTGCGGGCGTTGCGCGCCGCAATGGACGAGCTGCCCGTGCGCGGAACGCGACGCCGCGCCGCGGAAGACGCCGGCGTCGAGCAGGCGTTCGACGGGCTGGACGATGCGTTGCGCGGCTTCCATTCGGCGGTGGTGCCGTTCGCGTCCGCATCCCCGGGCTTCGATGCGTGCGCGGCGCGCGCGGTGGAATTCGAAGGCCGGCTCAAGCGCTGGCGCGACGGCGAGGACGTTCCGGTCGACGAGAACGAGGAAACCGCGGACAACGAAGCCGCTGCCGACGCGGGCGCCGAGGCCGTTGATGCGAAGCCGGCGCGCAAACGCGCGGACGAGAGCGTGCTCTGGTACGAACTCACCGCGCGCGGCTTCCGCCTGAGCCGCACGCCGCTCGACGTCGCCGGCCCGCTGGCGCAGCATCGCGCGCGTTCGCAGGCGTCGTGGATCTTCACCTCCGCCACGCTCGCCGTGGGCGGTCGTTTCGAACACTTCGCGATCAAGCTCGGCCTGTACCTCAAGGGCGAGGATCCGCCGCACACGCTGCTCGTGCCCAGTCCGTTCGACTGGGAAACGCAGGCGTTGTGCTATCTGCCGCGTGGCCTGCCCGAGCCCATCGTGCGGCACTACAACGAGAGCATGGTCGAGAAGATCCGGCCCGTGCTCGAAGCGTCCAACGGGCGCGCGTTCGTGCTGTTCGCTTCGCATCGCGCGCTGCGCGAAGCAGCCGAATTGCTGAAGGACGGCCCGTGGCCGCTGTTCGTCCAGGGCGAGGCGCCGCGCGCCGTGTTGCTCGAACGCTTCCGTGCTTCCGGCAACGGCGTGCTGCTCGGCGCGGCGAGTTTCCGCGAAGGCGTGGACGTCGCGGGCGATGCGCTCAGCGTGGTGGTCATCGACAAGCTGCCGTTCGCGGCGCCGGACGATCCGGTGTTCGAAGCGCGCCTGGATGCCATCCGCCGCAACGGCGGCAACCCGTTCCGCGATGAGCAGCTGCCGCAGGCGGTGATCGCGCTCAAGCAGGGCGCGGGTCGCCTGATCCGCAACGAGAACGACCGCGGCGTGCTCGTGTTGTGCGACCCGCGCCTGACCAGCAAGACCTACGGCAGCGTCTTCCTCAACTCGCTGCCGCCGCTACCGAAGACGCGGCGCGTGGAGGACGTGGCGGCGTTTTTCGAGGCGCGGGACCAGGGCGCCGGCGAGCGCATGTTCTGATACTTCACCCGGTCCGGATGGACGGTTCGGACGGATGGATCCCCGCCTTCGCGGGGACGGCGAGCAAAAACGGTAGGCTCTTCGAATCCCGAATCCCGAATCCCGAATCCCGAATCCCGAATGCCGAATCGATGAACCTTCTCGCCTTCGAAACCTCCACCGAAGCCTTGTCCGTCGCGCTGTCCATTGACGGCGACGTGCGCGAGCGGTTCGAACTGGCGCCGCGGCGGCACGCGGAGCTCGCCCTGCCGTGGGCCGAAGCGCTGCTGGCCGAGGCGGGCCTCGAGCGCTCGCAGCTCGACGCGATCGCCGTCGGCCGTGGCCCGGGCGCGTTCACCGGCGTGCGCCTCGGGATCGCGCTGGCGCAGGGCATCGCGCTCGCGCTGGATCGACCGGTCGTGCCGGTGTCGACGCTCGCCGCGCTGGCGATGCGCGCCGATACCGACGGTGCCGAGGCCTCGCGCGTGTTCGCCGCGATCGATGCGCGCATGGGCGAGGTGTATTCGGCGGCGTTCGAACTGCGCGACGGCGACGTGCGTGCCATCGGCGATGAGCGCGTCAGTGCGCCCGGCGATGTCGTCGTGCCCGACGGTGAGGGCGGCTGGATCGGCGTGGGCACGGGTTTTGGCGCCGCGGACAATGCGCTGGCGCAGCGGCTTGCTTCGCGCTTCGCATCGATCGACGCAACGCAGTTGCCCCATGCCTGCGACATCGCGCGGCTCGCAGCGAAGGCGTTGGCGCGCGGCGAAGCCATCGCCGCCGAGCGCATCGAACCGGCGTACCTGCGCAACAACGTGGCGTTGACGTTGAAGGAACAACAGGCGTTGCGCGAGTCGAAGCGGTAAGTCACGCAGGTCGCGTTGGCGCCTTCACTCCACTTATTTCGTCATCCCGGCTAAGGCCGGGATCCAGGCTGTCATCCCAGCCGAAGGGTGATCGCGAGACCGGTACGCGCTTCGCCTACCCGGCCTGCAACCACTGCGCGATCCGGCCCTAGTCGTCCACCAGCGTGCCGCCCGGCAGGAAGTTCCATGTCCGCGTGACATGCAGGATGTCCGGGTTTTCCTCGGTGCGCGGCAGGGGCGGGTAGGGTTCGGCGAGCTTCGCGATGCGCAGCGCGGACGCATCCAGCAGCGGAATGCCGCTGGTGCGCACGATGTCGGCGCGTTCCACCGACCCGTCGCGACGGATCGCCACGCTGATCACCACCTGGCCTGCAAGGTGACGGCGACGCGCCTCGTCGGGATAGTTGAGATTGCCCACGCGCTCGACGCGATCGACCCATTCGCGCAGGTAGCCGGCCCACACGTATTCCTGCGTGCTCGCCGAAACGAACTTGCGCGACGGCCGCTTCGCATAGCGCTCCGAGCGCATGTGGATTTCGGCCGCAAGGCGCGCCATCTGCATGTCGCGTTCGATCTTCTGTTCGCCGCGCGGCAATGGGCGTTCGCTCGGCGACGGCGTGCTGCGCGGGGTGGGCGTCGGCGTTTCGCCGCGTGTGCTTGCGACCACGCGCGCCTGCGGTGCCGGCTGCGGCGCGGGCGACTGCGCGCGCAGCGTGCGCGGTGCGATGCCCGTCGCGGCCTGCGGCAGCGGGCCCGACTGCGCTTCGCGCGGACGCGTGCTCTTGTCGTGTTCGCCACCGCCCTGGTTGTTGGCCTGCGCGAGGAAATCGGCCTGTTTCGGCGTGAGCGCGCTCGTCGTCTGGGTGAGGATCACGTCCAGCGTCGGCATCACCGGCGCGGCGGTTTCCAGCGTCCAGCCCACGCCCAGCAACACGATGCCGTGCACCAGCAGCGAGAGCACGAAGGTCGCGCTGACGCGGCCGTTTCCGGCGGATTCGTAGGGAGTGGCGACTGCTGCGTTCATGCCTGCGTAGCGTATGCGCTGGTCGTGGCGGCCGGACGGGAACCGCGTCCGGATTTCACGCGCCGATCCGGCGTTCGATCGCGTCGAACAGCAGGCCGGCGATGTTGATGCCGAACTGCGCGTCGAGTTCGCGGATGCAGGTCGGGCTGGTGACGTTCACTTCGGTGAGGTAATCGCCGATGGCGTCCAGGCCGACGAACAGCATGCCGCGACGTTTCATTTCCGGACCGACCTGGGCGGCGATCCAGCGGTCGCGCTCGCTCAGCGGACGGCCTTCGCCGCGGCCGCCGGCGGCGAGGTTGCCGCGGAACTCGTCGCCCTGCGGAATGCGTGCGAGGCAATAGTCCACCGGCTCGCCGTCGACCAGCAGGATGCGCTTGTCGCCGTCGGTGATTTCCGGCAGGTAACGCTGCGCCATCGCCAGGCTGTGGCCACCCTGCGTGAGCGTTTCCAGGATCACGTTGAGGTTCGCTTCGCCGGCGCGCGCACGGAAGATCGAACGCCCGCCCATGCCGTCCAGCGGCTTGAGCACGGCGTCGGTGTGCTGGTTGACGAAGGCTTTCAGCGCGGCGGGATCGCGGCTCACCAGCGTCGGCGGACAGCATTGCGGGAACAGCAGCGCGGCGAGCTTCTCGTTGTAGTCGCGCAGGCCTTGCGGATCGTTGACGATCAGCGCGCCGGCGTTCTGCGCCAGGCCGAGCACCTGCGTGTCGTGGATGTACTCGCTGTCGACCGGCGGGTCCTTGCGCATCAGCACGACCTGGCCGGGGCCGAAGTGCAGCGTCGCGAATTCGCCCAGCTCGAACCAGCCGTTCCTGTCGTCGCGCACCGTCAGCGCGGCGGCGATCGCCTCGGCCTTGCCGTCGCGGACCGACAGCCCGCCGGGTCGCACGTAGTGCAGCCGATGCCCGCGGCGCTGGGCCTCCAGGAGCATGGCGAAAGTGGAGTCCTTGGCGATCTTGATCGACCCGATCGGGTCCATCACGACGACGATGTCGAGCGGCATAGGGGTCACTGGGGCGCGAATTGCGCGATGGTAGCAGGCGCCTCGCGCACCAAGCCCCGCCGGCCGGGCTGGTGCGCGGAATGAGGCGTCCGCCGGCTGTCGGGTGGTTCCTGTCCGGGCGGCACCGCCACCGGCCGGACGAGCCGTCGGGCCCGGACGGGTCAGGCGAGTTGGAACGCCCGTCCCGGCTCGGGCTTTCCGGGCTCGGAAATGTCATGGGATTCAGGTATATGCAATGCGCATGCCCGGACGATCCGCGCGATCCGCGGCGGTTTTGCGGGGTGGTCCGCGGGCCGGACCCGCCGGAACCGCCCGCTTGATCCGACTCGCGACCAATTCAGCTTGAATCCCGGGCATTCACGTGAACCGCTGCTTGACACTTTCGGCGCGGCTTGGAATAAAGGCGACTGGCGAAGTGCCTGCACACGGCGGCATTCGCATGGGGGAATTCGAAAATGCTAGACGAGGTCCGCAACGGCAGCCTCGGCGGTCTCAAGGTCATGGTCATCGATGACTCGAAGACGATCCGCCGAACCGCCGAGACGTTGCTAAAGCGCGAGGGCTGCGAGGTGGTGACCGCCACCGACGGCTTCGAAGCGCTGGCGAAGATCGCCGATCAACAGCCGCAGATCATCTTCGTGGACATCATGATGCCGCGGCTGGATGGGTACCAAACCTGTGCGTTGATCAAGAACAACCATCTGTTCAAAGGCACTCCGGTCATCATGCTGTCGTCCAAGGACGGCCTGTTCGACAAGGCGCGCGGTCGCATCGTCGGCTCCGAGCAGTACCTCACCAAACCATTCACACGCGAAGAACTGCTCGACGCGATCCGCACGCACGTAAACGCCTGACCGGGGGGTAGGGCACCAATGGCACGTATTCTTCTGATCGAGGATTCGCCGACCGACACGGCGGTCCTGACCCAGCTCCTGGAGCGCAACGGACACCAGGTGCTGGCCTCGGGCAATGCCGAGGACGGCATCGAGACCTGCAAGCGCGAGAAGCCGGACCTGGTGATGATGGACGTCGTGCTTCCGGGCATGAACGGCTTCCAGGCCACGCGCGCGCTGTCGCGCGACGTGGACACCAGCGCCATCCCGGTGCTGATCGTCAGCACCAAGGGCATGGACACCGACAAGGCGTGGGGCATGCGCCAGGGCGCGCGCGACTACATCGTCAAGCCGCCGCGCGAGGACGAACTGATCGCCCGCATCAACGCCCTGCTGGGCGCCTGAGGCGGGACGCGATGCTGCAGTCGCCCTTCGACGTGCTGGTGGACTACGAGCGCCGCAGCCTGGCGCACGTGGTCGGCCTGCCCGAACAGCTCGACGCGCCGGGCCTGTGGCGCGGCGTGGGCTATCGCATCGGCGCGCGCCGCCTCGCTTCGGGTTTCGGCGAAGTGCTGGAAATCCTGCCGCTGCCGCAGGTCACCCAGGTGCCGGGCGCACAGCCCTGGCTGCTGGGCCTGGCCAACGTGCGCGGCAACCTGCTCCCCATCGTCGACCTCAAGCAGTTCCTGGAAGGCGAGCGCACGGTCCTGCACGAGAGCCAGCGCATCCTGCTCGTCCGCCAGCCCGGCGGCGACGTGGCGGTGCTGATCGACGAGCTCTACGGCCAGCGCAGCTTCCACGAGCAGCACCGCATCGAACTTTCGCCCGAGCAGGTCGACGACGAAGCCGTCGTCGCGCTGACCCAGGGCCGTTACGCCAACTTCGTCGAGCGCGGTTACCGGCTCGATGCACACACGTGGGGCATCTTCAGCCTGGACAGGCTGGCCCGCACGCCCGAATTCCGCCAGGCGGCATCCGACATGCCGCACCGCATCAGCAACGTTGAGGTTCAACCATGAGCACTGTTATGGATAGCGCTGCCGGCAAGGGCCGCAATCTTGGCGTCAACACCTGGCTGATCGTGCTGGGCGTCTCGGTGCTCATCTTCGGCCTGAACACAGGCTACGCAACGTGGAAGGCCGCGCGACTGGGCGGTGCCAGCTCGTCGGCTTCGGACCTCCAGGTGAACTCGCAGAAGCTCGCCGTGCAGGGCCAGGAAGCCGTGAGCGGCGACGCCTCCGCGTTCGCCGCGTTCAAGGAAACGCGCTCGGCGATCGTGCAGGACGTCGAGCAGCTCAACGCCAACTTCGGCGGGACCGCGGGCGTGTCCGGCCCGATCCAGACCGTCACCAACACCTGGGCGCCGCTGGGCAAGAGCGCCGACCAGGTGGTCGCCTCCGAAAAGGCCGTGCTGGCGCTCGCCGGTAACGCTGACAGCTTCTCCAGCCGCGTGCCGCAGCTGCAGGCGCGCCTGGACGAGCTGGTCCGCGCGATGTCGGCGTCCGGTTCGCCGTCCTCGCAGGTCTACATCGCCCTTCGCCAGGTGGTGCTGTCGGGCAAGATGGCCGAGCGCATCACGCAGATCCGCGCCGGCGGCAGCGGCGCCGCGCTCGCCGGTGAAGCGCTGGGCCGCGACGCGGCGGTGTTCGGCAACGTGCTCACGGGCCTGCGCAAGGGCGACGCCGCGTTCGGCGTAACTCCGCTGGGCAACCAGAACGCGATCACCGCGCTCAGCCAGGCCGAGACGCTCTGGCAGGAAATGAAGAAGGACCTGGACGCGATCCTGTCCTCTTCGCAGAACCTGTTCGCCGCGCAGGCCGCGGCCGAGTCGATCACCGGCGGCTCCAACAAGCTGCTGACCGACAGCCAGGCGCTGTTCCGCGCCTTCACCTCGTTCGGTTCGGTGCGCAGCACCAACCCGATCGGCCACATCCTGGTGTCCATCGTCTCCGGCTTGATCGCGCTGTTCGCGATCGTCTTCCTGGTCGTGTCGCTGAACAGCCAGCAGAAGAAGCGCTACCTGACCACGAAGGAACTCAACGACCGCAACCAGGAGGCGATCATGCGCCTGCTGGACGAAATGGGTTCGCTCGCAGAAGGCGACCTGACCGTGAAGGCGACCGTGACCGAGGACATGACCGGCGCGATCGCGGACTCGATCAACTTCGCCGTCGAACAGCTGCGCAGCCTGGTGCAGACCATTACCGACACCTCGGTGCAGGTCGCCGCCAGCGCGCAGGAAACGCAGGCCACCGCCATGCACCTGGCCGAGGCCGCCGAACACCAGGCGCAGGAAATCAACTCCGCTTCCAGCCGTATCAGCGAAATCGCGGCGTCGATCAACCAGGTGTCGCGCAACTCGGCCGAATCGGCGGACGTGGCGCAGCGCTCTGTGCAGATCGCGACCAAGGGCGCGGGCGTCGTGCGCCAGACGATCGCCGGCATGGACAGCATCCGCGACCAGATCCAGGAAACCTCGAAGCGAATCAAGCGACTGGGCGAGTCGTCGCAGGAAATCGGCTCGATCGTTGAACTGATCAACGACATCTCGGAACAGACGAACATCCTCGCGCTGAACGCCGCGATCCAGGCGGCCTCGGCGGGTGAAGCGGGCCGCGGCTTCGCGGTCGTGGCGGACGAAGTGCAGCGACTCGCAGAACGCGCATCGAACGCGACCAAGCGAATCGAAACGCTGGTGCAGACGATTCAGTCCGACACCAACGAAGCGGTGTCCTCGATGGAACAGACGACCTCGGAAGTGGTCGCCGGTGCGCGACTGGCCGAGGACGCGGGTACGGCGCTGGGCGAGATCGAAAAGGTGTCGTCCGACTTGTCCAACCTCATTCAGGGCATTTCCAGCGCGGCGCAGCAGCAGTCCAGCGCGGCATCGAACATCACCGCGACGATGAACACCATCCAGTCGATTACGGCGCAGACCTCGCAGGGTGCGAACCAGACGGCCGCATCGATTGGAAACCTGGCGCAACTGGCCGCCGACCTGCGCCGCTCGGTCGCCGACTTCAAGCTGCCGGCCTGAGCAGGGACGCAGGGTCCATGAAAATGTTGATCACCGGCCACCGTAAGCGGGGCCGCCTCGCCCTCATGGGGGCCGGACGATGACCGTCATGCGTGAGGCCATCGACACGACCACGCTGGGCTGGATCAAGCCCGAGCTGGACGAGACCCTGCGCCTGGCCCAGCAGGAGATCGAGGCGTACGCCGAGAATCCGGCCGACGCCAGCCGCATGCGCCTGTGCGCCGAACAGCTGCACCAGGTGCACGGCACGCTGCGCATGGTCGAGCTGTACGCGCCGGCGATGGTCGCCGAGGAAATGGAGCGCCTGGCGCTGGCGCTGCAGCAGGGCAAGGTCGCCGATCGCGACGAAGCCTGCGCGGCGCTGATGCGCGGCGTCGTCCTGCTGCCCGATTACCTGGAACGCCTGCAGGGCGGCCATCGCGACATTCCGATCGTGCTGCTGCCGCTGCTCAACGAACTGCGCGCCACGCGCGGCGAGGCGGGCCTCAACGAAAGCGTGTTGTTCGCGCCGGACCTCGACCGTCCGCTGCCGGCCAACCTGCCCAGCGCGGTGCCCGTGGCCGCGCCGACGCGCGGCGCGACGTCGCCGCACCTGGCCGCCCTGCGCGACGCGCTGGCGAACTGGCCGGAAGAAGGCAATCCGGCGCAGCCCGAAAAACTCTCCAGCGCGATCGACGGCCTGCTCGGCGAAGTCGTGCTCGAACCCGTGCGCCGCATGCTCTGGGTCGCATCGTCCGTTGCTGGCGCCCTGCGCGACGGCGCGCTGCCGGCCACGCGCGCGCTGCGCCAGGCCTTCGGTGGCGTCGAGCGCGAAGCGCGCCTGATGCTCGCCGACGACGGTTTCGGCGCGCACCGCTCCGAACCGGCCGCCGAACCGACCCGCCAGCTGCTCTACCACGTCGCCCACAGCGATGGCCGCCATCCGGCGCTGGACGACCTGCGCCACACCTTCGAACTCGCCGCGCACCTGCCCAGCGAGTCCGAACTCGAACACGCCCGCGGCTCGTTGTCCGGTCGCAACCGCGCGCTGCTGGACACCGTCGCCGCGGCGATCAAGGAAGACCTGCTGCGCGTCAAGGACGCGCTCGACCTGCACCTGCGCACCGGCCAGACCGACGTCGCCGAACTCAAGCCGCAGGTGGAAGCGCTTGGTCGCGTCAGCGACACGCTCGGCATGATGGGCCTGGGCGTCGCCCGCACTGTCGTGTTGCAGCAGCGCGACGCGATGCACGAGATCGTCTCCGGCAAGCGTCCGGCCGACGAAGGCGCGCTGCTCGATGTCGCCGGCGCGCTGCTCTACGTCGACGCGTCGCTGGACGACCAGGTCTCGCGCCTGGGCCTGCCCGACGCCGGCGCCGAAGACGACCTGCTCGCCGGCGAGGCGCGCAAGGTGCTCGACGTGCTCGTGCGCGAGGCCATCGCCAACTTCGGCGATGCGCGCCAGGCATTCGTCGCGTTCGTGGAAACCAACTGGGACCACGCCGAACTGGCCGAAGTCCCGCGCGTGCTGGACGAAGTCGCCGGCGCGCTGCGCATGCTCGAACTGCCGCAGCCGGCCGATTACCTCACCGGCGTGAAGCGCTACACCGAGGTCGAGCTGATCGGCCGCAAGCGCGTGCCCAACGGCCAGCAGCTGGACACGCTCGCCGACGCGCTCGCCAGCCTGGAGTACTACCTCGAAGCGCTGCGCGAGCAGCGCCCGAACCGCAACCACATCCTCGACATCACGCGCCAGAGCCTGGAAACGCTGCGCTACTGGCCGCTGCCGGAATTCGACATCGCCGCGACGATGGCGCCGTCCTCGCCGATCAGCCGCGAAGACCTGGCGCGCGTTCCGGATTTCGAACTCACCGACGAGATCACGCTCGGCACGCCGACCGCACCGGCGTTCGACGCCAACGCACTGGCGCCGTCGCCGACGCTGGCCGCCGAAGTCCCGGTCGCGCAGGTCGCCGCATCCGCGCCGGCCGCGCCGACGCCTGCGCCCGTCGCGAGCACGCCGCAGCAGATCGCCGCGGGCGGTTTCGAACACAGCGACGACATCGACGACGAGATCCGCGAGGTCTTCCTCGAAGAGCTCGACGAGGAAATCCGTCACCTCGGCGACCTGCTGCCGGAATGGCACGCGCTGCCGGAAGACAGCGAGCGCCTGCGTCCGATCCGTCGCGTGTTCCACACGCTGAAGGGTTCGGGCCGCCTCGTCGGCGCGAAGACGCTGGGCGAGTTCAGCTGGAAGATCGAAAACCTGCTCAACCGCGTGCTCGACGGCACCCGCCCGGCGAGCCCGGCGGTGATCGGACTGGTCGGCCACGCCTATGCCACGCTGCCGCAGCTGCACGCCGCGCTGCGCAACGAAGGCGCCATCACGGCCGACCTGTCGGCGATGGAATCCCACGCCGATCGCCTCGCCGAAGGCGACGAAACCGTCTACACGCCCGCGCCGCCGAAGGTGGAAGCGGTCGTCGAGCCGGTGGTGGAAGCGATCGAGCCGGTCGTCGAACCGGTGTTCGAGCCGCTGGCCGAAGAGATCACGCTGGAAGCCGTCAGCTTCGACGGCCTGGACGGCGGCACGATCGAAGTCGAGGAAATCAGCTTCGACGACATCGCCGAGCCGGAACTGGCGGCCGAGATCGCACCCGTGCTGGAGCCCGAACCGGGCGTGCCGGCGTCGGTCGATTCGGTGCTGCTGGAAATCCTCGACGCCGAAGTCAGCGGCCACCTCGCGACGATCGAGCAGTGGCTCGCCGCCGCGCAGCCGCGCCCGGCCGACGACGGCCTGCAGCGCGCGTTCCACACGCTCAACGGCGCCTTCGCGATGACCGAAGTGCCGGTGATCACCGAGATCACCGGTCCGACCGAGGTGTACGTCAAGCGCCTGCTGGCCTCGGGCCAGCCCGCCAGCGCCGAAGGCGTGGCCGCGATGGGCGAGGTCGCCGACGCGATCCGCCGCACGCTGGCGACGCTGAAGACGCCGGCGCCGCGCATCCCGACCTTCGCCGGCCTTGCCGAGCGCATGCGCGCGCTGCGCGACAGCCTGCCGGACGCGCGCCAGCCGATGCCGCACGAGCCGGTCGAGCCCGCGTTCACCGCGATCGACCTGAGCGAGTTCACCGATCTGGCCGCCAACGTCGGCCCGGATTACCTGTCCGAGCCGGACCACGCGCAGCGCATCGAGGCCGAGTTGGCCGAAGCGCGCCGCATCGAGGCCGAACGCGAGGCGATCGAACGCGCCAACGCCGAGCGCATCGAAGTCGAACGCCTGGAAGCGGAACGTTTCGCGCTGGAAGAACAGCAGCGCGAAGCCGAGCGCATGGCGCTGCTCAAGCGCGAGGAAGACGCGCGCGCCGAAGCGGAACGTCGCGAAGCCGAACTGCTGGCCGCCGAAGCCGCCGAAGCCGAACGCATCGCCGCCGAACAGGCTGCGGCCGCACAGGCCGAGATCGAACGCGCCGCCGCGGAAGAAGCCGCGCGCATCGAAGCGGAGCACGTTGCTGCCGAACAGGCCGCCGCCGAAGCCGCCGCGCGCGTGGAAGCCGAACGTGCGCAGGCCGAGCGTCTTGCCGCCGAGCAGGCGGAAGCCGAACGCATCGCGGCAGAGCAGGCCGACGCCGAACGCCTCGCGGCGGAGCAGGCCGAAGCGGAACGTGCTGCGGAAGGCCGCGCCGCCGAAGAGCGCGCCGAGCGCCTGGCGGCCGAGACCGCGCACCAGGCTGCCGTGGAAGCCGCCATGGCCGAGCGCCAGGCTGCCGCGGCGCTGGCCGAACAGCAGCGCATCGAAGCGGAGTTGCTCGAAGCCGAACGCATCTCCACCGAGCGCTTGGAAGCCGAGCGCCTGGAAGCGGCGCGCATCGCCGACGAGGAAGCCGAGTACGCGCGCCTGGAAGCCGAGTACGCCGAGGCCGAACGCATCACGCGCGAACAGCACGCCGCCGTGGAAGCGGCCTCGCTGGAAACCGCCTCGCTGGAAGCCAGCGCCGTCGGTCACGCCTTCGTCGACGCGCCCGCCATCGGCGATCTGCGCGACGAGCTGCCGGAAGTGGAGGAGTTCGCGCAGGACGCCTTCGCGCTGGCGCCCGCCGACGAGCCGGCGCACGACTTCGCGTCCGTGCCGTCCATCGAGGCGCAGGAACCGGCCGTGGCCGCGCTCATCGCCCAGGCGCTGGCCGGCGCCGACGATCCGGACGAAGCGCTGGACCTGAGCGAACTGGATCCGGAGCTGGTCGACATCTTCGTCGAGGAAGCCAGCGACCTGCTCGATCATTCCGACGGCCTGCTCGCGCAACTGCGCGAAGCGCCGACGGAACGCGAAACGCTGGTCGGCATGCAGCGCGACCTGCACACCATCAAGGGTGGCGCGCGCATGGCCGGCATCATGGCCGTGGGCGAACTCGGCCACGCCATGGAATCGCTGCTCGAAGGCGTGGTGGAAAACCGCTGCGAACTCGGCCGCGACGGCGTGCCGCTGCTCGAGCGCGGTTTCGACCGCCTCCACGCGATGGTCACCCGCGTCGGCGAACGCCGCGCGGTCGCCATGCCGGAAGCGCTCATCGCCGAATTCGACGCGCGTTCGCGCGGCGAGACGACGCTGGGCGACCTGGCTGCCGCCGCACAGGCCGCCAGGCCTGTCGCGCCGGCCAAGCCCGCGGCCCCGGTCGTTGCAACGCCCGTCGTCGCGCACGAGGAAACGCCGCACGTCGAGCTCAAGCCGCTGTCCGCGCCGATCAGCGACCAGCCGCTGACCGACGACGACGACATCGGCGTGCGCGCGCCGCAGGAACAGGTGCGCATCCGCGCCGACCTGCTCGACCGCCTCGTCAATTACGCCGGTGAAGTCGCGATCTACCGCGCGCGCCTGGAACAGCAGCTGGGCGCGTTCCGCGGCGCCATCGCCGAAATGGCGGCGACGAACACGCGTATGCGCGACCAGCTGCGTCGCCTGGAAATCGAAACCGAAGCGCAGATCGTGGCGCGCTACCAGCGCGAAGGCGACGACGGCGAGCAGGCCTTCGATCCGCTGGAACTGGACCGCTTCTCCACGCTCCAGCAGCTTTCGCGCGCACTCGCCGAATCGGCGGCCGACCAGGTCAGCCTACAGACCACGCTCGACGACCTGACGCGCCAGTACGAAACGCTGCTGCTGCAACAGTCGCGCGTGAGCTCGGAGCTGCAGGAAGGCCTCATGCGCACGCGCATGGTGCCGTTCGACGGCCTGCTGCCACGCCTGCGCCGCGTCGTGCGCCAGGCCTCGGGCGAACTGGGCAAGCACGTCGCGCTCAAGCTCGACGGCACGCAGGGCGAACTCGACCGCAACGTGCTCGAGCGCATGACCGCGCCGCTGGAGCACATGCTCCGCAACGCCGTCGCGCATGGTCTTGAAACGCCGGACAAGCGCAAGCAGGCCGGCAAGCCGGACGAAGGCACGATCCGCATCGCGGTGCGCCGCGAAGGTTCGGAAGTCGTGCTGGAAGTCGGCGACGACGGCGCCGGCCTCAACCGCGAGGCGATCCTGCGTCGCGGCCTCGAGCGCGGGCTGGTGCCGGAAGGCGCCACGCTGTCCGATGCCGCGATCGACGCGCTCATCCTGGAACCGGGCTTCTCCACCGCCGAATCGGTCAGCCGCCTGGCCGGCCGCGGCGTGGGCATGGACGTGGTCGCCAGCGAAGTCCGCCAGCTCGGCGGCACGCTCGACATCGCCTCCAGGCCGGGCAAGGGCGTCACCTTCACGCTGCGCCTGCCGCAGACGCTGGCGGTCACGCAGGCCGTGTTCGTGCGCATCGGCGAGACGACCTTCGCCGTGCCGATCGCCTCGGTGCGCGGCGTGGGCCGCATCGCCCGGGACCGCCTGGACATGGTCGACGCGACCTACCGCTACGGCGGCGAGGACTACGCGGTGCACGACCTGGGCACGCTGGTCGGCCATGGCACCGCCAAGGCCGAAGGCGCGCTGCAGATGCCGCTGCTGCTGATCCGCTCGGGCGACCTGCGCGCCGCGGTGTGCGTCGACCAGGTGGTCGGCAACCGCGAAATCGTGGTGAAGCCGGTCGGTCCGCAGGTCGCTTCGGTGCCGGGCATCTTCGGCGCGACCATCATGGGCGACGGCCGCGTGGTCGTGATCCTCGACGTCGCACCGCTCGTGCGTCGCCAGGCGCTGCTGCCGCGCGACCACGTCGTCGCACCGGTCGCGCCGGTCGAAACGCGCCGCGTCCCGCTGGTCATGGTCGTCGACGACTCGGTCACCATGCGCAAGGTCACCGGCCGCGTGCTGGAGCGCCACAACTTCGAGGTGCTCACCGCGAAGGACGGCGTGGATGCGCTGGAGCGCATGGTCGAGCGCGTGCCCGACCTGATGCTGCTGGACATCGAAATGCCGCGCATGGACGGCTACGAACTCGCCACCGCGATGAAGGGCGACGCGCGCCTGCGCGGCGTGCCGATCGTGATGATCACCTCGCGTACCGGCGACAAGCATCGCCAGCGCGCGTTCGAGATCGGCGTGGAGCGCTACCTGGGCAAGCCGTACCAGGAGCCGGAGCTGATGCGCAACGTGTACGACCTGCTCGGCATCGACGCGGGGGCCACGCGGAATGAGTGAGTCCTCCCGTCGCGCGGTCCTTCTGGCGCGACCGGGCGCAGCCTGCGAACGACTGCGCTCGGCGCTGTCCGACGCAGGCGCCCACGTCGTACTGGAAGCCGACCCGACCACGCTGCAGCTCGAAACGCTGGGCCAGGTCGCGCCGCAGGTGATCGTGGTCGCGCTGGATCCGGTCACCGAGGACGTGATCGAGAAGTTCGATCCCGTGCTCGCCGATCCGTCGGTCGAAGTGATCTACGAAGAAGCCGCGCTGGCCGCCACGCGCGAAGGCTGGGACCTGGCGCGCTGGGCGCGTCACCTCGGCGCGAAGCTGCACGGCCATGGCGACGTCCTGCCGCCCGGACACGAGCCCGAAGGCATGGAGCCGCCGGAGCCGGCGATCCCGTCGCGCCCGGTCGAAATGGTGGCGCCGGCCGCCCCGGTGTCGGCCGTGGACGCGCCGCGTGCCGCGCCGGTCGTCGAAGCGCCGGTGGCCGCACCGATTGAAGCCTCGCCGCTCGAAGTCGCACCGATCGAAGCCGCATCGCCGGGCGGGCTCTCGCTGGCGCCGATCGAAGCGGTGTCGCCGTCCGAACCGGCCGACGTACAGCTGCCTGCCGTCGAGCACGTATCGTTCGCCGAAAGCACGCTGGCGCTCACCGACGACACGCCGCAGGTCCAGTTCACGCACGAGGCCAGCTACAGCCCGTTCGACCCGGTCGCCGCGGAAGCGGATTTCGACCTGGCCGGAACGGCCGAGCCGTCGCCGGGGCTGACCGACATCGAGCTGACCTTCGCCGCCGACGCGCCGATGGTGTCCGCCGATGCGATCGAGCTTTCCGCGGAGCTGGTGATCGAGCCGTTCGAATCGAGCTTCGATTACGAAGTCGCCGACACGGCGGCGCCCGTCTTCGAAACGCCCGCGTTCGACACGACTGTGTCCGATGCTCCCGAGTTCGCGGCCTCGGCCGTCGAGGTCGTGGAACTTCCCGCGAGCGAAACGCACGCTGCTGCGCCGGTGCTGATGTTCGAAGCCAGCCGCGAGGGCGCTGCCGCCCCGGCCGCGCCGAAGGTCGCCGCGCCGTCCGCACCGGACTGGTCGTTCACCGACGAGGCGACCACCGCCGCGCCGGTCTCGCGCGAGAACGACCCCAACCACAAGTTCCAGCGCGACCTGGGCGACATCGAGCGCCGCATTTCCTCGCTGGAGCTGGTCGAAGAACGTGCAGTAACGCAGTTGCCGGGCGCGATCCTCGTGCTCGCCGGCATCGGCGGCCCCGACGCGGTGCGCCAGCTGCTCGGCGGGCTGCCGGAAGAATTCCCGCGCCCCGTGCTCGTGCAGCAGCGCCTCGATGGTGGCCGTTACGACCGCCTCGTCGCGCAGATGCAGCGCGCCACGCCGTTGCAGGTGCGTCTGGCCGAACCGGGCCTGATCGCGATGGCCGGCACGATCTACATCCTGCCGGCCGACATTTCGATCACCGTGAGCGAGTCGGGCATGCGCTTCGTCGAAGGCGGTGGCGACGTGCTCGGCACGCTCCCCGCAGGCGATTCCGCCGTGCTGATGCTCAGCGGCGCCGACCCGGCGCAGGTCGATGCGGCCCTGAAACTGTCGTCGTCCGGCGCGCTGGTCGCCGGCCAGTCGGGCGACGGCTGCTACGATGCGGTCGCAGCGTCGGCGCTGATCGCGCGCGGCGCGCAGTCGGGCCAACCTGCCGAACTGTCGGCGCGTCTGGCCGAACGCTGGCGCTGAGCGACGAGGATTACGAGATGGCCACCGACTACGCTGCCCAACCTTCCGGCGCCGAGAACGACATCCGGGGCGTGCTGATCCAGGTCGCCGGCGGGCGCCTGCTGCTGCCCAATGCGACCATCGCCGAGGTGCTGTCCTACGCCGAACCCGACGCCGTCGCCGGCGCACCGGACTGGCTGCTCGGCCGCATCCGCTGGCGCGGCTGGCAGTTGCCGCTGATCGCCTTCGGGCGCTTCTCGGGCCTGGCGAACGAACGCGGCGGCCTGGGCAGCAAGGTGCTCGTGCTGCGCGCGTTGGGCGGCAGTTCGCCGGTCGAAGGCCGACGCACGCCGTACTTCGCGCTGCTGACGCAGGGCTTCCCGCGACTGGTCACCGTGTCGCGCGACACGCTGATGACCGTCGACGACCACAACGCGCTGCCCAACGGCGTGCAGGCGCGCGTGCTGCTCAACGAAGACGCCGCGTTCCTGCCCGACCTGGGCGCGATCGAAGACCAGATCGGCATCGCGCTGGCGCAGGCGCAGGCCGCTTGAGCGGCGCCCCGGTGCCGGGCGACGCCACGCGCGTCGGCCCGGCACGGCGCAATCACGCAAACACGACGACCGCGCCGCGCAAAGGCGCGATGCGCTACGCGTCCGTCGACGCGCTGCGCGGCCTCACCGTGGCGGCGATGCTGCTGGTCAACAACCCGGGCGATTGGGGCCACGTGTACGCGCCGCTCGGACACGCGGCGTGGCACGGCTTCACGCCGACCGACCTGATCTTCCCGATGTTCCTGTTCATCGTCGGCGTGTCGATCGCGCTGGCGCTGATGCCCCGTGTCGAACGCGGCGACGACCTCCGCGCGCTGACGAAGACCGTCCTGGTCCGCGGCGCACGCATCGTTGGCCTCGGCCTGCTGTTGCACCTGTGCGCGCTGTGGGCGTTCGACCTGCCGCATTACCGCGTGTTCGGCGTGCTGCAACGCATCGGCCTGTGCTTCGCCGCCGTCGGCGTGCTCGCGCTGTATACGCGGCCGCGGACGCAGTGGATCGCGTTCGGCGCGTTGCTCGTGGGCTACGCCGCCCTGCTCGCGGCAGGCGGCACGCTCGATCCGTTCGTGAACCTCGCCAGCCGCATCGACCACGCGCTGCTCGGCGTGCACGTGTACCAGCTCGATCCGGCGACGGGACGGGGCCACGATCCGGAAGGCCTGGTGAGCACGCTCGGCGCGTTGGCGACGACGCTGTTCGGTCTGCGAGCGGGCGACTGGCTGCGCCGTGGGGACCGTCGTTCGCTGGTCATCGCCGGCGCACTCGCCATCGCCGCCGGGTGGGTCTGGTCGATGGGGCAGCCGTTGAACAAGAACCTGTGGACGCCGTCCTACGTGCTGTGGACCGGTGGGCTGGCGTGCTGGATCCTCGCGATCTTCCATTCGCTCATCGACCTGCGCGGCTGGCCGCCGCTGGGTCGCGCCTTCGGCGTCAATGCGATCGCCGCCTACGCCGGCTCGGCGTTCATGCTCTACGCGCTGGTCGCTTTCGGCGGGCTCGATCCGCTGTACCAGCATGCGTTCGCCGGCCCGATCACGCCCCGCTTCGGGCCGTACGTCGCATCGCTTTCGTACGCGATCGCGTTCGTGCTCGTGTGGTGGATCGTGGTGCGCGTGCTGGATGCGCGGAAGATCTACTTCAAGATCTGAACGGGACAGGAGTCCAGCCGGTGGAGTTCATCATGCGGTTCCATGACAAGGGCGATCTGTCCGCGACCCGGGCGCTGTTGAGGAGCAAGGGCATCCCGACGCACGTCGCGCCGGGCGGCGGGCGTAGTCCAAGCTTCTGGGCGCTGTTCTGCTGCATCAACGAGCAAGCGGACGATGCTCGCCGCGTGCTGCACGACTCCTCACACGAGCCGACTCTGCAGGTGGATGCGGAAGCGTTCGAGGCGATGCTGGATCACCCGGACACGTCGCTGCTGACGCGCTACGCGACGATGGTCGCCATCGTCGTGTTCGTCCTCTTCGCCTTGCTCATGGCGCTGCTTTCGATGCAGCTCCGCTGAGCGCCGCGGCAAGGAAGTGACAGTCAGGCGAAATCCCCGAACTTCGCCTGCAGCGCCGCAATCGCCGCCAGCCCCGCGGTTTCGGTGCGAAGGATGCGCGGACCGAGTTTCAGGCCGTGGAAACCCGCCGCACGCAGTTGCGTGCGATCCAGGTCCGACCAGCCGCCTTCCGGGCCGATGGCGAGGAAGACCGGTTGCGCGGTATCGACCTGGAGCGTGCCGAAGGAGACTTCGCCGAACGGGTCCAGGATCAGGCGCAGGCCGCCCTCGGGCAGCGCGGACAACGTCGAGGACAGCGACACGGGCGCCGTGACGTCGGGCACGAACGCGCGCCCGCTCTGCTCGCAGGCCGACGACACGACGCTGCGCCAGTGCGCCAGCCGCTTCTCCGTGCGCGCTTCGTCGAGCTTCACCTCGCTGCGCTGCGACCAGAGCGGATGGAACGCGTGCGCGCCGAGTTCAGTGGCCTTCTGCAGGATCAGGTCCATCTTCTCGCCGCGCGCGACGCCCTGAAGCAGGACCAGCCGCAGCGGCGATTCGCGCGATACCGCGCCGGCCGAGTCGATCGCCACACGCAATTCGCGCTTGGTCGAGGCGACGATGCGCGCCGCGTAATCGTGGCCGTCGCCGTTGAACAGCACGCAGGCGTCGCCCACGCCCAGGCGCAGCACGCGCACCAGGTGCGCGGCGGCGCTTTCGGGCAGCGCGACTTCGCGGCCGACGGCCAGCGGTTCGTCGACGTGGACGCGGGTCAGGCGCATGCGGCTTCCTCGATGGCGTGGTCGATCGCCGCGCGCGTGGTGTCGGCGAGCAGTTGCAGGGCGTCGTCGTCGACGCAGTACGGCGGCATCCAGTACAGCACGTCGCCGAGCGGGCGCAGCAGCACGCCCCGACGCAAAGCTTCGCGGTACGCGCGAAGGCCGATGCGCGCCGATGCATCGAACGGCGTGCGCTTGTCGCCGTGCCTGGTGAGTTCGAACGCGACGATCATGCCGGCCTGTCGCACATCGGCGACGTGCGGGTGATCGACGAAATCCTTGGCGAGCCGGGCCATTCGCGCCGACGTGGCGCGATTGCGCGCGAGAACGTCGTCCTGCGCGAAGATCGCCATCGACGCCAGCGCCGCCGCGCACGCGAGCGGATTGCCGGTGTAGCTGTGCGAATGCAGGAACGCCTTCTCGCGCGAGTCGTCGAGGAAGCCGTCGTAGATGGTCTGCGTCGCCAGCACCGCCGCCAGCGGCAACGCGCCGCCGGTGAGTCCCTTCGACAGGCAAAGCAGGTCGGGTTGCGCGGCCGATTGCTCGGAGGCGAACAGCGTGCCGGTGCGGCCGAAACCGACGGCGATCTCGTCGCAGACCAGGAACACGCCGTGCGCGTCGCACAGTTCGCGTGCGCGCTTCAGGTAGACCGGATCGTGCATGCGCATGCCGCCGGCGCACTGCACGCGCGGTTCGAGGATCAGCGCGCAGACTTCGCCCGCATGGCGTTCGAGCAACGCGGCGAGCGCGTCCGCGGCGCGATGCGCTCGCTGCGCCGGCGTTTCGCCGTCCTCGCACAGGTAGGCATCGGGCGAGGGCGCGAACATGGCTTCGGTCAGCAGCGGAGCGTATACGCGCCGGTACAGCGGGATGTCGCCGACGGCGAGCGCGCCCAGCGTTTCGCCGTGGTACCCGTTGTCGAGCGCGATGAACTTCGTGCGGCCCTCGATCCCGCGATTGCGAAACCAGTGGAACGCCATCTTCAGCGCGACCTCGACGCCGGCCGAGCCGTTGTCGGCGTAGAACACCTTCGCCAGCGGTTCGCGGCCGGTTTCGCGCGGTGCGATGGACAGGAGCGTCTCGGCGAGTTCGACCGCCGGTGCGTGCGACACGCCGGCGAGGATCACGTGTTCCAGCGTCGTCGCCTGCTTCGCGATGGCCGCCGCGATGCGCGGCTCGGCGTGGCCGAACAGGTTGGTCCACCAGCTGCTGATCGCGTCCAGGTACCGTCGCCCGTCGCGTCCGATCAGCCACGCGCCTTCGCCGCGTTCGACGGGCAACAGGGGCAGGGTGCCGGCGGGATCGAGGTGCTCGCGCATCTGCGTGCACGGATGCCAGAGCACGGCCAGGTCGCGCTCGCGCCAGGCGGCCGCCGTGTCGCTGCGCGCTATGATGTCGTCCAATCGCTGCATCCCGCCATTCTAGCCGCGCGACCGGCCGGGACCTTCCAGCCCGCCGCGTGCGCCTGCGAGATGGCCTGTCCGGAGCCCGCATGTCGCGTCGCCTGCCCACGATCCACCGCATCACCGAACACGACGCCGGGCCGTACCGGCTCGAGCGCCTCGACCTGGAATTCGCCAACGGCGAGCGCCGCCACTACGAGCGCCTGCACGGGCGCGGACACGGCGCGGTCGTGGTCGTGCCGATGATCGATAAGGACACCGTGCTGCTCGTGCGCGAATACGCCGCCGGCGTGCACCGCTACGAACTCGGGCTGGTGAAGGGTCGCATCGACGCGGGCGAAACGCCGGAGCAGGCGGCCGACCGCGAGCTGAAGGAAGAAGCCGGCTACGGCGCGCGCGACGTGCATGTGCTGCGCGCGCTCACGCTCGCGCCCACGTACATGAGCCACCAGGCGCACCTGGTGATCGCGCGCGACCTGTACCCCGAACGCCTGCCCGGCGACGAGCCCGAAGAGCTGGAAGTGGTGCCGTGGAAGCTCGACGCGCTGCACGAGCTGATCCTTCGCGAGGATTTCTCCGAAGGCCGCAGCATCGCCGCCCTGTTCATCGCCCGCGAGTGGCTGAGGATGCAAACCCGATGATGTCGTCCGCCTTTCCCGACGCCGCGACGCGCGAGGACGTCATCGCGCTGGCGCACGATGCCGCCGCCGCGATCCTGGGCATCTACGACAGCGAATTCGCCGTGCAGCACAAGGACGACGATTCGCCGCTGACCGCGGCGGACCTCGCCGCGCACCGCTGCATCGTCGACGGACTGGCGCGGATCACGCCGGACATCCCCGTGTTGTCGGAGGAATCCGCACACGAGGTGCCCACTGCGATGCGCCGGCAGTGGTCGCGGCTGTGGCTGGTCGATCCGCTCGACGGCACGCGCGAGTTCGTCAAGCGCAACGGCGAGTTCACGGTGAACATCGCGTTGATCGTCGACGGCGTGGCCGTGTGGGGCGTCGTGCAGGCGCCGGTGACGGGCGAGTGCTGGCACGGCGGCGCGGCGTTCGGCGCGTTCCTGCGCGTGGGCTCGCGCGATAGCGCACTGCGCGTGCGCGCGCCGGCGACCGCGCCGCTGCGCGTGGCCGCAAGCCGTTCGCATCGCGATGGCCGCACGCAGGCGTTCATCGACCGCATGGGCGAGACGCAGCCGCTCGGGCTCGGCTCGTCGCTGAAGTTCTGCAAGCTCGCCGAGGGCACGCTCGATGTGTACCCGCGCTTCGGTCCGACCAGCGAATGGGACACGGCCGCCGGCCAGTGCGTGCTCGAAGGTGCGGGCGGTGCGGTGCTCGACCCGCAGGGGCGCCCGTTCCGCTACAACCAGCGTGAACGCATCCTCAACGGCGATTTCATCGGCTTGGGCGACGTGTCACTGCCGTGGCGGGAGTGGCTGGGCGAGGCATGACGCGTGAGAGCGGTCGATCCTGGGCCGTCATCCCCGCGAAGGCCGGGACCCAGGCTCGCAAAGTTCGACGATCGCGATGCTCTGTTGCGGAAGGCCAGACAGCCTGGGTCCCGGCCCTCGCCGGGATGACGGTAAACAGGGCTGACAGTCGACAGGCGTGACGACGGCCAACACTTGACCGCTGACGAAATCATCTTCGGAAACGAACACATGCAAAACCCCCACGACATCCAGCGCCTGCTCGACATCATGTCGCGCCTGCGCGATCCGAACGGCGGTTGCCCGTGGGATCTGGAACAGGACTTCTCGACCATCGCGCCGTACACGATCGAAGAGGCCTACGAAGTCGCCGACGCGATCGACCGCAACGACCTGTCCGACCTGAAGGACGAGCTCGGCGACCTGCTGCTGCAGGTGGTCTTCCATGCGCAGATGGCGTCGGAGCAGGGCGCGTTCGCGTTCGGCGACGTGGTCGCTGCGATCTGCGACAAGATGGTGCGTCGCCATCCGCACGTCTTCGCCGATGCGTCCGTGGAAGACGCCGAGGCGCAGACCATCGCGTGGGAGGAAACCAAGCGCCGCGAGCGCGAGGCGAACGGGCACGAAGACCGTTCCGCGCTCGCCGGTATCGCGCGCGGGCTGCCCGAGTGGCAGCGCGCCACGAAGCTGCAGAAACGCGCCGCGCGCGTCGGCTTCGACTGGCCCGACGTGACGCCCGTGTTCGCCAAGTTGCACGAGGAAATCGACGAGGTGCGCGCGGAGTTCGCCGCACTCGACGCGAACCCGGGCGATGCGGCCGCGCGCGATCGGCTGGAGGACGAGATCGGCGACGTGCTGTTCGTCTGCGCGAATCTCGCGCGTCATGCGCAGGTGGATGTCGGCGCCGCGATGCGCCGGGCGAACCTCAAGTTCGAACGGCGTTTCCGCGCGATGGAAGCGCTCGCGCAGGCCGACGGAACCTCGCTTGCCGACCTGCCGCTGCAGGCGCAGGATCGCCTCTGGAATCGCGCCAAGGCCGACGAAAAGGCCTGAGCGCCCGACACCGGAGGATGACATGCCGCGCTTTGCCAGCTTCCGCGAGTTCTACCCGTTCTACCTGAGCGAACACAGCCACCGCACCAGTCGGCGCCTGCATTTCATCGGCAGTTGCGGCGTGCTGGTGCTGGTCGCGTTGGCGATCGTGCTGGGCAACGCGTGGTGGCTGCTGGCCGCGCTGGTTTGCGGTTACGGGTTCGCGTGGGTGGGGCACTTCTTCTTCGAGAAGAACCGGCCGGCGACGTTCAAGCACCCGCTCTATTCGTTCGTCGGCGACTGGGTGATGTTCAAGGACATCCTCAGCGGAAAGATCCGGTTCTAGCTGCCGCTTCGGCCGCGCTCGCAATGCTTCTGGCTTCTGGCTTGTGTCGCCCGTGCAAGCAAAGCGCACCCGCGGGCTGTCACGCCCACCCGGGTGCGCTTCGCTTACCCGGGCTACAAGAGCGGGGCGCGATGCAGCCGCATGAACATCAAGATGGGCTCCGGCTTTCGCTGGAATGACGGGGGCGATCGGATCGGTTGATGGCCTGGGTCCCGGCTTTCGCCGGGATGACGTTCGCGAAGGTGATCGCTACCGCGAACGCGCCCGCTACAGGAAGACCAGCTTTTGTAGCCCGGGTAAGCGAAGCGCACCCGGGAGCTGTCACGCCACCCCGGGTGCGCTTTGCTTACCCGGGCTACAAGAGCGGGCGCGATGCAGCCGCATGAACATCAAGATGGGTTCCAGCTTTCGCTGGAATGACGGGGACGATCGGATCGGTTGATGGCCTGGTCCCGGCTTTCGCCGGGATGACGGTGCAAAAAAATGATGGCGCGAACGACGCGACCCGCGTCACTCCAGGAAGATCAACCACGCCGCCACGGCGATCAGCGCGAAGCCCGCCCAGTGGTTCCACTTCAGCGGCTGGCCCAGGTACCACGCGGAGAAGCCCGCGAAGACCAGTAGCGTGATCACCTCCTGCATGCCCTTGAGCTGGGGCGCCGAGTAGACTGAGCTGCCCATGCGGTTGGCCGGCACCATCAGGCAGTACTCGAAGAACGCGATGCCCCAGCTGGCGAAGATCGCCACCATCAGCGGCGCGGATTTGTACTTGAGGTGGCCGTACCAGGCGAAGGTCATGAAGACGTTCGAGCCCAGCAGCAGGGCGATGGGAAGGATGCGTTCCAGGGGCATGGGAAGGATTCGCTAGGGTTTCGTTCAGGTTCTGTGGTGGGCCTTCACGGCCTCTCCACCCGCGGCCCGGCAGCCTTCACAAAGCTGAAGCGTCGGGAGGTTTTGCATGCAGGGTACCGGAACACGGGATGGCGGCCTGGTCCTCATTGTCGAGGACAACCGCAACATCTCAGAGATGGTCGGTGAATACCTCGAGGGCCGTGGCTTCGAGGTCGACTACGCGAGCGACGGCCTCGACGGCTATCGGCTGGCGACGGAAAACAACTACGACGTCATCGTGCTGGACCTGATGCTCCCGCGCATGGACGGCGTGGAGCTGTGCAAGAAGCTGCGCGAGGAAGCGCGCAAGTCGACGCCGGTGCTCATGCTCACCGCGCGCGACACGCTCGACGAGAAGCTTACCGGCCTGGGCGCCGGCGCCGACGACTACCTCACCAAGCCGTTCGCGATCCAGGAGCTGGAAGCGCGCCTGCGCGCGTTGATCCGTCGCGAACGTCGCCAGGTCGGCGGGGAAGTGCTGAAGGTCGCCGACCTCGTACTCGATCCGGCCAGCCTGCGCGTCACGCGTGGCGGCAGCGAGCTGCAGCTCTCGCCCATCGGCCTGCGCCTGCTGACGATCCTCATGCGCGAATCGCCGCGCGTGGTCAGCCGGCAGGAAATCGAGCGCGAGATCTGGGGCAACGGCCTGCCGGATTCGGACACGCTGCGCAGCCATCTGTACAACCTGCGCAAGACCATCGACAAGCCTTTCGACAAGCAGCTGCTGCACACGGTGCAGAGCGCGGGCTATCGCGTGGCCGACATCTCGCAGCCGCCCGAGTAACGGCAGCACATGGCGCACGGACTTCCGCGCAGGATCAAACTCGCGTTCATCACGCAGGCGTTGATCGGCAGCATCGTGATCACGGTGGGCATCCTGCTCACCGGCATCATCGTGCGCCAGAAAGTCGTCGAGCAACGCGTGGCGCAGGAGGCGGAGGCGTTCTGGCACGCCTACGCCGAAGACCCCTCGCACCGCTTGCCGGGGAGCTCGACGATGTCGAGCTACCTCGTGGTGCCGGGCAACCTGCAGGCGCCGCTTCCGGCGGAACTGCGCACGGTGACCGGCAGCGGCGTGCAGCGGCTGCCCGACAGCGGACGGCTGGTGTACATCGACCGGCGCCCGCAGGGCACGCTGTACATCATCTTTTCCGCCTGGCTCGCCGATCAGTCGGTGCTGCTGACCGGACTGGTGTCGCTGATCCTGTCGCTGGTCACCAGCGGCGTGCTGATCTGGATGACGTACCGCACCTCCAAGCGCATGGTCACGCCGGTGAGCTGGCTGGCGAACCAGGTCGCGCACTGGGACCCGCGCGATCCCGACGCGAGTGCCATCGCTTCGGCGCATCTGCCGGCCGAAGCCGGGGACGAGGTGCGCAAGTTGTCGCGTGCACTCACCGGCCTGTCGCAGCGCGTGGGCGATTTCGTGCAGCGCGAACGCAACTTCACCCGCGATGCGAGCCACGAGCTGCGCACGCCGCTCACCGTGATCCGCGTCGCGACCGACCTGATGCTGGCCGACACCGAGAACAGCTCGCGCACGCGGCGTTCGCTCTCGCGCATCCAGCAGGCCGGGCGCGACATGGAAGCGGTGATCGAGGCGTTCCTGATCCTCGCGCGCGAGGCCGACGTGGCGCCGCAGAGCGAGGAGTTCGAGGTGCGCGACATCGTCACCGCCGAAGTCGAACGCATCCGCCCGCTGCTGGGCGACCGCCCCGTCACCGTGAGCCTGCACGACGAAGGCGCGCCGCGCCTGGTCGCGCCGCCGCACGTGCTGCGGGTCATGGTCGGCAACCTGCTCGGCAACGCGGCGCGGTTTACCGAATCGGGCGAGATCGAGGTGCGGCTGATGCCCGATCGCGTCGTCATCCGCGACAGCGGCATCGGCATGTCGCCGGAAATCCTGGCCAAGGCGTTCGACCCGTTCTTCCGCGCGGATTCCGCCGACAGCGACGGCAAGGGCATGGGCCTGTCGATCGTGCGCCGCCTCGGCGAACGCTTCGGCTGGCCGGTGAGTCTGGCGAGCGCGCCGGGGCAGGGCACGACGGCGGTGATCCGCTTCGCGCGGTGATGCTGAGCCCCTCTCCCCCGGGGAGAGGGTTCGGGTGAGGGGCGGGGCGTGCGATGCGATGAGTTGCAGGTGGCTCGCTCGCGAGGAAGTTCGCCCTGACGCCCACGCCAGTGGCGCGCAAGCGGTCCCTTTTCACCCGTGCGAGCGGGGGAGGGAGAATGGACGCCTGAACGATTCCGCCGCCCCGTTGTCAACGCACACGACGCTGGTGCGTTCGCGCCGGCATAACCCTTCGATCGAGCCCCATGAGCGCAGCCCGCCCGTCGTCCCGCAATGCACGCAAGCCCACGCCGTGGATCCGCCACGGTATCGTCGCCGCGGTCGCGATCGCGCTGATCGCCGGCGGCGTGTACTTCTATCGCAAGCGCGGCGCGGACGCCGCCGAGGGCGCGTTCCGCACCGTGCAGGTCGAGCGCGGCGACATCCGCGTGGCGATCTCCTCCACCGGCACGCTCAGCGCGATTTCCACCGTTACCGTCGGCAGCCAGATTTCCGGCCAGGTGACCGACGTGCTGGTCGACTTCAACGACCCGGTGACCAGGGGCCAGGTCATCGCGCGCATCGATCCGAAGACCTACGAGGCGCAGATCGCGCAGGGCAACGCGCAGATCGCCAGCGCGCGCGCATCGCTGAGCCAGGCGCAGGCGACGCTGCTCAACGCGCAGCTCGATTACCAGCGCAAGAGCGACCTCGGCGCGCGTCAGCTCGTCGCGCGCAGCGATGTCGACCTCGCCAAGGCGGCGCTCGACCAGGCGCGTGCGCAGGTCAACGCGGCGCAGGCGTCGATCCGCCAGCAGACCGCGTCCACGCAGACCACGCAGGTGAACCTGGAACGCACCGTGATCCGCTCGCCGGTCGACGGCGTGGTGCTCACGCGCAGCATCGAACCCGGCCAGACCGTCGCGGCGAGCCTGCAGGCGCCGGAGCTGTTCACCATCGCCGAAGACCTGGCGAAGATGAAGATCGAACTGGCGGTGGATGAAGCCGACATCGGCCAGGTGCGCACCGGGCAAAACGTGTCGTTCACCGTCGATGCGTTTCCGGACCGCCAGTTCCGCGGCACGGTCGAACAGGTGCGTCTGTCGGCGACCACCACCAACAACGTGGTGACGTACCCGGTCGTCGTCACCGTCGACAACAGCGACGGCACGCTGCTGCCGGGCCTCACGGTCAACGCGGAAATCGAGGTCAGCAAGCGCGAGGACGTGCTGAAGATCTCCAACGCCGCGCTGCGCTACAAGCCGGCGGACGACGCGCAGAGCGCGACCGCGGGCGCGTCGCCGGGCGCCGGTGGCCCGCGCGGCGGCACGGGCATGCTTGACGATCTGGCGCGCACCGCCGCGTCGATGAAGTTGAACGCCAACCAGCAGGCCGCCTTCGACACCGCCGCCGAGGCCATACGTGCACGGCAGGCGGCGCGACAGCAGCAGGCCACGCAATCCGGCGGCGGCAATCGCCTCTTCGGCGGTGGTGGTGGCGGCGGGCGTGGCCCGGTGATGGTGGGCGGCGCGGGCGCCGGCAACCTGCAGGCGCAGATGCGCCAGCGCATGACCGATCGCTTCAAGGAAGACTTCGCCGCCTTCCGCGCCACGCTCGACGACGCGCAGAAGAAGCAGTGGGACGCCGCCATAGCGAACCTCGTCAACGCCAAGCGCGTGCAGGTCTACAAGCTCGTCGACGGCAAGCCGCAGCCGGTGATGGTGCGCCTGGGCGCGAGCGACGGCACCGACACGGAAATCTCCGGCGGTGGCCTGCAGGCGGGCGATGCGATCGTGACCGGCGAACGGGCCGCACGCGAATGAGCACGGCCCCGCGCGAACGGCCGGACGTGCCGGTGATCCTCACCCGCGCGTTGAGCAAGACCTATGCGGCGCACACCGAGGCCGAGGTGCAGGCGCTGCGCGGTGTCGACCTGCGCATCGATCGCGGCGAGTTCGTCGCGATCATGGGGCCGTCGGGCTCGGGCAAGTCGACGCTGATGAACCTGATCGGCTGCCTCGACACGCCCACGGCCGGCGTCTACGAATGCGATGGCGTCGACGTCGCCACGCTGGATGCCGAGGAACTGGCGGCATTGCGTCGCGACAAGATCGGCTTCGTCTTCCAGGGCTTCAACCTGCTGCCGCGCATGAGCGCGCTGGATAACGTCGCAATGCCGCTGAGTTACGCGCGCGTGCCGCCGCACGAGCGCCTGGAACGTGCGCGCGAAGCGCTGGTGTCGGTGGGCCTGGGCGAACGCGTCGGCCACAAACCCAGCGAGCTTTCCGGCGGGCAGCAGCAGCGCGTGGCGATCGCGCGCGCGCTCATCAACCGTCCGCCGATCCTGCTTGCCGACGAACCGACTGGCGCGCTCGACAGCCGCACCGGCGAGGAGATCCTCGCGCTGTTCAAGCGCCTGCGCGACGACGACCACACCGTGGTGCTGATCACGCACGATGCCGACGTCGCGGCGCACGCCGACCGCACCTACGTCATGCGCGACGGCGAGCTGCATCCGGAGGGCGCGGCATGAACTTCTCCGACATCCTGCGCACCGCGATCTACGCGCTGCGCGGCAACTGGATGCGCAGCGCGCTGACCTCGCTCGGCGTGATCATCGGCATCGCGGCGGTGATCGTGATGGTCTCGGTCGGCCAGGGCACGCAGCAGGAAATCGACAAGATGGTATCCGGCCTGGGCTCCCAGCGCCTGGACATCAGCCCCGGCGCGGGACGTGGGCCGGGCGGTGGCGGCGTGCGCATGAGTTCGTCGAGCTTCTTCACGCTCAACGAGGGCGACGTCGACGCGATCCGCAACGAGATCCCCGAAGTGCAGTACGTCGCCGGCGCGTTGCGCGGCAACACGCAGGTGGTCTACGCCGAGAACAACGCGTCGACGAGCTGGCAGGGCGTGCAGGCGGATTTCTTCGACATCAACGGCTGGACCATCGCCAACGGCGCGGGCTTCGACACGCAGGATTACACCAGCGCCGGCAAGTCGGTGATCATCGGCGAGACCGTGCGGCGCACGTTGTTCGGCGACGAAACCGGCGTCGGGCAGACGATCCGCCTGGGACGCGTCCCGTTCACCGTCGTGGGCACGCTCAACCCGAAGGGGCAGGGCGGCTTCGGCCAGGACCAGGACGACGTGGTGATGGTGCCGCTGGAAACCGCGCGCCGTCGCCTGCTGGGCGCGATGGGGTTGCCCTCCGGCGCGGTGATGCAGATCGCGCTGACGGTGGCCGACGCGAAGGACCTGTCCTACACGCAGGGCGAAGTCGAAGCGCTGCTGCGCCAGCGCCATCGCATCAAGCCGGGCGAGGAAGACGACTTCAACGTGCGCAACATCTCCGAGATCGTCGCCACGCGAACCGCGACGACGCGCCTGATGTCGCTGCTGCTCGGCGCGGTAGCGACGATCTCGCTGATCGTCGGCGGCATCGGGATCATGAACATCATGCTGGTGTCGGTGACCGAGCGCATCCGCGAGATCGGCCTGCGCATGGCGGTCGGCGCGGGGCCATCGGACGTGCGGCGACAGTTCCTCGCCGAGGCGATGCTGCTGTCGCTCGGCGGCGGCGTGCTGGGCATCGTGATCGGCATCGCCGGCGCGCTGGTGGTCGGACGCTTCAGCGACCTGCCGGTGGCGCTGAACGGCCAGGTGATCGCGCTGGCCGCGACGTTCTCGATCATGACCGGTCTCTTCTTCGGCTATTACCCGGCGCGAAAGGCATCGCAGCTGGATCCGATCGAGGCGTTGCGGCAGCAGTAAGGGCGCGGCATCCCGGCAAACGCCGCGCACGGGCACTCCGTGGGCGCCGGCCCACATCACCGTCATCCCCGCGTAGGCGGGGATCCAACGCCCCGTCGCGATCCCGTCTTCCGAAGGGCGGGACGCTCCACGCGGAACGACTGGGAGGACGACCAGGGGCGACGGGACGCGCGCCATTGGCGGGCGGACGGAGCGCCACGACAGACGCGAAGGCCCGAACGTCCGCCAGACTGCGACTCTGTCGCATGGGAAAAAGTCGCTATGCTCGGCCGAAGTCCCCATCCGGCCTTGCCATGCGTCTCGCGCTCCCGCTTGCTGTCCTGCTCGCCATGTCCTTCAACCTTCCCGCAGCCGAAGCGCCGGCCACCGGCAAGACCGCGCTGGTCATCCACGGCGGCGCCGGCTTCGTGCCGCTGCAGTCGATCACCCCCGGCGAGCGCAAGGCGTACCACGAAGCCCTGAACCGCGCGCTCGACGCCGGCAACGCCGTGCTCAGCCGCGGCGGCAGCGCGCTCGACGCCGTCACCGCGGCGGTCGTCGTGCTGGAAGACGCGCCGCAGTTCAACGCCGGCAAGGGCGCGGTGTTCAACGCGAAGGGCGGGCACGAACTCGACGCGGCGATCATGGAAGGCCACACGCGCCGCGCCGGCGCGATCGCCGGCGTCACGACGATCCGCAACCCGATCAAGCTCGCGCGCACCGTGATGGAGAAGAGCCCGCACGTGATGCTGGCCGGCGAGGGCGCCGAAGCGTTCGCCGACGAACATCCCGAAATCCAGCGCGTGCCCAACAGCTACTTCGACACCGACAAGCGCCGCGAGCAGCTGCAACGCGCGCAGGCGAAGGAAGCCAAGGAGGCCGCCTCCGGCAAGCGGCAGGCGTTCGACGGCACGCTCGATCCGCCGACGTACCTCGGCACGGTCGGCGCGGTCGCGCTGGATGCGCAGGGCCACATCGCCGCCGCGACCAGCACCGGCGGCATGACCAACAAGAAGTGGGGCCGCGTCGGCGATGCGCCGATCATCGGTGCCGGCACGTGGGCCGACGAGAATTGCGGCGTTTCCGGCACGGGCTGGGGCGAGTTCTACATCCGCAACGCCGTCGCGCACGACATCTGCGCGCGCGTGGCGTACCGCGGCGATTCGCTGGACGTCGCGGCGAACGACGTGGTCAACAAGATCGTGACCCAGGCCGGCGGCGACGGCGGCGCGATCGCGCTGGACCGCGACGGCAACATCGCGATGCCGTTCAACAGCGGCAGCATGTTCCGCGGCTGGATCAAGCCCGATGGCAGCCGGGGGACGGCGATCCACGAGGAGTAAGGGCGGGCCTGTCGCGGCGGCGAATGCCGGGGGCTCCCAAGCGTCTGGCCCAACGCACGTGTCATCGTCATTCCAGCGAACGCTGGAATCCATCTTGATCTTCGAATTGCGGCAACGCCTCGCAAGCGGGAGCGCATCCGCACGTCGCGACCCTCACCCAACCCCTCTCCCGCTTGCGGGAGAGGGGCTAGAAAGCGCGACCTACGCCGTCGCCTGCTGGTCCTGCCATTCCGCCATGCGGCGCTTGAGTTCCTCGGGCGATACGTCCTCGACGTGCGTGGCCAGGCTCCACTTGTGGCCGAACGGATCGACCACCGTGCCCATGCGATCGCCCCAGGGCTGGTCCTGCACGGGACGGTCGACCTTCGCGCCCCTGCGCACGGCCTTGTCGAACGCCGCGTCCACGTCCGGCACGTATACGACGAACGTCGCCGTCGCGCCGCCGCGATGCTTCGGCCCATAGGCGTCCATGTCGGGCCATTCGTCCGACAGCATCAGCATCGAGTTGCCGATGCGGATCTCGGCGTGGCCGATCTTGCCGCCCATCGGCAGGCGGTAGATCTCCTGCGCGCCGAGCGCATCGCGGTAGAAGTCCAGCGCAGCGCTGGCGTTGTCGACGACCAGGTACGGCGTGACGCTGTGATAACCCTCGGGAGTGGTGGGGACACTCATACGACCTCCATGGACGTGGGCGGCGCGGTTGCGCCTGTGGGGAAACTTCCGAAGACGAACGTGAAGCGGCCGCTCAATGCGGCAACTTGCTCGCGAGCAGGTCGACGCGGTCGATCTGGGGCGGACTGGCCAGCAGTTCGCCGGCGCGTTCCATCAGCGCGGCGGCGATCGGGCCGTCCAGATGCGCCTGGCGGGCGGCCTCGGTGTCGAAGGTGTCGTAGATGCCGAAGGACGTCGGACCGAAGCGCAGCGCGAACCAGGTCCGCGTGCCGGGTTCGGCCTCGGCCAGCGGCAGGGCGCCGCGCAGGAAGCGCTCGACTTCCTCTTCCTTGCCCGGTTTGGCCTCCAGGCGGGCGAGCAACGCGCAGCGGGACATGGCGCATCCTCCGGGCGGGTCGGTCAGGCTACGGCCCGGCCCGCTAAGGGGGCGCGAAAAACCTGCTACCGGCCCATGACAGGCGCCAAGCCCAACCAACGGCCCGGGTGGGTTCAGGGGTTTGTGGCAAAATCGGCCCCCTGCCGCGGCCCGTCCGCGACCTTTTCCTCCACGACCGCCTCCATGCCGATCGTCGATCCGCTCCATGCCGTGTGCGCGCCCGCCGGGATTCCCGGCCGCGTCCCCGTCGTGCGCGGGGCCGGTCGCGCCCGGCCGGCGGCCTGAGTCCAACGCATGGCCGACGAATTCGGACACCTTCCGCGCGGTCCGGCGCGGATCGCCAAAGCCACCCAGTGGTCGATGCAGGGCCTGCGTGCCGCCTGGCTGCACGAGTCCTCCTTCCGCCTGGAGGTGTACCTGTTCGTGATCCTCACCCCGTTGGGCTGGTGGCTCGGGCAGACGCCGGTGGAACGCGTGCTGCTGATCGGCTCGATGATGCTGGTGCTCAGCGTCGAGCTGCTCAACTCGGCGGTGGAGGCGGTGATCGAACGCTATGGCCCCGAATTCCACGAACTGGCCGGCCGCGCGAAGGACATGGGTTCTGCGGCGGTGTTCGTGGTGATGATGAACGTCTTGCTGACCTGGGGCGCGATCGTGCTGCCCCGGCTGCTCTGATCAGGTAGGAAATCGAAAGTGATCGAACTGCTGACCGACCCCCATGTGTGGCTCACCCTGGTGACGCTGAGCGCGATCGAGATCGTGCTGGGTATCGACAACCTCGTCTTCATCTCCATCGCGGTGAGCAAGCTGCCGTACGCGCAGCGCGAGAAGGCGCGCAAGTTCGGCATCGCGGTGGCGTGCATCACGCGAATCGCGCTGCTGCTCACGCTGGCGTGGCTGGCCGGGCTCACCAACGACCTGTTCAACGTGTTCGGCCAGGGCATCTCGGTGCGCGACCTGGTGCTGATCCTCGGCGGCGCGTTCCTGCTGGTGAAGGGTTCGATGGAGATCCGCGACCTCATCGTCGGCGAGTCCGAGGAAGAGGACATCCACACCAAGCCCAAGGCATCGTTCATGGGCGTGATCGCGCAGATCGCGGTCATCGACATCGTCTTCTCGCTCGACTCGGTGATCGCCGCGGTCGGCATGGCCAACCACACGCCGGTGATGGTCGCCGCGATCCTGCTCGCCGTGGCCGTGATGCTGCTGGCGTCCAAGCCGCTGGGCCAGTTCATCGACCACAACCCGACGATCAAGATGCTGGCGCTGGCCTTCATCGTGCTGGTCGGCGTGTATCTGGTCGCCGACGGTTTCGAGCTGCACATCCCGAAGGGCTACATCTACGGCGCGATGGCGTTCTCGGCGCTGGTGGAATGCCTCAACCTGTGGGCGAAGCGCCGCGCGCAGCGTCGCCTGCAGCCGGAGTGATGTTCCCGGCGTCGAGTCGATAGGAACGAGAACGCGCGGCGGTCATCGCTGCCCACGACGGCCTTCCTCGCGGAAGGCCGTTTTCGTTTCAGGCGTGCCTTCACTCGTTCCTCGTTCCTGTTCGCTCGTTCCCGCGTCCGGCTGCGTCGTAACGCGTTCGTAACGAGCTGTCCAAGACCCTCATTGCGTCTCGACCGCCCCGGTGCTGCAATGCCGGCCAATCGTCACCTCAGGAGTTCCCCATGGTCCGTCTGGTGCAAGCGTTCGTGCTGCTCGTGATGGTCGCCACGCTCAGCGGCTGCGGCTACAACACGATCCAGGAAAAGGACGAGGCGGCCAATGCCGCCTGGTCGGAAGTGCTCAACAACTACAAGCGCCGCGCGGATCTCGTGCCCAACCTGGTCGCGACCGTGAAGGGCTACGCCAGCCACGAGCAGCAGGTGCTCACGCAGGTGACCGAAGCGCGATCGCGCGTGGGCAGCATCAACGTCAACGCGAACGACCCGGCCTCGCTCGCGCAGTTCCAGCAGGCGCAGGGCGAACTGCAGAGCGCGATCGGCCGGCTGCTGGTGGTGAGCGAAAACTACCCGCAGCTCAAGGCGGACCAGAACTTCCTGCAGCTGCAGGCGCAGCTGGAAGGCACGGAAAACCGCATCACGGTCGCGCGCCAGCGCTTCATCCGCGCGGTGCAGGACTACAACACCACCATCCGCCGCTTCCCGGTGAACCTCACGGCGATGATGTTCGGCCACAAGGCGCGCCCGAACTTCACGGTGGAGAACGAGGCGCAGATCCAGGAAGCGCCGAAGGTCGACTTCGGTGCGCCGGCGCAGCCGCAGGCACCGCAGACGCCGCAAACCCCGCAGCCGCCGCAGCAGCAGCCGGCGCCGTCGAACGGTTGACCGGTCGTAGCCGGTGATGTCGATGCGCAGCCGCCTCGCGTCCTTCCCGCGCCTTCGCGGGGAGGGCGCGTCCTGGCGACGCGGGTTCGCCGCGATCGTGCTGATGCTCCTGTGCGCCATCGCGCAGGCGCAGGAGCTCGCGCCCGTTCCGCCGCTGGATTCGCCGGTGATCGACACCACCGGCACGCTCGATGCGGCGACGAAGCAGCAATTGCAGTCGCAGGCGCTGGCGCTGCAGCAGCGCAAGGGCAGCCAGCTTCAGGTGCTGATGGTGGCGACGACGGAGCCGGAGGACATCGCGCAATACGCCGTGCGCGCGTTCGAGCAGTGGAAGATCGGTCGCAAGGGTGTCGACGACGGCGTGTTGCTGGTGGTCGCCAAGAACGACCGGCGCGTGCGCATCGAAGTGGGTTACGGGCTGGAAGGCGCGATTCCCGATGCGACCTCGGCGCGCGTGATCCAGGAATACCTCGTGCCGAAATTCCGCAACGGCGACTTCGGCGGCGGCATCACCGACGCGACCGCCGCGCTGGTCAAGCTGATCGACGGCGAACCGCTGCCCGCGCCGATGGCCGACCACCGGTCGACGCGTGGAGAGGGCGGCGGAAGCGGCTGGCTGGTCGCGTTGTTCGTGGCGTTCGTCGTGGCGCAGGTGGTTCGCGGGATCTTCGGCCGCGCGCCGTCGCTCATCCGCGGCGTGCTGGGCGGCGCGGCCGCGGGCGGTGCCGCCTGGTTGCTGTCGTCGCTGCTCGTGGTGGGCGGCATCGGCGCCTTCATCGGTTCTTCTTCGGCCTCGCCTCGGCGCCAACCGGTCGCTACGCACGCGATCGCGGCTTCGGCGGTTGGGGCGGTGGCGGCTGGGGTGGCGGCGGTTTCGGTGGGGGTGGGGGCTTCGGCGGCGGTGGCGGCTGGGGTGGCGGCGGTGGCATGAGCGGAGGCGGTGGCGCCTCCGGCAGTTGGTGAGGCGCACGCGATGAGGCTCTTCAAGCACCTGTTCGCGCCATCGGCCAAGCGCCTGTTCCCCGGCGACAGCCTCAAGCGCATCACCGACGCGATCGCCGAGAGCGAGCGCCATCATTCCGGCGAGATCTGCTTCGCCGTCGAACCGGCGCTGCATCCGCGCGCCGTGATGTCGGGCGCGCAGGCCCGCGACCGCGCGCACGAGGCGTTCGCCCAGTTGCGCGTGTGGGACACCCACGCCAACAACGGCGTGCTCCTGTACCTGCTGCTGGCCGATCACCGGATCGAGATCGTCGCCGACCGCGGCTTCCAGGGCCGCGTGAGCGACGAGCAATGGCGCGGCGTGTGCCAACTGATCGAAGAGCGGCTTCGCGCCGGAGAGGCCGAAGCCGGCGTGCTGGCAGGCGTGGAGGCGCTCACGGCGATCCTCGTCGAGCATTTCCCGCGCGAGGAAGGCGCCCACGACGTCAACGAGTTGCCGGATCTGCCGTACGTGCTCTGACGTGCGGCTTCGGCGCGGCCCGGGCGATCCGCGGCGCGCCGGGCTGCGGCACAATACGGCGACGCCTTCCCGAGCCGCCGAATGACCGTCCTGCACCAGATCGACCCGATCGCCTTCCACCTCGGCCCGCTGCAGGTGCACTGGTACGGGATCATGTACCTGCTGGGCTTCGGCACGGCGTGGTGGCTGGGCCGCATGCGCGTGCGCGCCGGCCGGTTGCCGGGCGTCAACGAGCAGTCCTACGGCGACCTGCTGTTCTACGCGATGCTGGGCGTCGTGCTCGGCGGCCGGCTCGGCTACGTTTTCTTCTATTCCTTCAGCGACCTGCTGCGCGATCCGCTGATGCTCTTCCGCATCTGGGAAGGCGGCATGAGCTTCCACGGCGGGCTGATCGGCGTCGTGGCCGCGGCCTGGTGGTGGTCGTGGAAACACAAGCTGCACCTGATGGACACCGTCGATTTCCTCGCGCCGCTGGTGCCGCCGGGCCTGGGCTTCGGCCGGCTGGGGAACTACATCGGCGGCGAACTCTGGGGCAAGTACACGCAGGCCGGCTGGGGCGTGATTTTCCCGCGCGCCGAAGCGGAGCTGGCCGGCATGAGCCTGCCGCAGTTGCAGGCGCAGTTCGCGACCGGTGCGCTCGACCGTCTGGCACGCCATCCGTCGCAGCTCTACCAGGCCGCGCTGGAAGGCCTGACGATGTTCCTGCTGCTGTGGTGGTTCTCCAGCAAACCGCGTCCGCGCTATGCGGTGTCGGGCCTGTTCGCGCTGCTGTACGGCAGCTTCCGTTTCCTCGTCGAATTCGTCCGCGTGCCCGACGCGCAGATCGGCTACCTCGCGTTCGGCTGGCTGACGATGGGCCAGGTGCTGAGCCTGCCGCTGATCGCGCTGGGCCTGTTCTGGCTGTTCGTGTGGTCGCGCCGGCAGCCGACGCTGGAACCGCGGCCGTTCGTGCCCGTGAAGTAAGCCGGAGAGATCGCGATGAAGCAGTACCTCGACCTGCTGCGCCACGTGCTGGAGCACGGCGCCGACAAGTCCGACCGCACCGGCACCGGTACGCGCAGCGTGTTCGGGTGGCAGATGCGTTTCGATCTGTCCGAAGGCTTCCCGCTGGTCACCACGAAGAAGCTGCACCTGCGCTCGATCGTGCATGAACTGCTGTGGTTCCTGCAGGGCGAAACGAACATCGCGTACCTGAAGGACAACAAGGTCTCGATCTGGGACGAATGGGCCGACGCGCAGGGCGAACTCGGCCCGGTGTACGGCAAGCAGTGGCGCAGCTGGGCGGGCGCCGACGGCGTCGAGATCGACCAGATCCGCTGGGTCGTCGAGGAGATCAAGCGCAATCCCGATTCGCGGCGGCTGATCGTCAGTGCATGGAACGTCGCCGACCTGCCGCGCATGGCGCTGATGCCGTGCCACACGATGTTCCAGTTCTACGTCGCGAACGGAAAGCTGAGCTGCCAGCTGTACCAGCGCAGCGGCGACATTTTCCTCGGCGTGCCGTTCAACATCGCCAGTTACGCGCTGCTGACCCACATGGTCGCGCAGGTGTGCGGGCTGGGCGTCGGCGATTTCGTCCACACGCTGGGCGACGCGCACCTGTACTCCAACCACTTCGATCAGGCGCGCGAACAGCTCTCGCGCACGCCGCGCGCGCTGCCGCAGTTGCGCCTGAATCCGGACGTGAAGGACATCTTCGGCTTCGCCTTCGACGACATCGCCATCGAGCACTACGACCCGCTGCCGGCCATCAAGGCGCCGGTGGCGGTCTGACGATGAAGGTGAGCCTGATCGCCGCGCTCGATCGCCATAACGCGATCGGCCGCGACAATGATCTGCCGTGGCGCCTGCCGGACGATCTCAAGCGCTTCAAGGCGCTGACGCTTGGCAAGCCGGTGCTGATGGGGCGCAAGACCGCGCAGTCGCTCGGTCGTGCGCTGCCGGGCCGCCGAAACCTGGTGCTGACGCGTTCGGGTGCGGTGCCGTTCGACGGGATGCAGGCCGTGGGCTCGATCGACGATGCGCTGCGTATCGCGCAAGCCGATGACGCAGACGAGCTGTGCGTGATCGGCGGCGGCGAGGTGTACGTGCTGACGCTGCCGATCGCGACGCACCTGCTGCTGACGCATGTGGACACGCAGGTGGAGGGGGCTGAGGCGTTCTTCCCGGCATTCGACGCGTCGCAGTGGCGCGCGGTGGCACGCGAACGGCGCGAGGCGGACGCGAAGCACGCGTTCGCGTTCGAGTTCGTGGATTACGTGCGCGCTTAACTCGCCTGTACCGTCATCCCGGCGAAGGCCGGGATCCAGGCTGAAAGCGCATCGGCACGCGATGCCGCCGGCTCCACACTTCACCGTCATTCCAGCGAACGCTGGAAACCATTTTGCTTCGCGCGCGCATATGCGGACGCGTGTTCTGGAGCTCGAGCGGATTGCGCACCGCGAGTGCCAGCGTGCTCGCACGCCCCGACCCTCACCCCAACCCCTCTCCCGGTGGGAGAGGGGCTTTACGCCGTCATCCCGGCGAAGGCCGGGATCCAGGCTGAAAGCGCATCAGCGCGCGATGCCGCTGGCTCCACACTTCACCGTCATTCCAGCGAACGCTGGAAACCATTTTTGCTTCGCGCGCGCATACGCGGACGCGTGTTCTGGAGCGCGAGCGGATTGCGCACCGCGAGTGCCAGTGTGCTCGCACGCCCCGACCCTCACCCCAACCCCTCTCCCGGTGGGAGAGGGGCTTTACGCCGTCATCCCGGCGCAGGCCAAGACCAGGCTTAAAGCGCATCAGCACGCGATGCCGCCGGCTCCACACTTCACCGCCATCCCAGCGAAGGCCGGGATCCAGGCTGAAAGCGCATCAGCGCGCGATGCCGCCTCCACACTTCACCGTCATTCCAGCGGGCGCTGGAACTCCCTTCGGATTGCCGCAACCCGATCAGTCCCGATCGCGTTCAACAGAAGGGCCCGGGGCGGAAGCGGGCGCGTCGTTCCGCGGTCCCTGCTGTCCGTTGGCATGCGGCCGCCCGTGGTGGTGGCGGCGCGGCTGCCCGTTGTGGTTCGGACGTGGACGCTGCGCGCGCTTGTCGTCGCCGTGGTGCGGCGGGCGCGGACGCGGCGGCTGCGCAGGCACGTCGCGGCCCGCAACCTGCACGATACGCAGCTCGTCGGTATCCAGCTGCAACGCGGTGAGCTTGCCGCCCCAGACCGCGCCGGTGTCGATCGCGTGCACGCCGTGACCGATGAACAGCCCCAGCGTCGACCAGTGGCCGCACACGATCTTCAGGTCGCGCTCGGCGCGGCCCGGCACTTCGTACCAGGGATAGAGCCCGACCGGCTGCGTACCCGGCGCGCCCTTGTCCTCGAACGAGATCCGGCCGCGCGGCGTGCAATACCGCATGCGCGTGAACACATTGATGATCGCGCGATGGCGGTCGATGCCGGCGAGCTTGGGATGCCACGCGGGCTTGTCGCCGTACATGTTCTTGAGCAGACGACGGAACTGGTCGCCGTGCAGGCGCTCCTCGATCTCGCGCGCGAAGCGTTCGGCCATCTGCGTGGTCCACTGCGGCGCGAGCGCGGCGTGCACCATCATCCAGCCGAGCGAGCGGTCCACGTGCACCAGCTTCTGCAGGCGCAGCCAGTCCAGCAGCACGTCGCGATCCTCGGCCAGCACGATTCGCTGCAGGTCGGGATTGACCTTGCGCTGCTCGTCCTCGCGACGCTCGCCGATCGCCAGCAGCGAGAGGTCGTGGTTGCCGAGCACCACCACGCTGTGTTCGCGCAGCGAATGCACCAGGCGCAGGGTTTCCAGCGACTGCCCGCCGCGGTTGACGAGGTCCCCGCAGAACCACAGGCGATCGCGCGCCGGATCGAAGTTGATGCGCTCGAGCAGTCGCTGCGTCGCGTCGTAACAGCCCTGCAGGTCGCCGATGGCCCAGATGCTCATGGCGCGTCCGTCAGTGCAGCGTGCGGGGCACGGACAGGGTGAAGGCGGGGATCGGCGTCTCGAACGGCGTGCCGTCGTCGCCCACCATCGTGTAGGTGCCTTCCATCATGCCGTGCGTGGTCTCCAGCACCGCGCCGGAGGTGTATTCGAAATCGTCGCCGGGACGCAGCCACGGCTGTTCGCCCACGACGCCTTCGCCTTCGACTTCCTGCACCTTGCCGTTGCCGTCGGTGATCAGCCAATGGCGACGCGTCAGCCGCGCGGGCTCGCTGCCGTTGTTGCGGATGCTGATGGTGTAGGCGAACACGTAGCGGTCCTGCCCCGGCTCGGACTGGCTGTCGAGGTAGCGGGTCGCCACGGTGATGTCGAAGGAATAGTCGGTACTGCGGTTCATGCGGACAGTGTAGGGGCTGCGGTGCACGATAGGTCAACGCGTCGTGGAGACCGCGTGGCCGCGAACGTCACGTCACGCGTTGCGCTGTCGTGCGAGCGAGTTGGCCAGCCGCACGAAGTCGGCGACCTCGATCTGTTCGGCGCGCGCATCCGGGCGCACGCCCGCGGCTTCGATCGCGGCGGCGTCGCACTGGTTCGACAGCGCGTTGCGCAGCGTCTTGCGGCGCTGGCCGAAGGCGTCGCGCACTACGGCCGCATACAGCGCGTGGTCGTCGATGCCGATCGACTCGGGCGCGCGCGGCACCATCCGCACCACGGCCGAGTCCACTTTCGGCGGCGGGCGGAAGGCGCCCGGCGGGACGTCGAACAGCGCGGTGACATGGCAGTACGCCTGCAGCATCACCCCGAGGCGCCCGTACACCTTGCTGCCGGGCCCGGCGGCCATGCGATCGACGACTTCCTTCTGCAGCATGAAGTGCATGTCGCGGATCGCCGCCGCATGTTCCAGCGCATGGAACAGGATCGGCGAGGACAGGTTGTACGGCAGGTTGCCGACCAGGCGGATCTGTCCGCCCTCGTCGCCGGCGTTGCGCGCCAGCGCGGTGAAATCGACGGTGAGCACGTCGCGATGGATCACTTCCAGCGTGCCGTGCGCACGCGCGGCCTCGGTTAGCGGGAAGATGAGGTCGCGGTCGAACTCGATCACCGTCAGTTCCTTGTGGCGATCGAGCAGCGGGAAGGTGATCGCGCCCTGGCCGGGACCGATCTCGACGAGGCGATCGCCGGGTTTGGGGTCCACGGCGCGCACGATGTTGTCGATGATCCCGCGGTCGGTCAGGAAGTGCTGGCCGAGATGCTTCTTGGCGGGCTCGGTGAAATGGGGGCTGCGCGTGCTCATGCGGGCATCATGCCGGGGGCTGGCGGGTCGGGTTGCGGAGCTGTGCGATGCGAGCGCAGGTGTCGGCCGCGGCGAACAGGCTGGACGGATCGGCGGTGCCGCGGCCGGCCAGCTCCAACGCGGTGCCGTGATCGACCGCGACGCGCGGGTAGGGCAGGCCGAGGGTCAGGTTCACCGCGCGCTCGAACCCGCTGAACTTGAGCACCGGCAGCCCCTGGTCGTGGTACATCGCGACCACCGCATCGAAGCCGCGCAGCTTGGCCGGCAGGAACGCCGTATCGGCCGGAAGCGGCCCGACCAGGTGCATGCCGCCGTCGCGCAGTCGTGCCAGCAGCGGCTCGACGACCTCGATTTCCTCGTGCCCCAGATGCCCCGCCTCTCCGGCGTGCGGGTTGAGGCCGAGCACGGCGATCACCGGCTCGGCGATGCCGAAGTCGCGGCGGAGCGCGTCGTGCGTGATGCGCAGGGTGCGTTCCAGGGCTGGCGCGGTGATCGCGTCGGCGACCTCTCGCAACGGCAGGTGCGTGGTGACCAGCGCCACGCGTACCACGTCGTTGGCGAGCATCATCACCACGTCGCGGCCCGCCTGTTCTGCCAGCAGCTCCGTGGTGCCGGTATAGGCGATGCCGCCTTCGTTGATCACCGCCTTGTGTACGGGGCCGGTGACCACGCCATCGAAGCGGCCGTCGAGACATCCCTGCGCGGCCTCGCGAAGCGCGTCGATCACCGCTGCCGCGTTGCGCGGATCGGGTTGGCCGAATTCAGGGAGCGCCGCGTTCGGGATATCCACCAGCGCCAGCTCGCCGGGCCGCGTTGCCGCATCGTCCGGGCCCAGCAGGCGCAGCGGTAGCGAAACGGCCTGCGCCGCGGCGCGCAGGGTGCGCGCATCGGCGAAGGCCGTCAGGGCGTAATCGCGGGGTTGCTGCGCCAGACGGACGCAGAGTTCCGGACCGACTCCCGCCGGCTCGCCCGGCACCAGCGCGAGCCGAACTGGGGTCATGTCCGGCTCACCTCAGCCGTTGCTGGCCGGGGCGGCAGGCGTGGCTTCGGCGTCGGCGGTCTTGCCGACGCGCACGTCGACGAAGGCTTCGCCGCGCATCTCGCGCAGGAAGCGGTTCCATTCGTCCTCGAGCTTGCGGCGGCCGATCGTTTCCTGGACTTGCGCGCGGCGGTTGCGGTCGCCCACGTCGGTCTCGCGCGTGCCTTCGAGCTTGATCAGGTGGTAGCCGGCCTGGGTGCGGATCGGCTGCGACACCTGGTTCGGCTGGAGGCCGGCGACGGCGTTGCCGAACTCGGGGCCGAATTCATCGCGCGTGAACCAGCCCAGCTCGCCGCCCTTGCCGGCGGAGCTCTGGTCCTGCGAGTTCTCCTGCGCGAGCAGGGCGAAGTCGGCGCCGCCCATCAGGCGGGCCTGCAGCGTCTGGATCTGTGCCTTGGCCTTGGCGTCGTCGACCGAGTCGCTGATGCGGATCAGGATGTGGCGCGCCTGGTACTGCGTGACCATGTTCGGGCCGGCTTGCGAGGCGTCGCGCACCTCGACGAGCTTGAGCAGCTGGAAGCCGCTCGGGCCACGGATCGGGTCGGTGACCTGGCCGGCCGACATGTTGCGCATCAGCGAGGCGAACGCGTTCGGGATCTCGTCCATGCTGCGCCAGCCCAGGTCGCCGCCTTCCAGCGCGTTGGGGCTGTCGGAGTAGCGCACCGCAGCGGCGGAGAAGTCCATCTCGCCCTTGTCGATCAGCGACTTGACGCCTTCGACCTTCTTCTGGGCGGTGGCGATCTGCTCGGCGGTCGCGCCCTCGGGCAGCGCCACGAGGATGTGGGCGAGGTGGTACTGCGCGCCCTGGTTGGCCTGCGCGGCCATCGCGGCGTCGACCTCGGCCTCGCTCACCGACACGCGGCTCTGCGCGAAACGCTGGCGCAGGCGCTGGATCAGCAGCTCGTCGCGGATCGAATTGCGGAAATCGGTGTACGGCGTGCCTTCGCGCGCCAGCTGCTGGCGCAGCTGCTCGGGGCTGACGCGGTTCTGCTGCGCGATGCCGGCGATGGCCTGCTCGACTTCCTGGTCGGTCACGCGGACGCCGGTGCCCTGGGCGCGTGCGACCTGCAGCTTCACCAGCACCAGGCGCTCGAGCACCTGGCGCTGCAGCACGTCGCGCGGCGGCAGCTGGTTCTCGCGTCCTGCGTACTGGGCCAGGATGTTGTTCACCGCGCGATCCAGCTCGGTCTTCAGGATCACGTCCTCGTCCACGATGGCGGCGATGCCATCGATGGGCTGGACGGACGCCGCCGTCTGGGCGAGCGCGGTCGCGCCGGGCAGGACGGCGCCGGAGAGCACCGCGACGGCAAGGGCGGACGCGAGTAGTTTCTTCATAGGGTCGGGTCGGGGGTGGATTCGACTTGGCCGCCGCCGTTGTTCAGGCGCTGCGTGGAGGTGGGCGGCACGAGATAGAGGTCGTCGCGGTCGTAGCCGAGGATACCACGGCGCAGGACGCGCTCCGTGTTCTGGCCCGCGGAGCCAAGGCCCTTCAGCTCGAATTCGAACATGATGCGGGTGTCCAGTTCACCGTCTCGATTACGCAGGTATCGGCGGCCCACCAGGCGCGCGGCCAAGCAGCAGCTTTCCCATTGGACACCGGCGATCGTCTCCAGTTCCTTCTTGTCCAGGATCGAGTAGTAGTAGCGCCCGACGACGCTCCAGGTCTCGTTGATCGGATAGAGGAAGGAGAAGTCGGCCTGCTCGAGCTGGTCGCGGAACGCCGGCGGATCGATCCCCTCGCGGAAAGCGGCGTTGCGACGATAGCGGTAGCCCAGGTTCACCACGCCGCCGCGTTCGAACAGGTAGCGCACGCGCGCGCTGACGAAGTCCTCGCCGCGGTACTTGGGGTTCCAGATGTAGGTCGCGCCGAGGTTCCAGCGATCGTTCGGCGAGACGCTGGCGTCGGCCACCCAGGCCGACTTGCCCGATTCGATCGTGGACTGGTTCGGCAGCGTGACGCGGCTGTCGTCGAAGTACTGGATCTGGCCGATGCTCGCGGCCAGGCGCTCGCGGCCGTCTTCCTCGCTGATGAAGCGCGTGGTGAGCGCCGCGGTCAGCTGGTTGGCGTCCATCTGCCGGTCCGCGCCGGTGTAGCGGTTGTCGCGGAACAGCTGGCCCCAGCTGAAGGTCATCGGGCCGGTGTCGAAGACGGGGAAATTGTCCTGGTCCCGGTACGGGACGTTCAGGTAGTAAAGGCGCGGTTCGAGCGTGTGCAGGTAACTCGTGCCGCGGAAGGTGGTGTTGCGGTCGAAGTACACGCCGGCATCGATCGAGGTGATCGGCAGGCTGCGCGTGAGGTTGTTGTCCTGGAACTGCTGGATGAGTTCCGGTGTCACCGTACCGCCGTTGCGGGCGACGAACTCGGCCGCGCGGGTCTGGGCGTTGCCGTCCAGCTGGTACGCCGTGTAGCGCCAGGCGAGCTTGGGCCGGATGAACCAGCTCGCGCCTTCCAGCGGGACACTAACGAACGGCTTCACGTCCAGTCGCGTGCCGCCGAGGAATTCCTGGTGCTCGAAACGCGCGCCTTCGGCATCCACGCCGGCCTGCAGCCAGGGCGTGAACGGTTGCGACCAGCTGACGAAGGCACGCGGCAGGCGGTCGAAGGGAAGATTGGTCTCGTTGAGCGTGTAGTCGGCGAGCTGGTAATGGTCGGCCATGACGCCGCCGGACCAGAACCGGCCGCGGCCGTACACGCCTGCGTCGCTGCGGATCGAGTACGCCGAGATGCCGTACAGGCTGCTGCTGAAATCCTCGAAGTAGTGGGTGTCGCTGACCCAGCCGAGGTTGGTGTTGGCGTACCAGGCGCTGTTGATGTTGTGCGAGGCCGACAGCGCGAACTGGCCGCGGTTCTTCTCCGGCAGGCTCGACACCGGGAAGCCGACTTCCGGGTTGAGATAGCGGTCGGGCTCGTCGCCCGGCAGTTTGTCGCTCGGCATCCAGTTGCCGTAGACCTCGCCCTTGCCGCGCTCGTACAGCCAGCGGAATTCGGCGCCGAGCAGCCCGCCGCGATCGGCCATGATGCGCGGATACAGCGTCGCGTCGTAGTTGGGCGCGAGGTTGAGGTAGATCGGCTGCTTGTAATCGAAGCCGTTGCGACCGGACATCGACAACTGCGGATACAGCAGGCCGGTACGCCGCTGGTCGTCGACGGGGAACATGAACCACGGCACGTAGAGCACGGGCACCTTGCCGATGCGCACCGTGGCGTTGCGTGCGACGCCCATGCCCTTGGCGGTGTCGATCTCGATCTTGTTCGCGCGCAGCTCCCACGCGCGCTGGTTCGGCGCGCAGGTGGAGTAGGTCGAACCGATCATGCGACCGCGCGCGCCTTCCAGCTCGATGCGCTCGGCGCCGCCGTTGCCGCGGCGCTGCGTCAGCTGGTACTGCACGTCCTCGATGCGATGGCGGTCGGCGTTCTGGTCGCCTTCGGCGCGCTCGGCGAGGATGCGCATGCCGCTGTCCTGGTAACGCACGTTGCCGACCGCGCTGTAGCGGCCCGTCTCGGCGTTGTAGGTGAGCTTGTCCGTCCCGAGGAACTGGTCGCCGCGATTGAGGCGGACGTTGTCCTGCACGACGATGTCCTCCGCCGTGCCGGCGCGTTCGAGCTGGCCGCCGTCGATGTCGGTGGGTTCGCTGCCGCGGTTCTCGATGCCGCCCACCGGTGCGGGCGCATCCTCGAACACGGGGACGACGTCGATGATCGGGCACAGACCCCAGTCGTCCTGGTCGCCATCGGCAGCGTGCGCCGGCAGGGCCAGCGCGATGCACAGCGATAACGGGAGCAAGCGGAGGGGTCGGTGCACTCGGGAACCGTGATCGTCGGCGTTCAGGAAAACGGGGTCGCTAGCTTGCCGTATCCCTTGCAAGGGGGCAACGCGAGCACCATCTTGCTCCCGGCACTGTTCATTTCCGCGTCAAGACGAGGTGGCCCATGTCCCAGCAACCTTCTTCCGACCATGCACCGGTCTGCCGGACCGACGACGAATGGCGTGAGCGCCTGAGTCCGGAACAGTTCGCGGTGTGCCGATGCTCGGCCACCGAACGCGCCTTCACCGGCCGCTTCTGGAACCACAAGGAAGCCGGTACGTATACCTGCGTCGCCTGCGGCGCCGCGTTGTTCTCGTCGAAGGTCAAGTACGACTCCGGCAGCGGCTGGCCGAGCTACTGGGAGCCGGTGTCCCGGGACGCCGTGACCGAGCACGTGGACGAGAGCCACGGGATGCGCCGCGTGGAGATCAAATGCGCGCGCTGCGACTCGCACCTGGGGCATGTCTTCCCCGACGGCCCGCCGCCGACCGGCCTGCGTTACTGCATCAATTCGGCGTCGCTGGAGTTCACGCCCGACGCCTAAGCGCCGGGGCGTCGCTCATTCGGCCAGTGCGCCGACGTGGGCGACGCTGGCTTCGCCAAGCGCGGTGAGGTCGTAGCCGCCTTCCAGCATCGACACGACGCGACCGTCGCCATGCCGGCGCGCAATGGCGACGAGTTCGCGCGTGATCCACTCGAAATCCCCGGTGACCAGCTCGATCTGCGCGAGCGGATCGCGCGCGTGCGCGTCGAACCCGGCCGAAATGAAGAGCAGCTGCGGCCGGAACGAATCCAGCGTCGGCAGCAGTTGTTCGCGCCAGATGCGGCGGAACCCGTCGCTGTCGCACCCCGGCGGCAGCGGCGCGTTGATGATGTTGCCCACGCCACGCTCGTTCGCGTAACCGGTGTCCGGATACAGCGGCATCTGGTGCGAGGACAGGTACATGACGCGCGGATCGGTGTCGAAGATCGCCTGCGTGCCGTTGCCGTGGTGGACGTCGAAATCGACGACGGCCACGCGCGACAGGCCGTGCTTGTCGCAGGCATGCGCGGCCGCGACGGCGACGTTGTTGAACAGGCAGAAGCCCATCGCCGCCGAGGGCGTGGCGTGATGGCCCGGCGGTCGTACCGCGCAGAAGACGCGACGCGCTTCGCCATGCATCACCGCGTCCACCGCGGCGATGCCGGCACCGGCTGCACGCAGGGCCGCTTCGGCCGAACCTGGGCCGAGCACGGTGTCGGGGTCCAGCGGCATGGGCCCGTCGACGGGCGTGTCGAGCACCAGCGCGAGCAGCGCATCATCGTGCACGCGCAGCAACTGCCCGCGGGTCGCGCGCGGCGCTTCTTCCCACGCCAGGGCAGGGAAGGCGTCACGCAAGGCGTCGGTTACAGCCGCAAGCCGCTCGGGACGTTCCGCGTGGCCGGGGCCGGGATCGTGGCGCGTGCACGCCGGGTGCGTGTAGATGCGCATGGCGCGCGGCGCGTCAGGCCTTGCGCCGCTCGTGGTTCCACAGCACTTCGCCTTGGCCGCTGGCGCGCGCGAGCACGCGGGCCAGCACGAACAGCAGGTCGGACAGGCGGTTGAGGTAACGCACCGCCTCGGGGCGGACGTCCTCGACGCGCGAGAGCGACACCGCCTCGCGCTCGGCACGACGTACGACCGTGCGTGCGATGTGGCAACGCGCCGCCGCTTCGCCGCCGCCGGGCAGGATGAAATCCTTCAGCGGCGGAAGCGGCTCGTTGAACGCATCAAGGTGCTGCTCCAGGCGCTCGATGTCGGCATCGAAAATCGCCGCGTGCCCGGGGATGCACAGCTCGCCGCCGAGGTCGAACAGCTGGTGCTGCACCGTCGTCAGCAGCGCACGAACGTCGTCGGGAATCTCCGACGCCAGCACCAGGCCGATGCACGAATTGGCTTCGTCCACGGTGCCGTAGGCGGCGACGCGGTCCGAATCTTTGGCGACGCGGCTGCCGTCGCCCAGACCGGTCGTGCCGTCGTCGCCGGTGCGGGTGTAGATCTTCGAAAGACGGTTGCCCACGCGACGGGGCTTACACCGTCTGCGCGCGCAGCGCCGGGACGCGGCGACGCAGCAGCGCGAAGCCGCCGAACAGCAGCGCCGCGTAGAACAGCGTGCCGAGCACGGTCCACTGGAAGAACGGCAGCGCGGCGGCGTAGCACGGCGCCAGGCCGACCATGCACGACGGGTGCGCGGTCATCGGCGTGGCCGTCGCCCACACGGCGAAGTTCGTCACCACGAAAAACAGCACCGAACCCATGAGCGAATAGCCCAGCACGCGCGCGCCGTTCACGCGGCCGCGCAGGCCGAAGCCCAACGCCGCCGACAGCGCGATGCACGCATACACCGACAGCCACGTCACGAGGTAGGCCGGGCTGGTGAAGTGTTCGAAGTAGGTCCCGCCCAGCGTCGCGCCGAGGATCAGGTCCGACACCAGCATCGCCACCAGCGGCACTGCGATGGCCATCGCACGCGAGGCGAAGTAGGCGCCGCCGAACAGCGCCACCGCTTCGACGGGCGAGAAATTCGGCGGGTGCGGGATCAGGCGCGTGAGCGCGGCGATCACGATCATGCCGATGAGCACCAGCGGACCGGGCGCGAACAGGCCGGACGCGGTCGGACCGGAGGTGACAGGCGAGGCGGAAGCGGGACGGTTCATCGTGTTCGGGTCTTGAGAAGGTCACGGCCTTCAGGAACCGCTAGCATAGCGCAATGCCTGTCGCGGCCCCCTCAAATCCGCCCTCCGGCGCGCCCGGAGACGCCCTCGACCCACGCCCCGCCCAGGGCCCGCTCCCCGATCTCCACGACGTCCTGATCGTGGGCGGTGGACTGGTCGGCGCCAGCCTGGCCATCGCGCTGGAGCGGCTGGACCTGCGTGTCGGGCTCATCGAAGCCACGCCTGCCGGCGCGCTACCGGCGGTGTTCGACGAGCGCAACCTCAGCTTCGCCGAAGCCACCGTCAACGCGTTGACCGCGCTGGGCGTGATGCAGAAGCTGCGTGCGCCCACCGGGGCGATCGCGCGCATCCACGTCAGCCGTCGCGGCGATTTCGGCCGGGGGTTGCTCGAGGCCTCGCGCTACGGACGCACCGAGTTCGGCCGCGTCGTGGTCGCGCGCGATTTCGGCGAAGCGCTGGAAGCGCGGCTCGCCGACGCGACGCGACTGGTGCGTCATCGGCCGTTGCGCTTTCTCGGGTTCCAGGAGAACGCCGGCGACGTGCGCTCGATCCGCGTCGCCGATGCCGATGGCGAACGCCTGCTGCACGCACACCTGGTCGTCGCCGCCGACGGCACGCGCAGTGCGGTGCGCGACGCACTGGGCATCGGCGTGGATGAGCACGATTACGCGCAGACGCTGTTCGTCACCCGCGTGCGCGGCTCGCGCGCGCCGGACGGCACCGCATACGAACGCCTCACCCGCGACGGGCCGACCGCCCTGCTTCCGCGCGGCGATCGTCACTACGGCCTGATCCACGCCGTCGCGCGCGAAGACGCTGACGCCGTCGCCGCGCTGGACGAAGCCGGCTTCCTCGCCCGCGCGCAGGAGGCGTTCGGCTGGCGCGCGGGGCGCTTCCTTTCGTGCGGGCCGCGCAGTTCGCACGCGGCGATCCGCGTCGTTGCACAGCGCACGACCGCGCCGCGCGCGGTGCTCGTCGGCAATGCCGCGCAGACGATCCATCCGATCGGCGCGCAGGGCTTCAACCTCGGCCTGCGCGATGCACTCACGTTGGCCGAACTCATCGCCGACGCGCGCGCTGCGCAGGCGCAGGCCGACGTCGGCAGTGATGCATTGCTGCAACGGTATGCGCAGCGGCGGCGCGAGGATCGCGAACGCACCATCGGTTTCTCCGATGGCCTCGCCCGGCTGACCGCCAACGACGCGACGCTGCTGCGGCCGTTGCGCAGCCTCGGGCTGTTCGCGGTCGATCGGGTGGCGTCGGTGCAATCGTTCCTCGTCGGCGGCGCCATGGGGTATCGCGGCGACGTGCCGGCGCTGTGCCGGGAGGTGCGCGCATGAGCCGCCGCGGATCCGGACTCGATGTCGTCGTCGTCGGCGCCGGTGTCGTCGGTGCAGCCGCCGCGCTGGCCTTCGCGCGCGATGGACTGCAGGTTGCGCTGGTGGAAACGCGGCAGCCGCCCGCATGGCAGCCGTTGCCGATCGATTCCGATCGCATCGACCTGCGCGTGTACGCATTCGCGCCCGACAACGCGGCGCTGCTCGATGATCTCGGCATCTGGCGCCAAGTAAGCAACGCACGCGTGCAGCCCTATCGCGCGATGCGCGTGTGGGATGCAGCCGGTGGCGGAGAGCTTGCCTTCGATGCCGATGCGTTCGGCCGGCGCGAACTGGGCTGGATCGTCGAACACGCGCTGCTCGTCGACCGCCTGTGGAATGCGTTGCCCGCCGCTGGAGTGCAGTTGCATTGCCCCGACAGCGTCGTATCGCTCGAACAGGACGACGCGGGCGCAACGGTGGGTCTGGAGAGCGGGCTTTCGCTGCGTTCGAGGATTGTCGTGGCCGCCGATGGCGCGGAGTCGAAGCTGCGTTCGCTCGCCGGGATCGAGGCGTCGCGCCACGATTACGGGCAGCGCGGCCTGGTGGCGTTCGTCGAGAGCGAGCGGCCGCATCGGCAGACGTGCTGGCAGCGCTTCCTGCCAACCGGCCCGCTCGCCTTCCTGCCCTTCGACGACGGGCACGTCAGCTCGATCGTCTGGACGCTGCCGGAGGTCGAAGCGCAGCGCCTGCTCGACGTCGACGACACGGCGTTCCTGCGCGAACTCGACAACGCGTTCGCCGGGACGCTCGGCGCGTCGAGGCGGGTATCACGACGTGCCGCGTTTCCGTTGCGCCTGCAGCTTGCGCAATCGCTGGCGCAAGGCCGTGTTGCCGTGATCGGCGATGCCGCGCACGCGGTGCATCCGCTCGCGGGGCAGGGCGTGAACCTGGGATTGCGCGACGTGGCGACGCTGCGGCGCACGCTGGTCGATGCGCGGTCGCGTGGGCTGGACCTCGCCGCGCGCCTGCCGCGCTGGGCGCGCACGCAACGCAGCGAGAACGCGTTGTCGGCGCATGCCTTCGACGGCATCAACCGGTTGTTCTCGAACGATTCGATCACCGCGACGCTGCTGCGCGGTCCGCTGCTGGGGCTGGCGGGAAAGCTGCCGCCGCTCACGCACGCCTTCTGGCGTCACGCGGCCGGACAATAAAGCGAACCCCTCCCGGGCCGGGAGGGGTTCGCCATCGCCTGCGGTTTCGAGGAATCACTTACCGCCGGCAAGCTCGGCCTTGCTGATGCGACCGTCGCGGTTGGCGTCGATCGAGTTGAAGTCCGCGGTGAGCGTCGTCTCGGACTTGACCTCGGCACGTGTCAGGTTGCCATCGTGATTGGCGTCGAGCGAGTCGAAGTTCACCTTGTTGGCGAGCGTCGAGCTCGGCGTGCTGGACGTCGCGTTGACTTCCTGCTGCGTCGGCGTGCTCGTCGTGGTGGCGCCGGTCGTGGTCGAGGTCGTCGGACGGGCCGGTGGCGGATTGGCCGACTGGGCCGCCGCATCCGCGGCGTCCTGCGCCTGCAGGCTGGCATCACCGGCCGCGGCGGCAGCCTGACGCGCCTCGGCCGCCGGGATCGCCGGGTTGGCCGCAGCCTGCGCCGCCGAGTGCGCGTCGTGCGCCGTATGCGATGCGTTCGTCGCCTTGTTGGCGGCGCGCTGCGCCTCGTCGGCCTGCTGGTGCGTGGTGGTGTATCCGCCAGTCGTCATCTTGGTCGCGTCGCGTGCGCTCTGCGCGGCATCGCGCGCGGTTTCCGCTTCAGCGGTCGCCGCCTGCGCCGCGGCTTCGGCCTGCTGCTGCGACTTCGCCGGCTGCGCCTGCGTGCGCTCGGCAGCCGCAGGGCCTGCAAGGGCCATCGTCGCGACGATCGCGGCCGCCAGCAGCTTCGGGGAAAGAACATGCGCTGATTTCATGGTGCGTCTCGCCTGTTGGGGTGGCGAGGCCGACGCTAGTCCCGCACGCATCAACCACAGGTAAATTCACGCCTGAATTCACGCGCCGGCGCGCGCAATGTTCACCGACGTGACAGCGGCGTCAGCATAAACGCCCGGTGGCGAATACCGTGATCTCTTCGCGGTCGTGGTAGAGCTGGCGCGCGCGTACCTGCAGCGGTTTCCCGGCGCGTTCCTCGAACAGCGACAGGCATAGACGCGTCTCGTCCCAGCGCTTCTTCATCGGAAGCTTGAGGTTGAAGATCGCGTGCCGGCACCAGCCCTCGCGGAACCACGTGCCCATCCGCTCGGCGACGCGGCGCGGCTGCTCGACCATGTCGCAGACCATCCAGTCCAGCGGTGCGCGCGGATGCCAGTGGAAACCGTCCTCGCGCAGGTGCTCGACGCGGCCGCTTTCCAACAGCTTGTCCTGCAGCGGTCCGTTGTCGACGGAGATCACGCGCAATCCCTGGCGCATCAACACCCAGCTCCAGCCGCCGGGCGCCGCGCCGAGGTCCGCGCCGCGCATGCCGTCGCGGAACAGGCGTTCGCGTTCCTTCTCGCTCATCAGCACCATCAGCGCTTCCTCGAGCTTCAGCGCGGAACGGCTCGGCGCATCGGCATGCATGCGCAAACGCGGAATGCCCAGCGGCCACGGCGCGCTGTCGCCCGCTTCGCCGATGGCGAGCAGCACGTGGTCGCCGGAAAGGAACACGACATGCAGGCGGGACTTGCGCGAATCGTCGAACTGCGTGAGCCAGCCGCCCTTGCGCAGCACGGGGCGAAGCGCGTTGCCGAAGGCGCGCGCCAGGCCGGCCAGCGGCTTGGCTTCGTCGGAATCGGGATGCTCGACCCACAACTCGCCGAAGGTGTAGGTGTTGCCGAGCGTCGCTTCGAGCGCGCGCAGGATCGGCGTGATGCGGTCCTTCGGATCCAGGCCGCGCAGCTCGGCGAAACGCGCAAGCTTCTGCCGCGCGAAGATGAGCGAATCGAACGGCATTGCGCGCGTCAGCGCGCCGGCGTCGGCGCCGAGGAATTCCACGTAGCCGCTGTTGCGATCGGTACGCGCGTAGCCGGGATGGCCGGCGAGCGCCGCGCGCTCGCCCAGTTCGGCCGCGAGTTCGGGCTCGAAGCCGGGGCGGCAATAGCAGAGCAGGGCGTCGGCCGGGATCATGTCGCTGCGGTCGTCAGTAGCGCTCGCCGCCGGACTCGCCATATGCGCGCAGCACGTCGCGTGCGAGGTCGCGATGCACGTCGCGCACGACTTCGATGCCGCGGCGTTCGAGTTCGCCGATCCAGTCCGCGGGCAGCGGGCCTTCGTCGAATTCGGTCAGCGTTTCCACGTCCTCGCTGCGCGCGCCGATGACCAGGCGGTCGATGCCGGCCCAGATCGTCGCGCCGTAGCACTGGCAGCACGGCTGCGACGAGGTCGCCAGCGTGATCGGGCCGAGACGCTCGCCGATCGCGTCCTCGTTGAGCCGCGCGCGCTGCGTGCGCTGCTGCGCGAGCATGTAGGCCATCGTCTCGGCGTGCGCGAGCGAGCACGTATGCGGCAGCACGCGGTTCACGCCGATCGAGATGATGCGCTCGTCCGGCCCGAACACCGCCGCGCCGAACGGCCCGCCGCTGCCGGCTTCGATGTTCATGCGCGACAAGGCGATGGCGAGCTCGACCTTCGCGGCGTCGCCGACGTAGAGGCGTTGCGTATCGACCGATTCGTGGACCCAGGCGGGCAGGGTGAGGTGAACCTGCGCGTAGAGCATCAGTGCACCATCTCCACTTGGGCGATCTTGTCCTTGCATTGGCCCTGCACGCACTGGCAGCCGTCGATGGGCTTGAAGCCGCATACCGACATCATGCCCTTGCGCGCGCATTCGGCCTTGACGCCAGCCGGATCGGTCGGGCTGTTCGCGTTGACACACGCGGGCTTGGCGCCACAGCAGTTGCCGACGTTCTTCACCGCGCAGTCCGAATCGGTCTTGCAGGCGAAGTCGAGCTTCACGGGCGTGCCCGCGGTGCGCTCCTTCGGCGCGGGCTCCGGCGCGCGTGCGCGCGTCGGCTGCGCGGCCGCCTGCGCATCGTCGGCCGCCGACGGGGCGGCTTGAACATCGCTCGCCGCCGGGACGGCCGCTTGCGCGCCTTCATGCGACGGCGCGGCGCACGCGGCGAGCGCGAGCAGGGACGTAACCAGCAGTGCGGTCAGCAGGCGGCGCATGGCGTGCTCCTTCGCGTTGTTCAACCCTTCGTGGTCCAGGTGTCGCGCAGCGTGACGCTGCGGTTGAACACCGGCGCATCGCTGCGATGGTCGTAGCGATCGGCGACGAAGTAGCCGATGCGCTCGAACTGGAATGACTGCTCCGGGTTCGCGTTCGCCGCGGCGGGTTCGACGTAGCCGGTGACGACGCGGCGCGATTCGGGATTGAGGTGGTCCTTGTACGTCTTGCCGCCTTCCTCACTGTCCGGATCGGGCACGACGAACAGGCGGTCGTACAGGCGCACCTGCGCCTTCACCGCGTGCTTCGCGCTGACCCAGTGGATCGTGCCCTTGATCTTGCGATCGGCGCCGGCCATGCCCGGGCGCGATTCGGGATCGAGCACGCCGCGGATCTCCACGACGGTGTCGCCGTCCTTGATCACCTCATCGCATCGGAAGATGCCGGCGCCGCGCAGGCGCACTTCGCCGCCCGGAATCAGGCGCTTGAAGCCCTTCGGCGGCACTTCCTCGAAGTCCTCGCGCTCGATCCACAGCTCGTTGGAGAACGGCACGGCGCGCGTGCCGGCGCTCTCGTCCTTGGGGTGGTTCGGGAACGTCAGCGATTCCTCGTGGCCCGCATCGAGGTTGGTGATGACCAGCTTCAACGGATCGATCACGGCCATGCGGCGCTGCGCGGCGGCGTCGAGGTCGTCGCGCAGCGCGCCTTCCAGGAGGGAGATGTCGAGCAGCGAGTTCTGCTTGCTGATGCCGACGCGATCGACCATGAGGCGCAGCGCGCTCGGCGTGTAGCCGCGACGGCGGATGCCCTGCAGCGTCGGCATGCGCGGATCGTCCCAACCGTCGACGAGGCCTTCGTTCACCAGCGCGAGCAGCTTGCGCTTGCTCATGACCAGGTAGTTGAAGTTCAGGCGCGAGAACTCGATCTGGCGCGGCTTGCTCGCTTCCTTGGGGAACCCCTTCGACAGCACCGGCTCCAGCAGCTCCGGCGAGTTCGCCAGGTCGACCTTGTCGACGCACCAGTCGTACAGCGGACGGTGGTCTTCGAACTCCAGGGTGCACAGCGAATGCGTGATGCCTTCCACCGCGTCGCTGAGCGAATGCGCGAAGTCGTACATCGGGTAGATCGGCCATTCGTGCCCGGTGTTCTGGTGCTCGACGTGCTTGATGCGGTACAGCGCGGGATCGCGCAGGTTCATGTTGCCGCTGGCCATGTCGATCTTCGCGCGCAGCGTGCGGGCGCCGTCGGGGAATTCACCGGCCCGCATGCGGCGGAACAGGTCCAGGTTTTCCTCGACGCTGCGGTTGCGGAACGGCGATTCGCGGCCCGGCTCGGTCAGCGTGCCACGGTATTCGCGCACCTGTTCCGGCGTGAGGTCGCACACGAAGGCATCGCCCTGGCGGATCAGCTTTTCCGCGGCGAGGTACAGCACGCCGAAGTAGTCCGACGCATGGCGCAGGTCGTGCCACTCGAAGCCGAGCCAGCGCACGTCGTCCTGGATCGCGCGCACGTATTCGGGGTCTTCCTTCACCGGGTTGGTGTCGTCCAGGCGCAGGTTGCAGTCGCCGCCGAACTCCGCGGCAATGCCGAAGTCCAGGCAGATCGCCTTGGCGTGGCCGATGTGCAGGTAGCCGTTGGGCTCGGGCGGGAAACGCGTGCGGATCGCGTGGTGCTTGCCGCTGGCCAGGTCCTCGCGAACGATCTGCCGGATGAAGTCCTGCTTCGCGGGCGCGACGGCTTCGGGGGCGGACGCAGTGGCGGGAGCGGCGTGGTGGGGCGTAGCGGACATGCTTGAAGCCGGGAGCGGGTAAGACCGGCAAGTTTAGCCGGTGCGGCCGGTCCCCGCCGTCATCTCAGCGGCGGCGAACGCCGCGAGCCGCTCGTTCAGGCCCGGCGTATGCTGGCGCAAGCCTCTCCCCCGGAGCATCGCAATGAAAATCGTCTACCAGGCCGCGAACCTCATCGACGCCCACCTCGTGCGGCACGCGCTGGAGGCGGGGGAAATCCCCGTCTTCCTGCAGGGCGAGGCGCTGACGGGCGGCATGGGCGAGCTGCCGCTGTTCGGGGCCATCCTGGTGTGCGTGCCCGACGTGATCTGGCCGCAGGCGAAGGAGATCGTCGACGCATTGCCGCTGAACCAGCCCGTCGAGCCGCTGGCCGACGACGATGCGGCCCCGGATTCTTCGCAGGGCTGGCTTCCGGCCTGAACGGCGCTTTCCGGTATCGTGACCGGCCGTTTCGCGGACCTCGCGCCATGTCCTTCGATTTCGATTCCCTGATCCGCGCCGTCGCGGATTTCCCCAAGCCCGGCGTCACCTTTCGCGACGTCACCCCGTTGCTGGCCGACGCGGGCGGTTTCGCGCGCTGCATCGACGCGATGGCCGAGCCGTGGCAGGGCAGCGAGGTGCAGGCCGTGTGCGGCATCGAATCGCGCGGCTTCATCTTCGGCGCGGCGCTCGCGCAGAAACTGCACGCGGGTTTCGTCCCGCTGCGCAAGCCGGGGAAGCTGCCGCCGCCGCTGGTCGAGGTGGATTACGCGCTGGAATACGGCACCGATCGCCTGCAGGCGCGCAGCGACGCGCTGCGTCCGGGCGAGCGCACGCTGATCGTCGACGATGTGCTCGCCACGGGCGGCACGCTGGCGGCCGCGCGCGAGCTGGTCGAGAAGCTCGGCGCGAACCTGGTCGGCGCGAGCGTGCTGATCGAACTGGATGCGTTGGGTGGGCGCGAACGCTGGGGCGCCGACGTGCGCCTGCATTCGTTGCTGCATTACTGATCGTTCGACGCGGTCGACGCTGTTGTAGCTGTTGTAGCCCGGCTGCGCTTCGCTTACCCGGGCTACAAAAACTACGCGACAAAAACCGGGCTGCTACTAAAGCCTGGCTACTACAGCCGGCTGTCCTGCGACGGCGCCGGCTGCGGCGGCCGCAGCAACTGCTCGGGTAGCGAGCGGAATTGCGCCGCGAGCTGCTTCAGGAAATCGCCCATCGCCGAACTGCGGCGCCACACCATCGCGATCTGGCGATGCGGCGGGTTGCCGCGGAAACGCAGCAGGTGGATGTCGGGCGACGACGGCACCGGCGGCTGCACGGCGAGCACCGGCAGCAACGTGATGCCGACGCCGGCGGCGACCATCTGCCGCAGGGTTTCCAGGCTGGTGGCGCGGAAGCCGTCGCGCTCGTCGGCACCGGCCATGTGGCAGACATCCAGCGCCTGGTCGCGCAGGCAGTGGCCTTCCTCGAGCAGCAGCAGGTGCTGGTTGTCGAGGTCGCCCAGTTCCAGCGAATCCTGTTCGGCCATCGGATGCTGCTGCGGCACGGCCAGCAGGAACGGTTCGTCGAACAGCACTTCCACGTGCAACTGGTCGTCGTGGATCGGCAGCGCGAGCAGCCCCGCGTCGAGGCGGCCGTCGCGCAGACGCTGCAGGATCTGGTCGGTCTTCTCTTCGATCAGCAGCAGTTCCAGTCGCGGAAAACGTTGCCGCAAGCGCGGGACCACGTGCGGCAGCAGGTACGGGCCGAGCGTCGGGAACAGGCCCAGACGCACCGTTCCGGCTTCCGGGTCCTGGCTGCGCCGCGCGATTTCCGCCATCTGTTCGACGTCGGCGATGACCTTGCGCGCGCGTTCGGCGACTTCGCGGCCGACCGGCGTGAGCATCACGCGGCGCGGCGCGCGTTCGACGAGCGCGACGCCGAGTTCGTCCTCGAGCTTCTTGATCTGGGTGGACAGCGTGGGCTGGCTGACGAAGCTCGCCGCCGCGGCGCGGCCGAAATGCTTGTGGTCGGCCAGGGCCACCAGGTACTTGAGATCGCGCAGGTTCAAGGCGGTTCCCTCGCGTCGATGACTGCGTGGAGGCGGCGTGTCGGGTGAAGCATCAACCCCGCGCCCCCCGCCCGCAAGCGAGCGAAGGGCGCGTGGGTTTCGTCATGCAGCGGCGGCGGTGGCCTGGGCCGGTGCGCTGGTGCGGATGAGGTGGTCGAAGGCGCTCAGCGCCGCCTTCGAGCCTTCGCCCATCGCGATCACGATCTGCTTGAACGGCGTGGTCGTCGCGTCGCCGGCAGCGAAGACGCCCGGCACCGACGTGCGGCCGTGCGAATCGACTTCGATCTCGCCACGCGGCGACAGCGCCACCGAACCCTTCAGCCACTCGGTGTTGGGCAGCAGGCCGATCTGCACGAACACGCCTTCCAGGTCGATGCGGTGCGCGTCGCCCTCGATGCGGTCCTTGTAGACCAGGCCGGTGACCTTCTGGCCGTCGCCGAGCACTTCGGTCGTCTGGCCGCTGACGATCACGTCCACGTTCTTCAGCGAACGCAGCTTGCGCTGCAGCACTTCGTCGGCGCGCAGCTGCGCATCGAACTCGATCAGCGTCACGTGCGCGACGATGCCGGCGAGGTCGATCGCGGCCTCGACGCCCGAATTGCCGCCGCCGATCACCGCCACGCGCTTGCCCTTGAACAGCGGACCGTCGCAGTGCGGGCAGTACGCCACGCCCTTGTTCTTGTAGTCCTGCTCGCCGGGCACGTTCATCTGGCGCCAGCGCGCACCGGTCGACAGCACGACGCTGCGCGACTTCAGCGACGCGCCGTTCTCCAGCTGCACTTCGATCAGGCCGCCCGGCTCGCTGGCCGGAATCAGCTTGCTCGCGCGCTGCAGGTTCATGATGTCGACGTCGTACTCGCGAACGTGCTGTTCCAGCGCCGTGGCGAGCTTGGGGCCTTCGGTGTAGGTGACCGAGATGAAGTTCTCGATCGCCATCGTGTCCAGCACCTGGCCGCCGAAACGCTCGGCCGCCACGCCCGTGCGGATCCCCTTGCGCGCGGCGTAGATCGCCGCCGCGGCGCCAGCCGGGCCGCCGCCGATGACGAGCACGTCGAATGCGTCCTTGGCCCTGATCTTCTCGGCGTCGCGCGTTGATGCGCCGGTGTCGAGCTTGGCCATGATCTGTTCGATCGTCATGCGGCCCTGGTCGAACGGCTGGCCGTTGAGCAGCACGGTCGGCACCGACATGATCTGGCGCTGCTCGACTTCGTTCTGGAACAGGGCGCCGTCGATGGCGACGTGGTGGATGTTCGGGTTGATCACGCTCATCAGGTTCAGCGCCTGCACCGTGTCCGGGCAGTTCTGGCACGAGAGCGAGAAATAGGTTTCGAAGTGGTATTCGCCTTCGAGGTCGCGCACCTGCTCCAGCAATTCCGGCGCGGCCTTGGACGGATGCCCGCCGACCTGCAGCAGGGCGAGCACGAGCGAGGTGAACTCGTGGCCCATCGGAATGCCGGCGAAGCGCACGCCCACATCGGTGCCGGCGCGGTTGATCGCGAACGACGGGCGGCGCGCGTCGTCGTCGCGACGCGAATAGGCGATCTTGTCCGACAGCGCGGCGATGTCCTGCAGCAGGCCTTCCAGCTCGCGCGACTTCTCGCCGTCATCGAGCGAGGCGACGAGCTCGATCGGCTGCGTGACCTTTTCGAGGTAGGCCTTCAACTGGGTCTTGAGATCGGCGTCCAACATGCGATGACTCCAATGCGTTTGGTGAGGGTGAACGCCGCGAGCGCCCGGGCGGAGGGAGGGAGAGAGGCCCGGGCGTCGCGACATTCGAAAGAGGCGGTCGATCCGACCGGATGGCCTCGCGACGGAGGCGTTGGAGCGGGGCGGCTGCGCGCTGCGCGGATCGCCGCCCCGTCCATGCCACGCCCTGCTGGCAGGGCGCGGCCTGCGGTCGTCAGATCTTGCCGACCAGGTCCAGCGACGGCTTCAGGGTCTGCTCGCCTTCCTTCCACTTGGCCGGGCAGACTTCGCCCGGATGCGCGGCGACGTACTGGGCGGCCTTGACCTTGCGCAGCAGCTCGCCCGCATCGCGGCCGATACCACCGGCGTTGATCTCGACGATCTGGATCTTGCCTTCCGGATCGATCACGAAGGTACCGCGATCGGCCAAGCCGGCTTCCTCGATCATCACGCCGAAGTTGCGGGTGATCACGCCCGTCGGATCGCCGACCAGCGGGTACTGGATCTTCTTGATCGTGTCGGAGGTGTCGTGCCACGCCTTGTGCGTGAAGTGGGTGTCGGTCGACACGCCGTAGATCTCGACGCCGAGCTTCTGGAATTCGGCGTAGTTGTCGGCGAGGTCGCCCAGCTCGGTCGGGCAGACGAAGGTGAAGTCGGCCGGGTAGAAGAACACGACGGACCACTTGCCCTTCAGGTCGGCATTGGTGACTTCGATGAACTCGCCGTTCTTGTAGGCGGTGGCCTTGAACGGAAGGACTTCGGTGTTGATCAGCGACATCAGGATGATTCCTTTGGCTGGGTGGGTGAGGGGTGGAAAACCAGTGCGACTAGGTTAGGGTCGCCAATCCTATCCATCAAGTTGATTGATGAGATCAATACGATAGATTTTGTCTATGAGCGTGCCGGGTCGATAGGAACCGGCATCCATTCGACATGCGGGTACCGCCGCGCGGCGCAAGGGCTGCCGGCCGGCGTGCGGCACGCCAGAATGGCCGGATGCCCACTACCCCCAGTTCCCCCCAACCGGCCGCCACGGTCGGCGAACTCCTCGCCGCAGCCGCCCGCCGGCTGCCCGGCGACGAAGCCCGGGCGGAGGCCGATCGCCTGCTCGCCCACGCCCTGGGCGTCGGGCCGACCTGGCTCTACACGCATCGCGACGACGTCCCTGCGCCGGATCAGGTTGCCGCGTTCCAGGGGCTCGTCGATCGCCGCGTGGCGGGCGAGCCGGTCGCCTACCTGCTCGGCCGGCGCGGGTTCTGGCGATTCGATCTGGCGGTGACGCCGGCGACGCTCATTCCCCGGCCGGAGACCGAACGGCTGGTCGAACTCGCGCTGGAGCGCCTGCCGGAAAACACGCCATCGCGCGTGGCCGACCTGGGCACCGGTACAGGGGCCATCGCGCTGGCAATCGCGTACGAACGTCCGCTCGCGCACGTCGTGGCGACCGACGCGAGCGCGCCGGCGCTGCTCGTCGCGCGTGGCAACGCGCAAGCCTTGGGACTGACGCGCGTGGAGTTCCGCGAAGGCGACTGGCTCGTACCGCTCGCGGGCGAGCGCTTCGACCTGATCGCCAGCAATCCGCCGTACATTGCCGACGACGATGCGCACCTGTCGCAGGGCGATCTGCGGTTCGAACCGGCGAGTGCGCTGGCGTCCGGGGCGGACGGGCTCGACGACATCCGCCGGATCGCCGCCGATGCACCGGCGCATCTCAACGACGGCGGCTGGCTGCTGGTGGAGCACGGCTGGGACCAGGGCCCGGTGGTGCGTGCGATCTTCGAACGCGCCGGCTTCGAACAGGTGGAGACCGCGCAGGACTGGGAACAGCGCGACCGCGTGACGCTCGGCCGACGTTGAGTGCGTTCCAGTCCGGCAAAAGCAGAGGGCCCGCAATGCGGGCCCTCCGAAACGACGAGGCGGTGACGCTTAGAAGCTTGCGCGCACGCCGACCGTGTAGGTGTCGACGCCTTCGGCCAGCTTCAGGCCGCCGTGCAGGCCCCAGGTCTTGTTGAACGCGTAGACCACGCCGAAGTCGGCGAAGAAGTTGCCGTCGTAGCGGTGGTTGTAATCCTCGTAACCCAGGTAGGCGTTGGCGGTGAGTCCGTCGACGACGCGACCGAGCACGCCGGTCGTGATCGTGCCGCCCTGGTAGTTCATGTTGGCGCGGCAGTCGGTGCAGCCCCAGAAATCCGAATCCAGGCGGACGCGTGCGTCGCTGTCGACGTAGGTGAGCTGCGAGACCCAGTCGGCGTTCGCGCCGATGGCGTTGTTGAAGCCCACGCCCAGCGACCAGTTCGGGTTCTTGTACTTGGCGTGGTAGCGCGAGTCTTCGGTGCCGCCGTAGGAGGCGGTGGCGAACACGTTGTCGGTGAACGCGTACGAGCCGCTCAGGTTGAAGCCGTTCGGGTAGGTGTTGAAGCCGTCGATCTGCGCGCCGTCCTGATAGACGTAGTCGAGCTGCGCGTAGGTGTAGCCGATGCCGTTGGACTCGCTGGCATGGGCGAAGAAGGGAGCGGCGACGAGCGCCAGGGCAAACAGGGACTTCTTCACGGGGTGTTCCTTATGAGGGGGCAATCCGGCAACGGCCGGGCGCGCAGTAAACCCGCGCCTGCACGCCGTGCCCCATCGGACGGTTCTTAAAAATTCGTTTGGCGAGAAAACGTCGTCGTCGGTGCGCGCGCTAGAATTTGTCCACTCATTCGGCGAGATCACGCGATGCGCACGCTTTACCCCGAGATCGAACCCTTCGACAGCGGCACGCTCAAGGTCGACGAGCGCCACACGCTGTACTACGAGCAGTGCGGCAACCCCGACGGCAAGCCCGTCGTGCTGCTGCATGGCGGTCCGGGCGCGGGGTGCAGCGCGAAGATGCGGCGTTTCCACGATCCGGCGCGCTACCGCATCGTGCTGTTCGACCAGCGCGGCAGCGGGCGTTCGACGCCGCACGCCGACCTGGTCGACAACACCACGTGGGACCTCGTCGCCGACATCGAGCGCCTGCGCGGGAAGCTCGACATCCAGGCGTGGCAGGTGTTCGGCGGTTCGTGGGGCTCGACGCTCGCGCTTGCCTACGCGCAGGCGCATCCGCAGCGCGTGACCGAGCTGGTGCTGCGCGGCATCTTCATGCTGCGTCGCTGGGAACTGGAATGGTTCTACCAGGAGGGTGCCTCGCGCCTGTTCCCGGACGCGTGGGAGCACTACCTCGCCGCGATCCCGGTGGTGGAGCGCCACGACCTGATCAGCGCGTTCCATCGTCGCCTGACCTCGCCCGACGAAGCCACGCGCCTTGCTGCCGCGAAGGCGTGGAGCGTGTGGGAAGGCGCGACGAGCTTCCTGCACATCGATCCGGACTTCGCCGCCAGTCACGAGGATCCGCAGTTCGCGCTCGCGTTCGCGCGTATCGAAAACCACTACTTCGTCAACAGCGGATTTTTCGAAGTCGACGATCAGCTGCTTCGCGACGCGCATCGCATCGCCGACATCCCGGGGGTGATCGTGCATGGCCGGTACGACGTCGTGTGCCCGGTCGCGAACGCGTGGGACCTGAAAAAAGCGTGGCCGAAAGCGGACCTGGAGATCACGCCGGCGTCCGGCCACTCCGCGTTCGAGGCGGAGAACGTCGACGCACTGGTGCGCGCCACGGATCGTTTCGCCGGCTGACTTTTTCTCATGCGCCTGGGCCGGATCGACCGGTCCGGGCGCATGCATACGTATTCACGTCTTCCGCTGCGCGCGCGGCCACGCACAATCGGCCGCGCACGGCGCCCGTTGTGGGCGTCCCGGAGAGACGATGGATACGACGATGCACGCACAGCAGCACGCCACCTCGCGCGTGGTGCTGGTTTCCCTGGCCGCCGCGATGGGCGGCTTTTTGTTCGGTTTCGATTCGGCCGTGATCAACGGCGCGGTGGACGCGGTCCGCGGCGGCTTCGCGCTGGACGCGGCGCGCATCGGCTTCGCGGTGTCGTGCGCGCTGCTCGGCGCGGCGCTGGGCGCGTGGTACGCCGGGCCGGTCGCCGATCGCTGGGGGCGCGTGCGCACGATGCAGGTGGCGGCCGTGTTGCTGGCTGCCAGCGCGCTCGGGTCGGGGCTGGTCGTCGGACTGTGGGACCTGATCGCGTGGCGCTTCGTCGGCGGCGTCGGCATCGGCGTCGCGTCGGTGATCGCGCCGGCGTACATCGCCGAAGTCTCGCCGGCACACGTGCGCGGTCGACTGGGATCGCTGCAGCAGCTGGCCATCGTGCTCGGCATCTTCGCCGCGCTGCTGAGCGATGCGTGGATCGCCGGCGTCGCGGGCGGTGCGGCCAAGCCGGCGTGGCTCGGGCTGGAAGCGTGGCGCTGGATGTTCCTCGTCGCGACGGTGCCGGCGCTGATCTACGGCACGCTCGTGCTGGGCGTTCCCGAATCGCCGCGCCACCTGGTGGCGAAGGGGCGCATCCACGAGGCGCGCGACGTGTTGCGCCAGATGCTTGCGCTGGGCGATGGACCGGTCCTGGAACTGAAGCTGCAGGACATCCGCCGCAGCCTCGCCAGCGAAGTGCGTCCGCGCCTGCGCGATTTGCGCGGTCCGCGCTTCGGCCTGCTGCCGGTGGTGTGGGTGGGCATCGCGCTGTCGGTGTTCCAGCAGGCGGTCGGCATCAACGTCATCTTCTATTACAGCTCGACGTTGTGGCATTCGGTCGGTTTCAGCGAGTCGGACGCCTTCACCATCACCGTCGTCACGTCGATCGTGAACGTGCTGGTGACGCTGCTGGCCATCGCGCTGGTGGACCGCATCGGCCGCAAGCCGCTGCTGGTGGTGGGATCCATCGGCATGACGGTGACGCTGGGCCTGATGGCGCTGTGCTTCGCGCAGGCGACCGGCACCGGCACGGCGCTGTCGTTGCCGCAGCCGTGGAACATGGTCGCGCTGGTGTCGGCGAATGCGTACGTCGTGTTCTTCGGCCTGAGCTGGGGCCCGATGGTGTGGGTGCTGCTGGGCGAGATGTTCCCCAACCGCATCCGCGCGATCGCGCTCGCCGTGGCGGCATCGGCGCAGTGGCTGGCGAATTTCGCCATCACGGTGAGCTTCCCGAAGCTGGCGGAGATCGGCCTGAGCTTCGCCTACGGCCTGTACGCGACGTTCGCGCTGGTGTCGCTGGTGTTCGTGCTCAAGGCCGTGCGCGAAACGCGCGGCATCGAGCTGGAAGACATGCAGGGCTGAGGCCCGCGCGGCCTCCCTCTCCTGCGGTGGGAGAGGGATGGCCTGGCGGATCAATCCGCCGGCGAGCCGTCCGGATTGTGTTCGAGCATCCACAACCCGGCCCAGAGCTTCAGGTCGAGCTCGTAGCCTTCGCGCTGCTTCTGCATGAGCCACGCCGGCGCCTGCGCACGCGGGACTTCGTGGACGGTGATGTCCTCGTTGTCGACACCGCCGCCGGAACCCACGCGCGTCAGGCCGCGCGCACGCACGAAGGCGATGCGTTCGCTGCTCATGCCGGCCGATGTCGGGCCGACCAGCAGCACTTCCAGTCGCTGCGCGGCCCAGCCGGTTTCCTCGATCAGTTCGCGACCGGCGGCGGCTTCCAGCGTGTCGGTGTCGTGGTTGTCGCCGACCAGGCCGGCGGGCATTTCGATCGTCGGCGCGCCCAGCGGCACGCGGAACTGCTCGACGAACAGCAGCTTGTCCTCGGGCGTCACGGCGATGACGATCACCGCCATGCCGTCGCCGGTGGTGCGCTCGACGTACTCCCAGCGACCGCGCCGCAGCATGCGCAGCCACGGGCCTTCGTACAGGGTTTCCACGGGTTCGTCGTCGTGTCCGGCGGGCTTGGCGTTCATGCGGTGCGGGGGCTCGTTGCGTTTGCGTCCGATGCTATTACGACGCCTGTGACGGGGCGAAGTCGAGCCCGGCCGACTGGTACAGCCGGCGGCGCGTCATCGGACCGAAGCGCAGCGAGTCGCACAACGCACCGAGGATCGCCGCATCGGCGTTGCCGCGCGCGAAGTGCAGCGAGGTCTCGCCCAGCGGCGCGTCCAGTGCGATGGTCGTCAGCTGGCGGCACAGCAACGCCTGTTCGCGATGCAGGCGCAGCTTCGCGGCGGTGGACGCGGCGCCGCGCAGGCGTAGGAACGGCACTTCCTCGACGCGTTCGAGCAGCGCGTCGAGCGAACCGAAATGCCCCAGCAGCGCGGCGGCCGTCTTGGAGCCGATGCCGGGCACGCCGGGGATGTTGTCGACCGCGTCGCCGGTAAGCGCGAGGTAATCGGCGATCTGGTGCGCGCCGACGCCGTGGCGCTCCGGCACGCCGGCCGCGCCCCAGCGCTGGCCCTTGGCGAAGTCCCACTGCTCATCGTGATCGCCCAGCAACTGCGACAGGTCCTTGTCGGCCGAGACGATGACCGAGCGGAACCCGTGCGCGCGCGAAGCCGCAACCGCGCTGCCGATCAGGTCGTCGGCTTCGTACTCGCCGTGCGAAAGCACCGCCAGGCCCAGCGCCGCGCACAGCGTTCGGCAGTGGACGAACTGGCGGCGCAGCTCTTCCGGCGCGGATTCGCGATTTGCCTTGTAGGCGGGGTAGATCGCGTTGCGGAAGCACGAGTCCAGTGCCTCGTCGAAGGCGATGGCGATGTGCTGCGGACGCGCCCGGTCGAGCAGTTCCAGCAGGAAGCGCGCGAAACCGTGCACGGCATTGGTTGGCCAGCCGTCGGTGTCGTGGAACTCGTTGGGCATCGAGTGCCACGCGCGGAACACGTACATGCTCGCGTCGACCAGATAAAGCGTGCCCGTGCCGGGCGTTGCGGCGGGCGTGCTCACGACGGCGTCCATTCGGTCAGCAGCTCGCGCGGATCCGGGCGGTCGCGCTCGGGGGCGTCCAGCTTGGCCGTGCCGAGGTGGATGTAGCCGACCACGCGCTCATGCCCCGCCAGGCCGAGCCAGCGGGCGACTTCCTCGTCGTAGGCGAGCCAGCCGGTCAGCCAGATCCCGGCGAAGCCCAGCGCCTGGGCGGCCTGGAGCAGGGTCAGGCAGACGCACGAGGCCGTGGAGAACCGCTCGGATTCAGGAATCTTTTCGTCCGGACCGAGCACGGCGATCACGGCCACGACCAGTGGCGCGTGAGAGAATCGGCTCCGGTCCTTCTCGAATACCGCCTCGCTGGCGCCGGGGTCGCGCTCGCGGCTGCGGGCGGCCAGGCGCTCGCCGAACGCGTGCCGGGCGTCGCCCCGGAAGCTCAGGAACCGGAACGGAACCCGCTTGCCGTGGTCGGGCACGCGGACGGCCGACTGGAGCATGCGCAGGAGGGTGTCGGGATCGGGGGCGGGCTCGCCGAGCTGCTTGGGCGGGACCGACCGGCGGGCGTCCAGCCCGGCCAGGGCCAGGTCGATTTGCCGAGGGTCAGAAGTGTTTAGCGACATCAGTCACAATTATCTAATGTGGGCCTGCAAGAGGTGTCGTATCTTGCCACTATGCGCCGGGGAACTGCCGGCGAGCGGCAGGTCTGGTCCAAGTTCCGCGTCATCTCTTCGCACCGCTTCATGATGTAACAGGGGACATCGAAGTGTCCGGCTACCCGCACGGCGTCGCTCAAGCCACGCGTACCGATCCCTTGCGCGTGCTCGAGGAAATCAAGCGTTTGTCCCTGGAGGTCCTCGGCGGCCTGCCGGGCACGCTGTATGGACCCGTGGAAGACGCTCTCAAGGTCGCCATGCTCAAGGGCGACGGCAAGACCAACCATTACGAGGAACAGGCGGCGTTGTGGGTGCTGCGCCAGCACCAGGCCACGCACGTCATGAAGTTCCGCCAGCAGATCGCCCAGGCCTTCGACGACTTCCGCGCGCTGCGCATCCGCAGCGGCGGCGAAGTCCCGCTGCGCCTGCTCGACGAACAGCAACTGGAATACGAGCTGGCCAGCGGCCGCCTCAATGAATCGCTGGTCGCGCGCTTCGCCCGCCCGCTGGACACGTTGCAGAGCCGCCTGCAGGCGCTCTCCGAGTCGCTGCGCGTGCCGGCGGGGCTCAACCCGATCGGGCCGGAACGCCTGGTCACGGCGTTCTCGCAGACCCTGCAGGACGCCCAGGTGCCCGACACGCTGCGCGGCCGCCTGTTCCGTCATTACGAAACCGAACTGATCCGACTGCTCGGCGACCTCTACGCACGCATCAACGCGCTGCTGGGCAGCTCCGGCTATGGCGCGCCGCTCGCGCCGCGTCCGCCGGAAGAACTGCGCCGCGGTGCTGAAGGCGTTGCGCCGGCCGGCTACGGTGGTGGCTATGGTCCGCAGGACGGCTACGGCGCCCCCGGCGGCTACGGCCCGGGCCCGGGCACGGTCGGCGAACCGGGACGCGGTTCGGCCCCGCCGATGTCGCAGCAGGACATCGCCGCGATGGCCCAGGAACTGGCCCAGTTGCGCGGCCAGCTGCACGCCTGGCGCGAGTCCATCTCGCGCGGCGACGTCGCCACCGGCAGCGGCGGCACGCATGCGCCCGAGCGCCCGGTGGGGCAGCGTCGCGAAATGCGCGTGGACGAGATCCTCAGCGTGGCCTCGCTGCTGCAGGCCGAGCCGCCGGACGCGTTCGCACGCGCGCTGGCCGTCACCGGCCGCCTCGGCGAAACCATCCGGGACCACCTGCAGGACGGCGCGCGCCGCCTCGGCCTCAATCCCGACCAGGCCTGTTTCAGTCCGGAAGAGGAAGACGCGATCGACCTGGTCGCGATGCTGTTCGACTCGCTGTTCCGCCACAACGCGCTGCAGGATCGTGCGCGCCGCCTGTACGCGCGCCTCGTGCTGCCGTACGTGAAGGTCGCGCTGACCGACAACGCCGTGTTCGTGAAGCGCGAGCATCCGGCGCGTCGCCTGCTCGACGCGATCACCGAGGCCTGCGAAGGCAACGATGGCGAGACGCCGCAGGATCGCGAGCTGCTCGATCGCGCGACCGAGATTTCGCAGCGCATCGTGGCCGACTACAACGAAGACCTCGCGGTGTTCGAGATGGCGCACGCCGAGCTCGACGCTGTCCTGGCGCAGCAGCGCCGCCGTTTCGAGCTGCAGGAGCAGCGCGCCGCGAAGGCGACCTACGGCCGAGAGCGTCTGGGCGCCGCGCGCGCGCAGGCCGAGTCCGCGCTGGAAGAGCGCCTGGGCGACACGACGCTGACGCAGGCGGTGGCGGACTTCCTCGCCATGCCGTGGCGCCACCATGTCGTGCAGACGCTGCTGCGCGAGAACGCCGACCAGCGCCGCCACGCGGAGGCGATCGCGCTCGGCGACGCGCTGGTGATGGCCGACCGCCTCGCCGGGGAAGGTCGCGGACGCGAACTCGCCGACCAGCTGCTGGCCCTGCAGCCGGCCATCATCGACTGCCTCGCCAGCTCCGGCCTGGACGACAGTGCCGCCCAGCACGGCATGGCGGGGCTGGTGCGCGCCCTAGCCACGCCCGACACGCCGCGTCGCCAACGCCCGGCCGAACCGCTGTCGATGCCGGAAGACGATTCCGGCGAAGCCGAGCGTCGCCTGTGGCTGGCCGCCGGCACCGATACCGTCCGCCACGACCCGCTGCTCGCCGAGCGCATGAGCACGCTGGAAGTGGGCGACTGGCTGCGCCTGACCAATGTTGAAGGCGAAAGCACGGCGGTGAAGGTCGCCTGGCTGAGCCCGCTCACCTCGCGCTACCTGCTGGTGAACCGCCGCGGCCTGCGCGTGCTGGTCGCGTCGGCCGAGGAGCTGGCGGCGCTCGCCGGCGCCGGCCGCCTGACCATCGGTGCCGAACGCACGGCGTTCGACGAGGCGATGCGGCAGGTGAAGCGGCATCTGGACCGGGCATCGGCGACACGCTGAGTGGCGCTTGGTCGCAACCGCGGTCGATAGCAACAGCAACAGCGCCTTTGTAGCCCGGGTAAGCGAAGCGCACCCGGGGGCACGCCACTCCTCCGTCCCGGGTGCGCTTCGCTTACCCGGGCTACAAGAGCCGTTGCCATCGTCGTTGTCCCTGTACCTGATCGTCATCCCCGCGAAGGCGGGGATCCAGGGACTTTCCACGCTTCCAACTCAGCGCATCAAAGAATCACCCACGAAGCTTTCCGACCGCCTGTCGCGCCAAGTCGCTTTCCCCGCTCGCTCAACGAAAATCGATTCCCGATTCCCGATTCCCGATTCGTACCGCAACGCACTCACCCGTGATCGAACCAGCGAAGCAGCCGCACGACGACGCGCTCACGTCGCCGACGCCTCCGCCGTAGCACTCGCCACCACGCGCTCGGGCCACACCGTCTTCGCGAGCAGTTCGTCGTTCCAGTCCAGCGCCAGTTTCCCCTCGCGCGAGGCCTCGTCTGTCACGAACAGGCTGACGAAGTTGAAGACGTTGCGCGCATACATCTCGCTGGCGTGCACCGCGCCCATGCTGGCGAGGTTGAGCGGGCCGGCGATCGTGACGCCGCCGACATCCACGGTCTCGCCCGGTCGCGTCAGTTCGCAGTTGCCGCCGGTTTCCGCGGCGAGATCGACGATCACGCTGCCCGGGCGCATGCCGGCGACCATCGCGGCGGTGACGATCTTCGGCGCGGGGCGGCCCGGCACCGCGGCGGTGCAGACGATCACGTCGACGTTCTTCAGGTGTTCGGCGAGACGGCGCTGCTGTTCGGCGCGTTCCTCATCGGTGAGCGCGCGCGCGTAGCCGCCTTCGCCCGCTGCGCTAACGCCCAGGTCGAGGAAGCGTCCGCCCAGCGATTCGATCTGCTCGCGCGTTTCCGGCCGCACGTCGAAGCCTTCGACCTGCGCGCCCAGGCGCTTGGCCGTAGCGATGGCCTGCAAGCCGGCGACGCCCGCGCCGACGATCAGCACCTTCGAAGGGCGAATCGTGCCCGCGGCGGTGGTCAGCATCGGGAAGAAACGCGGCGCGAGCTGCGCGGCGATCAGCACGGCCTTGTAGCCGGCCATGCCTGCCTGCGAACTCAGCACGTCCATCGCCTGCGCGCGCGTGGTGCGCGGGAGGCGCTCGAGCGGGAAGGCAAGCAGGTTGCGCGCGTTGATCGCTTCGCCGCGTGCGGAGTCGGCCTGCGGCGCGAGCAGGCCGACGATCGCCGCGCCCTTGCGCAGGCTCATCAGGGTGGGCGAGGTCGGCGGTTGCACGCACAGGACGAGGTCGGCATCGCGCAATGCGGCGGCGGCGCCATCGACGAGTTCGGCGCCTGCTTCGGCGTAGGCCTCGTCGGTGAACGACGAGGACCGCCCCGCGCCGCGTTGCACGCGCACCTGCGCGCCGCGCGCGACGAGTTTCCTGCAGGTTTCCGGCGTCAGCGCGACGCGCCGTTCGCCGCTTGCGGTCTCGCTTGCCACGCCAATGGTGATGCCCGCCATCGCCTGCTCCCCGTCGGTTTTTCCGCATCGTAGCGGAAGGGCTCGCCTGTGGGCGGGCCGGGCGACGGCGCCGAAGCTACGGGCCTGGGTGCCGGCGTTCGCCGGGATGACGGGGCGCAAGCAAGCGCCTGGCCGAGAACCTCAATGGCGCGGCGGCGGGCCCGGCGGCATGTCGGCCGGGGCCGGATTGGCCTGCACCCATGCCTTGCGTTCCTCTGGCGACATCGCGCGCCACTTCGCCTTCAGTTCCTTGCGCTGCGCCTCGTCGAGCGTGCGCATCTTCGCGAACAGGGCGCGCGTCTGCTCGCGCTGCTCGGGGTTCATGCTTTCCCAGCGCTGCATGCCGTGGCGCGCGCGCTGACGCTGTTCGGGCGTCATCTGCTGCCAGCGCTGGGCGCGCTCGAGCATGCGCGCGCGTTCGTCGGGCTGCGTGTTCCAGCGGTCGCGGATCGGCGCCAGCAGCGTTTCGCGCTGCGCCGGCGTCAGCTGTTCCCACGCCGGCAGCGGCTTGGCGTCGGCCGCGGGCGGATCGGCCGCCAGCACCGGCGCGCTGGCGATCAGCAGGGCGAAGGCGAGGGACGTCAGGGCGTTGCGCATGTCACGGCTCCAGGGACGGCACCGCGTCGTCGTTCGACGCGAGCCACAGGTACAGGTCGGGATTTTCGTCGAGCGCGGCGATGGCCGTGTCGGCGTCGAACGGGCTCGCCCCAGTGGGCGCACTCGCCACCATCGGCGTGGAGGCCGACGGCGTCGGCGTCTGCGCCGGACGAAGCTGCAGGCCGATCGCGATCGCGAACACCGCCGCCAGTCCGCTGCCGAGCACCCAGTGGAAACCGCGGCGCGGTTCGCGCTCCGCGGTCGGGCGCGCTGCTGCATGGCGGGCGACGCGAAGGCGTGCGCGCGTCGCGGAGGACACCTGCGAGACCGCCTGCGCGTGCAACTCGCGCATGGCGTTGTCGAAGCGTTCGTCGTTCGTGGTTATCGTGTCGTGTTCGCGGGATGTCATCGCCAATCCTCCAGTTGCCGCTGCAGCGCTTCGCGCGCGCGCGACAGATGGGTCTTCACCGCGCCTTCGCTGCAACCCATCGCCCGCGCGGTCGTGGCGACGTCGAGTTCTTCCAGCACGCGCAGCGTGAACGCTTCGCGCTGCCGGGCGGGCAGGGCCGCCAAGGCATCGGCGAGCTTCCCGTAGGCCTCGCGGCCCTCGTGCGCGCGCGACGGATCGGGCGCGTCGTCGGCCCAGTCCAGGGCGCTTTCCTCGCGCTCCGGCGCCGGCATCAGCCAGCGCAGGCGAAACGTGCGGCGTCGCTGCACGTCGATGATCCGGCTGCGCAGGATGCTCCAGAACAGCGGCGTCCATTCCGCCGACGGACGCTCTCGATAGGCGAGCATCTTCATCATCGCGTCCTGCACCGCATCGAGTGCGTCGTCGCGGTTGCGCAGGCCCAGCTCGGCGAAACGGAACGCACGCGTGCCGATGCCGGCGAGGAATTCCTCCAGCGATGCGGGCAACCGCACCGGCGCCTGCCCGACCTCCGGCGCGACCGCTTCGGCCGCGGCGCGCGCATGCGCGTCGGCCGCCGGGACGGACGGCGTGTCGTCGTCGAGTTCGCGATTCACGCGTCGGAGCATACGGGGTCCGTGTCGATGGCCGTGCCAAGGGAGAGCTGGTCCATCGGTGCCCGCCTCGTCCTCGGCCCGGAGGGGCCTTGCGCGGAGGGGAACGCCCGGCGCGCGGGGCGGTTGACACGAGTGGCGCCGCATTCATCCGCGGTTATGATGCGGAAGACAACTCGATGGGGATGACGGATGGGCGACGGGTTCGTGGCTTTGTACATCTTCATGCTGGCGGCCATCGCCGGCCACGTGATCATCTCGCGCGTGCCGGTCATCCTGCACACGCCGCTGATGTCGGGTTCCAACTTCATCCACGGCATCGTGCTGATCGGCGCGATGGTGGTGCTCGGGCACGCCGACACCACGCTGGAGAAGGTCATCGGCTTCCTCGCCGTGCTGCTGGGGGCGGGCAATGCCGCCGGCGGCTACGTGGTGACCGAGCGGATGCTGGACATGTTCAAGTCGAGCCGGAAGCCCGGGGGCAAGGCATGAGCGCCCTCGCGTGGGTCGCCTCGGCCAGCTACTTCGTCGCCGCCACGCTGTTCCTGCTGGGCCTGCAACGCATGGCCTCGCCGGTGACCGCGCGTAGCGGCATCCGGTGGGCTGGCCTTGGCATGGTGATCGCCACGGCGGCGACGTTCCTGTTGCCGGGCCTGCACAACCTGCCGCTGATCGTGCTCGCGCTGGTCATCGGCACGGCGGCGGCGTGGATCTCCGGCAAGAAGGTCGCCATCACCGACATGCCGCAGATGGTCGCGCTCTATAACGGCATGGGCGGCGGCTCGGCGGCGGCCATCGGCGCGGTCGAACTGCTGCGTTTTTCGTCGGCAGGCCAGGCACCGTCGCCGACGGCGCTGGTGCTGGCGGTGATCGGCGCCGCGATCGGCGCGATCTCGCTGTCGGGTTCGATCATCGCGTGGGCCAAGCTCGACGGCCGCCTCGACAAGCGCGTGGTGTTCCCCGGGCAGCAGCTGTTCAACCTCGCGGTATTCGTCGCGATGCTGGTGCTCGGCGGCATCGTCGTGCACTCGCTCAGCGTGCCGGCGATCGTCGGCTTCTTCGTGCTGGCGCTCGCGCTGGGCGTGCTGATGACGCTGCCCATCGGCGGCGCCGACATGCCGGTGGTGATCTCGCTCTACAACGCGCTGACCGGCCTTGCGGTCGCGTTCGAGGGCTACGTGCTGGGCAACGAGGCGCTGATCATCGCCGGCACCATGGTCGGCGCGGCCGGCACGCTGCTCACGCAGCTGATGGCCAAGGCGATGAACCGACCGATCCGCAACGTGCTGTTCGGCAGTTTCGGCGGCGGCGGGCAGGCACAGGAGATCAGCGGCTCGCAGAAACCGATCGAAGCCGGCGACGTCGCGGCGATGATGGCCTACGCCGAACGCGTGGTGATCGTGCCCGGTTACGGCATGGCCGTCGCGCAGGCGCAGCACAAGATCTGGGAACTCACGCAGAAGCTGATGGAGCGCGGGGTGAAGGTGAAGTTCGCCATCCATCCCGTCGCCGGCCGCATGCCCGGCCACATGAACGTGCTGCTCGCCGAAGCCGGCGTGCCGTACGACCTCATCGCCGACATGGACGACATCAACCCCGAGTTCCCCAACACCGACGTGTCGCTGGTGATCGGCGCGAACGACGTGGTGAACCCGGTGGCGAAGACCGATCCGGCCTCGCCGATCTACGGCATGCCGATCCTCGATGTCGCCAACTCGAAGAACACCATCGTGATCAAGCGCGGCAAGGGCACGGGCTTCGCGGGCATCGAAAACGCGCTGTTCTACCAGGACAACACGCGCATGCTCTACGGCGACGGCGCGGAGATGGCGAGTGCGCTGGTGAGCGAGCTCAAGGCACTGGACGGCGGCGGGCACTGAGGGGTACGTGACGGCCGCTGCGTCGTCGCGGCCGCTCGGCAACCGCCTCAACGTCATCCCGGCGCAGGCCGGGATGACGGACGACGCGTTAGCGCGTCCCGCAGATCTCGCCGTTGACGAAGGTGTCGATGGTGCCGCCCGTCTTGTGGCCGCTGACGAAGAAGTAGCCGGTCGCCTCCGCGAAATCGCCGGTGCCCGACACGATCTGCTGATAGGCGGTGACCACGCCCTCGGGACCGCTGGTCGTGACCCCGGTTTCGCGCACGGTGATGTTGCCGCGTCCGGTGCGGTATTCGAACGGTCCGCTGTAGGACACGAACGTCGGCGAGGTGGCCGGGCCCGCACGCGCGCTGTCGGCGGCGAAATGCGTGGTGCCGCGCAGGCCATGGTTGCCGTCGACCTCGCCGAGGAAACAGCTCGCCAGGCCCGCGTTGCAGCCCTGCGTGGACTGGATCTCGTCGAGGTCGGCGTGGATCTTCTTGCACTCGCCGGCGAGGGTGGGAAGGGCGATCGATGCGCTCGCGACGAGCAGGGCGAGCAGGGCAGGCTTCACGACGTTCATGGCAGGACTCCATGCGTTGCGGGCCGCAGCGCGCAGTGCGGCACCGCGCGTGCTCCCGGCGGGCGCGCGAGCGAGAAGGAATGCGGCGGGAATCAGGGAATCGAGCCGGCGAGCGCGGACGACGGCGATGTTCGCGACGACCGCCATCGGCCGAGCCAGCCGCGTCGCGCGAACCACGCACACGGCCAGCCGACGAGCACGACGTGCGCGATCACGCTGCACACGGTCCACGACGTTGGCAGCGCACCGCCGCGCGGCGACGCCGAAAGCGGCACGACGACGAAGTTCATGAGCGCATAAAGCAGCAGTCCGTACAGCGCGCCGTAGCGCCACGGACGATCGCGCAGCGCGGGCACGTCGCGCGCGGCGTACGCGTAGGCCAGGCCCATCGCGCAGGCGATGAGGTAATGCAGCGACAGGCCGAGCAACGCCGTCGCCCATCCGCCGGCGAACGCCGGACGACCGAGCGCGCCCGCCGCGATGCTCTGGAAGATGCGCTGCGCCGGTACGTCGCGCAGCGCCCAGAAGCCGGTGGCGTAGAGGATGTCCAGCGTCCCGGCGAGCAGGCCGCCGAGGGCGCCCCACGCGAGCACGCGTGCGGTCACGCGGCGCATGCGTCGGCCTCCCGGCGCGCCTGCGTCGCGGTCATGCCGAACGCGTGCTTGAACGCGCGGCAGAACGCGCTCTGGCTTTCGAAGCCCAGCCGGTGCGTGATCGTCGCCACCGGCATGTCGGTTTCGCGCACAAGTTCCCACGCGCGCGCCTGGCGAAGGCGGGTGAAGTAGTCGCTCGGCGTTTCGCCGAACACCGCGCGGTGCAGGCGGATGAGATGCCCCGCCGAATAATGCGCGCGTTCGGCGAGCCACGGCACGTCGATGCCCGCGTCGTCATCGGTATCGACGTGGCATAGCATGAGGTGTCGCAGGTTCAGCAGCCGCAGCAGCGCCTGGCGGCGATGCGCGAGCGTGCGGCCGCGGCAGCGCGGTAGGCAGGCCGCGACGTCGCGTTGCCGTTCGATCAGCGCGGGGAACAGCAATGCGAGCGCTTCGTCGTCGTGTGCGAGCCGCTCCATCGCATCGTGCACGCCTTCGCCCGGATCGCCACGCCACGGCAGCGGCTCGTGTTCAGTGACGACGTCGCCGAACGCGCGCGCCCACATCGCCGGCGCGGCGACCAGCGCAAGCCAGCGCGATTCGTGCGACGCGTGCACGTTCAACGTGCCGCCGCGCCACAGCTGCGCCTCGCCGCCGATGAGCGTCCAGTTCGCGTCAGGCGCCTGCATCGACAACCGGCCGCGCATCGGCATCCACAGCGACGGCCAGTGGGCAGGCAGTTGCAGCGTTGCGGCGCCGCGTCCGGCGATGACATGCCAACCATCGGCGGCGAGCGCATCGCCATGCGGTGGAAGCGAGAACGGCGGGACGTAGCGATGCAGCGTCATGTCGACATTCCGGTCGGGCGATCGCGCCCATTGGCTCCACGCTAGTCGCGCCGGCGGTGCGTTTGGAGAACCAATCCGGAGCCGCCTGCAGGGGCCATTCGCGTTGTCGCACGCAAACGGATGCGCCGGCCGTGAGCCACGGCCGGCGCGCATCGATCATGCGGTTATGGGCGGTCAGGCCGAAGGCCGCGCCCCGGACGGGAGATCAGCCGGTTCCCGCGTACCAGCGCCGCGCCATCCACGCGCTGGGAATGCCGATGAGCAGCATGTGCGCCAGCAGGCAGGCGAGGTCCCAGTCCGGCAGGAACCGCTTCGGCGGCGCGGCGGAAAACAGCGGCACGACGATCACGTGCAGCAGCACGAACCACCCCGCGCCGTACAGCGCGCCGAACAGCACCGGGCGCTCGCGCAGCACGCGATGTTCGCGCGCGGCGGCGTGATAGAGCCCGACGATCATCGACATCATCACGAAGTACAGCGCCGCGCCGGCGAAGGCCGTCATGGCGCCACCGCCGAACGCCGCCTCGCGTCCGGCGACCCACGCCCACACCGATTGCAGGATGCGCGCCGCCGGGACGTCGGACTGCGCCCACCAGGCCATCGCGAAGAGCATGTCCGCGCTGCCGACGGCGAGGCCGCCCAGGGCGATCCAGGCCCACAGTGCGGGACGCGAACGGACCGCGCGGGCGCGGGATGGGGCGAACGGTCGGACGAGGGCTTTCATCGACGCACTCCGGCGGGCGAATGGCCCTATGAGGCCGCGCGGAATTGGCACTGGCAAGGGCCAATTCAAGGGGGTTGAATGGGGCCATTCGCCGTCCGGCGCGTTCATCGATGGGAGAGCCCGCCATGCACCTGCAGCTCGACGGCCGCGGCCCGCTCCATGCGCAGCTCACGCGTGCGCTCAAGAGTGCGGTCTTCGCCGGTCGCGTCAGCGAGGGCGCCCGTCTGCCGGCCACGCGGCAATTGGCGCGGGAGCTTGGCGTCTCGCGCAACACGGTGCTCGCCGCCTACGAACAGCTTCGCGCCGAAGGCTTCGTCGATGGCCGCGTGGGATCGGGCAGTTACGTGACGCCGCCGCTGCAGGACGCGCGCCCGCTGCACGCGGTCGATTCGCCGCTGCCCGCGCAATCGCAGTTCGCCCGGCGCGCGCGCATCGTGCACGACCACCTGCGCATTCCCGGACGCGCGATTCCCGGCGTGCGTTACGCCTTCCAGTACGGCGTGCCACTGACCAATCCCGCGCTGACCAGCGCGTGGGCGCGCGAACTCGCGCACGCCGCGGCGTACACCTCGCCGAACTATCCCGCGTCGCAGGGCGTGCCCGCGCTGCGCGAAGCCGTGTGCGATTACCTCGCCCGCCGTCGCGGCATCCAGGCCGAGCCGCAGGACGTGGTCATCGTCGCCGGCACGCAGCAGGCGGTCGCGCTCACCGCACGCGTGCTGCTCGATCCGGGCGACGACGTGCTGTTGGAAGAACCGCATTACTCGGCGATGCGCGAGGCGCTGCAGATCCACGGCGCGAAGGTGTCCACGCTCGATGTGGACCACAACGGCCTGAAGGTCGACGAGCTTCCCCAAACGCCGCCGAAGCTGATCTGCGTGACGCCGTCGCACCAGTTCCCCAGCGGCGCGGTGCTCTCGCTACCGCGCCGGCTGCAGTTGCTGGACTACGCGCGACGGCACGGCAGCTGGATCCTGGAGGACGACTACGACGGCGAATTCCGCTACGACGCGCGTCCGCTCGCGGCGTTGCGTTCCCTCGACGACGCCGATCGCGTGATCTACGTCGGCACGTTCTCCAAGGCGATGTTCCCGTCGCTGCGCCTGGGCTACCTGGTCGTGCCGGCAGGATTGCGCGGCGACTACGTCAACGCGAAATGGCAGGACGATTTCGGCTCGAGCGGCATCGAGCAGGCCGCGCTCGCGCGCTTCATCGTCGATGGCGGTTTCGAACGCCACCTGCGACGCGCCTGGAAGACGCTGAAGGAGCGACGCGACGCGCTGCTCGACGGACTGCGTCGCTGCAGTCGCGGACGGTTGCAGATCAACGACTCGCACGCGGGCATGCACCTGGTCGTCTGGCTGACCGGTCGCACCGCGGCCGACGGCGAGGCGTTCATCGCACGCGCGCGCAGCCTCGGGCTGGGGCTGTATCCGATCGCGCCGTACTACCGCGCGCCGCCGGATCGCGCGGGGCTGCTGCTGGGGTATTGCGGGCTGTCGGTGGGGGAGATCGAACAGGCGGTGGCGTTGTTCGCGCAGTGCCTGGACGAGTTCGACGGCTGAGTCAGCGCGACAGCCACGCCGCGACCAGCAACCCCGCGCCGATCCACACCGCGTCCATCGTGTGGTTCGCCAGCGTCACCAGGATCCACGCGTGGTGCCAGCCCAGGCGCATCGCCGAATCCCACGGGTCGAGCCCGAGCATGCCGCCCAGCTGCGTCGCGGCGATGAACCAGTTCGAGGCGATCACGATCGCGGCCGTTGCGGCGACGCCGGCGAGCAGGCGGCCCAGGCCCGGGCGCCAGCCGCCCAGGCGCAGCATCCAAGCGATGTCGAGCGCGCCGAGCACCGCCATCCAGCCCAGCTGGCGTCCCGTGTAGAGGCTCGCAAGGACCCAGACCGCGGCGAAACCGAATGCGCCCAGCAACAACAGCAGCCACGAGAACCAGGTGGCGCGGCGGGCGGGCAGGGCGGCTGCGGTCATCGAACGCTCAAGTATCGGCAGGCCGCACAGCATAGCCGGCAAGCCCGCAGGACACGCCGCGAACCGCCGCAGGCCGCCTGCGGCACGCAGCGTCGCGTGGCCGGACGGTCGCGGCGCGGGCGCTGCCGGTAGAATGCGCGCTCTTGTGCCGGGGTCCGGCACCCCAATCTTCCCGGCATGTATTCCCGTAGCAGCGAACCCGTCCGATTCGAGCGCGATTGCGCCGTAGTCATGGTCCCCCAGGGCGAACAGGTCACGTTGCCGGCCGGCAGCGTGGGCTACATCACGCAGGGGCTTGGCGGCAGTTACACCGTGTTCGTCGAAGGCAACCTGTTCCGTGTCGCCGGCCGCGATGCCGACGCCATCGGAAAGGAGCCGCCCGAGCCGCTCGAACTCCCCGAAGGCGCCGATGACGACGCCGTCGAGCAGATGGTGTGGCGCCAGCTGCGCACCTGCTTCGATCCGGAGATCCCGATCAACGTGGTCGATCTGGGCCTGGTCTACGAAGCCCGCATCCTTCCGCATCCGGAAAACCCGGGGCAACGCCGCGTCGAAGTGCGCATGACGCTGACCGCGCCGGCTTGCGGCATGGGCGACATCCTGGTCGCCGACGTGCGCGACAAGCTGGAGATGATCCCGACCGTGGTCGATGCCGATGTCGAACTCGTGTTCGACCCGCCGTGGAACCGGACGATGATGTCCGAGGCCGCGCGGCTGGAAACCGGCATGTTCTAGGCCGTCGTCCGAAGTCCGGCATCGCCGGTTCTTCACGCCACCGTGATGTTGCAACGCACAGCGCCCCGCACTGCGGGGCGTTCGCGTTTTCGATGTCCACCGGGGGCAATGTTCGGCCGCGTTCCGCTGAACAGTGACGACGTCCGCAGATGACGACTTTGCGTTAACAGTCGCTTCGATGAACGGTGGGGCGTCGGGTACATCTCGCGTTGTGTTGAAACGCGTTCCGGTTTCTGGCCGGAGGCGTACCCCATCCGGTACCGGGCCGGAGCGGGGTGAAGTCCCGGCAACTGCGCAGGCAGGGTCGCGGAACAGGGGGCGGGCGACCGCCGAGACCCCGGATGGCGTGATGCCGGGCTGTCGCAGTCTCTGCGGCACCGGGGGTGTCAGCTGGAAGAACGGTCGACCGCCTCGATGCGGCGGCCGCACACAAGGCCGGTCGCACGGCGCGTTCGCGCGGCGGTAGGCGGGCCTTCCATCACGCAGTTCCAACTTCGGGGGTTCCACCAGATGTCTTCGAATGACCGCAGCCGTCGTCTCCGCGCCCATGCGCTTTCGATCGCCACCGCCATCGCCCTGTCGTCCGCGCTCGCCGCGCCGGCGCTCGCGCAGCAGGCGCGCGTCAACCTGTCCGGGCTCGATGCCCAGGCCGGCAGCGACCGCTTCATCGTGAAATACCGCGACGGCAGCGCCGAGCGCGCCAACGTCGCAACCCTGCAAAGCGTCCTGAGCACGGCGGCCCGCACCGCCGGCGCGGGCAAGGCGCTGGGCGTGCGCCACGTGCGCCGCATCGCCACCGGCGCCGACGTCGTGCGCGCCGACCGCAAGCTCGACCGCGTCGAAGCCGAATCGCTGATGCGCCAGATCGCCAGCGATCCGAATGTCGAGTACGTCGAGGTCGACAAGATCAACCGCGCGTTCCTCACGCCCAACGACACGCGCTATTCCGAGCAGTGGGGCTATTCGGGCACCTACGGCATCAAGGCCAACCAGGCGTGGGACGTGACCAACGGCGCGGGCTCGGTGGTCGCCGTGCTCGACACGGGCATCACCAGCCATAGCGACCTGTCGGCGAACGTGCTGCCGGGTTACGACTTCATCATCGACACCACCGTGTCCAACGACGGCAACGGCCGCGACAGCGACCCGAGCGATCCGGGCGACTGGGTCAGCGCGAACCAGTGCGGCGGCACGCACGCCGCGCAGCCGTCGAGCTGGCACGGCACGCACGTGGCCGGCACGATCGCCGCTGTCACCAACAACGCCAAGGGCGTCGCAGGCGTCGCGTACGGCGCGAAGATCGTGCCGGTGCGCGTGCTGGGCACCTGCGGCGGCTACGACTCCGACATCGCCGACGCGATCATCTGGGCGTCCGGCGGCACAGTCAGCGGCGTTCCGGCCAACGCGAATCCGGCCGAGGTCATCAACCTCAGCCTCGGCGGCAGCGGCGCGTGCGGCACCACCACGCAGAACGCGATCAACAGCGCCGTTTCGCGCGGCACCACGCTGGTCATCGCCGCCGGCAACGACAACACCAACGTGTCCAACGCCTCGCCGGCGAACTGCAGCAACGTCATCGCCGTGGCGTCGATCACCAGCACCGGTGCGCGTTCGAGCTTCTCCAATTACGGCTCGCTGATCGACATCGCCGCGCCGGGCTCGAACATCCTGTCCACGCTCAACAGCGGTTCGACCTCGCCGGGCGCGGAAACCTACGCGTCCTACAACGGCACCTCGATGGCCACGCCGCACGTCGCCGGCGTCGTCGCGCTGCTGCAGGCCGCGGCGACCACGCCGAAGACGCCGGCGCAGGTGGAGTCGATCATCAAGGCGAACGTCACCGCGTTCCCGTCGACGCCGTCGCAGCCGATCGGCCCGGGCATCCTCAATGCGAAGGCGGTGGTCGATGCGGCCAACGGCACCACGCCGCCGCCGACCGGCACGCTCACCAACGGCACGCCGGTGACGGGGCTGTCGGGCAGCGCCGGCACGGAGCTGCGCTACACGCTGGTCGTCCCCTCGGGCGCCACCGGGCTGAAGTTCGTCACTGCCGGCGGCACGGGCGATGCGGATCTGTTCGTGAAGTTCGGCAGCGCGCCGACGACGAGCAGCTACGACTGCAAGTCCGAAGGCAGCACCAACGCCGAGACCTGCAACATCGCCACGGCACAGGCCGGCACCTACCACGTGCTGGTGCGCGGCTACTCGACGTTCTCGGGCCTGAGCCTCACCGGCAGCTACACGGCCGGCGGTGGCGGCGGCACGCAGACGTACACCAACGGCACCGACTACACGATCAGCGACAACGCCACGGTCGACAGCCCGATCACGGTGTCCGGCCGCAGCGGCAACGCGCCGACCAACGCGTCGGTGACGGTCGCCATCGTGCACACCTACCAGGGCGACCTGAAGGTGGACCTCGTCGCGCCGGACGGCAGCCTCTACAACATCCACAACCGCAGCGGCGGCAGCGCGGACAACGTCAACAAGACGGTGACGTTCAACCTGTCGAGCGAAGCGCTCAACGGTACGTGGAAGCTGCGCGTCAACGACAACGCGGCCGGCGACACCGGCTACATCAACAGCTGGTCGGTGACGTTCTGATCGGCGCCTGATCCACGCATGTGCGACACCCGCTCCCGGATCCGGGAGCGGGGCACGCTCCGCTTCGCTTTGAAGCCCCTCTCCCATCGGGAGAGGGGTTGGGGTGAGGGGTAACGAAGTGTCGAGGCCGGCGCTCGCCAGAGCGCGGCCCCGCTCGCCCGAAGCACCGCGGGAACCCACATCACGCAGGAGAACGCATCCATGAACCGCAACGCTTCGCTTCGCGCACGGCTGTTGATGACGGCCGGCGCATTCCTCGTATCCGGCGCCGCATTCGCCGCGCAACCGCTGTTCCTCGGCCCGGCGCAGGTGCAGGCCGAGTCGGCCAGCACCGCCGGCAGGCTCGCCGCGCGTCCGGCGTCCCTGTCGGTGCGCGCGCTGCGTGCCGATCCCGATGCCGTGGCCGCGCAGACCACCGAGATCGGCCTCGACCTCGGCCTGAAGAACGTCACCGCCGTGCTCGAGAAAGCCACGGTGAACACCGACGGCAGCCTCACCTGGGTCGGCCACGTGCGCGAGACCAGCAAGGCGCGCACGATGACCACGCGCGAGGTCCGGCACGACGAAAACAACTCGGTGATCCTCGTGCGCCACGGCCAGGGCGTCACCGGCAACGTGCGCGTGAACGGACAGCTGTATCGCATCCGCCCGCTGCCCGACGGCAGCCACGCGGTGATCGAAGTCAACGAGCGCGCGATGCCGCCGGATCATCCGGCCGCGTTCCGCGATCTTCCGCAGATCAACATGGCCGCACCGTCGGGAATGGTGACGGCGCAGGCGATCGACCCCGGCGCCACCGCGACCATCCGCGTGCTCGTGGTCGCCACCAACGCCGCGGTGTCGGCCTACGGCGGCGACATGCAGGCGCTGGCGCAGCTCGCGGTTGCCGAATCGAACCAGGGCTACGTCAATTCGAACGTCGGCATCAACATGGAACTGGCCGGCTACACCGCCGTGACCTACAGCGAAGTCGGCATGAGCACGGACCTGTCGCGCTTCCGCGGCACCAGCGATGGCTACATGGACACCATCCACGCGCTGCGCGACAGCACCGCGGCGGACGTCGCGGTGCTGATCGGCAACGACGGTTCCGCGTGCGGACTGGCGTCGGGCATCGGCTCCACCGCGACGACGGCGTTCGCCACGGCGTACTGGGACTGCGCGACGGGCTATTACTCCTTCGCGCATGAAATCGGCCACCTGCAGTCCGCCCGCCACGATCCGGCGACCGACCCGAGCACGTCGCCGTATGCGTACGGCCACGGCTATCGCGCGCCGAACAACGCCTGGCGCACGATCATGGCCTACGACTGCAGTGGCGGCTGCCCGCGCCTGAACTACTGGTCGAACCCCGACGTCACCTACGGCGGCGTCGCGATGGGCACCGCAGCGACGAGCCATAACCAGCGCGTGCTGGTGAACACGAAGGCGACCGTCGCCGCGTTCCGCGGTGGCAGCACCGGCGGCGGCACGCAGACCTACAGCAACGCCACCGACTACGCGATCAACGACAACGCCACCGTCGACAGCCCGATCACCGTGTCCGGCCGCACCGGCAACGCGCCAGGCAATGCGTCGATCAACGTCAACATCGTCCACACCTACCGTGGCGATCTGAAAGTGGACCTCGTCGCGCCGGACGGCTCGCTCTACAACATCAGCAACCGCAGCGGCGGCAGTGCCGACAACCTCATCGGCACGTACACCAAGAGCCTGACCACCGAGCCGCTCAACGGCACGTGGAAGCTGCGCGTGAACGACAACGCCGCCGGCGATACCGGCTACATCAACAGCTGGTCGATCACGTTCTGACGTTTGCTTCCACGTTTGAACGGCGCGTCATGACGCCCGTTGCAAATGCAACGGGCCGAGCGCAAGCCCCGCACGACCTCCTCCCCTGCGTGCGGGACGCAACCCCTCTCCCGCTTCGCGGGGGAGGGGCTCTGCGGGTGAGCTGAGCGTTGGACATCGGCGTCGCGCGGGATTGTTTCGCGTGGAAGGCGGATTGAAGGTTCGTCGACGATCGGCGCGCGCGCATGCGCGCGTCCCGCTCTCAACGGAACCTCCAACATGTCCTTCCCACCACGCGCTTCACGGCGCGCCCGGCGCCTGTGGGCGCTTTCGCTGGCCGCGTTCGCGGCCCTGTCGGGCCTGGCGCCCGCATTCGCGCAGGATGCCCGGATCCATCTTTCGGGCACCGACATACCCGGCGGCACCGATCGCTTCATCGTGAGGTACCGCGATGGCTCCGCACCGCGTCGCGATGCCGTGGCGCTGCGTTCGACCCTGGGCGCCGCCGCGGCCGTCACGGGCCGGGCCACGAAGCTGCAATCGCTGCGACGCATGGCGACCGGCGCCGAGGTGATTCGCGCCGATCGCAAGCTCGATCGCATCGAAGCCGCCGCGCTGATGCGCGGCATCGCCGCCGATCCGGACGTCGAATACGTCGAGGTCGACAAGCTCAACCACGCTCTGCTGGTTCCCAACGACACGCGCTACGCCGAACAGTGGGGCTGGTCCGGCACCTACGGCATCCGCGCCGACCAGACGTGGAATGTCGCGAGCGGCGCCGGCGTCGTCGTCGCCGTGGTCGATTCGGGCATCGTGAATCACAGCGACCTCAGTGCGAACGTGCTGCCGGGGTACGACTTCATCGAGGATCCGTGGAATGCGAACGACGGCGACGGCCGCGACGCCGACGCACGCGATCCGGGCGACTGGGTTGCGGCGGGCGCGTGCTACGCCGGCAGCGCAGCCAGCAATTCGCTTTGGCACGGCACGCACGTGGCCGGCACCATCGCGGCCGTCACCAACAACGGCAAGGGCGTGGCGGGCGTCGCGTACGGCGCGAAGCTGCTGCCCGTGCGCGTGCTCGGACGCTGCGGCGCCTACGACTCGGACATCGCCGACGGCGTGATCTGGGCGTCCGGCGGCGCGGTGCCCGGCGTGCCGGCGAACACGACGCCGGCGGAAGTCATCAACATCAGCCTCGGCGGTGAGGGCGCGTGCGGCATCACGTTGCAGAAGGCGTTCGACGCGGCCGTCTCGCGCGGCAGCACGGTCGTCGTGGCCGCCGGCAACGAGAACATCGACGCGTCCCTCTCGGTGCCCTCGAACTGCCGCAACGTCATCGTTGTCGGCGCCAGCACCGCCACGGGCGAGCGTGCCGCGTTCTCGAATCACGGCGCGCTGGTCGACATCGCCGCGCCGGGCGTGGGCATCCTCTCGACGTACAACGCCGGGCTGACCTCGCCGACGGCCGAGACCTACGCCGCGCTGCACGGCACGTCGATGGCCGCGCCCCACGTCGCCGGTGTCGTCGCGCTGATTCAGTCGGTGTCGCCGACACCGAAGACGCCGGCGCAGATCGAGGCGCTGCTGAAATCCACCGCGACGCCGTTCCCCGCGACGCCTTCGATGCCGATCGGTGCGGGCATCGTCAACGCGCGCGCCGCGGTGGAAGCGGTGATGCCACCGCCGATCGTCGCGCTGGCCAACGGCGTGCCGGTCACCGGCTTGTCGGGCGCGCGGTTGAGCGAACGGTTGTTCGCGCTGACCGTGCCCGCCGGCGCGACGGGGCTGACGTTCACCACCGTCGGCGGCACCGGCGATGCCGACCTGTACGTGAAGTTCGGCAGCGCGCCGACCACGACGAGCTACCAGTGCCGTTCGATCAAATCGGGCAACGCCGAGACGTGCGGCATCGCGACGGCGCAGGCCGGCACGTACTACGTGATGTTGCGCGGCTATGCGGCGTACAGCGGCGTGTCGCTCACCGCCCGCTACGCCGTCGCCGTGCCCACGCGCGTCACGTATGGCAACACGACCGAGTTTGCGATTCGCGACCTGGGGTCGATCGAAAGCCCCATCGTGGTCGCCGGCCGCACCGGCAATGCGCCGGCCAACGCGTCCGTCGCCATCGACATCGCGCACACCTACCGCGGCGATCTGAAGGTCGACCTCGTCGCGCCCGACGGCACGCTGTTCAACCTGCACAACCGCAGCGGCGGCAGCGCGGACGATCTGGTGAAGTCGGTGGAACTGGACCTGTCGTCCAAGCCGCTCAACGGCACGTGGAAGCTGCGCGTGTACGACGGCGCGCGCGGCGATACCGGCCGCCTGCGCCAGTGGTCGATCACGTTCTGAGTGGAAGGCGCGCGGGCCGGCTTGCCGGCCCGCGCCGCCCGGGCGTCAGACGCTCGATTCGAAGCGGTTCGCCTCGACGTTCTTGCGGACCTTCGTCGGGTCCCAGATGCGCCCGTTCATCGCGATGTACACGCCCGGCGGCAGCGACTGCACGGCGCCCACGGCGCAACCGACGTTGAACTCGGCATCCGAACCTCGGAAACGCGCCGGGCTCAGCGCGCCGGTCAGGACGATGGTCTTGTCGGCGAGGCTCGACAGCACCCGGGCGGTCTCGACCATCGTGTCGGTGCCGTGCGTGAGCAGCACGTGCTTCGCCGGCTGGGCGGCGATGGTCGCGCGGATCAGCTCGCGGTCTTCGGCGGTGATGTGGAGCGAATCCTTGCGCAGGATCGGGATCACGTTGAAGCGGAACGCCACGCCCAGCTCGCGCAGGATGCCGCCGATCTGCGGCTCGCCGATCTGGTAGTCCGACTTGTCGTCGAAGTAGATCTTGTCGATCGTGCCGCCGGTGGTGACGATGCAGAGCTGGTCCATCGAAGGTCGCGCGGTGTGGATTGGGCGGAATTGTAGCCGCGCGTGGGGCAATGCGGTCGTGGTGGCGATGAACGCGCCGCAGCGCGTGCGACCTTCCTCCGCCCCGGTGCCCGGCTGCGATCGGCTTGCCGGACTACGCCTTCTTCTTCGCGAACCGGGCGCGCAGTCCGGGCAGGCTCGCCGAGAAGATCACCACCAGCGCCAGCGCGACCTCGGCCAGCGCGAACCCGCGCTCGGCCGGGCGCGACCAGGCGACCATCACGCCATGGCTGAACCAGGCCAGCCCGAGCACGCCGGCCCAGAACGGCGCCGTGCGCATCCGCCGCAGTGCGCCCATCGCCAGCGCGAGCGGCGGGAAAGCGAACACCACCAGCTCCGCGACGGGCGAGGGGTGCGGCGCGAACCAGGCGATGAACAACGCCGCCAGCGCGAGCAGCGCGATCACCAGCACGTGCCGGGCGTTCATGCGGACACCTTCGCGACCAGCGTCGCCAGCCGGCGACCGAGCGCGCGGGCGAGCTGCGCCTCCTCGTCGGTCGGCTGCGGATCGTCGGAATTGCCGGCCACGTGCGAGGCGCCGTACGGCGTGCCGCCGCTGCGAGTCGTGCTGAGCGCGGCCTCGGTGTAGGGGATGCCCATGAGCACGCAGCCGTGGTGCAGCAGCGGGACCATCATCGTCAGCAGCGTGGATTCCTGGCCGCCGTGCATCGTCGCAGTCGAGGTGAACACCGCGGCGGGCTTGCCGACCAGCGTGCCGCTGGTCCATTCGCCGACCAGGCCGTCGAGCCAGTACTTCACCGGCGCGGCCATGTTGCCGAAGCGCGTCGGGCTGCCGAGCGCGAGGCCGGCGCATTCGACGAGGTCGCGCGGTTCCACGTAGGGCGCGCCGTCTTCCGGCACGGGCGGCGCGGCCGACTGCGTCACCGCCGACACCGGCGGCACCGTGCGGATGCGCGCGGACACGCCCTCGACCTCGCCGATGCCGCGCGCGATCTGCCGCGCCAACCGCGCCACCGAACCGCCGCGGCTGTAATAGAGCACCAGGATCTCGGGCATTTCGTCCTCCTAAGCCGGGCGGAAAGGATAGCGGCATTCGCACGCTGACTCCGCCACGCAGTCCCATCGGTTACCCTCCGCCGGATGGAGCCACTGGATTCCCTGTACCGCTGGAGCGAACGCGCGCGCGACCGCGCCCGGGTGGGCACGTTCTTCCGCTTCCTCGCGCGGCGCTTCCTCGAGGACAACCTGTTCCAGGCGGCCGGCGCCCTGGCGTACACGACCGTGTTCGCGCTGGTGCCGTTGTCGATGGTGGTGTTCGGCGTGCTGTCGGCGTTCCCCGTCTTCGGCGAATGGAGCGACCGGCTCAGCGATTACATCTTCTCCAACTTCGTGCCGAGCGCCGCGCGGTCGGTGGAGGCCTACCTCAAGCAGTTCTCCGCGAACGCCGGCCAGCTCACCGCCGCGGGCGTCATCGCGCTGGTGGTGTCGCTGCTGATCACGCTCAACGGCGTGGAATCGGCGTTCAACCGCATCTGGCGGGTGGAATCGGCCAGGCCCCGCATCGGCCGCTTCCTCGTGTACTGGACGGTGCTCACGCTCGGCGCGCTGATGGCCGCCGCGAGCCTGGCGCTGTCGGCGAAGTTCTTCGCGATGTCGATGTTCGAAACCCAGGCCGGCCGCACGTTGCAGACGCTGATGCTGCGCCTGTCGCCGATGACGCTGGAACTGCTGGCCTTCGCCGCGATCTACCGCGTCGTCCCGCACCGCACGATCCACTGGCGCCACGCGTTCGCCGGCGCGGCGCTGGCGGCGGTGCTGTTCGAGATCGTGAAGTGGGGCATCGGCCTGTACCTGGGCAACTTCAATTCGTACTCGAAGATCTACGGCACGCTCGCGTTCGTGCCGATCTTCCTGCTGTGGATCTACCTGAGCTGGGTGGCGATCCTGCTCGGCGCCTCGCTCGCCTCGTCGATGTCGGAGTTCCGCTACCAGCCGGTCGGCATGCGTTTGCCGCTGGGGTTCGAGATCTACGGCCTGCTGCGCCTGCTCGCCCGCTTCAACGAATCGCGCAAGCTCGGCCGTGGGCTGCACAGCGATGAGATCGAGACGATGGAGCCGATGCTCACCGACGCGCTGGTGCAGCAGATGCTCGCGCAGTTGAACACGATCAACGTCGTGCGCCGCGCCGAAACCGGCGAGTGGCTGCTCACGCGCGACCTCGACGAACTCACGCTCGCCGAACTGTACGAAGCCTGCCAGCTGCGCATCCCGGTCGCCGAGGCCGTGCTGCCGTGCCGCGACGATTCGCTCGGCCGTTCGGCCATCGCCGCGCTCGACGAACTGCGCCTTCCCCTGCGCGAGCTGCTCAAGCGGCGCGCGTCCTCCATCCAATCCGACGAGGTCTGACATGTCCAGCGCGTCCACGCGTTCCCTTCTCGCCGCCGCGCTCGTCGCCGGAGCGCTGCTCGCCGGGTGCCAGAAGGACAAGCCCGCCGACACCGACCTCGCCGCGCCGCAGACACCGTCCGACACCGGCGCGCTGACCCTGCCGCAGACCGCCGACCATCCGCTCAGCGAAGGCGGCGTGGACGTCCCGAAGCTCGTCATCGCCACCGTCGAAGGCAAGCAGTTCGACCTGTCGGCGCGTCGCGGGAGGTGGGTCGTGGTGAATTTCTGGGCGACGTGGTGCAAGCCGTGCCTGAAGGAAATGCCCGAACTCTCCGCGCTCGATGCGATGCGCGAGCACATCGAGGTGATCGGCCTCGCCTACGAGGACATCACGTCCGACGACATGAAGGTCTTCCTCAAGCTGCATCCGGTGGTCTACCCGATCGCGGTCGTCGACACGTTCAATCCGCCGGCGGATTTCGCGACGCCGCGCGGCCTGCCGATGACCTACCTGATCGCGCCCGACGGCCGCGTTGCCGACAAGTTCCTCGGCCCGGTGACGGCCAAGGACATCGAGGCCGCAATCGCCAAGGCCGGCGGTCCGCAAGCGGCGCCGCAGTCATGAGCGCCGCGCGCTTCGTCGTGAGCGGCAAGGTGCAGGGCGTGTTCTTCCGCGCCTCCACGCGCGACCGCGCCCAGGCGCTGGGGCTGCGCGGTTTCGCGAGGAACCTGGCGGACGGCCGCGTGGAAGTGCTCGTCGCCGGCGACGAGGCGGCGATCGACGAACTCGCCGCGTGGCTGCGCGAAGGCCCGCCACAGGCGCGCGTGGACGATCTGGAACGACTGCCCGCGCGCGACGAGGAAGCAGGCGAGGGCTTCTCGGCGATCTGACTCGTCTTCGCGCTACGCGTCGTCCCCGCGGTCCGGACCGATCGGCTTGATCACCGTGTAGTGCTCGCGCTTGGGCTTGCGTCCCAATGGCGGGAACTCGATGCAGTGCTCCGGCACGCGCTTGTCTGGAATGCGCGAGAGCAGGTCGCGGATCAGCGCCAGGCGTCCGCGCCGCTGGTCGTTGAAATCGACCAGCGTCCACGGGGCGTGGTCGGTGTGCGTGGCCCGGAGCATCGCCTCGCGCGCCTTCGTGTAATCGTCGTAATGCTCGCGCGAGGCGACGTCGATCGGCGACAGCTTCCAGCGCTTGAGCGGGTCTTCCAGTCGCTCGGCGAAACGCTCTTCCTGCTTGGCCTGGTCGCAGCACAGCCAGTACTTGAACAGCAGCACGCCGTCGTCCACCAGCAACTGTTCGAACACCGGCGCCTGCCGCAGGAAGGTGTGCACCTGGTCGGTGTCGGCGTAACCCATCACGCGTTCGACGCCGGCGCGGTTGTACCAGCTGCGATCGAACAGCGCGATCTCGCCCGCCGCCGGGAGATGCGGCACGTAGCGCTGGAAATACCATTGCGCCTGCTCGCGATCGGTCGGCTTGGGCAGCGCGACGATGCGGCACTGGCGCGGGTTGAGGTGCTCGGCGATCGCCTCGATCGCGCCGCCCTTGCCGGCGGTGTCGCGCCCTTCGAACAACACCACCAACCGCTTGCCCGCGTCGCTGAGCCAGCGCGCCATTTCGACCAGTTCGATCTGCAGCGGTTCGAGCTGCGCTTCATATTCCTTGCGCTTGAGCTTGGCCATCACGCGGGGCTCCTGCGGCTGCGCGTGCGCGAGGCGCCCGCGGCAGTTTTCGATGCGCTGCGCCGGCGCGTGCCCGCCATGCTGCGCGCCACTTCCAGCAGCGCGCCCTGCTGGCGCGTGTCGAGCGCGCGGTAGGCGGCGAGCAGGTCGTGTTCGCCCTGCGTGCGTGCGGGGTCGAGCGTGCTCGCCAGTTCGGCCAGCAACGCGCCGGCCGGTACGCCGAAGGCGCGGGCGAGGGCGTCCAGCTGTTCGCGCCCGGGCAGCTTCTCGCCGCGCAGCCACGCACTCACCGTGGCGACGCCGGCGCGCGGAATGGCCGTCGCGATGTCCGCGGGGCTCATCCCGCTGGCCTTGGCGAGCAAACGCAGGGTGGTGTCCAGCGACATGTCTCACTCCGCCTTGGAGGAACGAACGGCACGACGGTGACGCCGCGCCGGTGACGCGCGCGTCAGCGCTCGCACAGGCGCGGGCGCAGGGTCGCGAGGTTGCACGGCTTCGTGCGCGAATCCAGCTGCGCACGGATGATTTTCTCCCACGCGGTGCGGCAGGCCGACGTCGAGCCCGGCAGCGCGAACACGAACGTGCCGTTCGCCAGCCCGGCGAACGCGCGCGACTGCAGCGTCGAGGTGCCGATCTCCTCGAAGCTCACCGCGCGAAACAACTCGCCGAAGCCGTCCATCTGCTTGTCGAGCAGCGGCAGCAGCGCTTCGGGCGTGGAATCGCGACCGGTGAAGCCGGTGCCGCCGGTGACGAGCACGCCATCGACGTGCTCGTCGGCGATCCAGCGCGACACCACGGCGCGCAGCTGGTAGCGATCGTCCTTGAGCAGGGCGCGTTCGGCGAGCCGGTGTCCGGCGTCGGCCAGCGACTGCACGAGGTAGTCGCCCGAACTGTCTTCGGCCAGCGTGCGCGTGTCGGACACGGTCAGCACGCACAGGTTCAGCGCAATCAGGTCGGCGGTGGCGGTCATGGGGGCAGCGTACTCCTGGAAAGCAGGCTCTATGCGATGGGGGAATGCGCCATGCGATGCACGGCGTCGGCGAAGTCGCGGGCGAAGCCGGCCATGTCGAACAGCCCGGCGTCGCGTTTGCGTGCGGCCAGTCGCTCGCGCAGATCGCGCAGCGCATGCGGATCGCGCGCCAAGGCAACGGCGCGTGCGATGAACTCCGCGTCCGTCGCGACGTTCATCCCGTCCATGCGCAGATGATGGTTGAGGCTGCCGGCGACACGCGCGGCGAAGGTGTCGCCGGGGCGCGTCAGCACGGGGCAACCGGCCCAGAGCGCATCCGAGGCGGTGGTGTGCGCGTTGTAGGGCTCGGTGTCGAGGAACAGGTCGGCGTGCTGCAGGCGCGCCATGTACGCCGCGTGGGGCTGCTTCGGCATGAACACCAGTCGCTGCGGGCCCACGCCGTCAGCCTGCGCGGCGGCGCGCAGTCGCGCATCGGCCTCCCCCGGACCGGACAGCAGCCACAGCACGCTGCCGGGCACCTCCCGCAGGATCGCGAACGCACGTGCCATGCTGCGCGGATTGAGCTTGTAACTGTTGTTGAAGCAGCAGAACACGACGCCGTCGTCGGGCAAACCGCATTCGGCGCGGGGCGGTGGCGCGAGGATCGCGCGCGTCGTGTCCGACGGCTGGAAGCAGCGCGGCAGGCGCATCACGCGCTCGCTGAAATCGCGCTGCATCGACTCGGGCAGCACGTACGCATCGGCCAGCACGAAGTCGATCCACGGGGCACCCGAGGTGCCGGGATACGCGAGCCAGTTCACCTGCACGCGCGCCGGCCGCATCGCCAGCACTTCCGGCGTGCCGCCGCCGCCCCAGCCGCGCAGGTCGAAGAGCACGTCGATGCCGGCATCGCGGATGCGCTGCGCGACGCGCGCGTGCGATTGCTGTGCGACGTCATGAAGCGCGTGCGCAGCAGCCTGCAATCGCGTGCGGATCGGGCTGCCGTCGTCGGCATTGAGCGCGAACAGATGGACGTCGAACGCGTCGAGTTCGCGCAGGTGTTCGAACAACGCGACCGTCAGAAGTCCCGTCGGATGCGAGCCGAATCCGTTGGAGAGGAACCCGACACGCAGGCGCTCGCGCGCGTGCGGCGATGCGGCGAGCATCGGGCGGATCTGCTGCGCGAGCAGGCCGGCGCGAAGTCGCGCGCAACGCAGCTGCTCGGCGGCGCTGGCGTCTTCGCTGAGGAAGGCGAAGGGTTCGACCGAGGCCGCGCCTGCATTCACCGCGGCGCGGACCTGCGAGGCAAGGGTGTCGAGGTCGCGCCAGTCGCACAGCTTGCGCCGCCACGCGAGCAGGTACGCGGCGATCTGCGGCTCGTCGGGCGCCATCGCATGCGCGCGGGCGTACGCGTCGGCCGCGGCTTCGGCTTCGCCCACGTCTTCCAGCACGTGGCCGAGCCACACCGCGATGCCGGGATGATTCGGCGCGTTCGTCGCCGCGGCGCGCAGGCTCGCGACCGCTTCGTCGCGCCGGCCCAGCATCCATTGCGCGCGACCCAGGCGCGCCAGCGCTTCCGGATGCCCGGGGCGCAGCGCGAGCGCGCGACGGCACGCGGCTTCGCCGGCGACCGCATCCCCGCGATCGAGTTCGTGTTCGGCCAGCAGGATCCACGCGAACCCGTCGGCCGGATTGCGCTCCAGTGCGCGACGCAGCTCGATGCGTGGATCGGCGTGGTTCATGCGTGGGCGCGAGGGAACGACAGCGAGTACCACTGCGTGTCGGCTTCGTCCCAACCGGCGCTGCGATAGAGCGCGCGGGCGGTGGCGTTGTCGCGCGAGGTTTCCAGCACGATGCCCACCGCGCCGTCGGCGCGTGCGAAGCCGGCGGCTGCATCCAGCAGCGCGCGACCGGCGCCGGTGCGGCGCGCGTCGGCGTCGACGTAGAGATCGTTGAGGATCCACAACCGGCCGGTGCGCACCGACGACCACATCGGATAGAGCTGCGTGAAACCGATGGCGCGATCGCCGTCGGTCGCGAGCAGGATCACCGACTCGTTCGCGCGAAGACGCGCATCGAGGAACTCACGTGCGCGTGCTTCGTCCGAGGGCTGGTCGTAGAAGCGGCGGTACGCGTCGAACAACGGTACGACGGCGTCGAGGTCGTCCAGCGTGGCGCGTGCGATCGCGAGGGGCATGGGGCGGGTCCGTGCTCGGGGTTTTCGCGATTGTAGTCAACGCGGGAGGGTGCGCCCTGACGTCGATCATATCGGTGCGCGGCTTCGGGTTTGCCCTCAGCCCGATCCTTCTCCAGCAGGCGGGCGAGAGGCTGAAGCAGGATCAGCTTTCCTGCGTGAGGCGCGCCAGTTCGTCGGCCTGGTGTTCGTGCTGCAGTCGCGCGACGAGTTCGTCCATGTCGCCCTGGATCACGTTGGGCAGGTCGTACAGCGTCAGGCCCTCGACGCGATGGTCGGTGATGCGGCCCTGCGGGAAGTTGTAGGTGCGGATGCGCTGGCTGCGATCGCCGCTGCCGACCTGCAGTTTGCGCATCGAGGCCTGCGCCGCGGCGGCCTTCGCCGCCTGCGCTTCAGCGAGCATCGCGGCCAGGCGCTTCATCGCCTTGTCGCGGTTGGCGTGCTGGCTGCGTTCGGTCTGGCTTTCGACCACCAGGCCGCTTGGGACATGGGTGATGCGGATCGCCGATTCGGTCTTGTTGACGTGCTGCCCGCCCGCGCCGCTGGAGCGGAACGTGTCCACTTTCAGGTCGGCGGGATTGATCTCGATCGGCTCGCCTTCGGCTTCTAGCGGGATGATCGCGACCGTCGCCGCGGAGGTGTGGATGCGGCCCTGCGATTCGGTTTCCGGCACGCGCTGCACGCGATGCGTGCCGGACTCGAACTTCAGCTTCGAATAGGCGCCGCGGCCTTCCACGCGCGCGATGACTTCCTTGAAGCCGCCGTGTTCGCCGGGACTGCCCGATTCGATTTCGACCTTCCAGCCCTGGCGCTCGGCGTAACGTGCATACATGCGGAACAGGTCGCCGGCGAAGATCGCCGCTTCGTCGCCGCCGGTGCCGGCGCGCACCTCCAGGTAGAGGTCGCCTTCGTCGCGCGGGTCCTTCGGGATCAGGTGCGCGAGCAGTTCGGCATCGAGGCGTTCCAGGCGCGCCTGCGCGGCGGCGATCTCGTCCTGGGCGAGTTCGGCCAGCTCCGGGTCCTCGCGCATCGCCTGCGCGGCGGCGAGGTCGTCCTTCGCCTGCGCTTCGGCCTTCAGCGCATTCGCCACCGGTTCGAGCTGGGCGAATTCGCGGGAGAAGCGGCGGAAGCGGTCCGCATCGCCGATGACGCCGGGATCGGACAAGAGGCGTTCGAGTTCTTCGCGCCGTTCGGCGAGGGCTTCGAGTTTGCGGCGCAGGCTGGGCGTCATGGGCGAGGCACGGGTGTGGAAGAGTGGGAACGATCAAGGACCGCGACATGGATGTCGCTAGGCTTCCCCTTCGTCGCTCCCGTCCACGCGCTTCGCATTCCTCTCGACTTCGTCCTCACTCGCCGCGAAGAGTTTTTCGGCGGCGCGCGCCAGTTCCGCATTGCCGGTGAGCGCGGCTTCGCGCAGCGCGATGGTCGGCGCGTGCAGCAGGCGGTTGGTGAGCGTGTGCGCGAGGTAATTCAGCACCTGCGCCGGATCCTGCCCGGCGGCGAGCTGCTGCTGCGCACGCGCGAGCACGTCGGCCTTGGCGGCATCGCCGTGCGCGCGCAGGCGCTTGAGCGGCTCGGTGCGCGTGCTGGCGACCATCGTTTCGGTAAAACGCGCCACCTGCAGTTCGACGATCGCCTCGGCTTCTGTCGCGGCTTCGCGGCGGCTGCGGCGGTTGTCCTCGATGGCGCGTTCCAGATCGTCGACCGTGTAGAGGAAGACATCCTTCAGCTCGGCCACGTCGGGCGCGATGTCGCGCGGCACGGCGAGGTCGAGCAGCAGCATCGGCCGGTGCTTGCGCGTGGCGAGCGCGGCGGCGACGTGCGGGCGATGCAGGATCGGATCGCGGCTTGCGGTGGCGGAGATCACCACGTCGGCCTCGCCGAGGTGCTTGTCGATCTCGCTCAGCGGCAACGCGACACCGCCATGGCGGCTGGCGAGTTCCTGCGCGTGCGCGAGCGTGCGGTTGGCGACGAGAAGACGCTTGGCGCGCGCCTGCACGAGGTGGCGCGCGGCCAGTTCGATGGTCTCGCCGGCGCCGATCATCAGCACCGTGGAGTCTTCCAGCCGCGCGAACGACTCCTGCGCCAGGCGCACTGCCGCCGAGGCGACCGACACCGGATTGGCGCCGATGCGCGTGTCGGTGCGCGCGCGCTTGGCGGTGGTGAAGGCGTGCTGGAAGAGGCGGTCGAGCTGGCTGCCCAGCGTCCCCGCGTGGCGCGCGGTGGCCCAGGCATCCTTCACCTGGCCGAGGATCTGCGGTTCCCCGAGCACGAGCGAATCCAGCCCGGTCGCGACGCGGAACAGGTGGCGCACCGCATCGGCATCGCGATGGCGGTAGAGGTAGGCGTGCAGGTCGCCGACGTCGTCCGGATGCGTGGCCAGCCAGTTGGCGAGCGCCTGGCCGTCGTCGTTCGACACCGCGTAGAGTTCGGTCCGGTTGCAGGTGGACAGCAGGGCGACTTCCTGCACCTGCGGAAGCGTCTTCAAGGCACCCAGCGCGGCCGGCACCGTGTCGGCCGAAAACGCCACGCGCTCGCGCAGGCTGACCGGCGCGGTCTGGTGATTGATGCCTAGTACGAACAAACTCATTGACGCCGGACCTTCGTTCAGGTGCTTGCGATAAGCTGCTGGCTACCCGGAGGCCGATATTCTACCGGCCCCGTTCCGTCCCGGCTTCCTTCAGGCCCGTTCGAATGCCCGCTGCCTCGCGCACGCTCTGTTTCGCCCTTGTCGCCCTGGCTTCCATCGCCACGCCCGCCTTCACGCCGCTGCTCGCGGCCGAGAAGGCGCCGCCTTCGTCCCCGGCCGATCCCACCGGCGCTTCGCTGGAAGCCCTGCTCGCCGGTGAATTCGCGTTGCAGTCCGGGCGCCTGGACGACGCCGCGCAGGCCTATCTGGATGCGGCCCGCCAGGCGGACGACGTCGCGCTCGCCGAACGCGCGACCCGCATCGCATTGCTGGCGAAGGACGACAAGCGCGCCGCGCAGGCGCTTGAGCTGTGGCGCAAGCAGGGCGGCGAAGGCCTGAATCTGTCCGCGGCCGAAGCCGTGCTCGCGATCCGTCGCGGCAACGAGCGCCAGGCCCGCAAGCACCTGACCGACCTCCTGCAGGCCCCGGGCGATGCCGGGTGGCGGCAGGCGCTGGGCGTGCTGTCCGGCGGCGCGCGCGATCCCAAGCAGGCCGCGCGCCTGCTCGACAAGCTTGTCGACAGTGGCCGCATCCCGAACAAATTGCAGGCGTGGCTGGCGTTCGGCGGCCTCGCGCAGGCGCTCGAACAGCCGGAGCTGGTCGAACGCATCGTCGCCGAAGTCGTGGAGCGTTTCCCAGGCGAAGCCCGCGTCGGCCTGCTGCGTGCGAGCCAGCTGCGCGAAGCCGGCAAGACCGACGATGCGCGCAAACTGCTGGAATCGCTCGCCGCGCAGGCGGGCGACGACGCCGAGCTACGTCGCGCGATCGCCGACGAATACCACCGCCTTGGCGACTATGCCGCCGCCGAAGCGGTGCTCGCGCAAGGCCCGCAGGACGACCAGAGCTACTCGCTTCGCGCGGCGCTGCTCGCGCAGGCCGAGGACAAGAGCTCGCTGGGCCGCCTGTACGACGAACTGCGCGCGCGGTCGAGCGACCCGGATCCGCAGCGCCGGCTGCTGCTGGGCCAGATCGCCGAATTCCTCGAACGCTACGACGAAGCGCTGGCCTGGTACCGCGGCGTGCCCGGCGGCGGCCAGCGCTGGTCGGCGCGCCTGCGCGCGGCGAACGTGCTGCACGAACTCAAGCGCGGCGATGAAGCCTACAAGTCCCTTCGCGAACTGCAGGCCGATGCCGCCGCCGACGACGAAGCGCGTCGCGACGCCTACCTGCTGGAGGCTTCGTTGCGCGACAAGGACGACGACGCCAACGGCGAAATGGAGGTTTACGCGCGCGGGCTGGCGGCGTTCCCGGACGATCCGGAAATCCTCTACGCGCGCGGCCTGAGCTGGGAACGTCGCGACGATATCCCGCGCGCCGAAGCCGACCTTCGCAAGATCCTCGTCGCCGAGCCTGACAACGTGGCCGCGCTCAACGCGCTGGGCTACACGCTCGCCGATCGCACGACGCGCTACCAGGAAGCGCTGCAGCTGATCGAGCGCGCGCGCACCGCCGAACCCGACAACGCGGCGATCATCGACAGCTACGGCTGGGTGCTCTACCGCATGGGCCGCAAGGAGGAGGCGCTGGTCGAACTGCGCCGCGCGCTGACCCTGCAGAAGGACGCGGAAATCGCCTCGCACGTCGGCGAAGTGCTGTGGGACCTGGGCCGCAAGGACGAGGCGCGCAAGTACTTCGAACAGGCGCGCAAGATCGACCCCGAAAACCGCTCGCTCAAGCGCGCGCTGGAGAAGACCGGCGCATGACGATTCGTGCCTTCCTTGCGCCGGTCGCGATGGCGCTGATCCTTGCCGGCTGCGTTTCGCAGCCGCCCCGCGCTCCCGACGTGCCGGTCGACCACGCGCAGGCGCGTGCACAGGACGAACGTCGCGCGGCGCTGACGAACTGGTCGCTCTCCGGACGCATCGCCGTGTCCAACGGCAAGCAGGGCGGGAGCGGGCGCATCGACTGGCAGCAGTCGGGCGAGCGCTACACGGTGTCGCTGAGCGCGCCGGTCACGCGCCAGAGCTGGCGCCTGAGCGGCGACGGCACCGGCGGCCGGCTGGACGGCATCGAAGGCGGGCCGCGCGAAGCGGCCGACGTCGAGGCGCTCCTGCGCGAAACCACGGGCTGGAACATTCCCGTGCGCGCGCTCGCCGACTGGGTGCGGGGCGTGGGTGCCGACCCGGCGCGCTTCGGCGAGGCGCGGATCGTGTACGGCGAGGGCAATCGCCCGGTGCGCCTGGTGCAGGCCGGCTGGACGATCGATTTCGCGCAATGGCAGGCCGAGGCGGCCGCGACGGGCGGTCCGGTCCTCCCGGCGCGGCTCACCGCGACGCTGGGCGATGCGCGCGTCCGACTCATCATCGACCAGTGGACCCCTGGCGTAACGCCATGAACGACGCGGTCCCGGAAGCGGCGTGGACCGTCTGGCCCGCGCCGGCCAAGCTGAATCTGTTTCTGCGGATCACCGGCCGGCGTCCCGATGGCTACCACCTGCTCCAGACGGTTTTCCGCATCCTCGAATGGGGCGATACCGTGCGCCTGCGCGTCCGCGACGACGGTCAGGTGCGTCGGCGTGGCGCCTCCGTTGCGGGCGTGGAGGAAGCGGACGATCTGACGGTCCGGGCGGCTAATCTGCTGCGATCAGTCGCCAATTGCCCGCAAGGTGCGGACATCGCGATTGATAAGCGCATTCCGGCTGGCGGCGGCTTCGGTGGGGGTTCGTCCGACGCGGCAACGGTTTTGGTTGGGCTGGACGCGATGTGGGGCACCGGGCTCGGCCTCGATCGGCTCGCGGAGCTCAGTTTGCAGCTGGGCGCCGACGTCCCGGTCTTCGTGCGCGGTGAGAACGCCTGGGCGGAAGGAGTGGGCGAGCGATTGTCTCCGGTCCCGCTGCCGCCCGCCTGGTACGTCCTGGCCGATCCCGGCGTCCACGCCCCGACGGCGACTTTGTTCAAATCCCCTGAATTGACGCGTGATGCCCCGGCCGCGACAATGTCGGACTTCGTTTCGGGTGTGCCGCTCGGGAATGCGTTCGAGCCGGTGCTGCGCGCGCGCGAATCCGCCGTCGAGGCTGTTTTCGCTGCGCTGTCGCGGATCGGCTCGCCGCGCCTGACCGGCTCCGGCAGCGGTTGTTTCGTCGAATTCGCCACCCGCGAAGCCGCCGAGGCGGCGCTGGCCGCGTTGCCGACCGGGCTTCGCGCCTGGGTGGCGGAAGGGGCGCAAGCCTCGCCGCTGCACCGTGCACTGGCGGACTGGACGAAGCAGGCAAGACCGGCGCCCTGACGGGCTCCACTGCAGGGGCGTCGCCAAGTGGCCCAAGGCACCGGGTTTTGATCCCGGCATTCGTAGGTTCGAATCCTACCGCCCCTGCCAACTCCATCGACGTAATCCAGCTTGAGGGTCGGGCATTCGGGATTGGGGATTCGCAACGGCTGAATCCCCAATCCCGAATCCTTGATCCCCGACCGGCCAGACCATGCAGAACGATCGCAACCTGCTGATTTTCAGCGGTAACGCCAACCGCCCGCTCGCCGACTCGGTGTGCAGGGAACTGGGCATCCGTCTGGGCAAGGCGCTCGTCGGCCGTTTCTCCGACGGCGAAGTGCAGGTGGAAATCGAGGAGAACGTCCGTCGCCAGGAAGTGTTCGTCATCCAGCCGACGAACGCGCCCACGGCGGAGAATTTCATGGAGCTGCTGGTGCTGGTGGACGCGCTCAAGCGCGCCTCGGCCGCCAGCGTGACCGCGGTGGTGCCGTACTTCGGCTACGCCCGCCAGGATCGCCGCCCGCGTTCCTCGCGCGTGCCGATCACGGCCAAGGTCGCGGCGAAGATGTTCAGTGCGGTCGGTACCGATCGCGTGTTGACGGTCGATCTCCACGCCGACCAGATCCAGGGCTTCTTCGACATCCCGGTCGACAACGTGTACGCCTCGCCGCTGCTGCTTGCCGACATCTGGCGCGCGCACGGCACGGAAAACATGGTGGTGGTCTCGCCCGACGTCGGCGGCGTGGTGCGCGCGCGAGCGATCGCCAAGCGCCTGGACGATGCGGACCTGGCGATCATCGACAAGCGCCGTCCGCGCGCCAACGTTGCCACGGTGATGAACATCATCGGCGACGTCGCCGGCAAGACCTGCGTGCTGGTCGACGACATCGTCGACACCGCCGGCACCTTGTGCGCCGCGGCGAACGCGCTGAAGGCGCAGGGCGCGACCAAGGTGGTCGCGTACTGCACGCATCCGGTGTTGTCGGGCGCGGCGATGGACAACGTGACCAAGTCGCAGCTCGACGAGCTGGTGGTCACCGACACCATCAAGCTGTCCGACGCGGCGCGGGCCTGCGGCAAGATCCGCCAGCTCAGCGTCGCCGAGCTTCTGGCCGAGACGATCCGACGCGTGGCGTTCGGCGAGTCGGTCAGTTCGCTGTACGTGGATTGAAGTTTTCCGGGAGCGGTTTCCGGTCCCGGTCCAAAGGCTCTTCTGGTCGCGGAAGAGTCACATCGCCGCCGCGAGGCGGCATAACGCAGTAAGTGAGTAAACGAAAATGTCCGAACATACCCTCAAGGCCACTGGCCGCAAGGTCGAAGGGAAGGGTGCGAGCCGCCGCCTTCGCCATGCCGCCAGCATCCCGGCCATCGTCTACGGCGGCAAGTCCGAGCCGAAGGCGATCCAGCTCGACCACGAGAAGATCTGGCTGGCCCAGCAGAACGAGTGGTTCTACTCGTCTATCCTGAACCTCGACATCGACGGCGCCGTCGAAGCCGTGCTGCTGCGCGACATCCAGCGCCATCCGTTCAAGCAGATCATCATGCACCTGGACTTCCAGCGCGTTGATCTGAACGCCGCGCTGAAGGCGTCGGTGCCGCTGCACTTCATCGGCCAGGAAGGCTCGCCGGCTGGCAAGTCGGCCGACGTCGTGATCACGCACGAACTCAACGAAGTCACCGTCAGCTGCCTGCCGCGCGACCTGCCGGAGTTCATCGAGATCGACCTGTCGGGCCTGAAGGTCGGCGACATCGTCCACCTGTCGGACGTCAAGCTGCCCAAGGGCGTGGAGCTGCCGGAACTGAAGCTGGGCAAGGAACACGACGTCGCCGTCGTGATCGCCAAGCACGGCCGCGTCGAAGCCGAAGAGTCGGCTGAGGCCCCGTCGGCCGAAGTGCCGGCCACCAAGGCCGCCAAGAAGGACGAGAAGTAATCGCGTTCCGACGCCTGCCCGCGCACGCGGGCAGGCGTCGGCGTGACTTCACGATGGACGGTTTGCGCCTCATCGTCGGCTTGGGGAATCCCGGTGCCGAACATCTCCGGACCCGGCACAACGCCGGGTTCTGGTTTGTGGACGCCCTCGCGCTGCGTCAGGGCGCCCGCTTCGGTCTGGAATCCAAGCTGTTCGGCGAAACGGCGAAGGTCGAGATCGCCGGCAAGCCGGTGTGGCTGCTCAAGCCGGCCACGTTCATGAACCTTTCCGGCAAATCGGTCACGGCGGCGCTGCGCTACTGGAAGATCGAGCCGGAGCAGATGCTGGTCGTCCACGACGAACTCGATCTCGCACCGGGCACCGCGCGCCTGAAGTTCGATGGCGGCCACGGCGGCCAGAACGGTCTGCGCGACATCACCAGGCTGCTCGGCCATGGCAAGTACCACCGCCTGCGCATCGGCATCGGCCACCCCGGGCACAAGGACCGCGTGACGTCCTGGGTGCTGGGCAAGCCCGGCGCGGACGACGAAGCCTCCATCCTTCGCGCCATCGGCGATGCCGACGACGTGCTACCGCTGGCCGTGTCCGGCGATTTCAACGAAGCCATGAAGCGGCTTCACACCAGCAGGTGATCCGCGATTGGTGATTGTCGATTCGAGCTGCATGGCCGCGAGTCGCCAATCACGAATCCCGAATCACGGAACACCGCCATGGGCATCAAATGCGGCATCGTCGGCCTGCCGAACGTCGGCAAGTCGACCCTCTTCAACGCCCTGACCAAGGCCGGCATCGCCGCCGCCAACTTCCCGTTCTGCACGATCGAGCCGAACGTCGGCGTCGTGCCCGTGCCGGATCCGCGCCTCAATGCGCTGTCGGAAATCGTCAAGCCGCAGAAGGTCATCCCGACCGCGGTGGAGTTCGTCGACATCGCCGGCCTCGTCGCCGGTGCCGCCAGCGGTGAAGGCCTGGGCAACAAGTTCCTCGCGCACATCCGCGAAGTCGACGCGATCACGCACGTCGTGCGCTGCTTCGAGAACGACGACGTCATCCACGTCAACAACCGCATCGATCCGATTTCCGACATCGACACCATCGACACCGAGCTCGCGCTCGCGGACCTGGAATCGGTGGAAAAGGCGCTGCAGCGCGCCGAGCGTTCGGCGAAGACCGGCGACAAGGAAGCGAAGATCCGCGTGGAAGTGCTGGGTCGCGTGCGCGCCGGCCTCGACGACGGCAAGCCCGCGCGCGCGCTCGGCCTGTCGGACGACGACAAGCTCGTGCTGCGCGATCTTTTCCTGCTCACGCTCAAGCCGGTGATGTACGTCGCCAACGTCCTTGAGGATGGCTTTGAGAACAACCCGCACCTCGATGCGGTGCGCGCCCGCGCCGTCACCGAGGGCGCGGAAGTGGTGCCGGTGTGCGCCGCCATCGAGGAAGAGCTCAGCCAGCTCGACGACGCCGACCGCGATGCGTTCCTGACCGATCTGGGGCTGGACGAGCCCGGCCTGAACCGGGTGATCCGTGCGGCGTACAAGCTGCTGGGCCTGCAGACCTATTTCACCGCCGGCGTGAAGGAAGTCCGCGCATGGACGGTGAAGGCCGGCTCGACCGCGCCGCAGGCGGCGGCGGTGATCCACACCGATTTCGAGAAGGGCTTCATTCGCGCCGAAACCATCGCGTACGACGATTTCATCAAGTACAAGGGCGAATCCGGCGCGCGCGATGCCGGCCGCCTGCGCCTGGAAGGCAAGGAATACCGCGTCCAGGAAGGCGACGTGCTGCATTTCCGCTTCAACGTCTGAGGCTGCCGGCCCGCCGTCCATCGGCGGGCGAGGGTGCGCGGAAGACGCCGCAGGATGCATCGCGTGAAAATTGATGCGTGAAACGCGTTGACAACCTCGCCGGCCAGTCCCAAAATTGCGGGCTCTTTGGAGGGATACCCAAGCGGCCAACGGGGGCAGACTGTAAATCTGCTGGCTTACGCCTTCGGTGGTTCGAATCCACCTCCCTCCACCAGTTCCAACAGCAGTAGTCTGGTGGATGCAACACCCCGGTGACTTACCACCACCGGCGCAGTACCCAAGCAGGTTTGTCCGGCGCGGGAGTAGTTCAATGGTAGAACCTCAGCCTTCCAAGCTGATGGTGCGGGTTCGATTCCCGTCTCCCGCTCCATTGATGCCGCGACAGACGATCTGCTGGAACAACTTGCTCACGTAGCTCAGTCGGTAGAGCACCTCCTTGGTAAGGAGGAGGTCGAAGGTTCGATTCCTTTCGTGAGCACCATCTTTCCCGTACCACCCGTAATTCCGTCCTAAAGCGAGAGTCGACTGTCATGGCCAAGGGTAAGTTTGAGCGCACCAAGCCGCACGTGAACGTGGGCACGATCGGTCACGTCGACCACGGCAAGACCACGCTGACGGCGGCGCTGACGAAGGTGGGCGCGGAGCGTTTCGGTGGCGAGTTCAAGGCGTACGACGCGATCGACGCGGCGCCGGAAGAGAAGGCGCGCGGCATCACGATCTCGACGGCGCACGTCGAGTACGAAAGCCCGACGCGCCACTACGCGCACGTGGACTGCCCGGGCCACGCCGACTACGTGAAGAACATGATCACGGGTGCGGCGCAGATGGACGGCGCGATCCTGGTGTGTTCGGCCGCTGACGGCCCGATGCCGCAGACGCGCGAGCACATCCTGCTGTCGCGCCAGGTCGGCGTGCCGTACATCGTCGTGTTCCTGAACAAGGCCGACATGGTGGACGACGCCGAGCTGCTCGAGCTGGTCGAGATGGAAGTGCGTGAACTCCTGAGCAAGTACGAGTTCCCGGGCGACGACACCCCGATCATCCACGGTTCGGCCCGTCTGGCGCTGGAAGGCGACCAGTCGGAAATCGGCGTGCCAGCGATCCTGAAGCTGGTGGAAGCGCTGGACACGTTCATCCCGGAACCGCAGCGTGACGTCGACAAGCCGTTCCTGATGCCGGTGGAAGACGTGTTCTCGATCTCGGGCCGCGGCACCGTGGTGACCGGCCGTATCGAGCGCGGCATCATCAAGGTCGGCGACGAAATCGAAATCGTCGGCATCCGCCCGACGCAGAAGACGACGGTCACCGGCGTGGAAATGTTCCGCAAGCTGCTCGACCAGGGCCAGGCGGGCGACAACGCCGGTCTGCTGCTGCGCGGCACGAAGCGTGACGACGTCGAGCGCGGTCAGGTGCTGGCCAAGCCGGGTTCGATCACGCCGCACACCACGTTCGAAGCCGAGGTGTACGTGCTGTCGAAGGACGAAGGCGGCCGTCACACGCCGTTCTTCAAGGGCTACCGTCCGCAGTTCTACTTCCGCACCACCGACATCACCGGTGCGGTCGAGCTGCCGGAAGGCGTCGAGATGGTCATGCCGGGCGACAACATCAAGATGGTCGTCACGCTGATCAACCCGGTCGCGATGGACGAAGGCCTGCGCTTCGCGATCCGCGAAGGCGGCCGTACCGTCGGCGCCGGCGTGGTGGCGAAGATCCTGAAGTAATGAAACCGGCCCCGTGCGCTTCGGCGCGCGGGGCATTCCCGCATCGCGGGATCCGACGACCTGGACGCGCCCTGCGGCCAGGCGACGCCGGAAAGGCAGCAGGGCGGACTTCGGTCCGCCTTTGCCGTCTCAGAAAGCTCTAAACTAGTTCCATACGCCAGTAGCTCAATTGGCAGAGCAGCGGTCTCCAAAACCGCAGGTTGGGGGTTCGAGTCCCTCCTGGCGTGCCAACCCATGCGGGTCCTCCGCAGAAGTCCGGTCAGACGTGGTCGGCCTTTACCCACTACAGACGCGGCCTGGCTGCCGCGCGATGGATCGGATGAACAGCAAGGTCGAACAACCCGGATCCGCCTCCACCGGCGATATCGTCAAGTACGCACTTGCCGTGCTGCTGGTGGCCGCTGGCGTTGCCGCGTACATCTATTTCGATCAGTGGGCGGGCCCGCTCCGCGCGCTGGCCGTCGCCGTCGGCCTGGTCCTCGCGGCCGTCGTGTTCCTGACCAGCGGCAAGGGTCTGCAGACCCGCGAGTTCCTTTCCGAGTCGCGCTTCGAGCTGCGCAAGGTGGTCTGGCCGACCCGTCAGGAAGCCATGCGCACCACCTGGGTCGTGATCATCGCCGTGGCGGTGCTCAGCCTGATCCTCGCCGCCATGGACCTGTTCATCCAGTTCCTGGTCAAGTTGATTCTGGGGCAGTAAGCAAATGACCGAAGTGCACAAGCGCTGGTACGTCGTCCACGCCTATTCGGGCTTCGAGAAGTCCGTGGCGCAGACCCTGCGCGACCGCATCGTCCGTGACGGCATGCAGGACAAGTTCGGCGAAGTGCTCGTCCCGACCGAAGAAGTGGTCGAGATGCGTTCCGGCCAGAAGCGCCGTTCCGAGCGCAAGTTCTTCCCGGGCTATGTCCTGGTCCAGATCGCGACCCATGACGAAGCGGGCATCCCGCGCATGGACAACGAGAGCTGGCACCTGGTGAAGGAAACCCCGAAGGTCATGGGTTTCATCGGCGGCACCGCCGATCGCCCGCTCCCGATCGCCGACCGTGAGGCCGATGCCATCCTGCAGCGCGTTCAGGAAGGCGTCGAAAAGCCGAAGCCGAAGGTGCTGTTCGAGCCGGGCGAGATGGTCCGCGTCATCGATGGCCCGTTCAACGACTTCAACGGCGTGGTCGAGGAAATCAATTACGAGAAGAGCCGCCTGCGCGTCGCGGTGCTGATCTTCGGCCGCTCGACCCCGGTCGAGCTGGAATTCGGTCAGGTCGAAAAGGCCTAAAACCCTGCTATACTTGCCGGCTCGCTGCCTGTGGCGCGGGCCGGAACGCCGGCCGCCCAAGGGCGGCCGTTGCCGTGTCAGCGGCACAGCCTATTCAACGTGATGTCGGGACACGTGATTTTCCCGGCGCGATGGGGAGCCTGCGGTCAAGGCGCTTGCACCCGGAGAGAGAGCAATGGCTAAGAAAGTAGTTGGTTACATCAAGCTGCAGGTGAAGGCCGGTCAGGCCAACCCCTCGCCGCCGGTCGGTCCGGCCCTCGGCCAGCGCGGCCTGAACATCATGGAGTTCTGCAAGGCCTTCAACGCCGCGACCTCCAAGCTTGAGCCGGGTCTTCCGACCCCGGTCATCATCACCGCGTACTCCGACCGTACGTTCACCTTCGTCACCAAGTCGACCCCGGCTTCGGTGCTGCTGAAGAAGGCCGTGGGCATCACCTCCGGCTCCAAGCGCCCGAACACCGAGAAGGTGGGCAAGGTCACCCGCGCCCAGCTGGAAGCCATCGCCAAGCAGAAGGAAGCCGATCTGACGGCGGCCGACCTGGATGCGGCGGTGAAGACGATTGCGGGTTCGGCCCGCAGCATGGGTCTGGTGGTGGAGGGTTAAGACATGGCAATGACCAAGCGCGAAAAGGCCATCAAGGCCGCAGTGGTTCCGGGCAAGGCCTACGCCTTCGACGAAGCCATCAAGATCGTCAAGACCGCCACCAAGGCCAAGTTCGTCGAGTCCGTCGACGTCGCCGTGCGCCTGGGCGTGGACGCGAAGAAGTCCGACCAGCAGGTCCGCGGTTCCACCGTCCTGCCGGCCGGTACCGGCAAGACCGTGCGCGTGGCGGTGTTCGCCCCGGCCGGTGCGAAGGCCGATGAGGCCCTCGCCGCTGGCGCCGAAGCCGTCGGCATGGACGACCTGGCCGAGAAGATGATGGCCGGCGACCTGAACTACGACGTCGTGATCGCCACGCCGGACGCCATGCGCGTCGTCGGTAAGCTGGGCCAGGTGCTCGGTCCGCGCGGCCTGATGCCGAACCCGAAGGTCGGCACCGTGTCGCCGAACCCGGCCGAGGCGGTGAAGAACGCCAAGGGCGGCCAGGTGCGCTACCGCACCGACAAGGCCGGCATCATCCACTGCACCATCGGCAAGGCCAGCTTCGAAGACGCCTCGCTGAAGGACAATCTGCACGCCCTGCTGCTCGACCTGATCAAGGCCAAGCCGGCGACGGCGAAGGGTCAATACCTGCAGAAGATCTCGATCAGCTCGACCATGGGTCCGGGCGTGACCGTTGACCAGGCTTCGCTGACCCTGAAGTAACGCGTTGGCGCGCTCGCGCATAGCGCGAGCGCCTTTGCCAATGCGTCAGCCCGGCGAAAGCCGGGATCCAGCGTCCCAAGGCTCCAACCAACGGGGCGCTGAAAAAGAATCAACCGTTCCCGACCCGCGCAGCGGAATCGACGAACGAAACTTTTGAGGGCGTCGCAACGACCACGGTCCGCGCGGCAGCCGTCAAAGACCGCAGGTGCGGTCTGCGCCTACCGGCGACGGGCAGGGATGCTCGACATGGCAGGGAATCGCCGTCGGTGGAAGCGGGACTGCTTAATCCGGACCCGTCCGGGTCGGCCTGCGTAGATGGTGCCTTCTGGAAATCATTCTGGATTGGCCACCACCGGGATGCTCGACATCCCCGGCGCCAGGGATCCGGTGCCGCCCAGGACCGCAAGCGGCTGGAGCCGCGAGCGGAGTTCATTTGGAGGAGTGCAATGGCTCTCAATCTGTCCCAGAAGCAAGAAGTAGTCGCCGAACTGGCGGAAGTCGCTTCGAAGGCGCACTCCTTGGTCGCTGCCGAGTACGCAGGCACCACGGTCAGCCAGATGACCGCGATGCGCAAGAAGGCTCGCGAGACCGGCGTGTTCTTGAAGGTTGTCAAGAACACCCTGGCCGCGCGTGCCGTCGAAGGTACCGAGTTCGAGTGCACGAAAGACGCGCTCGTCGGTCCGCTGCTGTATGCGTTCTCGTCGGAAGACCCCGGTGCTGCCGGGCGTCTGATCAAGGAATTCGCCAAGACCAACGACAAGCTGCAGGCGAAGGTCGTTTCCATCGACGGCAAGCTCTTTCCGGGCGCGCACGTCGAGTTCCTCGCTGCCCTGCCGACCCGCGAACAGGCCCTGGCCATGCTGGCCCGTGTCTTGGCCGAGCCGGTCACCATGTTCGGTCGCGCCGTCAAGGCGGTCGCCGACAAGCAGGGTGGTGGCGAAGAAGCAACTGCCGAGGCCGCAGCCGAGACGGCGTAACCGCCGCTCGTTGATGCGACTGAACCGATTCGTACGTTCAAATATTTCCAGAGGTTAACAACATGTCCCTTACCAACGAACAGATCGTCGACGCCGTTGCCGGCATGACCATCAGCCAGGTCATGGACCTGGTCAAGGCGATCGAAGACAAGTTCGGCGTCTCCGCCGCCGCTCCGGTTGCCGTGGCCGCTGGCCCGGCCGCTGCCGGCCCGGCCGTCGAAGAGCAGACCGAATTCAACGTCATCCTGAAGGAAGCCGGCGCGAAGAAGGTCGACGTCATCAAGGCCGTCCGCGCCATCACGGGCCTGGGCCTGAAGGAAGCGAAGGACCTCACCGAAGCCGGTGGCGTCGTGAAGGAAGGCGCTTCGAAGGAAGAAGCCGAGAAGTTCAAGAAGGAACTCGAGGCCGCTGGCGCGACCGTCGAGCTGAAGTAAGCAGTACCCGCGTCGCCAGCTCTTGACCGAGAGCGCAGTACCGGCGACCACCTGAAGGCTGGGGACGAAAGTCCCCGGCCTTTGGCCGTTCCAACGGGAGTAGGGAATCGGGAATAGAGAATCGTCGAAAAGTAACGAGCGTCGCCGCCAGCCTGACAAGGGCGGCAGCGGCCGGACTCGCCGCAACACGATTCCCCATTCCCGATTCCCTAGTCCCGGCAACAAAGAAAACCCAACCGAGTTGGTAGTTGGAAGCAGCACTAGAGGGCGTGCGGGTGCCGGCAATACCCGCGGCTTCCAACTGACAGTTCATTCCCCTGAAGGGGTCGCGATTCGAGACAACGGAAACGCCGCAAGCGAAACACGTCAGTCCGGTTGGAATGACATGGCCCGCAGGCACCGCGTTCTCCTCCTCGATCCGAACCTTCGATCCAGAGAAAACCGAGGCGGCAGCTCATCATGACCACGGCTTCCACGACGAATTATTCGTTCACCGAAAAGAAGCGCATCCGCAAGGACTTCGGCAAGCGCAAGTCGATCCTTGAAGTGCCCTTCCTGCTGGCCATCCAGGTCGATTCCTACCGCGAGTTCCTGCAGGAACACACCGATCCGGCCAAGCGTGCCGATCGCGGTCTCCACGCCGCGCTGAAGTCGGTGTTCCCGATCGTCAGTTACAGCGGCAACGCTGCGCTGGAATATGTCGGCTACAAGCTCGGCGAACCCCCGTTCGACGAGCGCGAGTGCCGCAACCGCGGCCTCTCCTACGGCGCGCCGCTGCGCGTGACCGTGCGCCTGGTGATCTACGACCGCGAGTCGTCGACCAAGGCCATCAAGTACGTGAAGGAGCAGGAGGTCTACATGGGCGAGATCCCGCTCATGACCGAGAACGGCACCTTCATCGTTAACGGCACCGAGCGCGTCATCGTCTCGCAGCTGCACCGTTCGCCGGGCGTGTTCTTCGACCACGACCGCGGCAAGACGCACAGCTCGGGCAAGCTGCTGTACAGCGCCCGCATCATTCCTTACCGCGGCTCGTGGCTGGACTTCGAGTTCGACCCGAAGGACGCGCTGTTCACCCGTATCGACCGTCGCCGCAAGTTGCCGGTGACCGTGCTGCTGCGCGCGCTCGGTTACAACAACGAAGAAATGCTGCGTGAGTTCTTCGAGATCAACACCTTCCACGTCGATCCGAACGAAGGCGTGCAGCTGGAGCTCGTGCCGGAGCGCCTGCGTGGCGAAACGCTGAACTTCGATCTGTCCGATGGCGAGAAGGTCATCGTCGAAGCCGGCCGCCGCATCACCGCGCGCCACGTCAAGCAGCTGGAACAGTCGGGCATCTCCGCCCTGGCCGTGCCGGACGAATACCTCGTGGGCCGCATCCTGGCCAGCGACGTCGTCGACACGAAGTCCGGTGAGCTGCTGGCGACCGCCAACGACGAGATCACCGAAGACCATCTGGCTGCGTTCCGCAAGGCCGGCATCGAGTCGGTCGGCACGCTGTGGGTGAACGACCTGGATCGCGGTGCGTACCTGTCGCACACCCTGCGCATCGACGCGACCAAGACGCAGCTGGAAGCGCTGGTCGAGATCTATCGCATGATGCGTCCGGGCGAGCCGCCGACCAAGGACGCCGCGCAGAACCTGTTCCACAACCTGTTCTTCACCTTCGAGCGCTACGACCTCTCGGCCGTGGGCCGCATGAAGTTCAACCGTCGCCTCGGCCGCAAGGAAACCGAAGGCGCGTCGGTGCTGTACGACGCCAAGTACTTCGCCGAGCGCAAGGACGAAGAGTCCGTCCGCCTGCGCGGCGAGTGCGGCCAGACGTCGGACATCCTCGACGTCATCCGCGTGCTGACCGAGATCCGCAACGGTCGCGGCACCGTGGACGACATCGACCACCTGGGCAACCGTCGCGTGCGTTCGGTCGGCGAAATGGCCGAGAACGTGTTCCGCGTCGGCCTGGTCCGCGTCGAGCGCGCCGTGAAGGAACGCCTGTCGATGGCGGAGTCCGAAGGCCTGACGCCGCAGGAGCTCATCAACGCCAAGCCGGTGGCCGCCGCGATCAAGGAGTTCTTCGGCTCCTCGCAGCTGTCGCAGTTCATGGACCAGAACAACCCGCTGTCGGAAGTCACGCACAAGCGTCGCGTGTCGGCCCTCGGCCCGGGCGGCCTGACCCGTGAGCGCGCCGGCTTCGAAGTGCGCGACGTGCATCCGACCCATTACGGCCGCGTCTGCACCATCGAGACGCCGGAAGGCCCGAACATCGGCCTGATCAACTCGCTGGCCGTGTTCGCGCGCACCAACAAGTACGGCTTCCTCGAGACGCCGTACCGCAAGGTCGTGGACGGCCGCGTGACCGACGACGTCGAGTACCTGTCGGCGATCGAAGAGAACGAGTACGTCATCGCCCAGGCGAACGCGCCGCAGGACGAGAAGGGCACGATCACCGCCCAGTTCGTCGCGTGCCGTTACCAGGGCGAGTCGATGCTGCGTCCGCCGAGCGAAATCCACTTCATGGACGTCTCGCCGATGCAGACCGTGTCGGTCGCGGCGGCGCTCGTGCCGTTCCTCGAGCACGACGACGCGAACCGCGCACTGATGGGCGCGAACATGCAGCGCCAGGCCGTGCCGACGCTGCGTGCGCAGAAGCCGCTGGTCGGTACCGGCATCGAGCGCGCCGTGGCGCGCGACTCGGGCGTGACGGTGAACGCGCGCCGCGGTGGCGTGATCGAGCAGATCGACGCCGGCCGCATCGTGGTGAAGGTGAACGAGTCGGAGATCGTTGGTGAGACCGACGCCGGCGTCGACATCTACACGCTGATCAAGTACACGCGTTCGAACCAGAACACCTGCATCAACCAGCGTCCGCTGGTGAACGTGGGCGACGTGGTCGCGCGCGGCGACGTGCTGGCCGACGGTCCCTCGACGGACATCGGCGAACTCGCGCTGGGCCAGAACATGCTGGTCGCGTTCATGCCGTGGAACGGCTACAACTTCGAAGACTCGATCCTGCTCTCCGAGCGCGTGGTCGAGCAGGATCGCTACACCACGATCCACATCGAAGAGCTGACCTGCGTCGCGCGCGACACCAAGCTGGGTCCGGAGGAAATCTCCGCCGACATCCCGAACGTCTCCGAGCAGGCGCTGAACCGCCTCGACGAGTCGGGCGTGGTGTACATCGGCGCGGAAGTGCGTGCGGGCGACATCCTCGTCGGCAAGGTCACGCCGAAGGGCGAGAGCCAGCTGACGCCGGAAGAGAAGCTGCTGCGCGCGATCTTCGGCGAGAAGGCGTCCGACGTTAAGGACAGCTCGCTGCGCGTGCCGCCGGGCATGGACGGCACCGTCATCGACGTGCAGGTCTTCACCCGCGACGGCATCGAGAAGGACAAGCGCGCCCGCCAGATCGAGGAATCGGAAATCCGTCGCGTCAAGAAGGACTTCGACGACCAGTTCCGCATCCTCGAGGCCGCGATCTACGACCGCCTGCGTTCGCAGCTGGTCGGCAAGGTCGCCAACGGCGGCGGTGGCCTGAAGAAGGGCGACACCGTCACCTCGCTGGTGCTCGATGGCCTGTCCCGCAAGGACTGGTTCACGCTGCGCATGAAGGACGACGAAGCCGTCGAGGCGATCGAGCGCGCGCAGAAGCAGATCGAAGTGCACAAGGCGGAGTTCGAGAAGCGCTTCGCCGACAAGCGCGGCAAGATCACCCAGGGCGACGACCTCGCACCGGGCGTGCTGAAGATGGTGAAGGTGTTCCTCGCGGTGAAGCGCCGCATCCAGCCGGGCGACAAGATGGCCGGCCGCCACGGCAACAAGGGTGTCGTGTCGACCATCGTGCCGGTGCAGGACATGCCGTATGCGGCCGACGGCCAGACCGTCGACATCGTCCTGAACCCGCTGGGCGTGCCGTCGCGTATGAACATCGGCCAGATCCTCGAAGTGCATCTTGGCTGGGCCGCCAAGGGCCTGGGCCAGAAGATCCAGCGCATGCTGGAAGCACAGCAGGCGATCGGCGAGCTTCGCAAGTTCCTCAACGACATCTACAACCACGACAACTCCGTCGTGGGTGAGCGCGTCGACCTGACGCAGTTCACGGACGAGGAACTGCTGCGCCTGGCGAAGAACCTCACCGATGGCGTGCCGATGGCGACGCCGGTGTTCGACGGTGCGGCCGAGTCGGAGATCAAGCGCATGCTGGAACTGGCGGACCTTCCGTCCAGCGGCCAGACGGAACTCTTCGACGGTCGTACCGGCGAAGCGTTCGAGCGCAAGGTCACCGTCGGCTACATGCACATGCTGAAGCTGAACCACCTGGTCGACGACAAGATGCACGCGCGTTCGACCGGTCCGTACTCGCTCGTCACCCAGCAGCCGCTGGGCGGCAAGGCGCAGTTCGGCGGCCAGCGTTTCGGCGAAATGGAAGTCTGGGCGCTGGAAGCCTACGGCGCGGCCTACACCCTGCAGGAAATGCTGACGGTGAAGTCCGACGACGTGCAGGGCCGCAACCAGATGTACAAGAACATCGTCGACGGCGAGTACGAGATGGTGGCCGGCATGCCGGAGTCCTTCAACGTTCTGGTGAAGGAAATCCGCTCGCTCGCGATCAACATGGAGCTGGAAGAGAACTGATCGGGTTGCGGGAAGCGCCGCGGAACGCGCGCTTCCCGCTGCATTGACTCAGCGATTTACGGCCCATCGACGAATTCCTCCGATTGGAGAAAAACATGAAAGACCTGCTCAACCTCTTCAACCAGCAGCGCGCGGCGATCGACTTCGACGCCATCAAGATCGCGCTGGCCTCGCCGGACCTGATCCGTTCCTGGTCCTACGGCGAAGTGAAGAAGCCGGAAACCATCAACTACCGCACCTTCAAGCCCGAGCGCGACGGCCTGTTCTGCGCCGCGATCTTCGGTCCGATCAAGGACTACGAGTGCCTGTGCGGCAAGTACAAGCGCATGAAGCACCGCGGCGTGGTGTGCGAGAAGTGCGGCACGGAAGTGACGCTGGCCAAGGTGCGCCGCGAGCGCATGGGCCACATCGACCTGGCCTCGCCGGTCGCGCACATCTGGTTCCTGAAGTCGCTCCCGTCGCGCATCGGCCTGATGCTCGACATGACGCTGCGCGACATCGAACGCATCCTGTACTTCGAAGCCTACGTGGTGACGGAGCCGGGCCTGACCGCGCTCGAGCGCGGCACGCTGCTCACCGAAGAGCAGTTCCTGCAGGCGCGCCAGGAGCACGGCGACGACTTCGAAGCGTCGATGGGCGCCGAGGCCGTCTATGAGCTGCTGCGCACGATCGACCTGCAGTCGGAAATGGTCACGCTGAAGGAAGAGATCGCCGCGACCAACAGCGAAACCAAGCTCAAGCGCCTCACCAAGCGCATCAAGCTGGTCGAAGCCTTCCTCGAATCCGGCAACCGTCCGGAGTGGATGGTCATGACCGTGCTGCCGGTGCTGCCGCCGGACCTGCGTCCGCTGGTGCCGCTGGACGGTGGCCGCTTCGCGACCTCCGATCTCAACGACCTGTACCGCCGCGTCATCAACCGCAATAACCGCCTGCGCCGCCTGCTCGAACTCAACGCGCCCGACATCATCGTGCGCAACGAGAAGCGCATGCTGCAGGAGTCGGTCGACGCGCTGATGGACAACGGCCGTCGTGGCCGTGCCATCACCGGCACCAACAAGCGCCCGCTCAAGTCGCTCGCCGACATGATCAAGGGCAAGCAGGGTCGCTTCCGCCAGAACCTGCTCGGCAAGCGCGTGGACTACTCGGGCCGTTCGGTCATCGTGGTCGGTCCGACCCTGCGCCTGCACGAATGCGGCCTGCCGAAGAAGATGGCGCTGGAGCTGTTCAAGCCCTTCATCTTCGCCAAGCTGCAGCGCCGTGGTCTCGCCACGACCATCAAGGCCGCCAAGAAGCTCGTCGAGCGCGAAGAGGCCGAGGTGTGGGACATCCTGGAAGAGGTGATCCGCGAGCATCCGGTCCTGCTGAACCGCGCGCCGACGCTGCACCGCCTGGGCATCCAGGCGTTCGAGCCGGTGCTGATCGAAGGCAAGGCGATCCAGCTGCATCCGCTGGTCTGCACCGCGTTCAACGCGGACTTCGACGGCGACCAGATGGCCGTGCACGTGCCGCTCTCGCTGGAAGCCCAGCTCGAAGCGCGCGCGCTGATGATGGCGTCGAACAACATCCTGTCGCCGGCGAACGGCGAGCCGATCATCGTGCCGTCGCAGGACGTCGTGCTCGGCCTGTACTACATGACCCGCGCCCTGGAGAACAAGGCGGGCGAGGGCATGGCGTTCGCCAACGTCGCCGAAGTGAAGCGCGCGTACGACAACCGCGTCGTGCAGCTGCACGCCAAGTGCAAGGTGCGCATCACCGAGACGGTGAAGAACGAGGACGGCACCAGCGAGCAGAAGACCTCGATCGTCGACACGACCGTGGGTCGCGCCCTGCTGCGTGAGATCCTGCCCGAAGGCCTGCCGTTCGCGCTGGCCAATGTCGAGCTGACCAAGAAGAACATCAGCCGCCTGATCAACTCGTGCTACCGCATGCTCGGCCTGAAGGACACGGTCGTGTTCGCCGACAAGCTGATGTACACCGGCTTCGGCTACGCCACGCGTGCCGGTGTGTCCATCGGCATCGACGACATGCTGATCCCGGTCGAGAAGAAGGGCATCCTGGACGAGGCCGAAGCCGAGGTCCTGGAAATCCAGGAGCAGTACCAGTCGGGCCTGGTCACCGCCGGCGAGCGCTATAACAAGGTCGTCGACATCTGGTCGCGCACGAACGAGCGCGTGGCCAAGGCGATGATGGACGCGATCGGCACCGAGAAGGTGCAGAACGCGAAGGGTGAGACCATCGACCAGAAGTCGATGAACTCGATCTACATCATGGCCGACTCCGGCGCGCGTGGTTCGCAGGCGCAGATCCGTCAGCTGGCCGGTATGCGCGGCCTGATGGCCAAGCCGGACGGCTCGATCATCGAGACGCCGATCACCGCGAACTTCCGCGAAGGCCTGAACGTCCTCCAGTACTTCATCTCGACCCACGGCGCCCGTAAGGGTCTGGCCGATACCGCGCTGAAGACGGCGAACTCGGGTTACCTGACCCGTCGCCTCGTCGACGTCGCGCAGGACGTGGTGATCACCGAGACCGATTGCGGCACGTTCGAAGGCCTCACCATGACCCCGATCGTCGAAGGCGGCGACGTGGTCGAGCCGCTGCGCGATCGCGTGCTGGGTCGCGTCGTGGCCGAGGACGTGTTCCTGCCGGGCAACGACGAGGAACCGATCGTCACGCGTAACACCCTGCTCGACGAAGCGTGGGTGCAGAAGCTCGAGGACGCCAGCGTCCAGTCGATCAAGGTGCGTTCGACCATCACCTGCTCCAGCTCGTTCGGCGTGTGCTCGCACTGCTACGGTCGCGACCTGGGTCGCGGTCACCTGGTGAACCACGGCGAAGCGGTCGGCGTCGTCGCCGCGCAGTCGATCGGCGAGCCGGGTACGCAGCTGACGATGCGTACGTTCCACATCGGTGGTGCGGCGTCGCGTGCGGCGGCCATCGACAACGTGACGGTCAAGACCACCGGTACGATCAAGTTCAACAACCTCAAGCACGTCGAGCACGCCAGCGGCAACCTGGTGGCGGTCTCGCGTTCGGGCGAACTGTCGGTGCTCGACGGCCACGGCCGCGAGCGCGAGCGCTACAAGCTGCCGTACGGCGCGACCGTCAACGTGAAGGATGGCGCGGAGATCAAGGCGGGCCAGACGGTCGCCAACTGGGATCCGCATAACCACCCGATCGTGTCGGAAGTGGCCGGCTTCGTGCGCTTCATCGACTTCGTCGACGGCGTCACCGTCATCGAGAAGACCGACGAACTGACCGGCCTGGCCTCGCGCGAGATCACCGATCCGAAGCGTCGCGGCTCGCAGGGCAAGGACCTGCGTCCGATCGTCCGCATCGTCGACAAGAACGGCAAGGACCTGAGCATCCCGGGTACCGACCTGCCGGCGCAGTACCTGCTGCCGCCGCGCTCGATCGTGAACCTGCAGGACGGCGCGCCGGTGGGCGTGGGTGACGTGGTCGCCAAGATCCCGCAGGAGGCGTCGAAGACCCGCGACATCACCGGTGGTCTGCCGCGCGTGGCCGACCTGTTCGAAGCCCGCAAGCCGAAGGATCCGGCGGTGCTGGCCGAGCGTTCGGGCATCGTGTCGTTCGGTAAGGACACGAAGGGCAAGCAGCGCCTGATCATCAAGGACACCGACGGAAACGAGCACGAAGAGCTCATCCCGAAGTACCGCCAGATCATCGTGTTCGAAGGCGAGCACGTGGAGAAGGGCGAGACCGTGGTGGACGGCGAGCCGAGCCCGCAGGACATCCTGCGTCTGCTGGGTGTCGAACCGCTGGCCGTGTACCTGACCAAGGAAATCCAGGACGTCTACCGCCTGCAGGGCGTGAAGATCAACGACAAGCACATCGAGGTGATCGTTCGCCAGATGCTGCGCAAGGTCGAGATCACCGACCAGGGCGACAGCAAGTTCCTCAATGGCGAGCAGGTCGAGCGTCAGCGCATGATCGAGGAGAACGCACGTCTGGCCGCCCGCGGCGAGATCGTGGCCGGCTTCGAGCCGGTGCTGCTCGGCATCACCAAGGCGTCGCTGGCGACCGAGTCGTTCATCTCGGCGGCTTCCTTCCAGGAGACCACCCGCGTGCTGACCGAGGCCGCCGTGCGCGGTACCCGCGACAGCCTGCGTGGCCTGAAGGAGAACGTGATCGTGGGTCGTCTGATCCCGGCCGGTACGGGTCTTGCGTACCACACCCAGCGCCGTCGCGGCGCCACGGGCCTGACGGAATCGGAGCTGGAGGCGCTCGCGTCCCCGGTGACGACCGCCGAGCCCGCGGCCGAAACCGCCGACGTCCAGGGCGAAGAGTCCAGCGCGTCGTAAGAAGTGGCTGCCGGGCGGGTTCCCACCCGCCCGGTTTGCCGGTACAATTCCGGCGCTTTCGCGGACCCTCGTGGTCCGCCCAGATCACGAAATGAGGTCGCAACGGATGCGCCTCGTGTTCGGCCCAGGAAGGGCGGGATCGCAGTGAGGCCCGTTGCCGTGCGCCGCCTGAAGGTGGCCGGGTAGGGCATCCGGTTTAGTCCGCGTTGACGGTAACGTCAGGCGCGGGCTATACTTTTTCGTCTCGGTATGCCGGGTTGTTCCGGCGTGCCGTTTGTGTTTTTCCACGTAGGCCCGACGGCCTTCCTCAAAGAGTTCCAGATGGCGACGATCAATCAGCTGGTCCGCAAGCCGCGGCAGGCGACCACCTACAAGAGTGCCTCGCCGGCGCTCGCGAACTGCCCGCAGCGTCGTGGCGTTTGCACCCGCGTGTACACCACCACCCCGAAGAAGCCGAACTCGGCGCTGCGCAAGGTGGCCAAGGTGCGCCTGACCAACGGTTACGAGGTCATCTCGTACATCGGCGGCGAAGGCCACAACCTGCAGGAGCACTCGGTCGTGCTGATCCGCGGCGGTCGCGTCAAGGACCTGCCGGGTGTGCGTTACCACACCGTGCGCGGTTCGCTGGACGCCGCCGGCGTCACCAAGCGTCGCCAGAGCCGCTCCAAGTACGGCGCCAAGCGTCCGAAGTCCTAATCCGGTCGGTCGCTACAACGGCCCTTCGTACAAGAATTCAAGAATAGGTACGCACCATGTCGCGTAAAGGTTCCACCCCCCAGCGTTCGGTCCTGCCGGACCCCAAGCACGGCAGCGAGACGATCGCCCGTTTCATCAACATGGTCATGCAGAGCGGCAAGAAGTCGGTCGCCGAGAAGATCGTCTACGGCGCGATGGATGTCATCGGCGAGAAGAACCCGAACGCCCTCGAGCTCGTCGAGAAGGCACTGGGCAACGTGTCGCCGGCTGTCGAAGTGAAGTCGCGTCGCGTCGGCGGCGCCACGTACCAGGTGCCGGTCGAAGTGCGCGCCTCGCGCCGTATGGCACTGGCGATGCGCTGGCTGATCGAGTCGGCCCGCAAGCGCGGTGAAAACACCATGCCGCGCAAGCTCGCGGCGGAACTGCTGGACGCCTCGGAAAACCGTGGCGGCGCCATCAAGAAGCGCGAAGAAACCCACCGCATGGCGGAAGCGAACAAGGCGTTCGCTCACTACCGCTGGTGATCTGAGCGAGGCGACCCCATATCGGGGTCGCCGGCCCCGGCAGCCTGCTGAGCTGCCGCGGCGGCACAAGAGCCGCCATGCGAACCGGACGCCGGCCCAGTGCCGGCATCTGGCCATCTGGAATTCCAAAATTTACGAGAGGGTCCCGTGGCTCGCACCACTCCCATCGAGCGTTACCGCAACTTCGGCATCATGGCCCACATCGATGCCGGCAAGACCACCACGTCGGAACGCATCCTGTTCTACACCGGCGTCAGCCACAAGATCGGCGAAGTGCACGAAGGTGCCGCGACGATGGACTGGATGGAGCAGGAGCAGGAGCGCGGCATCACGATCACGTCGGCCGCGACGACCGCGTTCTGGAAGGGCATGGACAAGTCCCTGCCGGAGCACCGCTTCAACATCATCGATACCCCAGGCCACGTCGACTTCACCATCGAAGTCGAGCGTTCGCTGCGCGTGCTCGACGGCGCGGTGTTCGTGCTGTGCGCCGTCGGTGGCGTGCAGCCGCAGTCCGAAACCGTGTGGCGCCAGGCCAACAAGTACTCGGTGCCGCGCATGGCGTTCGTCAACAAGATGGACCGCACCGGTGCCAACTTCGACAAGGTCGTCGAACAGCTGAAGTCGCGCCTGGGTGCGTACGCCGTGCCGATGCAGGTGCCGGTCGGCGCCGAAGACGGCTTCGAGGGCGTGATCGACCTGCTCAAGATGAAGGCCATCCATTGGGATGTCGCTTCGCAGGGCACGAAGTTCGAGTACCGCGACATCCCGGCCGATCTGCAGGCGAAGTCCGAGGCTGCGCGCAGCTTCATGGTCGAAGCCGCGGCTGAAGCGAACGAGACGCTGATGGACAAGTACCTGTCCGAAGGCGAGCTGTCGGAAGCGGAGATCGTCGCCGGTCTGCGCGAGCGCACCCTGCGCGTGGAAATCGTGCCGGTGTTCTGCGGCTCGGCGTTCAAGAACAAGGGCGTGCAGGCCATGCTCGACGGCGTGATCAACCTGCTGCCGTCGCCGGCCGATCGTCCGCCGGTGCAGGGCATCGACGAAAACGACAAGGAAGACAGCCGCAAGGCGTCGGATTCCGAGCCGTTCTCGGCGCTCGCGTTCAAGATCATGACCGACCCGTTCGTCGGCGCGCTGACGTTCTTCCGCGTCTACTCGGGCGTGCTCAACTCCGGCGACCAGGTGTTCAACCCGGTCAAGTCGAAGAAGGAGCGCATTGGCCGCATCCTGCAGATGCACGCCAATCAGCGTGACGAAATCAAGGAAGTCCGCGCGGGCGACATCGCTGCCGCCGTCGGCCTGAAGGACGTGACCACCGGCGACACGCTGTGCGCCGCCGACCACGTCATCACGCTCGAGCGCATGACCTTCCCGGAGCCCGTCATCTCGATGGCGGTCGAACCGAAGACCAAGTCGGACCAGGAAAAGATGGGCATGGCCCTGTCGCGTCTCGCGCAGGAAGATCCCTCGTTCCGCGTTCGTACCGACGAGGAATCCGGCCAGACCATCATCGCCGGCATGGGCGAGCTGCACCTGGACATCATCGTCGACCGCATGCGTCGCGAGTTCAACGTGGAAGCGAACGTCGGCAAGCCGCAGGTGGCCTACCGCGAAACGATCCGCAAGTCGGACGTCAAGTCGGACTACAAGCACGCCAAGCAGTCGGGTGGTAAGGGTCAGTACGGTCACGTCGTGATCGAGCTGTCGCCGATGACCGAGGCCGATCGCGCCAATCCGGACGTCGAGAACGATTTCCTGTTCATCAATGACATCACCGGCGGCGTGATCCCGAAGGAATTCATCCCGGCGGTCGAGAAGGGCCTGCGCGAGACGATCACCAGCGGTCCGCTCGCGGGCTTCCCGGTGGTGAACGTCAAGGTCAAGCTCGTCTTCGGTTCGTACCACGACGTCGACTCGTCCGAAATGGCGTTCAAGCTCGCTTCGTCGATGGCCTTCAAGGAAGGCTTCCGCAAGGCCGATCCGGTCCTGCTGGAGCCGATGATGAAGGTCGAGATCGTGACGCCGGAAGACTATGTCGGCGACGTCATGGGCGACGTGAGCCGCCGTCGCGGCCTGCTGTCCGGCCAGGACGACAGCCCGTCGGGCAAGGTCATCAACGCGATGGTGCCGCTGGGCGAAATGTTCGGCTACGCGACCTCGCTGCGTTCGATGTCGCAGGGCCGCGCCACGTTCACGATGGAATTCGACCACTACGCCGAAGCCCCCGCCAACATCGCCGACGCGGTGATGAAGAAGGGCGGCTGATAGCCGGATCCCGGATGCCGGCCCCCGCCGGCATCCGTTACGCCAGATCAACTAGCAACAACTTTTTAAAGAGAGATAGCCATGGCCAAGGGTAAGTTTGAGCGCACCAAGCCGCACGTGAACGTGGGCACGATCGGTCACGTCGACCACGGCAAGACCACGCTGACGGCGGCGCTGACGAAGGTGGGCGCGGAGCGTTTCGGTGGCGAGTTCAAGGCGTACGACGCGATCGACGCGGCGCCGGAAGAGAAGGCGCGCGGCATCACGATCTCGACGGCGCACGTCGAGTACGAAAGCCCGACGCGCCACTACGCGCACGTGGATTGCCCGGGCCACGCCGACTACGTGAAGAACATGATCACGGGTGCGGCGCAGATGGACGGCGCGATCCTGGTGTGCTCGGCCGCTGACGGCCCGATGCCGCAGACGCGCGAGCACATCCTGCTGTCGCGCCAGGTCGGCGTGCCGTACATCGTCGTGTTCCTGAACAAGGCCGACATGGTGGACGACGCCGAGCTGCTCGAGCTGGTCGAGATGGAAGTACGTGAACTGCTGAGCAAGTACGAGTTCCCGGGCGACGACACCCCGATCATCCACGGTTCGGCCCGTCTGGCGCTGGAAGGCGACCAGTCGGAAATCGGCGTGCCGGCGATCCTGAAGCTGGTGGAAGCGCTGGACACGTTCATCCCGGAACCGCAGCGTGACGTCGACAAGCCGTTCCTGATGCCGGTGGAAGACGTGTTCTCGATCTCGGGCCGCGGCACCGTGGTGACCGGTCGTATCGAGCGCGGCATCATCAAGGTCGGCGACGAAATCGAAATCGTCGGCATCCGCCCGACGCAGAAGACGACGGTCACCGGCGTGGAGATGTTCCGCAAGCTGCTCGACCAGGGCCAGGCGGGCGACAACGCCGGTCTGCTGCTGCGCGGCACGAAGCGTGACGACGTCGAGCGCGGTCAGGTGCTGGCCAAGCCGGGTTCGATCACGCCGCACACCACGTTCGAAGCCGAGGTGTACGTGCTGTCGAAGGACGAAGGCGGCCGTCACACGCCGTTCTTCAAGGGCTACCGTCCGCAGTTCTACTTCCGCACCACCGACATCACCGGTGCGGTCGAGCTGCCGGAAGGCGTCGAGATGGTCATGCCGGGCGACAACATCAAGATGGTCGTCACGCTGATCAACCCGGTCGCGATGGACGAAGGCCTGCGCTTCGCGATCCGCGAAGGCGGCCGTACCGTCGGCGCCGGCGTGGTGGCGAAGATCCTGAAGTAATGAACGACGCCCGGCGCTTCCCGCGCCGGGCTTTGTCTTGCCGGGCGCAGTGCTTGCACAGGCTGTGGATATCCGGTTAGAATGCACGACCACTGCGGCGGACCCTTCGGGAGCTGCCGCAACCAGCGAAATGAGGTGCAGGAAGCGCCTCGTATTCGCCAGACAGGGACATGTCGCACGGCGCGCTCCGTACGTTCCGGGCCTTCGGGCTTCCAAGGAACGCTAAACGGGGCTCTTCGTGCGTTCTACTCAGTCTGGGCGGATCGGGAAACCGGTCTGCCTTTGCTTTTCAGGCATGGAAGCTCCGGAGCGAGGGTGCAGCTCCGGGGTATCTGCATTTTTTCAGGGGTTCGGCACACCCAGAGGCCGGCCCGTCGCTCTTTTAACCAAGGAATTCCGTCATGGCGGACCAAAAGATCCGAATCCGGCTCAAAGCGTACGATCATCGCCTGATCGACCGCTCGGCCAGCGAGATCGTCGAGACGGCTAAGCGCACCGGTGCCCAGGTCAAGGGCCCGATTCCGCTGCCGACCAAGATCGAGCGCTACACCATTCTCGTGTCGCCGCACGCCGACAAGGACGCGCGCGACCAGTACGAGACCCGCACGCACAAGCGCGTGCTCGACATCGTCGATCCGAACGACAAGACCGTGGACGCGCTGATGAAGCTCGAGCTCGCGGCTGGCGTCGACGTCCAGATCAAGCTGACCTGAGGCCACCACCATGACCGCGAAGAAGTATTCGTTGGGCATCGTCGGTCGCAAGGCCGGCATGAGCCGTTTCTTCACTGAAGACGGCAAGTCGGTTCCGGTGACGCTGATTGAAGCGACCCCGAACCGCATCACCCAGATCAAGACCGACGACACCGACGGCTACAGCGCCGTGCAGGTCACCGTCGGCGTGCGCCGCGCCGCGCTCGTCAACAAGCCGGAAGCCGGTCACCTCGCCAAGGCGAAGGTCGAAGCCGGTCGCGGCCTGTGGGAGCTGCGCGTGGAAGCCGAACAGATCGGCGGCTTTGAAGTGGGCGGCGAGATCAAGGCCGACATCTTCAGCGCCGGCCAGCTGGTCGACGTCCAGGGCGTCACGAAGGGCAAGGGCTTCCAGGGCACGATCAAGCGCTGGAACTTCACGATGGGCGACGCGACGCACGGTAACTCGCTGTCGCATCGTTCGCCGGGCTCCATCGGCCAGCGCCAGACGCCGGGCCGTGTGTTCCCGGGCAAGAAGATGGCCGGTCACATGGGCGCCGAAACCCAGACCACGCAGCGCCTGGAAGTGGTGAAGGTCGACGCCGAGCGCGGCCTGATCGCCATCAAGGGTGCCGTGCCGGGTGCGCCGGGTGGCGACGTCATCGTGCGTCCCTCGAGCAAGGCATAAGGAGAGATGACGATGGAACTCGCCATCACCAATAGCAGCAAGACTGTGTCGGTCTCCGACGCGATCTTCGGCCGCGAATTCAGCGAAGACCTGGTCCACCAGGTGGTCGTTGCCTATCGCAACGCCGGTCGCGCAGGCACCAAGGCGCAGAAGACCCGTTCGGAAGTCAACGGTACGACCAAGAAGTCGAAGAAGCAGAAGGGCGGCGGTGCGCGTCATGGCGCGCTGACGGCTCCGATCTTCGTCGGCGGCGGCGTGACCTTCGCGGCCAAGCCGCGCAGCTTCGCGCAGAAGGTCAACCGCAAGATGTACCGCGCCGCGATCGCCGCGATCCTGTCCGAGCTGAACCGCCAGGGTCGCATCAAGGTCGTCGAGTCGTTCGATCTGGACGCTCCGAAGACCTCCGGCCTGGTTTCCAAGCTCAAGGACCTGGAAGTCGGTCGTCGTCCGCTGATCGTCACCGAAGACGCCACCGAGAACCTGTACCTCTCGGCGCGCAACCTGCCGTACGTCGAAGTGCGTGACGTCCAGGGCCTGGATCCGGTTGCCCTCGTCGGCGCCGACTCGGTCGTGGTCACCGCCGACGCGGTCAAGAAGATCGAGGAGTGGCTGGCATGAACGAGGCCAAGCTCTACAACATCATCCGTGCGCCGCGCGTGTCCGAAAAGACCGCTCGTCTGCAGGAAGTTTCCAATCAATACGTCTTCGAAGTCGCGACGGACGCTACCAAGGCCGACATCAAGGTCGCCGTGGAAAAGCTGTTCGAAGTGAAGGTTGAAGCGGTCAACGTCGTGAACGTCAAGGGCAAGAACAAGTCCTTCCGTTTTCGCGCCGGTAGCCGCGGCAGCTGGCGCAAGGCGTACGTGACGCTGGCCGAAGGCCAGTCGATCGACGTGATGGCCAAGGCCTGAGGAAAGACCCATGGCATTGATGACTTTCAAGCCCACCTCCGCCGGCCGCCGCAGCGCGGTGCGCGTGGTGACCCCGGGCCTGCACAAGGGCGCGCCGCACGCGGCGCTCGTCGAGAAGCAGGGCAAGACCGGTGGTCGTAACCACCACGGCCGCATCACCACCCGTCACATCGGTGGTGGTCACAAGCAGCACTACCGCATCATCGACTTCAAGCGCGACAAGGAAGGCATTCCCGCGCGCGTCGAGCGCATCGAGTACGACCCGAACCGCACCGCGCACATCGCGCTGCTGTGCTATGTCGACGGTGAGCGCCGTTACATCATCGCCCCGAAGGGCCTGAAGGATGGCGATCAGGTGATCGCGGGCCGTGACGCCCCGATCCGCGTCGGCAACACGCTGCCGCTGACCAACATCCCGGTCGGTACGACGGTGTGCTGCGTCGAGATGAAGCCGGGCAAGGGCGCCCAGCTGGCCCGCGCGGCCGGCGCCAGCGCCTACCTGGTCGCTCGCGAGCAGGGCTACGCCACGCTGCGTCTTCGCTCCGGCGAAATGCGCAAGGTGCCGGCCGAGTGCCGCGCCACGATCGGCGAAGTCGGCAACGACGAGCACAACCTGGAAAAGCTGGGCAAGGCCGGTGCAGCGCGTTGGCGCGGCATCAAGCCGACCGTCCGCGGTGCGGCCATGAACCCGGTCGACCACCCGCACGGCGGTGGTGAGGCCAAGGCTGGCCAGGGTAACCCGCACCCGGTCACCCCGTGGGGTGTGCCGACCAAGGGTTACAAGACCCGCAAGAACAAGCGCACCCAGCAGTTCATCGTGCGCGATCGCAGGAGCTAATCGGCCATGGCACGTTCACTGAAGAAAGGCCCGTTCGTCGACCACCACCTGATGAAGAAGGTGGAGACCGCGGGCAACAACAAGAAGCCGATCAAGACCTGGTCGCGTCGCTCGATGGTGCTGCCGGAGATGGTGGGTTTCACCATCGCGGTGCACAACGGCAAGAACCACATCCCGGTGCTGGTCAACGAGAACATGGTTGGCCACAAGCTTGGCGAATTCGCCCTGACCCGTACGTTCAAGGGTCACGGCGGCGACAAGAAGTCGGGCAAGTAAGGAGATGACCATGGAAGCGAAAGCCATCCTGCGCACCGCGCGCATCTCCCCGCAGAAGGCCCGCCTGGTCGCCGACCAGGTGCGTGGTCTGTCGGCCGAGCGCGCCGTCAACCTGCTGAAGTTCTCGGACAAGAAGGCTGCCCACCTGATCAAGAAGGTGGTGGAGTCCGCGATTGCCAACGCCGAGAACAACCAGGGCGCCGACATCGACGAGCTCAAGGTCAAGACCATCATGGTGGACGAGGGTCCCGCACTGAAGCGCTTCATGGCGCGTGCGAAGGGCCGCGGCACCCGCATCCTCAAGCGCACCAGCCACATCACTGTGGTTGTGGGCGCGGGCAAGTAAGGCGGAGTCAGACAATGGGTCATAAAGTTCATCCCACCGGCATCCGCCTGGGCATCGCCAAGGATTGGAACTCCAAGTGGTTTGCCAACAAGAAGCAGTACGCCGAGTTCCTGGCGGCGGACCTGAAGGTCCGTGACCTGCTGCGCAAGAAGCTGGCTCAGGCCGGCATCTCGAAGATCTTCATCGAGCGTCCGGCGAACAACGCCCGCGTGACGATCCACACCGCCCGTCCGGGCGTGGTGATCGGCAAGCGTGGCGAGGACATCGAGAAGCTGCGCAAGGAAGTCAGCGACGTGATGGGCGTTCCGGCGCACATCAACGTCACCGAGGTCCGCAAGCCGGAACTCGACGCGCAGCTGGTCGCCGAGTCGATCGCGCAGCAGCTCGAGCGCCGCATCATGTTCCGTCGCGCGATGAAGCGCGCCGTGGGCAATGCGATGCGCCTGGGCGCCCTGGGCATCAAGGTCAACGTTGGCGGTCGCCTGAACGGCGCCGAGATCGCGCGTTCGGAGTGGTACCGCGAAGGTCGCGTGCCGCTGCACACGCTGCGTGCCGACATCGACTACGGCTTCGCTGAAGCCAAGACGACCTACGGCATCATCGGCATCAAGGTCTGGATCTACAAGGGCGAGGTGTTCGACTTCTCGCAGGTGGGCCAGGAGAAGCAGGAAGAAGCAGCGCCGCGTGCAGAGCGCAGCGAGCGTCCGGCCCGTCCGGCGCGCGCCAACCGCGAGGCGAGGGACTAAGCCATGTTGCAACCCAAGCGAACCAAGTACCGCAAGGTACACAAGGGCCGCAATGAAGGCCTGAGCTGGAACGGCAATGCCGTCAGCTTCGGCGAGTACGGCCTGAAGGCGACGGCGCACGGTCAGCTGACCGCGCGCCAGATCGAGGCCGCGCGTCGTTCCATCAGCCGCTACGTGAAGCGCGGCGGCAAGATGTGGATCCGCGTGTTCCCCGACAAGCCGATCACCAAGAAGCCGATCGAAGTCCGAATGGGCTCCGGTAAGGGCAACGTCGAGTACTGGGTCGCCCAGATCCAGCCCGGTCGCATGATTTACGAGATCGAAGGCGTGGCTGAAGACGTGGCACGTGAAGCGTTCCGCCTGGCCGCCGCCAAGCTCTCGGTGACCACCACTTTCGTTACCCGGACGGTGCGCTAATGGAACTCAAGCAACTGCGCGAGAAGTCGGCCGACGAACTGAAGGCCCACCTGGCCGAGCTGCACAAGGAGAGCTTCGCTCTCCGCATGCAGAAGGCCACTGGCCAGCTCGCCAAGACCCATGAGTCCCGCCGCGTGCGTCGCGAGATCGCTCGCGTCAACATGCTGCTCGGCGAGAAGAAGTAAGGACCCCAGTCATGACCGACAACAATACAGAGAAGGCTGTCCGCACGGTTGAAGGCCGGGTCGTCAGCAACAAGATGGACAAGACCGTCACCGTGCTCGTCGAGCGCCAGGTCAAGCACGCGCTGTACGGCAAGTACATCCGTCGCTCGACCAAGCTCCACGCCCACGATGCCGACAACGCCTGCAAGGAAGGCGATGTCGTGCGCGTGAAGGAGATTGCTCCGATGTCGAAGACCAAGAACTGGAGCGTGGTTGAAATCGTCAGCCGCGCGGCCGAATAAGAGGAGCTGAGTCATGATCCAGATGCAGAGCTACCTCGATGTGGCCGACAACTCCGGTGCCAAGGAAGTGATGTGCATCAAGGTGCTGGGCGGCTCGAAGCGCCGTTACGCCGGCATCGGCGACATCATCAAGGTCACCGTCAAGGACGCGATCCCGCGTGGCAAGGTCAAGAAGGGCGACGTCTATGACGCCGTCGTCGTGCGCACCCGCAAGGGCGTGCGCCGTCCGGATGGTTCGCTCATCCGCTTCGACGGCAACGCGGCCGTGCTCCTGAACAACAAGCAGGAACCGATCGGTACCCGCATCTTCGGGCCTGTGACCCGCGAGCTGCGTACCGAGAAGTTCATGAAGATCGTCTCGCTCGCTCCTGAAGTGCTCTGAGCGGAGGAATTATATGAACCGTATCCGCAAGGGCGATCAGGTGATCGTCACCACCGGCAAGGACAAGGGCAAGAAGGGCGAAGTGGTGCGCGTGCTCGGCGAGAAGGTCGTCGTGTCGAACATCAACGTCGTCAAGCGCCACACCAAGCCGAACCCCCAGGCTGGCCAGCCGGGCGGCGTGGTCGAGCGCGAAGCGCCGATCCACATTTCCAACGTGATGCTGTTCAACCCGGCCACTGGCAAGGGTGAGCGCATTGCTTTCAAGGTGCTGGAGGATGGACGCAAACTGCGTGTGTTCCGCTCCAGCGGTGAGGCGGTTGACGCCTGAGGAATGCTGAAATGACCACCCGTCTCGAAAAGTTCTACAAGGACGAAGTCGTCCCGGCCCTGACCAAGAAGTTCGGTTACACGAACCCGATGGAAGTGCCGCGCCTGACCAAGATCACGATCAACATGGGCGTGGGCGAAGCCGCCACGAACAAGAAGATCCTGGAGAACGCGGTCGCCGACCTGACCAAGATCTCCGGCCAGAAGCCGATCGTGACGAAGTCCCGCGTGTCGGTGGCTTCGTTCAAGATCCGCGACGGCTGGCCGATCGGCTGCAAGGTGACGCTGCGTCGCGCCCACATGTTCGAGTTCCTCGACCGCCTGATCAACATCTCGCTGCCGCGCGTGCGTGACTTCCGCGGCGTGTCGGGTCGTTCGTTCGACGGCCGCGGCAACTACAACATGGGCGTCAAGGAACAGATCATCTTCCCGGAAATCGACTTCGACGCCGTCGACGCGATCCGCGGCATGGACATCGCGATCACCACGACCGCGAAGACCGACGCCGAAGCGAAGGCCCTGCTGGAAGCGTTCCGCTTCCCGTTCCGCAACTAACTCGAGGATTGAACAATGGCTAAGACCTCCATGGTCAACCGCGAGATCAAGCGGGCGAAGCTGGCGAAGCAGCACGGCGCCAAGCGCGAAGCGCTGAAGAAGATCATCTCCAGCCAGACCGCTTCGTACGAAGACAAGCTGGACGCGGCCACCAAGCTGCAGAAGCTGCCGCGCGACTCCTCGCCGAGCCGCCAGCGCAACCGCTGCGAGCTGTCGGGCCGTCCGCGTGGCGTGTACCGCAAGTTCGGCCTCGGCCGCAACATGCTCCGCAAGGCCACCATGAACGGCGACGTTCCGGGCCTGCGCAAGGCCAGCTGGTAACACCGGGCGCCGGCAAGTCTGCTAGACTTGCCGGCTCGCTCGCGTCAGGCCCCGGCCGACAGGGCGGGGCGCCTGCCGGGAACTTCCCGAACAAGCAGGCACTACAACTGAATTCGCAATCCCGCGGATATCGGTGCTACTCATAGGTGCATTAATACATGAGCATGACTGATCCCATTGCCGACATGCTGGTCCGCATCAAGAATGCGGCGGCTGTTCGGAAGCAGACGGTGAAGATGCCGTCTTCGAAGATCAAGGTGGCCATCGCCAAGGTTCTGCAGGACGAAGGCTACATCCTGGACTCCCGCGTGACCGACGTCGGCGGCGGCAAGTCCGAACTCGAAATCTCGCTGAAGTACTACGAAGGCAAGCCGGTGATCGAGCGCCTCGAGCGCTACTCCCGTTCGGGCCTGCGTCAGTACCGCGGCAAGGCCAAGCTGCCGAAGGTCCTGGGCGGCCTCGGTATCGCCATCATCTCCACCTCGAAGGGCATCATGACCGATGCGCAGGCGCGCCAGCAGGGCGTCGGCGGTGAGGTTCTGTGCTTCGTGGCCTAAGGGAGGAATAGACATGTCCCGAGTTGCCAAGAAGCCGGTCGCCCTCCCGAAGGGTGTCGAGCTCAACATCCAGGCCGATTCGATCAGCGCCAAGGGCCCGAAGGGCACCCTGAACGTCGCGAAGCCGGCTGGTATCAACGTCAACGTCGACAACGGCACCGCCACGTTCTCCACCGAGGACGTCGCGCTGATCCCGCTGGCCGGCACGCTGCGCGCGATCCTGGCCAACATGGTCAAGGGCGTCTCCGAAGGCTTCGAGCGCAAGCTCGAGCTGGTCGGCGTCGGTTACCGCGCCTCGATGCAGGGCAAGGATCTGAACCTGGCGCTGGGTTATTCCCACCCGGTGGTCCTGGCCGCTCCGGCCGGCATCACGATCGCCACGCCGTCGCAGACCGAAATCGTCATCGCCGGCGCCGACAAGCAGGCGGTGGGTGAGTTCGCTGCCAAGATCCGCGCCGTCCGTCCGCCGGAGCCCTACAAGGGCAAGGGTGTGAAGTACGCCGGCGAAGTCATCATCCGCAAGGAAGCCAAGAAGGCCTAATCGGCTCTTCAGCTTTCGGAGATACGCAAATGAACAAGAACACCGCCCGCCTGCGCCGCGCCAAGTCGACCCGCGCGCACATCCGCGAACTCGGCGTGCCGCGCCTGTCGGTGCTGCGCACCGGCCAGCATCTGTACGCCCAGGTCTTCACCGCCGACGGCTCGAAGGTCCTGGCTTCGGCCTCGACCGTGCAGTCCGACGTCAAGGACGGCCTGAAGAACGGCAAGAACGCCGACGCCGCCGCCAAGGTCGGTCGTGTCATCGCCGAGAAGGCGAAGGCCGCCGGCATCGAGAAGGTCGCGTTCGACCGCTCGGGCTACCGTTACCACGGCCGCATCAAGGCCCTGGCCGACGCTGCCCGCGAAGGTGGCCTGCAGTTCTGATGCCTTGAAGGCGTGGGGATTCGTCCCCACGCCAGGGTTTCCACCCGCCGGCATGGGGAATGCCGGGCGCGACGATGGATTGCCATGGTCGCGATGCGCCCGCAGCACTTCACAACGATAAGCGGCGATGCCGCAAATCCCTTAACTACCGAGCAATCGAAATGGCAGAAGAGCAACGTGCACCGCGGGGTCGTGATCGCGACCGTAACCGCGAAGAGATCGACGACGGCATGATCGAGAAGCTGATCGCGGTCAACCGCGTCAGCAAGACCGTCAAGGGCGGTCGCCAGTTCACCTTCACCGCGCTGACGGTGGTGGGCGACGGCAATGGCAAGGTCGGCTTCGGTTACGGCAAGGCGCGCGAAGTGCCGGTCGCGATCCAGAAGTCGATGGAATACGCCCGCAAGTCGATGGCGAATGTCGACCTGAACAACGGCACCCTGTGGCACTCGGTCAAGGCCGGCCACGGCGCTGCCCGCGTGTTCATGCAGCCTGCTTCCGAAGGTACCGGCGTGATCGCCGGTGGCGCGATGCGCGCCGTCCTCGAAGCCGTCGGCGTCAAGAACGTGCTGGCCAAGGCCGTCGGTTCGCGCAACCCGATCAACCTGGTTCGCGCCACGCTGAAGGGCCTGTCCGACATGCATTCGCCGACGAAGATCGCCGCGAAGCGTGGCAAGAAGGTGGAGGACCTGATCAATGGCTAAGAAGGAAGCTGTCGCCGGCGGCACCGTGAAGGTGCGCCTGGTCAAGGGTCTTCGTGGCACCCAGTCGCGTCACCGCTTGTCGGTGCGTGCCCTGGGCCTGAACAAGCTCAATGATGTGCGTGAACTGAAGGACAGCCCGCAGGTGCGTGGCCTGATCAATCAGCTTCACTACCTCGTCCGCGTCGAGGAGTAATCAACATGCGTCTCAACACTCTGCAGCCCGCCGAGGGCGCCCGCACCGAGCGCACCCGCGTCGGTCGCGGTATCGGTTCCGGCCTGGGCAAGACCGCTGGTCGCGGCCACAAGGGCTCGTTCGCCCGTTCGGGCAAGGGCAAGATCAAGGCCGGCTTCGAAGGCGGTCAGATGCCGATGCAGCGCCGTCTGCCGAAGATCGGTTTCCGCTCCAAGATCGCCAAGGACACAGCCGAAGTGCTGCTGTACCAGCTGGACAAGCTGCCGGCCGGCGACGTCGATTTCGCCGCGCTGAAGGCTGCCAAGCTGGTGCCGAGCACCGCCAAGCAGGCCAAGATCGTGGTGAAGGGCGAACTGACCAAGAAGTTCGTGCTGAAGGGCGTGGCCGCTACGGCCGGCGCCAAGGCCGCGATCGAAGCGGCCGGCGGCAAGGTCGAGGAGTAATCGACGGATGGCGCGCAGCGGTAGCAACGCGGTAGCCGGCCTCGGTGGCGGACTCGGTAAGTTCACCGAGCTCCGCCAGCGCCTGCTGTTCGTGGTCGGTGCCCTGATCGTCTACCGCATCGGCTGCTACATCCCGGTGCCGGGCGTCAATCCGGAAGCAATGCTCCAGCTGATGGAAACCCAGAAGGGCACCATCGTGGACATGTTCAACATGTTCTCCGGTGGCGCCCTCCATCGCTTCAGCCTGTTTGCGCTGAACGTGATGCCGTACATCTCCGCGTCGATCATCGTGCAGCTTCTGGTGCAGATCGTGCCGAGCCTGAAGGCCATCCAGAAGGAAGGCGAGTCGGGTCGTCGCAAGATCAACCAGTGGTCGCGCATGGGTGCGATCCCGCTGGCCGTGTTCCAGGCCTGGGGCATCGCGACCGCGCTTCAGGCCGGTGGCGCGAGCCAGGGCATCGCGGTGGTCTACAACCCGGGTCCGGGCTTCATCCTGACCGCGGTGATCGCCCTCACGGCGGGCACCATGTTCCTGATGTGGCTGGGCGAGCAGGTGACGGAGCGCGGCATCGGCAACGGCGTCTCGCTGATCATCTTCGCGGGCATCGTGGCGGGCCTTCCGGCGGCGGTGTTCGGCATGTTCGAGCAGATCCGCAACGGGGACATGAGCGCGCTCGTGGCCATCGTGGTGGTGGCGATCGTCCTGGGCTTCACGTTCTTCGTCGTGTTCGTCGAGCGCGGCCAGCGTCGCATCACGGTCAATTACGCCCGGCGTCAGGGTGGCCGTAGCGCGTACATGAACCAGTCGTCGTTCCTCCCGCTCAAGCTCAACATGGCGGGCGTGATCCCGGCGATCTTCGCCTCGAGCATCGTGATGTTCCCGGCGACGGCGGCCAACTGGTTCAGCCAGGGCAATTCGGGGTCGTTCCTGCACCGTGTCAGCCAGTGGCTGAACCCGGGCGAGCCGCTCCACATGATCCTGTACGCAGGTCTGATCATCGGTTTCGCGTTCTTCTACACGGCGCTGGTGTTCAACTCGCAGGAAACGGCCGATAATCTGAAGAAGTCGGGCGCGCTGATTCCGGGTATCCGTCCGGGCAAGGCCACCGCCGACTATATCGATGGCGTCCTCACCCGCCTGACGGCGGCCGGCGCGATCTACCTGGTGCTGGTATGCCTCCTGCCGGAGGTCATGCGCACCGAACTGGGCACCTCGTTCTACTTCGGCGGCACCTCGCTGCTGATCGTGGTCGTGGTGGTCATGGATTTCATCGCCCAGATCCAGGCTCATCTGATGTCGCATCAGTACGAGAGCCTGCTGAAGAAGGCGAACTTGAAGGGCGGCTCGCGCGGCGGTCTCGCGCGCGGGTGATCCCGGACCTTTCGCGCGCCAGAGTAGCGCGCGGGGTCGGGCAGGGCGGCTAGCCGCGTTGTTCGACCAGTCCGGTTTCGTCGCCGGAGCATGGGCACACTCCCCATGCCGGGCACTGCCGCGTCCCCGGGATGCGGCAGGGCTTCCTATTAACCCGAGACCTTGTTAAAATTTCCAGTTCACTCCGCCGGGATTAATCCGTCCTGGCCGCCATCAGTTTGGAGATCGCGTTATGGCGCGTATTGCGGGCGTCAATCTGCCTGCCCAGAAGCATGTCTGGGTCGGCCTGCAAAGCATTTACGGCATTGGCCGTACCCGTTCGAAGAAGGTCTGCCAGGCCGCCGGCGTTACGTCGACGACCAAGATCCGTGATCTGTCCGAGCCCGAAGTCGAGCGCCTGCGCGCCGAGGTCGGCAAGTACGTGGTTGAGGGTGACCTCCGCCGCGAAGTCGGCATCGCGATCAAGCGCCTGATGGACCTGGCCTGCTACCGCGGCCTGCGTCACCGTCGCGGCCTGCCGCTGCGTGGCCAGCGCACCCGTACCAATGCTCGTACCCGCAAGGGTCCGCGCAAGGCCATCAAGAAGTAAGGACTTAGACCATGGCTAAGCCGGCTGCTACCAAGACCAAGAAGAAGATCAAGCGAGTCGTCACCGACGGCATCGCCCACGTCCACGCTTCTTTCAACAACACCATCGTCACGATCACCGACCGCCAGGGCAATGCGCTGTCGTGGGCGACCTCGGGCGGCGCGGGTTTCCGCGGCTCGCGCAAGTCGACTCCGTTCGCAGCTCAGGTCGCCGCCGAAAAGGCGGGTCGTGCCGCACTGGACTACGGCGTGAAGTCGCTGGAAGTCCGCATCAAGGGCCCGGGTCCGGGCCGTGAATCCGCCGTTCGTTCGTTGAACAACGTCGGGTACAAGATCATCAACATCATCGACGTGACGCCGATCCCGCACAACGGGTGCCGTCCGCCGAAGAAGCGTCGCGTCTGAGGAGCTGAAAGAACATGGCTCGTTATATTGGTCCCACCTGTAAGCTCGCCCGTCGCGAAGGCGCTGACCTTGGCCTGAAGTCGTCGGCTCGCGCCCTCGACTCCAAGTGCAAGCTCGAGCAGAAGCCCGGCCAGCACGGCCCGACCGCCCGCAAGGGCAAGCTGTCGGACTACGCCACCCAGCTGCGCGAGAAGCAGAAGGTCAAGCGTATCTACGGTCTGCTGGAGCGTCAGTTCCGCAACTACTACAAGAAGGCCTCGACGAAGAAGGGCAACACGGGTGAAAACCTGCTGCAGCTCCTCGAGACCCGCCTGGACAACGTCGTCTACCGCATGGGCTTCGCGGTGACCCGTCCGGCCGCCCGCCAGCTGGTCTCGCACCGCGGCGTCACGGTCAACGGCAAGCCGGTCAACCTGCCGTCGTACCAGGTCAAGGCTGGCGACGCGATCGCGCTGGCCGAGCGCGCCCAGAAGCAGCTGCGCGTGCAGGAATCCCTGACCGTCGCATCGCAGATGGACCTCTCGCCGTCGTGGGTTGAAGTCGACAGCAAGAAGTTCTCTGGCGTGTTCAAGGCCGTTCCGGATCGTGCCGACCTGCCGGCCGACATCAACGAAGCGCTGATCGTCGAGCTGTACTCGAAGTAATCCCAGGAGACGCCAACACATGACGGTTACCGCAAACCAGGTGCTGCGCCCGCGCGGCCCCCAGATCGAGCGCCTTACGGGCAACCGTGCCAAGGTCGTGATCGAACCGCTGGAGCGTGGCTACGGCCATACGCTCGGCAATGCGCTGCGCCGCGTGCTGCTGTCGTCGATTCCGGGCTTCGCTATCACGGAAGTCGAGATCGATGGCGTGCTGCACGAGTACACCACGGTCGAAGGCCTGCAGGAAGACGTGCTTGAGGTTCTCCTGAACCTCAAGGACGTGGCGATCCGCATGCACACCGGCGAGTCGGCGACGCTGTCGCTAGCCAAGCAGGGTCCCGGCATCGTCACCGCCGGTGACATCAAGACGGACCACAACGTCGAGATCCTCAACACGGATCATGTGATCGCGCACCTGACCAAGGACACCGCGCTCAACATGCGTCTGAAGATCGAACGCGGCTTCGGCTACCAGCCGGCTGCCGCGCGTCGTCGTCCGGATGAGGAAACCCGCGCCATCGGTCGCCTGATGCTGGATGCCAGCTTCTCGCCGGTCCGCCGCGTCGCGTACGCCGTCGAAGCGGCCCGCGTCGAACAGCGTACCGACCTGGACAAGCTGGTCCTCGACATCGAGACCAACGGCACGATCGACGCCGAGGAAGCCGTCCGCACCGCGGCCGACATCCTGACCGACCAGCTGTCGGTGTTCGGCGACTTCACCCATCGCGACCGCGGTGCGGCGAAGCCGGCCACCAGCGGCATCGACCCGATCCTGCTGCGGCCGATCGACGACCTCGAGCTGACGGTGCGTTCGGCCAACTGCCTCAAGGCCGAGAGCATCTACTACGTCGGCGATCTGATCCAGAAGACCGAAGTCGAGCTGCTCAAGACCCCGAACCTCGGCAAGAAGTCGCTCACCGAGATCAAGGAAGTCCTCGCCCAGCGCGGTCTTTCGCTCGGCATGAAGCTCGAGAACTGGCCGCCGGCCGGCATCGCATCCCACGGGATGATGGGGTAAGCATCGGCGCTTGCGCGGCACTGCCGCGCGCCGATGCGAACGCCCGGGCAGGAAGCCCGGGCCGGGCTCTCCGGAGTCGCCCACGTAGCGCCATGGATGGCAGCAGCAAAGCAACAAGCGCGGCGCTTCTGAGAAGAAGCGCCGCGTTCTGCCGACAGGGCCCAAGCCCCGCGGCATAGCCGGCAACGGAGCGCCGGTTCGGACCATCCGCAGTCCAGGTAACAACGCCACGAAGGCGACAGCGAACTCCAGCGTTTCAACATTCAACAGGAATCACCACCATGCGCCACCAGAAAGCCGGCCGTAAGTTCAGCCGTACCAGCGCCCATCGCGATGCGATGTTCACCAACATGGCCGCGTCGCTGATCAAGCACGGCATCATCCGCACCACGCTGCCCAAGGCGAAGGAACTTCGTCGCGTTGCCGAGCCGCTCATCACGCTCGCCAAGGTCGACGGCGTCGCCAACCGCCGCCTCGCTTTCTCGCGCCTGCGCGACAAGGAAGCCGTGGGCACCCTGTTCACCACGCTCGGCCCGCGTTACCAGGCGCGTCCGGGTGGTTACCTGCGCATCCTCAAGTGCGGTTTCCGCGCTGGCGACAATGCGCCGATGGCGTACGTCGAACTCGTCGATCGTCCGGAAGCCGCTGCGGAGTAATCCGCCGGCGTGAGCGACCCCGGTCGCAAACGAACGATCCCGCAAAACCCCGGCCCAGGCCGGGGTTTTGTTTTTGCGGTTCCCGCGAGGCGGATACGGTCCAGAGCGTTCGACGCATCGCATCTGCGGCGAAACGTGCATCGCGTGCGGGCAGCCGTGCGGCGGTCGTGCACTTGGGCGGGAAGGGCGGTTAAGCTCTCCGGCCATGACGACTCATCCGAAGCGCGGCTCGTTCCGCCTGCAGTTCTTCCTCGGCTTCCTCGCGTGCGCGGGCTTGCTGGCCTACGCGATCTACCTGCAGCTGCACGATGGCCTGGAGCCGTGCAACCTCTGCATCTTCCAGCGCTTCGCATTCGCGGCGCTGGGTATCGTCTTCCTGCTGGGTGCGTTGCACGGCCCGAGGAGCCGTGGCGCGCGCGTGGGCTACGGCATCGGCGCGCTGATCGCCGCCATTGCCGGCATCGCGATCGCCGGCCGACACGTGTGGGTGCAGATGCAGCCTCCGGGTTTCGCTTCGTGCGGCGCGCCGCTGTCGTTCATGCGCGAAACCATGTCGACGTGGGATGTCGTGCGCAAGGTGATGACGGCTACCGGCAACTGCGGCGATATCGATTGGACCTTCCTGGGCCTCTCGATGCCGTGGTGGAGCCTGATCTGGTTCGTGCTGCTCGCACTGTGGGCGGGGGTCGCGGCCTTTCGCCGCGGCTGAGCGCGTTCTACCCGATATCCCGGACCCGTGAGGGGCGCCCGGCTAGGTTGCCGCTGTAACGGTTGCAGCCCGCCCGACGAGCGCCCATAGTGGTTCGCCGCATTGCAGCATCGTGTCATGCCTACGTCCGACCGCACCCTCCGCGCCGTGAACCTGCCCGCCGACTGGTCGCCCCAGTCCTGGCGCAACCGCACCGCGATGCAGTTGCCCCAGTATCCCGACGCGCAGGCGCTCGACGATGCGCTCGCCGAGCTGCGCACGTTGCCGCCGCTGGTGACGTCGTGGGAGATCCTGTCGCTCAAGCAGCAGCTCGCCGAAGCGCAGGAAGGCAAGCGGTTCCTGCTGCAGGGCGGCGATTGCGCAGAGACGTTCGACGGCTGCCGTTCCGACGTCATCTCGAACCGGCTCAAGGTCCTGCTGCAGATGAGCTTGGTGCTGGTGCACGGCCTGCGCAAGCCGGTCGTGCGCGTCGGTCGTTTCGCGGGCCAGTACGCGAAGCCGCGTTCGGCCGACAGCGAGACGATCGGCGACGTCACGCTGCCCAGCTACCGCGGCGACATGGTCAACGCTCCGGAGTTCACGCCCGAGTCGCGCACGCCCGATCCGCGCCGCATGATCAAGGCCCACGCCCGCTCGGCGATGACGATGAACTTCGTCCGGGCGCTGATCGACGGCGGCTTCGCCGACCTGCATCACCCCGAATACTGGAACCTGAGCTGGGTCGGCCATTCGCCGCTCGCCGACGAATACCGCCGCATGGTCACGGCCATCGGCGACGCCGTGCGCTTCATGGAGACGCTGTCCGGCAGCGAGGTCCACAACCTCAACCGCGTCGACTTCTACACCTCGCACGAAGCGCTGCTGCTGCCGTACGAAGAGTCGCTGACGCGCCAGGTGCCGCGCCACTGGGGCTGGTTCAACCTCAGCACGCACTATCCGTGGATCGGCATGCGTACCGCGCAGGTCGATGGCGCACACGCGGAGTACTTCCGCGGCATCCGCAACCCCATCGCGTTGAAGGTCGGTCCGTCCGTCACGCCCGACCAGCTGTTGCGCACGATCGACCTGCTCAACCCCGAAGACGAACCGGGCCGTTTGACCTTCATCCATCGCATGGGCGCGACCGGCATTGCCGAGAAGCTGCCACCGCTGCTCGACGCCGTGCGTCGCGACGGTCGCCGTGTGTTGTGGGTCTGCGATCCGATGCATGGCAACACGGAAAGCACGAGCAACGGCTACAAGACGCGCCGTTTCCGCAACATCCGCAGCGAGCTGGAGCAGGCATTCGAGCTGCATGCCGCCGCGGGCACGCGCCTGGGCGGCGCGCATCTGGAACTCACCGGCGAAGACGTCACCGAGTGCCTGGGTGGCGCGCGCGAGCTGACCGAGAGCGATCTGGAACGCGCGTACAAGTCGACGGTCGATCCGCGCCTGAACTACGAACAGGCGCTGGAGATCGCGATGCTGATCGTGCGCAAGCAGGCGCAGATCGCCGCACCGGCCTGAGAGCTACAGTCGATGGCTTGAAGGCCTCTGCGTTCGCGCAGAGGCCTTTTCGTTAGGGCGGACGTCAGCCCTTCGTGGTGCGCAGCGGCGCCGTCGCGAGGAACTGCGGCGCCTTGCGCGCCTTCGTTTTCTGCTCGAACGCGTAGGCAAGCTCGATCAGCCGCGGCTCGCTCCACGCGGCACCCATGAAGACGATGCCCATCGGCAGCCCGAAGTAATCGCCCATCGGCACCGTGATGCTCGGCGTGCCCGCGACCGCCGCGGCGCCATAGCCTTCGCCAAGGAAGTGATCGCCGTTGACCGGGTCGATCAACCAGGCCGGCGCCGTGGCGGGCGCGACGATCGCATCGAGTGTCGAGGCCGACAGCACGGCTTCAAGACCTTCCGCGCCGGCCAGTCGTCGCGCCTTGCTGCGCGCGTCGATGTAGGCCATCTCGTCCAGCGTGCCCTTTGCCTGCGCGCGCTCGAACAACTCCTGCGCGAAGAACGGCATCTCGGTCTGCGCGTTCCTGCGGTTGTATTCGATCAACGCCGCGAGCGAATTCACCGGCGCACCGCTGCGCGACAGATAGCCGTTCAAGCCGTGCTTGAACTCGTACAGCAGCACGTCCATTTCCGCATCGTTCCATTGCCCGGCGGTCGGCAGCTCGACGTCGACGATTTCGGCGCCAGCCTGCCGCATCGCCTCCAGGCTGCGCTCCAGCGCGGCGTCGGCGGCCGGATGGAAGCCCATCGACTTGCGCAGCACGCCGATGCGCGCGCCGCGCAGTCCGTCGCGATTGAGGCGCGCGTGGTAGTCGAAGATCGCGCGGCCGGTGCTTTCGGACGTTGCCGCGTCCGTTTCGTCGCGACCGACCATCGCCGACAGCAGGATCGCCGCATCGGCGACGCTGCGCGCCATCGGCCCGGCCGTGTCCTGGCTGTGCGAGATCGGGATGATGCCGCTGCGGCTCACCAGTCCCACGGTCGGCTTGATGCCCACCAGGCCCGCGACCGAGGACGGACACACGATGCTGCCGTCGGTTTCGGTGCCGACGGCGGCGGCCGCGAGGCTTGCCGCCACCGCTGCGCCGCTGCCCGAACTGGAGCCGCAGGGCGAGCGATCCAGCGCGTAGGGATTGCGCGTTTGTCCGCCGCGCGCGCTCCAGCCGGAGCTCGAACGCGACGAGCGGAAGTTCGCCCATTCGCTGAGGTTCGTCTTGCCCAGGATCACCGCGCCGGCCTCGCGCAGGCGGGCGACGACGAAGGCGTCGGTGCGCGGATGGTGCGAGGCGAGCGCGAGCGAGCCGGCGGAGTTGGCCATCGGCGTGGCGTCGATGTTGTCCTTCAGCAGCACCGGCACGCCGTGCAGCGGGCCGCGCACGCGCCCGGCCTTGCGCTCGGCGTCGAGTGCGTCGGCTTCCTTCAGCGCGGCCGGATTGAGTTCGATCACCGCATTGAGCGTGGGGCCGGCGTCGTCGATCGCGGCGATGCGATCGAGGTAGGCCTGCGTGAGCGCATGGCTGGTGAGTTCGCCGCGACCCATGCGTGCCTGCAGCTCGTCGATGCCCACCTCCGCGAATGCGAAGCCGTCCCTCGGCGCGGCCGCAGGCGCGGCAGGTTTTGCGGAGGCAGTGGTGTCGCTGGCCCGGGCGGTTCCGGGCGCATCGGCACGGTGGCAGGCAGGCAGCAGCGCGAGCAGCGTCGCCAGCGGCAACGTCTTGACGATCAAAGAGCGCATTGCGATTCCCCGGTCGCAGGTGGCTGACCGGAGGATACGTCATTCAGGTTGGCGCGGGCGCCTCAGTCGCGACGCTTGCGGATGTCGCGTGCCAGCACTGCGACGACGATCAAATTGACCGCCAGCACGGCGACGGACATCCAGCCCGGATGGCGGAAGAGGGCGTAGAGATCGAGCGGGAGGTAGATCGCGGCGCTGAGGCAACCCAGCCACGAGGCCCAGACCTTCACGCGCCACAGGCCCCAGGCTTCGACCATGCGCAGCACGCCGTAGGCGAAGATGAGCGCCGCGGCAAGGTGCACGCTGTCGGGATTGATCGCATTGGACAGCCACGCCAGCGCACCGTGTTCGGTGCTGATCTGGAATCGCAGCGTCAGCTCGCGCAGCCAGCGCAGGAGCGGTTCGGGCCCGAGCAGTTCCAGGCCGAAGGCGGCGGCAAAGGCCAGCAGGCCCTTGCCGGCCTCGAAGATCGCGATGAGATGCAAACCCGGATGCGCATGCGGATCCGGGTTGTAATGGGCGTCGGTCATGCCCTCGTCAGACACGGCGACGCCCCGTTGGTTCAGGCAGCTCGCGAGGCGCGCTTGCGATCGCTTTCGGTCAGCTGCTTCTTGCGCAGGCGGATTTCCTTCGGCGTGACTTCGACCAGCTCGTCGTCTTCGATGAAGTCCAGCGCCTGCTCCAGCGAGTACTTGATCGCCGGCGTCAGCTTGATCGCGTCGTCCTTGCCCGAAGCGCGCATGTTGGTCAGCGGCTTGGTCTTGATCGCGTTGACGGTGAGGTCGTTGTCCTTGGAATGGATGCCGACCAGCTGGCCTTCGTACACGTTGTCGCCTTCGGCGGCGAACAGGCGGCCACGCTCTTCCAGCGGGCCCAGCGCGTAGGCGGGGGTGACGCCCGGGGCGTTGGCGATCATCACGCCGTTGAGGCGCTTGGCGATCGCGCCGGTTTCCTTCGGACCGTAATGGTCGAACACGTGGAACAGCAGACCCGAGCCCTGCGTCAGGGTGCGGAACTCGTTCTGGAACCCGATCAGACCACGCGCCGGGATCATGTAGTCCAGGCGCACGCGACCCTTGCCGTCCGGCTCCATGTTCTTCAGCTGGCCCTTGCGGATGCCGAGCTTCTCCATGACGCCGCCCTGGTGCTGCTCTTCGATGTCGACCACCAGCTGCTCGATCGGCTCCATCAGCTGGCCGTCGATTTCCTTGATGATCACTTCCGGACGCGACACGGCCAGCTCGAAGCCTTCGCGGCGCATGTTCTCGATCAGTACCGACAGGTGCAGCTCGCCACGGCCCGACACCAGGAACTTGTCCGGATCGGAGCCTTCCTCGACCTTCAGCGCGACGTTGTGCAGCATCTCGCGCTCAAGGCGCTCGCGCAGCTGGCGGCTGGTGAGGAACTTGCCGCCGCTGAAATCCTTGTGGCCGGCGAACGGCGAGTTGTTCACCTGGAAGGTCATGCTGATGGTCGGCTCGTCGACCGTCAGCGCAGGCAGCGCTTCGGGCGCGTCGAGCGCGCACACGGTGTCGGAGATCGACAGATCGGTGATGCCCGCGATGGCGACGATGTCGCCGGCGCCGGCCTCTTCGGTCTCGATGCGCTCCAGGCCCATGAAACCCAGCACCTGCACGATCTTGCCCTGGCGCTTCTTGCCGTCGCGGCCGACCACGCTCACCGGCATGTTCTTCCTGACCTTGCCGCGCTGGATGCGGCCGATGCCGATCAGGCCGACGAAGTTGCTGTAGTCCAGCTGGCTGATGCGCATCTGGAAGGGGCCTTCCTCGTCCACCTGCGGCGGCGCGACGTGCTTCATGATCGCTTCGTACAGCGGGGTCATGTCGCCCGAGCGCGCCGCGTCGTCGAGGCTGGCGTAGCCGTGCAGCGCCGAGGCGTACACGATCGGGAAGTCGAGCTGCTCGTTGGTGGCGCCGAGCTTGTCGAACAGATCGAACACCTGGTCGATGACCCAGTCCGGACGCGCGCCCGGACGGTCGATCTTGTTGACCACGACGATCGGCTTGAAGCCCATCGCGAACGCCTTCTGCGTCACGAAGCGCGTCTGCGGCATCGGGCCGTCCATCGCGTCGACGAGGATCAGCACCGAGTCGACCATCGACAGCACGCGCTCGACCTCGCCGCCGAAGTCGGCGTGGCCCGGGGTGTCGACGATGTTGATGCGGTTGCCCTGCCAGGTGATCGCCGTGTTCTTGGCGAGGATCGTGATGCCACGTTCCTTTTCCTGGTCGTTGCTGTCCATCGCGCGCTCGGCGAGCACGGTACGCTCGGAAAGGGTGCCGGACTGCTTCAGGAGGCAGTCGACGAGGGTGGTCTTGCCATGGTCGACGTGGGCGACGATGGCGATATTGCGCAGGCGTTCGATGGACATGCGGACAGGCCGGCAGACCGGCGCTCGAGCGAGGGGTAGCCGAATATTATACCTGTCAAACTTTGCCGTTGCTTGTTCAGCCAACCGGCCGGCGAGCGGTCTGGCGCCCCTTGTGAAGGGGTCCCGGCGCCGCCATCTGAACGGCGAAGCGGTTGTTTGCGTTCCATCCCCAAATTTCCCCCGAAACGTCCAGGAGACGGATTCATGAGCCTCATCGCCACCTTCGACACCGAGCGCGGCCCGATCCGCGTGGAACTGGCCGCCGACAAGGCGCCCCTGACCGTCGCCAACTTCGTCAACCTCGCCCAGCGCGGCTTCTACGACGGGCTGAGCTTCCACCGCGTCATCAACGATTTCATGATCCAGGGCGGTTGCCCGCAGGGCACCGGCACCGGCGGCCCGGGCTACCGTTTCGAGGATGAAACGCGCAACGGCCTGAGCCACGAGCGCGGCGTGCTGTCGATGGCCAACGCCGGCCCGGGCACCAACGGCAGCCAGTTCTTCATCACCCACGTCCCGTGCCCGTGGCTGGACGGCAAGCACACGGTGTTCGGCAAGGTGCTGGAAGGCCAGCAGATCGTCGACAGCGTGAAGCAGGGCGACACGATCAAGTCGGTGAAGATCGAAGGCGACGCCGCCGGCGTGCTCGCCGCGAAGGCCGACCGCGTGGCCGAATGGAACAAGACGCTCGACGCGCGGTAACCAGCTGAAGCCGGTTACCCCCAAAGTTCGCTGCACGAACCTTGGGCCCGCGGCACGGCTTCCAAATCCCCGCGCTGCCGCGCAGCCCCTTTACTAAAGGGGCTTGGACTGGTTCCGGCGTCATGAATCGAACGCCCGCCCCGGCTTGCCGAGGCGGGCGTTTTCGCATCCGCAGCCGGCAGGCACGCGGGCCCCGCGTGTTAACATCCAAAGGCTCGATGGCCGACGTTCGCGGCGTGTTTCCTGCGCCGACCAGCGGACCGATCCGACCGCGAGCGCAACCCCACATCCGACTCCCACGAGGTTCCGCGATGCCCCAGCTTGCCCGGCGCATCGGTCGCGCCAAGCCCAGCGCGATCATGCAGGTTGCCGAGAAGGCCAAGCGGCTAAAGGCCGAAGGCCGCGACATCATCAGCTTCTCGATCGGTGTTCCCAACTTCCTGCCCGGCGAGCACGTCTACGCCGCCGCCCGCGAGGCGCTGTCGAAAGACAGCGGCCAGTACGGCAGCAACCGCGGTCCCGACGCGCTGCTGGACGCCTTCGTCGAGCACATGGCGAAGATCGGCCTGACCGGTTACGGCCGCGTCAACTGCGCCACCGGCATCGGCGCCAAGCACGTCATCTACAACCTCGCCGAAGCGCTGCTCGACGAAGGCGACACCATCGCCTTCCCGACGCCGTACTGGACCAGCTACCTCGACATCGCCGAGATCGTCGGCGCGAAGATCGACCTGCTGCCGTGCCCGCCGGAGCAGAACTACAAGCTCAAGCCCGAGCAGCTCGACGCCGCGCTGGCGAAGAAGCCGAAGGTCTTCCTGTTCAACAACCCGTCCAACCCGACGGGCATGGTGTACACGAAGGAAGAGATCGACGCGCTCGCCGACATCGTCGCGAAGTATCCGGACACCTGGATCATCACCGACGACATCTACAACCGCATGGTGTTCGACGGCATCGGCTACCACAACTTCGTGCATTCGCGCCCCGAGCTGCGCGATCGCGTGATCTTCCTCGACTCGCTGTCGAAGACCTATGGCATGCCGGGTTGGCGCGTGGGTTTCATGGCCGGTCCGGAAGTCGTCGCGCAGGCGCTGGTGACGATGAACTCCAACCACATCACCAACGTGCCGGAAGTGGTCAACGCCGCTGCCGTCGCCGCGCTCAACGGCCCGCAGGACGTCCCCACGCAGAAGTGCGAGGAATTCCAGGCCAAGCGTGACCAGGTGATGGCGGTGATGAACGCCATTCCCGGCGTGGTCTGCCCGCGTCCGCAGGGCGCGTTCTACGTGTTCCCCGACATCAGCGTCGCCTTCGGCAAGACGCACGGCCCCAGCGGCATCAAGATCAACAACGATGTCGATGTCTGCAACGCGCTGCTGGAAACCAAGGGCGTGGCCTGCGTGCCGGGCTCGGCCTTCGGCGAGCCGCGCGCGCTGCGTATCAGCTACACCTGCCCGACGCCGCAGCTCGCTCCGGGCCTGCAGCGGTTCCAGGAGTTCTTTGCCGAACTGCAGTGACGGGAATCGGGAATAGGGAATCGGGAATCGAAAGAGCCCGCCCCGTTCCCGGTCACCCGGCGTGTTTGACGATTCCCGATTTTCGATTCCCCATTCTCGGAGTTCCACCATGAAAACCCCCGTCCGCGTTGCCGTCACCGGTGCTGCCGGCCAGATCGGCTACTCGCTGCTGTTCCGCATCGCTTCCGGCGAAATGCTCGGCAAGGACCAGCCCGTCATCCTGCAGATGCTCGAGCTGCCGATGGAGAAGGCCCAGGCCGCGCTCAAGGGCGTGATGATGGAGCTGGAAGACTGCGCGTTCCCGCTGCTGGTCGGCATGGTCGGCACCGATGACGCCGAAGTCGCGTTCAAGGACGCCGACATCGCCCTGCTCGTCGGCGCGCGTCCGCGCGGCCCGGGCATGGAGCGCAAGGACCTGCTGCTGGAGAACGCGAAGATCTTCACCGCCCAGGGCGCCGCGCTGAACAAGGTCGCCTCGCGCAACGTGAAGGTGCTTGTCGTCGGCAACCCGGCCAACACCAATGCCTACATCGCCATGAAGTCGGCGCCGGACCTGCCGGCGAAGAACTTCACCGCGATGCTGCGCCTGGACCACAACCGCGCGCTGTCGCAGTTGGCGAACAAGGCCGGCGTCGCCGTCGGCGATATCGAGAAGCTGGTCGTGTGGGGCAACCACAGCCCGACCATGTACCCGGATTACCGCTTCGCCACCGTCAACGGCCAGTCGCTGAAGGACAAGATCAACGACGCCGACTGGAACGCGAACGAGTTCATCCCGAAGGTCGGCAAGCGCGGCGCGGCGATCATCGAAGCGCGCGGCCTCTCGTCGGCGGCCTCGGCCGCCAATGCCGCCATCGACCACGTCCGCGACTGGGTGCTGGGCAGCAACGGCAAGTGGGTGACGATGGGCATCCCGTCCGACGGCAGCTACGGCATCCCGAAGGACGTGATGTTCGGCTTCGCCGTGACGACCGAGAACGGCGAGTACACGATGGTGCGCGACCTGCCGGTCGACGACTTCAGCCAGAAGGCCATCGACAAGACGCTGGCCGAGCTGGAAGAAGAGCGTTCGGGCGTCGCGCACCTGCTCTGATCCATCGCGCAGTCGTGTTGCACCGCGGGGCGGCCTCAGGGCCGCCCCGTTGCGTTTCGGGCGTGCGGTTTCGACCAAGGTCGTAACGCGCTCCTTCCCTGCGCGGCGCTAGCCTCGACACATCGTCGTCGGAGGCATCGCCATGAAGTACGAAGACTTCCATCGCCGCTCCATCGAGCAACCCGAGGAGTTCTGGGGCGAGCAGGCGAGGGCGATCCACTGGAACAAGGCGCCGGAAACGATCCTCGATTACTCGAACCCGCCGTTCCGCAAGTGGTTCGCCGGCGGCGAGACCAACCTATGTTTCAACGCCGTCGATCGCCATCTGGCCGAGCGTGCCGACCAGCTCGCGCTCGTTGCGATTTCCAGCGAAACCGACGTCACGCGCGAGATCACCTACCGCCAGCTGCATCGCGAAGTGAATACTTTCGCTGCCATCCTCCGTGCGCTCGGCGTCGGGCGCGGCGATCGCGTCGTCATCTACATGCCGAACATGGCCGAGGCGGTGTTCGCGATGCTCGCCTGCGCGCGCATCGGCGCGGTGCATTCGGTGGTGTTCGGCGGATTCGCCGCGCACAACCTTGCGCTGCGCATCGACGACGCCACGCCGAAGCTGCTGATCTGCGCCGATGCCGGCATGCGCGGCGGCAAGGTGATTCCCTACAAGCCGCTCGTCGACGCCGCATGCAGTGCCGCGAAATCGCCGCCGCCGAAGGTGCTGATCGTCGAGCGCGGACTCGATCCCGGTCACGCCGTGGTCGAAGGGCGCGATGAACATTACGCACCGCTGCGCGCGCAGTACGACGGCGCGGAAGTCGACGTCGAATGGCTCGAATCGAACGAGCCGAGCTATCTGCTCTACACCTCCGGCACCACGGGAAAGCCCAAGGGCGTGCAGCGCGACGTCGGCGGTTATGCCGTGGCGCTCGCGCTGTCGATGTGGTCGATCTACGACGTGCGCGCAGGGCAGGTGATGTTTTCCACGTCCGATGTCGGCTGGGCGGTGGGGCACTCCTACAACGTGTATGGCCCGCTGATCGCCGGCGCGACGTCGGTGCTGTACGAAGGCCTGCCGACGAATCCCGATCCCGGCGTGTGGTGGCGCATCTGCGAGCAGTACGGCGTTCGCACGATGTTTTCCTCGCCCACCGGCATCCGCGTGCTGAAGAAGCAGGACGCTTCGTTCCTGAAGAAACACGACCTGTCGAAGCTGCAGTGGTTGTTCCTCGCCGGCGAACCGCTGGACGAACCGACGGCGCAGTGGATCACCGACGGCATCGGCAAGACCATCATCGACAACTACTGGCAGACCGAAACCGGCTGGCCGGTGCTGTCGCTGATGCCGGGCCTGGACCTGAAACCGGTGAAGTTCGGCTCGCCCGGCCTGCCGACGCCGGGCTACCGGCTGCGCGTGATCGACGACGTCACCGGCGAAGACGTGCCGGCCGGAACCAAGGGCGTGCTGGTGATCGAACCGCCGCTGCCCCCGGGCTGCCTGACGACGGTGTGGAACGACGACGCGCGCTTCCTCTCGAGCTATTTCAGCCACTTCAAGGAACTGCTTTACAGCTCGCTGGACTGGGCGATCCGCGACGAGGACGGCTACACGTTCATCCTCGGCCGCACGGACGACGTCATCAACGTCGCCGGCCATCGCCTGGGTACGCGCGAGATCGAGGAGTCCTGTTCGACGCATCCCAGTGTCGCCGAAGCGGCGGTGATCGGCGTGCACGACGAATTGAAAGGCCAGGTGCCGGTGGTGTTCGCGACGCTCAAGCGGCAGGACGAGTCGGCGTCCGACGCGGCTGCCGGCATGCAGCAGCGCGTGGTCGAGCAGCTGGGTGGCGTCGCGAAACCCGCACGCGTGTACGTGGTGAATGCGCTGCCGAAGACGCGTTCGGGCAAGTTGTTGCGGCGCTCCCTGCAGGCGCTGGCAGAAAGCCGCGACCCGGGCGATCTGTCGACCCTGGACGATCCGGGCGCGCTGGAGGAAGTGAAGCGCGCGCTGGAGCGCGGAGCGGATGCGGGTGGGTGAGGGCAGGTCCCCGCGCGCGCTTGTTAACGTGCCGCGCCTTGGCCGTCATCCCGGCGAAGGCCGGGACCCAGGCCCGTAGCCCATCAGCGCCGATGCCGTCATTCCAGCGAAAGCTGGAGCCCATGTTGATCTCCAAAACGCAACAGCGGAGCGCTGCCCCGCATCGGCCCTTCAACGCCGTCGCTTCGTCGCCCCTCACCCCAACCCCTCTCCCGAGGGGAGAGGGGCTAACCACCTGATCGTCATCCCGGCGAAGGCCGGGACCCAGGCCCATAGCCCATCAGCCCTGATGCCGTCATTCCAGCGAAAGCTGGAACCCATCTTGATCTCCGAAACGCAACAGCGAAGCGCTGCCCCGCATCGGCCCTTCAACGCCGCCCCTTCGTTGCCCCTCACCCCAACCCCTCTCCCGAGGGGAGAGGGGCTGAAAGCCGCCGCTTCAACGGGATGAAGGCGCAGGGCAAACCGGCCGCCACGCCCCGTCGGCTAAAATGTCCGTCTCACCAGGAGACGCCATGAACCAGTCGAACTCCGCCGGCGCCCGTTTCCGCGCCGCGCTCTCCGAAGAAACCCCCTTGCAGGTGATGGGCGCCATCACCGCCTACGCCGGCCTGATGGCCAAGCGCACCGGCTACAAGGCGCTTTACCTGTCCGGCGGCGGCGTCGCCGCCAACTCGCTGGGCATGCCGGACCTGGGCATCAGCACGATGGAGGACGTCCTCACCGACGCCCGCCGGATCGTGGATGCCACCCAGATGCCGCTGCTGGTCGACATCGACACCGGCTGGGGCGGCGCGTTCAACATCGCGCGCACGATCCGCTCCTTCATCAACGTCGGCGTGGCCGCCGTGCACATGGAGGATCAGGTCGGGCAGAAGCGTTGCGGCCATCGTCCTGGCAAGGAAGTCGTGCCGAAGGAGGAGATGGTCGACCGCGTGAAGGCCGCCGTCGACGCCCGCACCGACGCGGGCTTCGTGATCATGGCGCGCACCGATGCCGCCGCGACCGAAGGCCTGGACGCCGCCATCGAGCGCGCCGTCGCGTACGTCGAAGCCGGCGCCGACATGATCTTCCCCGAAGCGATGAATTCGCTCGACGATTACCGCAAGTTCAAGGCCGCGGTGAAGGTGCCGATCCTGGCGAACCTGACCGAGTTCGGCTCCACGCCGTTCTTCACCACCGACGAGCTGCGCGATGCGAACGTCGACATCGCGCTGTACTGCTGCGGCGCGTATCGCGCGATGAACAAGGCGGCGCTGAACTTCTACGAGACCGTGCGCCGCGACGGCACGCAGAAGAACATCGTCGACACGCTCCAGACGCGCGCGCAGCTGTACGACTTCCTGGGCTACCACGCCTACGAGGACAAGCTCGACGCGCTGTTCGCCAGCGGCAAGAAGTAAGGAAAGGGTCGGCCGACGGAGCGTACAGGGCCTTCGACGTGAGTCCCCCTGTCCCCATCTCCGCCGGCGCGTCCGTCCGCCCTGCGACCGTGGCGGGCGCGATCCGGCCCACCACGGTCGGCTGCGACCGGTTCGTCGCAGGCTGGCTTTGTTCGAATCGATCCCCGCTGTCACCCTCTGATCCTGTCAACGTCGCACCCCGGTCCGACCGGACATGCCGGCCGCACCACGCACGAGGAGAAACCCGATGACCGACACCACCCAGGTCCTGCCCAAGGCCAAGAAATCCGTCGCGCTGAGCGGCACCGCCGCGGGCAACACCGCGCTGTGCACCGTCGGCCGCAGCGGCAACGACCTGCATTACCGCGGCTACGACATCCACGACCTGGCGACGAAGTCGACCTTCGAGGAAGTCGCGCACCTGCTCGTGCACGGCGCGCTGCCGACCGCCTCGCAGCTGAAGCAGTACAAGGCCAAGCTCAAGCGCCTGCGCGGCCTGCCGGCGATCGTGTCCGAAGCGCTGGAACTGGTGCCCGCCAACGCGCATCCGATGGACGTGCTTCGCACCGGCTGCTCCGTGCTCGGCACCGTGCTGCCGGAGCGGGAGGGTCATCCGGCGTCGGAAGCGCGCGACATCGCCGACAAGCTCATCGCCAGCTTCGGCTCGATGCTGCTGTACTGGTGGCACTTCACCCGCAACGGCCGTCGCATCGACGTGGAAACCGATGACGATTCGGTCGCCGCGCACTTCCTGCACCTGCTGCACGGCGAAGAGCCCTCGCAGCTGCACGCGGACTCGCTCGACAAGTCGCTGATCCTGTACGCCGAACACGAATTCAACGCGTCCACCTTCACCGCGCGCGTGATTGCCGGCACCGGTTCGGACCTGCATTCGTGCATCACCGGCGCGATCGGCGCGCTGCGCGGCCCCAAGCACGGCGGCGCGAACGAAGTGGCGATGGACATCATCGCGCGCTACGGTTCGGCCGACGACGCCGAGGCCGACGTCCGCGCGCGCATGGAGAGGAAGGAAATCATCATCGGCTTCGGCCACCCGGTGTACACCATCGGCGATCCGCGCAACCCGATCATCAAGGAACTCTCGCGCAAGCTTTGCGACGACGGCGGCAACAAGACGCTGTTCGACGTGTCCGAGCGCATCGAGAACCTGATGATGGACACCAAGAAGATGTTCCCGAACCTCGACTGGTACAGCGCGTCGGCCTATCACATGATGGGCATCCCGACGCCGATGTTCACGCCGCTGTTCGTCATCGCGCGTACCACCGGCTGGAGCGCGCACGTGATCGAGCAGCGCGAGGACGGCAAGATCATCCGCCCGAGCGCGAACTACACCGGTCCCGAAGATCGCGAGTACGTGGCGATCGACCAGCGCTGAGTGTCTGACCGCAGCGTCACGCAGCACCGGAAAGGCCGCGCATCGCGCGGCCTTTTTCCTTATCGTGGCAGGTTCCGTACTAAGCTCGACGCATGCGCAATGAGCCCGCCCGCGTCGAACCGAACGCCATCGTCGTCACCGGCGTGTCCGGCAGCGGCAAGACGACGGTCGCGCTCGGGCTCGCCGGGCATTACGACTACGACTTCCTCGACGCCGACGATTTTCATTCGATCGACGCACGCGCGCAGATGCAGGCCGGCATCGCGCTCACCGACGAACAACGCGAACCCTGGGTCGCCGCGCTTGCGCGCGAACTGCAACGTCATGCGGAGCGGGGCAGGTCGACGGTGCTGGCGTTCTCCGGACTGCGCGCGGTGCATCGGCAACGCCTGCGCGACAGCGGCGTTGCGATCCGCTTCGTCTTCCTGCATGCGGCGCCCGCGGCCATCGCGGCGCGACTGGCCGCGCGCACCGACCATTTCATGTCCGCCACCTTGCTGGCGAGCCAGTTCGAGGCGTTGCAGATCCCGACCTTCGAGCCCGACGTGATCGCCGTGCAGACCGACGGCTCGCCCGCGCAGGTGCTCGAGCGCGTGATCGCGGCGCTGGAATCGCGGTAGGAACCGCCGCACAAGAACGCCCGCATCGCGTGCACGATGCGGGCGTCGCTGCGCGACCGGCGCGATGCGTCAGAACCTGTAGTCGAAACCCACCGTCACGTAACGGCCGCGCAGGTCGTACTGCGTGATCTCGTACGGCACGCGCAGGCCGGCGAAACCGGCCGGATCGTACGGCGGCTCCTCGTCGAACACGTTCTGCACCTTCGCGAACAGCGTCCAGCCTTCGAAGCCCTTGTAACCGAAGTACAGGTCGAACTGGTTGCCTGCGTCGACGCGCGTCGGGATGTTCGCGCCGGTGACGGTGCGCTGGTCGTAGCCGCCGGTGTAGTACCAGGTGAGGCTGGTGCTCACCTCGCCGACATCCCAGCCCAGCGTCGTCGTCGCCTTGTTGCGCGGCAGCGCGGGGCCGAGGTTGCTGCCCGCGTAGTCCACGCTGGGGCCGCCGACGGTCGCCGGTCGCTTGTACTCCAGCACGTGCGTGTACACGCTCGACAGGTTGAAGTCGCCTGCCGACGCCGTGCGCCAGCGGTGGCTCAGTTCGACATCGAAGCCGCTGGTCTGAAGCTCGCTCAGGTTCTGGTAGCGGTTGTAGATCGCGACGAGCTTGCCGTCGGCGTCGCGGATCACGTCGGCTGGATCGTTGCGATTGACGATGGCGGTGGTGTTGCTGGTGCCGATCAGGTTGTCGAGCTTGATGCGGTAGTAGTCGACGCTGATGCTGGTGTCGGCCAGCGGCGACACCACGAAGCCGAGGTTGTAGCTGCGCGTGCGTTCCGGATCCAGGTCGCTGTTGCCGACGGTGAAGAACGTCGGGCGCTGCGTGGAGTTCGGCAGGTCGGGATCGTAGGGATCGACGACGGCGCCGTACGAGATGTTGGTGCTGTTCGCGTTCTCCGACAGCGACGGCGCGCGGAAACCGCGCGACGCCGCGGCGCGCACGAGCAGCCAGTCCAGCGGTTGCCAGCGCAAGCTTGCCTTGGGCGAGAACGCATCGCCGAAGTCGCTGTAATAGTCGCCGCGTCCGGCCAGTTGCAATTCCAGACCGGTCGCGACGGGCACGTTGAACTCGGCGTACAACGCGCTCACGTCGCGCTTGCCGTCGACTTCCGCGATCGCAGGACGGATCTGAAGTCCCGCGTCGATCTGCCACGGATTGGTCGACTGCAGCTTCTCCTGTCGCCATTCCGCCCCCGCGGCGAAGCCGACGCTGCCGGCCGGCAGGTCGAAGAGGTTGCCGCTGAACTTGAAGTCCACGCCGTTGAGCTCGGATTCGGCCGGACGCACCGTGCTCAGGTTGATCGAGTCGAGCACCGACTGCGGCGTAGCCGACGGGTCGAGCAGGTTGTAGGTGCCATCCCGCAGCGCCGCGGCAAGGCCGAAGCGGTTCGCGAAACCGGCGGTGACGGTCTCGCGCTCGGTGCTGCGCGAGGTGAACACGCCGGTTTCCCAATCCCAGCGTTCGGTGCGGCCGCGCACGCCGCCGAGCACGCGGTAGAAACGCGAAGTGTTGATCTTGTTGGACTGGCCGAGGTTGAAGAACGTGTATTCGATCGGCGTATCGACGCCCGTCGGGTTGTACGGATTGCCGGCGGGCAGCACGGCCGGGACCGGTTCGGCCAGGCCGGAGTCGGCGTTGAGCGCGAAGCGGCCGCTTTCCAGCGTGAAGTACGGGCTGGAGCCGAAGATCGAATCGCCGCGGATGTAGCTGTAAAGCGCTTCGCCGAACGCCTCGACGTCGTCGGTGATGCGGTACGTGCCGGCGACGTACGCCTGGTAGCGCTCGGTGCCGGGGATCAGCGTCGTGTACGGCGCGAGGTTGAACGCGCAGGTGTTGCCGGCGCGGCCGTCGATCGGCGCGCTGGCGGTGAGCACCGTGCCGTCCGGGCAGTTGCCGTTGGCGTCGAGCAACGGGATCGATGCGCCGTTCGCGCCGAGCAGACGTGCGCCCTTCGCCGACCAGCCGTTCCATCGGCCGCCGGGCTGGTCGCTGTAGATGCCCGACTTCGTCAGGTCGCGTTCGTCCTGGTCGAGGCGATCGCGCTTGAAGTACTCGAAGCTGTACAGCACGTTGTAGCGATCCGCGTCGAGATCGCCCGTGCCGCCGACGAGCGTGACGTGATGCTGGTCCGCACCGCCTTCGGTGGAGGTGCCGACGTCGGCGCCGATCTCCAGTCCGCTCGCGTTCTGGCGCGTGATGATGTTGACCACGCCGGCGACCGCGTCGGAGCCGTACACGGCCGACGCGCCGTCCTTCAGCACTTCGATGCGTTCCACCGCGACCAGCGGCAGCGCGTTGAGGTTGACGAAGGTGTCCGACAGCCCGCCCTGCGGAAAGCCGTAGTTCGCGAGGCGTCTGCCGTTGAGCAGCACCAGCGTGTTCTTCTGCGACAGGCCGCGCAGGCCGATGCCCGCCGCGCCCGACGCCCATCCGTTGTTGTACGTCTCGTTGTACGCGTTGCCGGTGTTGGCGGAGATCGAACGCAGCACGTCGGCGACGGTCTGCTTGCCGGACTGTTCCAACTGCACGCGATCGATCACCTGCACCGGGCTCGGCCCTTCGGCGTCGGTGCGCTTGATGTTGGAACCGGTGACGACCACGGCGTCGAGCGTCTTGCCGTTGTCGGTGGTCTGCGCGAAGAGGATTGCTGGAGCGAGTGCCAGGGCGATCGCCATGGCCAGAGGTGCGACGTTGCGCATGCGGGAAACGTGGTGTGAGGGCGGCACAGTAGGGCACGCGCCTTTCGACGCCCGAAATGAAGGAACGTCATGGCGACAGTCGTATCGGAAAGAACGCAGCGCGCATCGCATGCGCACCGACACGATGTGTGTTGCGTGATGTCGCGTGATTTGCAGTCGATCGTGCGCGAAGGCGCGATGCGCGCGGTGTGGTCCGGTCGATGTCGAACGCCGCACGGCAGCCGGCGCGACCCGCCTTGGCGCCAAGATCGGCAAAGTCGCGGCGCTCTGTAGCCTTGACCGCCGTCCGCGCAGGCCGCCGGCAACCGTGGCATAGTCGGGCGGCTTTCGCAGCCAATGGTCCGGGGGGAACCATGCGCGACGACGAAGTGCCGAACAAGACCGAAGCCGGCCGCGACGAGATCCTCAGTCGCGCGCTGAAGCTGCCCAACGGGCTGCGGTCGATCCTGCTGATGGTGGACGGGCAGCGCAACGTCGCGCAGCTGCGCGGCGTGATGGCCGGGCTGAAATCGCCGGACGATGCGCTCCAGCAGCTGGAAACGCTGGGGCTGATCGCCGTCCCGCAAAGCCTCGCCGCCGCTGCCGCCGCGACGATCCGCGATTCCGCGCGTCCCGCACCCGCACCGCCGACGGAAGGCAACGTGCCGGTCTTCGGGGCGCCCGCGGCTGCCGTATCGTCCGCCGCGGCGTCGGGCTATTCGGCGCTGTACACATTGATGTCGGACACCGTGCGCGAGCACCTGGGCCTGCGCGGTTACTTCCTTCAGTTGAAGGTCGAGCGCTGCACCGACGTGGGTGAGCTGGTCGCATTGCTGCCGGACTTCAGCACGGCGTTGTCGAAGGCGCGCGACTCGGCCTTCGCCGCCGAGATGGAGCGCCGCTTCCGGACGCTCGCGCAAGCCTGAGGCGGCCCGCGTTCCCAGAAGCACGAAGGCGGCCGGAGCCGCCTTCGTGCGTTCGTGCCGTCGCGTCGTTTACGCGAGGCCTTCGATCTTCAGTGCCTTTTGCACCGCCGGGTCGGCTTCCATGCGGGCCTTGAACGCGGCCAGGTGGTCCAGGCCCGTCAGGTCGATGCCCAGGCCCTGCGCCCAGCGCAGCGTGATGTAGAGGTACGGGTCGGCGTAGCTGCGGAAGCCGGCGATCCACTGCTTGCCCGCGAGCTGGCGGTCGGCCGTCTCGAACAGGGCACGCAGGCGCTTGCGGGCGGCGACCTTCACGGCCTCGTACTGGCTCTCGTCGCCGATGAAGGCGCCCGGGCCGAACAGCGGCTTGAAGGCCGGATGCAGGTCGGAGTTGACGAACGCCAGCCAGCGGGCGGCCTCGGCGCGCTGGCGCGGGCTGCCGTCGCCGGCGAGGCCGGCCTCGGGGAAGGAGTCGGCGATGTAGCCCATGATCGCGGCGTTCTGCGTCAGCACGAAATCGCCGTCGACCACCGCCGGCACGGCGCCGGCCGGATTGATCGCGAGGAAGGCGGGCGCCTTCATCGAATCCTTGTCGAGGATCTCCAGCTGGAACGGCTGGCCCGTCCACTGCAGCGCGATGTGGTCGGCGGTCGAGCACGCGCCGGGCTTGGTGTAGAGCTTCATGCGGAATCCTTCGTGGGACAGCGGATCCCGACACTATCGCCGACGCGGCGAGGGCGGCTCAACGCCGCCGCATGCAACAGATCATTGTCCGGGGCGCACGCGCGAAATAGTCGCGGGCGTGCGCTTAAGCCGCGTCAGGAGCGACGCGGCTTGAGCGATTGCACCTTATAGAAGGTGTGGTCGCCGATCGTCGCCACCTGGTACGCGGTGCGCCACGACGGGCTGGCGATCGCGTGCGCGGCGAAGTGGCTCGCGCCGGGCACGATTTCCTTGCGCTCGCCGGGCGGCAGCGCCCAGTTGCGTTCGGCGTCGAGGGCGATGGTGACGGCCTCGGCCCAGGCGTCGGTGTTGCTCAGGCGCGTGCCCGGCGACACCAGGGTGGGGGCGAACTGCTTGCGCGCGGTCACCACGTCGCAGACGGTGTTGCCCCACAGCCCGCTGTCGCGGCGACGCAGGGCGACCTCGGCGACCGCCTTCTGGCCGCGGACCGACTGGTCGCGCGCTTCCAGGTAGACGGTGGTGCTCAGGCACAGCGAGTCGGCGGTTTGTGGCGGAAGCACGGAGGCCAGCCACAGGATCCAAGCCAGTTTCATCTAATAACTCCTTGCTCCGTTGCGCCCGTCCGCTTCGTGGCCGCTTCCAGGAAGGAGGCGGGCCACGGCACGAACCGGCATGGCGTACTGGGGAGGGCAGCGCACTCTGCGGCGCGCTTTTGCCCATTCACCAAATCCGCGCGAAAGCTGGGATGCGCGGCCGGCGAGGGTCGCCACCAAGAGGGGTGGCCGAAAAAGTTGGCGCAAGGTAGCGGCGCCAAGATAAACACCGGGTGAATACAGGGGGCTTGACCGGGCCTCTGCGATCCGGCTGGAAATTCCTCCGGCCGATCGCAACTCTTTGTATCGAAACGGGATTCGGCCGCACCTTCCGGCCACCAAATTCCCGAACGCCTGTTCAGCTTCGAAGCGGGGAGGCCAGGGCGAGAGTGGAAGCGGGCTGCGTCAGGAGGCCCGCAACACCCCTGCAGCCCTTATCCCGCAAGGGCTGCGCATTTCGTCACAAAGCGGCCGCGATGCGGCTTCCCTGGGCGATGGCGCGCTTCGCGTCCAGCTCCGCGGCGACGTCCGCACCGCCGATCACGTGCACCGTCGCGCCCAGCGTCGCCAGTTCCGCCGCCAGCGGTTTGAAGGGCTCCTGGCCGGCGCAGATCACCACGTGGTCCACGTCCAGCACCTGCTCGCTGCCATCCACGCGCACGTGGAAGCCCTCGTCGTCGACGCCGAGGTATTCCACGCCGCCGAGCATCCGGACCTTCTTCGCCTTGAGCGTGGCGCGGTGGATCCAGCCCGTCGTCTTGCCCAGGCGCGCGCCGGGTCGGCCGGCGGAGCGCTGCAGCAGCCAGACCTCGCGCGCGGGCGCTTCGGGCGCCGGCGCCGTCAGGCCGCCGCGGTTGCCGTCGTAGCCCAGGTCGACGCCCCATTCGGCACGCCAGCGGGCGGGATCGAGAGCGGCGCTGGGGCCGCGTTCGACCAGGAATTCGGCCACGTCGAACCCGATGCCGCCCGCGCCGACCACCGCGACCTTCCGGCCCGGCACGACGCGCCCGCTGAGGACGTCGAGATAGCTGACGACCTTCGCGTGGTCCGCGCCCGGGAAGTCCACCTCGCGCGGGCGGATGCCGGTCGACAGCACCACGGCATCGAAGCCCGCCAGCGTTGCGGCGTCGGCGTACGTGCCCAGGCGTACGTCGACGCCGGTCTGCTCCAGCTTCCGGCCGAAGTAGCGCAGCGTTTCGTGGAACTCCTCCTTGCCGGGGATGCGCTTGGCGAGGTTGAACTGCCCGCCGATCTCGCCGGTGGCCTCGAACAGCGTCACGCGATGTCCGCGCTCGGCGGCGACCGTCGCGGCCGCGAGCCCGGCCGGGCCGGCGCCGACCACGGCGATGCGCTTGGGAGCGGACGTCGGCACGTAGTTGAGTTCGGTCTCCGCGCAGGCACGCGGGTTCACCAGGCAGCTCGCCGTCTTGTTCTCGAACACGTGGTCCAGGCACGCCTGGTTGCACGCGATACACGTATTGATGTCGAGCGCGCGACGCTCGCGGGCCTTGTTGACCCACTGCGGGTCGGCCAGCAGCGGCCGCGCCATCGAGACCATGTCGGCCTCGCCGCGCGCGAGCACGCCTTCGGCGACCTCGGGCATGTTGATGCGGTTGGTCGTCACCAGCGGCACGCCGACGTGCGGCTTCAGGCGCGCGGTGATCCCGGTGAAGGCCGCGCGCGGCACGGACGTGGCGATGGTCGGCACACGCGCCTCGTGCCAGCCGATGCCGGTGTTGATCAGCGTCGCGCCGGCGGCCTCGATGGCGAGGGCCTGCTGCACGACCTCGTCCCACGCCAAGCCGTCGTCGACCAGGTCGAGCATCGAGAGCCGGTAGACGATGATGAAGTCCGGCCCGCAGGCCTCGCGGATGCGGCGGACGATCTCCACCGCGAAGCGCATGCGCTTGCCGGCATCGCCGCCCCAGGCATCGCGGCGCTTGTTGGTGCGCGGCGCGGTGAACTGGTTGAGCAGGTAGCCCTCCGAGCCCATGACCTCGACGCCGTCGTAGCCGGCTTCGCGCGCCATCGTGGCGCTGCGGACGAACGCCCGGATCTGCCGCTCCACGCCGCCGGCCGACAGGGCACGCGGGGTGAACGGGTTGATCGGCGCCTTGAGCCGGCTCGGCGCCACCTGCAGCGGGCTGTAGCCGTAACGGCCGGCGTGGAGGATCTGCAGGCAGATGCGCCCGCCATGTGCGTGCACCGCGCCGGTGACCTGCCGGTGGCGGCGCACTTCCCAGGGGAAGCGCATCGTCCCGCCGAACGGCTTGAGCCAGCCGGCGAGGTTCGGCGAAAACCCGCCGGTGACGATCAGCCCGACGCCACCGGCCGCGCGTTCGGCGAAGTAGGCGGCGAGCTTCGGGAAGTCCGCCGCCTTGTCCTCCAGCCCCGTGTGCATGGAGCCCATCAGCACCCGGTTGGGCAGCGTGCAGAAGCCCAGGTCCAGGGGCGCGAAGAGGTGCGGGTAGAGCGGGTGCGGTTCGATTTCGCGCGTCGCGGCGGGATCGAAACTCAGGGGGCTGGCGGCCGTCATCGGCGGGATTCGTCGATATGTACGCTGGCGTACGGAAGCCGGCACGATGCCGGGAAAGCGGGGCGGCTTCAAGCCGGACGCGACGAGTGGGCGAACGCCTGCTTTTGTAGCCCGGGTAAGCGAAGTGCACCCGGGGCAGGGCACTCCGTGGTCTCTGGCGGCCCGTGGCGGTGCGTGGCAGGTACCGATGCAGCTTCTCAGCGATGAGCGCACCACTGCCATCCATGGCGTCACGCTGTCAGCTCCGGAGCGCCCGGCCCGGCCATCTGTGGCCGGGCGTTCGGCAAGCCACGCGGCAGTGCCCGCGTAGCGGCTCGCCTCACCCCTCCGGCATCGGCAGGCACTCCATCACTTCCACCGCATCGCCGGGGAAGATGGAGAAGTGCGGATGGCCTTCGAACATGCTGGCCGCCGCGTCGTGCGATTCGGCCTCGACCACCGTCCAGGCGGCCAGCTCGTTGCGCACGTCGCCGATGCCCTTGGCGGCGATGCGCTTGGTCTTCCCCAGCGGGGAGCCGTGGTCGACGAACGCGGCCTCGTGCTTGCGGACCCAGTCGCCCCAGGCCTTCATGCCGTCGGCTTCGCGGCGGTTGCGTTCGGACTCGGGCAGGGCCTTCCAGGCGTCCATGGAGGCGGGGGAGCCCAGGAACACGGCAAGGAATCGTTTCATTCGTCCACTCCTGATCGACGGGTCGGCGGGGTGCCGGCCCTCCTGGATACGACGAACGTCCGCCCCCGGGATCGACGCTGGCGAGCCTCCCGACGAACGCCGTCCCCACTGCGCAAAAGCGGCCGCAGCGCAAGAGTTGTCTCGGGCCCGGGCCTCGCCGAACATGGCCCACCCGTAGTTTCCGGTCCGGTATGGACGACGCTTCCGCACCCCTGCAGGACTACCTCCGCGACGGCATCGTCGCGGGCGACCTGCCCGACCTGCATCCGCTGCTGTCCGCCCGCGACCTACTGCGCGCCTTCTCGACCCTGTTCCACGGCGGCGAGGAGAGCGTGATGGTGCGGCTGCTGGTGCTGCGCGCGATCGGCGAGCGCGGCGCCGCGCCGGACTGGAGCCCGCAGGAGCTGCGCGACCACTTCGCCTACCTGGACCCGGTGAAGTTCGACACGGTCCTGGGCCGCCTGCGCGAGAACGACCTGCTGCGCTGGGACAACGACACGCAGCGCTATCGCATCAGCCCGGTCGGGCGGCAGGCGCTGTCGGCGATCGGCCTGCTGCTGCAGTTCAATCGCGAAGGCGACGAACTGGCCTACGTCACCGCGCAGCTCGCCGCCGGCCAGGCGGTCGGGCGCGTGCGCGGCGATGACCTGCAGCACCTGCTCTCGCGCCTCAACGAATACCGCGAGGACTTCGACCAGGCCGTGCTCAGCGGCTCCGAGCACCGCATCCAGCGCGCCGCCGGCACCTTGCAGCAGGTGTGGCAATGGGTGGAGAAGGGCACCGCGATCGTCAAGGAAATCGCGGCCGACGAAGAACTCGACGCCGCCACGCATCGCGTCGCGCAGCAGATCGGCCGCGCGCAGAGTTCGATGCTGCGCCAGGCGTCGGTGTTCCAGCGTGCGCTGAACCAGCTCGACCGCCATCGCGTGCATATCGGCGCAAGCGGTCTGTCGTCCTCCGACGTGAACCGTTACCTGCGCGGGCTCGATGGCGACGCGCTCGCCGCGCTGGCCGACGACGTGCTCGCGCGCGTGGTCGCGCCGGCCTTCATGCTGGCGCCGATCGCGCTGGACGTCGCCGAATACGAACTGGTCGAACGCGAACGCGAAGCGCAGGAAGACGCCTCGCTCCCGCCCGCGCAGGACGCTCCCGACGACACGCAGGCGCCCGTCGCCGAACAGGATTACGTGCACGCCGAGCAGTGGCTGTCGCAGCTGGCGTCGCTGGAACGCGATGCCGACACCGCGCTGTCGGACTGGGTGCCGCAGGACGGCTTCGCGGTCAGTGCGTACCGGTTGTCGCTGCTGGGGTTGATCGGCGACCCGGGCGCGGAGAATCGCAACGGCGTCAGCGCGTCGATCGCGCAGCTGCCCCTGCGCTGGAAGGTCGGCACGCAGTTCGAACCGGTCAATCGCGCGGGCGTGGCGTACATGAGCCGGGCGTGGTTGACGGCGAAGGCGGATGACGACGTCGAGGCGCAGTCGCGCGACGTCGAGTCCGACGCGAACAACGAAGGCATCGTCGAAGAGGGGCGCGGCGCGGCGCCGAGGATCAAAAAACCGTCATCCCGGCGAAAGCCGGGACCCAGGCCCGTAGCGCCTGAATCGTCCGCGACGTCCGATGTCGTCAGCCTGGATCCCGGCCTTCGCCGGGATGACGAGCAAGCGGAGACGGCCAAACCCAAGCGCAAGAAGAAAACCGCAACACCCACGGAATCCCAATGAGCGACCCCACCGCCACCCTCATCGCCCGCCTGCTCGCCGAGCGCTGGCTGCCGCGCGACGACCATGCGGTGCGCCAGGTCCTGGTCGACGCCGAGCTGCGCGACGAACTCGATCGTCGCCTCGCCGGCGCCGGCCTGCGCCTGCTCGAGCATCCCTTCGCCGCGCACGTCGCCGTCGGCGTGGCGCGCTCGCAGGAGAACGACGTCTTCGGCAGCGCACGCGCATGGGCCGCGAGCAACCTGCAACTGGACCGCGATGCGCTCGCGCTGCTGGTCGTGCTGTGGTCGCTGCTGGTGCTGCCCAAACGCCAGCGCCAGATCGCGCGGCAGGAAAGCGAGCGCCAGCAGGACCAGGAGCAGATGTTCGCCGAACTCAAGCCAGTGCCGGTCGGGCAGGACATGGTCGAACCGATCAACGAACGCACGCTCATCGCCGACTTCGGCGACAAGCTCGGCGGCAAGTTCCGCATCAATCTGTCGCTGGGCGCATTGCAGCGCCATGGGTTCATCGTGCGACGCAAGGAGCGCATCGCCGAAGGCCCGCTGCTTGATCTCGCCTTCGACTACGAACGCATCGCCAGCCGCGTGATGGACGGCGCGCTGTCGTTCGTCGTCGAGCAGGCGCGTGCGACGCAGGCGGCGAACGCCGACCGCATCGACGACGACGCGTACGACGCGTACGACGCGATCGACGAGAACGAAACCACCGAAGAGGCGCAGGCCGATGTTTGAGTTCCGCAGCCTGGAAGTCGTGCACTGGGATTACTGGCAGCGTTTCCAGCTGCCGCTCGACGCCTCGGTCATCACCGTCGTCGGTCCGAACGGTTCGGGCAAGACGACGCTGCTCGACGCGCTTCGTACGCTGCTTGCGATCGAAGACCGCGAGACCGCGCGCGACTACAAGACCTACCTGCGCCACAACGGCAAGGGCCAGGCATGGCTGCGCGCGGTGGTGAGCAATCGCCCGGACCGCCGCGGCGGCCGCCCGTTCTTCCCGATCAAGGACGAGACCGTCACGCTTGCATGCCGCATCCGCAAGCGCGGCGGCGACTGGTCGCGCGATTACCAGATCCTCGCCGGCGACGTGCCGGTCGAACAGATCGAGCAGGGCGGCGAATGGCTCGGCGTGCGCGATTACCGCGTGCGCCTCGCCGGGGCCGGCCTCACGCGCGCCATCTGCCGCGTGCTCACGCTGGAGCAGGGCGCGACCGACAAGCTGTGCCAGCTTTCGCCGCGCGAATTGCTGCAGCTGGTGTTCGACGTGTTCGAGGACAAGGCCGTGCTGGACGATTACCAGCGCGCCAAGTCCGAACAGATGGACGTCGAGAAGGAAATCGAGCAGCTGCGCCACGGCCTGGGCGAGCTGCATTTCAAGCTCGAATCCGCCCGCGTGGACGTGCGTTCGTTCGAGGAGGGCCAGGCGCTGCGCAACCAGCGTCAGCGACTGCAGGCGGAAATCGCGCCGAAGATCGAACTGGCCGACCTGCGCGCGACGCTGGAAGGCGCGCGTCCGCGCCTCACCGGCCTGCGCCGCGCGCTGCGCGAACGCGAGCGCGTGTTCGAAAACCTGCGCACGCGCGAGCACAACGCCGTGGGCCAGCGCGACGACCTGCGCGCGGCGATCGAGCGCGCACGCGCCGATGTGCGTGCCTGCGAAACCGAATTCACCACCGCGCGCGATCACGCACGCGATGCCGAGATGCTCGTGCGTCGTCGCGACGAACTCGCGCGCGTGCAGGCGCAGCGCGGTGCCGTCGACGTGGAGGCGCTCAGCCGCCGCGTCGAGGAAGGCCGTCGCCGTCAGGCCGAACTCAAGCTGGAAGCCGAGCGCGATCGCAATCGCACCGGTGAAATCGCCGCGCAGGTTGCCGCGCTCAGCGGCGGCGGCCGCATCGTCGAGCCGTTCGAGCGCGATTTCCGCACCGCGCTCGACAACGCGGGCATCGAACATCGCGTGCTCACCGAGCTGGTCGACATCGTCGATCCGAAGTGGTCGGTCGCCGTCGAAGCCGTGCTCGCGCCATATCGCCATCTCATCGTGCTGGAAAACCCGCGCGATGAAGGCGCGGCGTGGAAGCTCGGCGAGAAGATGCAGTACCGCCACTTCGTCGTATCCAACCGCACGCCGGTGGAAAAGGCGACGAAGGGCTCGCTGCTGGAAGTGGTGAAGTTCTCCGCCGAGCCGCCCGCGTGGTTGCCCAGGCAGCTCGACAAGATCCAGCGCGTCGAGGACATCGAGGACGGCCGTCGCCTGCCGAAGGGACAGGACTGGATCACGCTGAAGGGCTACCTGCGCGAACATCGCGGCGGTCGCCATATCGGCGGTGGCGCGCCGCATTTCGGCACGGGCGCGCGACAGGCGCGTCTGGACGAATTGCGCGCCGAACAGATCGAGATCCAGCAGCGTGCGCACGCCCGCGAAGACGAACTGAGCGAGCTGGGCAAGCGTGTCGACGCCGAACAGGCGCGACTGCTGGGCCTGGATGCCGGACAGGAACTGGTGACGCGCGCGGCGGAATTCGCCGACGCCGCCGAACGCCTGCCCGCGATGGCGCAGGCCGCGCAGCAGGCGGCGATCGCGCTGTCGGATGCGCGTTCGCGACTGGACGGCCTGGAAGCCGAAGACAAGGCCGAGAGCATCGCCGACGCCACGCGCGCGGGCGAGATCCGTTCGCTGGAGAATGAAGTGCGCGAACGCGCGCAGCAGATCGCGCAGGAACGCCAGCAGCTGGTGGCGCGCATCGTCGAGTTCCGTCGCAAGCGCGCGTTGATGCCGGCCGCGTGGCGCAGCGCCGACGCGTTGCACCAGGCGCGCGAGGAGTACGAAAGCGCCGGCGCGGTGCGTCGCGAACTCGAACGCATCGACGAACGCCTGCAACGCGGCGGATACATCGAGGACGACGGCTGCATCGCGCTTCGTGACAAGTTCGCCGCCGATCACGACGGGCTGGAATCGACCATCGGCAAGCGCGAGGCGCACCTGCATCGCGCGCGTCGCATCACCGAAGAAGCGCGCGGCGCATACATCAACGTGCTGCGCGCGACGGTGCGTCGCTACAAGAAGAACCTCGCGGCACTGGGCGAACTCGCCGGCATCGGCGTGGACGTCGAGATGCCCGAACTGGTGAACGAGGACGTCGCGCTCGCACAGGCCGGGTTGACCGTGAAGTTCGACTTCGACCGCAAGGGCTGGATCGGCCTGGACGACGGCGAGGCGTCGGGCGGCCAGCAGGTGATGAAGTCGTTGCTGCTGCTCGTCGGCCTGCTGCGCGACGAGGACCAGCCGGGCGGTTTCGTGTTCATCGACGAACCGTTCGCGCACCTGGACGTGTTCAACATCGAGAAGGTCGGCCGCTTCCTGCGCTCGACCGACGCGCAGTACATCCTGACCACGCCGATCACGCACAACCTCAACGTGTTCGAGCCGTCCGACCTGGTGCTGGCGACGAGCAAGCGCCGCGGCGGCAATGCGTGGGCCGAGCCGGTGGCGGTGCTCAAGCGCGATCGTCGCGACGACGCGCAGGCCGCGTGACGTCGCGCGCATGAGCGCGGGCCGCCAGCAGATCGAACGCACGACGTACCGCAACCTCGCGGTGGTCGTGAAGCGCTGGCCCGGCGCGCCCGCGGATTTCTTCACCGCCGAGGCGACGGGACTGGCGACGCTCGCCGCCGCCGGTGCAATGCGTGTCCCGCGTGTGCTCGCGCTGGAACCCGAGCGGCTGGTGCTGGAGGATCTCGGCGAAGGCGTGCAGAAGGAACGCTTCTGGACGATCGCCGGCGAAGGCCTGGCCGCGCAGCATGCGCTGCGCAATGCGCGCTTTGGTTTCAAGCGCGACGGTTATTGCGGCCCCACGCCGCAGTCGAACGCATGGACGGACGACGGCTGGGCGTTCTTCGCCGAGCATCGCCTGCTGCCGCAGGCGCGGCGCGCGCTGGATGGCGGGCATCTGCCCAGCGATGACGTCGATGCGGTGGAGCGCGTGTGTTCGCGACTGCGCGAACTGATCCCGCCGCAGCGGGCGTCGCTGCTGCACGGCGATCTGTGGATGGGCAATCTGCATTGCTGTGCCGACGGTTCGCCCGCGCTGATCGATGCGGGTGCGGTGCACTACGGATGGCCCGAGTCGGAGCTCGCGATGCTGACGCTGTTCGGCTCGCCACCCGACGCGTTCTGGCGCGCGTACGGCGCGCATGCGGTCGTGGCGAGCGACTGGCGCGAACGCGCGCCGGTCTACAACCTCTACCACCTTCTCAATCATCTGAATCTGTTCGGTGGAAGTTATCGTGCGGGTGTGCGTGAGGTGTTGGAACGATTCGGGTAATCGTTGCGATCTCCCGCCGCTTTTCCACGCTTTCCCGTGAGCTCTTCAAAAGCGCCGCGCTTCTGTAGCCCGGGTAAGCGAAGCGCACCCGGGACGCGACCCCTTCTCCAACCCGGGTGCGCTTCGCTTACCCGGGCTACAAGAGCGTCCGCAGTTACGCGCGACGCGCGGTCAGGCCACTACCACCCCGACAGCACCAGCTTCCCGATCGTCGCGCCCGACTCCAGCCGACGATGCGCCTCACGCAGGTTCTGCGCGTTGATCGGCGACAACGTGTCGCGATGCGTTCCGCGCAGTTCGCCCGAATCGATCAGCGCGGCGACGCGCGCGAGGATGCGGCCCTGTTCGTCCATGTCGGGCGTCTGGAAGCGCGGACGGCCGAACATCATTTCCCAGTGGATGCCGATGCACTTGAACTTGTACGGATCGCCCAGGCGCACCGGCTCCTTCGGTTCGACGATCAAGCCGACATGGCCTTGCGGTGCAAGGATCTCGCCGAGTTCGTCCCAATAATGGTTCGTGTCGTACAGGTTCAGCGCGGCGTCGACGGTCTGGAAACCCAGCGCCTTCAGCTGCGGATGCAGCGGCTTGCGATGATCGATGACGTGATGCGCGCCGAGTTCGCGGCACCACGCGATGGTGTCTTCGCGCGATGCGGTGGCGATCACGGTGAAGCCGGCGCGACGCGCGAGCTGGATCGCGATGGAACCGACGCCACCGGCGCCGGCGATGATCAGCAGCGACTTGCCCTTGCCGCCGTGCTCGCTGTCGAACGGCATGCGCTGGAACAGCAGCTCCCACGCGGTCAGCGCGGTGAGCGGCAATGCGGCGGCCTGCGCGGCGTCGAGCGTCTTCGGTGCGATCGCAACGATGCGCGAATCGACCAGCTGCAGCTGCGCGTTGCTGCCCGGGCGCGTGATGTCGCCGGCGTAATACACGCGATCGCCGGGCTTGAAGCCGCTCGCCTTGTCGCCGACGGCTTCGACGATGCCAGCTGCGTCGTAACCGAGCACCTTCGGCTGCGTTTCGACCTGCGGTTTGGGCGCGCGCACTTTCGTGTCGACCGGATTCACCGATACGGCGTCGACGCGCACGAGCACGTCGAAGCCGGTCGGCGCGGCGGGGTCGGGCAGTTCGACATCGACGAGCGACTGCGGGTCGTCGATGGGGAGGTAACGCGTGAGGGCGACGGCTTTCATGGGCTTTCCTGGAGGTGGAAGGGGACGCGTCACACCGGCGACGGATTGCGTTCGAACGTGCGCTGGTGCCAGTACGGGTACGCCGGCGTCACCGCGCTCGCTGCATCGAGCTTCGCGACCTGCTCGGGCGTGAGATTCCAGCCCACCGCGCCGAGGTTCTGCTTCAACTGTTCCTCGTTGCGCGCGCCGATGACGATCGTCGAAACGGTCGGGCGCTGCAGCAGCCAGTTCAGCGCGATCTGCGGCACGGTCTTGCCGGTTTCCGCGGCGATGTCGTCCAGCGCGTCGACGACGCGATACAGCAGTTCTTCGTCCACCGGCGGGCCGAAGTCGGAACTGCCCGGCAGTCGGCTCACTTCCGGACGCGGCTGGTTGCGACGGATCTTGCCGGTCAGACGGCCCCAGCCGAGCGGACTCCAGATCACGCCGCCCACGCCCTGGTCGAGGCCGAGCGGCATCTGCTCCCACTCGTAGTCGCGCCCGATCAGCGAGTAGTACGCCTGGTTGGCGACGTAGCGCGTCCAGCCGTAGCGGTCGGCCGTGGACAGCGACTTCATCAGGTGCCAGCCGGAGAAGTTCGACACGCCGAGGTATCGGATCTTGCCGGCGCGCACGAGGTCGTCCAGCGTGCGCAGCGTTTCCTCGACCGGCGTCTTCGCATCGAAGCCGTGCAGCTGGAACAGGTCGATGTAATCGGTGCCCAGGCGCTTGAGCTGTGCGTCGATCGTGCGCAGCAGGTGGAAGCGCGACGAACCGACCGCGTTGGGATCGTTCTCGTCGAAGCGGAACGTGGCCTTGGTCGAGATCAGCACCTTGTCGCGGCGGCCCTTGATCGCTTCGCCGAGAATGCTTTCGGCCATGCCGCCGGAGTACACGTCAGCGCTGTCGAACAGGTTCAGGCCCGCGTCGAGGCAGATGTCGATCAGTCGCGACGCTTCGGCGACATCGGTATTACCCCAGGAACCGAACAGCTGCCCTTTGCCGCCGAACGTGCCCGTGCCGAAGCTCAGCGCGGGAACGCGCAAACCGGAATTGCCGAGATAACGGAAGTCCATCGTGGAATCCTCTTCTTCTTGAGGCCTCTTCCGTGCGGGGAAGAGGGTGGGGTGAGGGAAGCAGGCGGCGGCGTTCGAGCGTGCCACCGCGATTGATGCGTTTCAGTGAACCCGGTGTGTCACGCCGCTTCGGCGGCGCAGTCGCGCGGCAGGGCCTCGGTGCGTGCACCGCGGCGCTCGATCCGCACGCTCCACAGCGCGACGAGCAGGCCGGCGACGGTCACCAGCGCGGCGACCCAGGTGACCGCGGCCAGTCCCGGACCGCGTTCGATGACCATGCCGCCGAGCCAGGCGCCGGTCGCATTGCCGAGGTTGAACGCCGCGATGTTGAAGCTGGAGGCGAGGTTCTGGCCCGCGCCTTCCGCGAAACCCAGCACGCGCAACTGCAGCGGCGACACGGTGGCGAATGCGGCGATGCCGAGCAGGCCGACGAAGGCGACCATCAGCACCTGGCTGTGCAGCACGAAGCTCATCAGCGCCAGCACCGCGGCGAGCGCGAACAGCGTGCCCAGCAGCGCGGGCGTGGCGCGGCGGTCGGCGAGTCGGCCGCCGAGCAGGTTACCCACGACCATGCCTGCGCCGAACACCAGCAGGATCGGCGACACCGCGGCGTCGGAGAAGCCGGTGAGCGAGGTCAGCAGCGGCTGCACGTAGGTGATCACCACGAACACGCCGGCGAAGCCGAGCATCGTCATCAGCAGGCCGAGCAGCACCTGCGGCCGCGCGATGGTCGCCAGTTCCTCGCGCAGCGGGGCGGGTTCGCTCGTGTCGCGGCTGCGCGGCACCAGCAGCGCGATCACCGCCAGCGACACGACGCCGACCAGGGCCATCGCCCAGAACGTCGAACGCCAGCCCAAGTGCAGGCCGAGCCACGCGCCGGCCGGCATGCCCAGCAGCGTCGCGAGCGTCAGGCCGGAGAACATGATCGAGATGGCGGAGGCCTTGCGTTCGGCCGGCACCAGGCCGGTCGCGACGACCGCGCCGACGCCGAAGAACGTGCCGTGCGTGAGCGAGGTGACCACGCGGGCGATCATCAGCGTCGTGTAGTCCGGCGCGAGCGCGCAGGCGATGTTGCCGACGGTGTAGATGCCCATCAGCGCGAGCAGCACGGCCTTGCGCGGCATGCGGCGCGTCAGCAGGGTGAGGATCGGCGCGCCGGCGAACACGCCCAGCGCGTAGCCGGAGACGAGCATGCCGGCGGCGGCGATCGAGACCTGCAGATCGGCGGCGACCTGCAGCAGCAGGCCCATGATCACGAACTCGGCGCAGCCGATGCCGAACGAGCCGGCGGTGAGCGCGTAGAGCGCCACCGGCAGGCGGCCGCTGGACGCGGCGGGAGAAGCGGGGAGGGGAGTGGAGGCCACGACGGCAAGGTCCGGGGGAAAGGACGGCAGCCTAGGCGCTTGAATCTTCTGCGAGAACCGGCAGGATGACTAATCAGTTTCAACGAACCGTTGATAATCCCGAAGGAGACCCGCCGTGGACCGCATTGGCGACATCGCCCTGTTCCTGCGCGTGCTCGACCTGGGCTCGATCAGCGCCGCCGCGCGCAGCCTCGATCTGTCGGTCGCGGTCGCCAGCCAGCGCCTGAAGCGGCTGGAGCGCGATCTCGGCGTGCGCCTGCTCCATCGCACCACGCGCCGCCTGCACGCCACGCCGGAAGGCGCCGCGCTCGCCGAGCAGGGGCGGCCGCTGGTCGAAGACCTCGAAGCGCTGACCGGCGGCCTGCGCCAGGCAGGCGCGGAAATCAGCGGCACCTTGCGCGTCACCGCGTCGGCGTCGTTCGGGCGGCAATACCTGTCGCCGCTGCTGCCGCAGTTTCTCGCGCTGCATCCGCGCGTGAAGCTGAGCATCAACCTCACCGACCAGATGGTCGATCTGGTCAGCGCGGGATTCGACCTGGCGATCCGCATCGGCGCGCTGGACGACTCGTCGCTGGTCGCGCGCAAACTCGCGGTGAACCAGCGCGTGTTGTGTGCATCGCCCGACTATCTGCGTCGGCACGGCACGCCGCGCACGCCGCAGGACCTGACCGGACACGAATGCGTGCTGCTGGTCGGCAGCCAGGGACGGCAGGACGTGTGGCGTTTCGGCGACGGCGCGGGCGGCGAGACCGCGGTGCGCGTGCGCGGACGCATGGAAACCAACTACGGCGAGATCGTGCGCGATGCGGTGGTCGCGGGAATGGGCATCGCCGTGCATTCGGACTGGCACGTCGTGCGCGACCTGCGCGAGGGCCGCCTCGTGCAGGTGCTGGCGGATTACCCCATCGCCGAAAGCGGCATCTACGCGGTGATGCCGCAGCGGCGGCTCGTGCCGCCGCGCGTGCGCGCGTTCGTGGACTTCCTGGCGGAGAAATTCGCGAATCCGCCCTGGAGTTGAGTTCTTCACGATCGAAATGCAGACGTTGTAGCCCGGGTAAGCGAAGCGCACCCGGGAGCCGGCCACAGCAAAAGCGGCTCAATCGAACGCGAACGCATCCAGCGCGAGCGATCCGAACTCATGCGACCGATGCAGCGTCCGCACCGAAGCCGCATCGCCGCCGGCGCCGAGTGCGACGAACAACGGCATCAGGTGTTCCACCGTCGGATGCGCACGTCGTGCGTGCGGCGCGCGCGATTCCCATTCGATGAGCGCGTCGATGTCGCGCGCTTGCAGCTTCTCGCGCATCCACTGCGCGAACTCCGCGGCCCACGGCGTGAGCGGCGCATCGGCGTGGCGCCAGTCGAGTTCGCCGAGGTTGTGCACGAAGCCGCCGGAGCCGATCACCAGCACGCCTTCGTCGCGTAGCGGCGCGAGCGCGCGCCCGATCGCGACGTGTTGCGCGGCGTCGCCATGCGGCATCACCGACAACGGCACCACCGGAATGTCGGCCTGCGGGTACATGCGCCGCAGCGGCACCCACACGCCGTGGTCGAGCCCGTGCTGCTCGCGGATGCGCGTGGGCACGCCGGCGTCGTTCAAGCGTTGCGCGATCCCGGTCGCGAGATCCGGTGCGCCCGGCGCGGGATAACGCAGCGCGTACAGCTGCGCGGGAAAGCCGCCGAAGTCGTGCACGGTCTCCGGCTGCGCGTGGCTGCCGACCATCGGCTGGCCGGTCGTGAAATGCGCGGAGGCCACGACGATCGCCTTGGGCCATGGAAGCTGCTGGCCGAGGCCGTCGAGGAAGCGGCCGGCGGGCGAATCCTGCACGGCCAGCATCGGCGAGCCGTGGGACAGGAAGAGGCTGGGCAAACGGATGGGAACGTCCATACCGGAAACTTGAGCCCGTCCACGCCGTTTTCCAAGCGCGGTGGCCGGTCCGATGCGTTCCGCGCATGCGTGGGAGGTGTTCACGGCGGGCGGGCGCTCGCTGGACCACCATGACCCCTCCCGCGGGTTCCCGACGAGTCGTGCCATGAGCTACGCCCAGGTCCGCTCCGCCGTTCGTCCGCCACCGGATGCGGCGATGACGCAGGTCGCCGATTACGTCGCACAGACGGACGTGGGCTCGCGTGAAGCGTTCGAGACCGCGCGCTTCATGCTGCTCGATTCGCTCGCCTGCGCCGCGCTGGCGATGGACCACCCCGAGTGCGTGAAGCATCTCGGCCCGCTGGTTCCGGGCGCGGAACTCCCCGGCGGCGCGCGCGTGCCGTTCACCTCGCACGAACTGGATCCCGCGCAGGCCGCATACAACATCGGCACGCAGATCCGCTGGCTCGATTTCAACGACACCTGGCTCGCCGCCGAATGGGGCCATCCGTCCGACAACCTCGGCACGATCCTGGCCGTCGCCGATTACCTGGGCCAGCAGGCGATGGCGCAGGGCAGGGCACCGATGACGATGCGCGACGTGCTCGGCTGGGCGATCAAGGCGCACGAAATCCAGGGCTGCTATGCATTGAAGAATGCGTTCAACCGCGTGGGACTGGATCACGTGATCCTCGTGCGCCTCGCGTCGACGGCCGTCGCGACGGCGATGTTCGGCGGAAGCCGGGATCAGGTCGTCACCGCGATCTCGCACAGCTGGATCGACAACGGCGCGTTGCGCGCGTATCGCCACGCGCCCAACACCGGACCGCGGAAAAGCTGGGCCGCCGGCGATGCGTGCCGGCGCGCGGTGATCCATGCGTTGAACGCGATCAAGGGCGTGGTCGGCTATCCGAGCGCGCTGACCGCGCCGACCTGGGGTTTCTACGACGTCGCCTTCGACGGCAAACCGTTCGAGTTCGAACGCGACTTCGGCAGTTACGTGATGGAGAACGTGCTGTTCAAGATCAGCTTCCCCGCCGAGTTCCATGCGCAGACCGCGGTGGAGTGCGCGATGCAGCTGCACCCGCTGGTCGCGCCGAGGATCGCGCGCGACGGCGTGGAATCGATCGCGCGGATCGTCATCGAAACCCAGCAGGCCGGGCTGCGGATCATCGACAAGACCGGCCCCCTGGCCAACTACGCCGACCGGGACCACTGCATCCAGTACATGGTGGCCGTGCCGCTGCTGTTTGGCCGTTTGACCGCGCAGGACTATACCGACGCCGTGGCTGCCGATCCGCGCATCGACCTGCTGCGCGCGCGCACGACGGTGATGGAAAACCCCCGGTTTACCCAGGAGTACTTCGATCCCGACAAACGGTATATCGGCAATTCCGTGCAGGTGTTCTTCAACGACGGTGCATCCACGCCGAAGGTTTCGATCGATTATCCGATCGGCCACCGGCGACGGCGCGCGGAGGCGATGCCTGTGCTGATGAAGAAGTTCGAAAGCGCGATCGCGTCGAAACTGCCTGAAATCCAAGCCCGTACGTTGATGACGCTGGCGTCCTCGCCTGGCGGATTCGATGCGATGCCGATTACGCAGTTCATGTTGTTGTTCAAGAAATGAACCTTTTTGTAGCGCCTGGAATGCGTGCGGGAACTTATGCGTTTGTTATTTCACCGTTAACACCGCTTTCACATAGGCAAACTTAACCTCCGCGTCGATGGCGTCGTTAGGGCGGCCGTCCCCCATGGAACCGGTGGACCACGCAGACGCTGTTCCCGATTTCTCAGATCAAGGAGCTGGATACATGAATAAGAAACTCCTCTGCGCCGCCCTGATGGGTGGTCTGAGCCTGGCCCAGGTCGCCAACGCCCAGGTCGCCGACGATCGCTGGTACATCACCGGCTCGGCCGGCATGAACATCCAGGACAACGATCGCGGCACCCGCAATGCGCCGTTCGGCGCGCTCGGCGTCGGCAAGTTCCTCAACGACAACTGGTCGCTCGACGGCGAGCTGAACTACCAGAATCCGAACTTCGACGACAACCAGGATCTCAACTGGTCGCAGTACGGCATCTCGTTCGACGCGCGTCGTTACTTCAACGCCGAAGGCCGCAACTGGGCGCCCTACATCCTGATGGGCCTGGGCTACCAGGAATCGGAAGAGGAGTTCGATCGCTTCCCGGATCCGAACTCGCCTGGCGAGCGCAAGGAAGGCAACGTCGCGGCGAAAGTGGGCGTCGGTATCCAGAGCGCGCTGGCCGGCAAGCGTGCCGCCATCCGCACCGAGCTGGCGTATCGCGCCGACTTCGACGACAGCGCGCCGGACGCAGGCCCGGGCGCGCTTCGCGATGAGAGCTGGTACGGCGATCTGCTGGCGTCGGTCGGCGTCGTGATCCCGCTGGGCGCTCCGGTCGTTCCGCCGCCGCCGGCTCCGGCCGCGCCGAGCTGCGCCGACCTCGACGACGACGGCGACGGCGTCAACAACTGCGACGACAAGTGCCCGGATTCGCAGGCCGGCCAGACCATCGGTCCGGACGGCTGCCCGGTGCCGGTGTCGATCGACCTGAAGGGCGTCAACTTCGACTTCGACAAGTCGAACCTGCGTCCTGACGCGATCTCGATCCTGTCGGAAGCCACCGAGATCCTGAAGCGCTATCCGGAACTGCGCGTCGAAGTCGCCGGCCACACCGACCAGTGCGGCAAGGACGACTACAACCAGAAGCTGTCCGAGCGCCGCGCCACCGCGGTGTACGACTACCTGACCAGCAACGGCGTGGATGCCTCGCGCCTGCAGGGTCCGATCGGCTACGGCGAGAGCCGTCCGCTGGAAGACAAGGGCCAGGCGTTCCCGGGCTGCAAGAGCGAGATCAACCGCCGTACCGAGCTGAACGTCCAGAACTGACGGATCAGCCGGTACACGGGAAGGCTCCCGCGGTACCAAGACGAAGCCCGGCAGTCGCCGGGCTTCGTTTATTTACCGGCCATTCTTGGCAAATTACGTTAACTAGTATTAACAATCATTTTGACAGGTGTATCATTTCCGAGTCAGTGACCCGCGGTGCTGACCCTCTCTGGTCCCCGTTCAGGTCCTGCCTGGGTGTGCGCCGCCTGCAGTAACGACGTGTTCCCCCCCAAACCGTTTCCTTACTGATCCAAGGAGTGACAGATGAAGATCCGTTTGTTGAGCACTGCGCTGTTGGCTGGTCTGGCTTTTGCCCAGGTCGCCGGTGCGCAGGAATTCGATGACCGCTGGTACCTGACCGGTTCGGCCGGCATGAACATCCAGGACAACGACCGCGGCACCCGCAACGCGCCGTTCGGTGCGCTGGGCGTCGGCAAGTTCCTGAACCAGAACTGGTCGCTCGATGGTGAGCTGAACTACCAGAACCCGAACAACGACGCGAACCAGGACCTGAACTGGAGCCAGTACGGCGTCTCGCTCGACCTGCGTCGTCACTTCACCGCCGAAGGCCGCAATTGGGCGCCGTACCTGCTGATGGGCCTGGGCTACCAGCGCTCGGAAGAAGAGTTCGACGCGTTCCCGAGCGTGAACTCGCCGGGCCAGCGTGAGGAAGGCAACCTGGCCGCCAAGGTCGGCGTGGGCATCCAGAGCGCCCTGGCCGGCAAGCGCGCCGCCATCCGCACCGAACTGGCCTACCGCGCCGACTTCGACGACGGCAGCATCTCGGCTCCGAGCGAAGACTGGTTCGGCGACGTGCTGGCTTCGGTCGGCGTCGTGATCCCGCTGGGCGCCCCGACCGTTGCCGCTCCGCCGGCCCCGGTTGCGCCGAGCTGCGCCGACCTCGACGACGACGGCGACGGCGTCAACAACTGCGACGACAAGTGCCCGGATTCGCAGGCCGGCCAGACCATCGGTCCGGACGGCTGCCCGGTGCCGGTCTCGATCGACCTGAAGGGCGTCAACTTCGACTTCGACAAGGCGACGCTGCGTCCTGACGCGATCTCGATCCTGTCGGAAGCCACCGAGATCCTGAAGCGTTATCCGGAACTGCGCGTCGAAGTCGCCGGTCACACCGACCAGTGCGGCAAGGATGCGTACAACCAGAAGCTGTCCGAGCGCCGCGCCACCGCGGTGTACGACTACCTGACCAGCAACGGCGTGGACGCTTCGCGCCTGCAGGGTCCGATCGGCTACGGCGAAAGCCGTCCGCTGGAAGACAAGGGCCAGGCGTTCCCGGGCTGCAAGAGCGAGATCAACCGCCGTACCGAGCTCAACGTCCAGAACTGACGGACGCGCGACGTACGCGGAGTTCTCCGCACGCAACACCTTCGAAGCCCGGCCTCGCGCCGGGCTTCGTCTTTTAAGAACTTTCCGCGCAGAACTTTTCTCGGATACGGCCAGCTAACGACTTCTTATCATTCCTGCGCCTTCCGGCAGCCCGCCATGACCACGACGTCGAAACACGTCGCCGACATCGCCGATCGCAGCCGCCGGAGGAACCGTGTCTTTCATCCGCGTAAGGAGTGACCCTTGAAGATTCATCTGCTCAGCACCGCCCTCCTGGCCGGCCTGACGTTCGCCCAGGTGGCCAACGCACAGGTTTCCGACGACCGCTGGTACCTGACCGGTTCGGCCGGCATGAACATCCAGGACAACGATCGCGGCACCCGCAACGCGCCGTTCGGCATGCTGGGCGTAGGCAAGTTCCTCAATGAGAACTGGTCGCTCGACGGCGAGCTCAACTACCAGAACCCGAATTTCGACAGCAACCAGGACATGAACTGGTCGCAGTACGGCATCTCGCTGGATGCGCGCCGCTACTTCAACGTCGAGGGCCGCAACTGGGCGCCGTACCTGCTGATGGGCCTGGGCTACCAGCGTTCGGAAGAAGAGTTCGACGCGTTCCCGGCCATCAACTCGCCGGGCCAGCGTGAGGAAGGCAACCTCGCCGCGAAGGTCGGCATCGGCCTGCAGAGCGCCCTGGCCGGCAAGCGCGCCGCGATCCGCACCGAACTGGCCTACCGCGCCGACTTCGACGACGGCAGCGTCCATGCGCGCAACGAAGACTGGTTCGGCGACGTGCTCGCCTCGGTCGGCGTCGTGATCCCGCTGGGCGCACCGACCGCGGCTGCCGTGGTGGCGCCGGAAGTCTCGCCCACCTGCGCCGATCGCGACGACGACGGCGACGGCGTCAACAACTGCGACGACCAGTGCCCGAACTCGGTCGCCGGCCAGACCATCGGCCCGAACGGCTGCGCCGTGAACGTGTCGATCGATCTGCGCGGCGTGAACTTCAACTTCGACAAGTCGACGCTGCGCGCTGACGCGGTCTCGATCCTGGCCGAAGCCGCCGAGATCCTGAAGCGTCATCCGGAACTCAACGTCGAAGTCGCCGGCCACACCGACCAGTGCGGCAAGGACGGCTACAACCAGAAGCTGTCCGAGCGTCGCGCACGCGCCGTGTACGACTACCTGACCTCGCACGGCGTCAGCGCCTCGCGCCTGGCCGGTCCGATCGGCTACGGCGAAAGCCGTCCGCTGGAAGACAAGGGCCAGGCCTTCCCGGCGTGCAAGAGCGAAACCAACCGCCGCACCGAGTTGAACGTCCAGAACTGAGGACGTTCGTACGCGCGATGACCTCGCGCGAACCTTCGAAGCCCGGCCACGTGCCGGGCTTCGTCGTTGTGGGGTTTCGCTCGATGCATGCGCAGCCGGGCGCGCATTCACGGCCGCTCGAACGTGCACCGGCGTACACTGCGCACGCCCCGCGAATCGAGGAAATCGCCATGCGCGCACTGATCGGTCTGTCCTGCCTGCTGCTTGCCGGCGTTGCCCAGGCGCAGGGCGCGCAATGCGGCCCGATGACTGCGCCGAAGGCGCTGCCGATCCGGCCGACGGTGGTGGCGCCAATCGCACCCGAACTCGTCGCACCGAGTCATCAGCTCGGCGCGCCGACCGGCGTGCTGTCGCAGGCGTTCGATGAATCCCTCGCCGTGGACCAGGTGCTGTTCCGCCTGCGCGTGGAAGGTTGCCAGGTCGCCAAGGCGCTGCCCGCCACGGGCTCGGCGATTCCGAGCCCCGACGATCCGGCGGCCTACAAGCCCAAGACGCAGTTCGACAACACGCCGTGGCGCTTCAACATGAACCAGAACGGCAAGCGCATGACGGCCGAGGAATTCGACGCGTGGATGAAGGCCAAGGGCGTGCGCGTGGTGAAGGCCAAGCCGGTCGCGACCCCGCCGCCCGCGGCCGAGGCGCCGAAGACCGAACCCGAAAAGAAGTGAAGCCTCGCGCGCCGGCGAAAGGCCGATCGCACGACAGCCGTAAGCCGCCCACGTCGAACGCGCCGCGGCACGGCCTGGCGCGCGTGCTGTCGAAGCAGGGCGTTTGCTCGCGCACGGAAGCCGCGCGCTGGATCCAGGAAGGCCGCGTCGAAGTCGACGGACGCATCGTTCGCGATCCGGAATTCCCGATACGTCGCGATGGCTCACCGCGCATCCTCGTCGACGGCCGTGCGATCGACGCCGCGCCGCGCCTGTACCTGATGCTCAACAAGCCGCGCGGACTCGTCACGAGCACGCAGGACGAGCGCGGGCGCGACACCGTGTATCGCTGTTTCGATGGCGCCGGATTGCCGTGGCTCGCGCCGGTGGGCCGCCTGGACAAGGCGAGCGAAGGACTGCTGCTGTTCACCAACGATCCCGCATGGGCCGCCGGCATCACCGATCCGCAGACCGGACCGGCGAAGACCTATCACGTGCAGGTCGACACCGTGCCCGACGAGCGCGTGCTCGCGACGCTGGTGGACGGCGTGGAGGTCGAGGGCGAGCGCCTTCACGCCGCATCGGTGCGACTGCTGCGCAGCGGCGAGCGCAACGCGTGGCTTGAGATCGTGCTCGACGAAGGCCGCAATCGCCAGATCCGCCGATTGCTCGGCGCGGTCGACATCGCCGTGCTGCGCCTGGTGCGCGTGGCGATCGGCGCGCTCGCGCTCGGCGAATTGCCGAAAGGGCAGTGGCGCGAACTCACCTCTATCGAGGCTGAAGCGCTATTCAGCAATGTGCACGTGCACGCGCGGTGACGCCGGTTGGCGCAGCAACGCAGGAATGTGGGGGAAATCACTGTTTTTCCGACGATTCCGCTTGCGTACACCCCCTTGTTCGGGCCTACACTTCCGCGAACTTCGTCGTGGGGGATAACCAGAAATGAACAAGGTACTGATGGCGGTTTCGATGCTCCTCGTGTCCGCCGCGGCGTCGGCGCACAGTGGTTCGCAGCTGAAGGTGGAAGGCGCGCGCTCGCAGGGCGCGGAGCATTCGGTGGTGCGCTTCGATGCGGCGCAGACCGTCGCGTTCGCTGGCAAGAAGAAGCCGGCCGCGAAGGCCGAAGAGCCGAAGGCCGCCGAGCCGGCCAAGGAAGAAACGGCGAACCTGGATCCGAACACCTACAAGCCGAAGACCCAGTTCGACAACACGCCGTACCGCTTCAACATGCACCAGAACGGCAAGAAGATGACGGCCGACGAATTCGACGCCTGGATGAAGTCGCGCGGTTTCCGCGTGGCCAAGGGCAACGGCGGCGGCGCTGCGGCGGCAGGCGCCGCTCCGGCGGGCAAGGAAGTCGCGGCGGAAGCGAAGGCGAAGTAAGCCTCCGCGTCGCACTCGACGCACAAGAAAAAAGGCCGGTCATCGACCGGCCTTTTTCTTTGCACGACTTTCCATGCGCAATCGCGAACGGATCAGGCTTTGATCACGCCCAGCTCGCGGCCGATCTTGACGAACGCCGCGATGGCGCGATCCAGATGCTCGCGCGTGTGCGCCGCCGACATCTGCGTGCGGATACGCGCCTGCCCCTGCGGCACGACCGGGAAGAAGAAGCCGATCGCGTAGATGCCTTCCTCCAGCAGTCGTGCGGCGAACTTCTGCGCCAACGGTGCGTCGTACAGCATCACCGGCGCGATCGGATGCACGCCCGGCTTGATGTCGAAACCGGCTTGCGTCATCTGCTCGCGGAAGTACGCGGTGTTCTGCGCCAGCCGCTCACGCAGTTCGCCCGCCGAGGACAGCATCTCGAACGCCTTGATGCCCGCGGCCACGACATGCGGCGGCAGCGAGTTGGAGAACAGGTACGGACGCGAACGCTGGCGCAGCAGTTCGATCACTTCCTTCTTCGCGGTCGTGAAACCGCCGAGCGCGCCGCCCATCGCCTTGCCGAGCGTGCCGGTGAAGATGTCGATCTTCTCCATCACGCCCTTCACTTCGGCCGAACCGCGGCCGTTCGCGCCGAGGAAACCGGTCGCGTGGCATTCGTCGATGTGCACCAGCGCGCCGTACTGCTTCGCCAGACGCGTGATCTCGTCCAGCGGCGCGATGAAACCGTCCATCGAGAACACGCCGTCGGTGGTGATCATGATCGTGCGCGCGCCGTCGGCTTTCGCCTGCTGGAGCTGTTTCTCCAGGTCGGCCATGTCGCAGTTGGCGTAGCGGTAACGCTTGGCCTTGCACAGGCGCACGCCGTCGATGATCGAGGCGTGGTTGAGCGCGTCGGAGATGATCGCGTCCTTCTCGTCGAGCAGCGGCTCGAACAGGCCGCCGTTCGCGTCGAAGCACGCGGCGTAGAGGATCGTGTCTTGTGTGCCGAAGAAGTCCGCGATGGTCTTTTCCAGCTTCTTGTGCAGGTCCTGCGTGCCGCAGATGAAACGCACCGACGCCATGCCGAAGCCGTGCGTGTCCAGCGCGTCCTTCGCCGCGGCGATGACGTCGGGATGATCGGCCAGCCCGAGGTAGTTGTTGGCGCAGAAATTCAGCACCGTGCGGCCGTCGGCGAGGGTGATCTCCGCCGACTGCGGCGAGGTGATGACGCGCTCGGACTTGAACAGGCCGGCGTCGCGGATTTCCTCGAGCGTGCGCTCGTAGCGTTGCGTCAGGCTCATGTGCGCTCCACTCAGTTCCAGCTCAGCACGACCTTGCCGGCCTTGCCCGCTTCCATCAGGTCGAAACCCTTCTGGAATTCGTCGACGGGGAGCTGGTGGGTGAGCACCTTGCCGAGCGGGAAACCGCTGAGCACCAGCTGCGTCATCTTGTACCAGGTCTCGTACATCTTCCGGCCGTAGATGCCGTGGATGGTGAGACCCTTGAAGATGATCTTGTCCCAGTCGGCGCCCGCGCCCTTGGGCATGATGCCGAGCATCGCGATCTTGCCGCCGTGGTACATGCAGTCGAGCATGTCGTTGAACGCGCGCGGGTTGCCGCTCATCTCCAGGCCCACGTCGAAGCCTTCCATGTGCAGGTCGGCCATCACGTCCTTGAGCGAGGTGTTGGCGACGTTCACCACGCGCGTGGCGCCCATGTCGGCGGCCAGCTTCAGGCGGAAATCGTTGACGTCGGTGACGACCACGTTGCGCGCGCCGATGTGCTTGCAGATGCCCGCGGCGATGATGCCGATCGGGCCCGCGCCGGTGATCAGCACGTCCTCGCCGACGACGTCGAATTCCAGCGCGCAGTGCGCGGCGTTGCCGTAGGGATCGAAGAACGCGGCCAGTTCGGACGGGATCTGGTCCGGGATCGGCCACAGGTTGCTGGCCGGCATCACGATGTATTCGGCGAACGCGCCGTTGCGGTTCACGCCGATGCCGGTCGTGTTGGGGCACAGGTGCTGGCGGCCGGCGCGGCAATTGCGGCAGTGGCCGCAGACGATGTGGCCTTCGGCCGAGACGCGCTGGCCGATCGTGTAACCGGTGACGCCGGCGCCGACTTCAACCACGCGGCCAACGAATTCATGGCCGATCACCAGGCCGGGCTTGATCGTGCGCTGGCTCCATTCGTCCCACAGGTAGATGTGCAGATCGGTGCCGCAGATCGCGGTCTTCTCCAGCTTGATCAGCACCTCGTTCGGGCCGGGCGTGGGGACGGGCACTTCTTCCATCCAGATGCCCTTGCCGGCTTCGCGCTTCACCAGCGCCTTCATCGTTTGCGTCATGTGGGATTCGTCCGCGGACTGGCGGTAAAGAAGGGCGAATTATACGCGGCGGCCGGACCTTGACCGGTCCGCGGGTTTGCCGCAGGACGCCGGCTTCGCCTATCGTCGCCGGCTCCCAGAGCCGCCAAGAGCCCGACCCCGACCATGCGCCGCCGTCTGTTGAGCCTGTCCGTTTCGATCCCGCTGGCCCTGGGCCTGAACCCCGTGGCCCATGCCGACGAAGGCATGTGGATGCCCTCGCAGCTGCCGGACATCGCCGCGCAGCTCAAGGCGGCCGGCTTCAAGGGCGACGCCCGCGACCTGGCTGAACTCGCGAAACCGCCGATGAACGCCGTGGTGAAGGTCGGCGGCGCCAGCGGCGCGTTCGTCTCGAAGGACGGCCTGGTGCTGACCAACCACCACGTCGCGTTCGGCGTGATCCAGTACAACGCCAAGCCGGGGCGCGACCTGATCCAGGACGGCTACATCGCCGCAGACCGCGCCGCCGAACTGCCGGCCAATCCCGATTACCGCGTGCTGGTGACCACCGGTTTCGACCGCATCACCGACCGCATCCTCGCCGGCGCGGCCGGCAAGCAGGGGCGCGCGTACTTCGATGCGGTCGATGCGGCGACCAAGGCGGCCGTCGCCGAATGCGAGCGCGAGCCCGGCACGCGTTGCAGCGTCGCCAACATGTACTACGGCACCGACTTCTACCTGGTGCGCCAGCTCGAACTGCGCGACGTGCGCCTGGTCTACGCGCCGCCGAACGCCATCGGCAACTACGGCGGCGAGGTCGACAACTTCATGTGGCCGCGCCACGCCGGCGATTTCACGCTGCTGCGCGCGTACGTCGGCCGCGACGGAAAGCCCGCCGACTACTCGCCCGACAACGTGCCCTACGTGCCGCCGGCGCACCTGCAGGTGTCCACGCGCAACGTGAAGGAAGGCGACTTCGCGATGCTCGCCGGTTACCCGGGCGTGACGTTCCGTCATCGCATGGCGTCGGAATTCGCCAACCAGATCGAGTGGCAGCTGCCCTCGCGCGTGGCGCTGTACCAGAAGATGATCGACGTGATCGAAGGCACCGCGGCGAAGGACGAGGCCGCGCGCGTCGCCTACGCATCGCAGGTGCGCGGCCTGAAGAACAACCTCAAGCGCGCGCAGGGCGAACTCGACGGCCTGCGTCGAAGCGACGCCACGCGCGTGCGTCGCGACGACGAAGCGGCGATGTTCGCCTGGCTGGACAAGCAGCCAGGCGCCGCCGCCACGCGTGCCGACATCGCCGCCGCGCAGGCGGTGCTCGACGCCGGCGTCGCCACCCGCGAACGCGACCAGCTCATCGGCGTGATCCAGTCGCAGACGCAGCTGCTGCGTGCGGCGATCACCGTGCAGCGTCTTGCGAACGAACGCACCAGGCCCGATGCGCAGCGCGAAACCGGCTACCAGCAGCGCGATGAAGTGCTGATCACCGGCCAGCTCAAGCAGGCGCAGCGCCGTTACGCGCCGCAGGTGGAGAAGGCGCTGCTCACCGAGCTGCTCACGCAATACCAGGCGCTTCCGGCTGCGCAGCGCATCGCGCAGTTCGATGCGGTGTTCGGCACGACGCCGGCGCAGCTGAAGCAGAAGCTCGATGCGATGTACGCCGGCACCCAGCTGGGTGATGAGGCCACGCGCCTTGCCGCGATGCAGGCCGATGCCGCGACGCTCGCCGCATCGAAGGACACGTTGCTGAAAGCCGCCGCTGCGCTGATGCCCGCGTTGCTGCGCCTGGACGAGGAAGCCAAGGCCAGCGCCGGCGAACTGCTGCGCCTGCGTCCGGCCTACATGCGCGCGTTGATCGCCTTCCGCCAATCGCAGGGACGCGCCGTGTATCCGGATGCGAATTCCACTTTGCGCGTGAGCTACGGCCGCATCAGCGCGATGGATCCGCGCGACGGCGTGCACTACCGCCCGCTCACCACCGTGCAGGGCATCGTCGAGAAGCACACCGGCGAGGAACCGTTCGACGCGCCCAAGCCGCTCCTCGATGCGATCGCCAAGGGCGATTTCGGCACCACCGCCGAACCGAGCCTGGGCACGCAGACGGTGAACCTGCTCACCAACCTGGACACCACCGGCGGCAATTCGGGTTCGCCCGTACTCGATGCGCAGGGAAAGCTCATCGGTCTGAACTTCGACAGCAACTGGGAGGCGGTCAGCGCCAGCTGGATGTACGACCCGCGCTTCAAGCGCGCGATCCACGTCGACATGCGCTACCTGCGCTGGCTGATGGCGAAGGTGTATCCGGCGCCGCACCTGCTGAAGGAAATGAACCTGCCGGCGGAGTGATCGCACGCGTTTTGCCGATGCGGGCGGTTCGTTGCGGCATGAATGGGCATCGTGCATCGCGAGCCGCCAGATCGCGCCGCACCGCAGCATGGCAGTGGTTCGCGAACGCGGGCTAGACTCGGGCTTCAGGCATTGGACAGGAGTGGCGCATGCGTCTTGCGGGGTTGGCGGTTGCGATCGGATGTGGGGTGGGCGCGATGCTCGCGGGCGACGGGGCGCAGGCAGCGGAAGGCATGTGGGTTCCGCAGCAGCTGCCGGAGATCGCCGGTCCGCTGAAGAAGGCCGGACTGAAGCTCAATCCGTCGCAGTTGGCCAACCTCACCGGCGATCCGATGGCCGCGGTCGTCTCGCTCGGCGGCTGCACGGCGAGCTTCGTCTCGCCGCAGGGCCTGGTGGTGACGAACCATCACTGCGCGTACGGCGCGATCCAGCTCAACTCCACGCCCGAAAAGAACCTCATGCAGGACGGCTTCAACGCCGCCACGCAGGCGCAGGAAGTGTCCGCCGGTCCCAACGCGCGCATCTATGCGCTGGACACGATCCAGGACGTCACGAAACAGGTGAAGGACGCGATCGCCGCTGCGCCCGACGCGCTCGGCCGTACGCATGCGCTGGAGAAGATCGAGAAGCAGCTGGTCGCCTCGTGCGAACGCGAGGCCGGTTTCCGCTGCCGTCTTTACAGCTTTTCCGGCGGCAACGAATACCGCCTGTTCCGCAACCTCGAAATCCGCGACGTGCGCCTGGTCTATGCACCGCCCGGCAGCATCGGCAACTACGGCGGCGAAGTGGACAACTGGATGTGGCCGCGCCATACCGGCGACTTCTCGTTCTATCGCGCCTACGTCGGCAAGGACGGAAAGCCCGCCGCGTACTCCACCGACAACGTGCCGTACCAGCCCAGGCATCATCTTCAGCTGGCGGACAAGCCGCTGGGCGAGCGCGATTTCGTGATGGTCGCCGGATACCCCGGCCGCACCGCGCGTTACGCGCTCGCCGAGGAATTCGACGAGACCGCGAACTGGACGTACCCGACCATCGGCGAGCATTACAAGCGTCTGGTCGCCCTCGTGCAGCGCGAAGGCAGCAAGAATCCCGACATCGCGGTGCGTTACGCCAGCACGATCCGCGGCTGGCAGAACGTGATGAAGAACTACGATGGCCAGCTCGAAGGCTTCAAGCGCATTGGCGCCGCCCAGAAGAAGCAGGCCGAGGAAGCGGCGGTGCTGGAATGGCTGCGCGGGCAGGGCCCGGAGGGCGAAGCCGCCATCGCCGCGCACACCAGGCTCGTGTCGCTGGACGAAGCCGCGCGCACGCATCGCGAACGCGATCTTGTCTTCGGCCAGCTGCGCAGCACCGGCACGCTGGGCGCGGCGACGCAGCTGTACCGTTTCGCGCTCGAACGCGCCAAACCCGACACCGATCGCGAGCAGGGTTACCAGGAACGCGACCGCCCGACGATCGAAGGCGCGATGCGCCAGATGGAACGCCGCTACGTGCCGGCGATGGATCGCGAACTGCAGGCGTACTGGCTGCGCGAGTACCTCAAGTTGCCCGCGTCGCAGCGCGTGCCGGCGCTGGACAAGTGGCTCGGCGGCAGCGACGAGAAGGCAATCCAGACGGCGCTCGACAAGTTGGCGAAGACGAAGCTCGGCAGCACCGATCAACGCGTTTCGCTCATGAACGCCGACAAGGCCGCGTTCGAGAAGAGCAAGGATCCCGCGGTGCAGTTCGCCGTGGCAATCATGCCGACCGTGCTGCAGCTGGAAGAGGAAGGCAAGGCGCGCGCCGGCGATGCGCTGGTTGCGCGTCCCGTGTACCTGCAGGCCGTAGCCGACTACAAGAAGAGCAAGGGGCAGTCGGTGTATCCCGACGCCAACTCGTCGCTGCGCATCACCTTCGGCAACGTCATGGGCTGCACGAAGACCGATGGCACCAAGCAGGTGCCGTTCACGCGGCTGGAGGAAGTCGCGGCGAAGGCCACCGGCAAGGAACCCTTCAACGCGCCGCAGCCGCTGCTCGATGCGATCGCCGCGAAGAACTACGGCGGCCTGGCCGATCGCAAGCTCAAGACCGTGCCGGTGAACTTCCTGTCGGACCTCGACATCACCGGCGGCAATTCCGGCTCGCCCGTGCTCGACGCACGCGGCAAGCTCGTCGGCCTCGCGTTCGACGGCAACTGGGAATCGGTGAGCAGCAACTGGGTGTTCGATCCGGCCATGACGCGCATGATTGCGGTCGACCAGCGCTACATGCGCTGGATCATGCAGGAGGTCTTCCCGGCGCCGCAGCTGCTGGCGGAAATGGGCGTGCCGGAGAAGGCGGGGAAGTAAGGGCGCGCAGAACGGCACCGGAACCCGGCGCTGGAGCCCCCGGCTTCCCGGCCACTACGTCATCCCGGCGAAGGCCGGGATCCAGGCTGTCACGGCGTCCGTAAAGACGGGTGGATCAACAGTCGTCGGCGTGCGCCGGTGATGGCGGAGTGGCTGATGCGTAATGGGCCTGGATCCCGGCCTTCGCCGGGATGACGGTGTGGCGCTCTGCTGCGCCGTGGAGCGCGCAGCACCGACCCGCTCAACCTTCCGCGATCTCGTAATCGAACGTGTAGTAGTGCTTGCCCTCGACGATGTCGATCTGCATCCGTCCGCGCAGGCCTTCCAGTTCGCCGGTGCCCGAGTCCGGCACGACGTTGAGCGACAGCGTCGGCGCGCCGCGATCCAGCGTGCCGCTGTGCTGGGTGAGGAACGCGCCGCGCAGTCCGTCGAGCGTGCCGTCGATGCGTTCGACCGCGACGTAGGCCGCCGAGCCGTCGACCTGCGTTCCGACCGCAAGCATGTGCACGATGCCGGTCGCATCCAGCGCGCCGTGGAACTGCTTGTCGAAACGGAAATGCCCCGCGACGGCGCCGCCGCCCAGATCGAATCCGCCTTCCGGCGTGCGCTTCACATCGAACTCGCCCTTGACCTGTGCCATCGCTGTCGCTTCCTTGGGTGAAGCGCGCATGGTCCCGCAGGCGCGCGGCGGTTGCCAGTGCAACCGTTGTGCGGGCCGGCGCTTTTGCTAGGCTGGCCTCCACTTCGTCACCCGCGGCGCGACGTATTCGTCGGCCGCCCCACGGATCCGACACATGCGCATTCTGCTCGCTCGTCACGGCGAAACGCCCTGGAACGCCGAAGGCCGTTACCAGGGCCAGGAAGACATTCCGTTGTCCGAGGTCGGCATCGGGCAGGCGCGCGCGCTGGGCGAGCGCCTGCGCGAGGTGGACATCACCCGCGCCGTGGCATCGCCGCTCGGCCGTGCGCGCCAGACGGCCGAGTTCGCGCTCGGCGATCGCGACCTGCCGCTGACGCTCGATCCGGGCCTGATGGAAATCGCGCACGGTACGTGGGAAGGCCTGCTCGCCAGCGAAATCCGCGAGCGCGACCCCGATCGCCTGCAGGCCTGGCGGGACACTCCGCACGAAGTGCTGATGCCGGAAGGCGAATCGCTGCAGCACGTGTTCGATCGCGCGTGGCCCGCGTTCGCGCGCGCCGCCGATGGGCTCGGTCCGGGCGACACGCTGCTGGTCGTGGCGCACGATGCGGTGAACCGCGTGCTGCTGTGCCACGTGCTCGGCATTCCGTTCGCGAAACTGTGGACGTTCCGCCAGGCGCCGACGACGATCAACCTGCTTGAAGGCCCCGACGTCGACCACCTCGACGTGGTGCGCCTGAACGACTGCAGCCACCACACGGCGTTCTTCGGCGAAGCGGTGCATCGGGCGCTGTAAAGGGCGGCGGTAGCGCGGCCCTTGTAGCCCGGGTAAGCGAAGCGCAGCCGGGGCGGGGCTACGGACGTGCGCAACCCGGGTGCGGCCTTCGGCCTTACCCGGGCCACAGAAGCTACAACGGCGGGTCCCCGGCGATAATGCGCAAATGACCCGCACGCTCGCCGACTGGCTCCAAACCATCGAACGCATCCATCCCCGGTCCATCGACATGGGGCTCGACCGCATCCGCGTCGTCGCGCAGGCGCTGAAACTCGGCCCGCCCGGCAAGGCGGTGATCACCGTCGGCGGGACGAACGGCAAGGGCTCCACGGTCGCCTTCATCGAATCCATCGCGCGCGCGGCGGGCTGGAAGGTGGGCGCGTACACCTCGCCGCACCTGCTGGCCTACAACGAGCGCGTGCGCATCGACGGCGCCGACGCGCCCGACGACGCGCTGATCGAAGCGTTCGAAGCGATCGAAGCCGCGCGCGGCGACACGCCGCTGACGTACTTCGAGTACGGCACGCTCGCCGCGCTGTGGCGGTTCGAACGCGCCGGGCTCGACCTGGCGATCCTCGAGGTGGGCCTCGGCGGGCGGCTGGATGCGACCAACCTCGTCGATGCCGACGTCGCGGTGATCACCACGGTGGACCTGGACCACCAGGATTACCTCGGCGACGACCGCGAGCAGATCGGCGCCGAGAAGGTCGGCATCGCGCGCGCGTGGAAGCCGCTGGTGCTGGGCGACGACGATCCGCCGTCGAGCGTGCTCGGGCACGCGTATCGCATCGGCGCGCCGACGTGGCGCATCGCGAACGACTTCTTTTTCAAGCCGCTGCCGCCGTCGCTCGATGCCGGCGGCAACGCGCAGCCGTCGCGCTGGCAATGGCGCGAGATCGGCAAACGCCTCGAGCTTCCGGTGCCGCAGCTCGCCGCGCCCGTGCAGCTGCGCAATGCGGCGGTCGCCATCGCCGCGCTGCGGTCGCTGAAGACGCGGCCGAAGCCGCTGCCGCAGCACGCGTATGCGGACGGCATCGCGAACGCGCACGTCGGCGGGCGGCTGCAGCGGTTCGAGCGCGACGGCGTGGAGGTCGTCGTCGACGTCGGCCACAACCCGCAGGCCGCGCGCGCGCTGGCCGACTGGCTGCGTGCCGCCCCCACGCCGGGCCGCGTGATCGCCGTCTACGCCGCGCTGTCGGACAAGGACGTCGCCGGCGTGGTCGAGGCGGTGGCGCCGGTCGTCGATCGATGGCATCTGGCCGGGCTGGCCGATGCCGGGCCGCGTGGCGGCGACGTGGCCGCGCTCGCCGCGCGCCTGGCCGGCACCGCGGCGGCCGACGGCACGCGGCATGCGGACGTCGCGCAGGCGCTCCACGCCGCGCGGGCGGAGGCCAAGGCGGGCGATCGCGTGCTGGTGTTCGGCTCCTTCCACACCGCGGCGAGCGCGCTGGAGTCGCTCGCCCGCGACTGAACGTGACCGGCATCGAGCCGGCCACGACGGATCGCGAGGGTATAATTCGCGCGGCGATCCGCCTGCGGTAAACGAGAACCGATGGAACCTGCCCTGAAACAGCGCGTCATCGGTGCGGTCGTGTTGATCGCACTGGCGGTGATCTTCCTGCCGATGCTGATCAAGGGGCCGGCCCCCGAAAGCGGGGCGTCCAATGTCCCGCTCGAACTGCCCAAGGCGCCGGAAGGCGACTTCGAAACCCGCGAGCTCCCGCTCGTGAGCCCCGGCCAGGCCCCCAGCGGCGGCGCCGTCGGGATGAACGCCGGCGCGAACGCCGCCGAAGGCGACACGCTGCCCACCGTCGACACCACCGCGACCGCGCCTGCCGCGCCGGTCGAGGGCGCGATGCCGGCCGCCACGGGCGGCGGCAACTTCGCCGTGAGCTTCGGCAGCTATGCGAGCACCGCCGACGCCGATCGCGTGATCAAGGCGCTCCAGGGCGCGCAGCTGACCGCCTACCAGGAAGCCGTGCCCGGCAACGGCCGCACGCTGCATCGCGTACGGATCGGTCCGTTCGCCACGCAGGCCGAAGCCGAAGCCGCGCGCCTGCAGTCCGGCCGCGTGCGCAGCGATGTCGGCGCGAAGGTCGTCGTGCTGGACGCCGAGGCCGCCGAGCCGGTCGCGAGCGCGCCGCAGCCGGCCCCGACGCCGTCGGCTTCCGTCTCGGCGCCGGTGCCGCTGGCCGACTCGCGTCCCGCGACGCAAGCCGCCGCGCCGCTCCCGGCTGAACCTGCGAAGCCCGCCGCCAAGCCGGTCGAAAAACCCGTCGCGAAGGCTGAAAAGCCCGCCGAGAAGCCTGCCGCTCCCGCACCGCAGCCTGCCGCCGCCCGACCGGGCACGCCGGCCGCCGCCGGAACCGGGTTCGCCGTCCAGCTGGGCGCGTTCGGAAGCGCCGCCGAGGCCGACAAGCTGCGCGACCGCGCGCGTTCGGCCGGTTTCAGCGCATTCGTCGAACAGGTCCGCACCGACAAGGGCGTGCTGAACCGCGTCCGCGTCGGCCCCGTCGCCAGTCGCGACCAGGCCGACCAGCTCAAAGCGCAGGTCGCGGCGAAACTGGGCGTGAGCGGCATTGTCCGCCCGCATCCCTGACCCCATCTGGGCCTTGGATTAGCGCATGGGCGCGATCGACTGGGTCCTGCTGGCGGTGGTCGCGGTGTCGGCGTTGTTCGGGCTGATGCGCGGCTTCGTCGGCGTGCTCGCCTCGCTGGTCGCGTGGCTGCTGGCCGGCTGGGCGGCGTTCCACTTCGGCGGCGACGTCGGGTTGATGCTCTCCGGCGACGGTGAGATCGGCGCCGGCGAGCTCTTCGGCGGCTACGCGCTGTGCTTCATCGGCGTGCTGGTCGTGGTCGGCCTGGTGGGCTGGCTGGTGCGCAAGCTGGTGCAGTCGGTCGGTCTGTCCGGGCTCGATCGGATGCTCGGCCTGGTGCTCGGCGTCGCGCGCGGCGCGTTCGTCGCCTGCGTGCTGGTGCTGCTGGCCGGCCTGACGGCGATGCCGCGCGAGCCCGAATGGCAGCGCTCGCCGGTCGTGCCGGTGTTCGTCCCGGGCGCGCAGTGGATGCGCGCATGGTTGCCCGAATGGGCCGCCGAGCATGTCGACCTCGACGGTCGCGTGCCGACGGACCATCCGGAACTTCCTCCGGCCGCGACGCCCGACGCCACGCCGGCGTTGCCCGCGCCGGTCAGCGAGGCCTGAGCCTCGCCGCAACACACAACTTCACAGCAGGACTCATCACCATGTGCGGCATTCTCGGTATCGTCGGCCACAACGACGTCGCGGCGCAGCTCTACGACGGCCTGACGGTGCTGCAGCATCGCGGCCAGGACGCGGCCGGCATCGCCACCGCCAACGGCAGCAAGTTGCGCGTGCACAAGGGCAACGGGCTGGTCAGCGACGTGTTCGACGAGAACTCGATGTCGCTGCTGGAAGGCCGCGTCGGCATCGCGCATTGCCGCTATCCCACCGCCGGCAGCGAAGGCTCCGACGAAGCGCAGCCGTTCTACGTGAATTCGCCCTTCGGCATCGCGCTGGCGCACAACGGTAACCTGATCAACACCGATGCGCTGCGCAACGAGGTGTTCGAACAGGATCGCCGCAACGTCAACACCGAATCCGATTCGGAAGTGCTGCTCAACGTCTTCGCGCACGAGCTCGACACGCAGAAGGCGCTGAACCCGGAAGCCGCGTTCCGCGCGATCGAAGGCGTGCATCGCCGCTGCGTCGGCGGGTTCGCGGTGGTGGCGACGGTGCTGGGCCTGGGTCTGGTGGCGTTCCGCGATCCCAATGGCATCCGCCCGTTGGTGCTGGGCAAGCGCAACAGCGGCGGCCAGGACGAATACGCCGTCGCGTCCGAATCGGTCGCGCTCGACCTGCTCGGCTTCGAGCGCGTACGCGACGTGCGCCCGGGCGAGGGCATCGTCGTCACGCCGCGCGGCGAGCTGTTCACGCGCCAGTGCGCCGAGCCGCGCGAGCACACGCCGTGCATCTTCGAATACGTGTATTTCGCGCGCCCGGACTCGATGATGGACGAGGTCTCGGTGCACAAGGCGCGCATGCGCATGGGCCAGAAGCTGGGCGAGAAGATCCTGCGCCTGCGGCCGGACCACGACATCGACACGGTCATTCCGATTCCCGACACCTCGCGCGACGCCGCGCTGGAAATCGCCAACGTCATCGGCGTGAAGTACCGCGAAGGCTTCATCAAGAACCGTTACGTCGGCCGCACCTTCATCATGCCGGGGCAGGGCGAACGCGCGAAGTCGGTGCGCCGCAAGCTCAATCCGATCCCGCTGGAATTCCGCAATCGCGTGGTGCTGCTGGTGGACGACTCCATCGTGCGTGGCACGACGTCGAAGCAGATCGTGCAGATGGCGCGCGATGCCGGCGCGCGCAAGGTGTACCTCGCGTCCGCTGCGCCGGCGGTGCGCTACCCGAACGTGTACGGCATCGACATGCCGTCGGCCGAGGAACTCGTCGCGCACGGCCGCACGGACGAGGAAGTCGAGAAGCTGCTCGGCGTCGACTGGCTGATCTACCAGGATCTGTCCGACCTGGAAGAAGCCGTGTCGGGCCCGAAGCAGCGCATCAACCATTTCGATTCGTCGTGCTTCAACGGCGAATACGTCACCGGGATCGAGCCGGGCTATTTCGAGCGCATCCAGCAGTTGCGTTCGGACGAAGCGAAGAAGACGCGGAGGGCGTGACGTGCGCGAACTGCAGCGGGCGATGATTCCCGACGACGAGAACGGCGAGGTCCTGCGTCGCATGCTCGACGACGGCGACGACCTGTCGCTGGAGCGTCCGATCGAGTTCTTCCACGTCTTCGACGACGAGTCGCAGGCGGAGGCCTTCGCGGCCGCCGCGGCGGAGAAGCCGTTCGTGTCGGTGGACGAACCCGAGGTCGACGAGGAAGACGTGTGGCAGGTGTGCGTGGTGCGCATCATGGCGCCGTCGCACGCGGCCATCACCGCGCTGGAGCGCGAACTGGCCGACCTGGCCGGAACCTTCGGCGGATTCGCCGACGGCTGGGGTTGTTCGCCGGCCGACCCTGCCGCGCACTGACGCCATGACCTCGCTGTTCGACGCCGCGCGCGCGTGCCTGGACGCGGCGACGCCGGAGGCGAAGATCGCCGCGACGTTTGCCGCTGCCGAGGCGTTCTCGCGCGGCGAACTCACGATTCCCGACGACGCGCCGGAACCGGAGGCGATCCGCATGCCGGGGCGCCCCGAGCGTCCGCTGCTCGTGCACCCGCGCGACCTGCCGCGACGTGGCTTCGGCAGCAACGAAGGGCGCGCGGCCTTCATCCACGCGATCGCGCACATCGAGTTCAACGCGATCGACTTGGCGTGGGACGCGGCGTACCGCTTTCGCGGGATGCCGCACGATTTCTACGCGGACTGGGTCGGCGTCGCGAACGACGAGGCGCGGCACTTCAACCTGCTGCGCGCGCGCCTGCACGATCTGGGTCACGACTACGGCGATTTCGACGCGCACAACGGCCTGTGGGAAATGGCCGAGAAAACCGCACACGACGGCCTCGCGCGCATGGCGCTGGTGCCGCGCGTGCTGGAAGCGCGCGGCCTGGACGTCACGCCCGGCATGATCGTGAAGCTGCGCGCGATGGGCGACGAAGCGACGGTGGCGATCCTGGAGGTGATCCTGCGCGAGGAAGTCGCGCACGTCGCCGCGGGTTCGCGCTGGTTCCGCTGGTATTGCGAACGCGCGGGCGTGGACCCGGCGCCGCGCTTCCGCGAACTGCTGGGCGAGTACGCACGCGCGGTGCTGTACGGGCCGTTCAACCATGAAGCGCGCAGCGCGGCGGGGTTCGGGCCGGAGGAACTCGACGCGTTGGAGAAGCTGGCAGGTTAGGTCGGCGCGTCAACGACACGTCGCATTGCCTGCCGTCATCCCGGCGAAGGCCGGGATCCAGGCCATCAGGCTTTCCATCCTGATCCGTCATTCCAGCGAACGCTGGAACGCACTTGCTGTTGCGCCGCCCTCGTCATCCGCCAGGATCAACAGGGGTTCCAGCTTTCGCTGGAATGACGAGAGAGAGAGTCGGAGAACGTGTCGGCCTGGGCCCGGCCTTCGCCGGGATGACGTCCTCGATGCGCCGATGTGATGTGATCCGACGCCAGAGCGGACAGCGGCCTCGCGCCCTACATCGACAACCCGCACAACTCGAACCCCTTGCGCGTCACGCGCAGGACCGAGCCGTGGTCGTACCAGTCGCCGAGCACGATGCGCTCGCACGGGCGGCCGTCCACCATGAGTTCGTGCACGGCCGGGCGATGCGTGTGGCCGTGGACGATGCGCTCGATCCCGAAGCGGCTGAAGGTGCTGTCCACGGTTTCCGGCGACACGTCGGTGATGCTTTCCATCGTGCCCTGCTGCTTCAACCCGCTCTGGTGCGCACGGCTGGCCGCGCGCGCCTGCTGCGCGAACGCGATGCGCGCCACCAGCGGCTGCGACAGGAACTGCGCCTGCCACGCCGGGTTGCGCGTCTGCGCGCGGAACTGCTGGTAGGCGACATCGTCCGTGCACAGCGTGTCGCCGTGCATGATCAACGTCGGCTCGCCGTAGAGCATCACCACCGAGGGGTCGGCCAGGATCCGCATGCCGGCGCGGCGGGCGAAGTCGTCGCCGAGCAGGAAGTCGCGATTGCCGCGGATGAAGAACACCGGCACGCCCGAGGCCTGCAGGTCGTGAAGCTCGCGGGCGACGAAGGCGCCGGTGTCGGACGGATCGTCATCGCCGACCCACGCCTCGAACAGATCGCCGAGGATGTACAGCGCATCGGCGTGGCGCGCCTCGGTGCGGATGAAGTGCCCGAACAATTCGGTGATCCGGGGACGCTCGGCGTCGAGGTGGAGGTCGGAGATGAAAAGGGTCGCCATGGGGGGATTCTAGGGCCTTGGAGGCATATCCGGCCGCATCGCGCCCGGTCCGGTAAAATCGCCGGTTTCCGCCGTTCCGAGTCGTCCGCATGAGCTGCCGCACCCGCTTCGCCCCCAGTCCCACCGGCTACCTGCACATCGGCGGCGCCCGCACGGCGCTGTACTGCTGGCTGGAGGCGCGCCGCCGCGGCGGCGAATTCGTCCTGCGCATCGAGGACACGGACCGCGAACGCAGCACGCAGGCGGCGATCGACGCCATCCTGGAGGCGATGGAGTGGCTGGGCCTGTCCTACGACGAGGGCCCCATCTTCCAGACGCAGCGCCTGGAGCGTTACCGCACCGTCGCCGAGCAGATGGTCGCCGCCGGCACCGCGTACTACGCCTACGAGACGAAGGAGGAACTCGAGGCCATGCGCGAGAAGGCCATGGCTGCCGGCGACAAGCCGCGCTACAACGGCGCGTATCGCGACCGAAACGAAGGCTTCCGCGACGATCCCAACCGCGTCATCCGCTTCAAGAACCCCGTCGATGGCGTGGTGACGTGGGACGACAAGGTGAAGGGCACGATCGAGTTCGCCAACAGCGAGCTCGACGACCTGGTGATCTTCCGTTCCGACGGCTACCCGACCTACAACTTCGCCGTGGTGGTCGATGACCTGGACATGGGCATCACCGACGTCGTGCGCGGCGACGACCACGTCAACAACACCCCGCGGCAGATCAACATCTACCGCGCGCTCGGCGCCACGGTGCCGCATTTCGCGCACCTGCCGATGATCCTCGACCCCGAAGGCGCCAAGCTCTCCAAGCGCACCGGCGCGGCCGACGTCATGCAGTACCGCGAGATGGGCTACCTGCCGCACGCGCTGCTCAACTACCTGGTGCGCCTGGGCTGGTCGCATGGCGACCAGGAGATCTTCTCCATCGCGCAGATGACCGAGCTGTTCGACCTGAAGGACGTGAACGCGAAGGCGTCGCGCCTGGATCCGGCGAAGCTCGGCTGGCTCAACCAGCAGTACCTGAAGAACGACGATCCGAACGACGTCGCGAAGCACCTGGAATGGCATCTGGATGCGCAGGGCTACGACCGGGCGAAGGGCCCCGCGCCGGCCGACATCGTGATCGCGCTGCGCGATCGCGTGCAGACGCTGAAGGAAATGGGCGAACGCGCGGCGGTGTGGTTCGGCCCCCTCACGCAGTACGACGATGCCGCCGTCGCCAAGCACCTCACCGCCGCTGCGCGTGCGCCGCTGGCCGACGCGCGCGAGCGCCTGGCCGCGTTGCCGCAGTGGAGCGCCGATGCGGTCTCGCAGGCGCTGCACGCGACCGCCGAGGCGCTGGGCATCGGCATGGGCAAGGTGGCGCAGCCGCTGCGCGTGGCGATCACCGGCACGCAGGTGTCGCCGGACATCTCGCACACCGTGTACCTCGCGGGGCAGGCCGAGGCGCTGGCGCGCATCGATGCCGCCCTTGCAAAAGTGCCGGCCGGCGCCTAGATCCTGAGTATTCGAAAGACCGCCCGCGCCATGAGCCACGACCACGCCTGCACCGACCCGACGCACCACGTCCACGACGGCGACGCCTTCGTGCACGAGGTCGAGCGCGCGTGCGAGGCCCGTGGCCTGCGCCTCACGCCGATCCGTGCGCATGCGCTGCGCCTGATCGCCGACGCGGGTCGCCCGATGAAGGCGTACGAGCTGCTCGACCAGATGAAGGCCACCCACGACGCCGCGGCGCCGCCGACGGTGTATCGCGCGCTGGATTTCCTGCTCGAACACGGCTTCATCCACAAGCTCGCGTCGATCAACGCGTTCGTCGGCTGCCATCACCCGGGTTCGGCGCAACACGCCGTGCCGTTCCTGATCTGCGATCGCTGCCAGTCGGCGACCGAGCTGGAAGACGAACGCATCGTTGAAACGCTCGATCGTCGTGCGCGGGAACTCGGCTTCACTCCGCAGGCGCAGACGCTGGAAGTGCACGGCGTGTGCGCCGCCTGCGCGCGCGCCGGCGCCGAGAGCTGATCAAGCGGTGTTTTTGTAGCCCGGGTAAGCGAAGCGCACCCGGGGAACGTTGCTGCGCGCAGACACGTCGACCCCGGGTGCGCTTCGCTTACCCGGGCTACAAGAGCGTCACATTCCCGGTGCCTAGATCACCCGACGCTGCGCCGCCGTCGCCGCATCGCCCGTGTTCGGCGTTCCGGTCGGTTCGATCAGCATCAGGTGCGCTTCCTCGACGGCGACCGGACGATGCTCCACGCCGCGCGGCACGACGAACAACTCGCCCGGGCCGAGTTCGACGTGGCGGTCGCGCAGTTCGATGCGCACGCGACCATGCAGCACGAGGAACAGATCGTCGGTGTCCGCGTGCGAGTGCCACACGAACTCGCCCTTCACCTTCACCACCATGATGTCGTGCCCGTTGAAGGTCGCGACGGTGCGCGGCTGCCAGTGTTCGTCGAACGCGGCCAGCTTCGCCTTCAGGTCGATCGCACCTTCGTTTTCGCCATGCACGCTCATGTGGCCTCCGGTTGCGGAACGGGTGCGCGCATCGCGATCGGCGACGCTTCGCGGATCGGAAGGTTCGTGGCGGCGGCGATGAGCGCCAGCGCCATGTCGGCGTACCACATCCAGCTGTAATCGCCGAAACGCTCCAGCACCAGGCCGCCGACCCACGCGCCGAAGAAGCCGCCAAGCTGGTGCGACAGCAAGGTCAAGCCGAACAGCGTGCCGAGGTAGCGCGGCCCGAACAGCTTGCCGACGAGTCCGGCCGTCGGCGGCACGGTGGCCAGCCACGTGAGGCCCAGCCCCGCGGAGAAGAGGAAGAACGTCAGCGGCGTCGGCGGCGAAACGAGGTAGATCGCGATCAGCGCCGCGCGACTGGCGTACATCGCGGCGAGCAGATACTTCATGCGCAAGCGCTGGCCGAGCCAGCCCGCGGCGAGGCTGCCGCCCACGTTGAACAGGCCGATCAGCGCGAGCGACACCGCCGACACGCTCGCGGGCAATCCGCACAGCGCGATTTCGCCCGGCAGGTGCGTGACGAGGAAGGCGATGTGCACGCCGCAGGTGAAGAAGCCCAGGTGCAGCATCCAGTAGCTGCGATCGCGCACCGCGACGCGCACTTGCTCGCGCAGGCCGATGCCGGGCGCGGCGGCGTTCGCGGTGCCGGTTCGCGGGGCCTCCGCCTTGCGACGCAGCGGCCACGCGAGCGGCAAGGTCGCCAGCGCGGAGGCGGCCAGGGTGAACATCGCGGCAGCCCAGCCGGCGGCGCTGATCACCGCCTGCACCAGCGGCGCGAACAGGAACTGGCCGAACGAACCGCCGGCGTTGATGACGCCCGCCGCCATCGAGCGCTTTTCGGCGGGCATGTGCTGCGCGGTCGCGCCGATCAGGATCGAGAAACTCCCCGCGCCCGCGCCGGCCGCGCTCAACACGCCGAGCGTGAGCAGCAGGCCCCATTCGGATGCGAGCGTGGGCGCAAGCGCCATGCCGGCCGCGAGCAGCACGCCGCCGAACACGAGCACGCGACCGGGCCCGCGCTGGTCGGCGATCGCGCCGAACACGGGCTGCACCGCGCCCCACACGAACTGGCCGATCGCGAGCGCGAAGCTGATCTGCGCGACGGTCATGCCGGTGCTGCGGCCGATCGGCGCGACGAACAGCCCCATCGACTGGCGCACGCCCATGGTGATCATCAGCATCGCCGTGGCGGCGAGGACCAGCGGCCAGTAGCGCGTGGCGTGCGGCGCGGCGTTCATTCCCGTTCCATGCGCGCCATCGCGCGATCCAGGTGGTTGTGCAGCGCGTTCACGCCGGCGGTGCCCAGGCGCGCGTCGATCTCGTCCTGCGCCTTGCGCCAGAGCGGCTGCGCGCGATCGAGCACGCGCTTGCCCGCAGGCTTGATGCGCACGATCTTCGCGCGCGCGTCGTCGTCGCTGCTGGCGAGGTCGATCCAGCCGGCGGCGATCAGCGGCTTGAGGTCGCGACTGAGCGTGGTGCGGTCCATGCCGATCTCGCGCGCCAGCGCGCCCACCGTCTGTGGCGTGCGTGTGGCGCGACGGAGGATCGAATACTGGTTGAGGTTGAGGCCGGCCGCTGCGAGTTCGCGGTCGTAGCGCTGCGTCACCAGGCGCGAGAGTTTGCGCAGTCGGAAGCACGTGCACAGGCTCGCGGGCAGGGGGGCGTCGGTCATAAGCGTGTATATACACCTATTTGCGGAAAAGAAAAGCGCCGCGTGCGAGGCGGCGCTGTTCAGGTGCCGGGCGACCCTTCCCGACGGCGGGAAGGGGAGCCCAAGGCCGGCGCGATCAGAAGAACGTGCGAATGCCGAAGGCCACGCCGCGGCCGGGCAGGGGCGCGACGTCCTTGAGGAAGGACGTGTGCACGCGCGCCTCCTCGTCGAGCAGGTTGCTGCCGTCCAGGAAGACTTCCCACGCGTTGCCGTGCGGCGTGTCCTTGTGCCAGGCGACGTGCGCGTCGACGAGCGTGTAGCCCGGCGTCTGGGTTTCGTACGCGGCGACCTCGTCCTGCTTCGCATAGCGCGTGGCGCCGAGCGACGCGCGCCAGCTGCCCAGTTCCCAGCTCACTTCGCCGCCGACGCGATGCGGCGCGATGCGCGGAAGGTTGCCGCCGCGCGCGAGTTCGGCTGTGTAATCGTGCGTGTGATCGCCGTGCGGTATCGCGAAGGCGACCTCGCGCGTGCCGCTGCCGGTGAGCTCGGCGCGCACCATGTCGCCGAACACGCGAAGGTTCCACAGGCCGCTGTCGTTGTCGGCGAAGTTCCAGTTCACTTCGGCTTCGGCGCCGTTGAAGCGCGCGTCGTCCTGCGTCCACAGGCGCACCGGGTTGCCGTCCTCGACCACGCCGGTGTCGGCCAGGTAGATGAAGTCGTCGTACTTCACGTGGTAGATCGACGCGCTCGCCTTGAACGGGCCGCCGTGCCAATGCAGGCCGATCTCGGCGCGGTTGGCGGTTTCCTCGTCCATCATCGGCGAGCCCAGTTCGATGCTGCTGGTCGCCACGTGCACGCCGTTGGAATACAGCTCTTCCGCGGTCGGCGCGCGCTGCGCGCGGTCGAGGCCGAACGACAGGTGGAAGGCTTCGTTGATGTCCCACTTGAACGCCGCCGACAGGCTCGTCGTGTTGAATTCGCGATCCGGACCGATCGCCTCGGCTTCGTTCACGTCGATCTTGTTGCGATCGAAACGCGCGCCGACTTCGGTCTTCACCGGGCCGAAGTCGCGCTGTCCCAGCCAGAAGACGCCGGCATCCTCGCCCTTGGACGGCGGAACGAAGGCCTCCTCGCCGATCGCCTCGAAATCGCGCTTGCCCCACTGCACGCCGATCGCGCCGTCCCAGCCGAGCACCGGCTTGTGCACGAGTTCCACGCGCGCCTCGGTGCTGGTGTTGTCGAAGACGGTGCCGGTTTCCTCGCCCTCGTATTCCGTATGCGTGTATTCGGTGCGCGCGACCTTGGCGCGCAGCGACTTGAATGCGCCCAGATCGTCGAGCCCGCCGCGCACTTCGTAGCGGTGCTGCGTCATGCCGATGGTGACGGGGCCTTCCTCTTCGTGCGCTTCTTCTTCGCCCTCGTGCGCGTGGTCGTCGCCGTGGTCGTGTTCGTGCGCGCCGGCGGGCACGCCGTAACGCGTGTCGAACAGGCTCGCGCCAACGCCGAGGAAACCGCGGTCGCCGATCCAGCTCACGCCCAGCGCGCCGCTGTCGGTGCGCACGAAGCTGTTGGGCAGCGTGCCCCTCGTCGACGGATCGGGCGTCTCGCCTTCTTCCTCCATCAGGCGGCGGCTTTCCGGATAGCCGGGGATGTCGTAGTCGCCGGTTTCGCGATGCAGCGCGTCGGCATGGAAGACGATGTTGCCGGACGCGGCCGTGCCGTCCATGCGGAACATGCCGGTGCGCTCGTCGTTGACGGTATTGCCGCGCAGCTCGGCGCGGCCTTGCAGCGGTTCGTCGGTGACGGCTTCGGGGATGCGGCCGTCGATGACGTTCACCGCACCGCCGATCGCGCCGCTGCCGTAGAGCAGGGTCGCCGGCCCTTTCAGCACCTCGATCTGGTCGGCCAGGAACGGCTCGATGCTCACCGCGTGGTCGACGCTGATGGTGGAGACGTCGCCCGAGCCCAGGCCGTCGCTCAGCACCTGCACGCGCGCGCCGTCGAACCCGCGGACGATCGGGCGGCCCACGCCCGGGCCGAAGTACGAGGACTGCACGCCGGGGAGCTTGCCGACCGTCTCGCCGAGCGAGTTGGCCTTCGCCTGGTCGAGCCGGGCGCCGGCGAGGACGTCGACGGGGCGGACGAGGTCTTCGGCGGTACCGACCAGCGGGGTGGCTTTCACCTCGACCCCGCTGAGGTCCTTGGGCTGGTGGTCGTGGCCCTGGTCGTCCGCCTGGGCGGCCAGGGGGAGGGCGGCGGCGAGCGCGAGGGCGAGCGGGAGACGGCGGTTCAGCAGGCGCTTTGACATCGGTCGAGGTAAAGTAGGTGGCTCAAGTTGCGTAATGTTATATTATAACGAAACCGGTTCCACCACCCTCCCGAAAGTCATGCCCCCCATTCGTCCCCGCAGCCTGCTCGACCGCATCGGTGCCACCGGTTCGTTGCTGTGCGCGATCCACTGCGCGCTGTTGCCGCTGGTGATCGCGGTGCTGCCGTCGCTGGGCGTCGCGGCGTGGCTGGGATCGGGCTTCGAGGAAGGCTTCGTGCTGTTCGCCACGGCGCTGGGGTTGTTCAGCATGGTCTGGGGCTACCGCCGGCACCGCGCCGTGCAGGCGCTGTCGCTGATGATTCCGGGGCTGGCGGTGCTGTGGTTCGGCGTGCTGTACCAGCCGCTGCACCAGAGCCTGATCCCGCATGCCATCGCGATGACCTTCGGCGGCACGCTGGTGGGCCTGGCGCATCTGGCGAACCTGCGGCTGAACCACGTGCACGTGCACGACGCTTCCTGCGCGCATTAGCGCGTCGGCCGGAGGCGACCCGCTCTTCCGATCCCCGCCTGCCGGGCGTCCCGTTACCAAGGGCGGCTTGGGCCCCGGAAGGCTAGAGGGCCCGGCGCCCGTGCTAGACTTCGCGACCTCGCGCGAACGCGATCTACGTAACCCCGCACCCCGGTGCGGATCTGAACAGTTTTAGGAGCACATCATGGGCAAGGGCGACCGCAAGACTGCCAAGGGCAAGCGTTACAACTCCAGCTACGGCAACGCCCGCAGCAAGGCCACGACCAAGGCCGCCGGCACCGCCGCCGCCCCGGTCGCGAAGAAGGCGACCAAGACCGTGGCCAAGGCCCCGGCCGCCAAGAAGGTCGCGGTGAAGAAGGCCGCTTCCAAGGAGTAAGCGCCCCGGCGCCCGCTCCGGACCTCAGGTCCGAAAGCAGAAAGCCCCGCCTTGGCGGGGCTTTTGTTTTTCTGCGGAACGAAGAGGGGCGATCAGTGCTTGGCCGCCTTCTCCACTTCGCCCCACACGCGCAGCAGGTTGCCGCCGAGGATCTTGCGGATGTCCGCCTCCGAATGCCCGCGCTTGAGCAGGCCCTCGACCAGGTTCGGATAGTCGGCCACCGAGCGCAGCTCCACCGGCAGGTTGCCGCTGACGCCATCGAAGTCCGATCCGATGCCGACGTGGTCCACGCCGATCAGCTTCACCGCGTAGTCGATCTGGTCCAGCACCGCGTCGATGTGCACCACCGGCACCGGATGCGCGTCCTTCCACGCCTTCTCGAACGCGTCCTTCGACTTCAGCGGCTTGCCGGCAGCGGCGAGCTTCTCGTTTTCCCTGTCGAACGCATCCGATGCCGCGAAGTACGCCTGCATGTCCGATGCCGCCTTCTCGCTGACGAAGCCCGTGCCGAACACCAGCTGCACCACGCCGCCTTCCTTCGCCACGGCCAGCGCCAGTTCGTCGCTGATATTGCGCTCGAAGCCCGGCGTGAAATGGCGCATGCCCGAATGGCTGGCGATCACCGGCACGTCGGTCACGCGCAACACGTCGCGGATCGCGTCGTCGGACAGGTGCGAGACGTCGACCATGATGCCGACGCGGTTCATCTGCGCCACGACCTGCTCACCGAACGGGCTCAGGCCGCCCCACTTCTTCTGCACCGCGTAGGACGAGTCGCTGATGCGGTTGTTCGCGCTATGGGCGAGGGTGATGTAGCGCACGCCGCGCGCGTGGAAGTCCGCCAGCTTCGACAGGTCCTCGCCGATGGGCGCGCCGTTCTCCATGCCCGGCGTCAGCAGCACGCGGCCGCCCTTGCGCAGCTTCTCCACGTCGCCGGGCGAACGCAGGATCGCGAACTTGTCCGGATGCCGTCCGACCATCGCCTCCACCGCGTCGATCTGCGTATTCGCCGTCTGCCATGCGGTACCGGCGAGGTCTTCCTCGGGCGAGGTGTAGATCGACATGAACGCCACGGTGAGGCCGCCTTCGCGCGCACGCGGGTAGTCGAACTCCTTCTTCGGCGCGGCCACGCCCAGGTCGTCCCAGTGCGAGAGCAGCTCGCTGGGCGCGTCGATGTGCGTGTCGACGACGATCGCGTCCTGCGCGAGTTTGCGTGCCGCATCGTTCGCGGCGAATGCGGAAGTGGCGGCCATCGACAGCGACAGGCCCAGAACGGCGTAACGCAAGCGCATGTTTTCTCCCCGTGGTGTACGTCGAATCGAATCAGGTGACGCGATGGCCGCCGGCGTGCACGGCCTGCGCGAGGCGCCCGCCGAGCCAGTAACACAGTTCGGCCGGATGCTGGATGTTCCACAGTACGAAGTCGGCGCGCGCGCCCACGCGCAGCATGCCGCGATCGTTCAGGCCCAATGCGCGCGCGGCATTGACGGTCGCGCCGCGCAGCGCCTCCTCGGGCGACAGCCGGAAGTGCGTGCACGCCAGCTGCATCGCATGGCGCAGCGACTGCAGCGGCGAGGTGCCCGGATTGCAGTCTGTCGCCACCGCCATCGGCACGCCGTGCGTGCGGAACGCCTCCAGCGGCGGCTGCGCGGTTTCGCGCAGCACGTGGAACGCGCCCGGCAGCAGCACCGCGACCGTGCCGGCGCGCGCCATCGCGCGCACGCTGTCCTCGCTGGTGTGTTCGACGTGGTCAGCCGACAGTCCGTCGAACGCCGCCGCCAGCGCGCCGCCGCCCAGGTCGCTGAGCTGGTCGGCGTGCAGCTTCACCGGGACGCCGAGCGCGCGCGCCGCATCGAACATGCGACGCGTCTGGTCGGGCGTGAAACCGATGCCCTCGCAGAATGCGTCCACCGCGTCGACCAGGCCTTCGGCATGCAGCTTCGGCAGCCATTCGATGGCCGCGTCGATGTAGTCGTCGGCACGTCCCGCGTACTCCGGCGGCAGGGCGTGCGCAGCGAGGTACGTCGTGCGCACGCCGATGCCGAGCTGCTCGAGACGACGCGCGACGCGCAGCATCTTGCGTTCGTTATCGAAGTCCAGGCCGTAGCCGGACTTGATCTCGATGGTCGTGGCGCCGTCGCTGATCAACGCATGCGCGCGCGGCAGCGATTGGCGCAGCAGTTCGCCTTCGTCGGCCGCACGCGTGGCGCGCACGGTCGACAGGATGCCGCCGCCGGAACGTGCGATGTCCTCGTAACTGGCGCCGAGCAGGCGCAGTTCGAACTCGCGGGCGCGATCGCCGGCGAAGACCAGGTGCGTGTGGCAGTCGACCAGCCCGGGCGTGATCCAGCCCTTGGCCTCGATGACCTCGCGGGCGAGGCGCTGCGGCGCGTCGGGCAGGGCCGAGCGCGGGCCGATGTAGGCCAGCGTCCCGTCCTTCCATGCCAGCGCCCCGTCGAGGATGTCCGCGTAACCGGCGGGCGCATCGAGCGTGGCGAGCGAAGCGCCGAGGATCAGTCCGTCCCAGGCCGGATGCGCGTTGGAGGTCATGGGGCCCGATTCTAGCCGCATGTCCGGCGGCGTGAGGGCCATCGCCACGACCGTCCATGCGGGCGACAATGCCGGCATGAAGACCCTCGACGCCGCGATGCTCTGGACCCCCGACGGCTGGCGATCCGACGCCGGCTTCGACATCGACGACCACGGGCGCGTCCGCGCGCGGGTGGCCGCCGAGCCGACCGGCAGTTCCAGCTGGATCGTGCCTGGCGTGGCGAACCTGCATTCGCATGCGTTCCAGCGCGCCATGGCCGGCATGGCCGAGCGCCAGACCAACGCGTCGGACTCGTTCTGGACCTGGCGCGAAACCATGTACCGCTTCGCCGCGCGCTTCACGCCGCAGCTATTGCAGGCCGTGGCCACGCAGCTCTACGTCGAGATGCTGGAAGCCGGCTACACCACGGTGTGCGAGTTCCATTACCTGCACCACGCGCCGGACGGCCGTCCGTATGCCGACCCGGCCGCGATGTCGCGCGCGCTGATCGCCGCCGCACGCGACGCCGGTATCCGCCTCACGCTGCTGCCGGTGCTGTACATGACCGGCGGCTTCGACGGACGCGCGCTCGGCGAACGCCAGCGTCGTTTCGGCCACGACGTCGACGCCTACCTGCGCCTGATCGACACGTTGTGCGAGGACGCCGACGCGTCGCTGCACGTCGGCTGCGCGCTGCACAGCCTGCGCGCGGTGCCGCCGGACGCGATGCGCGCCGTGCTCGACGCGCTGCCGCCGTCGATGCCGGTGCACATCCACATCGCCGAACAGATCGGCGAAGTGCAGGACAGCCTCGCGCTGCGCAACGCGCGGCCCGTGGAATGGCTGCTTGCGAACGCGAACGTCGACGCGCGCTGGACGCTGGTGCACGCCACGCATCTCACGCCGGACGAAACGCAGGGCATCGCGCGCAGCGGCGCGACGGTGGCGATCTGCCCGACGACCGAAGCGAACCTCGGCGACGGGCTGTTCCCGTTGCGCGAGTACCTGGATGCAGGCGGCCGCTGGGGCATCGGCTCGGACTCGCATATCTCCGTGTCGCCCGTGGAAGAGCTGCGTTGGCTCGAATACGGCCAGCGGCTGTTCACGCGCCATCGCAACATCGCCGTCAGCGTGCAGTCGCCGAGCGTCGGCGAGACCCTGCTGCGCGATGTCGCGCGCAGTGCGCGACATTCCTCGGGGCATGCGATCGGCACGTTCGCGACGGGCGAATACGCGGACGCGGTCGTGCTGGATATCGATGCGCCGGCGTTGTTCGGCCTGACGCCGGAGGATGCGATCGACCGCTGGATCTTCAGCGGAAACCGGCCGCTGGTGCGCGATGTGTACGTGGGCGGGCGGCGCGTGGTGGAGAACGGACAGCATCGCCATCGCACGGAAATCGCACAGCGCTATCGCGAGGCGATGGCGGAGTTGATGCGCGATTGAGGCGATGGCGATCTTTCGTTGATGTCATCCCGGCGAAAGCCGGGACCCAGGCTCTTCACGGGCCAAGTCGTGATGCCCTTCGTTCGACCGTGATGGCCTGGATCCCGGCCTGCGCCGGGATGACGAGGAGACATGACGCGGTCGGTTTCAGCCGAACAGATCGACCGTTGCCGGCAGCGCCCCTTCCATCCGCAACAGGAACTCCTTCGTCGGCAGCCCGCCGCCGAAGCCGGTCAGGCTGCCGTTACTGCCGATCACGCGGTGGCACGGCAACACGATCGGCAGCGGATTTCGCCCGTTCGCCGCACCGACCGCGCGCATCGCCGACGGCTTCCCCACCCGCTGCGCGAGTTGCGCGTAACTGATCGTCGCCCCGTATGGAATCGACGCGAGCGTGTGCCATACGTCGAGCTGGAACGCGGTGCCGCGCGGGGCCAGCGGCAGGTCGAAGTCGCGCCGCTCGCCGTCGAAGTATTCGCCCAGCTGCGTGGCGGCCCGCCGGATCACGCCGCACTCGCGCGATTCCCAGGCGTCGCATTGCGACATCGGATGGCGCGGGTTCTGGAATTCGATCAGATGCAGGCCCTCGTCGCTCGCGGCCAGCAGCAGCGGGCCGACGGGACTGGGCACGTGCGCGTAGCGGATCATGCGGTCGCGTCCACGTCCGCGCGCACGACGTTCCGCTTGGGTCGCGCGGGTTTTTCTGCCCGCACGACGGGCGCCGGCACCGAGTCGCGCCACAGATGGATCACCGCGTAGCCCCGCCACGGGCGCCACGCTTCCGCGCGCGCCGCCAGCGCCTTCGCCGTGAGCCGCGTGCCGTCGGCGGGGAGGGCCTTCTGCAGTACGAGGTCCTCGACGGGGAACGCGTCCGGATGCCCCAGCGCACGCAGCGCGATGTATTGCGCCGTCCACGGCCCGATGCCGGGCAGGGCGACCCATCGCGACACGAAATCCTCGAGCGTGCGCTCGGCGCGGAAATCCACGCGTCCGTGGAGCAGCGCCTGCGCGACGCCGCGCACCGTCTGCGCGCGCGAGCGGATCAGGCCGATGGTTTCCAGGTCCGCATCGACGAGCGCTTCCGGCGTGGGGAACAGATGCGTCAGCGCACCCGAAACACGCGCGTCGGCAAAGGGCGTCGGCAACGCCTGCCCGTACTTGTGCGCGAGTCGCGACGCAAGCGTGCGCGCGGCGGCGACGCTGACCTGCTGGCCGATGATCGCGCGCACCGCGATCTCGAAGCCGTCCCAGCCGCTGGGCAGCCGCAGCCCGGGGCGCAGCGCGAGCAGGGGCGCGAAACGCGGATCGCGCGACAGCGTGTCGGCGATCGCCTGCGGATCGGCGTCGAGGTCGAACATGCGTCGAAGCCGCTGGACAATCTCGAGCAGTTGCGACGGGGCCGGACCGTGCAGTTCGAGCTTGAGCGCGTGTTCGCCCCCGTGCTTGCCGTCGGGCCACGCGCTCACGCGCAGCCAGCCGGGCCGTTCGATGGGACCGATCACGCGCGCATAGCCGTGTTCGTCGACGACTTCCACGCCCGGCAGGGCGCGGCCGCGCAGGAAATCCAGCATCGCGGCGAAGTCGTACGGCGGGCGATAACCGAGCCGCAGCGTGAGGACGTCGCCGGTGGCTTCGTTCGATCCGTGCGCTTCGCGTCGACTGCGACGCAGGTCGCGTGGCGCCATGCGGTACGCGGTGCGGAAGGCGTCGTTGAAGCGCCGCAGGCTGGCGAAGCCCGAGGCGAGCGCGATCTGCGTGATCGGCAGGTCGGTCTCGGTCAGCAGCTGCTTGGCGAACAGGAGCCGTCGCGTGCCGTGCACACCCATCGGCGCGACGCCGATGCGTTCGACGAACAGGCGGCGCAGCTGGCGCTCGCCGAGGCCCACGCGCTCGGCCAGCGCGGACAGCGGTTGTTCGGCCAGCGCACCGTCGTCGATGAGCTTGAGTGCGCGCGCCACGGCGGCGTCGCCGCGTCGCCAGCTGCCGTCGTCCGGCGACAGCTCCGGCCGGCAACGCAGGCACGGCCGGTAGCCCGCGGCCTCGGCGGCCGCCGCGTGGCGGAAATACACCACGCGTTTGGCCGTCACCGCCGGGCACACGGGCCGGCAATAGATGCGCGTGCTCAGCACCGCGGTGAAGAACAACCCGTCGAACCGTGGATCGCGGGTGCGACGCGCCTGCTCGCACACGTGGAAGGCGGGAAGGGTGTCGGCGTGGACGTGGGCGTGGGAGTCCGGCATGCGCGCAGGCTAGCACCGCCCGATGGCCCGGACTGGCCGGATTCGGACATGAACGTGGCCAGGACCGTTGCCACAGAAATTCAGAGAACTCTGATTCCGGCGTGCCTCCGGCGCTGCCGAGAATGCGGGTCCACTTGGAACGGCCTGCGCCATGACGACCCTGATCGACCGCATCGGAAAGACCTACGACGAGGTGCCGTACACGTCGGCCGCCTTCCACGTGAGCGCGCCGGAACACCTGCGCGCGGTGGCGCACCTGTTCGGGTTGGAGGCGCCGGCGCTCGAAGGCGCGCGCGTGCTCGAACTGGGCTGCGCCGCCGGCGGCAACCTGGTGCCGTTCGCGGTGCGCCATCCGGGTGCCGACGTGGTCGGCATCGACCTGTCGCCCAGGCAGATCGAAGCCGGCCGCCGCGCCGTCGAGGCAATGGGCCTGCAGAACGTGCGCCTGATCCAGGGCAGCCTGACCGACCTGGGCGCCGATCTCGGCCAGTTCGATTACATCCTGTGCCACGGCGTCTACAGCTGGGTGCCCGAGGACGTGCGCGCGGCCGTGCTGCGCGTGTGCAACGAGCGGCTCACCGCCGACGGCATCGCCTACGTCAGCTACAACACGTATCCCGGGTGGAAGGCCAAGGAAATCGTGCGCGATGCGATGCTGCTGCGCGGCGGCGATCGCGCCGACGCGGGCGAGCAACTCGCCTACGCGCGCGGCATGGTCGAATTCCTGCACGAACAGGCGGCGCCGGGCAGCGTGCTGTCCACCGTCATGAACGAGCACATCGGCCTGATCCGCGACGGCGAGGATTTCTACCTGAGCCACGAATACCTGGAGCTGTGCAACGCGCCGTGCTACTTCCGCGACTTCATCGCCGCGGCGCGGGGGCAGGGTCTGGAATACCTCGGCGACGCGACGGTCGCGTCCATGTTCCCGCGCAATTACGGCCCGATCGCGGCGCCTGCGCTGGTGGCCGAATGCGGTGGCGATCAGGTGATGCTGGAGCAGCTGATGGATTTCCTGCAGAACCGCGCATTCCGCCAAAGCCTGCTCGTGCGCGCCGATCGCGGTCCGCAGATCCGCTACCAGCTCGAACCCGACCGCATCGCCAGCCTGCACGTCGCCGGTCGATACGCCCACACCGACACCCAGGACGACGGCAGCGAGCGCTGGGCCAGCATGGGCGGAGCCCATATCACGACGCGTTCGCCGATCACGCGCGCCGTGCTGGAGCGCCTCACCGCCGCGTGGCCGGCCACCGTGCCGGTGGCCGAACTGCTCGACGGCATCGCGATGGACGATGCGGCGATCGTGCTGGACCTGGTAAGCAACCTGATCGTCGGCAACGCACTGCGTTTTCGCAGCGAAGCCGTCGCATCGGGCGCGCAGGTGGAACGCCCCTTCGCACGTGGCGAACTGCGCGCGCTGGTCGGGCTCGGCGCGCATCCGATGGCGCTGTTCAACGAGTGGCACGAAAGCGCCGCGCTCACGCCGCTGGAGCGCTTCCTGCTGGCGTCGATGGATGGGCGCAAGGACGTGCAGGCGCTGGTCGCCGACGTGCTGCAGGCGGTCGAGCAGGGCGCGTTGACCGTAATGCGTGACGGCGCGCCGCTGCTCGACGCCGACGAACTCGCGGCGTCGCTCCGCATGCAGGTGGACGCGGCGCTGCGCTCGCTGCAGATCAACGCGATGCTGGTCGGCGCGCCGGAGGCTTCGCCGGACGCGTCGGCTTCCACCGACGAAGGTGCAGAGAACAAGCCCGCGAGGGCGAAGCCGAAACCGAAGGGGTCCAAGGCCGATGCGCCGAAGGCGGCGTCGGCCAAGCCGGCGAAAACACCGCGCGGGAAGAAGTAATTCGCGAACCCTGATCGTCCACGCGCCGTGACGCGTGGACGCCGTCAGTGTTCGTGCGATGCGGGCCCGCGCAGCGCCGGCAGCAGCGGCGTGACGTCGCCGTCGTTCGGCGCGGCGTCGATGCCCAGCAGTCGTGCGAGCAACGGGTACACGTCCACGTTGTCGAACGCGGGCAGTTCGGTGCCGGGCACGAACGACGGGCCGCGCGCGATGAACAACGCCCGCATCGACGGCAACGCCGGATCGAACCCGTGCGAACCCCGTGTGACGTGCGGCGGGCGTTTGGCGAGCTTCTGCGGATACAGCGCGTCCCAGCCTTCGTGCATCTGGCACACGATCGGCGGCACGCGCGGATGCGTGCCGTAGCGCCAGCGCGCCGGCAATGCATCGCGGCGGTAGCAGTCGTACTGCGCGTGCGCGCCGAGCAGCCGCGCTTCGGCCTCGCGTTCCCGGCCGGGGAGCGGTTGCACGCCGATGGACTGGCCGTCCGACACCACCGTCGCGATGGACGGCGCGATCATCTGCTCCACGCCGATGGCATGGTTCGGGCCGACGGTCGCCATGCCGTGGTCCGACACCACGATCAGATCGGTCGACGCCAGCAGTCCGCGCGCGGCAAGGCCGTCGTGCAGGCGGCCGATCACCGCGTCGAGCTCGCCCAGCGTGCGCTTCACCTGCGCGGAGTCCGGGCCGAAGTCGTGCCCGGCCTTATCGAGCTGTTCGAAATACACCGCGACCAGTCGCGGGCGCTGCGCTGGCGGCGCGTCGAGCCAGCCGAGCACGTCGTCGATGCGGCGCGCGGGCGGTACGCGCTCGTCGTAGGCGACCCAGCGGCTGGGACGCACGCCGCCGATCGCCGCGCTGCTGCCGGGCCAGGCCCAGCTCGCGCTGCGCACGCCCTGCTTTTCGGCGGTGACCCAGATCGGCTCGCCGCCCCACCAGCGGCTGTCGTCCACCGCGCTGCGGTCGGCCACCGCGAAATCGCCGATGTCCCCATCGCTCATGCGGTTGTGGATCACGCCGTGGCGGTCCGGGCGCAACCCCGTGGCGAGCGTGTAGTGGTTGGGGAAGGTGAGCGACGGGTAGGACGGGTTCATCCACGCCGCGCGCACGCCTTCCCGCGCGATGCGCGCCAGGTTGGGCGTGGCGTCGGCGGACAGGTAATCGGCGCGGAACGCATCGATGGAGACGATCACGACGGTTCGCGGTTCCGGCGCCGGTTCGGCGGGGCGCGAGGCGTGCGAGCTGCAGGCGGACAGGACGAGGCAGGCGGCGAGGCCCGCGGCGCGAAGGAGGGGCATGGGCCGATCATAGCGAGCGTGTATTGCGGCATGACTTTAGTCGCTGGCGGCCGGGCGTCGCCTTGCCAATAGTGGCCGCAACCCGGCGACGACCGCCGGCAACGGAGCCCGCCATGTCGCGTCTGTCCGCGCTGAGTCGCCTGTCCGCCGTCGTACTGCTGAGCGCTTCGGCCGCCGCGGTTGCGCAGACGCCGCCGAAACCCGAACCAGCGCGCATGAGCCCGGCCGAATGCGAGGTCTGGGCGCGCGAGCTGAGCTTCGCGCAGTCGGTGGCCGACCACGACGCGGCGGCGTTCGCCTCGCATCTCGAACCCGACGCGGCCTTCGGCTCCAGCCAGCCCCAGCCGACGCGCGGGCGCGAGGCGATCGCCAAGCGCTGGGCGGGCATCGTCGAGGGCAAGCGCTTCAAGCTCGCCTGGTACCCGACCCGGACCACCATCGGCGCCGGGAGCGCGGGCGACGTCGCCTGGTCGAGCGGCCCGTCGCTGTTCGAGGACCTGGATCCCAAGTCGACGCAGCGCTACCGCATCGGGGCGTTCCACTCGGTCTGGCACCGTGGCGCGGACGGCGTGTGGCGGGTGCTGTTCGATGACGGCATCGACCCGCGCCCGGCCACCGAGGCCGAAGCCGTCGCCTTCCGCGCGGGCCGCCAGGCCACGTGCCCACAAGCCTGACGACGCCCTGAAGGCGGCGGCCCCGCTCACGGCCCCGTCGGGGCGGCAGGCGTAAGGTGGGCGGTGCGGCAAACGGTGCCGTTCCTCGCCAGGTGACGTCATGGATCACAGCAATCGCACCCGCAGTCCAGTGATGGCGACCGCGTTCGCGGCGCTTGTCGTGTGCGCCGCTTTCGGCGCCTCCGCCCAGACCGCCTCCGTCGATGCGCAGGCGCAGGTCGCCCCGGCGGACGCAGCCGTCGCGGCCGACGCCCAGGCCGCGACGCAGCCCGCCGACACGAAGCGCACCTCCAACGTCGGCTGCGTCAAGGACACCGGCACCAACATCCGCCCGCGCGATCCGAAGACCGGCAAGGCGCTGTGCATCGGCCCGGGCCGCAGCTACAGCCGCGAACAGATCGACCGCACCGGCCAGACCGACCTCGCCGACGCGCTGCGCCGCCTCGATCCGTCGGTGCGTTGATCGAAGATGGGCGTCGTGACGCGCACGCGGTTCATCGCGCTGGCGCTGGCCTTGCAGCCGGCGCTGGCGTTCGCGCAGTTGCCGAACACGCTGCAGCCGCCGCCGCGCGTCGCCCCCATTTCGCCCTCCACGCAGCCCACGTTGCCGCGCGGCGTGGATACCTCGCGCGACAACTCGCTGCAGACGCTCAACCGCCAGCTGGACGCGTCGAGTCGGCGCGTTTCAGCGGACACGTTGCGTGAGCAGGTCGATCGCCAGGATCGCCTGATGGAAGCCGATCGCGCGCGCACCGACGCGCGACGCGCCGCGGCCACGACGCCGGCCGAAGCCGAGCGCATCCGCCAGGATTTCGAAGCGCGCCGCGCCAGCCACGAGGCGTGGCGCGCCGGCAAGGAAGCGCAGGTGCACCGGCTGGAAACGATCGACCTCCCGCCACCGCCGCCCGTCAACGAAGTGAAGCCGGCCATCGAGCCGCGCCGCTGACCGCTCAGGCCAGCAGACCGCGCAGCAGCCGCTGCAGCGATGCATCGTAATAGCGGCGGAACGCGGCTTCGTCGAAATTGAACCGCCCCGCGCGATACAGCGCGATCAACCCGTGCGTGTGCGCCCACAGCGTCACCGCCACGTCCCACACGTCGTCGTCGCGAAGCACGCCGGCGCGCATCGCATCCTCCACCGCATCGGCCACCACGTTGAGCGTCGGCGAGCGGCGGGCGCGGAAGTCCTCGGGGAACCGCCGTGCATCGTTGCGCACGGTGGAGAACGCATGGTCGAACAGGTGCGGATGCGCGAGCGCGTAGTCGAGGTAGATGCGTTGCACGGCGACCAGCCTTTCGAGCACGTCGCCGCCACGACCACGCGCATCCCAGTGGCGCGCGATCGCATCGAAGCTGTCGTCGCCGATGCGCTTGAGCAACGCCTCGCGATTGGGGAAATGCCGGTAGATCGCCATTGGCGTGAGCCCGACGGCCGCCGCGACGCGCCGCATGCTCACGCCGGCCGCGCCTTCGCGTTCGAACAGCGTGCGCGCCGCGCGCAGGATGCGGTCGGCGGTGCGGTTCGTTCCGGGCTCGGCGCGGCTCATGTGTACAGCGTATACAAAAGCGCTGCGGCAATCGCGAAATCGCCTCGAATGCGCCGGGCGAGCGCTCGCCAGCGGGTCCGCCCGCGCGACGCGGCGCGATAATTCCGGAGCCTGTTTCGCGCGCCGCTCCTCGCGGCGCCCAGCCGACGGAGCTTTCCCGATGTCGACCCGCAAAGATCCTTCCCGCGTCATCCGTGCGCCGCGTGGCGCCGAGAAATCCTGCAAGTCGTGGCTCACCGAAGCCGCGTACCGGATGATCCAGAACAACCTCGACGCCGAAGTCGCCGAAAGCCCGACGGACCTCGTCGTCTACGGCGGCATCGGCCGCGCCGCGCGCGACTGGGAGAGCTTCGACGCCATCCTGGAATCCCTGCGCGAACTGGACGACAACGAAACGCTGCTCGTGCAGTCGGGCAAACCCGTCGGCATCTTCCCCACGCATCCGGACGCACCGCGCGTGCTGCTGGCGAACTCGAACCTCGTGCCGCACTGGGCGACGTGGGAGCACTTCAACGAGCTCGATAAAAAGGGCCTGATGATGTACGGCCAGATGACGGCCGGCTCGTGGATCTACATCGGTTCGCAGGGCATCGTGCAGGGCACGTACGAGACCTTCGTCGAGATGGGCCGCCAGCATTACGGCGGCAACCTCACCGGCAAGTGGATCCTCACCGCGGGCCTGGGCGGCATGGGCGGCGCGCAGCCGCTGGCCGCGTCGCTGGCCGGCGCGTGCTCGCTGAACATCGAGTGCCAGCAGAGCCGCATCGACATGCGCCTGCGCACGCGCTACGTGGACGAGCAGGCGACCGACCTCGACGACGCGCTGGCGCGCATCGAGAAGTACACGCAGGCCGGCGAAGCGAAGTCGATCGCGCTGCTCGGCAATGCCGCCGACATCCTGCCGGAACTCGTCCGTCGCGGCGTGCGCCCGGACGCGGTGACCGACCAAACCTCCGCGCACGATCCGGTGCACGGCTACCTGCCGATCGGCTGGACGGTCGAGCAGTGGTTGCGCATGCAGACCGAGGATCCGGCGCGCGTTCGCGATGCGGCGAAGAAGTCGATGCGCGTGCATGTCGAGGCGATGCTCGCCTTCGAGGACATGGGCATCCCCGTGTTCGACTACGGCAACAACATCCGCCAGATGGCGAAGGACGAAGGCTGCGAGAACGCGTTCGATTTCCCGGGTTTCGTGCCGGCCTACGTGCGTCCGCTGTTCTGCCGCGGCGTCGGCCCGTTCCGCTGGGTCGCGCTGAGTGGCGATCCGGAGGACATCTACAAGACCGACGCGAAGGTGAAGGAACTCATCCCCGACGACGCGCACCTGCATCGCTGGCTCGACATGGCGAAGGAGCGCATCAGCTTCCAAGGTTTGCCCGCGCGCATCTGCTGGGTTGGCCTCGGCCTGCGCCACAAACTCGGCCTGGCGTTCAACGAAATGGTGCGCAAAGGCGAGCTGAAGGCGCCGGTCGTCATCGGTCGCGATCACCTGGACAGCGGCAGCGTCGCGTCGCCCAATCGCGAAACCGAGGCGATGCGCGACGGTTCCGATGCCGTGTCCGACTGGCCGCTGCTCAACGCGATGCTCAACGTCGCCGGCGGTGCGACGTGGGTGTCGCTGCATCATGGCGGCGGCGTCGGCATGGGCTATTCGCAGCACTCCGGCGTGGTGATCGTGTGCGACGGCACCGAGGAAGCCGACAAGCGCCTCGCGCGCGTGCTGTGGAACGACCCCGGCACCGGTGTCATGCGTCATGCCGATGCGGGATACGACATCGCCAGGCAGTGCGCGAAGGAGCAGGGGCTGAAGCTGCCGATGGTGTGATCGTCGGCCAACCGTGCTTCCGATGCGACGAACGGCCCGGGAAACCGGGCCGTTCGCGTTCGTGTGGACGCTAACATCGGACGTCTATCCGCACGGAGGTCGACGCCATGCATCGCAGGGAATTCCTCGGCACCGTGGTGGCATCGGCATTGGCAATGGCATTGCCGGCGTGCAGCGATCGCCGCCGTGCAGCAAATGACGGCGCCACGGTGATGACGGTGCGCGGACCGATCGACGCCAACGCCATGGGCGTGACGCTGACGCACGAACACCTTTACGCCGACGTGCGCCCCTACGCCGAACAGCTCGCAAAACCATTCCCCCCGGACGTGGATGCCGTCGTCGCGACGATGCTGCCGCACCTTCGCGCACTGCGCGACGCCGGCTGCCGCACGCTGGTCGATTGCACGGCGACCACGCTGGGCCGCGATGCCGCGTTGATCCGGCGTCTGTCCGAAGCGAGCGGACTGCACATGCTGACCGTCACCGGCGCCTATCTCGCCGCCGGCGGTCGCTTCATCCCGCCCTACGTGATGCGCGAAACCGATGCGCAACTCGCGTCGCGCTGGATACGCGAATGGCGCGAGGGCATCGACGGCACCGGCGTGCGTCCAGGACTGATCAAACTCGGCATCGAGAACGACCCGCTGGCCGAACTCGACCGCAAGGTGCTGCGCGCGGCGGCACGCACGCACCTGGAAACCGGGCTGGCGATCGCCGCCCACACCGGCCCATGGGGCGAGGTCGAACCCGGCCGCAACGCGCGATGCGCCTTCGCCCAGCTCGACACGCTGGAAGCCGCCGGGGTCGCTCCGTCGGCGTGGATCTGGGTGCATGCGCAGAACGAGGCGAGGGGCGAGCACCACGTGCAGGCAGGCAGGCGCGGTGCGTGGGTGTCGTTCGACGGCTTCCGCCCCGGTCAGGAACGCCAGTACGTGGAGATGCTAGGGCGCATGCGCGAGGCCGCGCAGCTCGAACGCGCACTGATCTCGCAGGACGCCGGCTGGTACAACGCGGGCCAGGCGGGCGGCGGCGAGTTCGCGCCGTACGATCCGCTGTTCACCGTGCTGGTGCCGGCGTTGCGCGGCAGCGGATTCGACGAGGACGCGATCGCGACCCTGCTGGTCCGCAATCCGGCGCGTGCCTTCGCCATCGGCGTGCGGAAACGGGCGTGATGTGCCGCAGTGCGCATCACGGCGGTCCATGCGGATGTCGATAGGGAGCGGCCTCGTTCGTCGTTTAGTATCTCCGCAACCAGCGAACGGACGCCCTGATGAGCACCGAACCGCAGTCCCCCACGGCCGCGATGCCGGCCGATGCCACGCATTCCCTCTGGTCCGAACTGCGCGACGCCATTCGTGGCACCAACGCCGACTACACGAAGATCCCGCTGCGCCGCGCGGTGTTCCTGCTCGCGGTGCCGATGGTGCTGGAACTGGTGCTCGAATCGACCTTCGCGGTGGTCGACATCTGGTTCGTCGCGAAGCTCGGGCCGTCCGCGGTGGCGACGGTCGGGCTGACCGAAACCTACCTGTTCCTGCTGTATTCCATCGCGATGGGCCTGGCGATGTCGGTCACGGCGGTCGTCGCGCGGCGCATCGGCGAGAACCGGCGCGAGGAGGCGGCGATCAGCGCGGTGCAGGCGATCTTCATCGCGCTGCTCGTGTCGGTGCCGTTCGCGGTGGTCGGCATCGTATGGGCGAAGGACCTGCTGCGCCTCATGGGCGCCGACGCGTGGAGCATCGAGCACGGGTACCGCTACACGCAGTGGATGCTCGGCGGCAACGCGATCATCCTGCTGCTGTTCGTGATCAACGCGATCTTCCGCGGCGCCGGCGATGCGGCCATCGCGATGCGCGTGCTGTGGCTGGCGAACGGACTGAACATCGTGCTGTGCCCGCTGCTGATCTTCGGTTTCGGGCCGGTGCCGGCGCTGGGCATCGAAGGCGCGGCGATCGCGACCAACATCGGCCGCGGCGCGGGCGTCGCGTTGCAGCTCTACGTGCTGTTCCATGGGGGCAAGCACATTCGCGTGGCGTGGTCGCAGATCGCGGTGCAGGGCGCGGTGCTGTGGAACATCGTGCGCACCTCGCTGGGCGGCATCGGCCAGATGATCGTGTCGATGACCTCGTGGATCTTCCTGATGCGCATCCTGTCCAGCATGGGCAGCGAAGCCGTGGCCGGCGCGACGATCGCCATCCGCATCATGATGTTCACGCTGATGCCGGCGTGGGGCATGTCGAACGCGGCGGCCACGCTGGTCGGCCAGAACCTCGGTGCGCAGCACCCCGAGCGCGCCGAAGCGGCGGTGTGGCGTATCGGCTGGTACAACATGGCCTTCACGATGGCGATCTCGGTGGTGTTCTTCTTCTTCCACCACGATCTCATCGCGCTGTTCACCCGCGACGCGAAAGTCATCGACGTGGGCGGCGAATGGCTGCGGATCCTGTCGTATTCGTACTTCGTCTACGGCTGGTGGATGGTGTCGGTGCAGGCGTTCAACGGCGCGGGCGATACGATGACGCCGACGAAGATCAACGTGGTGTTCTTCTGGCTGATCCAGATCCCGCTCGCCTACGCGCTCGCGGTGTCGGCGGGCTGGAACGAGCTGGGCGTGTTCTGGGCGGTGTTCGTCTCCGAAACCTCGGTGGGCCTGTTCACGCTGTGGCTGTTCTCGCGCGGCAAGTGGAAGACGATGAAGGTGTGACATGACCGACCACGTACTCGACAACCCGATCTGGGAAGCGCTGCAAAGCCGGCATCGCGATATCGCGCAGGCGAAGGGCGAGGCGGCGCGATATCCGTCGCAGGTGGCGCCGTTCCTTGGCGTGTCCGGCGACGCGGTGGACGTCGCCGATGCGCTGCCCGCGCTGATGGAGCCGGGCGAGACGACACTGTTGCTCGGCTGCATGCCGCAGGTGCCGGCCGGGTTCGAGGCGAAGCAGCTCGCCCTGCTCGCGCAGATGGTGTGCGAGCAGCCGGTCGAGGACACCGAAGGGCCGGAGATCATCGAACTGGGCCAGGCGCATCGCGAGGACGTGCTCGCGCTCACCGCGCTGGTGTATCCGCATTACTTCCGGCCGCACACGATGCAGTTGGGACGCTATTTCGGCATCTACCAGGACGGCCGGCTCGCCGCGATCATCGGCGAACGCATGGGCATGGACGACTGGCAGGAAATCAGCGCGGTGTGCACGCATCCGGATTTCCTCGGTCGCGGTTACGCGCGCCATCTCCTGACGATGCTCGGCAACGACACGCTCGCGCGCGGCCGTACGCCGTACCTGCATGTCGCGCACGAGAATGCGCGGGCCAAGGAGCTTTACCTGCGCAGCGGGTATCGGGTTCGCCGGGACATTCCGTTCTTCTCGTTGCGGCGCGCGGACTGAACCGGGCGTTGTCACCCGGATGTCACGAAATTGCAGCATCGTGGCGCGAACGAGATCCGAGGTCGTGCCGATGAAGTCCGCGTTCCTGTCCGTCGCGTTGTTGCTGGCGCTGGCGACGCTCTCGCCGGATGCCGGCGCGCAGACGCCTTACGTCAGCATCGAGGAGCGACTGACGCCCGAGCAGCTGCGTTCGGTGGGGCTGACCGGCGAGCAGCTCGACAAGCTCAACCGCCTGCTGCGGCAGGCGCAGGACGGCGCGAGCGTCGCGACGCCTGTCTCGGCCGCGCCCGTTGCGAGGACGGCGAATCCCGTGCAGCCTCCTGCGGCGCGCGACGAACGCGGTCGCGATGAAGCCTCGCTCATCGGCTTCAACGACAAGCCGATCCAGAGCCGCCTGAAGGGTTCGATCAGCGGCTGGGAACCCGGCACGGTGTTCGAACTGGAGAACGGGCAGCAGTGGAAGGTGCTGAAGGGCGCGCTGAAGCTTCCCAGGACGCTGGACGCGCCCGGGATCGTCGTGGTGCCGGGCGTGGCGGGTCGCTGGTTCCTGCAGGTCGTGGACGGCATGCCGAAGGCGCGCGTTTACCGCATCGATTGATGCGCCGCGTCGCCTCGGTGCGGCTTCACCGGGCGACAAGCGCAGGGTGCTACGAGCGCGTTTTACCTTCCGCCGGCGGCAGCGAACGCAGGTACGTCCAGACCGCGCGCAGCTCGACGTCCTGCATCGCGCTGTAGGACTTCCACGGCATCATGCGGTGCAGGTGGCGTCCGTCGGGGCGCTGGCCGGTGCGCATGAGGTGCAGGAAGTCGGTTTCTTTCCACGCCTGCAGACCGTTCGCATGCGGCGTGAGGTTCGCCGACGGCGGCGTTCCGGGTTCGAGCACGACACCGCCGGCGAAGTTCGAACCGTGGCAACCGGTGCACACCTGGGCCACGTACTTGCCGTACGCGACGCTCACCGTCGCCGGCGGCGCGACGCGCTCGCGCGGCGAATGATCGACGCGTTCGGCCGGTACCAGCGGGAACTTGCCGAACAGGTAGAGCACGCGCGCCAGCGGCCGCACCTGCGTGCGCCCGGGGTCCGTATCCAACAGCGGCAGCGTGCGCAGGTAGGCGACGATGGACGCGACGTCGTGGTCGTCCATGTCGGTGTAGTCGCCGGTGGGCATGATCACCAGCGGCGTGCCGTCGGGCCGCACGCCGTGCCGTATCGCGGCGGCGAGGCGGTCGTCGGTCCACGCCGGATCGCGCACGGTGCGGGTGAGGTTGCTCGGCACGATGCGGATGACGTTCGGCGCATCGACCAGCAGCTTGCCCGCGCCTTCGGCGCCGTGGCAGTCGGCGCAGCCGCGCGTGGCGTACAGATGGCGACCGTGATCGAGCGAGGCCGCGGCCATCGCATTGGTGAGCGGCGGATCCTGCACCGTCCAGGTGCGCGCCAACGCGCGTTCGCTCACGAACCAGGCCGTGCCGAGCACGCCCGCCACGAGCACCGCCACCACGACCACGCACCAACCCAGCCACTTCGCCAAACGCCGCATTGCCCTGCACTCCGATGATTTGAAGACCGGATACGGGAAGAGTGGGCGGGGGAGGACAACGGGCGGTGCTGGCGTGGGATGAATGCGGGTGCGGGCTTCGCAGAAGGGGTTGCAGCCTTGTCAGGTCATTCCCGCCTTCGCGGGAATGACGATCAAAAGCGGCTACCCCGCGCTCGCCAGCCGACGACACAGCGCCGCCGTGGCTTCATCCACCGGGAAGCAGCATTCGATCCGCAACTCCTCCAGCGTCACGTCGCGCGGCGTGCCGAAGGTGGTGATCGTCGAGAAGAAGCGCAGGCGGTGTTCGTCGCGACGCAGGACCGTGGTGAGCAGCGGCGTCGGCGCGGATTCGACGTCGCGCAGGCGCCAGCGCGCCGGCACGCCGGGGTAGGCGAGGACTTCGTCCAGCAACGCGCGCGCGGCGTGATCGGACGGCGCGGCGGCGACTTCGCCGTGCAGGTGGCGGATCAGGTCGCCGGCCACTTCCTCCCAGTTGTCGACGGCGCCGCGCAGGTCCTCCGGGTCGAAGATCTGCCGGATCATGTTCGTGTGCGCGCTCGCGCGACCGTGCATCACGAACGCGTTGACGCGCATCGCGGCCTCGTTCGCCATCAACACGTCCCAATGCCGGTTGAGCACGAACGCCGGGTATGGTTCCTGCTGGGCGAGGATGAATTCGATCGCGCGTCGCACCTGCGACAGCTCCGGCGTGGCGAGCGCGGTTTCCGGATAGCGTGGCGCGAATCCCGCGGCGACCAGCAGCGCATTGCGCTCGCGCAGCGGCATGTCGAGCGCATCGGCCAGGCGCGCGACCATGTCGCGGCTGGGCTGCGCCTTGCCGGTTTCCACGCAGCTGAGGTGCCGCGGCGACACGCCCGCGTCGAGCGCGAGGTCCATCTGGCTCAGGCGACGGACGGCGCGCCATTCGCGCAGCAGCGCGCCCAGGCGGGAATCACGGATTGGCGCGGCGGCTCGGTCCACGCGGCGAGCATACGGGGCGCACCGCAGCGGCACCATGACCTGCCAGGTCATGGCCGCATGACGTGGCGCTTCGTTGAGTGCATGACCCGCCGGGGGAATCATCCATCCCCGACGCCGGGCGTTCCGGCGATGGAGGCAGGTCATGCAGCGCAGGGATTTCCTGGGGATTGCGGCGGGGACGTTCGCGGCGGCCCTGTTCGAGTTCGACGCCGTCGCGGCCTCGCCTGTCGCGGCCACGACCGATGCCGACGACGCGGCTGCCTTCCTCAAGGCGCGCCGTTTCGTGCGGACGTCGGCGGGCGAGATCGCGTACGTCGAGCGCGGGCAGGGCGAAGCGGCGCTGTTCCTGCACGGTTTCCCGCTCAACGGCTACCAGTGGCGCGGCGCGCTCGCGCGCCTTTCGCCGTACCGGCGCTGCATCGCGCCGGATTTCCTCGGCCTGGGCTACACGCGCGTCGCCGAAGGCCAGAGCCTCGCGCCCGACGCGCAGGTGCGCATGCTCGCCGAACTGCTCGACACGCTCGGCGTGACGCGCGTCGACGTCGTCGCCAACGACAGCGGCGGGCAGGCGGCGCAACTGTTCCTGGCGACCTATCCCGATCGCGTGCGCACCTTGCTGCTGACCAATTGCGATTCGGAAATCGAATGCCCACCGCCGGCGTTGCAGCAGGTCATCGCGTTGGCGAAGCAGGACCGGTTCGCGCAACAGTGGCTCGCACCGTGGCTGGCCGACAAGGCGCTGGCGCGATCGAAGGACGGACTGGGCGGGCAGACGTTCACGCATGCGTCCAATCCCGGCGACGACGCCATCGACGTGTACCTCGGCCCGCTGGTGCGAAACGCGTCGCGCACGAACGCGTTCGCCGTGGCGCTGGAACGCAACTGGCTCGACGGCATCGGCCCGGCGCTGAAGGCCTCGCGCGCGCCGACGCGGATCGTGTGGGGAACCGGCGATCCGATCTTCACCGAGGCGGGCGCGACGCACCTGGACCGTGCGTTCGGCGCATCGCGCGGCGTGCGGCGCGTGGACGGCGCGAAGCTGTTCTTTCCGGAGGAATTCCCGGACCTCATCGCCGACGAGGCGCGGCGTCTGTGGGGCGTCGGTTGACCGGCGCGGGGTCGGGCAGCCTCCCGGCTACGACCCCGACGGGCGGCTCCAGGCGGCCGATGATCGCCGTGCGAATCGCGGCGGCCTTCACGGATCGCCACGCCGGGCTCTGACACGCTGGCGGCCGCCCGCAGGCGCGCCGTTCCGGTGCGCCGCACACGGCCCCGGAGCGAGCGCATGAAGCAGGCACGACTGGCAGTGACCTTCCTTCTGGCCGGCATGCTGGCGGCCTGCGGCGGCGGTGGCGGGAGCGACGACGACAACCCGTCCATCCCCGGTGCGCCGACCGATCGCGCGCCGATCTTCACCTCCGCCCCCGCGGCGACCGTGCCGGAGGGCACCGCCGGCGTGTTCTACACCGCCATCGCCAGCGACCCGGAAGGCAAGCCGGTGTCGTACACGCTCACCGGCGGCGCGGACATGTCGCGCTTCATCATGACCTCCGCCGGCGCGTTGCAATTCCTCTCGCCACCGGATTTCGAAGGCCCGACCGACGCCAACGCCGACAACGTCTACCTGGTCTCCATCACCGCCAGCGACGGCACGCAGACCGCGACGCTGCCGCTGTCGGTCACCGTCACCGACGTGACCGGCGCGACCCTGCGCGTGCGGCGCGTCGCCACGGGCATGGATTTCCCGATCTTCCTCGCGCCGGTGCCCGACAGCACCGGACGCGTGTTCGTGGTCGAACGCGCGGGATTGATCCGCCTGCTGTCGCCCGCCAATGGTGCGATCGCGGCGACGCCGTTCCTGGACGTCACGGGGCAGGTGTCGACCGATGGCGAGCGCGGGCTGCTCGGCTTCGCCACCGCGCCGGATTTCGCCACCAGCGGACGCTTCTACGTCTACCTGACCGTGCCCGACGGCACGATCGAAGTGCGCCGTTACCAGACCATCGCCAACAACCGCGACCAGGCCGACCCCGCGAGCGGCGACGCGATCCTGCGCATCGCGCATCCGCGCAGCAACCACAACGGCGGATGGATCGGGTTCGGACCCGACGGAATGCTGTACGTTGCCACCGGCGACGGCGGCGGCACGGGCGATCCGGACAACAACGGGCAGAATCGCGGGACGCTGCTGGGCAAGATCCTGCGCATCGATCCGTCGAGCGACGGCTTCCCGACCGACGCCAACCGGGACTACGCGATTCCCGCCGGCAACCCGTTCACCGCGCCGAATGCGCCCGAAGTGTGGGCGTACGGCCTGCGCAATCCGTTCCGCAACAGCTTCGATCCGCTCACCGGCCACCTCTACATCGGCGACGTGGGGCAGGGTGCGGTGGAAGAGATCGACCTGGCGCGCGCCGGCGAGGCGGGCCTGAATTTCGGCTGGCCGATCATGGAAGGCACGCAGCCGTATCGCGGGCCAGCGAACACGCCGGGGCTGACGGCGCCGATCGCCGAATACAGCCACGGCACCGGTGCGCGCGAGGGCAGTTCGGTCACCGGCGGCGTGGTGTATCGCGGCCCGCTGGAATCGCTCGGCGGCGAATACCTGTTCGGCGATTTCGTGCAGCCCAACCTGTGGTCGATCCAGACCGGCGTGATCCTGCAGGGCACGACCATCCCGTCCACCCGCTTCCGCCTGCGCAACGCGGATTTCGCGCCGACTGCGGGCACCATCGACAACGTCGTCGCGTTCGGCACGGACTCCGCGAACAACGTGTACATCGTCGATTTCGACGGAGACATCTTCGTGATCGAGCCGGTGCCGGGCACGGGCGGCGGCGGCTTTTCCGCGGCCACGCTGGCAGCGCCGCAGCCGGTCTCGCAGGGGCTGTCGAAGGAAGAGGCGGCGCGTCTGGCGCGCCAGCTGGTTCGCGACAGCCTGATGCGCAGGCGATAAGCGCGCGCCGCCAATGCGCGGCCGCGCGTGAATGCGCGAAGTGAATGGGGCCGGCGTGCGCGGCTGTGCGCACAGTCAGCACGCACGCCGTAAGCTGTGGGTTCGCGTCTTTCGCGCGCCCGTCCAGCTGCGGGCCGCGTCCCATCCGAGTTCGATTCCCGCATGCCGATCCGCGCCGTCGCCCTGCTGTTGTGCTGTCTTGCCATCGCCGCCTGCCAGCGTCCGGAACCCGAGACCACGCAGGGCATGGTGATCGAGGAGGTCGCCGGCCCGCAGGACGGCGGCGCCATCAGCACCGCGCCGGTGAAGGTCGCGCCGGCCAAGCCGGAAGGCACGCGCCAGGCGCGTACGTCGATCCGCGACATCGCGCGCCCCGAGCCCGCCCCGGAACCGCGCAAGCCCTGGGCGGCTCCGCTGGAACTCACCGCCGGCGTGGCGTCGATCAGCTGCGAACTCGATTACGTCCAGCAGGGCGACGGCGAGGTGCTGACGGCGTTCGATCGCGACGGCCTCAAGGCCGCGCTCGCGCCGTGCGAGCCGGGCGGCGTCGCGCGGCTGCGCTACAAGGGCAAGGTCACGGCGGAGTTCGGCACGCTGGTCGAACGTGTCACCGAAGTGGCCGATTCGCTGGACATCGGCAAGCGCGTGCTCGACATCGATTCGGCTGGCGGCCAGGTCGAGGACGCGATCCAGGCGGGCGATTACATCGCCGAATCGCGCTGGACGATCTGGGTGCGCGAAGGCGCGATCTGCCACAGCGCGTGCGTCTTCATCCTGAGCGCCGGCGACACGCGGATGATCGCGGGGCAGGTGGGCATCCACCGCATCATCCGCATGAGCTCCACGGCGACCACGCGCGCGCAGCTCAACGCCGAACTGCGCGTGGTGTACGAACGCGTGCGCGACTACCTGGAGCGCAACGGCGCCGCCACCGCGGTGGCCGACCTGATGATGGCGGTACCCAACCGCAGCCTGCGCCTGCTCACGACGGAAGAGCTGGAGCTGTACGGCCTGGATGGCGTGAACCCGGCGCAGGACGACCTCGACCGCCTGCGCCTGATGCGCAAATGCGGCGAGGACTTCGTGACCCGTCGCGATTCCTTCGTGCGCGCATTCGACAAGCGCTGCAAGACGCCCGACACCGACCTGGACGCGCTCAACGCATGCGGCCTGAAGCTGCGCACGGATTTCGGCTTCCCCGATCAGGCCTGCCCGTCCGAAAGTCCGCTGTCGGAATTCGACCGCGACACGGCAACGCTGGAACCGCCGCAGGGCACGCAGAGCGTGTCGAAGGCGGCGGAAGGGAAGCGGGGTGGGGATAGTTGAGGGTGGGATGGTTGAAGGTTGATCGGGGGTTGCGGCTGAGAAGTTCCAGTTGCCGTTTCCCTGGCCCGCTCTTGATCGTCCTCACTCCATGGCTCAGCGCTCACCGCCGCACATCCTGTGTGGCGCACCTGATGAGCTGTTCAACAGTAACAGCAACGAAGACGACAACAGCAACGACAAATCGCTGCGCTTTTGTAGCCCGGGTGCGCTTCGCTTACCCGGGCTACAAGAACAAGGGCGGCGACGCGTCGTGATTCACGGGCTGGCGAAGCACGCCAACCACTCAGTGCCTGAACTTCCCCGGCTCCGGCAGCGTCACCGGTACGCCGTTGGCGTCGCAATCGCCCGCCTTGCACAGCTCCGTGCGCAGGGCCGGCATCGATTGCAGCAGGAAGTGGAAGATCGTGTTCTGCTCGACGCTGCCGCGCACCGCGTCGCTGCCGGGGCCGCGCGCCCAGATGCCCACGTCGTCGCCGCCGTGCGATTCGCTTGCCGTCGGTACCAGGGCTTCCTGCAGGTAATCCGGATCCTGCGTGTCGACCTTGCGCAGGTCGGGACGGCCGTTCTTCGGAATCTGCACGCCGCTCACGGTGTGCTGGAAGCGCTTGGGGCCTTCGGGCTGCTGCGCGCTCGCGCCGACGTAACCCGGGCCGTTGCTGTAGTTGAGCGTGGTGTACGGCAGGCCGAGCTGGTCCAGCGCGTAGTCGCCGACGCCGCCATCCTCGCCGCTGCTGCCGCGCACCTTGTCCAGGATCGGATTGCCGCGCTTGGGATAGCCCACGAAGCTCAGCGTATGCGAATGATCGGCGGTGACCAGGATCAGCGTGTCCTGCGCACTGGTCGCATCCACCGCGGCCTGCACCGCTTCGCTCAGCGCGATGGTGTCGGTAAGAGCGCGGTACGCGTTGCCGTAGTGGTGCGCGTGATCGATGCGGCCGCCTTCCACGAGCAGCACGAAGCCCTTGTCGTTCTGCTTCAGGCGCGCGATCGCGGTGCGCGTCATCTCCGCGAGCGTCGGCTCGCCGGCGCCGTCGGCCGCGCGATCGGCCGAGAACTGCATGTGGTCGGGTTCGAACAGTGCGAGCAGCGGGCCGCTCGACGGCGCGTCGGCGAGCTGCTGCGCGTTCCACACGTAGGTGCCGGCGGGATGGCGCTGCTTCCACTGCGCGATGAGGTCGCGACCATCGAGGCGTTCGCCGACCTTGTCGTCGTATTCGGGATCGCGCTCGGACACCGGCATGAAGTTCTTGCGACCGCCGCCCATCAGCACGTCCGGGCCGTTGCCGAACGGTGTTTCCACCAGCTGGCGCGCGATGTCGACGCAGCCGGCCGCGCGCGCCTCGTCGGTGAGTTCGGTGTCGTTCTCCCAGTTGCGCTCGGGCACGTGGGTGAAGGTCGCGCCGGGCGTCGCGTGCGTCACGCGCGTGGTGGTGACCACGCCGGTGGCGAAGCCGCGACTGGCCGCGAGTTCCCACAAGGTCAGCATCGGCACCGCCCGTGCGCCCGCGCAGTCGCGGCGCATCGGTTGCTGGCCGATGCTCAGCACGCCCGCGCGCGTCTTCACGCCGGTGGCCATGGCGCTCATCGTGCCGGCCGAGTCGGGCGTCTGCGAATCGGTGTTGTAGGTCTTGCTCAGCGCGGTGGCGGGGAAGCGTTCCCAGCTCAGCCGGTTGTTCTCGCCCGGGCCGCCCTTGCGCTGGCCGTCCAGGATGCGCGCGGCGGCGACGGTCGTGAGGCTCATGCCGTCGCCGACAAAGAGGATGACGTTCTTCGCGCGACCGCCCATCGCGCCGCGTTCGGCCGCCTGCGCGGCGCCGTCGCGGAACCACCACTGCGGCGTTTCGCCGGCCGGGTGCCGGATCGCGGGAACCTCGACATCGATCGCGGTGGACTTTGCCGCATCGGGCGCGCGGCCGCCGGTGGCGCAGGCGGAAACGAGCAGGGTCGTGGCGAGGGCGAGTGCGGCAGCACGGATCGGTCGTGACATTCGTAAAGGCTTTGGAAAGGCAAACCGCGATTATGGGGCGCGTTATTGCAGCTGCGGGACACCGGCGTTGCATTCGCGGGGTCGTCACCCCCTCCGGTGTGGGCTATCGTTCCAAGCCGACAATTTAGGTAAAGAGGTCCGGATGAAGCTGGTGTCTGCCTGGTTGCGAATCCCGTTCTGGCAGCGCGTGCTGGCGGGCTTCGTATTGGGCGCGCTGGCGGGCTGGGCGTTCGGCCACTCCGCCGAGACCTGGTTCGGGCCGCTGGGTACCGTCTACGTCACGCTGATCAAGATGATCGCCGTCCCGCTGGTGTTCTTCGCGGTGATGAACGCCATTGGCAGCCTGCACGGGCAGAAGTCCGTCGCCGCGCTGGGCGGCCGCACGTTCGCGTGGTTCGCGATCACCGCCGCGCTCGCGGTCGGCGTCGGGCTGCTCATCGGCTGGCTGCTGCAGCCCGGCCACGGCGTCACCGGCCTGACCATGGCGTCCGATTACACCGTGCGCGTGGTGCCGTCGCCCAAGGACGTGCTGCTCGACGTCATCCCGACCAATCCGTTCAAGGCGCTTTCCGAAGGCAAGATCCTGCAGGTGATCGTCTTCGCCGGGCTGGTGGGTTTCGCGCTGGTGAAGCTGGGCGAGCGCGTGTCCGGCCTGCGCAAGCTCGTGGGCGAAGCCAGCGACACGATGGTGCAGGTCACGCGCTTCGTGCTCGAAATGACGCCCCTGGGCACGTTCGGGCTGATCGCTTCGCTGGTCGGCGCCTACGGTTTCGAGAAGCTGCTGCCGCTGGGCACGTTTGTTTTCGCGCTGTACCTGGCGTGCGCGATCCACATCGTGTTCGTGTACGGCAGCCTCATCGCCATGCACGGGCTCAATCCGCTGAAGTTCTTCCGCGGCGCGGCGCCGGGCATGCAGGTGGCGTTCGTGGCGTCGTCGAGTTTCGCCGCCATGCCGGCGGCGATCCGCTCGGTCACGCACAACCTCGGCGTCGACAAGGATTACGCGGCGTTCGCCGTGCCACTGGGCGCGAGCATCAAGATGGACGGCTGCGGCGCGATCTATCCGGCGCTGACCTCGATGTTCGTCGCGCAGTACTTCGGCCTGCACCTGGAGCCGGGGCAGTACGCGACGATCCTCATCGCCTCGGTGCTCGGCAGCTTCGGCACGGCAGGCGTTCCGGGCACCGCGATCGTCATGGTGACGCTGGTGCTCTCCGCCGCGGGGCTGCCGCTGGAAGGGATCGGGTACCTCGTCGCCATCGACCGCGTGCTCGACATGATGCGCACGATGACCAACGTGACGGGCCAGATGGTGGTGCCGGTGATCGTGGCGAAAGAGGCCGGGCTGCTAGATCGCGACGTGTACGAGGCGGCATCGAGCAACCTCGGCATCGCCGCCGGCGAGAAGGCCGAAGTGCGGGCCACGAAGGAAATCGGCTGATGGTCGCCGCGCAGGTGGAACTGGTCGAACGGTTCCCCGGCGCGGACGATTACTGCCGATTGCGCTCCGATGCCGGCATGGCGCCGCGCACGATCGAGGCGGCGCAGCGCGGATTGCCCAACACGCTCTACGGCGTGAGCCTGCTGCACGACGGCCGCGTGGTCGGCATGGGCCGGGTGATCGGCGACGGCGGCTGCTTCTTCATCGTGGTCGACATCGCCGTGGCGCCGGCGCTGCAGGGGCAGGGGCTCGGCAAACGCATCATGACCGCGCTGGATGCCTGGCTGCGCGCGAACGCGCCCCGCCGTCGGCGGTCGTGTCGCTGGCGGCCGATGGCGACGCCCGGCACCTTTACGCCAGATTCGGCTTCGCGGAGACCGCCCCGTATTCGGTCAACATGGAGTATCAGGTCCCGTAAGCCGGCCACGACTTCAGGGAGGACGCCATGCCGCATCGTTTCTGGATCCTGTGCACCTGCATCGCGGTGCTCTGCGGTTGCGCCACGCAGGCGCCGTTCGCGAACGACGACGCCACGCGCGCGGGCCAGGTCGGCATGAACGAGATCAGCGCGCTGATCCCGCAACCTTCGCGCATGGAACTGGCGGACAACGAATCGTTCCTGATGCCGCTGGAAGACGACGCGAACCCGATGCCGACCTATCCCGATGCGTTGCTCGCGCAGCAGCTGCCGGTGCAGGCGGTGTGCGTGCGCGTCGGCGTGAGTCGCGAGGGCGGCGTGCTCTCGTCCTCGCCGGCGGTGGCGCCGCCCAATTGCCCGGAGCCGGCCGATCCGGCGTTCTTCGATGCGGCTCGTCGCGCCGTCGCCCGTTGGCGTTACGACCCGGCGCTTCGTTGCGTGTTCCCCAACGCGAAGACGAAGAACGACACGGAGGGCAGCTGCGGCGGCTACACGGAAATCCCCGAAGCGGTGACGCTCACCTACCGCTTCGTGTTCGAGCAGAAGGAAGGCCGCGGCAGCGTGCGGATGGCGCGCTGACGGTCAGACGCGCGAATACGACCACGACAGCATCCGCCCGTCGCGATACGGCATCACGCCGTGGAACGCGCGCGGATCGTCGTCGAACACGAGCGGCAGGAAGTTGCGGTCGCCTTCCCACATCGGCAGGTCGTCGAGCTTCTCGATCGGCACCCATTCCAGCGTGCCTTCGGGATTGCTCGCGTGCGGCGTGCCGGAAAAGCGCGTGATCACGAAGACGAAACCAAGCCAGTCCTCACCGTGCTTGCCGAAGCCCGGCCAGCTGATCGTGCCGCGCAGCTGCATGGCCTCGCAGTCGATGCCGGCTTCCTCGTGGATCTCGCGACGCATCCCGGCCACGACGTCCTCGTCGCGTTCGATCTTGCCGCCAAGGCCGTTGTACTTGCCGAGCTGGTGATCGTCCGGCCGCGCGTTGCGATGGACCATCAGCACCTCGCGGCCATCGGGCGAGAGCACGTAACCAAGCGTGGCGACGATAGGCGTGTACGGCATCAGCGTGCGTCCTTCGCCGCGGCCTGCTGCGTTTTCAGCGTCTTGTCGAACGCCGCCTCCGCGCGGTCGGCGTAGGCGCGGCAGGTGAGGGTGGTCGGCGTGGTCGATTCGCCGAGCTTCCAGCCCGACGCGTCCGGATGCGGCGTCAGCAGCAGGTCGCAGGGCAGCGTGCGCACTTGCGCAAACGCGCGGCGGTAGTCGTCGACGATGCGCGGCTGGCGCGCATTGCCGACGATCTTGTAGCCGGGCGCGCTGAGGCTGTCGACGTAGGCGATGCGCAGCGGCTTGCCGTTCTTCGCGTCGGTCCAGGTCCAGCTCAGGCTGCCGGGCGTGTGGCCGGGCGTGAAGTGCGCGGTGAAGGCAACGCCGCCGAGTTCGACGACTTCGCCATCCATGATGATGCGATCGGCATTGGCGGGCGGAAACAGCATGCCGTCGCCGAAGTGCAGGTCGTCGAAGCCGCCGCGTTGGAGCAGCACGGCCGATTCGGCATTGGTCACCAGCTGCGCGCCGGTCGCGCGCTTGATGGCGGCGATCGGGCCGGCGTGGTCGATATGCGCGTGGCTGTGCAGGATCAGTTTGAGGTCCGATGGCGCGACGCCCAGCGCGCGCATGTGGGCCAGCAGCATGTCCGCCGCCTGCGGCAGGCCGCCGTCGATCAGCACGGCGCCGGCGTCGGTCTTCACCAGAATTGCGCTCAGGCCTTCGGTGCCGATGTACCAGCTGCGATCGGCCAGTGCGAACGGCGCGACGGGTCGGCGCCACGCGTCTGAGGATTCATAGGCTTGCGCTGGCGGAAGCAACGCTTCGGCAGCGTGCAGGGACAGGGAAGTGCAGGCGGTCAGCAGGACACAAAGCGCGACGTGAAGGCGCATGGCGAGGTCGAAGCGTGGGAGGCGCACAGTGTAAGCGCGCCGCGCCGCGCGTGATTCACGCAACGGCGCGCCGTGTCAGGGCACGCGCGGCAACGTCGTCCGGCGATGGACCAGACGCACGGCGAGCAGCGCGACGGGAATCGGCAGCAGCAGCCCGGCAACGGACAGCCACGTCGGATGCGGCACCTTCATGATCATGCCCACCACGCCGGACAGCACCACCAGCGCGACCAGCAGCGCGGCGGCGGTCTGGTGGCGCGCGAGTTTCGCCGCCGCGAGCGCGCCGATGAACGTGCCGAGCACCCAGGCCACCAGCACCAGCAATTTCGCGGCGAAGGGCATGCCGGCGATGAAGGCGGCGAAGGCGGCTTCGTTGGCGGGATCGGTCGGATCCAGCCCCGCCGGCGGCGGCCAGAAACGGTGGCCGAGCGTTTCGACCGCGGCGATCACCGCGATCGCGACCACCACGCCCACCAGCATCCCCAGGATCGTGCGTCCCATTCCCGCCTCTCCGTCCATCGCAAGTGCGGCGAGCATCGCGCGCGCACGTTGCCGCCGCAAGCGCGCGCGGCCGCGCATAATCGATGGCCTTACCGGAACTGCTGCACGGAGTCCGCAATGCCCGATTCGCCGCCCCGCCTGCTCGCCTTCGCCGGCAGCCTGCGCCAGGGCTCGTACAACCGGCGCCTGATCCACGTGCTGGCCGAAGGCGCACGCGCCGCCGGCGCGCAGGTCACGCTGATCGAACTGCGCGACTTCCCGCTGCCGATCTACGACGGCGACATCGAGGCCGATGGCATGCCCGATGCCGTGCGCCAGCTGCAGGCGCTCATGGCCGAACACGACGGCCTGCTCATCAGCACGCCCGAATACAACGGCTCCATGCCGGCGCTGGTGAAGAACACGCTGGACTGGATTTCGCGGCCGATCGAATCCGGCCGCTCGGGCGTGACGCTGTTCCAGGACAAGGTGGCCGGCATCGTGTCCGCGTCGCCCGGTCCGCTCGGCGGCCTGCGTTCGCTGCTGGTGCTGCGCGACGCGCTGGCCAAGCTCGGCCTGCTCGTGGTGCCGCAGCAGATCGCGGTGGGGCAGGCGGCCGACAAGCTCACCGACTACGGCGTCCTCAACGACGACCGGCTGCGCACGGGCGTGCACGGCGTCGGCGCGGCGGTGGTCCGGCATCTGGGTGTGATGAACGCAATGGGCGATCGAAAAGGAGCGACGGCATGAGCGGACGTCAGCGCGAACTCAACCTGCGGTTCCTCGCCGAACCCACCGACGTGAACTACGGCGGGAAGGTCCACGGCGGCATGGTGATGAAGTGGATCGACCAGGCCGGCTACGCGGCGGCGGTCGGCTGGAGCGGTACCTATAGCGTGACGGTCGCCGTCGGCGGCATCCGCTTCGTCGCGCCGATCCGCATCTCCGACCTGGTGACTGTGCACACGAAGCTGGTCCACACCGGCACCACGAGCATGCATTTCGCCGTGGACGTGAAGGCGCGCGACCCGATGGAAGGGCCGGAGCAGGAGCGGTTGTGCACGCACTGCATCATCGTCTTCGTCGCCCTGGACGCGGTGGAAGGCAAACCGACCCCCGTGCCTGCCTGGACGCCGGTCAACGACGATGACAAGCGCCTGGCCGAGTACGCCCTGAAGGTGATGGAGCTGAGCAAGGGCATCGAGGAGACGGTGCAGCGCCTGTCCGCGCTCAACGAGGGCGCCTGAGCGTCCGGCTGTTGTAGCCCGGGTACGCCAAGCGCACCCGGGGAGGTGTCGCGGCGCATGAACGATGGAGCCAAATAAATCGATCCAAAGAAAAAGGCCGCCTTCCGGCGGCCTTTTCGGTTCGAAGCGTGGCGCGACTCAGATGCCGTCGACGCGGCGCGCTTCGATGAACTTCTGGCCCCAGTAGCCGCCTTCGAGGCTGGAGACCTGCACGTCCTTGCCGCGGCTCGGGGCGTGGACGAAGCGGCCTTCGCCGACGTAGATGCCCACGTGGTCGACGCGGCCGCGACGGCCGAAGAACACCAGGTCGCCGGCGTTCAGCTTGGCGCGGTCGTTCACCAGTTCGCCGGTCTTGGCCATTTCGCGCGAGACGCGGGGCAGTTCGATGCCCAGGGCGTTGCGGAATACGTAGCCGACCAGGCCCGAGCAGTCGAAACCCTTGTTCGGATCGCTGCCGCCCCAGCGGTACGGGGTGCCCAGCAGCGCCATGGCGCGCTGCAGGACGGTCTTGATCTTGCCCTGCTCCTCGGCGGGGAGCTGCGCCATCGGCTCGCCGGCGGAGGCGGCGGGAACCAGGTAACGGTTCATGTCGGTGGCGAGTAGCAGCGCGCGGTCGGAGAGGCTCATCGCCTCCGGCAGCGTGTTGTGCGCGACCGGGGCCGGTGCGTCGGCCGAATCGCCCGCCAGGGACGAGGTGGGCATCTGCTGGGCGAAGGCCGGAACGGCCATCAGGGCCAGCGCGGCGGCGATCGCGAACCGGATCTGGATCCGGCGTCGGAAGGTCGGGGCGGCGAGGGCGCCTGGGGTCGAAAAGGGCATCACGCAGAGTTCACGGCAAAACAGTCGCCGGGGATGATGCCTGCGTGAAAGATTAATGTCGTTCGGATTTCGTTATGAAGTCGTTAATGCGCTTCGGACGACGTCACAAATCGTGCCAACGGCTTCACTTCAGCTTCACCGAAGGACCCGCTTCGCCCCGGTGTAGTGATCCCGCCAGTAGCTGCCGTCGAGGTGGTCCAGCCGCACCGTGCCGCCGGTGCTGGGGGCATGGACGAACCGGCCTTCGCCCACGTAGATCCCGACGTGCGTGACGGTGCCGCCCTGGCCGAAGAACACCAGGTCGCCCGCGGCGAGGCGGTCCGGGACGATCCGCGGCCCCTGGAAGGCCGCCAGGTCGCGCGAGGTCCGCGGCAGGCTGAGAGACAGCATGTCCCGGTAGACATAGTTCACCAGCCCGCTGCAGTCGAAGCCGCCTTCGGGCGTGTTGCCGCCGAAGCGGTAGGGCGTGCCGACCAGGCTGATCGCCCGCATCAGCACCGCATTCGCGGCGACCGGATCGGCCGGTTCGACCACTGGCCACACGCGCTGTTGCGGCGGTGGCGCGCGGCGTACGGTTTCATGCCCGCCGCCGCAGCCTGCGAGCGCAGCCACGAGCGCGATCAGGAGAAAGAGGCGGAGGCCGCGTGCTGGCGCGGGAATGAGCTTGCCGGGATAATGCCGAGCTTTCGTCACGGCCGGTACTTTGGCCGTTCATGTCGCCGACGGCAAGCCTGCCGCCGCACCCGGGCCGCCGCCGTCGCGGCCACCAGCCGAGTTCCAGTCCAATGAAGATCGAGAAAGACCGCGTCGTCCGTTTCCACTACACCGTGTCCGAAGTCGGCCAGGAGCCGCTGGAAACCTCCGAGGGCCGCGATCCGCTGGCGATCCTGATCGGCCACGGCAACATCATCCCGGGCCTGGAGACGGCGATGGACGGTCGCGAGGCCGGCGACAAGTTCGAAGTCGACGTCACCGCCGCCGACGCCTACGGCGAGCGCCGCGAGGGCCTGACCCAGCGCGTGCCGAAGAAGCACTTCAAGGGTGCGCGCCTGGAGCCGGGCATGCAGGCCGTGCTGCCGACCAACTTCGGCCCGCGCGCCGTGACGATCCAGAAGGTCGGCATGAGCGTGGTCGACGTCGACCTGAACCACCCGATGGCCGGCAAGGACCTGCACTTCGCCATCGAGATCGTCGAGGTGCGCGAAGCCTCGGCGGAAGAGATCGAGCACGGCCACGTGCACGGCGACGGCGGTCACCACCACTGATCGCGATCGCATTCGCGTTCCAGCAGGATCCGACGGCCCGCGCAAGCGGGCCGTTCTGTTTTCGGCGCAAGGACGACGCCGGTGAGCGGCGAAATCCCACCGTCGAAAGCGGCGTTTTCCGACGCGGGCAAGGACGCGCGTCGCAGGCTTGGCGCTGCGCCGCATGCTCTAATCCCAGTCCGGCACACGGGGGACGGCGATGCGGGATTCGGTGTGGTGACCACGCAGGCATCGAGCGTGCAGGCTTCGAGCGCGCAGCCGCGCGAGCGGGCGTCGGCAGCGCCCATCGCGGCCAGCGAACGGCTCGTATCGCTGGACGTCCTGCGCGGCCTGGCGTTGCTCGGCATCGGGCTGATGAACGTCGAGTACTTCAGCAAGCCGCTGAGGGACATGGGGCAGGGGCTGGACACGTCGCAGCCGCCGCTGGACTACGCGGCGTCGTGGCTCGTGTACGTCTTCGTGCAGGGCAAGTTCTGGATCCTGTTCTCACTGCTGTTCGGCATGGGCTTCGCGCTGCTGGACGATCGCGCGCGCGTCGCGGGTCGGGATTTCCGCGCGCTGTACCTGCGCCGCGCGGCGGGGCTGCTGGTCATCGGGCTCGTGCATGCCTTGCTGATCTGGGCGGGGGACATCCTCGTCAGCTACGCGCTGGGCGCCTTCGTGCTGTTGTGGTTTCGCGACGCCGAGCCCGCGCGACAGGGTCGTTGGGGCGCGGCGCTGTACGGTGTGCCGGCGCTGGCGTTGCTGCTCATGGCGGGCGCGATGTGGCTTTCGCCAGAGTCCGCGTCGCCCTCCGCGGCGTCTGCGTCCGGGGCCGCGCGGCTGGCGGCAGAGAAGGCGCACCGTGCGGAGGAAATCGTCGCGTACTCCACCGGTTCATGGGGGGATGCCGTGCGCGTCCGGGCGCGTTTCTTCATCGACAATCTCGACGAGACGCTGGTGTTTGAGGTCTTCGCGCTGGGTGTGTTCCTGATGGGCGCCTGGCTGCTGCGCAGTGGCGCCATCGCCGATCCCGTTGCGCACGCGCGATTGCATCGCATCCTGCGCTCCGTCGCGTTGCCCGTCGGCGTGGCGCTTGCGTTGACCAGCGCGTCCGTCGCGGTGCGGTTCGACTGGGAGACCGACGGCGCCCGCGCGCTGCTGGCGATGTCCCTGATGCTGCTGGCGTCGCCGCTGATGAGCCTGGGCTATCTGTCCTGGACGCTGCGGGCCCTGCAGACGCAGGCCGGAGCGCGCGCACTTGGAGCGCTCGCGCCGGCCGGGCGCATGGCACTGACCAATTACCTGATGCAGTCGATCGTCGGCACACTGGCGTTCTACGGCTACGGCCTGGGATGGTGGGCGCAGGTTCCGCGGCGATGGGAGCTGCTGGGCGTGGCGATGCTGTTCGCGCTGCAGGTCGCCGGCAGCCGCGCCTGGCTCTCGCGCTTCCGATTCGGCCCGGTCGAATGGCTCTGGCGGGCTTGCACGTACGGTCGATTTCCGCCGATGCGGGCCACGCCCGCCCGGAGCCCCTAAACTCATGCCCATGGAACAGCGCGAAGATGTAGTGATCGTCGGCGCCGGCGTCATCGGTCTGGCCAGCGCCCTGGCTCTTCTGGAAAGCGGACGCAGCGTTCGCGTGATCGATGCCGGCCGCGTCGGTGGCGGCAGTTCGCATGGCAACTGCGGCACCATCACCCCGAGCCACGCACCGCCGCTCGCCGCCCCCGGCGTGGTCCTGCGCGCGTTGCGCTGGATGCTCACGCCCGACGCACCGCTTTACGTCGCGCCGCGCTTCGATCCGGCGCTGTGGTCGTGGCTGCTGCGATTCGCGGTGCGCTGCAACGACCGCGACTGGCGCAGCAGCGCGCGGGCCAAGTCCGCCATCCTCAACGATTCGCGCGAGCGCCTTGCCGACTGGGTGCGCGACTACGGTCTTTCCTGCGAATTCGCCCATTCCGGCGAGGACTATGTTTTCCGCGATCCGCACGAGTTCGAGCATTTCCAGGACGAGGTCGGCTTCCTGCGCGAACTGGGCGTGCGCGTGGACGTCGTCGATGGCCCGACGTACGAGTTGATGGAGCCCGCGCTGAAGCCGGGCGTGGCCGGCGCGATCCGTTTCGACGGCGACGCCGTGCTGCGTCCGGATCGCTACGTGGGCGAGCTCGCGCGCGTGGTGCGTGCCCGCGGCGGCACCATCGTCGAACACTGCGCCTTCAGCGGCGTGCGCGAGGACGGCGATGGCGTATGCGTGTCGACCGCGCAGGGCGATGTGCGTGCGCGCGAGATGGTGATGGCGCTCGGCGCGTGGTCGCCCAGGCTCGCCGACGCCATCGGCGCCCCGGCGTTGAAGGCCGCGATCCAGCCGGGCAAGGGCTACTCGATCACGTACTCCACCCCTGCACGCGTGCCGCGCCGGCCACTGGTCCTGCGCGAACGCCAGGTGTGCGTGACGTCGTGGGAGAGCGGCTTCCGCCTTGGCAGCACGATGGAATTCAGCGGCTACGACGACACGCTCAATCCGCGTCGTCTCGCGGCGCTCGAGCGCGGCGCGAGCGAGTACCTTCATGAACCCTATGGCGCACAGAAGCAGGAACAGTGGTTCGGCTGGCGTCCGATGAGTTGCGACGACGTGCCGATCATCGGCCGCGTGCCGCGCAACGAACGCATCGTGGTCGCGACCGGCCACGGCATGATGGGCGTCAGCATGAGTGTGTCGACGGGACAACTCGTCGCCGATCTCATCACCGGACGGCGGCCGGACCTCGACCCGACGCCGTACGCCCTCGAGCGCTTCGCGTGAGCGACCGCGCACCCGCATGAGCACACGACCATGAGCCTGGAAGCGAGCGGATTCGATCTCATCGTCATCGGCGGCGGTTCCGGCGGGCTTGCCGGTGCATTCCGCGCCGCCGAACACGGTGCACGCGTCGCGCTGCTGGAGCCGCACCTGCTGGGCGGCACCTGCGTGAACGTGGGCTGCGTGCCGAAGAAGGCGATGTGGCTGGCGGCGGACGTCGCCGGGCGCCTGCGCCTCGCGCAGACGCTGGGGTTCGACGTGCCGCCCGCCACGCTGGACTGGCCGGAGTTCATCGTCCATCGCGAGCGCTACATCGCGAACATCCACGCGAGCTACCGGCGCCGGCTCGACGCGGCGGGCATCATGGTCGTACCGAGCTTCGCCCGCTTCGTCGATGCGAGAACCGTCGAGTGCGAGAACGGCACGCTGCTGCGCGCGAAGCGCATCCTCATCGCAACCGGTGGTCGCCCGGCGCGGCCCGACATTCCCGGCGCTGCATCCGGGGGTGTGTCGGATGATTTCTTCCAGTGGCGCGCCGCGCCCGAGCGCGTGGCGATCATCGGCGGCGGCTACATCGCGGTGGAACTGGCCGGCCTGTTGCAGGGACTCGGCAGCCGGGTCGAACTGTTCGTTCGCGGCGATCGCCTGCTCAATGGCTTCGATCACGAACTGGCGACGCAACTTGGCGAGGACTATCGGCAGTCGGGCATCCGCCTCCATTTCGGCCATTCCGTCGCCGCGCTGGAAGACGACGGCAAGCGCGTGCGCTGCGAGGACGGCGCGCTCAGCGATCCGTTCGACGCCGTGCTCTTCGCCACGGGGCGCAAGCCCAACAGCGAACGCCTGCATCTCGAACGCGCCGGCGTGGCCACCGATGTCGGCGGCCACGTCGCCGTGGACGAACGCCACGCGACCAACGTCGACGGCATCTTCGCCGTCGGCGACATCACGCCGAATCCGCCGCTTACGCCGGTCGCGATCGCCGCGGCGCGCCGCCTGATGGATCGCCTGTACGGCGGTGCGACCGCATTGCTCGATGCACGCGATATTCCGACCGTGGTGTTCTCGCATCCGCCGATCGGGCAGGTGGGCCTGACCGAACGCGAAGCACGCGAGGTGCACGGCGACGCCGTGCATGTCTATCGCGCCGGCTTCCGCCCGATGCTGGCGGCGCTCGCCGACATCCCGCAGCGCAGCCTGTTCAAGCTGGTGTGCGTGGGCGACGAGCGGCGCGTCGTCGGCATCCACCTGTTGGGCGATGCGGCGGACGAGATCCTGCAGGGCTTCGCGGTCGCGCTGAAGCGCGGCATCACCCTCGACGATCTGCGCGACACCGTCGCCATTCACCCGACCAGCGCCGAAGAAGTGGTGCTGATGCGCTGAGCGCAACGAGACCCCACACGATGAACGCACCACACGACAGCGACGTCTTCACTCTGCATCGCGGCACCACGCCGCTGCTGGTGAGCCTGCCGCACGACGGCAGCCATATTCCCGAGAACCTCGCCGCGCGCATGGTGCCGGCCGCGCGACGCGCGCCGGACACCGACTGGCACGTGTCGGTGCTGTACGACTTCGCGCGCGAGTTGGGCGCCTCGATCCTCGTGCCGCGTCACTCGCGTTACGTGGTCGACCTCAATCGACCGCCCGACGACACATCGCTTTATCCCGGGCAGAACACCACCGGTCTGTGCCCCGCCGTGCAGTTCACCGGCGAGCCGATCTACCTGGAAGGCCGATCGCCCGACGAGGCAGAAGTCGCCCAGCGCGTGGAGCGCTACTGGCGCCCGTACCACGACGCGCTGGCCGGCGAGATCGAGCGACTGCGCACGCAATACGGGCGCGTGGTGCTGTGGGAGGGGCATTCGATCCGCGGCAGCGACCTGCCGTTCCTGTTCGAGGGCCGCCTGCCGGACCTGAACCTCGGCACGTCGGGCGGCGCGAGCTGTTCGCCGGCGCTGCAGCAGCGCCTCGAGGCAGTGCTGGAAGGACAGATCGATTTCGACCACGTGGTCAACGGCCGCTTCAAGGGCGGCTACATCACGCGCCACTACGCCGATCCCGCACGCGGAATCGACGCGGTGCAACTGGAAGTCAGCCAGCGGAATTACATGGACGAGAACACGTTCGCGTACGACGCCGGAAAGGCGTCGATCCTGCAGGCCGTCATCCGCAACCTGTTGCTTGCGACCTTGCGCTGAGGTTGCCGACCGCGGCACCAGGACGCGACGATGCGCGCACGCGGTCACCGGTGTCGCGTATGTCGCGGCAAGCGGCTCGCCCCTGGCGCGCTGCGTGCCGTCGGGCATGTTCGCGCCGCAAGGAGCAGGAGCGAGCCGCTCGCCGTCGCGGGGCGGCCGACATACACATCCGCTCCGCCCGGTACCGCCGGTGCGTGCCACTCCCGTGCCAGAACGAGCCTGGTCGGATCGATGCTGGTGGGGACGCAGCTGGTGTGGCTGGCGTCGCGGTTCAGCGTTTCCCACTCGCCCAGGGTCGTCACATTCACGCGATAGGTCGCGCTGGCCTGCGGTCCAAACGCCTGCGTGCACTGCGCATCCAGGCAGGGCGTCACCGACAACTGCCCGATGTAGTTGCGGGTCAACGGGGGCTTGCGAGGGGCGAGTTCGAAGCGGAACGCCCCGCGTGCCGGCGCCGGCGCCGGCTGCGGCGAGGGCAGGGACAGAAGCCGGCCGGGCGCATGCGGGCGTCGCGTTCCGGCGACCGCAACCGAGGCCGCCCGAAGGCGCTCGAAGGTCGCGATAACCGCGGCGACGTCAAACCTCTAGCGTCGCCAGGTCGCCCTTCGTCTCCAGCCACTGCTTGCGGTCGCCCGCGCGCTTCTTGGCCAGCAGCATGTCCATCAGCGAATGCGTCTGCGTGTCGTCGTCGACGGTGAGCTGCACCAGGCGGCGCGTGTCGGGATGGATCGTCGATTCGCGCAGCTGCGAGGGATTCATCTCGCCCAGGCCCTTGAAGCGGGTGACGTTGACCTGGCCGCTGAAACCCTTCTTGCGGTCCCCCTTCTCGCGCTCGATCTTCTCCAGCAGGATGTGCTTCTCCTCTTCGTCCAGCGCGTAGAACACCTGCTTGCCCACGTCGACGCGGAACAGCGGCGGCATCGCGACGAACACGTGCCCGGCAGCGACCAGCGACGGGAAATGCTTGAGGAACAACGCGCTGAGCAACGTGGCGATGTGCAGGCCGTCGGAGTCGGCGTCGGCGAGGATGACCACCTTGCCGTAGCGCAGGCCCGACAGGTCGTTCTTGCCCGGATCGCAGCCGATCGCGACGGCGAGGTCGTGCACTTCCTGCGATGCAAGCACGCTGCCCGACGCGACTTCCCAGGTGTTCAGGATCTTGCCGCGCAGCGGAAGGATGGCCTGGAAATCCTTGTCGCGCGCCTGGCGCGCGCTGCCGCCCGCCGAATCGCCTTCGACCAGGAACAACTCGGTGCGCGAGAGGTCCTGGCTCGAGCAGTCGGCCAGCTTGCCCGGCAGCGCGGGCCCTTGCGTGACCTTCTTGCGGACCACCTGCTTTTCGGTCTTCAAACGCGCCGCGGCGCGTTCGATGGCGAGCTGCGCGATCTTCTCGCCCAGTTCCACGTGCTGGTTGAGCCACAGCGAGAACGCGTCGTGCGCGGCGCCCTCGACGAAACCGGCGGCCTGGCGCGAGGACAGGCGTTCCTTGGTCTGGCCGCTGAACTGCGGGTCGGTCATCTTGATGCTGAGCACGAAGGCGACGCGGTCCCACACGTCTTCCGGCGCGAGCTTCACGCCACGCGGCAGCAGGTTGCGGAAGTCGCAGAACTCGCGCAGCGCATCGGTGAAGCCGGTGCGCAGGCCGTTGACGTGCGTGCCGTGCTGCGCGGTCGGGATCAGGTTGACGTAGCTTTCCTGCACCAGTTCGCCTTCCACGACCCAGGCGACGGCCCAGTCGGCGGTCTCGGTGTCCTTGGTCAGCTTGCCGACGAAGAGCTCGGGCGGCAGCAGTTCGCGCTGCGCGAGCTCGCCGCGCAGGTAATCGCGCAGGCCGTCCTCGTAGTACCACTCGTTGCGCTCGTCGGTGGCTTCGTCGAACAGCTTCACCGTCAGGCCCGGGCACAGCACGGCCTTGGCGCGCAGCAGGTGGCGCAGGGCGCGGGCGTTGAACTTAGGCGTGTCGAAATACTTGGCGTCCGGCCAGAAGTGCACGCGCGTGCCGGTGTTCTTCTTGCCGACGGTGCCGACGACTTCCAGCGGCGTGGCGCGGTCGCCATCCTTGAACGTCATGCGGTATTCGTTGCCGTCGCGCTTGATGCGCACTTCGACATGCTTGGACAGCGCGTTGACCACGCTCACGCCGACGCCGTGCAGGCCGCCGGAGAAGGTGTAGTTCTTGTTGCTGAACTTGCCGCCCGCGTGCAGGCGCGTGAGGATCAGCTCGACGCCGGGGATCTTCTCCTCCGGGTGGATGTCCACCGGCATGCCGCGGCCGTCGTCGGACACCGAACAGCTGCCATCACTGTGCAGCGTCACCTCGATGGTGCGCGCGTGGCCGGCGAGGGCTTCGTCGACGGCGTTGTCGATGACCTCCTGCGCCAGATGGTTCGGGCGCGCGGTGTCGGTGTACATGCCGGGGCGGCGCTTGACGGGGTCAAGGCCGGAAAGGACTTCGATGTCTGCGGCGTTGTAACGGGAACTCATTCTTCGACGACTTCTTCGACGACGTGCAAGGCGGAGCGGGGATGGTCGGTGGCCCGGGCCGGAAATTCAACACGGCGTGCGAGCCGGGCTGCCGGGAGGATGCCCGGCGGCCGTCCCGCGGGCTGAGACGGGCACCGGGCCTTGCATCCGGCCCGCGACCGCCCCACATCGCGGTCAGGCGCCCCGTTCAGTGGCGGCTCCGCGCCGCGCGGGTAGGGTGCCGCCAGCGTCGCGGCCCGCCGCCACGCCGTCTTTCTCCCCAGGAGGTCGTACCGATGAAGATCCGCAAGCTCGTCCTTCCCGCCATGATCGCCGCCGCGCTGGCGACGCCCGCCTTCGCCCAGCAGTCCGAGCCCCAGGCCGACGCGGCGAAGAACGCGCAGTCGCAGGACTCTCGCGGCAAGTCGGGCCAGAAGGCCGACGCGCCCAAGTCCGAAACCGGCAAGTCCGGCAAGAAGGACTCGTCCAAGTCCGATCCGACCCGCGAGCCGGAGGAAGAGGACGATCGCTGATCGTTCCCCGCCGGTTCCTCGCGCAACGCCCCGCCTTCAGCGGGGCGTTCGCGTTTTCGGGCGTCGCTGCGCGCGCCGGGCGCACCGGATCGCGCCGCTTTCGTCCGACCATGAACACCGCGCGGCTCGCCCTGACCGGGCCGAGTCGGTAAACTACGGCTTTCCAGCGGCAGTAAAACCATGACTCCCCTGATTTTCGTCACCGGCGGCGTGGTGTCCTCGCTTGGCAAGGGCATTGCGGCAGCCTCGCTGGCGGCTGTCCTCGAAGCGCGCGGCCTGCGCGTGACGATGATGAAGCTCGACCCCTACATCAACGTCGACCCGGGCACCATGAGCCCGTTCCAGCACGGCGAGGTGTACGTCACCGACGACGGCGCCGAGACCGACCTGGACCTGGGCCACTACGAGCGCTACCTGCGCACGCGCCTGTCCCGCAAGAACTCCATCACCACCGGCCGGATCTACGACAACGTGATCCGCAAGGAACGCCGCGGCGATTACCTCGGCGGCACCGTGCAGGTGATCCCGCACATCACCGACGAGATCAAGCGCTGCATCGTCGAGGCCACCGAAGGTTTCGACATCGGCCTGGTCGAGATCGGCGGCACGGTCGGCGACATCGAGTCGCTGCCGTTCCTGGAAGCGATCCGCCAGATCCGCACCGAGCGCGGTCCGGAAGGCGCGATCTTCATGCACCTCACCCTGGTGCCGTGGATCGCCGCCGCCGGCGAGCTGAAGACCAAGCCGACGCAGCATTCGGTGAAGGAACTGCGCTCCATCGGCATCCAGCCCGACATCCTGCTGTGCCGCAGCGAACAGCCGCTGCCCGACAGCGAGCGCCGCAAGATCGCGCTGTTCACCAACGTGCCCGAGCGCGCGGTGATCTCGGCCGTCGACCTGGACAACATCTACAAGATGCCGCGCCGCTTCCACGAGGAAGGCCTCGACGCGATCGTCCTGGACCGCCTGCGCATCAACGCCGGCCCCGCGGACCTGTCGCAGTGGGACGAAGTGGTCGATGCCAGCGAGCATCCGGTCGACACGGTCAACATCGCGGTGGTGGGCAAGTACGTCGACCACCAGGACGCCTACAAGTCGGTCGCCGAGGCGCTCAAGCACGGTGGACTGCGCCAGCGCACGCGCGTGAAACTGAAGTGGCTGGAATCGTCGGACATCGAGCAGCAGGGCGTGGACGCGCTCAAGGACGTCGACGGCATCCTCGTGCCCGGCGGCTTCGGCGATCGCGGCTTCGAGGGCAAGGTGCTGACCGCCAAGTTCGCCCGCGAAACCGGCATGCCGTACTTCGGCATCTGCTACGGCATGCAGGCGGCGGTGGTGGATTACGCGCGGCACGTCGCGGGCCTGTCGGGCGCCAACAGCACCGAGAACGACAAGGCCAGCCCGCATCCGGTGATCGGCCTGATCACTGAGTGGCGCACCTCGTCGGGCGAGATCGAACGCCGCAACGAAGAAAGCGACCTCGGCGGCACGATGCGCCTGGGCCTGCAGGAGCAACGCCTGAAGCCCGGCACGCTGTCGCGCGAGATGTACGGCCGCGATGTCGTCGCCGAGCGCCATCGCCATCGCTACGAATTCAACAACCGCTACCGCACGCAGCTGGAAGACGCCGGCCTGACCATCAGCGCCAAGTCGATGGACGACCTGCTGGTGGAAATGGTGGAACTGCCGCGCGATGCGCATCCGTGGTTCCTGGCCTGCCAGGCGCACCCGGAGTTCCTCTCGACCCCGCGCGACGGCCACCCGCTGTTCGTCGGCTTCATCCGTGCCGCACGCGAGCGCAAGGCGCAGGCCGGCGGCCGGTTGCTGAAGGAAGCCACGGCTTGATGGTTCGCCGCCCGCAACCGGGGCGGCGTTTCTCCCTCCCTTCAGGGGAGGGCCGGGAAGCGATGGTGTTCCTTTCCGGCGACGCTGACGTCCAACCCACCCCCACCCAACCCTCCCCCTGAAGGGGAGGGCACTAGAGCGAAGAAGCGAATGAACCTCTGCGGATTCGAAGTCGGCCTGGACCAACCCTTCTTCCTGATCGCCGGTCCGTGCGTGATCGAGTCGATGCAGCTGCAGCTCGACACCGCCGGCAAGCTGAAGGAAATCACCTCCGAGCTCGGCATCAACTTCATCTTCAAGTCGAGTTTCGACAAGGCCAACCGCACGTCCGGCACGAGCTTCCGCGGCCCGGGCCTGGAAGAAGGCCTGAAGGTGCTGGCCGAGGTGAAGAAACAGATCGGCGTGCCGGTGCTCACCGACGTGCATGAGTACACGCCGATGGACGAGGTCGCCTCGGTCGTCGACGTGCTGCAGACGCCGGCCTTCCTGTGCCGCCAGACGAACTTCATCCAGAACGTCGCCCGCGCCGGTCTGCCTGTGAACATCAAGAAGGGCCAGTTCCTCTCCCCGTGGGAGATGAAGCACGTCACCGACAAGGCCAAGGCGACCGGCAACACGCAGATCATGGCGTGCGAGCGCGGCGTGTCGTTCGGCTACAACAACCTGGTCAGCGACATGCGCTCGCTGAGCGTGATGCGCGACACCGGCTGCCCGGTCGTGTTCGACGCCACCCATTCGGTGCAGCTGCCCGGCGGCGCCGGCGGCAAGAGCGGCGGCCAGCGCGAGTTCGTGCCGGTGCTGGCGCGCGCGGCGATGGCGGTCGGCATCGACGGCATCTTCATGGAAACCCATCCGGTGCCGGACGAGGCGCTGTCCGACGGCCCCAACGCCTGGCCGCTGCCTAAGATGCGCGCGCTGCTGGAGACGCTGATGGAGATCGACCGCGTCACCAAGAAGAACGGTTTCCTCGAATCCAGCGTCTGATGCTCCGCTCCCTCCCCTGCACGCAGGGGAGGGTTGGGGAGGGGTTGAAAGCCGCGTTGCGGCGAGCTCGGCGCTTGCGCGCCTCACGCCCCTCCCGACCTCCGCTGCAAGCAGGGGAGGAGCAGCGCATCCAGTTCTGCTTTAATCCGTGTCCAATCCGCCTTTCGCCCCTACGACGAAACCCATGACGACCATCGCCAAAGTCCACGCCCGCGAAATCCTCGACAGCCGCGGCAATCCCACGCTCGAAGCCGAAGTCACCCTGGCCGACGGCAGCTTCGGCCGGGCCGCCGTCCCGTCGGGCGCGTCGACCGGCACCAAGGAAGCCGTGGAGCTGCGCGACGGCGACAAGACGCGCTACCTCGGCAAGGGCGTGCGCCGCGCCGTGGAGAACGTCAACACGACGATCGCCAAAGCGCTGGAAGGTTTCGAAGCCGACGACCAGGCCGGTCTGGATCGCCGCATGATCGACCTGGATGGCACCGAGAATAAGGGCCGCCTGGGCGCGAACGCGCTGCTGGGCGTGTCGCTCGCCAACGCGCATGCGGTCGCGGCGTCGAAGAAGCTGCCGCTGTGGAAGTACCTCGCCGGCAACCGCGAGGCCGTGCTGCCGGTGCCGATGATGAACATCATCAACGGCGGCGCGCACGCCGACAACAACGTCGACCTGCAGGAATTCATGATCCTGCCCGTCGGCGTGGACAGCTTCGCCGAGGCGCTGCGCGCCGGCACCGAGGTGTTCCATGCGCTGAAGTCCGTGCTCAAGGGCCGCGGCCTGAGCACGGCGGTGGGCGATGAAGGCGGTTTCGCGCCGGACCTGCGTTCGAACGAGGAAGCGCTGGAAACCATCCTGGAAGCCATCGGCAAGGCCGGCTACAAGGCGGGCGAGGACATCCTGCTCGGCCTGGACGTCGCCTCCAGCGAGTTCTTCGATAACGGCAAGTACAACCTCACCGGTGAAGGCAAGCGCCTGACCAGCGAGCAGTTCGTCGATTTCCTCGCGAACTGGGCCGCGCAGTACCCGATCGTCACCATCGAGGACGGCATGGCCGAGCACGACTGGGCCGGCTGGAAGCAGCTCACCGACCGCATCGGCAACAAGGTGCAGCTGGTCGGCGACGACCTGTTCGTGACCAACCCGAAGATCTTCCGCGAAGGCATCGACCAGGGCGTGGCGAACGCCATTCTGATCAAGGTCAACCAGATCGGCACGCTGACCGAGACGCTGGAAGCCATTGCCATGGCCGATGCGAACCGCTATGCGGCGATCGTCTCGCACCGTTCGGGCGAAACCGAGGACACGACGATTTCCGACATCGCCGTCGCGACCACCGCCACGCAGATCAAGACCGGCTCGCTGTGCCGCAGCGACCGGGTCGCCAAGTACAACCAGCTGCTGCGCATCGAGGAAGCGCTCGGTTCGGCGGCGAAGTACGCCGGCCGCGACGCCTTCGTCTCGCTCAAGCGCTAAGGAACGGAGCACGCGCGCATGCGCTGGTTGCGACTGCTGCTGGTGCTGCTCGCCGGGCTGCTGGCGTTTCTGCAATACCGCCTCTGGGTGGGCGAGGGCGGCAGCCGTTCCGTCGCCCGCCTGGATCGCCAGGTACAGCAGCAGACCCGCGAAAACGCGGGCCTGCAGCAGCGCAACGACGCGCTCGCGGCGGAAGTGGAGGATCTCAAGTCCGGTGAGGCCGCCGTCGAAGAGCGCGCACGCAGCGAGCTGGGCATGATCAAGCCCGGCGAGACGTTCTATCGCGTGGTCGAACCGGAAGGCACGACCCCGTCGCCGCCCGAGGCGCCGCCTGCCGACGACGCGCAGGTGCCGGCGCCGTGACGGCGCGCATCTGGGCGGTGCTGCCTGCCGCCGGTCGCGGCACGCGGTTCGGCGGTGAGGTCCCCAAGCAGTACCTCGAAGCGGCCGGCAAGCCGCTGATCGCGCATGCGCTGGACGCGTTGCTGTCGCATGCGCGCATCGACGGCGCTGTGGTCGCGCTGGCGGCCGACGATCCGCGCTGGCCGGGCTGGACGACGCGCCACGGCAAGCCGCTGCTGCGTTGCACCGGTGGCGGCGAGCGTGCCGATTCGGTACTCGCCGCATTGCACGCGCTGCCGTCCGACGTCGGCGACGACGCGCTCGTCCTCGTGCACGACGCGGCGCGACCGAACCTTCGCGCCGGCGACCTCGATCGCCTGATCGACGCCGCCATCGCGCACCCCGACGGCGCCATCCTCGGCGCGCCGGTGCGCGACACGCTCAAGCGGGCCGACGCCGCATCGCACATCGTCGCGACCGAACCCCGCTCGGCGTTGTGGCGTGCGTTCACGCCGCAGGCGTTCCGCCGTGGCGCGCTCAGCGCGGCGCTGGAACGCGCACGCGCCGACGGCGTCGTCGTCACCGACGAAGCGATGGCGATGGAGCGCATGGGCGCGCATCCGGCGCTCGTCGAAGGCCGCGAGGACAACCTGAAAGTGACGACGCCGGCCGACCTCGCGCTGGCGGAGTATCTTCTCGCGCGAGGCACCGCGGACGGCTGACGCGCCGGTCCGCGAAGGCGACGCGTCGTTCGCCCGACTTTTCATCGCGCCTTGCGCGCATCGTTTTGAAGGCAATCCCATGAACATCCGCATCGGCCAGGGCTACGACGTGCATGCGTTCGGCGACGGCGACCACGTCATCCTCGGCGGCGTGCGCGTGCCGCACGATCGCGGCGTGCTCGCCCATTCGGACGGCGACGTCGTCATCCACGCGCTGTGCGACGCGATCCTCGGCGCGCTCGCGCTCGGCGACATCGGCAAGCACTTTCCGCCGAGCGATCCGCAGTGGAAAGGCGCCGACAGCCGTGCCTTCCTGCGCCATTGCGATGCGCTCGCGCGCGAACGCGGCTGGCGGCTGGGCAATGCCGACGTCACCGTCGTCTGCGAACGCCCGAAGGTCGGCCCGCACGCGGAGGCGATGCGCGAGGCGCTCGCGCAGGAACTGGCCGTCGAGCTGGACGCGATCAGCATCAAGGCGACGACCAGCGAGAAACTCGGCTTCACCGGGCGCGGCGAAGGCATCGCGGCGATGGCGGTCTGCCTGCTGGTGAAATCGTGAGCGAGCCGACGCTGCCGCGCGCGCATGGCGACGCCGTCCTGTCGGCGAACATGCGCACGACGCCGGAGGATTTCGTCGTCGAGGAAATCCCCGGATTCGAGCCGACCGGCGCCGGCGAGCACCTGCTGCTCACGGTCGAGAAGCGCGGCATGAACACCGGCTTCGCGGCGAAGCACATCGCCCAGTGGGCGGGCGTGGGCGAAGTCGCCATCGGTTACGCGGGCCTGAAGGATCGCCACGCCGTCACGCGACAGCGTTTCAGCGTGCACCTGCCGAAGAAGGTCGCGCCGGACCTGTCGACGCTGGATTTCGTGCAAGGCGAGGAACGCCTTACCGTCGTCGAACACACCTGGCATGCGAAGAAGCTCCCGCGCGGCGCGCTGGCCGGCAACCGGTTCGTGCTGACGCTGCGTGCCGTGCGCGGCGAACGCGATGCGATCGGGCAGCGCCTGGCGGCGATCGCCGAGCGCGGCGTTCCCAACTATTTCGGCGAGCAGCGTTTCGGCCGCGACGGCGACAACGTGGCCAACGCGCGCGCGATGTTCAACGGCCGTCGCGTGCGCCGAGAGCAGCGCACGCTGCTGATTTCGGCCGCGCGTTCGGAGCTGTTCAACCGCGTGCTCGCACAGCGCGTGCAGCGCGGCTGCTGGGACACGCCGCTCGACGGCGAGGTGTGGATGCTCGATGGCAGTCGCAGCGTGTTCGGGCCCGAACCGTTCGACGATGCGCTGGCGCTGCGGCTGGCGTCGTTCGACATCCATCCGACTGGCCCGCTGTGGGGACGCGGCGAACCGCGCACGACGGGCGAGGCCGCGCAACTCGAGGCCGAGGCGCTCTCCGGCGAGGAGGCGCTCGCGTTGCGTGCGGGCCTGGAAGCCGAAGGCCTCAAGCAGGAGCGCCGGGCGCTGCGCCTGAAGCCGGCGGAACTGGCGTGGTCGTGGCGTGAGGACGACGTGCTGGAGCTCGCTTTCGCGTTGCCGCCGGGGACGTACGCGACGGTCGTGCTCGCCGAATTGGGCCTCGTGACGTCGGTCGGGCGCGCCGGCTAGGCCGCGCGAAGCGCCTCGCCGACCGTTCGTCGGAAAGCACCCGACGGCACTGGCTCTGCCGGAGCGCCGGCGTATACCGGGCATTGCAGCGTCGCAACGCGCTGTCGCCGCGCCGCGGGGCGCGGCGAACCGTCATGGAGATGTCGTCATGAACGCATCGCTTCGCATGGCCCTGTTGCTGTCCCTGGTGGGCCTGTCGGCCTGCGCCGGCATGGAATCCAAGTCAACTTACGTACCCCAACAGCGCTCGCCGTCGCTCAACGACGCCGACGAGGAATACATCGCGTACGTCGAACGCGTCGCGCGTCGCCGCGGGCTGGAAGTGGTCTGGGTGAACCTGCCGCGCGCGACGGCTGAACAGGCGGAACAGACCACCGGACAGCCGAAGTAAACCCTGCCGACGCCCTGCGTCCGCGATCCGATCAGGAGCGCAGGCGACGGGGCGCGAGCAGCACCAGCACCGCTCCGGTGCCGCCCTGCGCCGGCGGCGCGGAGTGGAACGCGAGCACGTCGGCGCGATGCCGCAGCATGCGATCCACCAGATTCTTCAGCACGGGCTGGCCGCCCGAGGCGATCGACGCGGCGCCGTGCAATCCCTTTCCGTGCACGATCCGCACGCAGCCCACGCCGTGCTGGCGGGCGTCGTGCAGGAAGGCGCGCACCAGTTGCTCGGCCTCGCGCGTGTCCGCGCCGTGCAGGTCGAGTTCCTCCTGCACCGAGATCTCGCCACGCTTGAGTTTCTGCAGCAGCCGCGGGGAGACCTCTTCGCGCCGGTAGCTCAGCGCATCACCGGCCTCCAGCAGGCTGTCTTCCAGTGCGTGGCGGAACTGCTCGCGCGCATGCGCCTCGTCGCGTTCGGCCATGCGCGCGCGTGGGCGTGGCCGCGGCGCCGACGGCGGCGGCGCGGTTTCGCGCATCGGCCGCACCGGTCCGATCGCCGCGCGGAACAGCTCGGCGTCGTCTTCGTCATCGTCGCGTCGTTCGGACATGCGACAAGCCTAGCGTCGTAAGTCGATACCGCAAGCCGGGAACGCCGCATTCGCAAGCCGTGCACACCGTCGCCGGGCGCGCGGGCGGCTTCGGCTATCATGGGCCTTCGCGCGGCGCGGCCCGATCCGCGCCGGCGCCATGTTCCGGCAAGCGTTTCCGAACGAGTCACAAGGGAGTCCATGCGAGTACTGGTGAGCAACGACGACGGCGTCGACGCGCCCGGCATCCGCGTCCTGGCCGAAGGCCTGCGCGCAGCGGGGCACGACGTCCTGGTGGTGGCGCCCGACCGCGACCGCTCCGGCGCCAGCAATTCGCTCACCCTGGACGCGCCCGTGCGCGTGCAGCAGCTCGATGGCTCGACCTGGCGCGTGTTCGGCACGCCGACCGACTGCGTGCACGTGGCCATCACCGGCATGCTCGAGGTCGAGCCGGACATCGTGGTGTCCGGCATCAACAACACGGCGAACCTCGGCGACGACGTGATCTATTCAGGCACCGTCGCGGCGGCGATGGAAGGCCGCTTCCTCGGCCTGCCGGCAGTGGCGATGTCGCTGCAGACGGTCGATCACACCGGCCGTCATTACGAGACTGCGGCGCGTGCGGCGGCGGAAATCATCGCCCGCCTGCGCGTGGACCCGCTGCCGGCCGACACCATCCTCAACGTGAACGTCCCCGACATCCCGTGGGACGAGGTGCGCGGCTTCGAAGTCACGCGCCTGGGCAATCGTCATCGTTCCGAAGCGTGCATCCCGCAGCAGGATCCGCGCGGCCGCCAGTGGTGGTGGATCGGCCCGGCGGGCGCCGAGCAGGACGCGGGCCCGGGCACGGATTTCCACGCCGTGCGCACGGGGCACATCTCGATCACGCCGATCCAGGTCGACCTGACGCGCTACCACGCGCTCGAACAGGTGGCCAGCTGGGTCGATGGCCTGGCGACCTCGCTCGGTCATCCGGCCTCGCGCAAGCCGGAGCGCGCGGCATGACGTTGCGCATGCGGTTGCAGCCGGAGGCGATCGGTTCCGGGATGACGTCGCAGCGCGTGCGCGACCGCCTGGTCGATCGCCTGCGCGAGAACGGCATTCGCGACGAGCGCGTGCTCAACGCGATCCGCACCGTGCCGCGCCATCTGTTCGTCGATGAGGCGCTGGCGACGCGCGCCTACGAAGACACGGCGTTGCCGATCGGCCATGGCCAGACGATTTCGCAGCCGTGGGTCGTCGCGAAGATGACCGAGGCGCTGCTCGAATCGGAACCGAAGAAAGTGCTGGAGATCGGCACCGGTTCGGGGTACCAGGCCGCCGTGCTCGCGGCGCTGGGGCTGGAAGTGCACACGGTCGAACGCATCGGCGAGTTGCTGCGCACCGCGCGCAAGCGCTTCCGCCAGCTCGGCATGAACGTGCGCAGCAAGCACGACGACGGCCGCATCGGCTGGCCGGAAAACGGCCCCTTCGACGCCATCATCGTCACCGCCGCCGCGCCGGCGCTGGTGGATGCGCTGACCGAACAACTCGCGCCGGGCGGCACCCTGATCGCCCCCGTCGGCGGCGCCGGATCGCAATCGTTGCTGAAGCTGCGGAAGGATGCGGACGGGAATATCGCCCAGCAGACGCTCGCGCCGGTAGTCTTCGTGCCGCTGCTGTCGGGCATGGTCGACTGATCGACGCCGCAGCGACACCCCGCGACACACACTGACGACACCATCCAAGGGCAGGTTGCCGTTGAAGATCTTCGGACCGTTGTACGAGCGCGCCCTGGTCTGGGCCCGACACCGCCACGCGCCGGCCTACCTGGTCGGCCTGAGCTTCATCGAAGCGATCATCTTCCCGATCATGCCCGAGGTGATGCTGGCGCCGATGTGCGTCGCGCAGCCGCGGCGCGGATTCTGGTTCGCCACGATCAGCCTGGCCGGTTCGATGGTGGGCGCGCTGGTGGGCTATGCGCTGGGGCATTTCGCGTTCGAGGCGGTCAAGCCGCTGTTCGCCGCGATGGGCATGCTGGGCGGCATCGAAAGCGGCATCGCCACCGTGCAGGCGAAGATGGCCGAGTCGCCGTGGGCGGTGTTCTGGCTGCTGGTGCTGGGCGGCTTCGCGCCGATCCCGATGAAGGTCTTCACATGGGCCTCGGGTATCGTCGGCGTGCCCATGCCGCAGTACGTGCTGAGCATGTTGATCGGCCGCGGCAAGCGCGTGTACCTGATCGCGCTGGTCATCCGCATCGGTGGCGTGCGGGCCGAAGCGGCCCTGCGCCGCTACATCGAGCCGATCGGCTGGATCGCGCTGGTGTTGCTGGTCGCCGCGATCGGCTGGCTGGTCTGGAAGGCCCAGTTTGGATGAGAGCGGGTTGGATGACAGTGGCTTGGATGAGAGCGGGTTCGATGAGAACGGGTCGGATGAGAGGACGCATGACCGGAACATCGCGATCTGACATCGCACGGATTTCCGTTGCGCGATCCGCGGCCGTTGGCGCGATCGTGGCGATCACCGTGCTGCTCGGCGGCTGCTGGACGACCAAGGTCTATCGCGAACCGGGTGCGTCGTCGCAGCCGCCGTCCAAGCCGCGCCCCGGCGTGACCACCACCGTGCGTCGCGGCGACACGCTGTTCTCGATCGCCTCACGCAACGGCGTGCGCCAGCAGGACCTGGCGGCATGGAACGGCATTGATCCGCCGTACACGATCTACCCCGGCCAGAAGCTGCGCCTGTATCCGGCGGGCAAGGGCGGCAGCACGGTCGCGACGCGTCCGCCGACCACGACCACCAAGCCGGCGGCAACCACACCGCCCGCAGCCGCGCCCGCGCCGAAGCCGGCCGCGCCCGCAGCGAGCGACATCAAGTGGAAGTGGCCGGCCGACGGTGAACTCATCGGCCGCTACGTCGCGGGCGAACCGACGAAGCAGGGCGTGGACATCGCGGGCGCCAGCGGTGCGCCGGTGCGCGCCGCCGCCGATGGCGTCGTCGTGTATTCCGGTTCGGGCCTGGTCGGCTATGGCGAACTGATCATCATCAAGCACAACGAACAGTGGTTGTCCGCGTACGGCCACAACCGCAACCGCCTAGTCAACGAAGGGCAGGTCGTGCGTTCGGGCCAGCAGATCGCCGAGATGGGCCGCAGCGGCGCGCCGCGCGAAATGCTGCATTTCGAAGTCCGCTACAACGGCAAGCCGGTCGATCCGCTGATCTACCTGCCCAAGCGATGAGCCTCGCGTCCGCGCCTTGCGGACGCCGCGTTCACCGCGCGGTTTTGGTGCGACGCATGGGACGGTGGTGGCTCGCGGCGATGCTGGCGTTGCTCGCCGGCTGCGCATCGACGAACGCGCGCGACGACGCATCGGCGCTGGAGATCGTCACCCTCAACCTCTGGCACGATCGCGAAGACTGGCCGCATCGCCAGGCGATGATCGAAGCCGAACTGCGCCGCCTTTCGCCCGATGCGATCGTGTTGCAGGAAGTGCTGCAACGCGACGGCCTGCCGAATCAGGCGGAGACGCTCGCGCAGCGTCTGGGCTATCACGCGTACTTCGTGTCGGTCGATCCGACCGATCGCGCCCGCCGTTACGGCAATGCCATCCTCACGCGCGAACCGGCCACGAAGCGCGGGTTCCGTCGCCTGGACCCTGTAAACGCCTATCGCATCGCCGGCTGGGTGCGCACGAGCGTGCGCGGCCGCGAGGTGAACCTGTACGTCGTGCACCTGGATTTCGAGGACCGCAGCGGAGCGACGCGCGCGCGTCAGATCGCGGATCTGCTCGCGTTCGTCGATGCCACGCGTGGCAACGCGCCGGTCGTGATCGGCGGCGATTTCAACGTCGCGGCGGACGCGCCCGAACTCGCGCCGCTGCGCGCGCGTTTTGTCGATGCCTATGCGGCTGCACATCCCGGGACCGACGTCGAAACCCTCGCGCATGCCACGCTCAACCCGCGCTTCAATCCACCGGCGCGGATCGATCGCATTTACGGCTCCGCGAACTTCGGCACGCCGGACGCGCGGCGCATCCTCGACACGCCCGATGCCCGCGGACGCTGGGCGTCGGATCACTACGGCGTGTGGGTGCGGCTGCCCTTGGTGGGCGACGACGCGTCGCGTTAGCCGGGCTGTCGGGGTAGCACGAACGCGGCGACGACGCGGCGTCCTTCGCTGGCCAGCACGTTGAACGTGCGCGCGGCGGCCGCGTTGGTCATGGTTTCGATGCCGACGCCGCGCCGCAGGCAATGCGCGAGCACCGCCGCCGGCGGGAACGCCTGCGTGGCGCCGCTGCCGAGCAGGATCACTTCCGGTTCCATCGCGAGGACGGCGTCCAGGTCGTCCGGCGTCATCGCCTTTACCTCGACGACCGGCCAGCCTTCCACGAGGCGGTCGGGCGAGAGCACGAAACTGTTCGTCAGGGTGCGCTCGTTCACCCGCACGGACTCGCCGTCGGCGCCGCGCAGGAGGAACTCGTGATCGGGGTGTTCGAGGTTGAGCTGCATGGACGATGCCGGGATCTCGGGGGCGGACTTAAGAGGATCGCAGGGACGTTGCGAGCGTCGCGGCAGTCCTGCGTTAACGATCCCGGATCCGGATCGGAACCCGCGATCAGGCCCGCGGCAGGACGATGTGGCGCCGTTCCTTGCTCGGGCGGTACAGCACGGCCGTGTGGCCGATGCGCTGCACCAGGGCCGCGCCGGTGCGCTGGGCGATCTCGTCGATCATCGCGTCGCGGGCGTCGCGGTCCTCGGCGCCGACCTTCACCTTGATGAGCTCATGGTGTTCCAGCGCCAGGTCGATCTCGGCCACCAGCGGGTCGGTGATCCCCTTGCCGCCCACCTGCAGCATCGCCTTGAGATCGTGGGCCTGGCCCCGCAGGAAGCGGGTCTGGGCGGCGGTCAGGACGGTCTGCATCGGGAGTCGGAAAACCTCTGGGGGGCGCGCAGGGTATCATGACCACCCCCACGCTCACCCCGACGCCGCGCCGATGGCGAGCCGCAGCAAGTCCAGCCAGCGCTGGCTCAAGGAACACTTTTCCGACCCCTTCGTGAAGAAGGCCAAGGCCGAAGGCCTGCGCTCGCGCGCGGCCTACAAGCTGGAGGAGCTGGTCGAACGCGACCGGCTGCTCAAGCCCGGCATGGTGGTGGTCGACCTGGGCGCCGCCCCCGGCGGCTGGTCCCAGTGGGTGCGGCAGGAGCTCGACCGGCTCGATGCCGCCCGCCCGGGCCGCGTCATCGCCCTGGACATCCTCGAGATGCCCTCGCTCGCCGGGGTCGAATTCCTTCATGGCGATTTCAGGGAGGATGCGGTCCTATCCCAGCTGGTGGGCGCCCTGAACGGACAGCCGGTGGACCTTGTCCTGTCCGACATGGCCCCCAATAAGAGTGGCGTGGACGCGGTCGACATGCCCCGGGCGATGTACCTGTCGGAGCTGGCGATGGACTTCGCCGACAAGCACCTGCGTACCGGCGGCAACTTCCTGATCAAGTTGTTCCAGGGGGTCGGTTTCGACGAGTACGTCAAGGAACTGCGCCGACGCTACGACCGGGTCGTGATCCGCAAGCCGGAGGCCTCGCGCAAGCGGTCGCCTGAGGTCTACGCGCTGGCACAGGGCAAGCGCGCGGTAATGAAGTAAGGTTCGAAAAGCTAGTTGTACGGCGACGCCCCCGGATGGAGCGCGCCGCCCCCGCTGCAATGCGCCGCAGGCGCCAGGTAGGAACTGAATGAACGATTTGGCCAAGAATCTGCTGCTCTGGGTGATCGTCGCCGTCGTGTTGATGGTGGTCTTCCAGGCATTCGGGCCGCGCACGGGGACGGCGGAGGCACTCCAGTACGACCAGTTCGTCCACCAGGTCCAGCAGGACAAGGTGAAGGAAGTGAAGATCGCCGACGACGGCGCCACCATCACCGGTGTGCGTAGCGATGGCTCGAAGTTCACGACCTACAAGCCCAAGGACGACAAGGACCTCATCAATGACCTGATCAACCATCGGGTCGCGATCGACCAGCAGCCGCCGCAGAGCGGCCCGTCGATCCTGTACATCATCATCAACGTGCTGCCCTGGCTGCTGTTCATCGGCATCTGGGTGTATTTCATGCGCCAGATGCAGCAGGGCGGCAGCAAGGGCGCGATGAGCTTCGGCCGGTCGCGCGCCAAGCTGCAGGGCGAGGACCAGGTCAAGGTCACGCTGGCCGACGTCGCCGGCTGCGACGAGGCGAAGGAAGAAGTCGGCGAACTGGTCGAGTTCCTGCGCGATCCCTCCAAGTTCCAGAAGCTGGGCGGCAAGATCCCGCGTGGCGTGCTCATGGTCGGCCCGCCGGGCACCGGCAAGACGCTGCTCGCCCGCGCGATCGCCGGCGAGGCGAAGGTGCCGTTCTTCAGCATTTCGGGTTCGGACTTCGTCGAGATGTTCGTGGGCGTCGGCGCCAGCCGCGTGCGCGACATGTTCGACCAGGCCAAGAAGCACGCGCCCTGCATCATCTTCATCGACGAAATCGACGCGGTCGGCCGTCATCGCGGCGCGGGCCTCGGCGGCGGACACGACGAACGCGAGCAGACGCTGAACCAGCTGCTGGTCGAGATGGACGGCTTCGAAGGCGGCGAAGGCGTGATCGTCATCGCCGCGACCAACCGCCCCGACGTGCTCGACCCGGCGCTGCTGCGTCCGGGCCGCTTCGACCGCCAGGTCGTGGTGGGCCTGCCGGACGTGAAGGGCCGCGAGCAGATCCTGCGCGTGCACATGCGCAAGCTGCCGCTGCACGACGACGTCGATCCGATGACGATCGCGCGCGGTACGCCGGGCTTCTCCGGCGCGGACCTGGCGAACCTCTGCAACGAGGCCGCGCTGTTCGCCGCACGCGAGAACGCCAAGGACGTGCGCATGGAGCACTTCGACCGTGCGCGCGACAAGATCCTGATGGGCGCCGAACGCCGTTCGATGGCGATGAGCGAGGACGAGAAGCGCAACACCGCCTATCACGAGGCCGGTCACGCCATCGTCGGTCGCATCGTTCCGGAGCACGACCCGGTCTACAAGGTCACGATCATCCCGCGCGGCCGCGCGCTGGGCGTGACCATGTACCTGCCGGAGGGCGACAAGTACTCGCTCAACCGCGTCGCGATCGAATCGCAGCTGTGCTCGCTGTACGGCGGTCGCGTCGCCGAGGAACTGATCTTCGGCGCCGACAAGGTCACCACCGGTGCGTCCAACGACATCGAGCGCGCGACCAAGATGGCCCGCAACATGGTCACCAAGTGGGGCCTGTCGGAGCTGGGTCCGATCACCTTCGGCGAGGAAGAGGACGAGGTGTTCCTGGGTCGCTCGGTCACGCAGCACAAGAACGTGTCGAACGAGACCGCGCGCAAGATCGACGAGGTCGTGCGCGACATCCTCGACAAGGCCTACGGCCGCACCACGCAGATCCTCAAGGACAACCTCGACAAGCTGCACGTGATGGCCGACGCGCTGCTGCAGTACGAGACCATCGACGCGCACCAGATCGACGACATCATGGCCGGCCGCAAGCCGGGCCCGCCGGCCGATTGGTCCAAGTCGGGCAAGACGCCGAAGGACGACGGCGAACGTCCGGGCACCATCGGCGGTCCCGCGGCGCAGACCTGACCGGTCGCGCAGCGCGAAACAGCATCGAAGAGCCGGCCTTGGGCCGGCTCTTTCGTTTCGCGGTTCGGCGACGCTGCGTTGGTAGTGCAGGTAAGGCGAAGCCACTGCCGGGATCGCGCGCCGTATCGCCCGGGTGCGCTTGGCTTGCCCGGGCTACACCGGCAACGACGCAATGACGCCCGCGTGCTGTCAGCCCGTAAGATCGCGCTTTCCCCTGCGATCACGGTCCGCCATGTTCGACACCACGCCCATCCTCGACTGCAACGGCCGCCCGCTCGCGCTTGATCGCCCGCGCGTGATGGGCATCGTCAACGTCACGCCGGATTCGTTCTCCGATGGCGGCGCGCACGACACGCTGGACGCCGCCGTGGCTCACGGCATGAAGCTCGCGGAGGAGGGCGCCGACGTGCTCGATATCGGCGGCGAGTCCACGCGTCCCGGCGCGGCAGAGGTGCCGGTCGAGGAAGAACTGCGTCGCACGATTCCCGTCATCGAACGACTCGCGAAGCAGACGACGCTGCCGATCAGCATCGACACGTCCAAGCCCGAGGTGATGCGCGCCGCCGTGCAGGCCGGCGCCGGCATCATCAACGACGTCTACGCGTTGCGACGCGAAGGCGCGCTCGATGCCGCGGCCGGACTCGGCGTGCCGGTCGTGCTGATGCACATGCAGGGCGAGCCGCGTTCGATGCAGGACGCACCGCAGTACGACGATGTCGTCGCCGACGTGCATCGCTTCCTCGCCGAGCGCATCTTCGCCGCCGAAATGGCCGGCATCGCGAAGAAGAAGATCGTCGTCGATCCGGGATTCGGTTTCGGGAAGAACACGCAGCACAACCTCGCCTTGCTCGCGCAGCTGGAGCGTCTTGCCGAGCTCGGCGTTCCGGTGCTCGCCGGCCTGTCGCGCAAGCGCACGATCGGCGAACTCACCGGGCGCGACGATCCCCGCGAACGCGCGATGGGTTCGGTTGCAGCGCACCTCATCGCGGCACAGCGCGGCGCGAAGTTGCTGCGCGTGCATGACGTCGCGGCGACCGTGGACGCGTTGAAGGTCTGGAGCGCGGTAGCCGCGCAGGCGATGCCCCGCGCGAAGAGCACGCCGTCGATGCCGAAGTGGCCGGACGACGAGTGATTCGCCGGTTGGCGATTTTTTGACCGAACATGCTACGCGCCTTGCGGGGCAAGGCGCGCAGTGCGATACGCACATCGCTGTCCGCATGCTTGTCCACAGCAGGTGTGGATACCGTGCGATGCGATGCCGAAAACGACCCCGACGTCAAACGATTTCTCTGGTCAATTTTTAGCCAAACTTCGGCAACGCTTGCGGCGCAAGGCATGCAGCGTGGTCTCCACACCGATGTCCCAAGGCTTGTCCACAAGCGATGTGGATAGCCGTCGTCGGCGCATGCGTGGGCACTGCAGCGCGATGCCGAATTCGCCTCGCAAGTCAAACGTTTTTCGCGATCAATTTTTCGCCAAACCTCTTGCAATGCTTGCGCTGCAAGGGGTGCAGCGTGGTCTCCACATCGATGTCCCAAGGCTTGTCCACAGGCGGTGTGGATAGCCGGCATTACCGTGCCGGGTAGCGTGTTCGCACGCATCGTGGTCGATGCCGAAAGTGCCGTGTTCGTCAAGCAGAACGTGTGGTGATTTTTTAGCCAGAATTGCGCGCGGCCCCGTGGCTGCGATGTCTGCGGCGGATGCCCACATCGCTGTCCGCAGGCTTGTCCACAGGCTGTGTGGATAGCCGTGGCGAGCTGGCCAAAATTTCGCCAAACACCCGAAGAACCTTGCCGCGCCTGGGCTGGACTGTCTTATCAACAGCTTTGCCCCAGCGGTTCTCCACACCTTGTGTGGAAAGCGCGGGTGGCGGCGTTTTCCCCGACGCCGCCCTGTGCGAGGCTACGCCCTCGACCCGTCGCCTCCGACATGCCCGCCGACACGCGCCCCATCGCGATTGCCCTGATGGGCCCGACCGCCTCGGGCAAGACGGCGCTCGCGCTCGACTGGGCGGAGCGCTTCGGCGGCGAGATCGTCAGCGTCGATTCCGCGCTGGTGTACCGGCGCCTCGATATCGGCTCGGCCAAGCCGACGCCCGACGAACAGGCCCGGGTGCCGCACCACCTGATCGACCTGCGCGAACCGTGGCAGCCGTATTCGGCGGCGGAGTTCGCGCTGGACGCGCGGCGCGCGGTGGAGGACATCGTGCGTCGCGGACGGCTGCCGATCCTGGCGGGCGGCACCGGCCTGTACTTCCACGCGCTGCTGCACGGTCTTTCGCCGATGCCGGAGGCGGACGCGGCGACGCGAGCCCAGCTGGAAGCCGAAGCGGACGACCGCGGCTGGGTGGCGCTGCACGCCGAGCTGACCGCGATCGATCCCGAGGCCGCCGCGCGCATCCACGCCACCGACGCCCAGCGCATCCAGCGGGCGCTGGAGGTGTTCCGGTTGTCGGGCCGCACGATCAGCGATTGGCGCCGCGAGCCGCGGCCGCCCCGCCTGCCGGTACGGGTCCTGAAGCTGGTGCTCGCGCCGGCGGACCGCGCCGAACTGCACGAGCGGATCGCCCGCCGCTTCGACCTCATGCTGCAAGCGGATTTCCTCGACGAAGTGCGCGCGCTGCGGGCCATGCCGGAGCTGCGCGCGCACCCGGCGCCGCTCGACCTTCCGGCCTTGCGCGCGGTCGGTTATCGCCAGGCCTGGGAGCATCTGGATGGCGCGACCACGCCGGCCCAGTTCCGCGACCGCGGCATCCAGGCGACCCGGCAGCTCGCCAAGCGCCAGCTCACCTGGCTGCGCGGCGAACTCGACGCGATGTGGTTCGATCCGCTACGGCAGCGCGAGGCCCTGGAGGCGGTGCGGACGGGCTTCATGGGAGCGGCCGGGGAGCCCGCGACGGGTTGAATCCGGTGCGCGTGCATGGCCGCGGGTTTGCGCTACCATCGGGCCGTCGCCGCTGTGGGGACGGGCCGGCGATCGCGGCTCGGCTGCCGTGCGGCTGCAACACCACTGATAACTAGAACGAGTTGGGGAACAACGCATGTCCAAGGGACAGTCTTTGCAGGATCCTTTCCTGAACGCGCTTCGTCGCGAACGAGTGCCGGTTTCGGTCTACCTGGTCAACGGCATCAAGCTGCAGGGCACCATCGAGTCCTTCGACCAGTTCGTCGTGCTGCTGCGCAACACCGTCAGCCAGATGGTCTACAAGCACGCCATCTCCACCGTCGTGCCGGCGCGCAACGTGCGCGTGGGACCGGGCGGCGGCTACGTCCAGTCGTCCGAATCCGGCGGCGAGGACACCGAGGAAACCGAATAACCCGCAACGGCGGCCGGCGATCCTGACCGGCCGGCGGCGCGATGACCTGCGGCCCTTGTGCGGCCGCGGGTCGGTGCCCATCTTGTCTTCCTGTCCCGGTACAGGTTGACCTCCGTTTGTTCGAACGATCCCGCAAAGGCGAGCACGCCCTCCTGATCCAACCCCATGCCGGCGGACCGCCGGACGAGGGACTGCTGGAGGAGTTCGCCGATCTCGCCCGTTCCGCGGGCGCCACGGTCGCCGCGGTGCTCACCGCACGCATCGACCGTCCCAACGCCGCGATGCTCATCGGCAGCGGCAAGCTGGAAGAAGTGAAGGCGGCCGCCGACGCGACCGGCGCCGACCTCATCCTGGTGAACCATCCGCTCTCGCCCGGCCAGGAGCGCAACCTCGAGCGTGCGCTGCAGCGCCGCGTGGTCGACCGCACCGGCCTGATCCTCGACATCTTCGCCCAGCGCGCCCACAGCCACGACGGCAAGCTCCAGGTCGAACTCGCCCAGCTCAAGCACATGGCCACGCGACTGGTGCGCGGCTGGACCCACCTGGAGCGCCAGCGCGGCGGTTCGATCGGCCTGCGCGGCCCCGGCGAAACGCAGCTGGAAACCGACCGCCGCCTGCTTCAGAAGCGGCTGGAGCAACTGCAGCGACGCCTCGAGAAAGTTGAAGTGCAGCGCACGCAGATGCGCCGCGCGCGCGTGCGCAGCGAGCTGCCGCGGGTGGCGCTGGTCGGCTACACGAACGCCGGCAAGTCGACGCTGTTCAACGCGATGACCGGCGCGGACGCCTACGCCGCCGATCAGTTGTTCGCGACGCTGGACCCGACGGTGCGCCGCATCGAACTCTCCGGCGGTGGCGTCGTGCTGGCCGATACGGTCGGTTTCGTGCGCGACCTGCCGCACGAACTCGTCGCCGCGTTCCGCTCGACCCTGTCGGAGGCGCGCGAAGCCGACCTGCTGCTGCACGTGGTCGACGCCGCCGATCCGCTGCGCGACGAACGCATCGCGCAGGTGGACGAAGTGCTCAAGGACATCGGCGCCGGCGAACTGCCGCAGGTGCTGGTGTTCAACAAGATCGACCGGCTAGGCGAGGACGGCGAAACCGTCGCGCCGCGCATCGACCGCCCGGCCGAAGGGCGCGTCCGCGTCTGGTTGTCCGCGCGCGATGGCGTGGGGCTGGACCTGCTGCGGCAGGCGCTGGCCGAAGCGCTGGAGCTGCGGCACGTGGTGGGCGAGGTGCGGTTGCCGCCGCAGGCCGCGAAACTGCGCGCGCGCCTGCACGACCTGGGCGCCGTGCGGGGTGAGGAGCACGACGAGCACGGCTGGCGCATCCGCGTCGACCTGCCGCTGGCCGATGCGCAGCGCCTGTTCGTCCAGGCCCACGGCGAAGCGCTGCGGCCGCTTTTGCCCGAGCAGGACGACGAGGATGCGGCCTGAGCGGGTTCGCGGCGCGCCCGCGCGCCTTGCTTGAGGCACATCGCACCCCCACCTAGAATCGACGCACGCCCGCGCGGCTGAATGCGGCGGCAATCCCCTCCTTGGAGCAGGCATGGCCTGGAACACCCCTGGCAGTGACAATTCCGGCGGTCCGAACGGACGAAATCCCCGCCGCCGGCCCGGCGGCCGCGGCCTGGACGCGCTGATCGATCCGCTGCGCGGGCTGTTCGGAGGCGGCGCTGGTGGCGGCGGGAGCATCCTGCGCTGGGTCGGGATCGTGTTCGCGCTGTGGCTGGTCTTCAACTGCTTCGTCCTGGTGACCGAGCAGGAGCGCGGCGTCGTGCTGCGCTTTGGCCAGTTCTCGCGCGTGCTGCAGCCCGGGCCGCACTTCAAGCTGCCCTGGCCGATCGAGCGCGTGACCAAGGTCAACGCCACGCAGAGCAACGCCTACAGCGACACGGTGCCGGTGTTCACCCGCGACGCGAACATGGTGAACGTCGAGATCAACGTGCAGTACCACATCGGCGATCCGCAGATGTACCTGTTCGGTTCGCGCGACGCCGACCGCGTGCTGAAGGAAGCCGCGCAGAGCGCCGTGCGCGAACAGGTCGGCCGTTCGGACCTGGACACCGTGCTCAACGCCCGCGCCGAACTCACCACTACCGTGACCGAGCGCCTGCAGGCATCGCTGCGCGCGTACCGCACGGGCCTGGTCGTGACCGAGCTCAACCTCCCCAACGCGCGTCCGCCGGATGAAGTGAAGGACGCGTTCGACGAGGTGCAGCGCGCCGCGTCCGACAAGACCACGCAGATCAACCAGGCGCAGGCCTACGCCAAGCAGGTCGTGCCCGAAGCGCGCGGCCAGGCGGCGCAGGTGCGCGCGGCGGCGGAGGGCTACAAGACGGCCTCGATCGCCCGCGCCGAAGGCGACGCCTCGCGTTTCTCGCAGATGGTCGAGCAGTACAAGGCCGCGCCCGACGTCACCCGCAAGCGTCTGTGGCTGGACACGGTGCAGGACGTCCTGTCCGACAACCGCACCATCGTCGGCGGCGATGGTCGCAACGTGATCTACGTGCCGATGGGCGAACGCCGCGCGCCGACGCCCGCGCCGAACTCGCCGCTGCTCACGCCCGACCTGCTGGCGCCGACCACCAGCACCGAACCGGCCGACTCGGCCCGACCCGCACGCTCGGCCCGGCCTTCCGGTCGCGAGGAGGTGACGCGATGAAATTCTCCCTGTGGATCGCCCTCGTCGTCGCGGCGCTGTTCGCGCTGCTCGGCTCGGTGTTCGTCGTCAGCGAAGGCCACAGCGCCATGGTGCTGAACCTGGGCCGCGTCGTGCGCACCGACATCGGCCCCGGCCTGCATTTCAAGTGGCCGCTGGTCGAATCGGCGCGCGTGTTCGACCGCCGCCTGCAGGTGCTCGACGCCGAACCCGAGCGCTACCTCACCTACGACAAGCAGAACGTGAGCGTCGACTTCTTCGCGCTGGGTCGCATCAACGACATGCGCGCCTTCTACCGTGCGACCGGCGGCGACGAAACCACGGCCGTCGCGCGACTGGCGCCGATCATCCGCGATTCGCTGCGCAACGAGATCAACTCGCGCACGCTGCAGCAGGTGGTGTCGGGCGATCGCGCGGCGACCATCGGCGGGCAGCTCGCGGCGATCAACCGCGGCGCCGAGACGCTGGGCGTGAAGATCGTCGACATCCGCATCAAGCGCATCGACCTGCCGCAGGACAGCAACGTCGTCGGCTCGGTCTACAACCAGATGCGCAGCCAGCGCCTGCAGGTTGCCAGCCAGCTGCGCGCCGAAGGCCTGGAGCAGGCGCAGGCGATCCGCGCGAAGGCCGATCGCGACAAGCAGGTGATCGTCGCCGAGGCCGAACGCGACGCGCAGAAGCTGCGCGGCGAGGGCGATGCCGAAGCCACGCGCCTGTACGCGCAGGCGGCCAACAAGGATCCGGGCTTCTTCGCGTTCCAGCGCAGCCTGGATGCGTACCGCAAGTCCTTCGCCAACGGCGACGGCGTGATCGTGCTGAGCAAGGACGATCCGTTCCTGCAGTACCTGCGTTCGGAGCGCTGATCGTCATGTCCGGGGCCGCGTGTTAGAGCTCATCTCGGCCCTGTGCCTGGTAGCGGTGCTGGAGGGGCTGTTCCTATTCGTCGCGCCGCGCGGCTGGAAGCGGGCCGCCGAGCAGCTCCATGCACTGCCGGACCGTCACCTGCGCGTGGTCGGTGCGATCGTGGTCGGGCTCGGGCTGTTGTCGTTGTGGCTCGTTCGGGCGGTCTGACGCCGCGTAACGCCGCCAACGCCGCTGGCCTTCACGCGCGGACCTGATCGAATCGGTCGGTTCGCCGGTGTGAAGGCCGCTTCGGCGCGGAACCGCGTGCCGATCGTCGTGCCGGGGTGGTCCCACCCACCCAAAACCCGGATAATGCACAAAAGCCGGACGGGGCCCAGCGCCCCGCCGGCTTTCTTGCTGTTTGCGGGGCGCCGAAGCCGGGCGGCCGCAGGCGGCCCGGCCGCGCGGCCATCCAAGCAATGGAGTCAGGAGCTTCGAAATGGGTCAGTCAGTCGTCGTTCTCGGTGCCCAGTGGGGCGATGAAGGCAAGGGCAAGATCGTCGATCTGCTCACGCAGGACATCGGGGCGGTGGTGCGTTTCCAGGGCGGCCACAATGCCGGCCACACGCTGGTCATCGGCGGCAAGAAGACCGTCCTCCACCTGATTCCCTCCGGCATCCTGCGCGAAGGCGCGCTGTGCCTGATCGGCAACGGCGTCGTGCTGTCGCCGGCGGCGCTGAAGAAGGAGATCGCCGAGCTGGAAGCCAACGGCGTGGACGTGCGTTCGCGCCTGAAGATCAGCCCGGCGACGCCGCTGATCATGCCGTACCACATCGCGCTGGATCAGGCCCGCGAGAAGGCCGCCGGCGGCAAGGCCATCGGCACCACCGGCCGCGGCATCGGCCCGGCGTACGAGGACAAGGTCGCGCGTCGCGGCATCCGCGTGGCCGACCTGCATTACCCGCAGCAGCTCGCCGAAAAGCTGCGCACCACGATGGACTACCACAACTTCGTGCTCACCAAGTACCTGGGCGTGGAAGCGGTGGATTTCCAGCAGACGCTCGATGAGGCGCTCGCGTTCGGCGAATACGTCGAGCCGATGAAGTCCGACGTCGCCGGCATCCTGCACGAGCTGCGCAAGCAGGGCCGCAAGGTGCTGTTCGAAGGCGCGCAGGGTTCGCTGCTCGACATCGACCACGGCACGTACCCGTACGTCACCTCGTCCAACACGACCGTCGGCGGCGCGTATGCCGGCACGGGCGTGGGCGCGGATGCGATCGACTACGTGCTCGGCATCGCCAAGGCCTACGCCACGCGCGTCGGCGGCGGTCCGTTCCCGACCGAGCTGGACGATGAGATCGGCCAGGGCCTGCGCGATCGCGGCCAGGAGTACGGCGCCACGACCGGTCGCCCGCGTCGCTGCGGCTGGATGGACATCGTCGCGCTGCGCCGCGCGGTGGCCGTCAACGGCATCACCGGCCTGTGCATCACCAAGCTCGACGTGCTCGACGGCATGGAGAAGCTGAAGATCTGCATCGCGTACGAATACCGCGGCAAGCGCACCGAGTACGCGCCGCTCGACGCGGCCGGCTGGGAAGAATGCACGCCGGTGTACCTGGAATTCCCGGGCTGGGAAGAGAGCACGCACGGCATCACCGAGTGGGACAAGCTGCCGCCGGCGGCCCGCGCGTACCTGCGTGCGCTGGAGGAACTGGCCGGCTGCCCGATCGCCATCGTGAGCACCGGTCCGGATCGCGACGCGACGATGGTGCTGCAGGATCCGTTCGCCTGATACGCAACGGACTGTGATGCGAAAAGGCCCCGCATTGCGGGGCCTTTTCTTTGGCTGCGATCCCGCCGACTCACGCCGCCGCGGCGAACGCCTTCGTCGTACCCTGCGTGCGGAAGACCGACACGGCGTTGCCGAGCTGCGCCGCCTGGTCGACCATCGACTTGGCCGTGGCCGAAGCTTCCTCGACCAACGCTGCGTTCTGCTGCGTCGCTTCGTCCATGTGCACGACGGTGCGGCTGACCTGCTCGATGCCGGTGGCCTGTTCCTGCGAAGCGGCGGCGATTTCCGCCATCAGGCCGGTCACGCGCTGCACCGAATCGACGATGCGTTGCATCGTGCCGCCGGCCTGCGAGACGAGCTGCGAACCGCTGGCGACCTGCGTCACCGAGTCGTCGATCAGGCCCTTGATCTCCTTCGCCGCGCCCGCCGAACGCTGCGCGAGCGCGCGCACTTCGCCGGCCACCACCGCGAAACCACGGCCCTGTTCGCCTGCGCGTGCCGCTTCCACCGCCGCATTGAGCGCGAGGATGTTGGTCTGGAAGGCGATGCCGTCGATCACGCCGATGATCTCGGCGATGCGACGCGACGACTTCTCGATCCCTTCCATCGTCGCGACGACGTCGCCGACCACACGGCCGCCATCGCGCGCCACGTCGGCCGCGTCGGCAGCCTGCTGGCTCGCTTCGCGTGCGGTCTGCGCGTTCTGCCGCACGGTGGTGGTCAGTTCCTCCATCGACGCCGCGGTTTCCTCCAGGCTCGCCGCCTGCTGTTCGGTGCGCTGCGCGAGGTCGTTGTTGCCGGCGGAAATCTCCGCCGCGGCGCCGTTGATCGCGCGCGTCGCCGCGGCGATGCCACCGACGATCTCCACCAGCTGCGCCACGGTCGCGTTCGCGTCGTCACGCATGGTCGCGAACACGCCACGGTGCTCGCCCTCCATGCGTGCGGTGAGGTCGCCGTCGGCAATGGCGCGCAGCAGCGAGGAGACCTGCTGCAGGTTGTGGTTGGTGCCGGACATCAGGCGGTTGAGGCCGCCCACCATCTCGCGGAAATCGTGCTGGAACGCCGCTTCATCGCCGCGCGTGGCGAAATCGCCCTGCGCCGCGCACGCGACGAGGCGGCGGATCTCGGCGTTGATGGCGCCGAGGTTGCGCTTGGATGCGGCCATCGCCTGCGTGATGGACGCTTTCTCGCCTGGCAGTTCCTCCATGTCGACCGACAGGTCGCCCACGGCGTAGCGCTGCATCACGCCGAGCATGCGTTCGATCAGCGCCACCTGCGTGGCGACGAGCGCGTTGGTGTCCTCGACCATGCGGCCGAACGCGCCGGGGAAGCGCGAAGCGTCCATGCGGAAACCCATCTGGCCGGCGTCGTGGCGCGCGGCCATGTCGGCCTGCGCATCGGAGACGGCGGTGAGCGTCGCGGTGACCTCGAGCATGGCGCGGGCGAGGGTGCCGATCTCGTCGCGCGTGGTCACCGCGAGGCGCGCATCGAGCTCGCCTCGCGAGACCGACTGCGCGGCGCGCGCGACGTCCACGATCGGACGCACGATCGCGCGGCGCACCCACCAGCCGATGACGGTGATCAGCGCGAGCGCTGCGAACACGGTCAGCGCGGCGGCGATGACGAGGCTGCGGCGCGAATCCTGCGAGTTCTTCTGCACGGCGGCGTCGGCCAGCACCTTGGTGCGGTCGATCAGCGTTTCCAGCGTGCGCGTGGGTTCGCGGTCCATGCCGTGCACCGCGGCGTCGCCGACGCGCGTGTCGTAGCCCGAATCGGCGAAGGTCGTCAGTGCGGCGAGATAGCGCGCCTGCAGGGTCTGGTGTTGCGCCGCGAAGTCGCGCGCGATCTTCGCTGCGCCGGGATCGGCCAGGCCGTCCGCGAGGCGCAGCGTGAGGTCGTGCACCTGCGCGCCGTTGTCCTTGAACGCGGTCAGGTGCTTCTCGCGCATCGCCGCATCGTTGCCGCGGATCAGCACGTTCTTCCACTCCTGCACTTGCGCGCGGAATTCACGGCCGACGCGCTCGGCGTCGGTGGCCTGCTGGACCTGGGGCGGGACTTCGGTGGACAGATTGAGCCACGCGGAGGCGAGACCGCCGAGCGCGCAGAAGAGGATGACGGTGAGGCCGAGCGCGAGCGCGCCCAGCAGTTTGGTTTGCAGGCTGGTCGAACGTGGGGAAGTCATGGGATTTCTGGAGGCCTAAGGGACGCAGGACCTCCATTCCCCGCATGGCCACTATCGGCCTGTGGGCGCGGCCCTTTAGCAGGCCGCAGCGCATCTTTCGTTCAGTTTTCGCGGATCGCAGCAGCTAGAACAGCATGTCGATCCAGCCCGCGGCGGCAGTCGCCAGGCTGCCGGACAGCACGCCGAACACCCCGATCGCGATGACGCCGGCGCCCCACGCCACCGCCATCAGCCAGCCGTCGCGTTCGAGCAGTGCGAACGCGAACAGCAGCAGCAACGCGCCGAACAGGTAATTGGTGAAGGGGATCGGCAGCGACAGCAGCAGGCCGAGCAACACCAACAGCACGCCGGTGAAGAAGTCGGCGACGCGATGGTCCAGCAGCACCGGCAGGCGCGGCTTCACGACCTTCTCCAGACGCGTGAGCCACGGCGCCAGCAGGTCGCGGAAGCGCGCCATCGCATGGCGATGCGGCCCGCGGCGCGCGAGGAATTTCGGCAACCACGGCTGGCGCAGGCCGATCAGCAACTGCAGGCCGATGAGGATCACCAGCGGTCCACTGATCGCGCCGCCCACGCCCGGGATCGGAATGAACGCCGGGATGGTCGAGACGAACAGCAGCATGCCGAAGGAGCGATCGCCCAGGCCGTGCAGCACATCGCCCATGCGCAGCTGTTCGTCCGGATCGCCCGCCGCGAACACGTCGAGCAGGGCGCGCGTGCCGGCCTCGCGGTACTCGTGGCGGTCGTGGTCAGCCGGAGGCGTCATCCGTCACCGGTTCGGGTTCGGGCTTCCGTGCGAGCAGCAGCTTGTCGATGCGCGGGCCGTCCAGGTCGACGACTTCGATGCGCCACTGCGCCCAGTCGAAATGCTCGCCCACGTAGGGAATGCGACCGAAGTGCGCGATCACCATGCCTGCGGCGGTGTGGAAATCGTGCTCGTCCTCGTCGGGCAGGCGCCCGCCGCCGATGAGTTCGCGCAGGTCTTCCACCGGCAGCGAGCCGTCCAGCAGGAACGAGCCGTCGGCGCGCTCCACCACCGGCGCATGGCTGTCGTCCTCGGCCTCGCCGAGCACGCCGCCGATGGCGTGCACGCGTCCGACGATGGCGTCCATCAGGTCGGCCACGGTGACCATGCCGGTAACGTCGCCGTATTCGTCGACGACCAGCGCGAGCGATTGCTGTTCTTCGCGGAAGATCTCCAGCAGCTTCATCGCGTGCGTGGATTCGGAGACGAACAGCGGCTCGCGCAATTCCTTGAACAGATCCGGGGCGCGTTCGTCGAGGCGATCCAGGAGCGATTTGACCTCCAGGATGCCCAGTACCTCGCTGTCGTTCTCGCGATACACCGGATAGCGCGAGAACGGCGTCTCGCGCATCGTCGCCAGGTTCTCGGCGAAATCGACCGAAGCATCGAGCCACGTGATGCGCGTGCGCGGCGTCATCAGGCTCTCGGCGGTGCGATCGCCCAGGCCCAGCACGCGGTTCATCATCTTGCGCTCGTCGGCGTCGATCACGCCCTGCTCGTGGCCTTCGCTCACCAGCAGGCGGATTTCCTCTTCGCTGATGGCGTTGCGCGCGTCGTCCTTCACGCCGAGCAGGCGAAGGAACAGCCGGTTGATCGCGCCCAGCGAGGCGACGATGGGACGCGCGATGCGCGACAGCCAGTACAGCGGAATGGCGACCGAGCACGCGATGCGCTCGGACGCGGTGAGCGCCAGGCGCTTGGGGATCAGCTCGCCGAAGATGACGGAGGCGGCCGTGATCAGCGTGACCGCCGTGCCGATGCCGATGGCGCGCGCGTACTGCGCCGCGTCCGGCCAGACGCCCTGGAACCAGCTGGCGATCGCCAGGCCGATCGACTCGCCGCCGAAGGTGCCGGTGAGGATGCCGATGCCGGTGATGCCCACCTGCACGGTCGAGAGCAGGTTGTCGGGATGCTCCGCCAGCTCGAACGCGACCTGCGCGCCGCGGCTGGTTTCGGCCATCTGCTTGAGTTTGATCTTGCGCGAGGTCATCAGCGCCATCTCCGACATCGCGAAGAAGGCGTTGAGGACGATCAGGGCAATGACGATCAGCAGTTCCAGCATGCGGTCCGTCCGTCAGGATGTTGGCAGGCTGGGGTGCAGGCGCCGTGAGGGCGCTGGCCGTGTGGGCGCGCGATGCGCGCGAAGGCGGGGGTGGGCGGCCGTTCTGGGTCGTCGTCCATTGCGTGGAGGCTGGGTGAAAAGGGGGATAAGCGTCTGGATGGTAGCAGGACGGCGGAAATCAACCCGGCAACGGGCGCGCGCCGATGTCCCCAAACCGTCATAATTCGCCCCGCAGACCCACCGAGCCGGCCGTTCCGGCACCACGAGGCCCCCTCCGCATGTTCTCCCTGCAAACGATCTTCGGCCAAGGCAACCAGTTCTATACGCTGCTGGAAGAGGCCGCCGTCGCCGCCCACGACAGCACCCGCGCCCTCCACGCCATGCTCAAGGCCGCCGATCGCCAGCCCGCGCTGGACGCCTTCAAGCTGGCCCGCCAGCGCGAGCGCGAAGCGTCCGACAAGATCAGCCACGAGCTGGTCAACAGCTTCATCACCCCGATCGAACGCGAGGACATCGAAGCCCTGGCCTCGGCGCTGTACAAGATTCCCAAGCAGGTCGAGAAGTTCGCCGACCGCTACTCGCTCGCCACGCGCCACCTGGAGCACATCGATTTCGCGCCGCGCGCGGCGATGCTGGAGCAGGCCTCGGCGGTCGTGGTGAAGATGGTGCACGAGCTGCGCAACCTGAAGCTCGAGCCGATGAAGGCGCTCAACGACCAGTTGCGCTCCATCGAGAACGAAGCCGACCGCCTGATGCTCGAGCTGTACCGCGACATCTACTCCGGCCGGCTCGACAACCTGCAAATGTTCCTGCTCAAGGAATTCTTCGAGATCCTGGAGAAGGCCATCGACCGCTGCCGCGAAGCGGGCGTGGTCGCGTACGAAATCGTGTTGAAGAACTCCTGATGCATACCGCACGACGCTCCACGCACACCGGCTTCGGCGGCGCGTGCATCGGCGGTGCCGATGCACTCAAGTCGCTTACCCATAACCCCGCCTCGCCGCTGCGCGGCGAGTCCGCCCCCTCAAGCTAAGGGGGCAACGATGCTGACCCTCGTTCTGGTGGTGGTATTCGCGGCGCTTGCCTTCGAGTACATCAACGGCTTCCACGACACCGCCAACTCCATCGCCACCGTCGTGGCGACCAAGGTGCTGTCGCCGATCCAGGCGGTGATGCTGGCGGCGAGCACCAACCTGCTGGGCGCGCTGTGGGGCACCGCGGTGGCCAAGACGATCGCGTCCGGCCTGCTCGACACCGGCGTGGTGGAAGTCACCTCGCAGCTGATCCTGTGCGCGCTGCTCGGCGCGATCGTGTGGAACCTGATCACGTGGTGGAAGGGCCTGCCGTCCTCGTCCTCGCACGCGCTGATCGGCGGACTGTGCGGTGCGGCCGTGGCCGCGGCCAGCAACAACTTCCACTCGGTGATCTGGTCGCAGCCCGCGGACCCCTGGTACAAGAGCGCCGGCGTGCTGTGGAAGGTCGTCGTGCCGATGTTCTCCTCGCCGCTGCTCGGCTTCGCCGCCGGTTTCCTGGTGATGGGCGTGCTGTTCGCGATCATCTCCTTCATGGCGCGCAGCGGCGGCATCCTGGGCCGCATGGCGCGTCCGCGCTGGGTCAATGCGTTCTTCGGCAAGGCGCAGCTGGCCTCGGCCGCGGGCATGGGCTTCGCGCACGGCATGAACGACGCGCAGAAGACGATGGGCATCATCGCGCTGGCGCTGGTCGGCGCGCAGTCGGCGGGCACGCTGGACAACCTGCCGTCGTGGCTGGCGTTCCTGCATCCCTCGCAGGCCGCGCTGGAGAACAACGACATCGACCTGTGGATCAAGCTCACCTGCGCCATCGTGATGGCCGCCGGCACCGCCGCGGGCGGCTGGCGCATCATCAAGACGCTCGGCCACAAGCTGGTGAAGCTGCATCCGATCAACGGTTTCGCCGCCGAAACCAGCGCCGCGGCGGTGATCATGGCCGCCTCGTCGCTCGGCATCCCGGTGTCGACCACGCACAACATCTCCTCGGCCATCATGGGCGTGGGCACGGCCAAGCGCTTCAACGCGATCAAGTGGACCGTGGTGGAAAAGATGATCTGGGCGTGGATCCTCACGATCCCGGCCGCTGCCGGCATCGCGTATGCGTTCTTCGAGGCGTTCCGGTTCTTCGGCTGGGCGTGACCTTCCGGGATTCCTGATAACCATCACAAGCAGCGAAAAGGCCCGCCAATCGGCGGGCCTTTTGTTTCACGATCTTTCGATTCCCGATTCCCGATTCCCGGATCCGGCCTCAGAACAGATCGCCACCGGCCGACAGCATGCGTTCCATGCGATCGCCGAGGCCGCCGATTTCCAGCACGAGGCGATCGATTTCCGCCGCGTCGAGGCCGTCGTAGGGACGGTTCTCGCACAGTTGCAGGTGCGGCACGCCGTCGAGGTCGCCGATCGCCAGATACCCCACGCGGCTCTGCCAGTTGAAGATCAGTGCACGCTTCGCGTCCAGGCCGGTGATCGGCGCCACCGCGGTGCTGACGCGCAGGTACGGGCGGCCGTCGTCGTCGTCCAGTTCGGACAGGAAGATCGCCTGGTGGCGGGTGCCCTGTTCGAGCGACAGTTCGATGCACAGCACGTCGACGTCGTGGTCGGTCAGGCGGAATTTCGCGGCCTGGAGGTGGCTGCGGATCGAATCGAAGTTGCGCACGGAGCGGCTCCTGCCGGGGGAGACCGGTATGCTACCGCGATGAGCAAGGCGCCTGCCGACGACGCACATGGACGGATTCTCGCCGCGATCCTGGCGATCCCCGCGGGCGAGGTCGCGGGCTACGGTGAAGTCGCCCGTCGCGCGGGCCTGCCGGGACGTGCGCGGCTCGTCGCGCGGCTGCTCGGACAGAACGAGGATCCCGCGCTGCCGTGGCATCGCGTGCTGCGCTCGGACGGCCGCATCGCGTTTCCGGAAGGCTCCAGGGGCTTTCGCGAACAGAGCCAGCGCCTGCGCGCCGAGGGCGTGCGTGTGGAATCGGGCAAGGTGAAGGGCCAGCGCGCCGCCGCGACGCTGGACGAGCAGATGTGGGGCATGCCGATGTCGGCGCCGCCGCCCACGCGCCCGCGTCGCAGTGCGCCCGTCAAGACGTCCAAGACCGCCCGCAACGCGGCGAAGCCCGTCGCCGGCAACGCCCGGCGGCGCGGCGCCAACGGCTGATCGACGAAGCCGCCCGCGGCGTGTATCGCGCGCGAACGCAGTCGGCCGTCGCGGCGGCTACCATGTAGTGCACCCGAAGGAGCCGTGATGTTTTCCAACCTTCCCCCCGTCACCAAGGCCCTGCTCATCGCGAACGGACTGGTGTTCGTGCTGCAGCTGATCATCGGTGACGTCGCACTCGCGCAATTCATGCTGTGGCCGCCGCACAGCGATGCCGACCTGTACGGCGTCGGCTTCATGCCGTGGCAGCTGGCCACCTACGGTTTCATGCACGGCGGCTTCGCCCATCTGCTCTTCAACATGCTCGCGCTGGCGATGTTCGGCGCGCCGCTGGAGCATGTGTGGGGCGATCGCCGTTACCTCACCTACTACATGGTCTGCATCGTGGGCGCCGCGCTGTGCCAGCTGGCGGTCGGCATGTGGACGGTGTCGCAGGGCGAAGCGGCGTATCCGACCGTCGGTGCGTCCGGCGGCATTTTCGGACTGCTGCTCGCGTACGGGATGCTGTTCCCGAACCAGCGCGTGATGCTGCTCATCCCGCCGATCCCGATGAAGGCGCGCACGCTGGTGATCGTCTACGGCGCGATCGAGCTGCTGCTGGGCGTGACGAACACGATGCCGGGCGTCGCGCATTTCGCGCACCTGGGCGGAATGCTGTTCGGCTGGCTGCTGATCCGCTATTGGCGCGGGCAGCCGCCGTTCCGGCGCAAGGGTGGGCCGCCGCGCATGCGTGTGGTGAGGTGATCGCAATCGATGCGCTGTCGATCGCCATAGGCCCGTCATTGCGCCCCTGATCGTCATCCCCGCGAAGGCGGGGATCCAAGGGCTCTCCACGCTTTCCTTTTGTAGCCCGGGTAAGCGAGGCGCATCCGGGAACACTGCCGCCTGTCCAACCCGGGTGCGCTTCGCTTACCCGGGCGACAACCGCAAAATCCGCTGCCTTACGGGAACAGCCGGATCTGCTGATCCGCTGCCAATTGCATCGCCGTCCCTGCCTTGCAGGCATTGGCTTCGCCGAACGAAGCCTGGTTGCGCAGCGGGCCGTTCGTGCGCCACTGGCCCGGCGCATGCACGCTCGTTGCGGCGCGCTGGCGTGCGACGTCCTCGCTCATGCGCTGCGGCCACAGCGACGCCCAGCCCTTGTAGAACGACTGCTGCGTCGGCTTGGCGGCCGACGCGTCGGCCGCGCGGAACGCCGACCATGCCAGTTCGACGCCCGCCATGTCGGCGATGTTCTCGTCCGCCGTCTGTGCGCCGTTGACCTTCACGCCTTTCAGGTCGGGGAAGTCGAAGCCGGAATACTGCAACGCGACGCGCTTGCCCAACGCATCCCAGGCGCTGGCTTCGGCCGGCGTCCACCAGTCGCGCAGGTCCTGCCTGGCATCCACGTAGCGGCCGCGATTGTCGAAGCCATGGCTCAGCTCATGACCGACGAGCGCGCCGTACGAGCCGTACAGCCACGCCGCGTCCTTCGTCGTGTCGAACACCGGCGGCTGCAGCATCGCCGCGGTGACGATCAGGCGGTTCTGCGTGATGTCGTAGGCGAGTGAGGGATCCTGCGGCAACACGTCCCAGCGACGATCGGCATTGCCACGGCCGATGCGCTTCATTTCCTCGCGATGGCGCCACGTCGAGGCGATCAGCATGTTGCTGCCGAAACTGCCACGGCCCATCGGCTGCACGGTGTAGTCCAGGTCGCGATTGGGCGTGCCGACTTCGATCTTCAGCTTGTCGAGCTTCGCCTTCGCTTCGGCCTTCGCGGCCGCGCTGAAACGCGTGTCGCGCTCCAGCGCCTGCGCCAGCGCGTCGCGCACCTGCGCCGCCATGTCTTCGGCGCGCTTGTCGGTCGCCGGCGAATAGTACCGCGCCGCGTATTCGTGACCGACCATCGGGCCGGCGGCAAGCGTGATCGCATCGAGCACCTGCTGCGGGCGCGACAGCGGCGCAGCGAGGCCGCGCAGCACGCGGCCCCGGAATTCGAACTCCGCGTCGCGGAAGGATTTCGCCAGGTACGGCGCCATCGCGTCGCCCACGCGCCAGCGCAGGTACGCCTTCCACTGCGCGGGTTTGAGGCTGCCGACGAGGTTGTCCAGCTGCGCGAACAACTGCGGATTCGCCATCGACACGCGATCGTCGCTGACGCCCTGTGCTTTGAGGAAATCCCCCAGCTGCAGGCGCTTGTACTGCTTGGCCAGCGTCTTCGTGTCGACCGGCGCGAAGTTCGCGCGCGGATCGCGTAGATCCAGCAGCGACTTCGATGCCGTTGCGATACGCGTTTCCAGGTCGAGCACCGATTGCGCGTCGGCCTTGAGCTGCGCTTCCGGCGTGCCGGTCAGCGCGAGGATCTTTTCGATGTAGGTCCGGTACCGGGCCATCAGTGCCTGCGTATCGGCGTCGTTGCGCGTGTAGTAGGCCGGATCGGGCAGGCCGAGGCCGCCCTGCGCGAAATAGCCGATGTGCCGGTTCAGATCCTGCAGGTCCACGTCGGCGCCGAAGTTGAACACCACCGGGATGCCCACCTGGTGCAGCGCGGCGATCGACGGCGGGATGTCCTTGGCGTTCCTGATGGCGTCGATGCGCGCGATCAGCGGCGCGATTGGCTGCGCACCATCGCGCTCGACCGCGGCTTCGTCCAGGCCGCTGGCCCAGAAGTCGCCGAGCAGTTTCTGCACGTTGTTCTGCGGCGACTTCGACGCGGCATCGAGCAGGTCGAGCTGCTGCTGCCGCGAGCGCGCGGTGAGCTGTTCCAGCGCGGAGGTCGAGCCCGACGCGGGCGGCGTCGTATTGCTGCGCAGCCAGTCGGCGTTGGCGCTGGCGTAGAAGTCGGTGCAGGCGGTCGGTGCGGCCGGGGCCTTGGGCTTGGCGCGCTTCTTCTGCGCGTCGGCGTGGGGCATGGCGATGAGGCAGGCGATCAGCGCGCAGGCGAGCGGACGCAGGGTCATGGCGGCACGGTTCATGGCGGCTCCGGACCTGGGGGGAGGGCAGGGTGGCCGGAGTCTAGCAACGGGGATGTGAGCGCCCGTGCTCACGCGCCCGCGTTGCCTTGAGAAAAAAAGAAGGCCCGGGGAACCCGGGCCTTCGCGCGGCCGACGACGAGTGCGGCCGTGTCTTACGGTGTAGCCTTCGCGATTACCAGATCACGACCTGCTTGTCGCCTTCGCGCACCATCGGCTGGCCCGGCTTGCACTCGAACGCGGCGGCGAAAGCCGGCAGGTTCGACGGCGCGCCGATCGCGCGGAAGTTGGCCGGCGCGTGCGGGTCGGTCTTCAGGCGGACCTGCAGCTCTTCGGGCTTGAAGTTGCGGCGCCACACGGTGCCCCAGTTGAGGAAGAAGCGCTGGTCGCGGGTCAGGCCGTCGGTCTTCGGATCTTCCTTGCCTTCGGTCGCCTTCTTCATCGCGTCGTAGGCCGTCGCCAGGCCGCCGAGGTCGGCGATGTTCTCGCCCAGCGTCAGCTTGCCGTTGACGTGCGCGCCCTTCGCGGCTTCATAGCCGTTGAACTGCTGCACCAGCTTGTCGGTGCGGCCGGTGAAGCCCTTCGCGTCGGCGTCGGTCCACCAGTTCTCGAAGTTGCCCGAGGCACCGAAGCGGCTGCCCTGGTCGTCGTAGCCGTGCGTCATTTCGTGGCCGATCACCGCGCCGATGCCGCCGTAGTTGGTGGCGTCGTCGGCGTTCGGATCGAAGAACGGCGGCTGCAGGATGGCGGCCGGGAAGACGATCTCGTTCTGCAGCGGGTTGTAGTAGGCGTTCACCATCTGCGGCGGCATGCCCCATTCGGTGCGGTCGACCGGCTTGCCGATCTTGCCCAGGTTCCACTTGTAGTTGAACTCGTTGGCGGCCAGCACGTTGCCGATGTAGCTGTCGCGGTTGGTCTCAAGGCCGGACCAGTCGCGCCACTTGTCCGGGTAACCGATCTTCGGCGTGAAGGCGGCCCACTTCTCCTCAGCCTTCTTCTTGGTCTCGTCGGACATCCAGGCGAGGTTCTCGATGCGCGTCTTCAGCGAAGCGGAGAGGTTCTTCACCAGCTCCTCCATGCGCGCCTTCGACTCGGCCGGGAAGGCAACCTTGACGTACATCTGGCCCATCGCTTCGCCGGCTTCGTTCTCGATCGTGTCGAGCACGCGCTTGCCGCGCTCCTTCAGCTCGGACTGGCCGCGCAGGGTCTTGTTGTAGAAGTTGAAGTTTTCCTGCACGAAGTTGTCCGACAGGAACGGCGAGGCGCTGTCGACCGTGTGGAAACGCAGGTAGCTCTGCCACTGCTGCGCCGGCACGTCGCCCAGCATCTTGCTCACCTCGGCGTGGAACTCCGGCACCGACAGCGAGAACATCGCAGGCGCCGCGACGCCCTGCGACTCGAAGAACTTCGTCCACGGGAAGTTCGGCGCCAGCTTGTCGGCGTTGGCCAGGCTGACCGGGTGGTAGTACAGCGACACGTCGCGCGAGAGTTCCTCGCTCGACTTGGAGACCTTGGCCAGGCGCGTTTCGAACGCGATCACGTCCTGCGCCTGCTTGGCGGCATCGGCGGCCGGAACGCCCGACAGTTCGAGCACCTTGGCGATGTGCGCCTGGTAGGCGTCGAGCTTTTCCTTGTTCTCGGCCTTGGTGTAGTACTCCTTGTCCGGCAGGCCCAGGCCGCCCTGCGAGGCGTAGGCGATGTTGTTCTTGGAGTCCTTGAAGTCCGCTTCGGCGCCGAAGCCGAACAGGTAGTTCTCGCCCTTCGCCGCCGTGGTGCGGATGTAGTCGGCGATCTTCTCCGGGGTGTCGAGCGCGGCGATCGCGTCGAGCTTGCCCTGGATCGGCTTGATGCCTTGTTCGTTGATCTTCGCCGCGTCCATGCCGGTGGCCCAGAAGTCGCCGACGATCTTCTCCACGCCCTTGGCGTTGGTGTCGGCGGCGGCCTGCTCGGCCAGCTGGCGCTGCACGGCGGTGGAGCGCTCGTCGAGCATTTCGAACGCGCCCCACGAGGTGCGGTCGGCCGGGATCGCGTTGGCGGCGAGCCACTTGCCGTTGACGTAACCGCCGAAGTCGTCGCACGCGTTCTTGGAGGTGTCGAGGTCAGCGACGGTGAAGCGGTTCACGCCCGGCAGCTTGCTCTCGTCGAGCTTGTAGGCGACGGCCGTGTCGGCCGGCTTGGCGGCGTCGGCCGCCGGGGCGGCGGCTTCGTCCTTCTTCCCGCACGCGGTCAGCGCGGCGGCGACGGCAAGGGACAGGACAAGGACTTGGGGTTTCTTGAGGCTCACGAAGGGCTCCAGCCGGCAGGCATAAGGGAGTTGGGACAGACCCCTGGCGGGGCATCGGGCGACATTAGACCCGATTGTCCCAAGTCGAGGGTGTCGAAGGTCACGTTGACGCGGCCGCCCGGAACCCCCGGTTGGCCGCCCGGACGGGTGGACCGCCCGGTCCGGCAAAGTCGCCGTTCGCGAGCGGCGTCTGCGTGGGTTTGGCGCGCGCGAACGTACCCCGCAACCGCACGCGCGCTGAACGTATCCCTTGTAGCAAGGCGAGGGCGCTTGCCAAGCTCCGCCGATCCGTAAGGGGGATATTCATGAAACGACTGCCGATCGTGCGTTTTCTCGTCGCCTGCGCGCTGGCCGCGGGCGCCTTCGCCGCGCATGCGCAGGCCTGCAAGGACACCGCCGCCTACGAGCCGGCGCGCAAGATCATCGCCGACCTTGGCCGCATCGAAACGCCCAACGGCGTGCAGGCGTCCTACAAGACCCGCATCAACGGCATCGACCAGTGGGTCAGCGTGCGCGGCCAGGATCGCGACAACCCGATCATCCTGTTCGTGCACGGCGGCCCGGCGTCGCCGCTGACGCCGACGCTGTGGCAGTTCCAGCGTCCGCTGGAGGAGTACTTCACGATGGTGACGTACGACCAGCGCGGCGCGGGCAAGACCTTCGTCGCCAACGACGAAGCCAAGGTCGCCGATACCATCCACATCCCGAACTTCGTCGACGACGTCGTCGCGATGGCTGAAGATGTGCGCGCGCGTTACGGCAAACGCAAGCTGATCCTGATGGGCCACAGCTGGGGCACGATCATCTCGATGCAGGCGGCGCTGAAGCGGCCGGACCTCTTCCACGCGTACATCGGCATCGGCCAGGTCATCAACGTGCGCGAGAACGAACGCATCAGCTTCGATTTCGCGATGGCGACGGCAAAGGCGAAGGGCAACGCCGAGGCGGTGCGCGAGATGGAAGCCATCGCGCCGTATCCGGGCAACACGCCGATCACGCGCGAACGCATCATCGCCGCGCGCAAGTGGGCGCAGTACTACGGCGGCCTCACCGCCTATCGCGACGAATCCATGTACTTCCACCGCGCGCCACTGCTGTCGCCGGAATACACCGATGCCGAACGTTGCGCGGTCGATGGCGGCAACGTGTTCACGCTCGGAAGGATCCTGCCGGAGTTCCTGCAGGTCGACATGTCGGGCGTGCGCGAATTCCCGATCCCCGTGCTGATGTTCATGGGCCGCCACGACTACACCACGCCATCCGAACCGACCGATGCGTGGCTCAAGCAGGTGAAGGCGCCCTACAAGCAGGGCGTGTGGTTCGAGCACGCCTCGCACATGGTGCCGTGGGAGGAGCCGGGCAAGCTGCTGGTGAGCCTCGTGCAGTACGTGCGTCCGCTTGCCGACGACACGCGCGGCGTCACGGCGAAGTAACGTCTCCTCCGGTTTGCTTTGACGCGATGGCATACGTGCGCACCTACACCGCCGACGAGCCCGCCCGCGCCGAGGTCGACGCATGGGCGGGCACGTCGGTGCTCGAGTTCGGCACGAACTGGTGCGGCTTCTGCACCGGCGCGCAGGCGGCGATCGAAGCCGTGCTGTCGCCGCGCGACGACGTGCGCCACGTGAAGGTCGAGGACGGCCCCGGCCGTCCGCTCGGTCGCTCGTATCGCATCAAGCTTTGGCCCACGCTGGTCGTGCTGCGCGATGGCGAGGAGGTCGCCCGTGTCGTCCGGCCTTCGAATGCGGAAGAGATACGGCAGGCGCTTGCGGCGGTCGAATAAGGCACCTGCTTTGACGCGCCCTAACTGTCGCGCGCCGGAAGATGGCGCATGGCCGACCAACCCGCTCGCAAACGTCCCGCAACCCGCCGCACGAAGACCGGCGGCCCGCACGGCGTTTCGCGCCTTCCGGGGCTGACGATCGACAGCTACAACCTCGCGATCCCCGATCCCGATGGCGAGGGCTTTCTCGGCGATCGCGCGAGCCAGACGGCGTTCCGCGAGGTGCTCGACACCGTGCGCAAAATGCACGCGACCGGCAAGGACCCGTTCGGTCGCACGCGCAGCGACGAGCTGTCGAAGAAGGACATCGACCTGGTGCTGCTCGGCGGCGATGCCGATGCCTCGCACGTGACGCACCTGGCGATCGAGGAGTACGCGCGCCGGCTCGTGCATGTCGTGCAGTGTTTCCGCGCGCAGCCGTCGTGGAGCGAGGTGAAGCGCATCGTGATCGGCGGCGGCATGCCGGAAGGCCAGTTCGGCAAGCTCGCCATCCGGCGCGCGCAACGCATGTTGCGTGGCGCGCGCAGCGGCGTGTCGCTCTGCGTGCTTTCGCACGATCCCGACGAGGGCGGACTGATCGGCTGGACGCAGTTGCTGCCGGCGCGCTTCCGGCGCTCCGACGCGTTCCTCGCCGTGGACGTGGGCGGCACCAACATCCGCTGCGGCATCGTCGAGCCGCGGCTGGACCGGTCGGCCGACGGCGCGAAGGCGCGCGTGATCGAAAGCATGCAATGGCGCCACGCCGACGACGATCCCGATCGCGGCGAAGCCATCGCGCGCCTGGCGGCGATGCTCAACGGTCTGTCCGCGTTCTCGCGCACGATCGGGCTGCGGCTTGCGCCGTTCGTCGGCATCGCGTGCCCGGGCCAGATCGAGCCGGACGGCCGCATTCCGCAGGGCGCGCAGAACCTGCCGGGCGACTGGGAAGCGCCGTTCGATCTTCCGCGCGAGCTCACGCGGCGCCTGGACCGCATCGGCGGCCGCGCGCCGGTCGTCGCGATGCACAACGATGCCGTCGTTCAGGGCTTGAGCGAGCGGCCGCGCATGCGCGCGGCGACGCGATGGGGCGTGCTTACCATCGGCACGGGCCTGGGCAACGCGAGCTTCACCAACCTGCGCGGCTGAGGCGGTCGTCACGCGCGACTCACGGCAAGCTCCACGTCGGAATCACGTTGCCTCGCGAAGACTTCGGCCGTCACCCACTCACGGAGCGCACGATGGACAGCACGGTTGCCACCGCCGCGTACGGCGCCAATTCGTTCCTCTTTCTCTGCATTTTCATCTTCGGCCTGATCCTGGCGGTCCTGTGGATCCTCGTGCCGTTCGCCGTGTTCGGCATCAAGGGCCTGCTGCGTCGCATCGCACGCAGCCTGGAAGTCATCGAGAAGCAGAACGTCGATCTGCTCGCCGCGTGGCGCGATACGCCGCGCGATTACGCGCGTCCGGCCGAAAGCGTCGTGTATCGCGACGTTCGCGCCGACGGCACGGTGGTGCGCGAGGAGCGCATCGTGCCGCCGCCGCGCTGACGCAACGCCGGACACGCTCCGTGCTAGCGTGCGCGCACGAGGAGGAATCCCATGCGCGTCCATTTCCACGGAGCGGCCGGCGAGGTCACCGGTTCGCTGCATGAAGTCGAAGCGGCCGGGCAGCGCGTGCTGCTCGACTGCGGCATGATCCAGGGCAGTCCCGAAGCGGAACGGCGCAACGCCGAAGCGTTTGGATTCGAACCCGCCGCGATCGATGCGCTCGTTGTCAGCCACGCGCACATCGACCACATCGGCCGCATTCCGTTGCTGGTGCAGCGCGGATATCGTGGGCCGATCCACGCGCAGCAGGCTACCGCGGAGCTGATGCCGATCATGCTGATGGATGCGGCGTCGATTTCCGAAGGCGACGCCGAACGCCACAACCGCTATCGCCGCGCCGGCGAACCCGAAGCGCGGCCGTTGTTCACGCGCGAGGACGTGACGGCTGCGATGGAACGGGTCCGTCCGCTTCCGTACGACACGCGAACGACGATCCTTCCGGGCGTGGACATCGCCTTCCGCGAGGCAGGGCACATCCTTGGTTCGTCGAGCGTGGAGTTGTGGGCGGACGGAAAAAAGCTCGTGTTCTCCGGCGACCTGGGGCCGAAGGGCACGCCGATCCTGCGCGATCCGGCGGACATCGACCGCGCGGACCTGGTGATGATGGAATCGACCTACGGCGACCGGTTGCACCGCGATCGCGCGGAGACGATCCGCGAGCTCGGCGACATCCTCAACGCCGCATGGGACGAAGGCGGAAACGTGCTGATTCCGGCCTTCGCCGTCGGCCGCAGCCAGGAACTGCTGTATTGGTTCGCGCGCCATTGGGACGAGTGGAAGCTGTCGCGCTGGCAGATCTTCCTCGACAGCCCGATGGCGGCGAAGGTGGTGTCCGTCTACGACCGCCACGCCGAACTGTTCGACGAGGACGCCCAGCGCGTGTGGCGCGAGAAGCCCAATCCGTTCCGCCTGCCGAACCTGCATTTCACGCAGACGCGCGAGGAGTCGGTGGCGATCAATCGCATCGAACGCGGGGCGATCGTCATCGCCGGATCGGGCATGGCGAACGCGGGGCGCATCCTGCATCACTTCCGCCATCGACTCGATCGCCGCCAGACGCACGTGGTGTTCGTGGGCTACCAGGCCGAAGGCACGCTCGGCCGGCGCCTCGTCGATGGCGCGCGCTGGGTGCGCATCCACGGCCACGACGTGCGCGTGAACGCGCAGCGGCACACGGTCGGCGGCCTGTCGGCGCACACCGACCAGCGCGGTCTGATGGCGTGGTATGGCGCGATCGCCGGCAGCGGCGGCGCCGCGCATCCGCCGCTCGCGCTGGTGCACGGCGAGGATCGCGCACGAGAGGCGCTCGCCGGCGAAATCGGTGACACGTACGGCGTGCAGGCCACGCTGGCGCGGCCCGGCGTGGTGCTCGACGTCTAGACGCGAGCGGAGCGCGTGGGCGCTCGCCCGCTGCTGCCGCTCACCGCTCGCCGTTCCGCATCACTCGTTGCGGCCCTGTGCCGCTTCCGCGGTTTCCGCAGTGAGCGGCGTGGCCGCCGTACGCGGCTTGGTGAACGGCGTCGGCGTCGGGCCCAGTGCAACGTTGCCGATCATCAGGCGCGTACCGGCCATGACGCCTTCGGCCAGCTCCAGCTGCACGCGTTCGGCGTCGCGGCGGCGAACCTCGTCGACGATCTCCAGCGCCTCGTCCTTCGGCACGCCGAGCTGGCACAGCGCGTGGTGGCCAAAGCGGATCGCCGACTCGAACGTCTCGCGCACCTGCACGTCGACGCCGGCGTTGATCAGCTCCAGCGAATGCTCGCGATCGAACGAGCGCACGAGCAGCTTCGCCTGCGAGAACTCGGCCTTGGCCAGTTCGACGATGCGGTTGGCGGCGTCCTTCTTGTCGACGCACACCGCGATGACCTGCGCCTTGTCGGCGCCGGATGCGCGCAGCACGTCCAGGCGCGTGCCATCGCCGTAGTAGATCTTGAAGCCGAACGTGCCGGCGCTGCGGATCATCTCGACGTCGGTGTCGATGATGGTGACGTCCACGCCGCGCGCAAGCAGCGACTGGCTGACGACCTGGCCGAAGCGGCCGAAGCCGATCATCAGCACACTGCCGGACAGGCCTTCGGCGATGTCGAGATCGTCGATCTTCTCTTCCTTTTGCTTCAGCCACGGCCGCGCCGCGAGCACGACCAGCGGCGTCAGGGCCATCGACAGCACGACGATCGCGGTGAGGTTGGCGTTCTGCGCGGCGGCGATCACGCCGCTCGCGGCGGCCGTCGAATAGAGCACGAAGGCGAACTCGCCGCCCTGGGCCATCAACGTGGCGCGATCGAGCGCTTCGTGGTGGCTCGACTCGGTCAGTCGCGCGACGGCGTAGATGCACAGCGCCTTGACCAGCATCATCGCCAGCACCGCGCCGAGGATCGGCATCCAGTTCTGGCTGACCACCGACAGGTCCAGCGCCATGCCGACGCCGAGGAAGAACAGGCCGAGCAGCAGGCCGCGGAAGGGTTCTACGTCGGCTTCGAGCTGATGGCGGAAGGTGGACTCCGACAGCAGCACGCCGGCGAGGAACGCGCCCATCGCCATCGACAGCCCGCCCAGCTGCATCAGCAGCGCCGAGCCCAGCACCACCAGCAGCGCGGCCGCCGTCATCACTTCGCGCGCCCGCGCGGCGGCGAGCAGCCGGAAGAGCGGATTGAGCAGCCAGATACCGGCCGCGACCAGCGCCACGAGCACGCCGGCGGCGATGCCTATCGAGGTCCAGCGCGATGCATCGCTGCTGGGCTCGCCCGGCGCGAGCAGAGCCACCAGCACCAGCAGCGGCACGATCAGCAGGTCTTCGAACAGCAGCACCGAGACGATCTTCTGCCCGTGGGGCAGGGCGATGTCGCCGCGTTCGGCCAGCAGCTGCATGACGATGGCGGTGGACGTCAGCACGAAGCCCATCGCACCGATGAATGCGACGACCGGCGCGTAGCCGAACAGCAGGCCGACGCCGGTGAGCGCGGCGGTGCAGGCGGCGATCTGCAGCGTGCCCAGGCCGAAGATCTGGCGACGCAGGCTCCACAGGTGCGAGGGCCGCATTTCCAGGCCGATGACGAACAGGAACATCACCACGCCCAGCTCGGCGACGTGCAGGATCGCCTGCGGGTCGGAGAACCAGCCCAGCCCGAACGGCCCGATCGCCAGCCCCGCGGCCAGGTACCCGAGCACCGAACCCAGCCCCAGGCGCCTGAACACCGGCACCGCCACCACGGCCGCGCCGAGCAACGCCACCACCTTGACCAGATCGGTCGAACCGACTTCCGCCATCTGTTTCCCCAATCACATGAACCGCATGGACCGATGAAGCCTACACGGGTGGCAAGGCAGGCCGCTTTCGCGTAGAGTCCGCCCCGTTCAGCGCACGGCTGCCTCCCCGCAAGGGTACGTTTCCCAGGTATGCCCGCCGTGGCCCGCATCGCGGTCCGAGCAAACGGCTTCTATCCCGCACGTCTTTCGTAGCGCAGACACGGCCCGGATCGTCCGGTCGCCGTCCAATCAGATCGCCGCCGGCGCGGTTCGAGGGAACGCCGGGGCCATCACGCGACGTAATGTTCGTCGCCGTCCCATGGGACGGTGCGACGCGATGGCGCGCGACAAGGAGCAACACCCGCATGACGTTCGAAACTCTCGGGCTTTCGCCCGCGCTGCTGCGCGCCCTGGCGGAGCAGAACTACACCACCCCGACCCCGATCCAGGAGCAGGCCATCCCGCTGGCGCTGGCCGGCCACGACCTGCTGGGCGGCGCCCAGACCGGCACCGGCAAGACGGCCGCGTTCGGCCTGCCGCTGCTGCATCGCCTGTCCAAGCAGACCGCACCGAACGGCTACCGTCGTCCGCGCGCGCTCGTGCTGGTCCCCACGCGCGAACTCGCCGTGCAGGTCGCCGACAACCTGCGCAGCTACGCCAAGCACCTGCGCATGAACGTCAGCGTGATCTTCGGCGGCGCCGGTATGGGCCCGCAGGTCGAGATGTTCCGCCGTGGCATGGACGTGCTCGTCGCCACGCCGGGTCGCCTGATCGACCACCTCGATCGCGGCACCGCCAAGCTCGATTCGGTCGAGCTGCTGGTGCTGGACGAAGCCGACCGCATGCTCGACATGGGCTTCCTGCCGGCGATGAAGCGCATCCTCGGCAAGCTGCCGCGCGAGCGCCAGACGATGATGTTCTCGGCCACGTTCGAAGCGCAGCTCAAGGCGCTTGCCGTGGAGTTCATGCGCACGCCCAAGCAGGTGCAGGTGGCCGCGCAGAACACCATCGCCCAGACCATCAGCCACCGCGTGCACGTGGTCGATGCCGGCCGCAAGCGCGACCTGCTGGTGAGCGTGCTGAGCTCGCGCCACACCGATCAGGCGATCGTGTTCGGCCGTACCAAGCACGGCTGCAACCGCCTCGCCGAACAGCTGGAAGAAGCCGGCCTCGCGGCCGTCGCGATCCATGGCAACAAGAGCCAGGCGCAGCGCCAGAAGGCGCTCAACGCGTTCAAGGCCGGCAAGGCGCGCGTGCTGGTCGCCACCGACGTCGCCGCGCGCGGTCTGGACATCCCGAACCTGCCGCTGGTGATCAACTTCGAGCTGCCGATGGTCGCCGAGGACTACGTGCACCGCATCGGCCGCACGGGCCGTAACGGCGCCAGCGGCGAAGCGCTGTCGCTGGTCGCGCCGGAAGAGGGCGGCCTGCTGCGCCAGGTGCAGAACATGCTGAAGACGACGGTGGAACTGGTCGAAGTCGAAGGCTTCGCACCGAGCCGCCCGATCCAGATGAACGCGCCGCTGCCGAATCCGCGCCAGAAGGCGCCGGCACAGCGTCGTCCGGCCAACCGTCCGCACGGCAAGCCGGCGCAGCGCCACGCGCACGCCGGTCCGAAGCAGCATCGCGGCGGTGGCCAGGGCCGCGGTTCGCGCAGCGGTGTCGCGAACGGCTGATCCGCGCTGCAACGTCGTTCGAATGCGAAGCCCCGGCCGATGCCGGGGCTTCGTCGTTTCAGGCGGTCACGCGCGTTGCAAACGTGCCTTGAGCGTTTCGTGCTCGATGGGCGCCGACGTGTGTTCGTGCACGACCTTCCACTCGCCATCGCGTCGTCGCAGCACCACCGTCATCCGGTTCGACAGCGAACGCAGGACGGCGCCGTCGGTTCCCTGCGCGCTGTAGGTGACGGTCGCATGGCCGCACGCCAGGTCGTGCTCGACGGACGATCCGACGTCGTCGAACGTCACGACCACGCGCTCGTCGCCGAGCGATCCGAACCAGCCTTCGGCCATCCGGCGCCATGCGGCCACGCCCTGCAGCGACCAGTCGCCCCACATGTCGAAGACGTGCACGTCCGCGTCGTACAGGCGAACGAAGGCGTCGACGTCCTTGGCGAAGACGGCATCGCGATACGCGTCGAGCATGCGGACGACGGGATCGTGCGATTGGCGTGCGGTGTCCATGGAGGCTCCGTGTCGATCAGGTTTGCGGTGGATCCGAATCGAGCACCTGCACCGGCGCGCCGCCGGTCGTTCCGGGATTCACGCCGGCGTCGGTGACCAGCATCACCACGCCGGGCGTGAGCAGCGGCAGCACGGCGGCCACGAAATCGTGCGGAATCACCACGCGATCGATCGTTTCCGGCCCGAGCAGGCGTCCGGCATCAGGACCGTTGCCCGGAATGCCGATGGTGCTCCAGTTCGGCATGCGCGTGCCGGGCAACAGCGGATTGTCGCCGTCGATGAAACCGTCCTTGACGATGTACGCGCGCGTGCCGAGCGGTTGTTCCGGGTTGCGGATCAGCACGCGCGAGCGGCCGATCTCGATGCCGTTGCGGAAGACGATGATGTCGCCATCCGCGGCGCTGAGCAGGAGCGACACGGGGCCTTCGGTCGACAGCTCCGGGCGCCACCGGTATTTCTGTCCCGCTTCCAGCGGCGGGATGTCCGCTTCGGCACCGGTCGTCGGATTGATCGGAATCAGCGCGCCCGGATGCGTCACGTCCTGTGGCGAACGACCTTCCTGCGAGACCACCACGACCATGCCCATGTTCGACGAATCGAACAGCAGCCGCGCGAATTCCGACGGAAGGTGCACGCACCCGTGCGACTCGGGATACCCGGGCAATCCGCCCGCGTGCAGCGCCACGCCGTCCCACGTCAGCCGCTGCATGTACGGCATGGGCGCGGCGTTGTACTTGTTCGACCGGTGATCCTTGTCCTTCTGCAGGATCGTGAAGACGCCGGTCGGCGTCTCGTAGCCTTTCCTGCCCGTGCTGACGGTCGTAACGCCGATGGGCAGACCGTTGCGATAGACTACCGCGCGTTGCTCGGTCAGGCTCACGACCACTGCCAGCGGGCCCTCGCGGCTATCGCCGCCCCAGATCCATTCCCCGGGTTTCAGCTGCGCCAACGGCGTATTCGCAGGACTCGATTGACGGGCTCCCCATACGGGAACCGCGGACAACGCGGTGCCGCAGAGCAACGACAGCGATAGTGCCAACAGGAGGCGGGACATTGCGGAATCCGTTCATCAAGGTCGGATCCAGCCTAGCCTGAAGAGAAGGCTTCCCGCCATCGGGAAGTGAGGTTTTTTCAGACGGTTCTCATTCTGCACGGCGAGACCGGCCGCCAAGATTCCACACATGACGCAGGGCTGTGGGCTCTGTCATCCAGTGGCTTTCAATCGAGGCGCATCATCATGAACAACCTGCACAACCCGGCCGAAGCGGTCCCGCAATTGTGGAAGACCCGCTACGGCGTCATGAATTCCGTGCCCGGTCGTTGCCCCGCATCCCGCTCGCTGGCGCAGTACGGCGAGTGGATCGAGCAGGAGCTCGACCAGCTGAGCGAGATCGTCGCCGACGATCAGCACGTCCTCGAATTCGGTAGCGAATACGGCGCGCATGCGTTGTGGTTCGCGCGCGCCGTCGGCGATCGCGGCAAGGTGCACGTCATCGAACCGCGCCGCATGGTCATGCAGCAGCTGTGCGCGAACGTCGCGCTCAACGGACTGCAGAACGTGCACACGCATCCCATGTGGCTGGGCAGCGCCAGCGCGATGGTCGAACTGGGCTCGGTGCTGCCGGGCCTGGAAAGCGTCAGCGAGCGCAAGGAACGCGTGCCGGTGCGCACGCTGGACGAACTCGACCTCGATGCGCTGCACCTGCTCAAGATCAATTACCCCGGCGAGCTGATGTCGGTGCTCGAAGGCGCTGGCGGCACGATCCGTCGCCTGCGTCCCAACCTGTATTTCCGCATGGGCGACCAGGACATCGCCGAAGAGGAAGTGCGTCGCGTGAAGGATCTGGGTTACCGCGTGTGGTCGCACCTGCCGTACCTCTACTCGCGCAACAACCAGGTCGGCAACACAGTCAACATCTTCCCCGGCCGCGTGTACCAGAACGTCATCGCGACGCCGCAGGAAGGTGGAGTCGCGTTCGAACGACTGATCGAGCTCTGACCGCGCGCGCGGCGTCGGCACGGGCGGGCAGCATGGACAGGGCCACTACCTCGCACGAAAGGCGCGCCGTTCGTCTGCGCGCCCTTCGCTGGCGCTTCGCCGCTGCGGCGGCGGTGCTGCTGGCCGCCTGCGCGCGATGGCCGATGCCGCTGCCCGGCGTGTCCGCCGCCGATGCGGCGCCGAAACTGATCGCCGCATCGGAGCCCGACCAGACCGCGTCGCCAACTCGCGCGACGACGCTGCCCGATCACACCGATGGGTTGCGCTCCAGGTTCGTTGACTCATCGAATGCCTACGGCGCCGGCTCGAGCGCCGGTGCGAAGGCGGACGTTGATGCGACGCCTGCGCCCGGCGTGCCCGCGAGCGGAATTGCGAGCGAGCCGTCCGTCGGCGATGCCACGACGGGTTCTTCCGTCGCGCCGGACGCCACCATCGTTGCGAGCGCGGCGACCGATGCTGGCGGCGGCGAAGCCACCGCTACCGATGTTCACGCCGCCCCAGAGGCGGTCGCCCAGATCGCGGTGCCGTCCGCCTCCCCGCCGTCCACGGCCGCAGGTGCCGCCTCCACGCACGCGGTCGGCGATGCGGCGCAGCGCGCCATCGCGGCGTCCATCGTGCCGGTCGCGCAGCGCGACGAACGCAAGCTCCAGGAGATCAACGAGCGGGCCAAGTGGTGGCTCATCGGCATCGCGGCCACGCTCGTGCTGCTTTTCACCGTTGGACGGCGCAAACGCCGCCCGCAGAGGGTCATGAAGATGAACACGCACAGAGCCGAACCGGTCGGAACGCAACCGCCGATGTCGCCGTCGCGCACGCGGGCGACCGAGCGTCCGCGTGTCCGCATGTTCTCCGCCTACGAGATCTATGCGCCCACCCATGAGTCGCACCGCGGGCCGTGGGAGGCACCGGTGACCACCGAGCGCGGGTTCGCGCACCGGTACGAACTGGGCGATGAAGTGGCTGACGGTCTGCTGTTCGTTCCCCAGCCGGAGTTCGCCCAAACGATGGCGTCGCCGGTTTCGCATGCATCCGATCCGGCCTCGTTCGCCGCGACGGTGACGTTACCGGCGAGCCACGCCGCGGAGCCGAGCGCGATTGCGGCGCCGGTCGAGGAAGCGATCGAGCCTGGCGTGCCGCTGGCGCTCCCGGCCGAATCGGAGCCCGAACCGCGAATGGCGGAAACGGCAGCGCTGGCATTCGTGGCCGACGTGCCGCCGGCCATCTCGGCGCCGGAAGTTCCTGTCGTCGCTTCCACGCCGCAGGTACCCGTCGCATCGCTTCCGGTCGATGCCGCCATTGCCGCCATCGCGGCGATTGCCACGGGTGAACGCGAGGCGAGGAGCGTGGGCGTGACCCGCGACCCGTCCGGCACGAACCAAACGCTTCCGACTCCGGAATCGCCCGCTGCGCAAAGTGCGCCGACGATGGCCGCGCCGGAGATCGCGCAATCGACCGGTGCGACGATGTTCGCGCCTGCCGAACTCGGGCTTACACCGGATGCCAGGCGCGAGCCTTCTCCTGTCGCGGCACTCGCTACCGACGTTCCGACCGAAGCCCCGGTCCAGGCGGCACCGAAGCCGGAAGCGAGCCGACGCGATTCGATCGAGGAGGCCCGCAAGCTCGTCGATGCCGCCGACTATGCGGGCGCGTTGGCGCAACTTGAAGACGCGATGCGTTCCTCGCACCCGCCGACCGAAGTCTGGGTGATGTCGGCGCTGTGCTGGTGGCAGATCGCGCGGGCCGATGGCGGCTCGAAGGCGTACGCAAACGCGGCCGATGCGATGGAACGCCTGCTCGAACGCGATCCGTCGCAAGCCGACATCTGGTATCGCGCGGGCAGCTGCCGACTGTTGCAGGCCGCCGGCGAACGCAGCGCCGCGCAGCGTGCGACGCTGGACCTCGCCGTTGCCGCACTGCGACGCGCGGTGCCGGACGGCGGGCAAGCCGATCCGCTGCGTGCGGCCACGCTCGGCGATGCGTTGTTCGAACGCGCGCTTGCGGCCACGGACGAAACCGCCGCCTCGCGGGCCAAACGCATGTCCGACGCGGTGCATGTATTGCGCGATGCGGCGCGGGCCGCACGCGATCCGGCGTCGACGGCCTCGTGGAAGTTGCAGCAGGTGCTGCAGGCGCAGGCGAACCTGTTGTCGAGCACGGACGCCTCCAAGGCGCGCCTGGAAGCCGATGCGATCCTCGCAGCCGGCGTCGAAGGCGCGACCGAGCAGGAGCGCCGCGGCTGGTACGTGGCGAAGGTGGAGAACGAACTCGCGCATGCCGAACTCGCCGAAGGCGCGACGCGTACGCTCCACCTGCGCACGTTCCGCGAAACCTATCGCGACGTGCTGACCGGCCCCGACGCCGCGCCGGAGCTTCTGCTGAGCTGGCTCGAACTGCTCGCGCTGGAAACCGGACATTTGCGGGGCGATGCCGCGCGCTCGCGCTTCGATGAAGGCGAGGCCATCCTCAAGCGGCTCGACGAGATGCTGCCGGGCAACGCGCACGTGGCGCTCGCCCGTGCGCGCCTGCTCCGCCGCCGCGCGGCGCAGTCCAATGCGGTGTCGCGCCCGGCGGCACTGTCGGATGCCATCGCGGGCCTGATGCCGCTCGTCGAGCGTGGCGATGCGCCGCAATTGCAGATCGAAGCGGCCGAACTGCTGCTGGATCGCGCTGCGTGTGTGCCGCCAGCACAGGGCAGCGAGGAACATGCGCGCGCCGAGGCGATGGCGTCGGGCCTGCTGGAGCATCCGGTGTTCGCGATGGCGGCGGCGCGATGCGTGTTGCAGGCGCGGCTCGGGCAATGGCCGGGTGCGATCGACGCATCGGTATGCCGCCGGCTGGAGGCCCTCGCCGGAAACGACGTCCGTTCGCGCTGGCTGCTTGCGCGCGCTGCATTGCGAAACAATGCGCCGCGCGAAGCCTGCGGTCATTGCGAAGCGGCGGCGCGTTCCGGCGTGCGACTCGATCAATCGCTGGTGCAGCTGTGGGATCAGGCCAGTCGCCAGTGGAGCTCGACGCTCCATGGCCAGAAGGATCCCGCGTGGCTTGCCAACCGCCAGAGCCTGCGTTCCGCGAGCTGAGCGGGCGAACCAATGCGCTGGTGATTGTTCGATGCCGCGTTGATGGAGTCCATGCGGCGATGTAGCCGTCGCCTTCAAACGAGCGCCCGGTGATCCGTCACCGCGGGTGACCGATCACCAGGCGCTCGAAATCAGCCGGACGTAGGGCCGCGCCCCTGCGTTGCATGCGCAAGCGTCCCGCGCGCAGCAGGGCAGTTCAGCAGCGCGGAGCGCGCGAGCCACGCCTGGTCGGGGTAATACGAGAACACGAACTGGCCGTCCTTGAGCAGGTCGATCATCGGGCGCGCCACGGCGCTTCGTACCGCCGGGCATCCCCAGCTGCGACCGAGGCGGCCCATGCGCTGTGCCTGGGCGGGATCCACGTACGGTGCGCCGTGCATGACGATGGCGCGCGCCATCGCCGCATCGTTCACCCCGGGCTCCAGTCCGCGCATGCGCAGCGAGTAACCGTTCTTGCCCGTGTACGTGTCGGCGGTAACGAACAATCCCAGGCTCGACTGGTGGCTGCCATCGAGGTTGGAGAATCGCGTCGCCATGTTGTCGCCCGACCCCTGGCCGTGCGCGACGACTTCCTCGTACAGCAGGCGGCCAGCCGCGAGATCGAACACCCACAGCCGCGGCAGCAGCGACGGACGGCTGTAGTCGATGACGGCGAGGCGGCGCGCGTCGGTGCCGACGCCGCTCGCCTGCGCGCACTGCATCGCCGACACGGCCAGCTCGAGCACCTTCGGATCGGCCGCCGGCGCAAGGCGCGAAAGCCAGCGTCCGCCCGGCTGGAGGTTCGCGGGCTTCGCCGGCGCCGAGGCCACCGTCGCAGGTGCGGGAAGGCGATCGGCTTCCGCTGCGATCGGCGCGGACAGCAGCAGGGCGGCAACGGTAAGAAAGCGCGGCAGGGCAGGCATGACGTCACGTGGGGTGCGAGGTCGGATCACAGGTCCGACGGGGCACCCGGAGCAGCGGCGGCCAGGCGCAGGAACCTCGAAATATAAGGGGCACGTGCGGGTTCACAACCCGTGCCCGACGTGGGCGCGAGGCTCGTTCAGGTCTGCGGAAGCGTCGTGTCCACGCGCGGAACAATCACGCGATTCCACCACAACGGGCGCCGCCTGCGGAAGGAATCGGGCAGGGCGGGCTCACCCTCGCCCAGGGCGTGAACCTGATCGGGCCCGGAGAGCACGAGCCGTCGCCCTCATCCGTGCGACAAGCCCACGGGGTCGCCGTTCATACCATGCCAGGCGGCGGCGGGCTGCTGCGCTGGTCTTGCGGTAACGACGAGCGGGCCACGAACGGCTTGAGCACCATCAACCCTTCGCGACCGCGACAAAGAAAAAGGCCGAGCCCAAGGGCCCGGCCTCCTTCCAATCGAACGCGAGAAGCGAAACCGCCGAATCAGCCCTTCTTGCTCGCGATCCAGCGGTCGATCTTCTGCTCCAGCACGGCCAGCGGCACGGCGCCGTCCTTGAGCACTTCGTTGTGGAACTCGCGCACGTCGAACTTGGCGCCCAGTTCCTTCTCGGCCTTCGCGCGCAGCTCCTTGATCTTCAGCTCGCCGATCTTGTACGCCAGCGCCTGGCCCGGCCACGCGATGTAACGCTCGGCTTCGGCGACGGCGGTGGTGTCGCTGACGGCGGAGTTCTCCTTCATGTACGCGATGACCTGGTCGCGCGTCCAGCCCTTGCTGTGCAGGCCGGTATCGGTGACCAGGCGGATCGCGCGCCACAGCTCGTTCTGCAGGTAGCCGAAGTAGGAATACGGATCGGTGTACACGCCCAGATCCTTGCCCAGCGATTCGGCGTACAGGCCCCAGCCTTCGGCGAACGCGCTCTGGATGCTCCAGCGACGGAACGCCGGCAGGTCCTTCAGCTCGATCTGCGTGGCGATCTGGAAGTGGTGGCCCGGGATCGCTTCATGCAGGTACAGGTCTTCCGCGTCCCAGATCTTGCGCGACGGCAGATCGTAGGTGTTGACGTAGAAGATGCCCGGGCGCGTGCCGTCCTCGCTCGGCGGGTAGTACTGGCCACCGGCCGCGGACTTCTCGCGGAACGGCTCCACCGGGCGGATCTCGAACGGCGACTTCGGCACCACCGAGAACTGCGTCGGGATCTTCTCGTTGACCTTCGCTTCCAGGCCGCGGTAGTACTTCAGCAGCTCGTCCTGGCTCTTGAACTCGAACTTCTTGTCGGTCTGCACGTACTTGAAGAAGTCCTGCAGCGAGCCCTTGAAGCCGACCTCTGTCATCACCTTCTGCATCTCGCCGTGGATGCGCGCGACTTCGTCCAGGCCGATCTGGTGGATCTGCGCCGGCGTGAGGTCGGTCGTGGTGCTCTGCTTGGCGTTGAAGGCGTACCACGCGGCGCCGTTGGGCAGCTTGTCCAGGCCGAAGGTGTCGCGCGTCTTGGGCAGGTATTCGTCCTGGATGAAGGCGCGCAGCTTCTTGTACGCCGGCATCAGCTGCTCGGCGATCATCTTGCGATAGGCCTCCGTCAGGCGCTGCTTGTCGGCGTCGCTGAACTCCTTGGGGAAGTTGGTGATCGGGCCCCAGAAGAGCGTGTCTTCCGGCTTGTCCTTGATCAGCGCGTCGAGCTGCGGGACGACCTTCTCCATCAGCGCCTTGGGCTGCACGACGCCGGCGGCGATGCCCTGCTTCATGTTGGCGATCTCGGTGTCGAACAGCACCGGGATGCGCGCGCCGCGGGCGAGCCAGTTGTCGTAGTCCTGCACGGTCTTGAACGGCTGCGCGCCGCTGCCGGAACCGAACTGCACGGCGAGGCTCGCGGTGCTGTCCATCTGGTTGACCGGGGTCATCCAGCCGGGGAACTGGAAGGATTCGATCTGGTCCTTCGCGTCCTTGGTGAAGATCTCGTAGTTCAGCAGGTCCTGGCCGGTGAGGCCTTCGGAGCCGACGGCTTCCACCTTGGCGAGCCAGTCCTGCAGGAACTTCTTCTGCTCGTCGCGATACTGCTGCGAACCGAAGTCCGGCAGCTCGGCGTTGTAGCGCGTGTCGCCGGTGAAGGTCGCCAGCACCGGATTGTTCTTGAGCGTCGCCTCCCAGAACTCGGTGTAGAGCTTGTTGAGCTGGTCGGCGCGGGCCTGCGGGGACTGCGCGTTCTGCGTGGCGGCGGGCTTGTCGGTCGCGGCGGTATCGGGCGCGGGCTTGGAGCAGCCGGCGACCGCGGCGGAGACGGAGAGGGCAAGCAACAACGGGCGGAGCTTCATGCGGTTCTCCTGGTGGATGGTGTGCGTCGGGCCGGTTCAGGCGGCTCGGAGCGCAGCGTAAGGCGGGCGGGCGACGGGAGCAAAGATCGCATTGCGGTTTTGCTGGCGTTTGTAGCCCGGGTAAGCGGAGCGCACCCGGGAACCTGTCACGCATGACCCGGGTGCGCTGCGCTTACCCGGGCTACAACAGCTCAGCGGGCCTCAGCCCTGCTTCTCGTCGATCCAGCGATCGATCTTGCGCTCCAGGATCTCCAGCGGCACCGAGCCGTCCTTCAGCACTTCGGCATGGAACTCGCGCACGTCGAACTTGTCGCCCAACGCCTTCTCGGCCTTCGCGCGCACCTGCTTGATCTTCAGCTCGCCCATCTTGTACGCGAGCGCCTGGCCGGGAATCGCCATGTAGCGTTCGGCCTCGGCGGTGGACTGTGTTTCGCTCTCGGCGGAGTTGTCGAGCATGTACTTGATGACCTGTTCGCGCGTCCAGCCCTTGCTGTGCAGGCCGGTATCGACGACCAGGCGGATCGCGCGCCACAGCTCGTTCTGCAGGTAACCGAAGTAGTTGTATGGATCGGTGTACACGCCCAGGTCCTTGCCGAGCGATTCGGCGTACAGGCCCCAGCCTTCGCTGAAGGCGATCTCGCTGCCGAAGCGGCGGAACTTCGGCAGGCCCGTCAGCTCCTGCTGCAGCGCGAGCTGGAAGTGATGGCCCGGGATCGCCTCGTGCAGGTACAGGTCTTCGACATCCCACGTCTTGCGCGTCGGCAAGTCGTAGGTGTTGACGTAGAACACGCCCGGACGCGAGCCGTCCTGGCTCGGCCGCATGTACGAACCGCCCGCGGCGGACTGCGCGCGGAACGGCTCGACCGGACGGATCTCGAACGCCGCCTTCGGGATCAGCGAGAACTGTTCGGGGATCTTCTGGTTGATCTTGTCTTCCAGCCCACGGTAGTACGCGAGCAGCGCCGGTTCATCGGCGAAGGTGAAGCGCGGGTCGTTCTGCATGAACTTGAAGAAGTCCTGCATCGACCCCTTGAACCCCACCTGCTTCATCACGCCCTCGATCTGGCCGTGGATGCGCTTCACCTCATCCAGTCCGATCTGGTGGATCTGCGCCGGCGTCAGGTCGGTCGTCGTCGAATTGCGCGCGTTGAAGGCGTACCACGCCGCGCCGTCGGGCAGTGCGTCCAGGCCCGACGTCGTGCGCGTCTTCGGCAGGTACTCGTCGGCCACGAACGTGCGCAGTTCGCGATAGGCCGGCATCAGCTTGCCTTCGATCAGCTGCTTGTACTGCGTCGTCAGGCGCTGCTTGTCGGCGTCGCTGAAATCGGCCGGGAAGTTCTTGATCGGGCCCCAGAACAGCGTGTCCTCGGCCTTGTCCTTGATCAGGGCATCGAGCTGCGGGATCACCTTCACCATCAGCGCGCGCGGCTGCACGACGCCGCTGCTCATGCCCTCGCGCGAATTGGCGATGGCCTGGTCGAAGATCACCGGCGCCTGCGCGGCGCGCTTGAGCCAGTTGTCGTAGTCCTTCACCGTCTTGAACGGCTGCGCGCCGGTGCCGGCGCCCAGTTGCACGAACGTCGCGGCGAAGTTGTAGAACTGGTTGATCGGCTGTTGCCAGGTCGGGAATTTCTCGGCTTCCAGCGAATCCTCGCGATCGCGCACGAAGATCTCGTAGCTCAGCAGGTCCTGTCCGCTCAGCCCGTCGCTGCCGACGTCCTTCACCTGCTTCAGCCAGCGCGTATTGAACTCGTGCTGCTGCTGGCGGTATTGCGCCGACAGCGTGTTCGGCAGCTGGTCGTTGTAGCGGTTGTCGCCCTGGAAGGTGGCCTGCAGCGGGTTGGCGCGCAGCAGCTCTTCCCAGTACTGCTCGTACATCGCGTTGAGGCGCGTGGCCTTCGCGCTCTGGGTCGCCGTCGCGGCGGGCGCCTGCGCGAAGGCGGCGGAGGGCAGGGCAGTGGCCGTGCCCAGGATCAGGGCGATGGCGAGCGGCAGGCGGAACGACGGGCGCGCAGGATGCGGCATGGGAAAAATCCGGGTTGACGGGCGATCCCGAAGGCTCGCCCGCCGGCCTGGAGGCGGCATGGGCCGAAGGTCATGCGGGGCGGCTGGACGTCGCGGTTTTGCGCAACGCGATCGCCATCCATCCGATCCCCGCCCTCGCGGGGATGACAAGCAGGTGCCGACTACACCGCCGCAGCCTGTTCGCGCAACTCGTGCGCGCGCGCTTGGCCGAGGTATCGGATGATCGCCGCGCGCACCACGTAGATCAGCGGGATCAGGGCGATCGCCGCGAGCATCTTGTACGCGTAGTTCACCGTGCTGACCGCGAGGAACAGCGAGGTCGGCCACTTCTGCGGCCCCAGTACGAAGGCGATGTAGAGCACGACGAAGCTGTCGACCAGCTGCGATACGGCGGTGGAGCCGGTCGCGCGCAGCCACACGTGCTTCTCGCCGGTGACGCTGCGGATGCGATGGAACACCGCCACGTCGATCAGCTGGCCGATGATGAAGGCGACCAGCGAGCCGGCGATCGTCCACATGCCCTGGCCGAACACCGCCGCGAACGCCGCCTGGTAATCCGCCACGCCCTGCGGCTGCGCGGCCTTCACCCACCAGTCCGCCGGCGCGATCGCGATGGCCGCGAACGCGAACACGAAGCCGTAGACGATCAGCCCCGCCGCGAGGTACGAGATCATCCGCACGCCGCGGCGCCCGAAGAACTCGTTGATGACGTCGGTCATCAGGAACACCACCGGCCATAGCAGGGTGCCGGCGGTGAAGCTCAGCGAACCGGTCTGGCCGAACAGATTCCAGTGCAGCGGCTCGATACCCAGGGTGTCTTCCAGCGCGAAGATCTTCACGCCGATGAACTCGGCGAGCACCGCGTTCACGCAGAAGAACGCGGCGAGGATGATGAACAACCGGACCGCGCGATCGTCGAGCGTGCGCTCGACGGTCGCGGGCGGAGCGGAGGCGGGCACGGATTGGCTCACTGCGCTTTCCCCTTCGCGCTGATCTCGTAAAGGTCTCGCTTACGGCGCCTTCTCGACTACCGGCGGCGGCGAGAACGGAATGGTGTCCGGCGCGACGGCGCCGCCGGAAATGATGAAGCTCATCGCCTGGTCCACGCTCCAGTCGGTCGGCGTGATCTTCTCCACCGGCACGATTTCCAGGTAACCGGACGTCGGATTCGGCGTGGTCGGCACGTACACCGCGGCGAGTTCGCGGCCGGTGCCGTGTTCGCGGATGACGCGCGTGACGAAACCGATGGACTTCATTTCCTTGTGCGGGAAATCCACCAGCACCACGCGCTGCGTGCCGTCGGGCTTGGTCTGCAGGATGTCGAGCAACTGCCGCGCGCTGGAATACACGATGCTCGCCAGCGGAATGCGCTGGATCAGCGCCTCGAACCAGCGCAGCAGGCGCTGGCCGATCACGCGACGCGCCATCACGCCGGCGAACAGGATCACCGCCAGCGTCGCCAGCAGCGCGAGCACCGTGCGCACCCACGGCTCATCCAGCCACGACAGCTGGCTATAGGTGTTCGCCACGTTCTCCAGCACCGGGCCGATCAGCGGCGCGCTGATGTCCGACAGCATCACGAACACGAACTTGACCACGACCCACGTCAGCCAGATCGGCAACAGGGTCAGCAGGCCGGTAAGGAAGAGCTTCTGCAGGCTCGGCTTGGGCGCCGCGGGCCGGATCGGCGCGGCGGGGGCATCGGGGGAGTTCGACATGGCGCGGATTGTAGAGCCGAACGGCTGTGCGTTCGCGGGCCATTCGTGGGCCCCGCGCAGGGGCGCTTGCGCGTCAACGCTCGCGAACGAGCCGGAAGCCCACGTCGTCGTAACCGCGCGAGGCGGCGAGGGTGCGTTCGGTCTGGCGGCTACGCCAGGAACCGCCTGCCACCTGGCGCTGCTGGCAGTTCTGCCCGCAATCGCGCAGCCACAGCGACACCGCGCGGCCGTCCATGTCCGGCGGCGTCTGGGTGATCTCTTCCGCGCTGGGCAGGCGATAACGGCGGCCGGTCTGCGCGCTGTACCACTGCGCATACGCCTGCGCATCTTCCAGCGAAATGCACACGACCGGATCGTTCTCGCCCTGCTTGAAGCCGGGCTGCTGCCAGTCGCGCGGATCGAGCATGCGCAGCAGCGAGGCGCGTTCGCGGCACAGCGCCGGTTCGCGCCCGTTCGCCGCGGCGAAGCGCGCGTACTCGCGGCGGCTCACCGGGCGCGGCGTCAGCGCGACACTGACCTTCGCGCTGCTCTGCGATGCGATGTCGAGCGTCGCGCCGCGCGCGAGGCCCTTCGGCAGCGCCTTGGCCTGCGCGAGCAGGCGCGCGTCGAACTTGCGCGGCAGTTCCATCTTGTCGGCGAGCGCGGTGAGGCGCTGCACGTCGGCGCCGTCGCGGCGCTTCACCGCCTGCTGCAGGCGCGCTTCGAGCGCCGCACCGGTGGCGTCGCGCAACTTCTGCTGCGCCGGGGAGGTCGCCGTGCCGGTCTGCTGGCCAAGCGCGATCGCGCGCGAATGCAGGTCGAGCGCGCGCTCGTCCTTGCCGTCCTTCACCGACCGCACGATCTGCTCGGAAAACGCGTCGGTGAGCTGGTCGATGGCCTTGGCGACGTCCGGATGGGTGCTGTCGGTGTGCCAGGCGAGCAGCACGCTGTCGAACGCGTTGGCGTCCTGCGGCTCGGTGAGGCGGCCACGCGCGATCTGCTGGCGTGCGTCCTCGAGCGCATGCTGCAGCGGCGCTTCGGGGAGCGGCTGGAGCATCGCGGCGGTGGGATCGGCCGACGGCGTCGCGTTCGGCGCGGTGGCGATCGGCGTCGCGGGCGCCGCCGGAACCGGCTCGGCATCGCGATCGAAACTGAAGGCGAGCACGACCAGCGTGACGGCGGTGACGCCTACCGTCGCCCACACCGGCATCGCCCAGCGATGCGTCGGACGCAGGCGCCGCAGGGTTTCCAGTGCCGGCGTCCACGGCTTGCGCTGCTGCACGGCGCGGATCGCGTCGGCCATCTGCGCCGCGTCCTGGAACCGGCTCGCCGCCTGCTTGGACAGCGCGCGGTTCATGAAACGCTGCCAGTGCCGCAGATGGTGGGGAAGCTTCGGAATCGGATCCTGCGCGTGCATCACCGCCATCGACAGCGCGTCGGCCGCTTCGAACGGCAGGCGCCCGGTGAGCATTTCCCACAGCAGCACGCCCATGCTGTACAGATCGGCGCGTCCGTCGACGTCTTCGCCGCGCGCCTGTTCCGGCGCCATGTACGCGGTGCTTCCGACGGCGAGGCCCGCCGTCGTCACGCGCGGGCCGAAGCCGCGGCGCAATGCGATGCCGAAATCGGCCAGCAGCACGCGCTCGCTTTCGTCGAACAGCACGTTCTCGGCCTTCACGTCGCGATGCACGACGCCGCGCGAATGCGCGTAGTCCAGCGCCGACAGCAACGTCTGCGCGATCTCGATCGCGCGCGGCTCGTCGCGGCTCAGATCACGCTGGCCCAGATGGCCGCGCGGCAGGTACGGCATCGCGTAGTAGGGCAGGCCGTCGTAGGTGCGGCCGACTTCGAAGATCCCGACGATGTTGGGATGTTCCAGTCGCGCGATCGTGCGCACTTCGTTCTCGAAGCGGCGACGGCTGACTTCGTCCGCCAGTGCGACAGGCAGCATGACCTTGATCGCCACCTCGCGCGCGAGCGCAAGCTGGTGACCCAGGTACACGGTCGACATGCCGCCGTGGTTGATCACCTTGTGCAGGCGATAACCGGCGATTTCCGGCAATGGCGATGCGTTGTCGTTGTTGCCTGCAGAACCGGACATCGCGGCCCCCTGTCGCGAAGCAGGAGCATACGCCGAGAGAGGGGAAAGCTCACGACGTGCGCATCACAACAACCATGTGCGCAAGGTCGTTGTTGCGGCGTGATGACGCGTTGCGTCAGTTTTTGCCGAAACCCCTGTTTTCAAGGGCAAATTGGGTCGTTTTTGGTCGGGCTCACTCGCCGTCGGACGGCTCGCGGTGCGCCGGCTTGCGCCGCACATAGAGCTGCTTGCGCACGCGCGCGACAACCTCGCCACTGGCGTCGGTGATATCGGTGTCAAACCACCGCAGCGCCTTGTCGCCATTCGCCGTCGCCGCGCGCAGCTCGTCGAGGACCTCGTCGCGCAGGCGGAAATCCGCGTGCACGGTGCCACGGCCGGGCTTCACGAACTCGATCTCGCCGGCCTTGTCCCACACCCAGTATTCGCGGCCGAGCGACTGCATCGCCAGAAGCATCCAGAACGGGTCGGTCATCGCGAACAGGCTGCCGCCGAAATGGGTGCCGACGTAGTTGCGGTTCCAGGGGCGCATGCGCAGTTCGACGTGCGCGTGGCGGTAATCGGGCGAAAGGGCGGTGACGTGGATGCCGCTGAAGAGGAACGGCGGCCAGAGGTTCAGGCCGCGGCGCAGGACGCTGGCTTTCATTCGGTGGGGCGTGCGTGAGGGACGCACAGCCTGCCATACGCAGGCGTATTGATCTAGCACGGCGGCGCTGCCGTAGCCCTGGTGCAGCCAGCCTTGGTACCCCCGGTGCGCGAGGAGCACCCGCGGGACGAATTGCGGCGTCCCCGGGTGCGCTTCGCTCACCCGGGCTAGAGGAGCATCAAACCCGAATCCCGTCACTCAGAACAGCAGCGACGACATCTTCCGCCGGTACTGGCCAACCAGGTCCTCGTCCTCGACCACGCGGAAGGCGTCGATCAGCGCCTTGCGGGGCAGGCCGTCCTCGTACGCCTTGTCGCGGCGGAGCATCTCCAGGAACTGCGCGAGCCCGGCTTCGGCGTCCCCGTCGACCAGCTTGAGCGCCCCCAGCAGATGGCGGGCGCGCAGGTCGTCCGGGTTGTTGGCGATGGCCGCTTCGAGCACCTCCGCCGGCGGCGCGTCCTTGAGCAGGGCGGCGAATCCCAGACGCGAGCGCGCCCGGACGGTGCGGTCGTCGGTGGCGAGGTTCGCCGGCAGGGCGTCCAGGATCTGCTCGGCTTCCTGCGCCGCGCCGGTGCGCAGCAACGCGAGGGCGAGGTCCAGGCGCAGCTCCGCGTTGTCGGGCGCCGCCTCGGATTCATGGCGAAGGCGGACGACTTCGGCGTGCGGGTCGACCGGTGCGGCCTCGGCGGCGGCCGGCGCCGCGTCTTCGGTCGCCTCCGCCGGCTGGATGCCGTGATGGGTCAGGAATTCACGCAGCTGGCCTTCCGGCAGTGCGCCGGGGAACCCGTCGACCAGCTGGCCGTCCTTGACCAGGAACACGGTCGGGATGGAGCGGACCTGGAAGGCGCCGGCCAGCTGCTGCTCCTTGTCGACGTCGACCTTCGCCAGGCGGAAGGCGCCGTGGTAGTCGGCCGCGAGCTTCTCCAGGATCGGCCCTAGCGTCTTGCACGGCCCGCACCATTCGGCCCAGAAATCCACCAGGACCGGCGTCTGCATGGATTTCTGCAGGACTTCGGTCTCGAAATTGTCGGCGGTGGCGTCGAAGACGTGGGGATTGGCGGTGGCGTCGGAAATCGTCATTCGGAAGGCTCGCGGGGCCGGATCGGCGATGCTGGGGACATGGGGGCGGCGCATCGGCCTGCCAAGCGGGCGCGGTGCGGGGCGTCACGCTAGCATGCGGGCATGAACCGTCCGTCCGCCTCGCGCCTCGCCTCGCTCGATCGCCACGCCGGCTGGGTGGCGGCCGCATGCTGCGTCGCCGCGCTGCTCGGTGTCGCCGCGGCGCTGCCGGAGTTCTCGCACGCGCAGCATCCGCTCGGACTGCTGGGCGCCGCCGGGGTTCCGGGCGCCGTCTTGTTCAACGTGCTGGGCTTCGTCGTGCCGGGGCTGCTCGCCGCGTGGGTGTTCGTTCGGTTGCGCGGGCGATTGCCGGTCGGCGCCGCGCGCTGGGCGGGGATCGGGTGCTGGATGCTGGCGCTTTCGGCGCTCGCGTTCGCCGCACAGGGCGTATGGCGGCTGGATCCCACCGACCTCGACGGCCCGATCAGCCAGCGCCACGCCACGATGTGGCTGCTGTGGTGGCTCGCCTTCGCCGCCGGCGCGCTCGTGCTGGGGCTCGGCCTGCTGAAGGACCGCGTGTGGCGCGGCGTGGCGGTCGCTTTCCTCGTCGCGTTTGCCGTCGTGGTGCTGCTGAACGCCTTTCCGCTGCTCGCTGGGCCGATCGCCCAGCGCGTGGTGCTGCTGGCATGGCTGGCGTGCGTGATCGTCGCGTCGCGTTGCGGCGGGATCATCCGCATCGCGTGACGTTCCGCGCTGTTGTAGCCCGGGTAAGCGCAGCGCACCCGGGGGCAATGCCGGCGTGAAGCAACCCGGGTGCGGCATTCGCCTTACCCGGGCTACAACCGCCTGACGGATCAGGCCTCCGGCGCGCGATACACCGCGCCGTCCTTCATCACGAAATCCACCTTCATCACCTGCTGGATGTCTTCGAGCGGATTGCCCGGCACCGCGACGATGTCGGCGCGCTTGCCCACTTCGATCACGCCCTGATCGTCGACGCCGAGGACTTCGGCCGCGCGGATCGTCGCGGCCTGGAAGGCCACCGGCGCCGGAATCCCCGCCTCGACCATGTAGATGAATTCGCGCGCGTTGTCGCCGTGCGGGCCCACGCCCATGTCGGTGCCGAAGGCGATCTTGACGCCGTTCTTGTAGGCGTTCGCGGCGGTCTGCTGGATCAGCGCGCCGATACGCTGCGCCTTCGGGCGTACGACGTCGGGGAAATAACCGTCGATCTTCGCCTTGTCGGCGACGAAGCGACCGGCGTAGATCGTCGGTACGTACCACGTGCCGTGCTGCTTCATGAGCTTCATCACGTCGTCGCTCATGTAGGTGCCGTGCTCGATCGACGTCACGCCGCCGAGCACCGCGCGCTTCATGCCTTCCTCGCCGTGTGCATGCGCGGCGACGCGATAGCCGTAGTCCTTCGCGGTGTCGACGATCGCCTTCACTTCCTCGACGGTGAACTGCGGCGCGTCGCCGGACTTCGCGTACGACAGCACGCCGCCGGTCGCGGTGATCTTGATGACATCGCTGCCTTCCTTGTAGCGCTGGCGCACGGCCTGGCGCGCATCGTCGATGGAGTTGATGACGCCTTCGGTCGGGCCGGGCGGGCCGATGAGGTGCGACAGCGCGTCGTTGTAGCCGTTGGTGGGATCGGCGTGGCCGCCGGTGGTGGCGATGGACTTGCCCGCCGCCCAGATGCGCGGCCCGGACACGAGCCCCTGGTTGATCGCGTCGCGCAGGTGCGGGCTGACTTCGCCACCGAGGTCGCGCACGCTGGTGAAACCGGCCATCAGCGTTTTCTTCGCGTAATCGACCGAACGGAATGCGTAGTCGACGTCGTCGAGGCGGAAGCCTTCGGAATAGCTCTGCGGGCTGGACTGGCTGCCCAGGTGCACGTGCAGGTCGGTCCAGCCGGGCATGCAGGTGTGGCCGCTCAGGTCCACGCGCGTGGCGCCGGCGACATCCGCGCCCGCGCCGCCGATCACCTGCTCGATCTTGCCGTTGCGCACCAGCAGCGTTTGCGGGCCGGTGAGTTTGCCGCTTCGGGCGTCGAAGACGTTCCCGCATTGCAGCGCCTGCGCCGCATCCTTCGCGGGCGGCGCGGTCTGGGCGTCGGCATGGACTGGAATGCTGGCGATGACGGCCAGCAGGGCAAGGCTGAGCGGCTTGAGCACGTACGACTCCCCGTGTGGTTTCGGTCCCCTGGAACGCTCGATTGAAGCACACGGCCGCGGCCGCGAAGGAGACCTGCGGCGCAGCTCGCGGCATCGATCCCGCCATGGGCCGCGCCCGCGTGGCGGCCCTTGCTGCGCTGCGGTAGGCTTGACGGTCTTTCCCCCTGCCTTTCGAACGCCGTGTCCGCCCAAGCCGCAAACGAAACCCGTCCCTACGACCCGCAGGCCATCGAGGGCGATGCGCAACGCTTCTGGGAGGGTACGCGCGCCTTCGAGGTGAACGAAGCCTCCGACAAGCCCAAGTACTACTGCCTGTCGATGCTGCCGTACCCGTCGGGCGCGCTGCACATGGGCCACGTGCGCAACTACACCATCGGCGACGTCATCAGCCGCTACAAGCGCATGACCGGCCATAACGTCCTGCAGCCGATGGGCTGGGACGCCTTCGGCCTGCCGGCGGAAAACGCCGCGATCAAGAACAGGACCGCGCCGGCGAAGTGGACCTACGCCAACATCGCGCACATGAAGGCGCAGCTGCAGCAGATGGGCTACGCGATCGACTGGTCGCGCGAATTCGCCACCTGCCAGCCCTCGTACTACGTGCACGAGCAGCGCATGTTCGTGCGCCTGATGAAGAAGGGCCTCGCGTACCGCAAGAATTCGGTCGTGAACTGGGACCCGGTCGACCAGACCGTGCTCGCGAACGAGCAGGTGATCGATGGCCGCGGCTGGCGCACCGGTGCGCTGGTCGAGAAGCGCGAAATCCCGCAGTGGTTCCTGAAGATCACCGATTACGCGCAGGAACTGCTCGACGGCCTCGACGCGCTGCCGGGCTGGCCGGATGCGGTCAAGACGATGCAGCGCAACTGGATCGGTCGAAGCGAAGGCCTGGAAATCCGCTTCGACGTGGTCGACGCCGACGGCAACGCGCATGAGCCGCTGCACGTGTTCACCACGCGCCCGGACACGCTGATGGGCGTGACGTTCGTGTCGATCGCCGGCGAGCATCCGCTGGCGCGACTGGCCGCGGAAAAGGACGCCGAACTCGCCGCGTTCCTCGACGACCTGAAGAAGGGCGGCGTCACCGAAGCGGAACTTGAAACGCAGGAAAAGCGCGGCCGTTACACCGGCCTGAGCGCGATCCACCCCATCACCGGCGAGCAGATGCCCATCTACGTCGCCAATTTCGTGCTGATGAACTACGGCACCGGCGCGGTGATGGCGGTGCCGGGCCACGACGAGCGCGACTGGGAATTCGCACGCAAGTATTCGCTGCCGGTGCGCATGGTGATCGTGCCGCCGGAAGTGCGCGACGCGGTGAACGAAATCGCCGGCGACCTCGCCAAGCACGAGGATGCGATGGCGAGCGCGCTGGGCGAGGGCGGTTCGGCCGACGTCTACGGCACCACGGCCGCGGTGCAGGTCGTGAAGGAGTTCGAGCGCCGCATCCAGGAGGAGGGCGCATACACCGAACGCGGCTGGCTGGTGAATTCCGGCGAGTTCGACGGCATGGACTTCCAGCAGGCGCTCGACGCGTTCGCCGCGCGTTTCGAAGCGGCCGGCAGCGGCCAGCGACGCGTCAATTTCCGCCTGCGCGACTGGGGCGTGAGCCGCCAGCGTTACTGGGGTTGCCCCATCCCCGTCATCCTGTGCGCGACGTGCGGCGACGTGCCGGTGCCGGAAGACCAGCTGCCGGTCGTGCTGCCGGAGGACGTCGCGTTCTCCGGCGTCACCTCGCCGATCAAGTCCGATCCGCAGTGGCGCAAGACGACCTGCCCGCAGTGCGGCGGCGACGCCGAGCGCGAGACCGACACGTTCGACACCTTCATGGAGTCGAGCTGGTACTACGCGCGCTACACCTCGCCGGGTGCGGCGCAGCAGGTCGACGAGCGCGCGAAGTACTGGACGCCGGTCGATCAGTACATCGGCGGCATCGAGCACGCGATCCTGCACCTGCTGTACTTCCGCTTCTACCACAAGCTCATGCGCGACCAGGGCCTGGTGAACAGCGACGAGCCGGCGACCAACCTGCTGACGCAGGGCATGGTCATCGCCGAAACCTTCTATCGCGAGAACGTCGACGGGTCGAAGGACTGGATCAACCCGGCCGACGTGGAAGTCATCCGCGACGAACGCGGCCGCATCACCGGCGCCACGCTGAAGGCCGACGGCAAGCCCGTCGTCATCGGCGGCACGGAGAAGATGTCGAAGTCGAAGAACAACGGCGTGGATCCGCAGCTGATGGTCGGCAAGTACGGCGCCGACACGGTGCGCCTGTTCTCGATGTTCGCCGCGCCGCCGGAGCAGTCGCTGGAATGGAACGAGGCCGGCGTGGAAGGCATGGCGCGCTTCCTGCGCCGCTTCTGGCGCGAAGTGCTCACGCATGTCTCGCAGCCGGATCATCCGGATGTCGCCTCGCTGCTCGCCGGCGGCGCGCAGCTGGAGGCCGCGCAGAAGACGCTGCGTCGCCAGCTGCACGAAACCATCCAGAAGGTCGGCGACGACTACGGCCGGCGCCACAGCTTCAACACCGCGATCGCGGCGCTGATGGAGCTGCTCAACCACGTGTCGAAGTTCGACGACATGAGCGACGCCGGCCGCGCCGTGCGCCACGAAGCGCTGCAGGCGATGGTGCTATTGCTCAATCCGGTCACGCCGCACGTCTGCCACGCGCTCTGGCAGGCGCTGGGCCACACGGAGACGTTGCTGGAAGACGTGCCGTTCCCGGTCGCCGATCCCGCCGCGCTCGCGCGCGACGCGGTGACCTTGGCGGTGCAGGTCAACGGCAAGCTGCGCGGCACGATCGACGTGCCGGTGAACCTGGACAAGGCGGAAATCGAACGCCTCGCACTGGCCGAGCCGAACGTCGCCAAGTTCATGGAAGGCCTGTCGGTGCGGAAGGTGATCGTGGTGCCGGGGAAGATCGTCAACGTCGTGGCGGGGTGAACCCCTTCGGCGAAGCGCCGTCTCCCGCTCGCCGTCATCCCCCGCACCGTCATCCCGGCGAAGGCCGGGATCCAGGCCCGCAGCGCATGGGCACCATTGCCTTTGTAGCCCGGGTAAGCGAAGCGCACCCGGGTGAGCGTGACAGTCCAGGTGCGCTTCGCTTACCCGGGCTATAAGGCCTGCCGTTGCTGCGGACAGGCGCGATAACCTGAAGCAGCGCGAATGCCAGCGTGACCGCGCGTCCCGACCCTCACCCCAACCCCTCTCCCGAAGGAGAGTGGCTCAGAGCACGCAACGCCGGATGCGGCCAGCGCATCGGCGCAGTCGCGTGCGCCCTGTCGCGCCCATACGCCTGTCGTGCTGATGTGAATGAATGAAACCGCCCCTCCGCGGCTTGCCCGCGCTGGCGGCCTCCTCCAGACTTCCCGCATGACCCTTCGCTCCCTGCTCAAGCGCGCCATCCCCGTCGCCCTCGTGCTGGCCCTGTCGGCCTGCGGCTTCCACCTGCGCAGCGCGCTGGTGCTGCCGCCGGACCTCGGACCGGTCCGCGTGGTGTCCGTCGACCGCTACAGCCCGCTGGCCGAGTCGCTCGCGCAGGCGCTCACGCGCGCCGGCGCGGAACCGGCGACCGAGCGGACCACCGACGCCACCGTGCTCGACCTGATGGGCGAGCAGTGGGGCGATCGTCCGATCAGCCTGGACGAACTCGGTCGCGCGCAGGAGTACTCGCTGCGTTACGCCGTCACCTTCGAACTGCGCCGCCCCGACGGGACGGCCATCGTGCCGCGACAGACGATCGAGCTGGCGCGCGACTACGTGTCCAACCCCGTGCAGGCCATCGGCACGGAAGGCGAGCGCGAGATCCTGCAGGGCGAAATGCGCCGCGAGATGGTGGCCTCCGTGCTGCGTCGCCTCGACGCGGTCGCGCGACACGCCACGGCCGCTGCGGCTGCCGCGCCGGCGGAACTCACGCCGCCGCCGACCTCGGACACGACCACGCCCTGATGGAACTGCGTCCGGAGCAGCTCGTCGCGCAGCTCGGCCTGGATCGGCCCGAGCCCGCTTCGCTGCATCCCGCGTATCTCATCGCCGGCCCCGAACCGCTGCGCGTGCTCGAAGCCGCCGACGCCGTGCGCGCCGCCGCACGTCGCGCGGGCATCGCCGAGCGCGAAGTGTTCGAAGCCGAAGGCAACCAGCGCGAACCCGACTGGAACGCGCTGTCGGCGACGTTCCGCGCGCCGAGCCTGTTCGCCAGCCGCCGCCTCGTCGAACTTCGCTTGCCGAGCGGCAAGCCGGGCAAGGAAGGCGCGGAAGTCATCACCGATTTCTGCGCCGATCCACCGCACGACGTGACGCTGCTCATCACCGCCGGCGAGTGGAGCAAGCAGCATGGCGGCAAGTGGAGCGAGGCGATCGGCCGCATCGGCCAGGTCGCCATCGCGTGGCAGATCAAGCCGCACGAACTCACCGACTGGATCGAAAAGCGCCTGCGTGCTCGCGGCCTGCGCGCCGACCACGACGCCGTGCAGAGCCTCGCCGAACGTGTCGAAGGCAACCTGCTCGCGGCGGCGCAGGAAATCGACAAGCTGGCGCTACTGTCCGATGGGCAGTCGCTCGATCGCGAACGCATGGCCGAACTGGTCGCCGACGCGGCGCGTTACGACGTGTTCCGCCTCGTCGACGCGACGATGAACGGCCAGGGCGTGCAGGTGTCGCGCATGCTCGCCGGCCTGCGTGCCGAAGGCGAAGCCGTGCCCGGCCTGCTGGGCATGATCGTGATGGAGCTGCAGCGCGCCGCCGCGCTCGCGCGCGTGCAGGCGCGCGGCGGCAATCTTGTCTCCGAGTTCAAGGCGCAGCGCATCTGGGATTCCAAGCAGCCGATGTACAAGCGCGCGCTGGCACGCCATGCGTCGCCGCGCTGGGACGCGTTCGTCGCCGAAGCCGGTCGCGTGGACCGCATCGCGAAAGGACGTCCGCGTTACGGCGAGGAACCCGTGGACGCGTGGCTGGCGCTGGAGCGCCTGCTGCTCGCCGTCGCCGAACCGCGCGCCACGCGCCTGCTCGTCGGCTGACGCGCGCCGCGCATGACGTTGCGCATCTACTACGGCGGCACCTTCGACCCGGTGCATGCGGGCCATCTGTCCGTCGCCTGCGAAGTGCGTGATGCGCTGGGGGCGCAGGTGTTCCTCGTGCCCGCCGCCGACCCGCCGCACAAGGACGACACGCATGCCGACGCCGATGCGCGCTCGCGCATGCTCGACCTCGCCATCGCGGGCGAAAGCGGGCTCAAGGTCGATCGCCGCGAACTGCACCGTGAGGGCCCGTCGTACACGGTCGACACATTGCGCGAACTGCGCGCCGAGGTCGGCCCGCAGACGCCGCTGGTGTGGATGATCGGCGGCGATTCGCTGCTGCAATTGCACACCTGGAACCGGTGGCGCGAGCTGTTCGCGCTGGCGCACGTGCTGGCGGTGGCGCGGCCGGGATCGCACCTGGAGCCGGGCGCGGTGGCCGCAGTCGCGCCCGACGTCGAGGCCGAGATCGGTCCGCGCCGTTGTCCTGCCTCGATGCTGAACAGCGCTCCAGCCGGCAAAGTGGCCGTTTTCCCGCTGCGGCATGAACGCCCGGAGTCCTCGACGGAGCTGCGCCGGCGCATGGCGGCCGGCGAACCGTGGGAGGCGGGCGTCGCGCCGGCCGTGGCTGAGTACATCCGCCGGCACGGGCTCTACGGCGTCCGGGGCGTCACGCCGGCTTCGTTATAATCCCCGGGCACGAAATCCCCCATGAGAGCCATCGCCCCTTGAGTACCGAAGCGCAAGTCATCAAGACCCGCCTGCCCAACCCGCCGCCGCCGGTGGATGTCCTGCTGAAGACCGTGCATGCGGCCGTGGAAGAACTCAAGGCGCGCGATGTCACCGAAATCGACGTGCGCGGCAAGAGCAGCGTCACCGACTACATGGTCATCGCTTCGGGCACCTCGACCCGTCACGTGAAGTCGATCGCCGACGAAGTCGTGAAGTTCGCCAAGAACCTCGACGTCCAGCCGCTGGGCGTGGAAGGCGAGCGCGAGGCCGAGTGGGTGCTCGTCGACCTCGGCGACGTCGTGGTCCACGTGATGCTGCCGCGCGTGCGCGAGTTCTATGCGCTGGAGCGTCTGTGGACGGTGGGCGACCAGCCGCCGGAAGACGAGGAAGACGAAGTCGAGACGGACGCGGAAGAGCGTTTCTGATTCGCGGCTCGCTCGACGCGTGATTCGACGAACGGCGCCTTCGGGCGCCGTTCGCGTTTGAGCCGGACAGGTTTTGTAGCCCGGGCAAGGCCGAAGGCCGCATCCGGGGCGACGCGACCGTGACGCACCCCGGGCGCGCTTCGCTTGCCCGGGTTACACGCGCATGCCGCGATCGGCGCTTACAGATGCCCGCGTTCCCACGGTCCCGTGATCGCGAACGTGATGCCCGGCGTCTGGATGTTCACGAACAGCGTGCGGCCCCACGGATCCCAGCACGCACCGCAGAACTCGCTTTCGCGATAGTCGCCCTCGGCGATCGTCTTGCCTGCATTGGCGATCTGCGTGGACGTCAGCTCGATGTTGTTCTTGCAGAACCAGAACGACTCGCCCTGCCGCGTGAGGCCGATGAGGCGCGCGCCCGGGCCGTACTGGTCCGGGCTCTCGCCACCGTCCTCGCACAGCAGCACGCCACCGCGCGCGCTGACGGTGATGTTGTCGGGATTGTGCGCGGCCAGCTGATGGCCGCTGACGAACAGCGCGCGGATGCGCTGCGTCACCAGATCCAGCACCCACACCGCGCCGTTGCCGCGCCCGCGACGGCCCTGTTCGTCCACGCCGGTGCTCGTGTCGACGATGAACATCTTCCCGTAGCTGTGCCAGATGCCTTCGCCGCGGCTCATGCGCAGCGCGCCGTCGGCCCACGCCTGCGCGAACGTGCCGCTGAGCGTTTCGCCCGCGGAAATATCGGGAAAGCCGGCCGGTGCGGCGATGGAGTCCAGGTCGGGGTCGGCGATGTCGACTCACTCCAGCGCGTATTCGTCGCCGATCTTCGCCACCGTCAGGTCCGCGTTGCGCCTGCCGCGCACACGCGCCGCCTGCAGGCGGCCGCCGTGTTCGAGCGAGCCGTAACGGCCGGCGCGATCGTTCGGAATGAAGCGATACAGGCCGGCCTTGTTCCGGTCGTCCTCGGTGAGATACAGGATGCCGGTGCGCGGATCGATCGCGACGGCTTCGTGGCTGAAGCGCCCCAGCCCGACGAGCGGACGGCCGGCCGTGCGCTCCGCGTCGGAATGCACCTCGAACACGTAACCGTGCTTGCGCCCCGTGCTGGACGCCGCATCGGTCTTGATCTCCTCGCAGCTCAGCCACGTGCCCCACGGCGTCGGCCCGCCGGCGCAATTGACCAGCGTGCCGCCGAGGCTGGCCTCGATGCTGTGCCACTGGCCGTTGCGATGCGTGAGCGTGGTCGTGCCGCCGCCCGCGCGCTGGCCGCCGCCGATGTCGCCCGTGTCGTACATGCCCGGTGCGTTGATCGGAGTGGCCCCGCCGCGCTCGTGGTTACGGATCAGCACCAGTTCGTGGCCGTGTCCGTGACCGTTACCGCGATCGAAGCGGCCCCGGCCCGGCTTTCGCACTGCGACCACCGCCATGCCGTCGTGGCGGTCGGGGCAAGGCTGGCCGTCGCTCATCACGTCGCCCGACCAGCCGAAGGAGCGGTAGCTGAAACCGCGCGGGAGTTGAAGAAGCGGCAGGCCGGTGGTGCGATCGACGGCGGGCGCAAGCGGGCCGTAACGGCCGGGAATGGGCGCCAGGCGCGTCGGATCGCCACCGGCGAGCGCTTGGCGCGTGTAGAGCGCACCAAGGCTTCCGATGGCACCGACGGCCATCGCGGCGGCGCTACCTTTTAGGACCTGGCGGCGGGAGGAACCGAATGCGTCCATCTGCATCTCCTGCGGGGCTGGGGGAAGCCCGAATGCTGGGAGCGCGGCATGGCCGTTCGATGACACCCGCGCGTCAACGCGGCGGATCGTGACGGCGCGCGGTTACCATCTCACCGATGGAAGCGAAATCATGAAAGCCCGCCTCATTGCCGTCGGCGAACGCGCGCCGCGCTGGGTCGCCGAGGGCTTCGGCGAATACCAGAAGCGTCTGTCGCACTGGTTGCCGCTGGAACTGGTGGAAGTCGAGCCCGGCCTTCGCGGCAAGGGACGCGATGCCGCGCGCGCGATGCAGGACGAAGGCGCGCGCGTGATCGCCGCGCTGCCGAAGAACGCGCTGGTGGTGACGCTGGACGGCCGCGGCAAGCCGTGGTCGTCGGAACAGCTCGCTCAGCGGCTCGAACATTGGCGCGCGCAGGGACGGGACCTCGCGTTTCTCATCGGCGGTCCCGAAGGCCACGCGCCGGACGTGCTCGCACGCGGCGATGAATCCTGGTCGCTGGGCCCGCTCACGTTGCCGCACATGCTGGTGCGGCTGGTTGCGGCCGAACAGCTGTATCGCGCGGCGGCGTTGCTGGCGAATCATCCGTATCACCGGGCTTGAACGCGCGCTGGAACGCTCACGCGCGGGCCAAACGCAATGAGCGGGGCCTGTGCGATCGACCTGGATCCCGGCCTTCGTCGGGATGACGGCGGTAACGTAGTGAAGCGAGTGGGAGTTGCCACTTGCCGTGGCGTGAACGAACGCGCATGAAAAAGCCACCCCGATCACTCGGGGTGGCTTCAGTTCCGTTCGAACGTGGTGTCGATTACCAGCGATAGTTCAGGCCGAGCTGGCCCGTGACATCGTGGTAGTCGCGCGCGCCGTACGTCAGGCCGAGGTTGCCCCAGCCCGTCCAGCCGCCGCCCAGCTGGCTCTGCAGGCCGAGCTTGGCTTCGTAGCGGTCGCGCGGCAGTTCGAGTTCAAGCGTCGTGGCGTTGAACGACATGCGATTCCGGTCGTCGTCGTGCCACCAGTTCAGCGTCACGAACGGCTGCACGACGTTGCGCTGTGCACTCGCCGCATGTCCGTAGAAGCGCACGCCCAGGCGCGTGGTCAGGCCGCCGGCATCCACGTCATCGATCAACGTGCCGTTGTTCTCGCGGTGCTGCGACGCCGAGTAATCCGTGAAGATCGCCTGCGCCTGCGGTTCGATGAAGTAGCGCGTGTTACCGCCGTTGTTGAGCGCGAAGGCGTAGCCGGCTTCGATCGAGGCCGCCCAGGTCTTCGAGTCGTAGCGCTCAGTGGCAAGCAGGTCGCCCTGCACCTTGTTGTCGTAGCGCCCGTACTGCAGCCAGCCGTCCAGGTACAACCCGGTGGCGGCCTTCGCGTCGGCGAACCACGTGCCGTAGACGCCCAGGTTGTAGCCGGTCACCTTGCCCTTGGCGCGCCAGTCGAGCAGCGTCGACGTCACCTCGGTGTCGGCGCGACCGGTGCCGCCCATGAGACCGATGTGGAAGCGGCTGTCGTTCGCGCGTGCGATTTCGCCGCCGATCTGCAGCACGGACGTGTCGGTGCCTGCATCGAGCTGGCCTTCGCCGGTCGTGCCGTCCATCTGGTTGCGCACCACGCGCACCCATGCAGCCGAGCTGCGCCCGTCGTCGCCGTGCGCACCGAGGTTCGGCTCGCCCATGCGGTCGTGCATCGAGTGCTCGAACATGCCGACCGCTGCTGCCTGGTTGGCGAGGTAGGCGGCCGGTTCAGGGCGGTAGAGCGGGGTGGTCGGCTGCGGTGAGATCGGCGCGACGGGAGTCGGTTCCGGTCCCACTGGCGTGGGGTCGACGGGTGCAATCGGGTCGACGGGAGCGACCGGATCGACAGGCGCAACGGGGTCCGCAGGCACAACCGGATCGACAGGCGTCACGGGTTCGACCGGCGGCGGTACAGGAGCTTCCGAACGCAGGTACCAGTCGCCATCGGCCGGATTCGCCTTGCCGCCCTGTGCGAGCAGGTACTCGTTCGCGCCGGCCACGACGCGGCCGTCGAGTGCGAAGACGCCATTGGACGCGCCATTGACCTGCACGACCTGAATGCCGTCGGCGGTGGTGTACGCACCCGCACCGCCGACGTTGTTCACGTGCAGCGACGTGTTGCCTGAGGTGGCGCCTTCCACGATCAGCTTGTCGGTCGGCGACGCGTCATCGCCCAGTGCAGTGTTGATCGCGATCATGCCGTCGTTGCCGACATAGTCGCCGTGCACGGTCAGCGTCTTGTAATCGCCCGACGTGGGGGCCGCAATGGAGATCCTGCCGGCGTTGGCCAGCGATGCGACATCGGAAGACCGCGTGAGCATCCACGAGGTTCCGTCGACCATCGACATCGTGCGGCCGTTGAGAACCGCGCCTTCCAATGAGCTTCCGCTTTCCATCGCAAGATCGAGCGCGCTCCCGGTTTGAGCGAAGAGATCGCCTTGCAACGAGGTGTCGCGAACCGTCAGGGCCAGCGTGCTCTTGTCCTTCGCGTAGGCGACGTGGCCGCTTTCCGACGTGACGACGACGCCATCGGCGAGCGTGACCTGTGCGTTGATATCCTGGGACTGGATGGCAGCGCCGCTGGACTTCAGCGAACCGCCCGAGACATTGAGCACCGCGGGTGCGGTGACGGGGTCGCTTCCATTGGCGACGAAGCCCGCCGCGTGGCTCGCGCCGCTCACGTTCGTGCCGACCAGGTCCACCGACGTGGCCTGTGCCATTGCGATGCCCGCGGCTTTCGTGCTGGTAAGCGTCGAGCCGTCTGCCGTCGCGCGACTACCCGCGCCGGTGACTTCCAATGCATTGGAGTTCGCGCCGCTGGCCTGGACAGTCGCGTCGGCGTCGAGCGCGACCAGGCCACCGTCCATCGCGACCGCCGCGGGGGCGTTGTCTCCGCTCGTGCTGACCGTGCTGCCCGAGACCTTGACCACGGCGTTCCTGCCTGTGGCGACCACTCCGTACGCGGCATCGTTCGCCGTTGAAACCTCGGCTCCGTTGACCAGGCTCACCTTGCCGCCCGTTCCCGCAGCAGCGCCTACAGCCGAAGCCCCCGACGTCGCGACGGTCGACGCGTCGACCAGCAGTTCGCTACCGGCGCCGAGCGCGCGTACGCCATTGGACTTGGCCCCCGCCGTGTCGACCGAGGAACCCTGCTCGATGCGGAGTTTTGCGCCACTCTCGGCGCTGGCACCGCCCGACGTGGCGCCGGACGTGGTGACTTTGGTGCTGCTCACTGCGATCGAACTGGCCGCGCCGGTGGCAAGCAGCGCGAAGTTGTTGTCGATGCCGGAACTGGAGATGACCTCGGAATCGGTCAACGCGACACTGCCGCCGTTGGCTGCAACGACGCCGTGCCCGGCCGCGGTTTCGACCGTGATCTTTGCGCCGGTTCCTTCCACCGTGCTTCCCGCACCGGTCGCGATGACAGCGCGGCTGCCGGCGCCGGTGACCAGCGCCTTGCTGCCGGTCAGCGCCACCTGCGCGCCTCGTTCGGCGCGCACGACTTCGGTGCCGGCGCCTGCCGCAGAGAGCGTCTGGTGGGTGGAAACCACTTTGCCCGTTGCACCGCTGGCGAGCAGGGCGTTGCCGCTATTGGCATCGGTGACGGAAACCGACCCGCCGTCCATCTCGATCGTGCCGCCCAGTGCGACGGCACCGTCCGCCCGCGCGCCGGATGACACGATCGTGCTGTTCGTCAACTTGATGAGGCCATCGTCCTCCGCCCACGCACCCGCGCCTGCGATGCCGGTGGACGTGATGGTCGAATCCGTCAGCGCGATGGTGCTGGGTGCACCGCTCGTGGCGTGCTTGCCGATGGCGAGCAGCGACGCCCCGTTGTCGACGGTACTTTCGACGGTCGCATCGCCGGTGATGTGTCCGCCGTCCAGCGCGAGGAACGTGGCGCCGTCGACGTCGGCGTTGCTGAAGACCTCCCCGGTCGTGCTCGTGTTGGTGCCGGGGCCTGCATAAAGGCTCTGCGCGTTGGCCAGTGCCGGTATCGCAACAAGCGTGAGATGCAGTGCGAGAGTGAGTGGATGAAGCCTGAAGCTGGAAATTTGCATGGAACCTTCCTGTTGGCGTGAGAGGCTTCCGTGTCATCCCGGCGCATTGCACGCCGGGACGACCAAGCCGACAGGAATTCTGGTGAAGCGTTTCGTATCGCGTAACGCGACAAATCCTCTGCCGCGTTCCACATGGGCACCGCCGTGTCAGAGCGTGAACACCACCGGCACGCGCCCCACCGCCTCCACCGCACGCCCATCGCGCATCGCCGGCACGAACGTCCACTTCGACAACACCGTGCGACGGGCGGCCTGGTCCAGCACGCGATGGCCGCTGCTCTTCACGATGCGCACATCGAGCGCGCGCCCATCGACGCCGACGAGGATTTCCAGTTCGACCATGCCGCTCAGACCCGCGCGCATCGCTTCGGCGGGATAGGGCGGTGGCGGCGCGCGCAGCGCCTGCAACTGCGCGACGGTGGAACTCCTTGCAGGTTCGGCCGTCGTGTACCTTCATCGACGGCGACGTCGGAAGGTTCGATCGCGATATCGCCCGGTTGCGAATCCACAACCTGCTGTTCGATCTGCGCGACGACAGGCTGCGCCGGCGGTGCATGCGTCACCGGTGTCGGCGGCTGGGTCGTGATCTGGACATTCACGGGCGGCGGCGGATCGACCGGCTCGATCTTGCGCACGTGCACGATCGTGATGGCGTCATCGGGTTTCGCGGGCGCATCCAACACGCGCTGCGACAGCGGCACCAGCAGAAGTAGCAGCAACGCGCCATTGACCAGCAACGTGCCGGTGTTCGCGGCGATGCGGCCGGCGTCGATGGACTCGTGCGTGGAGGAAAGCGGGATCGCGTGTGCCATGGCGGAACCTCCTGGGTGTGCCATGGCGTCGAACGTGCGGATGCGTCCGGTGGGGTTTGTCCGATCGAAAAATTTGCGACGCGGTCGCGAAGCCGGAGGCGCGCGCAAAAAAAAACGGGCCCGCGTGTGCGGGCCCGTGGTGCGTCATGCGTTGGCGATCAGCGTTTCGGCTCGTCCGGTTCCGGTCCGGTCTCCAGATCGCGATCCACCGCGCCCTCGTCGGGATTGGGTTTGTCGCGACGCTTGGGGTAATGCGCGTCCTCGCGATCGCGCGGCTCGGTCTCGGCGTAGCCGGGGTTGCGGCCGGGCTTGGGATCGGAGGTGGGCGGGGTGGTTTTGCCGGACGAAGCCATGGTCAGTTTCCGAGTTCGAACACGACGTCCAGATTGACCGACAGGACGTTTTCGCCCGGTGAGATCGAGGTGGATTCGGCGCGATCCATCGCCTTCATCGCCATCATCGGCATCGGGCGCGGCGGAGCGAAGCTGCCGCCCTCGCTGATGCTGACGATGCGGCGCACCTTCTTGCCCAGCGTCTTGGCATACATCTCGGCGCGCGCCTGCGCCTTCTCGACCGCGGCGCGGCGCGCCTCGTCGTAGGCCGCTTCCTTCTTGGCGTCGTCCAGGTCGAAGGTCGGGCCGTTGATCTGGTTGGCGCCGGTGGCGACCAGCGCATCCATGATCTTCCCGAGCTTGGCGATGTCGCGAACGGTGACGTTGACGTTGTTGATCGCTTGGTAGCCGGTGATCTTCGGCGGCTGGTTCTCGCCGTACTGGTACTGCGGGTTGAGGTTCACGCCGCTGGTCTGCACGTCGCGATCGGCGATGCCGGCAGCCTTGATCGCGGCGACGACCTTCGCCATCTGCTCGGCGTTGGCGCGCATGGCGGCATTGGCGTCGGCGGCCTGCGTGACCACGCCGGTGGACAGCGTCGCGATGTCCGGCGCGCGGCGGGCTTCGGCCTGTGCCGACACGTTGAGCAGCGTGCCTTCGGTGGCGACGTACGGCGTGGTCTGGGCGGGGCTCACGGCGGGGACGGCTCCGAGGGCGAGGGCGGCAGCAAGGACGAGCGGGCGCAGCGTGGAACGGGGCGACAGCTGGGGCATGACAACTCCTTGGGTTGGAAGGGCCGTCTGCGACGACCCTCAGGTTCTTGGTGATCCGGTGAACGATCCGTGAGCCCGGTCAGGGTTGCCGATGATGCCCCGACTCTGTGCCCCAGTCAGCGCGGGTTATGCTTCCCGCCATGCTGTATCTCGCCTCCAAATCCCCGCGTCGTCGCGAATTGCTGGGCCGGCTCCTCGCGGGCCAGCCCGGTGCCGAATTCGGTCTGCTCGACATCGACATCCCCGAACATCCGCTGCCCGACGAGGCCGCCGAAGACTACGTGCGCCGCGTCGCGCGGGAGAAGGCCGGCGCTGGCCTGCTTCATGTCGTCGGCAACCCGTCGGCCCTCGTGCTCGGCTCCGACACCGAGGTCGTCCTCGACGGCGAGGTGTTCGGAAAGCCCGCCGATGATGCAGACGCCGCGTCGATGCTGCGTCGACTGTCCGGCCGCACGCACCAGGTCATCTCGGCGGTGTACGTCGTGTCGGCCTCGCGCGAGCTGCAGGCGGTGTCGCGTTCGGAGGTCACCTTCACCGAACTGACCCCGGCGCAGATCGACGCCTACGTCGCCAGTGGCGAGCCCCACGGCCGGGCCGGTGCCTACGCCATCCAGGGCCTCGCGGAGGCCTTCACGACCCGACTGTCCGGCAGCTATTCCGGTGTGATGGGGCTGCCGCTGTACGAGACGGCCACGCTGCTGCGCGAGTTCGGGGTCCTGAAGTGAGCGAAGAAATCCTCGTCAACGTCACCCCGCGCGAGACGCGCGTCGCCGTCGTCGAAAACGGCATGCTGCAGGAGCTGCACATCGAACGCGGCTGGCGTCGCGGCGTGGTGGGCAACATCTACAAGGGCAAGGTGCAGCGCGTCATGCCCGGCATGCAGGCGGCATTCGTCGACATCGGGCTGGAGCGCGCGGCGTTCCTGCACGCGGCCGACATCGTGAAGCCCACCCCGGTCGCCGAGGGCGAGAGCGAAGGCGAGGACGCGCCGCTGCCGCCGACGCCAACGCGCCCCATCGCCGAGTTGCTGCGCGAAGGCCAGGAGATCGTGGTGCAGGTGGTGAAGGATCCCATCGGCAGCAAGGGCGCGCGCCTGACCACGCAGCTGAGCATCCCCTCGCGTTACCTCGTGCTGCTGCCGCGCACGCGCGTGGTCGGCGTGTCGGCGCGCATCGAGGACGAAGCCGAACGTGCGCGCCTGAAGGCGCACATCACCTCGCTGTCGCCGTCCGGCGAAACGCACGGGTACATCGTGCGCACCAACGCCGAAGGCCAGCCGGAGGAACAGCTCGCCGAGGACGTCGCGTACCTGGGCCGCGTGTGGGGCCTGATCGAGGAACGCGCCCGCAGCGCACGCGTCGGCGAGCGCGTGTACGAGGACCTCAACCTCCCGCTGCGCGCCGTGCGCGATCTCATGCGCAAGGACGTGGAAAAGGTGCGCGTGGATTCGCGCGAAACGTGCGAGCGCCTGCGCGTGTTCGCGGCGCAGTACATGCCCGGGCTCGACGAGAAGATCGAGCACTACACCGGCGCGCGGCCGATCTTCGACCTGTACGGCGTCGAGGACGAGATCCAGCGTGCGCTGGACAAGGAAGTGCCGTTGAAGTCCGGCGGCTACCTGGTCATCGACCAGACCGAGGCGATGACGACGGTGGACATCAACACCGGCTCGTTCCTCGGCCAGCGCAACCTCGAGGAAACGGTGTACCGCACCAACCTCGAGGCCGCGCAGTCGGTGGCGCGCCAGCTGCGCCTGCGCAACCTGGGCGGCATCATCATCATCGACTTCATCGACATGACCGACGCCGAGCACAAGCGGCAGGTGCTGCGTCAGCTGGAGAAGTCCCTCGCGCGCGACCACGCCAAGACCACGGTGTACGAGTTCTCGCCGCTGGGCCTGGTCGAAATGACGCGCAAGCGCACCACCGAAAGCCTGGAGCGCCAGCTGTGCGAGCCGTGCCATGAATGCGGCGGCCGCGGCACGCTGAAGACGCCCGAGACGGTGACTTACGAGATCTTCCGCGACATCGTCCGCCAGGTGCGCCAGTTCGATGCGCCGCGGCTGATGGTGATCGCCTCGTCGAAGGTCGTGGCCCGCATCACCGACGAGGAATCGGCGGCGGTGGCGGAACTGGAGGAATTCCTGGGCAAGTCGATCCGCTTCCAGGCGGACGACCAGTACGCGCAGGAGCAGTTCGATGTCGTCCTGCTGTGAGTTTCACGGCGGGGCAGGGGCGGGGAAAAGGTCAGTAACGCTGCGTTGGCGGAACCGGTCGGACAATGGCGTCCGCCGTGTGCCCGCCCGCCCTGGCGCGTCCGCCCCGCCGGATCGCGCGGCTGAACCGTTTTCCCTTTTCCGTTCATCGCGCCATCTGGACCGTAGCTGACGTCATGCCCACCCCGTTGCGCCGCCGCATGCGCATCGCCCGTCGCGGACTGGGCTACCTCGTCGCGCTTTCGCTGGTTCTGATCGCCCTGGTGCTGGCCGTGGCCAGCCAGGTGCTGCCGCTGGCCGAGAGCAATCCGCAGCGCGTGGCCGCCTGGCTGAGCGAACGCGCCGGGCGCCCGGTCAACTTCGATCGGGTGGAAACGGACTGGACGCGCCGCGGCCCGCTGCTGCGCCTGGACAACCTGCGCATCGGCGCGGGCGAACAGGCCTTCACGGTCGGCGACGCGGAAATGCTCGTGTCGATCTACGCCGGCCTGCTGCCCGGTCACGCGTTCTCCGAACTGCGCCTGCGCGGGCTCGACCTCACGCTCGAGCGCGGCGACGACGGACGCTGGCAGGTGCGTGGCCTGCCCGGGCAGGACCAGTCGCAGCGCAGCGATCCCTTCGCCGCACTGGAAGGGCTCGGCGAGCTGCAGGTGATCGACGGAAAGATCACCGTCATCGCGCCGAAGCTCGGCATCGATGCGCACGTGCCGCGCATCAACCTGCGCCTGCGCGTGGACGGTCCGCGCGTTCGCGCCGGTGTTCGCGCATGGCCGAGCGTGAACGTCGCCGGCGCCGCGTCCTCGCCGCTCGACACGGTGCTCGACTTCGATCGCGTCAAGGGCGATGGCCGCGCGTACATGGGCGCGCGCCGCGCCGATCTGGCCGCATGGGCGCCGCTGCTGCAGGTCGCCGGCGTCGGCAGCGAATCCGGCCAGGGTCGCGCCGAAGCCTGGGCCGAACTGCGCGACCACCGCATCACGCAGGTGACGGCGGACGTCGCGCTCGATCGCGTCGGCCTGCGCGGCGCGCCGCTCGCCGGCGGTGCGGTGCCGCGCGTGCAGTTCGCGCGCGTGGCGGCGCTGGCGCGCTGGCGCACGATCGACGGCGGCTGGCGCGTGGACGCCAGGACACTGCGCATCGACACCGGCAAGGACGCGCAGACGCTCGACGGTCTCGTCGTCGCCGGCGGCACGCGCTACGCGCTGCTCGCCAACCGCATCGACGCCGGCCCGCTGCTTACCGCCGCCTCGCTCAGCGACCGCCTCGATCCCGGCCTGCGCACGTGGCTGCACAACACGCGCCCGCGCGCGTCGTTGCAGGACGTGGAGGTCACCGGCGTGCGCGGCGGCGCGCTGCGCGCGCAGGCGCACGTTGCCGCGTTCGGTTTCGATGCCGTCGGCAATGCGCCGGGCCTGAGCGGACTTGCAGGACAGTTCCTCGGCGATGCGGACGGCTTCTCGCTGCAGTTCGATCCCGCCTCGCAGATGCGCTTCGACTGGCCGCGTGGTTTCGGCGTCGCACACACGGTGTCGCTGCAGGGTTCCGTCGGCGGCTGGCGCGAAGGCGCGGGCTGGCGCATCGGCACGCCGGACCTGTGGGTGAAGGGACAGGGATTCGGCGTGCGGGCGCGCGGCGGCATGTGGTGGCAGGGCGACGGCTCGCGTCCGCGCATCGACATCGCCGCCGACATCGACGAAGCGCAGGTGCCGGTCGCGAAAGGTTTCTGGGTCCGTCACCTGATGGCGCCCAAGGTCGTCGCGTGGCTCGACTCCGCGCTGGTCGGCGGACGCCTGCACGACGGCCATGCGGTGGTGTCGGGCGATCTGGACGACTGGCCGTTCCGCGATCGCAACGGCCTGTTCGAAGCGACCGCGAAACTCGACCAGGCCGTGGTGAAGTTCCAGCCCGACTGGCCGGCGGTGGAAGGCCTCGACGCGGACGTCGCCTTCATCGCCGATGGGTTCACCGTGCACGGGCAGGGGCGGCTCGGCGGCGTCGCGATCCCGCAGATCCGCGCCGGCATCGACCACTACAAGGACGGCGACCTCACGGTGCAGGCGCAGGGCAGCGCGGATGCCGCGCAGCTGCTCGAGTTGCTGCGCCACAGTCCGTTGCAGAAGGACAACGCCGACACGCTGAAGAACGTGGTCGCGAGCGGCCCGGCAAAGGTCGGTTTCGACATGGACATGCCGCTGCGTCCGAACCAGCAGACGGCGATCAAGGGCACCGTGCAGCTGGAGAAGGCGAAGCTTGCCGACCCGCGCTGGAAGCTCGCGTTCGAACAGGTCAGCGGCAAGGCCGAATACGCGCGCGGCGGCTTCCGCGCCGAAGGGCTGAAGGTGCTGCACGAAGGCCAGCCCGGCGCGCTGTCGCTGCGCGCGGGCAACGACTTCGTCCGCGACAGGACCAACGTGTTCGAGGCCGGCCTCGACGCGCAGATGTCGGCGAAGGAACTGCTCGATCGCGCACCGGAAATGGCGTGGCTGAAACCGCACGTCGACGGCCGTTCGGCGTGGACGGTCGGCATCGCGATTCCGAAGGCAGCGCCGGGCAAGACCGCGCCGACGTTGCTGCAGTTGCAGACCAACCTCGTCGGCACCGCGCTCACGTTGCCCGAGCCGTTGAAGAAGGCCGCGGGCGAGTCGCTCGCCACGTCGGTCGAAACCCCGTTGCCGATGGGCAGCGGCGACATCCGCGTGAACCTCGGCAACGTCATCGCGGTGCGCGCGCGCAGCACGACGGACGCGACCGGCAAGAGCCAGACCGGCGTGCGCCTCGCGCTCGGCACGAACCGCGTCGACGACGTGCCGCCGGTACGCGGACTGGTCGCGACGGGACGCGCCGCGATGCTCGATGCGATCGACTGGATCGCGCTGCTGGAAGGCGGCAGCGGCGGCGAAGGCCTGGCGCTGCAACGCATCGACGTCACCGCGCAGAAGTTGAACCTGCTGGGCGGCGTGTTTCCCGATACGCATCTGGTCGTCGTGCCCGCCGCGAACGGTGCGACCGCAGTGCAGGCCGAAGGGGCGGCGCTGGAAGGCGCGGTGCTGATTCCCGCCGGCGATGGCGCGACGATCGCCGGTCGGTTCGACCGCATGTTCTGGCACGCGCCCAAGCGCCCGTCGCCGCCGGCCGGCATGCCGGCGCCGCCCGCGTCCGCGCCCCCGGCCGACGGCGACTTCAATCCGGCGAAGATCCCGGCGTTGACCATCGACATCGCCGACCTGCGCGTGTCCGACGCGCGACTGGGCGAAGCGAAACTGCGCACGGTGCCGACCGCGACCGGCATGCGCATCGAACAGGTGCAGATGCGCGCGCAGAAGCAGCGCATCGATGCGAGCGGCGACTGGAGCGGCATGGGTTCCACCGCGCGCACGCAGCTCGACGTGAAGATCGACAGCCAGGACCTGGGCAGCCTGCTCGCCGGTTTCGGCATGGGCCAGCAACTGGGCGGCGGCGTCGGGACGATGCACTTCGATGCCGGCTGGGCGGGCAGCCCGGCGGCGTTCAACGTCGCCTCGCTCGACGGCAGCCTGGAAGCCGACATCCGCGACGGCCGCCTGCTGGAAGTCGAACCCGGCGCAGGCCGCGTGCTCGGGCTGCTGAGCCTCGCGCAGCTTCCGCGCCGGCTCATGCTGGATTTCCGCGACTTCTTCAATAAGGGCTTCGCGTTCAACCGCGCCGGCGGCAAGGTGAATTTCGCCGGCGGCATGGCGCGCAGCGACCAGCTCTCCATCGACGGCCCCGCGGCGTCCATCGGCATCCGAGGCGAGGCGAACCTGCGCGCGCAGACCTTCGACCAGACCATCGAAGTGCGCCCCAAGGCCGCGAACCTGCTGACCGTCGCCGGCGCGCTGGCCGCGGGCCCGGTGGGTGCGGCGATCGGCGCGGCCGCGAACGCGGTGCTGCAGAAGCCCATCGGCGAGATGGCCTCGCGCACGTACCGCGTCACCGGCCCGTGGAAGGAGCCGAAGGTCGAAGTGGTCAGCGGGCAGTCCGGGCAGGCGAAGGCCGAAGAGCCGCCGCCGGAGAGCTGAACCACGCGAGAGGCCGCGGCCCGGCCTGAATCGCAGCCCGGCCGCGCCGCGAAACCCGTTGCGTTGGCTCCTTGTGCCACCATCTCCTTCCTGACCACCCGCCCGCCGCCGTCCGGGGCCATCCCGGCTGAAAACGCGCATCCGTGCGACGCGGTGGGCCCTCGTCCCGCTTCCCGAGAACCCGCATGACCCTTCCCATCCAGATCGCCGAAAACCGCCTGCTGCTGCCCGCCGGCCTCGATGCGGTCGGCCTCGAACGCACTTTCGGCACGCTGCTGGGCCCCGGCGTGGATTTCGGCGATCTGTATTTCCAGCACGCGCGTCGCGAGAGCTGGACGGTCGAAGACGGCATCGTCAAGGACGGCGCGCACTCGATCGAGCAGGGCGTCGGCGTGCGCGCGATCAGCGGCGAGAAGACCGGCTTTTCGTACTCGGACGAAATCAACACGCAGGCGCTGCTGACTGCGGCGAAGTCCGCGCGCGCCATCGCGCGCGACGGCTCGGTGCAGGCGCCGCATGCGCTGGTGCGCGGCGGCGGTCGCGAGCTGTACGTGCCCGAGGATCCCATCGACGGTTACGCGAACGAGGCGAAAGTCGAAGCGCTGCGTCGCATCGACCGCATGCTGCGCGCCGCCGATCCGCGCGTGAAGCAGGTGATGGTGTCGCTGTCCGGCGGCGTCGACACGATCCTCGTCGCGCGCAGCGACGGCCTGCTCGCCGCCGACGTGCGTCCGCTGGTCCGCCTCAACGTGCAGGTCATCGTCGAACACAACGGCCGTCGCGAAAGCGGCTACGCCGGTGGCGGCGGTCGCTACAGCTATGCCGAACTGCTCGATGGCGACAAGCCCGAAACCCTCGCGCGCGAAGCATTGCGCGTGGCGCTGGTGAACCTGGAAGCGGTCGATGCGCCGGCCGGCGTGATGCCGGTGGTGCTCGGCAACGGCTGGACCGGCGTGCTGCTGCACGAAGCCGTCGGCCACGGCCTGGAGGGCGACTTCAACCGGAAGGGCACCTCAACCTACGCCGGCCGCCTGGGCCAGCGCGTCGCCTCGCCGGGCGTCACCATCGTCGACGACGGCACGCTGCCGGGACGTCGCGGTTCGCTCAACGTCGACGACGAAGGCACCTCGACCAACTGCACGACGCTGATCGAGGACGGCGTGCTGGTGGGCTACATGCAGGACACGCTCAACGCGCGCCTGATGGGCATGGCGCCGACCGGCAACGGCCGTCGCGAATCCTTCGCGCACCTGCCGATGCCGCGCATGACCAACACCTACATGCTCGCCGGCCAGGACGATCCGCAGGACATGATCCGTTCGGTGAAGAAGGGCCTCTACGCGGTCAACTTCGGCGGCGGGCAGGTGGACATCACCAACGGCAAGTACGTGTTCTCCGCGACCGAGGCGTACCTGATCGAGGACGGCAAGATCACCGCGCCGGTGAAGGGCGCCACGCTGATCGGCAACGGCCCGGAAACCATGCAGCGCGTGAAGATGATCGGCCACGATCTGGCGCTGGACGAAGGCGTCGGCGTGTGTGGCAAGGACGGCCAGAGCGTGCCGGTCGGCGTCGGCCAGCCGTCGCTGCTGATCGACCAGCTGACGGTGGGCGGTACGCAGGCGTGAACCCGGCGTCAGGCGACAGCCCCTGCTTTTTCCCTTCTCCCGTCCGCGGGAGAAGGTGCCCGGAGGGCGGATGAGGGCCGACGCTGCAAGTGCAATGAACAGTGACGGCGCGGTTGCCCTCACCCCCAACCCCTCTCCCGCCAGCGGGAGAGGGGAGCGTCATTCGTTGCGCATTTCAGCGCTCGTCGTCCTCGAGCGACTCGTCCGATTCCTCGACGTCGTCCTCGTTCGACGCGCCACCGACGATCAGCTCGCGCAGCGCCCGGTACAACTCGCGAAACGCACGCGGCGGCTTGTTCTTGCGGCGCTCGTCCAGCGCGCTGCGCACCAGGGCGCGAAGGTGCTGGCGATCTGCGGCCGGGTATTCGTCGAGCAACTGCGCCAGCGCGGCGTCGCCGTCGGCCAGCAGGCGCTCGCGCCAGGCCTCGACGCGATGCATCGCCGCGACTTCGCGACGGGCCGCTTCGCCGTCTTCGTCGAGCGCGTCGCGGATCGCCTCCAGCACCTCGTCGTCCTCGCGACGCATCTGCTTGGCCAGGTACGCCAGCTGGCGCTTGTGCGCGATGTGCGCGGTGATGCGCTTGCACTCGCGGATGTGCGGCAGCAGCGACTCGGGCACCGGGAGCTTGGCCAGCTGCGCCTCGGTCAGCGCGACCAGCTTCTCGCCCAGCGCCAGCACTTCCAGCGCCTCGCGCCGGTTCTGGCTGCGACTGGGGCTGAAGAATTCGCCGGTTTCCTCGTCTCTACCGCGCATGGCGCACCTGCTGCAAAAGAACTGTCGGACGCGGATTTTCGCGGATGACCACGGATAAAGCACACATTGCGCGAAATCCGCGTTCATCCGGCGCCCGAATCCGTACCGGATCGCTTTCGAAAAGGACCACCACTTGAGCCAGATCGTCCCCCAGAACCTCCCCGCCTACGCCGCTTCCCTTGGCGACAGCCACGCGCGCCTGGACGCGCTCGCCGGGCTGTCCCAGCGCCTGCTGGAGAGCGCCCGCGCGCGCGGCGCCACGCAGGCGGAAGTGTCGTGCTCGGAGGAATCGGGCCTCAACGTCAACGTCCGCATGGGCGAGGTCGAGACGGTCGAATCCACGCGCGATCGCGGCATCTCGGTCACGGTCTACTTCGGCCAGCGCAAGGGCAGCGCCAGCACCGCCGACCTGCGCGAGGAAAGCCTCGACGCCACCGTCGAGCAGGCCTGCGCGATCGCGCGCCACACCGAGGACGATGCCGCCGCCGGCCTGGCCGAAGCGAACCTGATGGCGACGGACCTGCGCGAGTTCGATTCCTGGCACCCGTGGATCATCGACGCCGACCGCGCGCTGGACCTCGCGCTCGCCTGCGAGCAGGCCGGCCGCGATTCGGATCGCCGCATCGAGAACTCCGACGGCGCCTCGGTCGGCACGGGCGAAAGCATCAGCGTCTACGCGAACTCGCACGGCTTCATCGGGCGCGAGCGCAGCACGCAGCACAGCATCGGCTGCGCGCTGATCGCCGGTCGCGGCGACGCGATGCAGCGCGACGGCTGGTACAGCATCGGGCTGTCGGCGGACGACCTGGAATCGGCCACGACGATCGGCCGCAAGGCCGCCGAACGCGCGGCTTCGCGCCTGGCGCCGCGGCAGATTCCCACCGGCGATTACCCCGTGCTGTATTCGGCCGAAATGGCGCGCTCGCTCATCGGCCACCTGCTCGGCGCCGTGTCGGGGGGCGCGCTCTATCGCCGCGCGAGTTTCCTTGTCGACAGCGCCGGGCAGCAGCTGTTCCCGGAGTGGTTCGGCATCGAGGAACTGCCGTTCCTGCCGCGCGGTTTCCGCTCCGCGTCGTTCGATGCCGAGGGCGTGGCCACGCGTGAATCGCCGCTGGTGACCGGCGGCGTGCTGCAGCGTTACGTGTTGGGCAGCTATTCGGCGCGCAAGCTCGGCCTGTCGACCACGGCCAACGCCGGCGGCGTGCACAACCTGCAGGTCGCCGCGAACGCGGGCGACCAGGAATCGCTGCTGCGCGGCATGGGCCGCGGCCTGCTCGTCACCGAGCTGATGGGGCAGGGCGTGAACAACGTCACCGGCGATTATTCGCGCGGTGCGGGCGGCTTCTGGGTCGAGAACGGGCAGATCCAGTACCCGGTCGACGGCATCACCGTCGCGGGCAACCTCAAGTCGATGTTCGCGGCCATCGAAGCCGTCGGCACCGACGTGGATCCGCGCTCGCACGTGCGCACCGGTTCGATCCTGATCGGCCGCATGACGGTGGCGGGCGAGTCCGAATCGGAGTGATGGGCGGTAGCTCCCCGCGCGTCGCTTGACCTGTCTCTTGACCTGTCTGGCGCCGCGTCGGAAAGTGGTTCAGTTCCCCTTTAGGAAATCCGCCAGGAGCAGGCCATGAGCGAGAACCCGATCGACCCCAGCCAGACCTCGGCGCCACCGCCGCCCCCGTCGTCGGAACACCCCAGCGGCGTGTCGTCGGACCAGCGCCAGTGGGCGATGTTCGCGCACCTGTCGGCGATCGCCGGGGCGGTGCTGACCTCCGGCGTCGGCGGCTGGGGCACGTTCCTCGGCCCGCTGATCATCTGGCTGGTCAAGAAGGACACCATGCCCTTCGTCGACGACCAGGCGAAGGAAGCGCTGAACTTCAACATCACCGTCGCGATCGTGTTCTTCGCGCTGTGGGTGCTGGTGTTCGTGACGCTCGGCATCGGCCTGCTGATCGCGATCCCGGCGTGGTTCGTCATCGGCATCGCGTGGCTGGTCTTCACGATCATCGCGGCGATCAAGGCGAACGATGGTGTGACCTACCGTTACCCGTTCACGATGCGCCTGGTGAAGTAACGCGCTTTCGAATATCGGGAGTGCGAGAACGCCCGCCTCCATGAGGCGGGCGTTTTTGTTTGTGAGCCAGCGAACCTGCTTTTGTAGCCCGGGTAAGCGAAGCGCACCCGGGGCACTGGCGCGGGCAACACCTGTCCCGGGCGGGCTTCGCTTACCGGGCTACCGGAGCCAAGACAGCGAGGAACCGCTCAGCGATCCCGTTCGATCGCCAGTCGCCCCAGCGCCGCAAGCGCAGCGGTCCGCTCGCCGAAGGAGGCGAGCGCGTCGTCCATCGCGCGACGCAGCTCGTCCAGGCGCGCGCGCGAGGCGTCCAGGCCGATCAGGGCGGGGAAGGTCGCCTTGTCCTGCGCGACGTCCTTGCCGGCGGTCTTGCCGAGCGTGGCGCTGTCGCCCTCGATGTCGAGGATGTCGTCGCGCACCTGGAAGGCGAGGCCGAGCGCCGAGGCGTAACGATCCAGCGATGCGAGCTCGTCCGCCGACGCACCGCCGCACAGCGCGCCCATGCGCACCGCCGCACGGATCAGCGCGCCCGTCTTGAGGCAATGCAGTTCTTCCAGCGCATGCACCGACAGCGAGCCGCCATTGCCGGTGGCCGCCAGGTCGAGCGCCTGGCCGCCGCACATGCCGGCGGCGCCGGACGCGCGGGCGAGCGTGCGCAGCAGGTCCACGCGCGTGTCCGCGCCCACATCCGCATCGGCCAGCACCTCGAACGCGAGCGACTGCAGCGCGTCGCCGGCGAGCACGGCCGTGGCTTCATCGAACGCGACGTGCACCGTCGGCTGCCCGCGACGCAGCGCGTCGTCGTCCATCGCGGGCAGGTCGTCGTGCACGAGCGAATACGCGTGGATCAGTTCGACCGCGACGGCCGGGGCATCGAGCGTGTCGACCGTGGCGCCGAACGCCGAGCCGGCGGCGTACACCAGCAGCGGACGCATGCGCTTGCCGCCGAGCAGCACCGCATGCCGCATCGCGGCGTGCAGCCATTGCGGCGGCGAGTGCGGGTCGGGCAGGGCGCCTTGCAGTGCGGCGTCGGCGCGTTCGCGCCAGCGCGCCAGATCAGACATCGCCGCGGCTGGACGAGCCGGCATCCTGCGCGGGCGGCGCGGAGAAGGGCTCTGCGGTCGCGGGATTCTGCGGATCGCTCAGCAGGCGCACGCGCAGCTCGGCTTCTTCCAGCGCGCTCTGGCAGCGGCGGTAGAGGCCGACGCCGCGCTCGTAGGCGGCCAGCGAGTCTTCCAGGCTCATTTCGCCGTGTTCCATCTTCTCGACCAGTTGCTCGAGCGCGTCGAGCGACTGCTCGAAATCGCTCACGGGCGAGGTGGACGGTGTGTCGTCTTGGGCGGGGGTGCGTGGCATGCGGGAAGTGTGCGACCGGCCCCGGCGAGGGTCAATTGCCGGCCGCGGCGGTTGCGGCGTGGGCCGCGCCGTCGCGATCCCAAGTGAGCCGTGCGCCGCGTTCGCGAAGCCACGCATCCAGGCGCGCCGAATGGATGAGATCGCCCGCCGCGAGCAGCTCGCCGTCGCCGTCGCTCAGCAGCGGGAGGCGCTCGCGCTCCCACGGCGTCACGCCCAGTTCCTGCAGGACGTGCTTGAGCGCGTGCGAATGCGAACGCCCCGTGCGGGTCAGGCGTTCGCCGCCCTGCCGCGCGTGCACCCGCACGGCGGCGTCGAAGCCTGCCGTGCCTTCGAGCGCCAACCGGTCGCCGCCGGGAAGCGCGAGCGGCGTGCGTCCGTCCCAGTCGACGCTCCAGTCGTCCGGCAGCAAAGGGCGCGCCACGTCAGCGTGAAGCAGGTCGCGCCAGGCGCGCACCGTGGCACCGCGCCAGTGGAATGTCGGATCCGCGTCATCGCGCGCGACCAGGATTTCCTGCTCGATGCGCTCGATGCCGTTGGCGGGCAGCGCGGGCAACGCGAGCGTCTGGATCCAGCGCCGCAGCACGCGTGCGCGCCGCGCCTGCGGGAGCGCGAGCAGGCGCGTGCGCGAGAGGCAGCGCGGATCGGCCGTGCCGACGTGCGCGAATGCCCGCGCATCCTCGTCGTCGAGCAGCCCATCGGCTTGCGCGCACAACGCCGCCGAGCGCGACAGCGCATCGGCCGCGTGCGGCCAGCGCTCGCGCAGCAACGGCATCACGCGCTGGCGCAGGAAATTGCGGTCGAACGACGTGTCGGCGTTGCTGGGATCGTCGATCCACGCGAGCCCGTGCGCCTGCGCGTAGGCAAGCAGCGCGTCGCGATCGACGTCGAGCAATGGCCGCCAGATGCGGCCCGGTCCGAACGATCGCCAGCGTCGCATCGCCGAGAGACCCTCCGGCCCCGACGCGCGAAGCGCGCGCAGCAGGAAGGTCTCGGCCTGGTCGTCGCGATGGTGCGCGAGCGCGAGCACTTCGCCGGACGAAAGCGAGGATTCGAACGCGGCGTGGCGTGCGGCGCGGGCAGCGGCTTCGGGACCTTCGCCCGTCGGCGCGACGTTCACGCGGATGACCGTCAGCCCAACGCCGAGCGTTTCGCAGGCGCGTTCGCAATGCGCGGCCCAACGGTCGGCCTCGGCGTGGAGCCCGTGGTGGACGTGGATCGCGCGCAGCCCGTGAGGCGACCCCGCCGCCGCCAGCACGTGCAGCAGCACGGTCGAATCGAGGCCGCCGCTGAAACCCACGCAGAGCGGCGCCGGCGGGAGATCGTGCAGGGCGGCGGTGGGCGGGGCGGGCATCGCGCGATGGTGCCATGGACGTGGAATGCAGCAACCCACCGATGGGGCTGCATCGCCGGCGCGGCGGTCGCACCATGCCTCCATCCCCCGTTGCCGCTTCGCAGGAGTCCGTCGTGTCCCGTCTTTTCACCCCGTTCGAACAACGCGCGCTCACCCTGCGCAACCGCCTCGTGGTGGCACCGATGTGCCAGTACTCCGCGGTCGACGGCGTGCCCAACGACTGGCACCTGGTGCACCTGGGCAGCCGCGCGGTCGGCGGCGCCGGCGCGATCATCGCCGAGGCCAGCGCCGTCTCCGCCGAAGGCCGCATTTCGCCGGCCGATACCGGCCTGTGGAACGATCGCCAAGCCGAAGCGTGGTCGCGCATCACGCGCTTCGTCGGGAGCCAGGGCACGGTGCCGGGCGTGCAGCTCGCGCACGCGGGCCGCAAGGCGAGCACCGCGCCGCCGTGGCTGGGCGGCATCGCGGTGACGCCCGACGACGGCGGCTGGACGCCGGTCGCGCCGAGCGCGGTCGCCTTCAGCGAAACCTCGCCCGTGCCGCGCGCGCTGGAGACCAGCGAGCTGCGCAACGTCGTCGACGATTTCGCCTGCGCCGCGTGGCGTGCACAGGCCGCGGGTTTCCAGATCGCGGAGATCCACGCCGCGCACGGGTATCTGCTGCACCAGTTCCTGTCGCCGCTGTCGAACCATCGCACCGACGAGTACGGCGGTTCGTTCGAGAACCGCACGCGCCTGCTGCTGGAAGTCATCGACGCCGTGCGCAAGGTCTGGCCGGAGCGCCTGCCGCTGTGGCTGCGCGTGTCGGCGACGGACTGGCTCGAAGGCGGCTGGGATATCGAGGAGAGCATCGAGCTGGCGCGCATCGTGAAGCAGCGCGGCATCGACCTGGTCGACGTGTCCAGCGGCGGCGTGGCGCTCGGCGCGAAGATCCCGCTGCACGCGGGCTACCAGGTGCCGTTCGCGTCGCGCATCCGGCGCGAGGCGGGTATCGCGACGGGCGCGGTCGGGTTGATCACGAAGTCCGACCACGCCGAGACGATCGTCGAGGAAGGCGACTCGGATGTCGTGCTCATCGCGCGCGAGCTGCTGCGCGATCCGTATTTCCCGCGGCGGGCGGCGAAGGAGCTGTCCGGCGAGCTGCATGGGCCGGAGCAGTATTTGCGGGCGTGGTGAGCGCGCGCCGGCAGGTTGATTCGAAGACCGATTTGGTAGCCCGGGTAAGCGAAGCGCACCCGGGACTACTACGTTCACCCCGGGTGCGCTTCGCTTACCCGGGCTACAACAGCAGCGGCCTTACGCCGCCTCGTACGCCCCGTAGCTGCGCAGACGCTGGTAGCGGCGTTCGAGCAGCTCGTCGACCGGCAGCGACTCCAGCGAATCCAGTTCGTTGAGCAGCACGGCCTTCAGGCGCGTGGCCATCTGCTTGGGGTTGCGATGCGCGCCGCCGATGGGCTCGCGCACGATCTTGTCGACCAGGCCCAGGCCGAGCAGGCGCTTGGCGGTGAGGCCGAGCTGTTCGGCTGCGTCCTTCGCCTTCGCGGCGTCCTTCCACAGGATCGACGCGCAGCCTTCGGGCGAGATCACCGAGTAGGTGCTGTATTCCAGCATCAGCGTGCGATCGCCGACGCCGATGGCGAGCGCGCCGCCGGAGCCGCCTTCGCCGATCACCGTGCAGATCACCGGGATCTTCAGCTCGCTCATTTCCAGCAGGTTGCGGGCGATGGCTTCGGACTGGCCGCGCTCTTCCGCGCCCACGCCGGGGTACGCGCCCGGCGTGTCGATGAAGGTCAGCAGCGGCAGGCGGAAACGCTCTGCCAGCTTCATCAGGCGCAGCGCCTTGCGGTAGCCCTCCGGACGCGGCATGCCGAAGTTGCGCTTGATCTTGCTCTTGGTATCGCGGCCCTTCTGGTGGCCGATGATCACCACGCTGCGGCCGTTGATGCGGCCCAGGCCGCCGACGATGGCGGCATCGTCGGAGTAGGCGCGATCGCCGGCGAGTTCCTGGAACTCGTCGCACATCACGCGGATGTAGTCGTTGGTGTACGGGCGCGCCGGGTGGCGGGCCAGCTGCGAGACCTGCCACGGGGACAGGTCGCGGAAGATCTGGGCGGTGCGGATGCGCAGCTTGTCCTGCAGCGCGTGCACTTCGGCATCCACGTCCACGGCCGGGCCGTTGCTGGCGTGGCGCAGTTCCTGGATCTTGGCTTCCAGGTCGGCGATGGGCTGCTCGAAGTCGAGGTAGTTCGGATTCATGCTCGGGCCGGTGGCCGGAAAGTGGGACAGTCTAGCCGAGGGCGGGTGACCGTACCGAGAGGTGTGTTGCCGGTATGGGAATCCTGTACGGCCGCCGCTGCGGCCATTGAAAACGTCTTCATCGGGCCGACCGCCGACCCGCGTGCTTGAATCCGGGCTCGGGTTCGAGGGGAGACACGGATGAAGGCGATGTCCTGGGCGCTGGCAGTCGCGCTCGTGTTCGCGGTGGCGGGATCGGCCCATGCCGGCGGTTGGCGTCATCTGGGCGATGCCGGCCGGATCGAGCGTCGCCCCGACGGGGTGGTCGTGCAGAGCGGGCCGGCGCGGCTGCAGGTGAGCGTCCATGCCGACGGCGTGTTCCGCGTGCGCCTCGCGCCGGAGGGAACCCTCGACGGCGACGCCTCCTGGGCCGTGGTGCAAGGCGCGCAGGCCGCGCCGGTGACGATCGAGGAAACCCGCGACGCCGTTCGCGTGCGGGCCGGCGACACGGTGGCGATCGTCCACCGCGCGCCGCTGCGCGTGGATTTCGTCGACGCCGATGGCCGCGCGCTGCTGGCCGAGGACGCATCGCTGCCGATGGCCTGGCTGCCGGGCGAACACGGCACGCGCGTGCGCGTGTGGAAGTCGATGCCGGCGGACGAGCATTACTACGGCCTCGGCGACAAGGCCGGTCCGCTCGACCGCCGCGGTCGCGCGTTCGCGATGTGGAACAGCGAGTCGTACGGTTGGCAGGGCACGACCGATCCGCTGTACAAATCGATCCCGTTCTTCATCGGCCTGCGTGGCGGCGCCGCGTACGGGGTGTTCTTCGACAACGCGCATCGCAGCAGCTTCGACTTCGGCAAGGAATCGGACGGCACGCTGTCCTTCGGCGCGGAAGACGGACCGCTCGATTACTACTTCATCGCCGGACCGCAGCCGGCGCAGGTGATCGAACGCTACACCGCGTTGACCGGCCGGACGCCATTGCCGCCGCTGTGGTCGCTGGGATTCCAGCAGTCGCGCTACACGTACCACCCCGAGTCGAAGGTGCGCGAGATCGCGCGGACGTTGCGCGAGCATCGCATTCCGTCCGATGCGATCTACCTCGATATCGATTACCAGAAGGGCTATGCGCCTTTCACCGTCGATCGCGCGCAGTTCCCGACCTTCGAGAAGATGATCGCCGACCTGCGCGAGGCCGGCTTGCGCACGGTGCTGATCACCGACCTGCACATCAAGCACGATCCGGACAACGGCTACGCGGCGTTCGATTCGGGCATGCGCAACGATGCCTTCATCCGCAATCCCGATGGCTCGCTGTACATCGGCGAAGTGTGGCCGGGCGATTCGGTGTTCCCGGATTTCACGCTGGCGCGCGTGCGCGACTGGTGGGGCGGGCTGTATCGCGATCTCGCCGCGATGGGCGCCGCGGGCTACTGGAACGACATGAACGAGCCGTCGGTGTTCAACGTGCCGGGCAACACGATGTCGCTGGACGCCGTGCATCGCATGGACGACGGCACGACGCGCGACCACCGTGCGATCCACAACGTGTACGGCATGCTCAATGCGCGCGCGACGTACGAAGGCCTGCTGAAATTGCAGCCGACGCAGCGGCCGTTCGTGCTGACGCGCGCGGCGTATGCGGGCGCGCAGCGTTATGCGGCTACGTGGACGGGCGACAACACCGCCAGCTGGTTCCACCTCGCGCAGAGCACGCCGAACCTGCTCAGCCTGGGGTTGTCGGGCATGGCGATGTCGGGCGACGACGTTGGCGGCTTCATCGGCTCGCCGCCGCCGGAGCTGCTGACGCGCTGGTTCCAGCTGGGCGCGTTCAACCCGGTGTTCCGCAACCACGCCGCGACCGACACGCGGCCGCACGAAGCCTGGGTGGACGGCCCGAAGCATGAAGCGCTGCGTCGCGAGGCGATCGAGCTTCGCTACCGCCTGATGCCGTATCTGTACACCGCGGCGGAGGAGAACGCGCGCACCGGCCTGCCGATCATGCGGCCGGTGTTCCTCGCGTACCCGAAGGCGGAGTCGTTCTACGGCAACGATCGCGACTTCCTGTTCGGCGGCGATCTGTTCGTCGCGCCGGTGGTGGACGAGCGGCTGGATGCGCACCCGGTGTCGTTGCCGCCCGGTGCGTGGTACGCGTTCGGGACGTCGCAGCGGCTCGTTGCGGCGAAGGAGCCCATCAAGCTCGATCCGCGTCCATCGCCCACGCCGCTGTATGCGCGCGCGGGTGCGATCGTCCCGATGCAGGCGCTGGTGCAGCACACGGGCGAAACGCCGAAAGGGCCGCTGGAGTTGCAGGTGTATCTGCCCGATGCCGGTTCGCAGGATTGCCGCGGCGCGCTGTATCAGGACGATGGCGAGACGTTCGGATATCGCGACGGGCGCTTCCTTCGCGTGGCGTATGCGTGTTCGGTGGATGAATCGGCGGCGTCGGTGGGCGCGCAGGTCGCGCACGACGGATACGCGCCGTGGTGGAACGCGACGCGCGTGACGCTGTTCGGTGTGTCGCGGCGACCGTCTTCGGTGCGCGTGGACGGGAAGGCGATCCCAGGCTGGAAGCATGACGCGTCGGCGAAGACGGTCACGCTGGACGTGCAGGGCGGGGCGCGTGACTGGAAGGTCGAGGTTGTGCGCTGAGGCGTGCAGCTGTTGCTTTTGATCGTCATCCCCGCGAAGGCGGGGATCCAGGGACGTTTCACGCTTTCGCGCACCCCTTCCAGCGTTTGTAGGCGGGTAAGCGTAGGCAAGCTGGATGCGTCCGGGCCCCGGGTGCGCTTCGCTTACCCGGGCTACAAGAGCTGTTGCTTTTGATCGTCATCCCCGCGAAGGCGGGGATCCAGGGACGTTGCACGCTTTCGCGCGCAACCCTTGCAGACGAAGCATGGTGAGCAGCCAAATACGCCCGGTTCGTGCGGACATCGCGATCCATGGCTGCGATGCTTTCAAGAAAGCGTGAAAGTCCTGGATTCCCACCTGCGCGGAATGACGGGAAAAGCGCGCGTTCCCGGTTAAAACGGTTTAATTCGCCCAGGGCTTGGACAGCGCCAGCTTCACCGCACGCACGCCCGGCGTCGCGCGCAGGCGCGAGGCGAGATCCGCATCGGCGCGAATGGACTGCGTGCCGTTGAGATCCAGCGAACCGGCGGCGCCACGACGCACCAGCAGGTCCATGCGGATCGGCGTGGAGCCCGGGCGGAACGAGGACAGCACCGCGTCCACGCGCTGCATCGTGCCGGGTTCGCGCAGGTCCAGTCGCAACATCAGGCGTTGCGCGTGCTTCTCGCAGATCTGCTCGAAACTCCAGCAGCGCGACGCGCGCAACGCGAAGCCGCCGCTGAAGCTGTCCTCGCGCAGGCCGCCCTGGATCACCAGCAGGCGGTCGCGCACCAGCAACTGCGCGAACTCGCTGTAGCTTTCGTTGAAGAACGCGCATTCCAGGCGGCCGCGACCGTCCTCGATCTGCACGAACATCTGGCTGTCGCCCTTCTTGCGCAGCCCGACGACGAGGCCGGCGACGATGGTCTCGACTTCCTGGCGCCAGCCGCCGCGTTGTTCGGGGCGGTTTTCCCAGATCTTTTCGAGGCCACTGAGGTCGTTGCCGATCAGCCCGCGTACCTCGTCGCGATACGGATCGAACGGATGGCCGCTGAGGTAATGGCCGAGCGTCTCGCGCTCGCCATGCAGGATCTGCGTGAGCGGCCACTCGTCGGTTTCGGGCAGGTCCAGGTGCAACGCCGGCGCCGCGGTCTCGAAGCCGCCAAACAACGACACCTGTCCTGCTTCGCGTTCCTTCGCCAGCTGGTCGGTGGCCTTCAGCACTTCCGGTAGCTGCAGCATGAGGCTCGCGCGATTCTTGCCGAGCTTGTCGAGCGCGCCCGCCTGCGTCAGCGCTTCGAGCGCGCGACGATTGAGCTTGCCGCTGTCCACGCGCTTGCAGAAATCCAGCAGATCCGCGAACTCGCCCGCGCGACGCGCCTCGACGATCGCCTCGCACGCGCCGCGGCCGACGCCCTTCACCGCGCCCAGGCCGTAGCGGATCGTGTTCGCGTCCTTCGCCTCGAACATGTACGCCGACGCGTCCACGTCGGGCGGCAGCACGTTGAGACCCATCACGCGGCATTCGTCGAGGAAGCTGGTGACCTTCTCGGTGTTGTCCATGTCGGACGACAGCACGGCGGCCATGAACTCGGCCGGGTAGTGCACCTTCAGCCACGCGGTCTGGTAGGCGACCAGCGCGTACGCCGCCGAGTGCGACTTGTTGAAGCCGTACTCGGCGAACTTCTCCATCAGGTCGAAGATCGGCGAGGAGGTCTTCGGATCGATGCCGCGTTCCTTGCAGCCGGCTTCGAACTTGGCGCGCTCCTTCGCCATTTCCTCGGGCTTCTTCTTGCCCATCGCGCGACGGAGCATGTCGGCGCCGCCGAGCGTGTAGCCCGCCAGCACCTGCGCGATCTGCATCACCTGTTCCTGGTACACGATGACGCCGTAGGTCGGCGACAGCACCGGCTCCAGCGATTCGTGCGGGTAGGTGACCTCGGTGTTTCCGTGCTTGCGATCGACCCATTCGCGATCCATCCCCGAACCCAGCGGGCCGGGCCGGAACAACGCGGCGAGCGCGATGATGTCTTCGAACGTGTCGGGCCTGGCGCGCTTGAGCAGTTCGCGCATGCCGCGCGATTCGAACTGGAACACCGCGACCGTGTCGCCGCGCGCGAACAGCTCGTAACTGAGTTTGTCGTCGAGCGGCAGCGCGGTGATGTCGAACTGCGGCGTCGCCGTGTCCTTGAACGTGTGGTTCATCGCCGGGCCGGCGTCGATGCCCTTCGCGGCGGCGTCGGCCAGGCGCTTGTTGATCGCCTTCACCGCCCAGTCGATGATCGTCAGCGTGCGCAGGCCGAGGAAGTCGAACTTCACCAGGCCGACTGCTTCGACGTCGTCCTTGTCGAACTGCGTCACCGGGTTGCGGCCGCGGCCTTCGCCGTCGTGTTCGGCGAACAGCGGGCAGAAATCGGACAGCGGGCTCGGCGCGATCACCACGCCGCCGGCGTGCTTGCCGGCGTTTCGCGTGAGGTCTTCCAGGCTGCGCGCGAGGTCCAGCAGGTCGCGCACGTCTTCTTCGGCGTGGTAACGCTGGATGAGATCGCCCGAGGCGAGCATCGGATCCTGCTTCGACGCCTCCGACTCGCCCATCGCATCGTCGAGCGAAATGCCCAGCGTGTTCGGGATGAGTTTCGCGATGCCGTCGACGAAGCCGTACGGATGGCCGAGCACGCGGCCGGTGTCGCGCACCACGGCCTTCGCGGCCATGGTGCCGTAGGTGATGATCTGCGAGACGCGATCGCGCCCGTACTTGCGCGCGACGTAGTCGATGACCTCGTCGCGACGGTCCATGCAGAAGTCGATGTCGAAGTCGGGCATCGACACGCGTTCGGGGTTGAGGAACCGCTCGAACAGCAGGTCGTACGGCAGCGGGTCCAGGTCGGTGATGCCCAGCGCCCACGCGACCAGCGAGCCCGCACCCGAACCGCGGCCCGGACCGACCGGGATGTCGTGGTCCTTCGCCCAGTTGATGAAGTCCGCCACGATAAGGAAGTAACCGGGGAACCCCATCTTGATGATGACGTCCAGCTCGATGTCCAGGCGCGCGTCGTAATCCTCGCGCGTCCTGCCCGGGGCGAGCGGATTCTTCTGCAGGCGCTTGTCCAGGCCCTCGCGCGCGGTGCCGCGCAGCCAGCTCTCGATCGTGTGCTCGCTGGGCACCGGGAAGGCCGGCAGCGCGTATTCGCCGAGCTTCATCTCGACGTTGCAGCGCGTGGCGAGCGCGAACGCGTTGTCGATCGCGTCGGGCACGTCGGCGAACAGCGCCTGCATCTCGTGCGAGGACTTCAGGAACTGCTCGGGGCTGTAGTCCTTCGGCCGCTTGGGATCGTCGAGCACGCGGCCCGAGGCGATGCACACGCGCGCTTCGTGCGCGTCGAACCCTTCGGCATCGAGGAAGCGCACGTCGTTGCTGGCGATGACCGGCAGCGAACGCTTGCTCGATGCATGCAGCGCGAACGCGTTGAATGCGTCCTCGCCTTCGCGGCCGGTGCGGGTGAGTTCCAGGTGCAGTCGCTCGCCAAAGACGCCGCGCCAGTCCATCAGCCAGGCTTCGGCGAGTTCGTGGCGATTGCTCGTGGCCAGTCGACCGGCGAGGCTGTGCCGGCCGGCGAGCGCGAACAGGCCGCCGTTGTCTTCGCGCAGCCATTCGGGGCGAAGCGCGACGCCATCGGTGCGATGGCCTTCCATCCACGCGCGCGTCAGCAGGCGCGAAAGCGTGAGGTAGCCGGCGCGATCGCGGCACAGCAAGGTCATGCGCGCGGCGGTCTCGTTGCCGTCGGCCAGGCCGACGTCGGCGCCGATGATCGGCTTGATGCCGGCGCCTTCGGCGGCCTTGTAGAACTTGACCGCGGCGAAGAGGTTGTCGAGATCGGTCAGCGCGACCGCGGGCTGCGAAAGCGCGACGCAGCGCTTCACCAGCTCGCCGATCCGGATCGTCGAGTCGGCGAGCGAGTATTCGCTGTGGAGATGGAGATGGACGAAGGGGACTGCAGGCATGCGGCCGTCAGGTTAGCAGCCCGGGCGGAGCGGACAAGACTTGAATTTTCGGGCGGGCGAACCGCGCCCGTCGCCACCCGAAGCGTCATCCCGGCGAACGCCGGGACCTGGGCAGGGAACGTGTCCGGCAGTGTTTTTTCCACGCCGTGACGGCCCGGGTCCCGGCCTGCGCCGGGATGACGGATGCGAACGATGCGGGCGCCCCGCCTCACGACACCCTGAACAACCCGCGCGGCAGATTCCATGGCGCGTAGTGCTGCTCGCGTACCCACATCGCGTGCTGCCACAGCGCGACTTCGTCGAGCCGTTCGTGCACCCATGCCGCGCGGCGTTCGTCGGAGGCGCCGCCGGGGTGGGCGATCTCGCGGTAGGCGATGAAATCGCGGTAATCCTCGGCTTCGTCGGCGAAGGCCGGCCACGCCAGTTCGATCAGCAACACGTCGTCGAGTTGCCCGAGCACCGGGATGCGGTCGGCGATCAGGTCGTCCTCGCGGTCGATGTACGCAAGCAGCTTGCCGATGCGCGCGTGCGTGGCTTCGTCGGCGTCCCAGTCCTCGTCATCGAGCAGTGCGCGCAGTTCGCGGACGCGTTCCAGTCGGCTCGCGATGACCTCCCGCGCCTGCTCGGTCGGCAGTTTCAGCAGCCACGCGGCCAGCTGCCCAAGGCGGTCGGCGTCGACGCGCGACGCATCGGCATGGATCTCGTGCAGGAGCTGGTCGAACTGGACGACGGCGGCGTCGTTGAGCTCGATCGGCCCGGCGTTCTCGCGCGCGCCCATGCCGCTGTACATGTGGTCGAAGGGCAGCGGCTGCGCGGTGGGGGTGGGGTGGAACATGCGCATGGCACACCTCGCTCGCCGGCCAGGCCGGACCCGCGCCGCGGCCGGCGACGTCGCGCGGGCCGTCCCGCCATGCGTCGGCGGGATGCACGTGGATGATGCGGCGATGGTGCGGTGCGGGGAGGCGGTGGGTTTGCTTGGGGCGCGTTTATTGGGGTGAATGCGGTGGGTGCCGGCGTGGTGGTTGCCGTCCAGGGTGCGACGGCGTGGTTGGGGTTGCCGTCCATGGCGCGACGGTGCGGGCTTCGGACAGCCCGGCCCGGCCATCCATGGCCGGGCGTTCAGCAGGTCACGCGGCAGTGCCGCGTGAGCGACCTGCTTCACCCGCGTAAGCGACCTGCTTCACCCCCGCCCAGCGGCTGCTTCGGCTCAGTGCACGCGGAAGATCGCGGCGGTCTCGGGGAGGAAGCTGCTTTCGCGGATGTGCTTCTGGTACTGGGCGAGGACGGCTTCCTCGTACCGCACCTCTTCCCAGTCGGCCCGCGAGAAGGCGTAGCCGGAGGGGCTGCGGTCGCGCTGGTGCGCCTGGCGGCTGCGGACGCGGACGTAGTCGAGGTAGTCGTCCACTTCCGATGCCAGCTTCGGCCAGGCCGTCTCGACCACGATCGCGTCGTCCAGCCGGCCGACCTGCGGCAGCCAGTCGGGGATCAGGTCGTCGCGGCTGCGGGCGTAGTCGACGATGGCCGAAGCCGTCTCGACCGCGTCGTTGGCCGGCTGCCACTGGCGGTCGGCCAGGAGCTGCTCGACGGCGGCGATCCAGCGCAGGCGCTGGCGGATGCACGGCGGCGCGGAGTCCATCCGGCCGGGACGGCTGAGTTCGCGACCCGCGGAGGCCAGCTGGTCGGTCTCCAGCGCATGTCCGCCGATGCGGGCCAGCAGGGTGTTGAAGCGGTCCACTTCGGACGAATCGAGCTGGAAGCCGTTGATGCAGCGGCGGCGGGTCGGGCCGGCGAACGGGGTCAGCAGGATCTTCGGGAGCGGGTTGGCTATGGAGAAGAGGGCGTTCATGACGGGACTCCGGGGGAGGGTGGCACCGAACTTTCCGGTGCCGGATCAGACTCCACCCACCCCCGCCATGAGTCATGATGGCCGGGCGCGCCTTTCCGCATCGTCCGCTCCGGATGATGAGGGAACCATGAGGTTTTCCCGATGACCCCCCACGGGAGTGCAGGCCAAGGCGGGCCGAATGGCGAACGGTATCGATTCGGCGACATCCTCGTCGATGCGGCCGCGCACACCCTGTCGCGCGCCGGCACCGAGCAGACGGTCGAACCCAAGGCGTTTTCCGTCCTGCTGATCCTGCTGCGCCACGCCGGCGAACTGGTCGGCCGCGACGATCTGCTCGACCAGGTGTGGGGCCATCGCCACGTCACGCCGGGCGTGCTCACGCGCGTCATCGCCCAGCTACGCCACGCCCTCGCCGACGACTCCCAGCACCCGCGCTACATCCAGACCCAGCACGCGCTGGGCTATCGCTTCATCGGGCAATTCCACGAGGCCGACTCGCCGTCGCATGCGACGGAGGATGCGCGGCACGACGAAGGCGTGGCCGTCTTCCGCCACACCGTGCCCGACGCGCTCATCGCCGCCGCGAACGAGGCCGTCGCCCCCGCGCCCGAGCCGGCGCCGTTCGCCGCGCCCGTGCCGACGAACGGCGGCGACTTCGCCACGCGACGCAAGGCCTCCGACCAGCGGCGCTGGTGGCTGGCCGTCGCGGCGCTGCTGGCGATCGCCGCGGGCGGCTACTGGTTCGGCCAGCACGGGCCGGGCTCGGCCACCAGCGTGCCGGCACCCGCGGCAGCCTCCGTCGCCGTGCTGCCGTTCACCAGCCTCAGCGAGGCGAAGGACGAGGGCTACTTCGCCGAGGGCCTGGGCGTGGAGATGGTGGACGCGCTGGCCGGCGTTCCCGGATTGAAGGTGGTGGCGGCGCCGAGCCCGCCCGGGCGCGGCGAAGTCGACGTCAAGCGCATGGGCGCGCAGCTCGGCGTGGCGACCGTGCTGGGCGCCAGCGTCCGCCGCGAGGGCGCCCGCGTGCGGGTGAGCGCGCGTTTGTCCGATGCGCGCACGGGTTTCACGTTGTGGGCCCATAGCTACGATCGGGAAACCGGCGACGTGTTTGCGCTGCAGAGCGACATCGCGGGCGAAGTGGTGCAGGCGCTCATCGACGTGCTGCCGTCGAGCGAGATCGAGGCCGCGCGCCAGTCGTTGGCACGGCGTTTGACGCCGACCCGCAGCGTCGCGGCGTACGACGCGTACCTCAAGGGCGAGCAGCGCATGCGCGAACGCGCCGGCGGCGACCTGCGCGGCGCCGACAGCGCGATCAACTTCTACCGCGGCGCGCTGGCGATCGATCCGGGTTTCGCGCGCGCACAGGCCGGCATCTGCCAGGCGGAAATCGCGCGGTTCGAGGACGCGCGCGACAGCGACGCCTTCACGCGCGCGCAGGCCGCCTGCGAACAGGCGACGAAGATGGATCCCTCGTTGCACGAGGTGAGCCTGGCGATGGGCGATCTGTATCGCGCGCAGGGCAACGCGAAGCAGGCCGTCGCGTACTACGAGCGCGCGGTGGACGAACCGGCGCTGCGCGTGCACGCCTACCTGGGCCTTGCGACGGTGGCCAGTGCGCAGGGGCAGGGCGAGCAGGCAATGGCGTACTTCGAACGCGCACGCGAACTGGCGCCGCGCGATCCGAAGGTTGCGCAGAAGCGCGGTTATCACCTGCTGGTCAGTGGCGATTTCCCGGGCGCCATTGCGTCGTATCGCGAAGCGCTGGATTACGCGCCCGACGATGCCGCGTTGTGGTCGAGTTTAGGCGGCCTGTACGCCGTCACCGGCGATCCGGCGAAAGCGATCGAGGCCTACGAGCGCTCGCTGCAGATCAAGCCGAGCTACGAAGCGCTGAGCAACCTGGGCTCGGTGAAGTTCGACCAGGGCGCCTACGAGCAGGCCGCCGCGCTGTATCGCCACGCGAGCGAGATCGATCCCGGCGATTTCCGCATCTGGGGAAATCTCGGCGACGCACTGACGGCCGCCGGCAGCACGGCGGTGCAGACGCGCGCGCAGTACGAGCAGGCGGCCACGCTGGGCCGGCGTTACCTGCAACTCAAATCCGACGACGCGCAGGGCCTGGCCCTCGTGGCGTGGTACGCCGCCAACCTCGACCTCGCCGGCGAGGCGCGCACGCTGCAGGGCAAGGCCGAATCGCTCGGCACCGAACGCGCCGAGGTCGCGCTGCTGGGCGCGCAGACGATGGCGCGGCTGGGCGATGCAGACGCCGCGCGCCGGCACATCGATTTCGCAAGGAAGCACGGCATTCCGCAGCAGCGCATCGACGCGCTCCCGCTGCTGCGTTCGTTGACCGCGAAGGTCGAACCGTCATCCGCACGCGAACCCGGTACGGCGCAGTAGCCGACCGTCATCCCCGCCCGCTCCCCCCGGGCGCCAATCCCAGGAGAACAACAATGAAAACGATCACGTCCGCGATGGCGGTCGCCGCTGTCGCCGCGCTCACGTTCGTCGCCGCATGCAGCACCAGCAAGGCGATGCAGGCATCGGTCTCCGCCGCGCGCATGCCGGCGGCCGACGGCGTGGTCTGCCCGAGCGAGGACAACGGGATGAAAGGCCCGATGACGGTGTACGTCGATGTCCAGTACACGCCCGACGGCACGCCCTCGGCGGCTCCGGACGTCTGCTATATCGACAGCGGCGCGACGGTGGTCTGGCGCGATCCGCCGGAGCGCACGACGGCGTTCAACCTAGTGTTCACCGACAAGTCGACGCATCGGGAAGTGGCGAAGCTGAAAGCGTCCATGGTCGCGAAACGCTACAAGCTGTCGGCCGTCATCACCGGCGAGCCGGAGCAGCAGTTCAAGTACGGCATCCAGGCCAACGGCAGGACCGTCGACCCGGCGATCATCATCAAGAGATCGCAGTAAGCGGCAGCTCGTCGATGACCATCGGCGCGCTCTCGCCGCGGCAGGCCGCCTGCACCGGCGCGAAGCTGCGCCGGTGTTCCGGGCAGGGCCCGTGTTCGCGCAGCGCGGACAGGTGCACCGGCGTGCTGTAACCCTTGTGCTGGTCGAAACCGTACCGCGGGAAACGCGCATGGAGCGACTGCATGTAGCGATCGCGCGAGACCTTCGCGAGGATCGACGCGGCCATGATCGAGCGATCGCGCGCGTCGCCGTTCACCCAGGCTTCGGCGGCGCAGGGCAGGCCGCGCGGCAACGCGTTGCCGTCGATGCGCACGACGTCGACGCGATGGTGCAGGCATGCGATCGAACGGCTCATGCCGGCCATGGTCGCGTGGTAGATGTTGAGGCGATCGATTTCCTCGTGCGTGACGAACTCGATGTGCCAGGCGAGCGCGCGTTCGATGATGCGCTCGTACAGCACTTCGCGACGCTGCGCGGTGAGCTGCTTGGAATCGTCCAGCCCGTTGATCGGTGTGCGGCCCGGCGCGAACACGACCGCCGCCACGACGACCGGTCCCGCCAGCGGCCCGCGCCCGGCTTCGTCCACGCCGGCCACGCGCAGCGGCGCACCGCCGTCGCGCGAGGCCAGCCCGAGTGCCATCTGCGAGCCGTCAGGCGACATGGGGCGCTCCCAGAAGTTCGGCCACGGCATCGGCGGCGCGCGCGGATGCGTCCTGGCGCAGCTGCAGGTGGAGTTCGCGGAAGCGCGGTTCGAGGGCGGCGCTCGCGGCCGGATCGCGCAGGAACGGCGCGACGGCGGCGGCGAGGTTGTCGGGCGTGCAGTCGTGCTGCATCAACTCCGGCACGACCGGTTCGCCGGCCAGCACGTTCGGCAGCGAGTAGTGCGCGACCTTCAACAGCCCCAGCCCCTTCACCAGCGTGTAGGTCAGCGGCGCGACCTTGTAGGCCACGACCATCGGCCGCTTGGCGAGCATGGCTTCGAGCGTTGCCGTGCCGGACGCGAGCAGGATCGCGTCGCTGGCGATCATCAGCGTGCGTGCCTGGCCGTTGAGCACGCGCAATGAAGCGCTCAGCGCGATGCTGTCGGGGTGCGCCGCGAGCACGCGCTGGAATGCCGCGCGAGCATGTTCGTTCGCCATCGGCACCACGACCTGCAGCGTCGGATCCTGCGCGATGAGGCGCGATGCAGCGGAAAGGAAATCCGGGCCCAGGCGCTCGATCTCGCCGACGCGCGAACCCGGCAGCAGCGCGAGCACCGGACGCGTCGCGTCGAGGCCGAGGCGGCGGCGCGCGGTGTCGCGGTCGGGTTCCAGCGGCATCTCGTCGGCAAGCGGATGGCCGACGAAGCGTGCGTCGATGCCATGGCGCGCGTAGATCGGCGGTTCCATCGGGAACAGGCACAGCACGCGATCGGCGCTGCGGCCGATCTTCTCCGCGCGCTTCTCGCGCCACGCCCATACGGACGGGCTCACGTAGTGCACGGTGCGCACGCCGCGTTCGCGCAGCCAGCGTTCGACGCCGAGGTTGAAGTCGGGGGCGTCGATGCCGATGAACACGTCGGGCTTCCACGCCAGCAGGCGCCCGCGGAATTCGCGACGCAGCCGAAGCAGGCGCGGCAGGTGGCGCAGCACTTCGGCCAGGCCCATCACCGCCAGTTCCGACGCGTCGAACCAGCTGTCCAGCCCCGCCGCGCGCATCTGGTCGCCGCCGATGCCGGCGAATTCGGCCTGCGGAAAGCGCACGCGCAGTTCGGCGACGAGTCCCGCACCCAGCAGGTCGCCCGAGGCTTCGCCGGCGCACAGGGCGATGCGCAGCGGCCGGTCGACGGGAGCGGGGAATTCGGAGCGGTTCAAGGCGATGGGGGCGGGAAGCTGCGGCAGGGCCGCGATCACGTCAGATGATATCGGGTGCGTGGACGCTTGGCCTGAAGGGGCGCGGAAACTCCCTTTATCCGCTCTTGTAGCCCGGGTAAGCGAAGCGCACCCGGGGGCTGTCACGCCAATCCCGGGTGCGCGACCCGGGCTAACGCATTCAGCGCAGCAGCGGCTTTTCGCCCGCGTCGATGAACTCCAGGAACGCCCGTGCGTCCTCGCTGTCCGCCGCGAGGTCGGCGAGCTTGGCGCGCGCGTCTTCCAGCGAACCGCCCGACATGTACACGGCGCGGTACGCGCGCTTGATCGCGCTGATGCGGTCGGCGTCGAAACCGCGGCGCTTCAGGCCTTCGCTGTTGATGCCGCGCGGCCGGCCGTAGCCGTCCTGCGCGATCATCAGAAACGGCGGGACATCGCCGTTCACCAGTGCGCCCATGCCGATGAACGCGTGCGCGCCGATGCGGCAGAACTGATGCACGCCGGCGAAGCCCGACAGGATCACGTGGTCGCCGATGGTGACGTGGCCGGCAAGCGTGGCGTTGTTCGAGAACACGCAGTGGTTGCCGACCATGCAGTCGTGCGCGACGTGCGTGTAGGCGAGGAACCAGTTGTCGTGGCCGATGCGCGTGATGCCGCCGCCGGTGCCGGTGCCGCGGTTGATCGTGGTGAATTCGCGGAACAGGTTGCGGTCGCCGATTTCCAGCTCGACGCGCTCGCCGTGGAATTTCTTGTCCTGCGGCTCGCCGCCGATGGCGCAGTGGCCGATGAAGCGGTTCTCGCGGCCGATGCGCGTCGGCCCGTGCACGCTGCAATGCGGGCCGAAGGTCGTGCCGTCGCCGACCTCGACGTCCGCACCGATGTAGCAGAACGCGCCGACCTCCACGCCGTCGCCCAGTCGGGCACCGGCTTCGACGACGGCGCTGGGATGGATGCGCGGCGCGGCCATGCGCTCAGCCCTTCGCTTCGGCGCAGACCACTTCCGCGCAGGCGACCTGCTCGCCGTTGACGCTGGCGATGCCGGTGTAGATGGCGACGTTGCGGATCACGCGCTTGAGCGAGACTTCCAGGTCCAGCCGGTCGCCCGGCACGACCATCTTCGAGAACTTCGCGTTGTCGATCTTCACCAGGTAGAACAGGCGTCCGTCGGCGGTGCTGTTGTTGGACAGCTGCGTGAGCACGCCGCCGGCCTGCGCGAGCGCTTCGACCACCAGCACGCCGGGCATCACCGGATGGCCCGGGAAATGGCCCTGGAAGTACGGCTCGTTCGCGGTCACGTTCTTGTACGCCAGCACGCGCTTGTTCGGCTCGAACTCCACCACGCGATCCACCAGCAGGAACGGATAACGGTGGGGGAGCAGCGTCTGGATCTGCGTGACGTCGAGCGGGAGTTGCACGTTGTGGCTCATGGTGATCCTTGGCAGCGCATCCCGCGCGTCGATGGCCGCGCGTCGTGCGCGACGTGGTTCAGGTGCCGGGCGACCCCGGCTTTTCGTGAGGGCCGAATCGTACCGCGACTGGTGCGCGGACGCCCGGACGGCCGGGTATGGCCCAGCAGGGCCGGTCAGTCTGTGCCGCGGCCGACGCGACGCGCGAGCGCGTCCAGTTGCTTGAACCGTGCCGCGTTCTTGCGCCAGCTGCGGTTGTCCATCAACGGCGTGCCGGAGGAATACTCGCCCGGCTCGCGGATCGAACTGGTGACCAGGCTCATCGCCGTGACGATGACCTTGTCGCAGATTTCCAGATGCCCCAGCACGCCGGCGCCGCCGCCGATGAGGCAGTACCGGCCGATGCGCGCGCTGCCGGCCGCGGCCGAGCAGCCCGCCATCGCGGTGTGCGCGCCGATGAAGACGTTGTGGCCGATCTGGATCTGGTTGTCGAGGCGAACGTCCTCCTCGAGCACGGTGTCCTCGATCGCGCCGCGATCGATGCACGTGTTCGCGCCGATCTCGCAGTCGTCGCCAACGACCACGCCGCCCAGCTGCGGCACGTTGAGCCAGCGGCCGCCTTCCATGGCTAGCCCGAACCCCGCCGCGCCGAGCACGGCGCCGGGATGGATCACGACGCGCTGGCCGAGCCGGACGCGCGCGACGAGCGTGACCCGCGCGATGAGTTCGGTTCCCGCACCCACGACGCAGTCCTCGCCGATCACGCAGCCCGGCCCGACGATCGCGCCGGCGTCCACGCGGCTGCGCGCGCCGATGCTGACGAACGGGCCAATGTGCGCGGACGCGTCCACGCTCGCGGTGGAATCGATGACGGCGGACGGGTGTACGCCGGCCTCGCGCGCGGGGCGCGGCTCGAACAGCGCGGAGATCTTCGCGAACGCGGCGTAGGGATCGCGCGCGATGAGCGCGGTGCGGTCGTAGTCGGCGGCATCGTCCTCGCGCATGACGACGACACCGGCCTGGCTCGACGCGAGCTGCCCGCGGTATTTCGGATTGGCGAGGAACGCCAGCTGCGAGGCGCCGGCGCGCGCGAGCGTGCCGACCCCGTCCACCGGCACGGCGCCGTCGCCGTGCAGGCGCAGGCCGAAGCGCTGCGCCAGTGCCTGCGCGGTGTATTCGACGGACGCCATCGGCGTCGTCAGAACGTACCGCCGAACGTGAACTGCAGGCGCTCGAGCTCGTCGCCTTCGGTGATCACGTTGCCGTTGGCGTCGCGCACGGTGTCCTGCTTCTTGATCGGGAACGCGTAGCTGATCGAGATCGGACCCATCGGCGAGCGCCACATCAGCGCGATACCCGTCGACATGCGCAGGTCGCCGGCATCGAACGCGTCGTAGTCCTTGTAGACGTTGCCGACGTCGAAGAACGCCGAGACGCGCGCGGCCGGCGTATCGAGCAGGGTCGGGAAATACATTTCCAGCGAGCCTACCGTCTTGAACGCGCCGCCGATCGGCTGCAGGTAGTTCGGGTTGCCGGCCGGGGCGTCGCGCGGACCCAGCGTGTTGTCGGTGAAGCCGCGCACCGAACGCACGCCACCGGCGTAGAAGTTCTCGAAGAACGGCAGGCCGCTGGCCGTGATGGTGCGGATGAAATCGTCATCGCCCTCCACGCAGCTGTAGTTGCCTGCGGTCCTGCAGAGGTTGCGCGTCTTGTCGTTGCCGTAGCTGTCGCCGTAACCCAGTTCGGCGCGCGTGTTGAGCACGAAGTGGCGCGACAGCGGCCAGAACTTGGAGATGTTGTAGTTGAGCTTGTAGTACTCGGCCGTGGAGCCGGGCAGCGTGGTTTCCAGCCACACGCGCTGCTGCATGCCGCGCGTCGGCGTCAGGTAGCTGTCCAGCGAGTTGCGGCCCCAGCCCACCTCGGCACGCCACGCGTGGAAGGTCTGGCGATCCATCGCGAGCACGTAGTCGACGATGCTCGCCGGCGTGGAGCCCGGGAAGACCAGGATCTCGTTGGTGTCCACGCCCAGCATCGCCGTGACCGTGTCGGTCTCGGTGATCGGCAGGCCGAACACCGCCTGCGCGGCGCCGCTGTTGGTGGAGTACTGCGCGGTGTTGAAGTCGGAGTAGTCGAGTTCGCGCCACCACAGGTTGTAGCCCAGCGACAGACCGTTGTCGGTGAAGTACGGGTTGCGGAACGAGAAGTCGTAGCGCTGCATGTAATCGTTGCGCTGCGCCTGCACCGACACCTGGTTGCCGCTGCCCAGGAAGTTGGTCTGCGACAGCTGCACCTGCGCGGTGAGGCCCGACAGCTGCGAGAAGCCCAGGCCGAACACGAAGCTGCCGGACGTGGTTTCCTTGAGGTTGTAGACCACGTCGACCTGGTCGTTGGTGCCCGGCACCGGCACGGTCTCGACGTCGACGCTTTCGAAGTATCCGAGCTGCTGCAGTCGGATCTTCGAACGGTCGATGGCGGCCTGCGAGTACCACGCGCCTTCGAACTGGCGCATCTCGCGACGGATCACTTCGTCGCTGGTGCGGCTGTTGCCCTTGTAGGTGATGCGGCGCACGTTGACGCGCGGGCCCGGCACGACCTGCATGTTGATGCCGACGGTCTTGTTCTCGCGGTTCACGTCCGGGATCGGATTGACCTGCGCGAACGCGTAGCCGACGTTGCTGAGCGTGTTGATGATCGCGTCGGAGCTGATTTCCAGCAGGCGGCGCGAGAAGATCTGGTCGGGCTTGACCAGCACCAGGCGCTCGATCTGCTCCTTCGGCAGGATCGTGTCGCCGGTGACCTGCACACTGGCGATCTTGTACTGGTCGCCCTCGGTCACGCCCGCGGTGAGGAACATGTCCTGGCGGTCGGGGCTGATGGAGACCTGCGTGGAATCCACGCTGAAATCGACGTAGCCGCGGTCCAGGTACCAGGAGTTGAGCTTTTCCAGGTCGCCGGAGAGCTTCTCGCGCGAGTACTGGTCGTCGCGGCGGTACCAGCTCAGCCAGTTGTGCTCCTTCGACTCCCAGGTGTCGAGGATGTCCTTCTCGTCGAACTTCTCGTTGCCGATCAGGTTGACGTGGCGGATCTTGGCCGCCTTGCCTTCCTTCACCGCGATGGTGATGTCGACGCGGTTGCGGTCCAGGCGCGACACCGTCGGGGTGATCTCGACGTTGTACTTGCCGCGGTTGTTGTATTGGCGCGTCAGTTCCTGCGTCACGCGGTCCAGCGCGAGGCGGTCGAAGGTGTCGCCTTCGGAAAGCCCGGCTTCCTTCAGGCCCTTGAGCAGGTCTTCGGTCTTGATGTCCTTGTTGCCGGTCAGCGTCAGCTTGTTGATCGCGGGACGCTCCTGCACCGTGACCACGAGGATGTCGCCCTGGCGGCCGACGTTGACGTCCTCGAAGAAGCCCGTCTTGTAGAGCGCGCGGATCGCTTCGCCGACCTGCGAGGCGTCGATGGTGTCGCCGCGCTCGATCGGCAGGTAGGTGAACACCGTACCGGCGGAGATGCGCTGCAGGCCGTCGATGCGGATGTCGCTGACGGTGAACGAACCGACGGACGCCGACGACTGCGGCGAGCCTGCCAGGGCGAACGGATCGGCCGTCTGCGCCAGTGCGGGCAGGGCGGTCGAGCCCATCGCCGCGATCAGGGCGAGGGCGAGCAGGCGGCGGGGCGGCGTTGGCGTCATTGATACGTCCGGTTGAGGGTCGTGTTGGCCCGGAGCCGGGCGTTGGTTCGAGGCGGGAGTCGCTGTTGGAACAGGTCGGCGCACGCAGGTGTCCGGCATCAGCGCACCAGGTTGTTCATGATGTCGTTGTAGAACGCCAGGCCCATCAGGCCGGCGATCAGCGCCAGGCCCACGTACTGCCCGGCGGCCATCGCTCGCTCGCTGACCGGGCTGCCCTTGACCAGCTCGATAAGGTAATACAGCAGGTGACCGCCGTCCAAGATCGGGATCGGCAGCAGGTTCAGGATGCCCAGGCTGAGCGAGAGCATCGCCAGCATCTGCAGGAACCACGCGGCGCCGTGCTGGGCCGACATGTTCGCCGCGCGCGCGATGGTGATCGGGCCGGCGACGGTGTTCTGCACCGACACGCGACCGGTGAAGGCGCGGCCGATCATTGCGAACAATTCGTGCGCCTGGTGGGCGCTTTCGCGGAATGCGGCAGGGATCGCGTCGATGGGGCCGTAACGCAGCACCGCATCCTTTGCCGGTTCCGGCGGGATCGCCGCCGCCACGCCCAAGCCCCAGTAATCCTGGCCGGTCTGCGCATGCTTCATGCGCGAGGGCGTGATCTCCAGCGCCAGGCGATCGCCCTTGCGCTCGACTTCGATCATCGCCGGGCCGCCGCGCTGGCCCAGCGTCTGCACGCGCGGGCCGATGTCGTCCCACGCGACGACCGGCTGGCCGTCGATCGCGGTGATGCGGTCGCCTTCGGCCAGCACGCCCCACGCCGGCGTGTCCGGCGCGACGCGGCCGACGAGCGGCGGCACCAGCAGGTAGCGCGGCGTCAGGCCCATCACCTCGACCGCGCGTCGCTCGTCGAACGTGGCGGGAAGATCGGACAGGCGAAGTTCGCGCGTGGCTTCGCTGCCCGAGTCGGTGCGCACGCGCACCGTGGTGTCGGCATGGTCGAGCGCGGCGGGGATGAGGGCCATCACCGCTTCGCTCCAGGTCGGCGTCTGGCGATCGCCGACGGCGAGGATCGTGTCGCCCTGGCGCAGGCCCGCCGAGGCGGCGATGCCGGTGGCGTGGCCGACGACCGGCGCGTAGTCGGCGCGACCGGCGACGAACATCGCCCAGAACAGCGCAACGCACAGGATCAGGTTCGCGACCGGACCGGCGATGACGATCGCGATGCGCTTCCACACGGACTGGCGGTTGAACGCCTGCGGCAGCAAGGCGTCGGGCACGATGGATTCGCGCTCGTCGAGCATCTTGACGTAGCCGCCGAGCGGGATGGCCGCGATCACGTACTCCGTGCCGTCCTTGCCGCGGCGCATCCACAGCGGCTTGCCGAAGCCGACCGAGAAGCGCAGCACGCGCACGCCGCAGCGTCGCGCGACCCAGTAGTGGCCGAACTCGTGGAACGTGACGAGCACGCCGATCGCGACGATCAACCACCAGATGGAGCCGAGGAACTCACTCATGACGATGCGGGCTCAGGCCATTGGGGATCATGCGCGTCGCGATCATGCGCAGGCGGCGACGGCCTGTGCGGCGTGGCGTCGTGCCAGTGCATCGGCATCGCGCAAGGCCGCCAGCGACGTCGCCGGGGTGGAGGGGAGCGCGGCGAGGGTGTCCTCGACCAGCGCGGGTATCGCTAGGAAACCGATGCGGCGCTGAAGAAACGCTGAAACCGCGACTTCGTTGGCGGCGTTCAGCACGGCTGGCGCGGTGCCGCCCGCGCGAAGCGCCTCGAACGCCAGGCGCAGGCAGGGGAAGGCGTCCAGGTCCGGCGGTTCGAAATCCAGCCGCCCGTGCGCGAGCATGTCGAGCCCGGACACGCCCGATTCGATGCGTTCCGGCCAACCGAACCCCACCGCGATCGCGGTGCGCATGTCCGGCAGACCCAACTGGGCGAGGGTGGAGCCGTCGACGAATTCCACCAGCGAGTGCACCAGGCTCTGCGGATGCACCAGCACCTGGATGCGATCGCCGTCCACCCCGAACAGGTGGTGGGCCTCGATGACCTCCAGCCCCTTGTTCATCAGCGTGGCCGAATCGACCGAAATCTTCGGACCCATCGACCACTTCGGGTGGGCGATGGCCTGCTCGGGCGTGACGTCGCCGAGTTCGTCGCGACGACGGCCGCGGAACGGACCACCCGACGCGGTGAGCAGGATGCGGCGCAGGCCGGCGTGCGCGTGCGCGTCCGGCAGGCACTGGAAGATCGCGTTGTGCTCGCTGTCCACCGGCACGATCGTCGCGCCGCCGGCATGCGCGGCCTGCATCAGCAGTTCGCCGGCGAGCACGAGCGATTCCTTGTTCGCCAGCAGGATGCGCTTGCCCGCGCGCGCGGCCGCGAGCGTGGACGGCAGGCCTGCCGCGCCGACGATCGCCGCCACGACGGTGTCGCATTCGTCGCTGGCGACGAGCTGCTGCAATGCGTCGTCCCCGCAATGCGCCTGCGTTTGCAGGCCGGCATCACGCAGGCCATCACGCAGCGTGGCGAAGGCGGTTTCGTCCGCAATGACGGCGTGGGCCGGACGGTGCGTGCGGCACAGCTCGACCAGCGCCGCGGCGTTGCTGCCGGCGGCGAGCACGGTGGCCTGCAGGCGATCGGGATGGCGGGCGATCACGTCCAGCGCGGACGTGCCGATCGAGCCGGTGGCGCCAAGGACGGCGACGCGCCGCATGTCAGTGCACGCTCATCGAAGGATCGCGATCGTCGGGATGGGAGACCATCGGATCAGAAACCAAAGAACGCCTTGCCGACCGCGAACACCGGCAGCGCGGCGAGCACGCCGTCGATGCGATCGAGGATGCCGCCGTGGCCGGGAATCAGATTGCCCGAGTCCTTTACGCCGGCATGCCGCTTGAGCAGGCTTTCGAACAGGTCGCCGACGACCGAGAACAGCACGGCGACGAGCGCCACCAGCGCGACGGCCGGCAGCTGGTTCGGCGATGCGCCCGCGATCAGCGCGAACCCGATGCCGACCACGATGCCGGCGAGGACGCCGCCCATCAGGCCTTCGAGCGTCTTGTTCGGGCTGATGCGCGGGGCGAGCTTGCGCGGACCGAACAGCTTGCCGCCGAGCTTCCGGCCGGCAAAGTAGGCGCCGCTGTCGGCAGCCCAGACGATCGCCAGCGCGGTCAGCAGCCAGCGGTGGCCGTTGGGCTGGCTGGCATGGATCCAGGCCAGCGCGCACCACGCCGGAATGACGCTCAGCGCGCCGGCGGCGAGCTTGAACACGCGTGCGTAGGTGTCATGGTCGCTGGCGAATTCGTAGCGGCCCAGCCACGCGAGCGCGAGCAGCCACCACACCACGCCGACCACGGAGGCGAGCTGGAACAGCACCATGCTGTAGGCCGTCGTCGAACGCGAGGCCCAGACGATGGCGACCATCACCGCGAGATTGGCGACCAGCAGCACCGTGCGGGCGAGGGTGTCCTCGATCTCCGCCAGGTCGAACCACTCCCACAATCCCGCCAGGAACAGCACCGCCGCCACCGCGACCATCCAGGGCGTAGGCAGCAGCAGGATCGCGGCGATCGCGACCGGCGCCATCACCAGCGCGGCGAGCAGGCGGGTTCGTGTCATTCGGAAATCTCGTTGGTCGGGGCCGGCGCGACCTGCGCGCCGGTGAGGCCGAAGCGGCGCTGGCGGCCGGAGTAGTCGTCCAGGGCGCGCTGCAGTGTGGCGGCATCCAATTCGGGCCACAACAACTCGGTGAACCACAGCTCGGTGTATGCCAGCTGCCACAGCAGGAAGTTGCTGATGCGCGTTTCGCCGCCGGTGCGGATGAACAGGTCCGGCGGCGGAAGTTCGGCCAGCGACATGCGCGAGGCGAGTGCGCGTTCGTCGACCTCGTCCGGGTCCAGGTGGCCGGCGGCCACGTCGCGCGCGAGCGAGCGCGCGGCCTGCGCGATGTCCCAGCGCCCGCCGTAGCTGGCGGCGATGGTCAGGTGCAGGCGGGTGTTGGCGCGCGTGCGGTCCTCGGCGGAGGACATCTGGCGGCCGATCGCATCGCTGAAGCGCTCGCGCTCGCCGATGAAGCGCACGCGCACGCCGCGGCGGTCGAGCTCGTCGACCTCGCGTTCCAGCGCGCCGAGGAACAGCTTCATCAACGCGCCGACTTCGTCTTCGGGACGGCCCCAGTTCTCGCTGGAAAACGCGAACAGCGTGAGCGCCTCGATGCCGCGTTCGAGGCAGAAGTCGATGCACACGTTGACCGCGCGCGCGCCGGCGCGATGGCCGATGGCGCGCGGGCGACGACGACGCTCCGCCCAGCGCCCGTTGCCGTCCATGATGACGGCCAGGTGGCGCGGGGTGCGTGCGTTGGCGGTGGCAGGTTCGGAGGACATGGCGCGACGGGGTCTGACCCGTCAGACGGCCATGAGTTCCTGTTCCTTCGCCTTGACCACGTCGTCGACGTCCTTGATCGCCGAGTCGGTGATCTTCTGGATCTCGGTTTCGGCGCGGGCCACGTCGTCCTCGGTGACCTGCTTTTCCTTCAGCAGTTCCTTGACCTGGTGGTTGGCATCGCGACGGATGTTGCGGATCGCCACCTTGGCGTTCTCGCTTTCCGAATGCACCAGCTTGGACAGCTCCTTGCGGCGCTCTTCGGTCAGCGCGGGCAGGTTGAGGCGGATCACGGTGCCGGCGGTGTTCGGCGTCAGGCCGAGGTCGGAGGCGAGGATCGCCTTCTCGACGGCGCCGACCATCTGCTTCTCCCACGGGGTGATCGTCAGCGAGCGCGCATCGGAGATGGCGACGGTGGCGACCTGCGAGAGCGGCATGTCGGAACCGTAGTAGTTCACTTTCAGGTGATCGACCAGCGCGGTGGTCGCGCGCCCGGTGCGGATCTTGATCAGGTCGTGGCGAAACGCTTCGACGCTCTTGGCCATGCGGGTCTGTGCGTCTTTCTTGATGTCGTTGAGCATCGCCGGCTCCGGTCCTGTTGCGGTAATCGCGGGATTATATAGGCGGCCGCGCATCCTCGCCCGGGCCAGCGCGGTGGCGGGGCGTGAGCGCGTCGTTCAGGCGGCCGGTTCAGTGGGCGTGATCGTGGTCGCGGTCGTGCGGGTGGGCGTGGGCATGCCCGTGATCGTGGCCATGATCGTGGTCGTGACCGTGCGCGCCGTGCGGGGCGCGGTCGTGGCGGTCGTGTTCGCACGCGCGGCCCAGCTCGACCTGCAGGGTCGGGTGGTTGATGCCGAAGCGCTGGTCGAGTTCGCGGTTGAGGCGATCGATGAAGGCGTCGTGGTCGACGGCGGCATCCGCACCGGCCATCGGGCGGACCAGGTGCGCGGTCATGGCGATCTCGCCCGCGCCCAGCGACCAGATGTGCAGGTGGTGCACCGCCTGCACGCCCGGCTGCAACGCGAGGAACGCCTGGACATCGGCCTGGCGGATGCTCGGCGGCACCGCGTCCATCGCGGCGTTGAAGGCATCGCGCAGCAGGCCGAACGCGCCCACCGCGACGACGACGCTGACCAGCAGAGCGATCGCCGGGTCCAGCCACTCCCAGCCCAGCCACCACATGCCGGCACCGGCGATCACCGCGGCCAGCGATACGGCGGCATCGGCGATGAGATGGAGGAACGCGCCACGGCGGTTGAGGTCCTGCTCGTGGCCCTCGCGCACCATCCACGCGGCGCCGAGGTTCACCGCGATGCCGATGGCCGCGACGACCATCACCGGAAGCGCGGGGATCTGCGGCGGCGCATTGAAGCGGCGCACCGCTTCCCACGCCAGTGCGCCGGAGAAACCCACCAGGAGCACGGAGTTCGCAAGCGGCGAAAGCAGCGTGGCGCGTCGCCAGCCGTAGGTGTGGCGGTCGGTCGGTGCGCGCCTCGCCAGGACCGCCGCACCCCAGGCCAGGCCCAGGCCGAGCACGTCGCCGAAGTTGTGGAGCGCATCGGACAGCAGCGCCAGCGAGTTGGTGGCGAAGCCGTAACCCGCCTCGAGCGCGGTGTAGGCGAGGTTGATCAGCGTGACGGCGGCGAAGGCGCGCGTCGAGCTGATGGCGTGGTCGTGGTGGTGGTGTCCGTGGCCCATGCGCTCAATGGTGGCATGGGCGATGCGGCGGACTCTATTACAGCGCCCCTGGGCTGCGCCCTGTGCTTGTGCTCCCCAAGGGTTGCTTCGCAAACCTCGGGTCCCGCTGCGCGCTCCCATACGCCCATTCGCACCTTCGGTGCGAATTCGCCCCCTGACTTAGGGGCTGAGAGGCGCCAAGCCGGCGGCTGGCAAGCGCCCGGTTGCCTTGATTCAGCCGTTGCGCCCCTGCACCAGCGTGCCGATGTGCTCGCCGCTGAGGATTTTCAACAACTGGCCCGGCTGGCCCATGTCGAAGATGCGCAGCGGCAGGTCGCTGTCGCGGCACAGGGCGAAGGCGGCGGTGTCCATCACCTGCAGGTCGCGGGCGATGACCTCGTCGTAGCTGAGCTTCTCGAAGCGCACCGCGTCGTCGTGCTTCTTCGGGTCCTTGTCGTACACGCCATCGACCTTGGTCGCCTTCAGCAGCAGGTCGGCGCCGATCTCGATCGCCCGCAGCGCAGCGCCGGAATCGGTGGTGAAGAACGGATTGCCCGTGCCGGCGGCGAAGATCGCGATGCGGCCCTTCTCGAGGTGGCGGATCGCGCGGCGACGGATGTAGTCCTCGCACACGTCGTTGATCTTGATCGCGCTCATCACGCGGCACTTGGCGCCGAGTTTCTCCAGCGCGTCCTGCATGGCGAGCGCGTTGATGACCGTGGCGAGCATGCCCATCTGGTCGCCGGTCACCCGGTCCATGCCGCCGGCCGCCAGGCCGGCACCGCGGAAGATGTTGCCGCCGCCGATCACCAGGGCGACCTCGGCCCCGGCCTGCTGCGCTTCGATCACCTCGCGGGCGAGGCGGCCGATCATCTTCGGGTCGATCCCGTAATCCTCGTCCCCCATCAGCGCCTCGCCGGAAAGTTTGAGCAGGACACGGCGATAGGCGAGCTGGGACATGGGGGCCTCGGTGGTGAGTGGGCAAACGGCGGGATTGTACGGGATCAGGTGTCTGCGCCGCGGTACGCCGGTTTCGCGCGTGGCGCGTGCCCGGACACGGAAGGCGTCGCCGCGCGGCGCGTGAAGACCCGGCGGAAGCGCATCCCAGAGGCGATGGGAACCGCGTCGCAGAGCTGAACGCACGCCACGGCGGCGGGTGGGGTAGGGCAGCCCCCTCGCGTTGATCAGGCATGGACGGACGCCCGTACAACGCGCTCGCGACAGACCCGGCCGGCCAGGAGGCGGCCGGGGCCTCCGCATGGGCGGCGCGCGCATGCTACAAATCCGCATTGCGCCAAGCGCTGTCCGGTGTTGAGGGCTCGGTTTCCGACGCGGAGGCCGGCTGGGAGTGGGGCGATCCGGACGGTGCGCAACCCGATGTCGCCCCCGCAGGAGCCGCCGGTCCCTACCATGCGTTCGAATCGTTTTCGGCCTTCGGGCTGGCCCTGCCGTCCGGCGAGGCGATCGCCATGACCCCGTCGGGCGCGATGCGATCCAGCCCGCAGGACGACGACGCGCACGCGGCCATGGGCGCGGGCGACTTCGACCGGTTCCTGCGCGACCACCGCCCGTTGCTGGTGGCGTGGCTCAGCCGCCGCATCGGCGAGGACGACGCGCAGGACGTGGCGCAGGAAGCGCTGGTGCGCCTCATGCGTTACCGCGAGCAGCCGTTCGAACAGCTGCGACCGCTGATGTACCGCATCGCCATCAACGTGATCCACGACCGCGGACGTCGCGATTCGACGCGACAGGTGTTCGCGCACGTGAGCCTGGACCAGGATTTCGTCGGCCTCCCGTCGCTGGAGCCCGCGCACGAGACGCGCATCGAGCACGAGCAGGAGCTGGCGCTGGTACGCGCCGCCATCCTGCAACTGCCCGAGCGCTGCCGGCAGGTCTACCTGCTCAACCGCATCGATGGCCTGAGCTACAGCCAGATCGCGCAGCACTGCGGGATCTCGGTGAAGGCCGTCGAAAAACACATCGGAAAGGCGCTGTCGCTGCTTCGTTCGAAGCTCAGGCGTGAAGGCGTCGATCGCGAGGAACGCACATGAACACACGGACGTGGCAGCCGGCCGACGGCGAAGCCGAAGCGTGGATGGCGCGCCTGATGGCGCCCGACTGCACGCCGGCGGATCGGGCGGCCTTCGAGGAATGGCTCACGCAATCGCCGCGGAACATCGAGGCGTGGCTGGAAATGGAACGCGTGCAGGCGCTCTCGGCGCAGTTGCGCTCGGACGAGATGCTGCGCGCGGCGACGCGCGCGATCCGCCGCGCGCCGGCCAGGCCGTTCAACGCGTGGCTGCCGGCGGCCGCCGCGGCCGTACTGGTCGTCGCCGTGGCGGCGATCTGGTGGCGCTACGAGCCCCGCACCGCCGCCGTTGCGCAGCAGTACGCCACCGCCATGGGCGAGCAGAGTGAAGTGACGCTGGCCGACGGCACGGTGGTGCTGCTGGACACCGGCACGCAGCTCACGGCGACGTTCGATTCGCGCGAGCGCCTCGTCGTGCTCGAGCGCGGCCGCGCGCAGTTCGTCGTCGGCCACGATGCGCAGCGCCCGTTCCTCGTGAAAGCCGGCGCGGGCACGATCCGCGACATCGGCACGACGTTCCAGGTCGCGCATCGCAACGATGCAGTCGACGTGGGATTGCTCGAAGGCCGGGTGGACGTCACCGCGCGCAACGGCGGCGGCGTCGCCACCTTGTCGCCCGGCGAGAAGGTGAGCGTGGATGCCTCCGGCCGCCTTGGCGCCAAGGCGCCGCTGGATCTGGTGAGCGCGCGCGCCTGGCCCCAGGGCGACCTGGTGTTCAAGCAGCGCCGCCTGGACGAACTGCTGACGGAAATGAACCGCTATTCCAAGCAGCAGGTCCGGCTGGCCGATCCGTCGATGGGCGGCCTGACGGTCAGCGGCGTGTTCCACGCAGGCGACCAGGACGCGCTGGTCGCGGTGCTGGAACGCGGCTGGTCGCTGCGCGCCGAACGCCGCGGCGCAGACGAGATCGTCCTGCATCGTCGCGTCGCGGAGCGTTGATCGGCGCCGCGCGCACGACGGGGCGATCGCCGGCGCAGCGGGCAAATGGCGCAAAGTCGCTGAATCGTTAAGCAAACGTTGCGCGGCGCGGTCGCGCTCTCTATCGTGTGAGCAACTTTCACGTTGACTCGCGCAAGCACCAATGGCCAGGAAGTTCCGACTCGCCCTCGCCATTGCCGGTGCGCTTTCCGTCGCCTGCGCGGGCGCGACGCCGGCGTTCGCGGCGCAATCCGCGCCGGCCGCATCGATCCGCTTCGTGATTCCCGCCGGGTCGCTCGACCAGGCATTGCAGTCCCTCGCCACCCAGGGCCGCGTGCAGTTGATGTACGCGCCGGCGCTCGTCGAACAACGCCATTCGTCCGGCCTGCAGGCCGATCTGTCGCCCGCGCGCGCGCTGGAGATCCTGCTGCGCGACAGCGACCTGCACGCCGTGCAGGTCACGCCGAACACCTACCTGATCGAACGCGCACCGTCGCCCGACATCGGGCCGCCCACGCCCGCGCCGGTGCGCGAGCCGGTCGAACTGGCGACGGTCGAAGTCACCGGCACGCACATTCCGCGCGCGTCGATCGACGTCGTCACGCCCGCGCCGCTGACGCGCATCAATCGCGCGCAGATCGAGGCGAGCGGCTACCAGACGGTGTTCGAGCTGCTGAGCTACCAGCCCGGCATGATCAGCCACCACCCGGTGGACGTGGCGACCGACGGCAGTTTCAACTCGCAGCAGCCGTTCGCGGCCGCGGCGACGACGAGTCTCTACGGTCTCGGCCCGCGGGCGACGCTGATCCTGATCGACGGACGGCGTGTGGCCAATTACGGCTTGGCTTCGGCCGACCTCGGCGGCCTCACCGATCTCAACGGCATTCCGCTGACGATGGTGGATCGCATCGAGGTGATGCGCGGCGGCGCGTCGGCCATCTACGGCGCCGATGCGATGGCCGGCGTGATCAACATCATCCTGAAGAAGGAGCAGGAAGGCGGTGAGGTCACCGTGCGCTACGGCCTGTCCGAGCGCGGCGACGCCGAACAGCGGCGCGTGTCGCTCAGCTACGGCGAAGCGACGCAGCGCGGCGGCAACTTCTTCCTCGGCGCGGACTACTTCCATCGCGACGCATTGCAGGGCGATGAGCGCGACTGGCGCACGGCCGACCGCAGCGACGAGGGCCTCGCAGACCGCCGCATTCCGCTGGGTTATTTCAGCCTGTTCGACCTGGCGATCATCCAGCCCGCGTGCCCGGACGACGTGCGCGCGGCGGAAAACGGCTGCTACCTGGACGTGCCGCGGTACCTCACGCTGCAGCCGGAGATGGAGAGCGCGTCGGTCTACCTGCGCCTGCGCCAGCCGCTGGGCGGCACGCTGGAGTTCGACGGCTCGCTGCGCCTGGGCCAGGTCCGCCAGAGCCTGCAGGCGGCGCCGTTGTACGGTGGCGTCGCGATGCCGGAAGTGCATCCGGACAATCCGTTCCCCGACATTCCGATCCAGCTGGACTACGCGTTCTTCGACGTCGGTCCGGTGCGCAGCCGAAGCGATTCACGGACCGCCGACCTCGATCTGGGCCTGTCCGGCCTGTGGGGCGACTGGGAGTGGCGCGCCGGGGTCTCGCATCATCAAAGCCGCGTCGACAACCTGATCGACGGGCTGATCAGCAACGCCGCGCTGTCGCAGGCGCTGGTCGATTTCAGCTACCGCTTCAACTCGCCCGACAACCCGCCCGAGGTCCTGCGCGCGCTGTCGCCGCGCGTGGAAGCCGAAGGCGAAGCGCGCTTCGACCAGTTCACCTTCGCGGTGAACGGTGCGTGGTTCTCGCTGCCGGGCGGGGACGCGCAGACGGCGCTCGGCGTGGAATGGTCGCGCGATGCGCTACGCAACGAGCCCGACCCGCGCATGCTCGACGGCGACATCGCGCTGGGCGCGCAGAAGAGCCGCCTCGACGACAGCCAGACCAGCGCTGCGTTCTACGCCGAAATGAGCCTGCCGGTCGCGACGTGGCTGCACGCCGACCTCGCATGGCGCATCGACAGCCGGCAGGGTTACGGCAGCGAGTCCTCGCCGATGTTCGGCCTGAAGTGGACGCCGCTGGAGTCGCTCACGGTGCGCGCGACATCCGCCACGGGCTATCGCGCGCCGTCGCTGTTCGAACTGCGACGACCCAGCATCGCGGGCGGCACGTTCGAAGTCGTCGAAGCGACGCCGGCGGTCGCGCCGTGCGCGATCCCGACCAGTTTCATGGGCGTGGATTACTGCATCGTCACGCACGGCGCCGTCGAAAACCCCGACATCGCGCCGGAAACCTCGCGCAGCCACACGCTGGGACTGGTGTGGGCGCCGACGCAGTCGTTCGACGTGAGCCTGGACCGCTTTCGCATCCGTCGCCGCAACGAGATCGTCACCACCAATGCGATCGCCGATCCGGCTGCGTTTCCGCTGTCGCTCCAGCGCGACAACGAGGGACGCCTGATCGCGGTGAACGACTACTTCACCAACGTCGGCCGCACGCAGGTCGACGGCTGGGAACTGCAATCGGAATACCGGCTCGATACGACATCGGCAGGGCATTTCACCTTCCGCCTTGCCGCCAGTTATCTCCAATCGCTGACGCGGAAGGTGAGTCCGGACGCACCGGAACTCGATTACGCCGGCCACGGTTCGCCGAAGCGCTCGGTGCTTGCGGGACTGGAGTGGTTGATCGGCGACTGGATCGCCACGCTCAACGTGCACCAGCTCGGCCCGGTGGAGATCGCGTCGCCCTCCGGAACGTGCCCGACGCTCAACGCCGCGGCAGGCCGCTGCCGCACGCCGTCCTCGACGACCGCCGACATGTACCTGGCGTACGTCGGACTTCCGCATTGGCGCCTGTCGCTCAACGTCGACAACCTCACCGACCGCGAGCCGCGCAACTACGACCCGTTCAAGGGCGGCTACGACATCGCCTACGACGACCCGCGTGGCCGCTACTACCTGCTGAGCGCGGCGTACCGCTTCTAAACCCCGAAGGCGCGCTGGTGCTCGTGTAGCCCGGGTAAGCGGAGCGCACCCGGGGAATTCCTGGCGCGTCGGCCGCCTTCCCGGGGGCGCTTTGCTTACCGGGGCTACAAGTGCCGGGGCATTCCCGACGGCTGGGCGTCACGACGCCTCGCGCCCATTCAGCCCGCGACTTCAAAAAAATGTCGTAGCCGGGGTAGGGGGGATGGAACGGGGGCGCGTTATGGATTGCGAAGAGGGATCAGGACGACGGATACGGATGTCTCCGCGCCACGGATGGCGCACTTCTTCGGCGGTCCATTTGGGCGGCCACGACTCATGCGTACCAGGAGGGTGCGTACTTGGCGGGAACCACGGGACTCGCCACCGGATCGAAGCGGACCCTGCCGCTTAGGTCCCTTCTGGGGAAGCCCCGGACGGCTTCTCCAGACCTTCCCCCGGCGGCGCCGCCTCTCCCCCGCGCCGCAGAAACGGAAAAGGCCGCGATCGCTCGCGGCCTTTTCTCTGTCCGAAGGACCGGTGGCTTACGCCAGGCCGGCCTGCTTCATGACTTCGGCGGCGTAGTCTTCCACCACCTTCTCGATGCCTTCGCCGACGGCCAGGCGCTGCATGCTGACCACTTCGGCGCCGGCGGCCTTCAGGACCTGCTCGACGGTCTGGTTGGTGTCCAGCACGTACGGCTGGCCGTACAGCGTGACCTCGTTGACGATCTTGGCGATCTTGCCGCTGATGATCTTCTCGAGGATGTCGGCCGGCTTGGCCTTGTCCTTGTCGGACATCTTGGCCAGCTCGATTTCCTTTTCCTTCGCGACGAAGTCGGCCGGGACGTCCGACGCCTTGATGTGCGGCGGGTTCATCGCGGCGACGTGCATCGCCAGGCCGCGGGCCAGTTCGGCGTCGCCGCCCTTGACCTCGACCAGCACGCCGATCTTGCCGCCGTGCACGTAGGCCGCGACGTTGTTGTTGCCGTCGACCAGCGCGATGCGACGCACCTGGATGTTCTCGCCGAGCTTGGCGATGGCGGCGGCGCGGGATTCCTCGACCGTCTCGCCCGAGGCGAGCTTGGCGGCCTTGACGCCTTCGACGTCGGTCGCGCCGGAGGTCAGCGCGGCGTTGGCGACGGCGTTGGCGAAGGCGAGGAAGTTCTCGTCCTTGGCGACGAAGTCGGTCTCGGAGTTGATCTCGACCAGCACGGCCTTGCCGCCGTTCTGGGCGACGGCGATGCGGCCTTCGGCAGCGACGCGGTCGGCCTTCTTGTCGGCCTTGGCCAGGCCCGACTTGCGCAGCCACTCGGCCGCGGCGTCGATGTCGCCGTTGTTTTCGACGAGTGCCTTCTTGCACTCCATCATGCCGGCGCCGGTGCGCTCGCGCAGATCCTTGACCAGGGAAGCGGTGATTTCTGCCATGGGGGTACCTCTGAATGGTGTAGGGCGGGCAGGGCCCGCCTTTTCGATTCCGGACGTGCGCGGGGCGTAACCCGGCGCACGCGAAAACTCGGATGCGGCCGCGCAGCTTGGCGCGGCCACATGACGCGGTCCTTACTCGGCCGCTTCGGCCTTCTTGCCGGCAGCCTTCTTGGCCGGGGCGCGGCGCGGAGCCTTGCCTTCCTCGCCCTCGGCGGCTTCGGCGAAGTCTTCCTCGCGGACCGACGCGGCCGACGGAGCGGCAGCCTTGCCTTCCAGCACGGCGTCGGCGGCGGCGCGGGCGTACAGCTGCACGGCGCGGATGGCGTCGTCGTTGCCCGGGATGGCGTAATCGACCAGGGCCGGATCGTAGTTGGTGTCGACGACGGCGATGACCGGGATGCCGAGCTTCTTGGCTTCCTTGATCGCGATGTCTTCGTGGCCGATGTCGATCACGAACAGCGCGTCGGGCAGGCGGTTCATGTCCTTGATGCCGCCCAGCGAGGCTTCCAGCTTGTCGCGCTCACGGCGCAGGCCCAGCACTTCGTGCTTGACCAGCTTCTGGAAGGTGCCGTCGGTCTCGGCCGCTTCCAGCTCCTTCAGGCGCTGGACCGACTGCTTCACGGTGCGGAAGTTGGTCAGCGTGCCGCCCAGCCAACGCTGGTTCATGTACGGCATGCCGCAACGCTCGGCCTCTTCCTTGATCGCCTCGCGCGCGCTGCGCTTGGTGCCCAGGAACAGGATCATGCCGCGCTTCTGGGCGATGCCCGAGATGAAGTTCATCGCGTCGTTGAACAGCGGAACGGTCTTCTCGAGGTTGATGATGTGGATCTTGCCGCGGGCACCGAAGATGTACGGACCCATCTTCGGGTTCCAGTAACGGGTCTGGTGGCCGAAGTGGACGCCGGCTTCGAGCATCTGGCGCATGGTGATCTGGGGCATTGCTTAACTCCAAGGCAGTGGAACCGGCCGCCCGCGTGACAAGGCACGGTGTGGGGGCGGTGCCGCCGGCAGGGCCGGGGGCGAGGGTTCCGGGGTTGGGCCTCCCCGCAGCGTTCGTGGCCGAAACCTCGCCATTGATGGCTTGGTCACCCCGGCACGACGTGTGGCTGCGGGTGTGTATTCGCCTGCGTCCCGGACGGGGCCGGTGCGCTCTCGCCCTGGCGTGGGCGGTCAGGATCGGACGAAGCCGGTCGCTGAGCCGCGGGATTGTAGCCGTAACAGTGCGTTACGGGCAACTTCGGGCGTCCGGAAAGCCTGAACGGACCGCGGATGGGCCATAATGCCTGCATGCCCATCACCATCAAGACCCCCGAAGAGATCGAGAAGATGCGCGTCGCCGGCCGCTTGGCCGCCGAGGTGCTCCAGGTCGTCGCGCCGCACGTCAAGGCGGGCGTGACCACCGAGGAACTGGACCGCATCTGCCACGATCACATCGTCAACGTGCAGAAGGCGATCCCGGCCAACGTCGGCTACAAGGGATTCCCCAAGACCGTCTGCACCTCGGTCAACAACGTCATCTGCCACGGCATCCCGAGCGAGGCCAAGGTCCTGAAGGACGGCGACATCGTCAATATCGACGTCACCGTGATCAAGGACGGCTGGCACGGCGACACCAGCCGGATGTACGTCGTCGGCACGCCGTCGGTCATGGCCAAGCGCCTGGTAGAGGTGACCCGCGAGGCCATGTTCCGCGGCATCCGCACGGTAAAGCCGGGCGCGACGCTCGGCGACATCGGCGCGGCGATCCAGCAGTACGCCGAAGCCGAGCGCTTCAGCGTGGTGCGCGAATACTGCGGCCATGGCATCGGCAAGATCTACCACGAGGATCCGCAGGTCCTGCATTACGGCCGCAACGGTGAGGGGCTGGTGCTCAAGCCCGGCATGACCTTCACCATCGAGCCGATGATCAACGAGGGCACGCGCTACACCAAGCTGCTGCCCGACGGCTGGACCGTGGTCACCAAGGACCGCAAGTTGTCCGCACAGTGGGAGCACACCGTCGCGGTGACCGAGGACGGCGTGGAGATCCTCACCCGCGTGCCGGGCGACGACAACGATCTATGAACGAACTCCCCGCCGCCGTCGACGAACCCTCGGCGGCGCAGGGCAGTGCCGATCCGGCCGCGTCGATCCGCGCGGCCATCGCCACGGTAGATGCCGGCCTCGCCAAGGCCTTCGACAGCGACTCCAACGCCGACATCGACCGCCTGCTTGCCGCGCGCGCAGGCGCGATGGACGCGCAGGTGCGCGCCGCATGGAAGGCGTGCATTCCGGACGACGCACCGCTGGCGTTGTTCGCCGTCGGCGGCTACGGCCGCGCCGAGCTGTTCCCGCAATCCGACGTCGACCTGCTCGTGCTCGCCGAACCCGACGCGCAGGCCGCGCACGCCGAAGCGCTGGCGCGTTTCGTCGCGCTGCTGTGGGACGGCGGCGTGCCGGTCGGCCATGCGGTGCGCTCGCCGATGCAGTGCACCGAAGCGGCGGCCGACATTACCGTGCTCACCGCGATGCTGGAAGCGCGCCCGCTGATCGCGCAGGTCGAACACCTGCACGCGTTGCAGGCGGCGATCGCCCCGAGCCTGGTGTGGCCCGCGCGCGAGTTCTTCGCCGCCAAGCGCGAGGAACTGCGCCTGCGCCACGCGCGTTACGAAGACACCGCCGACAACCTCGAGCCCAACCTGAAGGAAGGCCCCGGCGGCCTGCGCGACGTGCAGACGCTTCGCTGGATGGCGTTGCGCATCGTCGGTACGGGCGACCTGGAATCGCTCGTCGCCATCGGCCAGTTCGGCGCGGACGAACTGGCCACGCTCGAGCGCGAACGCCGCGCGCTGTCGCGCCTGCGCTTCGGCCTGCACCTGGTCGCCGGCAAGCGCGAGGAACGCCTGCGTTTCGATTACCAGAAAGTGCTCGCCGAACGCCTGGGGCATGTCGACAACGCCGACAACCTCGCCGTCGAGCAGATGATGCAGGGCTTCTATCGCAGCGCCGCGCTGGTGCTGCGCATCGGCGAGCGGCTGCTGCAGCGTTTCGAGGAACAGATCGAAGGCGAAAGCACGCCGGTCGCGATCGACCACGCATTCGAGTTGCGCCGCGATTACCTGTGCGCACGCGATCCGCACTGGCCGCGCGATGCCTACGACGTGTTCGCGCTGTTCGCCGTCTGGGCCTCGCACGACGCCGTGCGCGGCCTGCATTCGCGCACGGCGCGCGCGCTGGCCGAATCGTTGTCGCGCGTGCCGGCGTTCCAGCAGGCCGAGCCGGCCTTGCGCGAGCGTTTCATCGCGCTGCTGCGCGGCCCGCATCCGGTGCACGCGCTCGAACGCATGGCGCGCCTGGGCGTGCTCGGGCGCTGGATTCCGGCCTTCGCGAAAGTCTCCGGCCGCATGCAGTTCGACCTGTTCCACGTGTTCACGGTGGACCAGCACACGCTCGCGGTCCTGCGCAATCTCGCGCGCTTCGCTTCGGGCATCGCCGACGAGCGCTTCAGCATCGCGCATGAAGTCTGGCCGCGGCTGCGCAAGCCGGAACTGCTGCTGCTCGCCGGGCTTTTCCACGATATCGGCAAGGGGCGCGGCGGCGATCATTCCGAACTCGGCGCCGAGGATGCGCGCATCTTCTGCAGCACGATGGGCCTGTCGCAGGCCGACGGCGCCCTCGTCGAATGGCTCGTCCGCCAGCACCTGCTGATGTCGGTGACCGCGCAGAAGCAGGACATCGCCGATCCCGAGGTCATCCATCGCTTCGCCGGCAAGGTCGCCGATCGCGAACGCCTCGATCATCTCTACCTGCTCACCTGTGCGGACATCGCCGGCACCTCGCCCAAGTTGTGGAATGCGTGGAAGGATCGGCTGCTGGCCGATCTCTACACCGCCACGCGCCTGGCGCTGCGACGCGGCCTGGAACATCCCGTCGCCGGCGACGAGCGCGCGAACGAAACCCGCGACGCCGCGCGCGCGATGCTCGCCACGATGGGCATCGGCGACGAACAGGTCGACGCGCTGTACGCGCGCATGCCGCAGATCGGTTTCGAGCGCGGGCGTCCGGACCAGATCGCGTGGCAGGCCGCTTCGCTGCGCGGCGTCGACGTCGGCCAGACGCGCGTTCGCGCGCGTGCGCTGGGCGAGCATTCCGGTGCGCTGGAAGTCTTCATCCATTCGCCCGATCGCGACGGCCTGTTCGCCGCGATCGTCGCGACGCTCGATCGGCTGGGCCTGGCGATCCAGCAGGCGCGCGTGCTCGACGGGCCCAACGGCATGGTGTTCGACAGCTTCGAAGTCGTGCCGATCGACCCGCGTTGCCCGCCGTCGACGGAAGACGTCGAGGGGCGATTGGGCGCGGCGCTCGACGGCGAACTCGAACGCATCAAGCCCGCGCGCCGCGCGCAGCCGCGGCACCTGAAGCATTTCCGCATCGCGCCGCAGATCGGGTTCGACACGCTCCAGACGGAGCAGGGCACGCGCACCATGCTGAGCCTGGTGTGCACCGACCGGCCCGGCCTGCTGGCCGACGTGACGCACGCGATCCGCAGCCAGGGCCTGCGCGTGCACGACGCGCGCATCGCCACCTTCGGCGAGCGCGCGGAGGACGTGTTCCAGATCACCCATACCCATCACGACGGGCGCGACGGCGCGCTCGACGACACGCAAAGGCAGGCGCTGCGCCAGGCCCTGCTCGCATGCCTCGAAGGAGACTGCTGAATGGCTGTACAGAAGAAGACCGCCCGCAAGAAGACCGTTCGCAAGAAGGCCGTGCCGGCCGGTCCGGGCGTCGACGAGCTGAAGTTCATGGTCGACAGCGCGTTCGAGCGACGCGCGATGTTGACCCTGGACGAGATCGAAGGTTCGACGCGCCCCACCGTGGAGCGCGTGATTTCCGGCCTGGAAACCGGCGAATTCCGCGTCGCCGAGCCCGATGGCGACGGCGGCTGGAAGGTCAACGAGTGGTTGAAGAAAGCGGTGCTGCTGTACTTCCGCGTAAACGACATGCAGGTCGTCGATGGGTATCCCGCGCCGTACTGGGACAAGGTGCCGTCGCGTTTCGAAGGCTACGGCGAATCGGATTTCCGCAAGCTCGGCGCGCGCGTCGTGCCCGGCGCGGTCGCGCGTCGTGGCGCGCACATCGGCAAGGACGTCGTGCTGATGCCGAGCTTCGTCAACATCGGTGCGCACGTCGGTGAAGGCACGATGGTCGATACGTGGGCGACCGTGGGTTCGTGCGCGCAGGTCGGCAAGCACTGCCACCTGTCCGGCGGCGCGGGCATCGGCGGCGTGCTCGAACCGTTGCAGGCGAGCCCGACGATCATCGAGGACCACTGCTTCATCGGCGCGCGTTCGGAAGTGGTCGAAGGCGTCGTCGTCGGCCATCACAGCGTGATCGGCATGGGCGTGTTCCTGGGCCAGAGCACGCGCATCTACAACCGCGCGACGGGCGAGATCACCTACGGTTTCGTGCCGCCGTACAGCGTCGTCGTCTCCGGCCAGCTGCCGGCGAAGGACGGCTCGCACTCGCTGTACTGCGCGGTGATCGTCAAGCAGGTCGATGCGAAGACGCGCAGCAAGACCAGCATCAACGAACTGCTGCGCGGGCTGGCGGAGTAACCCGATGGCGACCACGCTCTATGGGCTGGGCAACTGCGACACCTGCAAGAAGGCGCGCAAGTGGCTGGAGCGCTTCGGCGTCGCGCATGCCTTCGTGGATTACCGCGATCAACGCCAGGCGCCCGAAACGCTGCTGGAATGGAAGGACAAGCTCGGCGGCTGGGACGCGATGATCAACAAGTCGTCCACGACGTGGCGCACGCTGCCCGACCACCGCAAGACCCCGGGTTCGGATGCCGAATGGAAGCTGCTGCTGACGGAATACCCGCAGCTGATCCGCCGCCCGGTGGTGATCACCGACGACGGCGCGATCGCGCAGGGGTTCAGCGACAACGGCTTCAAGAAGCGGTTCGGAGTGGGCGCCCTTGGCTGATCTGGACGCTGCAGGCGACGTCCTCGCGCTCACGCGCGAGCTGATCGCGCGCCCGTCGGTCACGCCCGACGATGCCGGTTGCCAGGCGCTGATCGCGCGCCGACTGTCCGCAGCGGGTTTTCGCTGCGAATCGCTGCGCTTCGGCGACGTCGACAACCTGTGGGCGGTCCACGGCAGCGACGGCCCGACGCTGGTGCTGCTGGGCCACACCGACGTGGTGCCACCGGGGCCGCGCGAATCGTGGAGCAGCGACCCGTTCGTGCCCGAAATCCGCGACGGCGTGCTGTACGGTCGCGGCGCGGCCGACATGAAGGGCAGCGTCGCGGCGTTCGTCGTGGCGCTGGAGGACTTCGTCGCCGCGCATCCGGATCATCCGGGCCGCGTCGCGTTGCTCGTCACCTCGGACGAGGAGGGCGATGCCGTCGACGGCGTGCGCCAGGTCGCCGAGACGTTCCGCAAGCGCGGCGAGCGCATTGACTGGTGCGTCACCGGCGAGCCGTCGTCGAAGGCGGTGCTGGGCGACCTGCTGCGAGTGGGACGTCGCGGCACGCTGTCGGCGACGCTCAACGTGATCGGCGTGCAGGGCCACGTGGCATATCCGGAAAAGGCGCGCAATCCGATCCATCTGGCGATGCCGGCGCTGAGCGAACTGGCCGCGCGGCGTTGGGACGACGGCTTCGAAACCTTCCCGCCGACGAGCCTGCAGATCAGCAACATCCACGCGGGCACCGGTGCCAACAACGTGATTCCCGGCGAACTGCAGGCGCTGTTCAACCTGCGCTTCAACCCGAACTGGCGTGCCGAGCAGCTGGAGCGCGAGTGCGAGGACGTGCTGCGCCGCCACGGCCTGGAGTACACGATCCGCTGGCATCGCGGCGGCGAACCGTTCTACACGCCGGAAGGCCCGCTGCGCGCCGCGGCGCGTTCGGTGCTGGGCCGTTACGGTGGTGGTGTTCCCGAAGAAAGCACCGGCGGCGGCACGTCGGACGCGCGCTTCATCGCGCCGCTGGGCGCGCAGTGCATCGAGATCGGCCCGGTGAATGCGAGCATCCACAAGGTCGACGAGAACGTCGCCGTCGCGGATCTGCAGCGCCTGCCGGGGCTGTATCGGGAATTGATCGAGCGGATGCTGCTCGACTGAGTATCGCGGGGCTGTTGTAGCCCGGGTAAGCGAAGCGCACCCGGGAGCTGTCACGTCTGAACCCGGGTGCGCTTCGCTTACCCGGGCTACAAATGCCCGAGCGACGAGATGCCCGGGAAGTGCTGGCCCGCATCCCGGCCTTCGCCGGAATGACGCCCAAGGTGGATGTCGCGGTTATCGCCGGGACTACGGTTTACCCGGCACCAGCCTCATCGTGTAACGCGTCTGCCCCGGCAGGAACGGCGTCGCACGTCCGTGCACCCAGTCGTCGTGCCCCGCGCCCCAGAACGGCGACATCGGATGGCCGCTCTGTCCGCCTGGCATGTGGATGATTCCATCGGCCTCGTGCCCCGGCGACACCACCATGCGCTCGGACGCGCCGAAATCCGGTCCCTGCACGCGCGGCATGCCGCTGTCGCCGGGCAGCTCGTCGGCGGGCATGCACAGTTGCGGCTTCAGGAAGCCCGGCAGCGCACGCGACAGCGGATGGCAGATGCGCGCGGTATTGCGCTCGCCCCACGTGCGTTGCGCGATGGGCCCGTCCTTCGCCAACTCGTCGCGCACTTCGCGCGCGGCGTCCTCGAACAGCGCGTCCCACGTCGCGAAGCGGCGCGGCAGCAGGTTCGCCGGACGCTGTGTCACCAGCGGCCACGCGACGCCCTCGAAATGCGAGAGGTTCGGCATCTCGAACGCCTCGCCCATCGCGGCGTGCGCCGGTGCGGTCAGGCCATCCAGCAAACGATCGTGCACCGCCAGTCGCCACGCGCGCACGATGCGATAGCTCGCCGAATCCGTACTCGCGCGACCCTGCCACGTCGATGCGGCCGCCGCGAGTTCGTGCAGCGCCGACGTTTTCTGCGCGCCGTCGCGCTCGCGCAGCAAGGTCCACCAGCGCTGCAGGAACAACGCGCGATCGTCGAGCTGGATCGCGAGCAGGTCGCGTTCCGCGAAACGGTCCTTCGCGAAGAGGTCGTCGCGGATCTGCCGCGCGCGCGCGCCGTTGGCGTAGCCGCCGTCGCCCACGCGCGCCAGCAACGCGCCATCGACCACGCGCGAATTCGCCGTCCACAGGCGCTGCACCGTGCCGATCGGCAGCATCGTGCCGTGCGCGGTGGTGATCGGCCACGGCGCGCAGGCCTCGGGCTCGACGACCTGCGTCGCGTCGCAACCGGCGCCGCGCTGCGGCATCGGGCCGAGCAGGCGCCAGGTGATGCGGCCCTGCGAATCGCCGATCGCGAGGTTCTGCGCCGGGATCGCGGTGCGATCGGCCATCGCGAGCGCGTCGTCGAGCGAGCGCGCGTGCAGGAATTCGGCCAGACCGAGGTTCATCGAGCCGGGCTGGTGCGCGATCCAGCGAAGCGCCAGGCCGCTGCCGTCGCGTTCGCGGTGCAGGATCGGGCCCCACGCCGTTTCATCGACGGGGAATTGGACGTCGTCGCTTCCGGCCACGCGGATGATCTCGACGTGGCGCGTCGCGCTGTCGCAGGTCGACTCGCTGCAATCGGCAACGCGTTGCCAGTCGAGCCAGTCGCCGTAGCTGTTGGTGAAGCCCCATGCGACGTGGCCGTTGCTGCCGACCACCAGCGCGGGCAGGCCGGGCAGGGTGAAACCGTTGGCGTCGACGCGACCGCCTTGCGCGCGCGCATCGGGATAACGCAACCGCGCCCGGAACCAGATGTTCGGCGCGCGCAGGCCCAGGTGCATGTCGTCGGCGACGATCGCGCGGCCGTCCGCGGTGAGCTGGCCCGACACCGCGAAGTTGTTGCTGCCGACTTCCGGGCGCTCCGGCACGTCGGCGGGGTTCGCGTTCTCCTGCATCGGCAGGCTGCGAAGATCGACCGTCGCCGCGTCGGGCAATGTCGCGTCCCCGCGCGGGCGACCTGCGACCGGCGCATCCCAGCTTGAGCCGTCGTGCGACAGCAAGGCGAACAGCGCGGCGGGCAGATGCGGGCGCAGGCGCCACATCGCCAGTTCGCGCTCGTTGCGCGCATCCTGCAGGTCGAAGTACATCGCGTAGCCGGTGAGCGCCGAGTCGGCGAGCGTCCACGGTTCCGGCTCCGCGCGCAGCAGCAGGTACGGCCACGGACGCACCTTCAGTGCGGCGCGCCCGGCGTTCACGCCGTCCACGTACGCCTGCGCCATCGCGCGCTTGTCGCCGAGGATCGCGTCCATGTGCTGCGTCACGCGTGCGCGCATGCGGTGCACGCGATGTCGCTTGTCGACGTCCACCGCGACCGGCCCGAACAGCGCGGCGAGTTCGCCCGCGGCCGTGCGCCGCAGCAGGTCCATCTCGAAGTAGCGCTCCTGCGCGTGCACGTAGCCGAGCGCGCGCATGGCGTCGTTCTCGTTGGCGGCGTCGACCGTCACCACGCCGTTGCCGTCGCGCTGGATCGTCACGGCTGCCGACAGGCCGGGCAGCGCGAGTTCGCCGTCCAGTCGCGGCAGGCTGCCGCGCATCAGCCACCAGCCGACGAGCACCGCCACCAGCAGAACCACCACCAGCGCGACGAGCACGCGCGCGATCCACTTCCTCATGGGCCTGTCGCCTGTGTGTTTCCCCGCGCCGAGCTTATCCGATGAACGGCGGGCCCGGCGTGCGCCTGCCCCTTGCAAGCGGCGCCGCGGGCCGGCAGGATCGACCCATGTCTTCCGTCCAGGCCACTGCCTACGCCGCCCATGCCGCCTCGCGCGGTGGCGCGCCCGTGCAGGGCCTGAACAACAACAACCGCAATAACGCCAGCCTCCCGCGGGCCGGTGATTAGCGCGTTGTAACCGCACTAAGCACCCACGAAGCCCGCGCCGGAAAGCGCGGGCTTTTTCGTTTGTCCGCCCCTGAAGAAAAGCCTCTAGCCCACGGAGTCATCGTTATGTGTTCGATCCTCGGAATATTCGGCCTCCAACCCGGCGACGATGTGCAGGCCCTGCGCCGGCACGCGCTGGAACTCTCCCAACGCCAGCGCCATCGCGGCCCCGACTGGAGCGGCGTGCACCTGGACGACGGTGCGATCCTCGTGCACGAGCGCCTCGCCATCGTGGACCCCGCCGGCGGCTCGCAGCCGTTGCACTCGGCCGACGGCGACCTCGCGCTCGCGGTGAACGGCGAGATCTACAACCATCGCGAACTGGAACAGTCGCTGGCCCAGGATTACGCGTTCCAGACCGGCTCGGATTGCGAGGTCATCAACGCGCTGTATCGGCAGCGCGAGGACATCGGACAGTGGCTCAACACGCTCAACGGGATCTTCGCCTTCGCCTTGTGGGATCGCGCGCGGCAACGGTTCGTCATCGCGCGCGATCCGATCGGCGTGTGCCCGCTGTACTGGGGGCACGATCGCGACGGACGCCTGTGCGTCGCCTCCGAAATGAAGGCGCTGGCCGACACCTGCGCGGACGTGGCGCAGTTCCCGCCGGGCCATTACTACGACAGCGACGTCGACGAACTCGTGCGCTACTACGAGCGTCCGTGGCGCGAGCATGCCGCCACGGACGGCGTGGAGGTTTCCCGGCAGGAGCTGCGCGAGGCGTTCGAACGCGCCGTGCATCGCCAGCTGATGAGCGACGTGCCGTACGGGGTGCTGCTGTCGGGCGGGCTGGATTCCTCGCTGGTCGCCGCCGTGGCCGCGCGATTCGCGCGCAAACGCATCGAGGACAACGACACGACCGAGGCGTGGTGGCCGCGCCTGCATTCCTTCGCCATCGGGCTGGAAGGCTCGCCCGATCTCGCCGCCGCACAGGTCGCGGCGAAAGCCCTCGGCACGGTGCATCACGGGTTCACCTACACGTTCGAGGAAGGCCTGGACGCGTTGCCGGAAGTGATCCGGCACATCGAAACCTTCGACGTGACCACGATCCGCGCATCGACGCCGATGTTCCTGCTCGCGCGGCGCATCAAGGCGATGGGCGTGAAGATGGCGCTGTCGGGCGAGGGCAGCGACGAGGTGTTCGGCGGCTACCTGTACTTCCACAAGGCGCCCGATGCGCGCGAGTTCCATGCCGAAACCGTGCGCAAGCTCGACGCGCTCCACAACTACGATTGCCTGCGCGCGAACAAGTCGATGATGGCGTGGGGCGTGGAGCCGCGCGTGCCGTTCCTCGATGTCGAATTCCTCGACGTGGCGATGCGCATGGACGCCGCGCACAAGATGGTGCGTCCGGGCCCGGGGGGGCGGCCGATCGAGAAGGCGATCCTGCGCGAGGCGTTCGAGGGCTACCTGCCCGACGAGATCCTGTGGCGCCAGAAGGAGCAGTTCAGCGATGGCGTCGGCTACGGCTGGATCGATGGCCTCAAGGCGCACGCGCAGGCGCAGATCAGCGATCGTGTGTTCGCGGCCGCCGCGAGCCGTTTCCCCGTGAACCCGCCGCAGACGAAGGAAGCGTACCTGTACCGGCACCTCTTCGAGCAGTTCTTCCCGGGCGTGGCCTGCGCGCAGACCGTGCCGGGCGGCAAGTCGATCGCGTGCTCGTCGCCGGCGGCGATCGCGTGGGATGCGGCCTTCGCGAAGATGGCCGACCCGTCGGGACGCGCCGTTGCAGGGGTGCACGAGGCGGCGCTCTGATCGGCGGCGCGGCGGGCTGCGCTCGTGGCCCGCTGCGAAAGTCAATGCGACTGATTCTGATTAGGACGCGGCGCGGCGCGATCGGGCACCCTATGCGCCTTGCAAGGAGGTTTCCCCCATGAAAGGCCATCCGGACGTCGTCGACTACCTGAAGCAGCTTCTGCGCGGCGAACTCGCCGCACGCGACCAGTACTTCATCCATTCCCGTCGTTACGAGGACATGGGGCTGCAGTCGCTGTACGAGCGCATCGACCACGAGATGCAGGAAGAGACCGAGCACGCCGACGCGCTGCTGCGCCGCATCCTGTTCCTGGAAGGCGATCCGGACATGCGCCCGGAGCCGTTCGTCGCCGGCCATACGGTCGAGGAAATGCTGCAGCGGGACCTGGAAGTGGAATACCGCGTGCGCGCCGCGCTGGCCGAGGGCATGGCGCTGTGCGAGCGCGCCGGCGATTTCGTCAGTCGCGAAATCCTGCGCGTGCAGCTGCAGGACACCGAAGAGGACCACGCGCACTGGCTGGAGCAGCAGCTCGGGCTGATCAGGCGACTGGGGATCCAGAATTACCTGACGGCGCGGTTGGCGCAGAAGGCGACGTCGGCGGAGTGAGGTCGCTCTCTTCTTCGCCCTTGTAGCCCGGGTAAGCCAAGCGCACCCGGGGGCTGTCACGCTCACCCGGGTGCGCTTCGCTTACCCGGGCTACAAATGCAGGCAGTGTCAGCCCTTGTGCGTAAGACGATAGACCGACGTGTACAGCGCGGTCACGCCTTCATCGACGAACCTCGGCTGCGTATCGAGGATGTCGCGACGCTCCAGCGTTTCGACATTCCAGTCGCGTCCATACAGCTCGCGCACTTCTTCTTCGACCACGCTGAAAGGCGGGCCGGCCTTCTCGTGCTGCGGGTATTCCAGCGTGACGAGCAGGCCGCGGCAGTGCGACGGAAGGCGCGCGTAAAGCTCGTGCACGTAGCGGCGGCGAAGGTCGGCCGGTAGCGCGATCAGCGCCGCGCGATCGAAGACCGCGCCGCACCCGGCGAGCGCCGCCTCGTCCAGGCCGAACGCATCGCCGCAGATCAGTTCGATGTCGCCGGCGCGGAAATGCGTGCCGTACTTCGATTCGCTGATCTCGGGCGTCACGCCGTGTCCGGCGAAGAACGCCTCGATCGCGATGCGCGACAGTTCCACGCCCAGCACGCGATAGCCCTGCGACGCGAACCACGCCATGTCGAGCGACTTGCCGGCGAGCGGAACGAACACCTGCGTCCCCGGTTCAACGCCGAGGGATGGCCAATGCTTGAGCATCAGCGGCGTCGGTGCGTCCTGGTGGAAGCCGATCTGGTTGTCGGCCCAGCGTTGATGCCAGAAGTCGGGATGCATGGTTCGTCCTTGCTGGAGCGGCGGCAGCGTAATGGCATCCCACCCACCCGTCGCCCCGGCGAAGGCCGGGATCCGGGCTGTGGAGGTGCCAGTTCTCGTGTTGCCGCTCTCGTAACGTTGTGAGCCTGGATCCCGGACTTCGCCGGGATGACGGTGATATGGGGGGCTCGTTGCCGGGGAATGAAGCCCGCGCTGCGCGCCTTACTCGACCCCCAGCCCTTCCACCTTCTGCCACCCGCGCGGCAGCAGCCCGCCACGCGTTGCCCGCGCGCCGAGGTAGGTGTCGAGGTCCTTGAACGACAGCGACATCGTGCGTGCGCCCGATTTCACCACCAGCGTGCCGCCCGGCGACACGACGGCGACGGCGACCACGCGTTCGGTGCCGAGCTTCGCCTTCGGGATGTCGATGAGCTTGTTGCCCTTGCCCTTGTCGAGTTCCGGCAGCTCACCGACCGGGAACGTCAGCAGATGGCCGACGTTGGTGACCACCGCGATGCGATCCTGCTCGACGCTGCCGACCGCCGCCGGCTGCACGACCTTCGCGCCCGGCGTGAGCGAGAGCATCGCCTTGCCGGCCTTGTTGCGGCCGGTGAGGTTCTCGAAGCGGGTGACGAAGCCGTAGCCGTGGCTCGACGCCAGCACGAAGCGGGTGTCGTTCTCGCCGCTGGCGAGCGCCTGGAACGACGCGCCCGGCGCCGGCGAGAAGCGGCCGGTGAGCGGTTCGCCGTTGCCGCGCGCCGACGGCAGCGAATGCACGACGGTCGAATACGCCCGGCCCGTCGAATCCAGGAACGCCACCTGCTGCGTGCTGCGGCTCTTCGCCGACGCCAGCAGTTCGTCGCCTTCGCGATAGCTGAGCGATGCGGCATCGACGTCGTGCCCCTTCGCCGCGCGCACCCAGCCCTTCTCGCTGAGCACGACGGTCATCGGCTCGCTGGCGACCAGTTCGGTTTCGCTCAGCGCCTGCGCCGCACCGCGCGCGACCAGCGGCGAACGACGCGCGTCGCCGAACTTCTTCGCATCGGCCAGCAGTTCGTCCTTCACCAGCTTCTTCAGCTTGGCGCGGCTCTCCAGCGTGGCGACGATGCGTTCGCGCTCGGCCTTGAGCTCGTCCTCCTCGCCGCGGATCTTCATCTCCTCCAGGCGCGCGAGCTGGCGCAGCCGGGTTTCGAGGATGTAGTCGGCCTGGTCCTCGCTGAGCTTGAAGCGCTTCATCAGGACGGGTTTGGGCTCGTCCTCGGTGCGGATGATGCGGATCACCTCGTCCAGGTTGAGGAACGCGACCAGCAAACCTTCCAACAGATGCAGGCGACGCTCGACCTTGTCCAGGCGATGCTTGAGGCGGCGCGTCACCGTTTCGGTGCGGAACGCCAGCCATTCGGTCAGCAGCGCCTTCAGGCCCTTGACCTGCGGGCGGCCGTCGCGACCGATGATGTTGAAGTTGACGCGGTAGCTCTTCTCGAGGTCCGTCGTCGCGAACAGATGGCCCATCAGCTGCTCGGCGTCCACGCGGTTGCTGCGCGGCACCAGTACGATGCGCGTGGGGTTCGCGTGGTCGGATTCGTCGCGGATGTCCTCCAGCCACGGCAGCTTCTTCGCGCGCATCTGCGTGGCGATCTGCTCGATCACCTTGCCCGGCGAGGTCTGGTAGGGCAGGGCGGTGATGACCAGGTTGCTGCCGTCCTTCTCGTACACGGCGCGGGCGCGCACGCTGCCCAGGCCCGTCTCGTACATCTGCTGGAGGTCGGCCGCCGGCGTGATGATCTCCGCCGCGGTCGGATAGTCCGGGCCGCGCACGTGCTCGCACAGGTCGCGCGTGGTGGCGTCGGGATCATCGAGCAGCCGCACGCAGGCGCTGACGACTTCGTTGAGGTTGTGCGGCGGCACGTCGGTGGCCATGCCGACCGCGATGCCGGTGGTGCCGTTGAGCAGCAGGTGCGGCAGGCGCGCCGGCATCCACGAGGGTTCTTCCAGCGTGCCGTCGAAGTTCGGCGTCCAGTCGACGGTGCCCTGGCCCAGTTCGCCCAGCAGCACTTCGGCGATCGGCGTCAGCTTCGCCTCGGTGTAGCGCATGGCCGCGAACGACTTGGGATCGTCGCTGGAACCGAAATTGCCCTGGCCTTCGATCAGCGGATAGCGGTACGAGAACGGCTGGGCCATCAGCACCATCGCCTCGTAGCACGCGCTGTCGCCGTGCGGGTGGTATTTACCGATCACGTCGCCGACGGTACGTGCGGACTTCTTCGGCTTGGACGCCGCGTTCAGTCCCAGCTCGCTCATCGAATAGATGATGCGGCGCTGCACCGGCTTGAGCCCGTCGCCCAGGAACGGGAGGGCGCGGTCGAGCACCACGTACATCGAGTAATCGAGGTAGGCGCGCTCGGCGTACTCGCGCAGCGGAATCTGCTCGAAGCCGTGGAATGCCGGTCGGACGGTATCGTTCATTTAAGCGGTACGGGCCAGGTGAGTCGGAATGCGGGGATTCTAAAGCGGCGCGTGCGGCAGCGGCCCGGCGCGCCGCACGGTTCAGCGATGCAGCTCGCCGGCGGCTTCGGGCTGGTAGCGGATCGACAGCACGCGCAGGCGGATCGTGCGCCCGCCGGGCAGCGGCCATTCAATCGAATCGCCCACGTGCAGGCCGAGCAGCGCGCTGCCCACCGGCGCCAGGATGGACACCTTCTCGGCGCTGCCGTCGGCATCGCGCGGGAACACCAGCGTGAGCTCGCGCTCCTCGCCGCTGGTTTCCTCGACGAAACGGGCGGTGGAGTTCATCGTGATCACGTCCGGCGGCATCTGCGCCGGCTCGATGATGGTCGCGCGTTCGAGCTCGGCCTCCAGCGCGGAGGTGTCGACGTTCTGCGCGGCCGGGGATTCCAGCAGCGACTCGATGCGCTCCACATCCAGGCGCGACATCAGCAGCGGGGGCTTGGGGTCGGACATTGCAAATCTCCAAAGCAACGCGGGCGCCGCACCGGGTGCGTCGCCCGCAGAGGAAAATGTCCGGCGACCATAGCCCCGAGCGGTCGGGGCTTCAAGCCGACAATGCCGAACCGGCCGGTTCGGACGGGTCCGGGCGGGGGCATCGGGGCGGGGGCGCATCGAAAGTGAAAATTTTCGTGACGAGACGTTGACAAGGCGGTCCTCGCACCGCAACATACGCGGCCTCGCTCGGCGAAACACCGAAGCGATGCCCAGGTGGCGGAATTGGTAGACGCACTAGTTTCAGGTACTAGCGGGTAAAACCGTGGAGGTTCGAGTCCTCTCCTGGGCACCAACTGATCTTGCTGGACACAGCACGCTGAATGGCCTTCGGGCCCGGCACAAGAACCCGCGCATCGCGCGGGTTTTTTGTTTTCCGGCTTTCCGGTGTGCGAGTCCGAAGCCCCTGGCCGGCGTGGCATCCCCCGATGGGGCGTGGGGCTGGAAGGGCGGCCCGATGTCGCAACGGGGCCTGCAGGAAACCGGCGAGCACTCGCGTCGAAGTACGCAGTGCTTCCGACGCGCATCCGCGCCGATGCGTTCCGCCGTCGCGGCAACGACGCATTGCATCCCTCGCGATCGCGCGTCTTCTTGTTCTTCCGCAACCGCCGCGCATCTTCTTCATCATCATCAACCGCCGTGCGCGTGAACGTCTCTGAACGTTCGTTTCACGGTGACATACCTGCGCGCTCGCAAGCTGAGGTCGTCCTTCGAAACGGCCTCACCTCATGCGCACTGGAATCGATTCGCCCGACGGCCGCCTCGGCATCGTGATGCCGGGCCTGGGCGCGGTGGCCACGACCTTCATCGCCGGCGTCGAAGCGATCCGCACGCATGGGGCGTCACCCGTCGGCTCGCTCACGCAGATGGGCAATCTCCGGCTCGGCAAGCGCACCGAAAACCGCTGCCCGCGCATCCGCGACTTCGTGCCGCTCGCGCCGCTGGACGACATCGCGTTCGGCGGCTGGGACGTCTACGACGACAGCGTCTACGAATCGGCACGCAACGCGCGCGTGCTCGATCCCGCGCTGCTCGATTCGGTGAAGCAACCGCTCGATGCGATCAGGCCGATGCCCGCCGTGTTCGATCCGGCGTTCGTGCCGAACCTGGAAGGACGGCACGTGAAACCCGAAACGCAGGCGATGGCGCGCGTGGCGGCCGTCGTCGAGGACATGCGCCGTTTCCGCGAGGAAAACCGGTGTTCGCGGCTGGTGATGGTGTGGTGCGCGTCCACCGAGAAGTACCTGGAATGCCAGGACGTGCACGCCACGCTCGACGCCTTCGAGCAGGGGCTGCGCGACAACCATCCGGCGATCGCGCCATCGATGATCTACGCGTACGCGGCGATATCCCAGGGTATTCCCTTCGTCAACGGTGCGCCGAACCTCACGTGCGACATTCCCGCGCTCGTCGAACTCGCGCTGAAAACCGGCACGCCGATCGGGGGGAAGGACTTCAAGACCGGGCAGACGTTGATGAAGACGATCCTTGCGCCTGGCTTGCAGGCGCGCGCGCTCGGCATCCGCGGCTGGTTCTCGTCGAACATCCTCGGCAATCGCGACGGCCTCGTGCTCGACCATCCGGACAACTTCCGCACCAAGGAAGTCTCCAAGCTCGGCGTACTGGAAGACATCCTGCGCCCGGAACTGAGCCCTGAACTTTACGGCGAGCTCTACCACAAGGTGCGCATCAACTATTACCCGCCGCATGGCGACAACAAGGAAAGCTGGGACAACATCGACATCTTCGGATGGCTGGGCTATCCGATGCAGATCAAGATCAACTTCCTGTGTCGCGATTCGATCCTCGCCGCGCCGATCGTGCTGGATCTTGCGCTGTTCATCGATCTGGCCAAGCGCGCGGGCATGTCGGGCATCCAGGAGTGGTTGTCGTTCTACTTCAAGTCGCCGCAGACGGCGCCCGGCCTGCGTCCGGAGCACGACATCTTCCGCCAGCTGATCAAACTGCAGAACACGCTTCGCCACCTCATGGGCGAAGACCTCATCACGCACCTGGGCCTGGACTACTACCAGGAACTGGTCGAAGCGCTTTGACGCAGGCGGATGCGCGACCATGATCGAGGCGGTGAAGTTCTGGAACGAGCCCAACAACAAATCGCACTGGGATCTCGAGCTCGATCCCGAGTGGCGCCTCTACGCGCAGATGGTGAAGAGCGCGGCGCAGGCGGTGAAAGCCGAGCGGCCGGACGTCCTGCGCGTGCTCGGCGGCATCTCGCCGATCGATCCCGCGTTCGTCACGCGCTTGCAGGCGCTGGAGGCAACTGCCGATCTCGATGCCGTCGCGGTGCACGGGTTTCCGCTGGATTGGAACCTGTGGTCGATCCACGACTGGCGCGAGAAGATCGCTGAAATCGAGGCTGTGACGCAATTGCCGGTGTGGGTGACGGAAGTGGGCGTGTCGAGCTTTGGCGCGGAGGAGGTGCAGGAGTTCGGCCTGCGCCGCACGGCGGAACTGCTGTGCGGTCGCGTCGATCGCATCCACTGGTACAGCCTGTACGACCTGCCCCGCGCCTGGGAGGCCACGACGCGCCACCGCGAAGCCGAGGGCTCCTCGTACTACCGGCATTTCCACATGGGCCTGCTCCGCGAGGACGGGACGCCCAAGCGCGCGCTGGAGCAGTTCGCGCAGTACACGCCGGAAATCGGCATCTGCCAGTGGTTCCATTTCGAAGACCATCGCCTCGACGACGCTGTCGCGTGGTTGCAGCGGCTGGGCGTACGGCGCCTGCGCACGGGGTTGAGCTGGGCCGATCATCTGCGCCCCGACGCGGAGCGCTGGTTCGATCGCATGATGCGCAGGCTCGAAGGGTTCGACCTGACGATCACGTTCTGCTTCACGCCTGAATCCAAGGGATTGCGGCCGCACCACACCAGTCCGCCGCAGGATCCGGTCGAATTCGCCGACTTCTGCGCCGCGATGCTGCGGCGCTATGCGTGAGCGCGCTGGTGTCCGCAACGCCGGACGCGTGGCTCGAGCACATGCGCGCGGGACGCTGGGAACATGCCTGGCGCGTGAAGGATGCACAGCTGGAAGCGCGCCGCGACGAACCATGCTGGCATTGGCCGCGCCACGAGCAATACGTGTGGAACGGAGATCCGATCGACGGCCGGCGTGTGCTGGTGCGCTGTTATCACGGGCTCGGCGACACGATCCAGTTCATCCGCTACATGCCGCTGCTGCGCGAGCGTGCGCGCGAAGTCATCGTGTGGGCGCAGCCGAACCTGCTTGCGTTGCTGGCGCGAGTGAACGGTATCGATCGTCTCCTGCCATTGCACGAGGGTGCGCTTGAAGCCGGTTTCGACGTCGACCTCGAGATCATGGAGCTGCCGCATCTGTTCCGCACGACGATCGACTCGATCCCGTCGCGCGTCCCGTACCTGCATGCCTCGCCGCTGCCGATGCCCCACGACCGCAGCCGGGTGGCCGTCGGCCTGGTATGGAAGGCGGGCGACTGGGATGCGAGGCGCTCGATTCCCTACGCGACGGTGCGGCGGCTGTTCGCGGTGGGCGGCATCGACTGGTTCATCCTCCAGCCCGACGCGCGTGAAGCGGGGTGGCCCGGCGATGCGGGGCAATGGCCGGGCGAGCTCAACCTGCTCGATCATGCGCGCGCCCTGCGCGCGATGGACCTGCTGATCACCATCGACTCGATGCCCGCGCACATGGCCGGCGCATTGGGTGTTCCGGTATGGACGCTGCTCACGGACGATCCCGACTGGCGCTGGATGCTCGATCGCGACGACAGCCCGTGGTATCCGACGATGCGTTTGTTCCGGCAGCGCCGCAGCGGCGAGTGGGGCGAGGTGATCGATCGCGTGTCCGCGGAGCTGTCCGGTTTCATCCAGGCCCGAGCCGGTTGACGAGCGCGCCGAGGCGGCCGCGCCGGTACGCGAAGGCGTGGTACACGGTAAGCGCGACGCGCGCCCACACCAGATAGATCGCGCGAATGCGCGTCGCTCGCGCGATACCGAACATGCGATGGCTCCAGCGCGACGTGCCCGCACGCAAGGCGTAGATCCGGCGGCGTTCGGGCGTGGCGGCGTTGGCGTCGGGCGGAACGCGTTTGGGGGGCGCGTCGGAACGCTTCGACAGCCGGTACGAAAGCCCTTCGCGCCGCTGGCGCAAGCCGGCGGCCTGAGTTGCCGCAACGAAGGCGGCGTCCACCTCGTCCAGCGCGATGCGGCCCGCATCGCGGGCGTAGCGCAACATGCCGTCGAGCTCACGCGTGCGCACGACCACCACGTTGTGTCCGCGCCAATCCGAGGAGTACGGCTCGACCCATGCATCGCCGAACGAGATGTCCGCCGTTTCGGCCATCACGTCGTCGCACAGGTTGCACGCGGCGTCCATGAAGAACCCGGCGCCCCAGTCGCCATCCACCAGCGGCCACCAGTCGCGGCCGAGCGTGCGGCCGTCGCGCAGCTGTATCCGCGCGTGATACTGGTTCGCCGCGCGATCCGGGTGCTTGCGGCGGAAGTCGACGTGCCGGATGTCGTCGCCGTTCGCGCCCATCTGCCACGCGAGGCTTTCGGCGAAGCGCGCACTTTTCATATGACCGCAGAACAGGCCCATCGTGTGCACGATGCGTTCGCGAAGCTGCGGATGGCGGCGTCGCATCAGCTGCACCGCTTTCACAAAGCAGGGAATGCCGACGACGGCATAGCGCCCGGGTTCGTCGAGCATGGTGCGCAGGGCAGCCGACATCTCGACGGGGTAATAGCGCGAGCCTGCACCGCGGCGCACGTCGGTTTCGCTGCGCGATAGCCGGTAGTCGAACAGGCGACCGCTCGCTTCGGGGTCCTCGCAGGCGTGCACGTGCGCGACCGCGTCGACGCGACCGCTGCGCAGCAGCTCGCAGGCGACCCAGCTGACGAGTCCGCCTGAACTGCCGCGGTCGCGATAACCGCCTTCAATCGCATGACCGACGTAGGCGGCGACGTACCGGCCCGTCGCCGCGTCGTGCGCTGGCGCGTCAGCAAAGAGGCTGGCGGCGAGTCGATCCTCGTCCGGCACGCAGGAGGCGAACGGACAGGTCTGCGCGACGATGGCTGCGGCGTCCCGATCCCACCTGCGCGAGCCAACCGGCCTGATCTGTCCATAGCGATCGAACTGCATGCCCGCGCCGTGCGACTGCGCCACGCAGCCGCCGCAGCCGATGCAGCGCCCCGAGCGCACCATGCGGCGAGGCCCCGGCGCGCTCATGCAGCCACCGGCGCATTCAGCGCCTCGCGCAGGATCTCGCGGGACGCCGAACGCAACGATTCGATGCGCGATTCGATGCCCGCTGCGAGCGGCTTGTCGAGCAGGCGCGAGATGCCCTGCATCGCGCTGGACGCATCGACCAGATGCCGTTCACCGCCGACCTGCCGCATCAGGCATCGGAGTTTCGTGCCGCGATACCACGACGCCTCGCACGCGAACGGTCGCTGGAAACGCAGCGCGAACACGCAGCCGTGGAAGAACGTCGTCGCCACCGCGCCCGCGTTCGCCATGAACGCGGCGAACTCATGCGGACCGGCGTCGATCCATTGCCGGTCCGCCCAGTCGTTGCGGTAGCCGATACTCACCACCGGCCAGCCGCGACGTCGCGCCCATGCGTGGACCGAACTCGCAAAGCCGGGAGAGAAGCCGTGGCCGTACAGCGCGACGTAAGCGTGCTCTTCGGGACCGCGCCAGGATTCGTCACGCGCCGGAGGGAACGCAAGGCAGGGGTCGAGAACGACGGGTACGTCCGTTCCCAATGCGCGGCTCACGATCGAACGCGATGCCTCGTCACGCACGCATATCGCATCGAAGGCGCGCAGCCGCTGCGCCCACGCGCGGTCGAGTCCGCCGGATTCGTCGTGATGCCCGAAGCTTGCCGCGTACGCGACCATGAGCGGTGCCTTCAGGCCTTCGCCGTAGAAGATGGGAACGCGCCCATACCAGGGATGCGACAGGTTCCAGACTTCATCGCTGCCGACGACGACCGCGTCGAACTCCGGCATGCGCTCGGGCGCGTCGAGCGGAAAGCGCGGCGACCTCGGCAGCGCTTCGAACGCCTCGAAGAAGCGCGATACCTTGCGCCGGTATACCGCGCGATCGCCCCGTTGTCCGGGCACCGGACGCAACGCGCACTTCCACTCGGCGCGATCCACACGCCCGCTTGCGTGATCCAGCAGCACGGCGTCATGGCCAAGCGAGCGCAAGCCCTCGAGCAGGCAACGCGCCTGCCAGTAGCTCCCGTAATTGATGCAGCGATGGAAGGTGAGTACACCGGTCTTCACGGACCCGTCCCCGCAATGTGTCGAATCTGCAGCGGTCGCGCCCGCTCGTGCTCGCCATGACCCGCCTGCTGCTCGTCCGCCATGCCAGTACCGATGCCAACGGTGTGCGTCTTGCCGGACGTACCGCCGGAATCGCGCTGAACGAGGAAGGACGCGCCCAGGCGCGATGGCTTGCCGCGCGCCTGGCGAGACTCCCCGTCGCGGCGGTTTACAGCAGTCCGTTGCAACGCGCGATGGAAACCGCTCGATCGATTGCGACGTTAGTGGGATGCGATGTCGAACCTCGTGAAGAATTTCTCGAAATCGAGTTCGGTCGATGGACCGGGCTCGACTTCGCGGAACTCTCGCGCGACGTGCGCTTCGACCGGTTCAACCGTTTCCGCAGCTGTGCGGACGTGCCCGGTGGCGAGAACATGCTGCAGGCGCAGGCGCGCATGGTCGCGGGCCTGTCGCGCGTGCGCGATGGCCATCCGCACGAATGCGTGGTCGTGGTGAGTCATGGCGATCTCATCCGCGCGGCGATTGCGTACTACGCGGGAATCGCGCTCGACATGTTCCAGCGCATCGAGATTGCCACCGGTTCGGTAAGCGAAATCGAACTCGGCGACGACCATGTACGCATCGTGCGAATCAACGAAACCGACGCCAGAGTGTGAAAGCCATGTCGGTCGAGCCCATCCGTTTCTTCTCGCCGGTTTAAAACGCGGCGTGCAAGACTGGCTTCGTACCTGATGGGGCGATCCCTGGAGTCACGAAGCGGAACCGATGACGTGGCAACGTGCCGGTCGCCCATTCCACTCAGGTAATGGAGGTGGACACCGGCTACACATCAGCACGGCATCGAACCCCGTTACTCAGACGGTTCGTGCGCAGACGTTGCATCCTGCACAAGGCTTCCCCGCGGTGATGGCGAACTGATCCGCAGGCAAGCGCGAACCGTCGCCTCGTATTGGACGAGGCCGGTGTTGAGCGTCAGCCGGGCATGCCTGGCGACGACAAGAACGCTACAGCCGCCCGTTACCCGCCGCGCGCAGGACGTGTCATTCCCGTCCGCGCCGGCGGATCAAACAGCCCGACGAAGTGCGCCGTTGCAGTCCGGCGCGGGTTTCGTTCGGCTCCCAGAACACCGGGCCGCCGCGCGCAGCGATGCACGCGGGCACCCGAAGCACATAGGGAACGGATATGGACGGCGTAGAACGGAACAAACACGCGCGGCGCAGGGCGCTGGTGGCCGGTGGCGCGGGATTCCTCGGAGCGCACCTGTGCCGCCGGCTGGTCGAGGACGGTTACGACGTGATCGCGATGGACAGCCTGGTCACCGGGCGGCTGAGCAACCTTGCCGAACTGCTCGACGATGCCATCGGCGAACATCGGCTGCGATTCGTGCGGCACGACGTCACCGAGCCCTTCGATATCGCGTCTTTCGATGCCCGCGCGGACATCGTCTTCAACCTCGCGTGCTGCGCCTCGCCGATCCATTACCAGGCCCAGCCGGTCCATACATTGAAGACGTGCCTGGAAGGCGCATTGAATCTGCTGCAACTGGCGCACCGCAACGGCGCGCGCATTTTCCAGGCTTCCACCAGCGAGGTCTACGGCGAGCCGGAAACGCATCCGCAGAAGGAGGCCTATCGCGGCGCGGTGAGCACTACGGGACCGCGTGCGTGTTACGACGAAGGCAAGCGCTGCGCCGAAACGCTGTTCTTCGACTACCGGCGCCAGCACGGCGTGCAGATCAAGGTCGCGCGCATCTTCAATACGTACGGGCCGTTCATGCGCGAGGACGATGGCCGCGTGGTGTCCAACCTGATCGTGCAGGCACTGCGAGACGAGCCGATGACCATCTACGGGGAAGGACTGCAGACGCGTTCGTTCTGCTACGTCGACGATCTCGTGAACGGCATCATGCGCCTGATGGACACGCCGTCCACGTTCACCGGGCCGGTGAATCTCGGTAATCCGGTGGAAGTCACGGTGCTGGAGCTTGCCGAACGGATCATCGCGCTGACCGGCTCGCGCTCGCGCCTGGTGCGCAAGCCGATACCGACCGACGATCCGACGCGCCGTTGTCCCGACATCTCGCTTGCACGCGCGCAACTGGGGTGGGAGCCGCGCGTCGCACTGGACGACGGCCTGCGGCGCACGATCGCGTGGTTCGCCATGCAGGAAGCCTCGCGCAACGCGCGCGTCCGGGAGGTGGATCGTGACTGCGCATGATCGCGGCAATGGCGGTTCGGCCGCGCGCGGTCGCGTGCTCATCACCGGCGGCGCAGGCTTCGTCGGGTCGCACCTGGCCGATGAGCTGCTGGCCCATGGCTATCAGGTGCGCGTGCTCGACGTGCTCGCCGCGCAGGTGCATGGCGACGACGCACAATGGCCGGGCTACCTGTCCGCCGAAGTCGAACGCATGCAGGGCGACGTGCGCGACGCGGATGCCGTTCGCGCCGCGCTGGAGGACGTGGACCGCGTGTTCCACCTCGCCGCCGCCGTGGGCGTGGGGCAGAGCATGTACGAGATCGAGCATTACACCGACGTCAACAACCGCGGAACGGCCGTGCTGCTCGAAGCGCTGTCGCGTTCGCCGGTGAAGAAGCTGGTGGTGGCCTCGAGCATGAGCGTCTACGGCGAAGGCTTGTACGTCGATGCGGACGGTCGCACCGTCTCGCCATCGGAGCGCGATGCCGACGCGCTGCGCGGTGGCGACTGGGAGCTGCGTGCGGGCGGCAAGCCGCTGACGCCGGTGCCGACGCACGAAGGCAAGCCGCCGATGCCGACGTCGGTTTATGCGCTTTCCAAACTCGATCAGGAACGGTTATGCCTGATCGTCGGGCAGGCATACGGCATTCCGACCACGGCGCTGCGCTTTTTCAACATCTACGGAACGCGGCAGGCGCTGTCCAATCCGTACACCGGCGTGCTGGCGATCTTCGCGGCCCGCTACATGAACGGCAAACCGCCGCGCATCTTCGAGGACGGGCAGCAACGCCGCGATTTCGTGCACGTAAGCGATATCGCGCGCGCGTGCCGCCTCGCGCTGGAATCGGACGACGCAACGGGGCGCGCGATCAACGTCGGCAGCGGCGTGTCGGTATCGATTGCCGATGTCGCGCACGCGATGGCGAAGGCGCTGGACATCGACGACCTGCCGCCGGAGATCACCGGGCAGTTTCGCGTCGGCGACATCCGGCACTGCTTCGCCGATATCACGCTCGCGCGTGAACTGCTCGGTTATGCACCGCGCGTGACGCTCGAACAGGGCCTTGTCGAACTCGTCGAGTGGATGCAGCACCAGCAGGCCGTCGACCGCGTGGATGCGGCCGCGGCCGAACTGGCGAGCCGGGGGCTGCAACGATGAACGCGCGCATGCCTCCCCAGCATCCCAGCCACGACGCACCCGCGCTGATCACCGGCGGCGCCGGCTTCATCGGCACCAACCTCGCGACGCGCCTGCTGGAATCCGGCCGTCGTGTGGTGGTCTTGGACAACCTGTCGCGCCCGGGCGTCGAAGCGAACGCGCATTGGCTGTGGCATCGATTCGGCGACCGCGTCGAGATTCAGGTCGGCGACGTTCGCGATGCCGAACGCGTGCGCGGCCTCGTGGCGAACGCCTCGGAGGTGTTCCATTTCGCGGCGCAGGTCGCGGTGACGTCGAGCTTGATCGATCCGCGCAACGATTTCGATGTCAACCTTGGCGGTACGCTCAACGTGCTCGAAGCCATGCGCGCGCTCGAAGCGCCGCCGTCGCTGGTATTCACCTCGACCAACAAGGTGTACGGCGCGCTGGACGACATCGCGCTGGAGCGCGCCGGCGATCGCTACGCGCCGCGCGATGACGCGTTGGGCGAAGCGGGCGTCGACGAGTCGCGGCCACTGGATTTCCATAGTCCGTACGGCTGTTCGAAAGGCGGCGCGGATCAATACGTGCTCGATTACGCGCGAAGCTTCGGTCTGCCGGCTGCGCTGTTCCGCATGAGTTGCATCTACGGTCCGCATCAGTGCGGCAACGAGGACCAGGGCTGGGTCGCGCATTTCCTGCGTCGGGCGTTGGCGCGCGAGCCGATCACGCTGTATGGCGATGGCCGGCAGGTGCGCGACATCCTGTTCGTCGAGGATCTCGCCGACGCGTTCGTGCGCTGCCAGGCGCGCATGCACGAGCTCGCCGGGCGTGCGTTCAACATGGGCGGCGGGCCGTCGAACGCGCTGAGCCTGCGCGAAGTGCTCGATGTCATCGCCGGGCTGACCGGTCGCGTGCCGCGCATCGAGTACGGCCCGTGGCGCGTCGGCGATCAGCGCTGGTACGTCTCCGATACGCGGGCATTCCGGCGCGCCACGGGTTGGGCGCCGTCGGTCGCCGCGCGAGACGGGATCGGCCGGCTCCACGATTGGCTGCTCGAAACCACGATGCCGCCGCGCGTACATGCGCCGGCCCCGGCGACGTCACGGACGCACGCCGCATGAGCACGATGCGCTCGGCGGTGTTCGACGGGGAGGGGCGCATCCGCGTCGCGCGCACGTCCCGGCCGGAGCCCGGCCACGGCGAGGTGCGTGTGCGGCTGCACGGGTGCGGCGTGTGCGCGTCGAACCTGCCGGTGTGGGCGGGGCGGCCGTGGTTCCAGTATCCCTTCGAGCCCGGCGCGCCCGGGCACGAAGGCTGGGGCGAGATCGACGCGGTGGGCGAGGGCATCGACGACTGGCACAGCGGCGATGTCGTTGCGCTGCTCTCGACGCGCGCGTATGCCGAGTACGACATCGCGCGCGCCGACGCCCTGGCGAAGCTGCCGGTGACGTTCGCCTCGCGCGACCTGCCCGGCGAGCCGCTCGCGTGCGCGATGAACATATGGCGCCGTAGCGACATACGCGCGGGGCAGACCGTTGCGGTGGTCGGCGTCGGTTTCATCGGCGCGTTGCTGGTCCAGTTGGCGACGCGCGCCGGCGCGCGCGTGATCGCGCTGTCGCGGCGTCCGTTCGCACGCGGCGTGGCGCGCAGCTGTGGGGCCGTCGAGGTACTCGAAACCGGTGACGTGCACGCCGCCATCGGCGCGGTGAACGAACTCAGCCCCGGCGGGTGTGCGCGCGTGATCGAAGCCGCCGGCGAACAGGCCACCCTGGACATCGCCAGCGGCATCAGCGCCGAAGGCGGGCGGCTGGTGATCGCCGGCTATCACCAGGACGGCCCGCGGCAGGTCGACATGCAGCAGTGGAACTGGCGCGGGCTGGACGTGATCAATGCGCACGAGCGCGATCCCGCCGTGGCCGCACGCGGACTGCGCGAGGCGATGGATGCAGTGGAGCACGGACGCATCGACCCGTTCGCGCTCATCACCCATCGCTTCGCGCTCGATCGCATCGGCGACGCCTTCCAGACCCTGTCGTCGCGGCCCGACGGCTTCCTCAAAGCGGCGGTACTCGCATGAACGCGCGGCTCCAACCCGCGGCACGCGCGCCCCGCCTGGGCTTCCTCGGGCTCGGCTGGATTGGCTGCCAGCGCATGCAGGTGCTCGCCGGGAGCGGCATCGCGAGCATCGGCGCGATCGCCGACAGCAACCCCGACTGCCTCGCGCGTGCGGCGCCCAGCGCGCCCGACGCGCGCCAGTGCCGCAACCTCGACGAACTGCTGGCGATGGACGAGCTGGACGGCGTGGTGATCGCCACCCCGAGCGGCGCGCATGCCGTGCAGGCCATCGCGGCGCTCGACCGGGGCCTCGCGGTGTTCTGCCAGAAACCGCTGACGCGCACCGCGCTGGAAGCCAGGCAGGTCGTGGATGCCGCGCGCCGCGCCGATCGCCTGCTCGAAGTCGACTTCAGCTACCGCTATCTGGACGGCGTCGCGGATCTGCGCGAGCGCATGCAACGCGGGGAGTTCGGCGACATCCACGCGATCGATCTGGTGTTCCACAACGCGTACGGTCCCGACAAGCCGTGGTTCTACGATCTGTCGCAATCCGGCGGTGGGTGCGTGATGGACCTGGGCATCCATCTGGTCGACCTGGCGCAGTGGATGTGCGGCGCGGCGGGGCACTCGCAGCTGTCCGCGATGCTGCAGGCGGCGGGGCGTCCGCTGCATGCGCCACAGCGCGAAGTGGAGGACTACGCAACCGCGCAATGGCGGCTCGACAACAACGCGAGCGTGCGCATGGCGTGCTCGTGGCGGTTGCACGCGGGACGCGACGCGGTGATCGAAGCGGCGTTCTACGGAACCCGCGGCGGCGCGGCGATCCGCAATGTCACCGGCTCGTTCTACGACTTCACCGTCGACGTGTTCGACGGCACGCGGTCGACGCGCACCGCCTCGCCGCCGGATGCGTGGGGCGGCCGCACGCTGATCGAATGGGCGCGCCGCGTGGGCGCCGGAGAAGGTTTCGACCCGCAGGCCGAGTCGCTCGTCGGTGTCGCACGCACGGTGGACGCGATCTATGGCCGCTGAGCGACTGCGCATCCTGATGACCGCCGACACCGTCGGCGGCGTGTGGACGTTCGCGATGGAACTGTGCGCCCAGCTGTGCGCGCGTGGCGATCGTGTGCTGCTCGCCGCGACGGGTCGCGAACCCGATGCCGGTCAGCGTGCGCAGGCGGAACGAATCGACGGGCTCCGGTTGCACGCGCGGCCGTACAAGCTGGTGTGGATGCCCGAACCCTGGCGCGACCTGCGCGCCACCGGTGCCTGGCTGCGCCGCCTCGCGCGCGGGTTCCGGCCCGACGTCGTGCATCTGAACGATCTGTCGCAGGGCGATGCTGGTTGGGAGCCGCCGGTGATCGTGTCGGCGCACTCGTGCGTCTGCTCGTGGTGGCGCGCGGTGCACGGCGAGGCCGCGCCGCCGTCGTGGGATCGCTATCGACAGCACGTCGGCGCGACCCTGCGTGCGGCGGATCGCGTCGTCGCGCCGACGCGCGCGATGCTCGACGCGCTCATGCGCGAGCACGGTGCGCTGCCCGCGTCGGAGGTCATCCATAACGGACGGAGCGCGGCCGGGCTCGTCACGGACAAGTCGCCCGTCGTGTTCGCGGCCGGCCGGCTGTGGGACGCGGCGAAGAACCTGAGCGCGTTGGCGGCGATCGCCCCCGATCTGCCGTGGCCGGTCTGCATCGCCGGCGATGCACGGCATCCTGGCGAGGGGCGCACGACGACGTTCGACAACGTCGACCTATTGGGCCCACTCGGCAGCGAGGCCGTGCGCGAACTCATGGCGCGCGCCGCGATCTACGCCTTGCCGGCGCGTTATGAACCGTTCGGTCTGTCCGCGCTGGAAGCCGCGCAGGCTGGATGCGCGCTGGTGCTCGGCGATGTGCCGAGCCTGCGCGAAGTGTGGGGCGATGCCGCGATGTTCGTTCCGCCGGACGATGCCGGTGCGTTACGCGACGCACTGCTGCGCCTGATCACCGACGTGGCGGCGCGCGACGCGTTGGCAAGGGCGGCGCAACGGCGCGCGGCACGCTACACGCCCGACGCGATGGCGAGTCGCTATCGCGACGCCTACTTCGAACTGCTCGACGCCCGCCGGACGCCATCGAGGCGTGCGGATTCCGCCTCCATCGAAACAGGAGCGCATGCATGAAGTTCGTCCTGTTCTACCACTCGCTCGTGTCCGACTGGAACCACGGAAACGCACATTTCCTGCGCGGCATCGTGGCCGAACTGCAATCGCGGGGCGATGAGGTGCACGTCTTCGAGCCCGACGACGCGTGGAGCGTGACGCAGCTGGTCGCCGACCACGGCCAGAAGGCCATCGCCGATTGGCAGGCGCGCTATCCGCAGCTGCGCAGCCATCGCTATCGCCGCGACCGGTTCGATGTGGAACAGGCGCTGGACGGTGCCGATGTGGCGATCGTGCACGAATGGAACGAGCCGGCGCTGGTGGCCAGCGTAGGGAAAGCCGCGCCGCCGTCGTGCCGCGTGTTCTTTCACGACACGCACCATCGCAGCGTGAGCGCGCCGGCGGAGATGGCCCGCTACGAGCTGCACGATTACGACGGCGTGCTCGCATTCGGCGAAGCCGTTCGGCAGCGTTACCTCGAGAACGCGTGGTGCGATCGCGCATTCACCTGGCACGAAGCCGCGGATGTGCGCGTGTTCCATCCACGACGCAAGCCCGACGTGCCCGACGGCGACCTGGTCTGGATCGGCAACTGGGGCGACGACGAGCGCGAGACGGAGCTTCGCGAATTCCTGATCGAACCGGTGCGGGCGCTGGGCCTGCGGGCGCGGCTGCACGGCGTGCGCTATCCCGCGCATGCGCTGGCGATGCTGCGCGATGCCGGTATCGATTACCGCGGTTGGTTGCCGAACTGGCGCGCGCCGGAGGTGTTCGCGCGCTTCAGGGCGACCGTCCACGTGCCGCGACGCCCGTACGTGCGGCTGCTGCCCGGCATCCCGACCATCCGCGTATTCGAGGCCCTGGCCTGCGGCATCCCGCTGGTGAGCGCGCCCTGGGACGACGCCGAACACCTGTTCGCACCGGGCCGCGATTTCCTCGTCGCGCGCGATGGCGCGCAGATGCGCGATCACCTTCGCATGCTCGTCGAGGATGCGTCCGCGGCCGAGGAACTCGCCGCGCATGGTCTGGCCACCGTGCTTGCGCGCCACACCTGCGGGCATCGCGTCGACGAGCTGCTTTCGATTGCCTCGTCGTTGGACGCGTCATCGCACCCCCTTGCATCCGCCTCCCGGAGTGTCTCCCATGCCTAGCCCCCTTCGCATCGCCTTCTTCGGTTCCAGCCTCGTGTCGTCGTACTGGAACGGCGCGGCCACCTACTACCGTGGCATCGTGCGTGCGCTGCACCAGCGTGGCCACCGTGTCACGTTCTTCGAGCCCGACGCGTTCGAGCGGCAACAGCATCGCGACATCGAAGACCCGGAGTGGGCGCAGATGGTCGTGTATCCGGCGCACGGCGAAGCCGACGCCGCGCGTGCCCTCGAACAGGCGCGCGGCGCGGACCTGGTGGTGAAGGCCAGTGGCGTGGGGGTGTTCGACGAGTTCCTAGAACGCGAGGTGCTGGCGCTGCGTTCGCCATCGACGTGGGTCGCGTTCTGGGACGTCGATGCACCGGCGACGCTGGAGCGCATGCTCGCCGATCCCGGCGATGCGCTGCGTGCCCACGTGCCGAGCTACGACCTCGTGCTGACCTACGGCGGCGGACAGCGCGTGATCGATGCGTACCTCGGCCTCGGCGCGCGCGAATGCGTGCCCATCTACAACGCGCTGGACCCGGACACGCATCATCCAGTGCCGATCGACCACCGGTTCGCGGCTGACCTGGGATTTCTCGGAAATCGCCTTCCCGATCGCGAGGAACGCGTACACCGTTTCTTCTTCGACGCGGCGCGCAAGGCGCCCGAATTCGATTACCTGCTCGGCGGCAGCGGGTGGGACGACGTCGAGCTTCCGACCAATGTCACCCGCATCGGGCATGTGTCCACGCGCGATCACAACGCATTCAACTGCAGCTCGCACATGGTGCTCAACATCAATCGCGACAGCATGGCGCGCTTCGGGTTTTCGCCACCGACGCGCGTGTTCGAGGCCGCGGGGGCGGGCGCCTGCCTGATGACCGATGCGTGGGACGGCATCGAGATGTTTCTCGAACCCGGGCGCGAGGTGCTGATCGCCGACAGCGCCGAGCAGGTCAACCAGCACCTTCGCGCGATCGGACCGGTGCTTGCGCGCCAGATCGGCGAGCGCGCGCGTGCGCGCATGCTGCGCGAACACACCTACGCGCATCGCGTCGTCCAGCTCGAATCGCTGCTGGAGGCGCGCCTGCGCGCGGCGGCGTGATGGGCGCGCCGCTCGACATCGTGGTGATCGGCCTGAGCCTGCGTTCGGCGTGGGGCAACGGACATTCGACGACCTATCGCGCCCTGCTCGGTGCATTGCAGGCGCGCGGGGATCGGGTGCTGTTTTTGGAGCGCGACGTGCCGTGGTACGCGCAGAACCAGGACGCGGCGAGCGATCTGCCGGGGCGGCTCGCGCTGTATGCCAGCCTCGACGAACTGTGCGATCGCCACGCGGACGACGTCGCGAACGCGGACCTGGTGATCGTCGGTTCGTACGTGCCGCAGGGCATCGAGGTCGGCCGGTGGGCGCAGCGCACCGCGCGCGGGATCGTCGCGTTCTACGACATCGACACGCCGGTCACGCTGGCGGCGCTCGCGCAGGGACGCTGCGGGTACCTGGATGCGCAGACGATCGCCGGCTACGACCTGTATCTGTCCTTCAGCGGCGGTCCCGCGCTGGAGACGCTGCAGGAGCGACACGGCGCGCAGGTGGCCGTGCCGCTGTACTGCTCGGCCGATCCGAAGCGCTATTTCCCGGAAGAGCGCGAGGCCGCCTACGACCTGGGCTACATGGGCACCTACAGCGACGATCGCCAGCCCGTGCTCGATCGCCTGCTGCTGCAGCCCGCGCGCACGTGGAACGACGGCCGGTTCGTCGTGGCCGGTCCGCAATACCCCGAAACGGTTGGATGGCCGCCCAATGTCGAGCGCATCGAACACCTGCCGCCTTCGGAGCATCGCGCGTTCTACAACCGGCAGCGCTTCACGCTGAACGTCACCCGCGCCGACATGGTCGCGATGGGGTTCTCGCCGAGCGTTCGCCTGTTCGAGGCGGCCGCGTGCGGAACGCCCATCGTGTCGGATCCGTGGACGGGGCTGGACGCGCTGTTCGAGCCGGACAAGGAAATCCTCATCGCGCATTCCGGCGCGCAGGTCGCGCACTGGCTGCAACGCATTCCCGACCCGATGCGACGGCGCATCGGCCACGCCGCGCGCGCACGTTTCCTCGCCGAGCACACGCCGGCGCATCGCGCGCAATCGCTTCACACGTATTTCGAACGCGCGGCCGCATGGCGTTCGCGCACCACGCCGCCACGCCTTTCCGGCAACAGGAGGACATCGCATGAGCCGTCATTCGTCCCACCAGACCACCGATCATGACCGCATCCGCCGCTGGGTGGAGGAACGCGACGGCAGCCCGGCCACCGTGCGCGGCACCGCCGAACGCGGCGAGGAAGCGGGGCTGTTGCGGATCATGTTCCGCGACGACGAAGACCTGGAGGAGATCGAGTGGGAGGACTTCTTCGAGAAGTTCGACGAGGAGAAGCTCGCCTTCCTCTACCAGGACAAGACGGCGGACGGCGAGGTGAGCCGTTTCTTCAAGTTCGTGCAGCGGGAATGAACATGGATGCGCGCGCACCGGGCAGCGTCGAATCGGCGATCCGCGATCTGGGCCCCTGGTTCCACAACCTGCATCTGCCGGGCGGCGTGCAGACCGCTCCGCACCACGAATACGGGGATTTCCCCGCGTTCAAATGGCGGCAGATCGCGCCGCACATTCCCGAAGACCTGCATGGCGCGACGGTGCTCGACATCGGGTGCAATGCGGGTTTCTACAGTTTCGAACTGGCCCGGCGGGGCGCGCGGGTGACGGCGATCGACATCGATCCGCATTACCTCCAACAGGCCCGCTGGGCGGCGGCACAGTACGGCCTGGACGACCGCATCGAGTTCCGGCGCATGCAGGTCTACGAGGTCGCCGACCTGCCGGGCCGGTTCGACTGGGTATGGCTGATGGGCGTGCTGTACCACCTGCGCCACCCCTTGCTCGCGCTGGACCTGGTGCGGCGCAAGGCGGCCGATCGCATGGTGCTGCAGACCATGACGATGCCGGAGACCGAACAGGTCCACACGCCGCCCGACGTGGGCCTGGGCGAGCGCGACCTGCTGCGCGCGCAGGGCTGGCCGCGCATGGCCTTCATCGAGCATCGGCTTGCGGGCGATCCCACCAACTGGTGGGCGCCCAACGATGCGTGCGTGCTGGCGATGCTGCGAAGCTCGGGCTTCTCGATCGAACGCCAGCTCACGCACGAAACCTGGATCTGTCGCGCTGACGGCGAGCCGGACGGTTTCGTCCGGCGCGAGCTGGAGGCCATCCTAGCGCGGCGCTGACCCGGCGCCGCCAAGACGCCGCATTCATGCGGATGTGCGACCATGCGCGGCATGAAGAAAAAAGCCTCAGGCGCATCGAAATCCGGCTCGAAATCGGGCTTCTCCAAGGCAGGCTCGTCGAAGGCGGGCTCATCGAAGGCAGGCCCGCGCGGCGGCAAGGGCGGCGGCAAGCCCGGCGCCGGCAAGGCGACATCCGGCACGACCGGCAAGTTCGCCAGCGGATCCGGTGGGCGCAAGGCACCGCCGGCACGCCCTGGCTGGATGCCCGAACCGCCACCGCCGGCGCATCGCGGTCGCGGCGGTGCCGCATCGGGTTTCCATGATCCTTACGCCGCACGCGAGGCCGCACGTTACGAGCAGCCCATCGCCAGTCGCGAAATGATCCTGCAGTTGCTGGTGCAGGCCGATGGCCCGCTGTCGGCCGACGAGCTCGCGCAACGTCTCGGTCTGACCGAGGAAAGCCGCTTCGACGCGCTGGGCAAGCGCCTGGGCGCGATGGTGCGCGACGGCCAGTTGCTGCGTAACCGCATGGGCGAGTTCCTGCCGGCGCAGCAGCTCGATCTGATCCCCGGCGTGGTGATCGCCAATCCCGACGGTTTCGGCTTCCTCCGACCGGAATCGGGCGGCGGCGACGACCTGTTCCTGCCGCCGATGGAAATGCGCAAGGCGATGCACGGCGACCGCGTGCTCGCGCGCGTCACCGGCGTGGACCGTCGCGGCCGTCGCGAAGGCGCGATCCTGCGCGTGCTCGAACGCCGCCTCAATCGCCTCATCGGCCGCTTCTGCCTGGAAGCCGGCATCAGCTACGTCGTGCCCGACGACCGGCGCATCCAGCGCAACGTGCAGGTGCCGCCGGACGAGCGACTGGGCGCGCAGAACGGCCAGCTGGTCGTGGTGGAACTGATCGAGGCGCCGGACGAGCACGGCCCGCAGCGCACGCCGATCGGCCGCGTGCTCGCGGTGCTGGGCGATCGCCTCACCGCGTCGCTGGCGGTGCAGGCGGCGATCCACGGCCACGAGATCCCGCACGAATTCCCGCAGGCCGTGCTCGACGAAGCCAGCGACGTGCCGCTCACCGTGCCGGAGGAAATCGCCGCGCAGCGCGTGGACCTGCGCGAGCTGCCGCTGGTCACCATCGACGGCGAGGACGCGAAGGACTTCGACGATGCGGTGTATTGCGAGACCAATCGCAACGGTTTCCGCCTCGTCGTCGCCATCGCCGACGTCTCGCATTACGTGCGCCCCGGCACGCCGCTGGACGACGAAGCGCAGAAGCGCGCCACCTCGGTGTACTTCCCCGGTTTCGTCGTGCCGATGCTGCCGGAGACGCTGTCCAACGGCATCTGCTCGTTGAACCCGAAGGTCGACCGTCTGTGCTTCGTCTGCGACATGCAGATCGATCGCGAAGGCGAAGTCACCAGGTCGAAGTTCTACGAAGCGGTGATGAACTCGCACGCGCGCCTCACCTACACGCAGGTGTGGAATGCGGTCGGCGACGACGTGCGCGAGGAAGACAGGGAGGAGGCGATCGAGCGCATCGGCTCGCTGATGCCCAACGTCGAGCGGCTGCACCAGCTGTACCAGATCCTCGCCAAGGCGCGCGAGCGCCGCGGCGCGATCGAATTCGAATCCAGCGAAGTGCGCTTCGTGCTCGGCCCGAAGGGCGAGGTCGTGCAGGCCGGCATGCTCCAGCGCAACGACGCGCACAAGCTGATCGAGGAATGCATGATCGCCGCGAACGTGGAGGCGGCGAAGTACCTGATGGCGAAGCACGTGCCGTCGCCGTTCCGCATCCACGAGCGCCCGCCGGAGCAGAAGTACGCCGACCTGCTGGAATTCCTGAAGGAGTTCAAGCTGCGCATGCCGCCGTGGAATCGCGTCGAGCCGCGCGATTTCACCGCGCTGCTGAAGAAGATCCGCGAGCGCCCCGATGCGGCGCTGATCGAGTCGGTGCTGCTGCGCAGCCAGTCGCTGGCGGTGTATTCGCCGGAAAACGTCGGCCATTTCGGCCTGGCGCTGGAGGCGTACACGCACTTCACCTCGCCGATCCGTCGCTATCCCGATCTGCTGGTGCATCGCGCGATCAAGTACGCGCTGACCGGCGGGCGTCCCGAGAAGTACCGCTATTCGCCCAGCGAAATGGCCGCGCTCACGCTGCAGTGTTCCGAACGCGAGCGCCGTGCCGACGAAGCCGAGCGCGAAGTCGACGAGCGTTACCGCGCCGCGTGGATGGAACAGCACGTCGGCGGCGAGTTCGACGGCGTGATCAGCGGCGTCACCAGTTTCGGCCTGTTCGTCGAGCTGGTCGACTCGAAGGTGACCGGCATGGTCCACGTCACGCAGCTGCCGCACGACTATTACCAGTTCGATCCGATCCGCAAGACGCTGTCGGGCGAGCGCGCCGGCCGCGAGTTCCGCCTCGGCGATCGCGTGCGCATCGTGGTGATGAAGGCCAGCGTCGAGGACCGCAAGATCGACTTCAAGCTGGTCGAGGACCGCGGCGTGAAGCCGCTGCCGCCGCGCGGGCAGCCGGCCAAGCGGGTGAAGCAGAAGTACTGAGGCAGATAGCCTCGCGGGTTTGCTCCCTCCCCTGCTTGCAGGGGAGGGTTGGGGAGGGGTGAAGCGCCGTGCGATGGCGCTTGCTGCCGACGTGACGCTTCTCCGGGTGCGCTTCGCTTACCCGGGCTACAAATGCGGTGAGCGGCGCGCCTCGGAACGCCTTGCCCAATCGGGCCGATCCGTTCAGGAATACCGGTCGTGCGCCACCCAGGCCCCCAATCCGCGACCTTCCGCACAAAACACTGGACCGCCGCCCCCGGCCGGCCCGACGATACGGACCTTCTGGCGCCCGCCCGGCGCCCCGCAATTCCGGAACCCCCATGAGCCAGAAACAATGGATCGCCGGCATCAATGCCGTGTCGGCGGCGCTCGAACACGATGCCGAACACGTGCGCGAGGTGCTGATCGAGGCCGGCGCCAAGAATCCGCGCATCACCGAGATCGAGAGCAACGCGCGCCGTCTCGACATCGACGTGCGCCGCGTCGCGACGCAGGCGCTGGACGGCGTGGTCGGCAACCTGCGCCACCAGGGCGTGGTCGCGCGCTACGCCGCGGCGAAGACGTGGAACGAGAACGAGCTCGAAGCGCTGGTCGAAGGCGCGGAAGGTCGCGCGTTGCTGCTGCTCCTGGACGGCGTTCAGGACCCGCACAACCTGGGCGCATGCCTGCGCAGCGCGGCCGCGGCCGGTGCGACGGCGGTGATCATCCCGAAAGACAAGTCGGTGCAGGTCAACGCCACCGTGCGCAAGACGTCCGCGGGCGCGGCCGACAGCGTGGCCGTGATCCCGGTGACCAATCTCGCGCGCACGATGCGCGATCTGCAGAAACTCGGCGTGTGGCTGTACGGCCTGGCGGGTGAGGCGGACACGTCGCTGTATTCGCTGGACCTGAAGGGCAACGTCGGCCTGGTGCTCGGCGGCGAGGCCGATGGCCTGCGCCGCCTGACGCGCGAGAACTGCGACCAGCTGGTGCGCATCCCGATGCCGGGCGGCGACAGCGTCGAAAGCCTGAATGTTTCCGTCGCCGCGGGCGTCACCCTGTTCGAAGCGGTGCGCCAGCGGGCTTGAGCGCGGGCGAACGGGGCCGTTAACGCCTGCGGGAACGAGATTCGGGGTCGCGATGGGGGCTACGCAAACACGGGGAGAACGCCGCGGTTGGCGGCGATGGCTTCTGTTTTGCGCGTCATGGCTGCCGGCCATGGCGTTCGCGCTCGCCGCGTGCGGCATCGCGAACGCCCATCCGGTCCTGGGGCCGCCGCCGCTTCGCGATTACGTCGTCGACGAATGGACGACGCGCAACGGCCTGCCGCACAACTCGCTGCGCGACATCGCGCAGACGCCGGAAGGGCACCTGTGGTTCGCCACCTGGGAAGGCGCGGTCCGCTACAACGGCATCGATTTCACCGTGGTCGGGCGCGGTACGCGGCCCGGACTGCGCGATAACGGCATCGGTGCGCTGTACGTCGATCCGGCCGGCCGCCTGTGGTTGAGCGATTCGCGCGGCAACCTGGGGCGACTGCAGCCCGACGGCCAATGGCGTTTCTGGGAACGCGCGAAGGACTGGCCGCAAGCGTTGATCCACGACATGGCGATGGACAGCCGCGGCCGCCTGTGGCTGCTGTTCGAAAACCACGGCATGGGGCGCCTGGACCCCGACGATCGCTTCACGTACCTCGCGCCACCGGCGGGCATTCCGCTGGCGGCGAGTTTCCCGCGCATGGCGATCGACGCCGAGGATCGCGTCTGGGTCGGCACGATGGACGGGCTGGTGATCCGCCAGCCCAACGGCCGATGGGAACGTGCCCCGGCCCGCTGGAATCTCCCGCCGGGTCTGGCGTGGCCGTATCGCGCCGCCGACGGTTCGCTGTGGCTGGTGGCAAGCGACCGCGTCTACCGCCTCCAGGGCGACACGGTGGCGCTGGTGAAGCACGTGCCGGGGCTTGGCCACTTCACCGCGATGCTGCGCGACCGCAACGGCGAGCTGTGGCTGGGCACGGAAAACCACGGCCTGCTGCGCATCGGCGCGCACGGCGTGGAGCGCCTGCCCGGCGGCGACGTGCTGCCCAACGGCCGCATCGCCAGCCTGCTGGAAGACGCCGAGGGCAACATTTGGGTCGGCGCGAACGGCGGCCTGTTCCGCCTGCGCGAGACGCTCTTCAGCGCGATCACGCGGCGCGACGGCATCTCGGGCGACTACGTGCGCGCGATCTTCGAAGACCGCGACGGCGAGTTGTGGATCGGCGGCGGCGGCGGGCTCGATCGCCTCGGCGCGGACGGCCAGGTGCGCCACATCGGGATCGATCGCGCCGACAGCGACCGTGCCGATGCGCTGTCGGTGCTGAGCATCGCGCAGGGCGTCGACGGCGACCTGTGGGTCGGCACGTATGCCGATGGCGTGTTCCGCCTGCGCGACGGTCGCCTGCAACGTCGCTACGCGCAGGACGAAGGCGTGCCCAGCGGCCACGTGCGCGCGATCGCCGTGGACGATGCCGGCGTGGTCTGGGCCGGCACGCGACGCGGCCTGGTGTCGCTGGACGGGCAGGGCGCGCATGCGCCGTCCGTGCCCGGCCTGCCGCAGGGATTGATCACCGCGCTCGCCAGCATCGACGGCGCGCTGTGGATCGGCTCGGTCGAAGGCGCGCACGTGTTGCGCGACGGCAAGGTCGAACGCATCGACCTGGAAGCGAGCGGTGCGCGTTCGGTGTTCGGATTCCGCAGCGTCCATGGCGACGTGTGGATCGCCACCGATCGCGGCCTGTACCGCTATCGCGAAGGCAAGCTGGCGCGTGTCGGACTCGAACAGGGCCTGCCGGTGGACGCGGTGTTCCAGATCGTCCCCGACCGTGTCGGCAATGCCTGGGTGACCAGCAATCGCGGCGTGCTGCGCATCGCGACGGACGCGCTCGACACCGCCGCCGACGGCAGCACCACGCCGGTGCCGAACGAGCGCTACACCGAAGCCGACGGCCTTCCGAGCGCGCAGGCCAACGGCAGTTCGTCGCCCTCGGCGATCCTGCGTCGCGACGGCAGCGTGTGGATCGCCACCGCGGCCGGTGTCGCGTCGGTGGATCCCGCGCGCCTGCAGCGCTATCTCGACCGCCGCGCACCGCCGACGGTGATCGAACGCGTCGCGCTCGACGGGCGCGACGTGCCGTTCCACTCGCGCGCCGCGCTGCCGGGCGGCAAGCGCATCGGCGTGTCGTACGTCGGGCTGAGTTACGTGATGTCCGATCGCATCCGCTATCGCACGCGGCTGATCGGGCTGGATGAACACTGGGTCGAACGCGATCGGCAGCGCACCGTCGAATACATGGGCCTGCCTCCGGGCGATTACGTGCTGCAGGTCGCCGCGGCGCATCCGGGCGGGCCGTGGACGCAGGACGTGGCGGTCTGGGCGTTCACGATCAAGCCGCTGTGGTGGCAGCGCGCCGACACGCGCGTGCTCGCCGCGCTGCTGCTCATCGGCGCGCTGTTCGCGCTGTACCGCTATCTGGTGCATCGCTACCGCACCAAGAACGTGCGCCTGGCGCGACTGGTCAATGAACGCACGCGCGACCTGCAGGCACAGGCCGAACGGCTGCTCGCGGTCGATCGCGAGCGCGCGCAGTTGCTCGAACGCGTGCGTCGCCAGGCCGTTGCCTACGAACGGCAGGCGCGCGAGGACGCGCTCACCGGCCTGCCGAATCGACGCCGCTTCGACGAAGTGCTCAAGCGCGACATGGCCGTCTCGCAGCGTGCAGGCCATCCGCTGTGCCTGGCGTTGATCGACCTGGATCACTTCAAGCGCATCAACGACACGCACTCGCACGCGGTGGGCGATGCCGTGCTGCGCGAGGCGGCGATCCTCTTCGCCAGCGGCAGCCGCGCGGCCGACCTGCTCGCGCGCCTGGGCGGCGAGGAGTTCGCGTTGCTGCTGCCCGACACCACGCTGGACGAGGCGATCACGATCTGCGAACGCATGCAGGAAACCTTCCAGAAGCATGCGATCTGGGCCGGGATCGAGGGCCTGCGCGTGACCTTCAGCGTCGGCATCGCCGAATGCCGTTTCGACGACACGACCGCGCGCCTGCTCGAACGCGCCGACGCGGCGATGTACCGCGCCAAGAACCAGGGACGCAACATCATCTGCGTGGACGCGAACCCGCCACAGGCGCGCCTGTGAACCGCCCGCGCGCGTGACGGCGCGCGCGGCATGCGTGTGGAATAATCCGCGAAGCCCAGGAAGCGGGGACGACCCCGCCGCTCCAATCGCAACCGGGGACGGCCCCATCCGACTGGAGACTCACATGCCCTGGATCATCCTCGTACTCGCCGGCCTGTTCGAAGTAGGCTGGGCGATCGGCCTCAAGTACACCGACGGTTTCACCAAAACCTGGCCCACGATCGGCACCGTCGCCGCCATGGCGATCAGCCTCGGGCTGCTGGGCATCGCGATGAAGTCGCTGCCGGTGGGCACGGCGTATGCGATCTGGGTGGGCGTCGGTGCAGTCGGCACCGTGATCCTGGGCATCGTGCTGTTCAACGAGCCCGTCAACGCGCTGCGCCTGATCAGCGTGGGCCTGATCGTCGCGGGACTGATCGGGTTGAAGCTGGCGTCGCCGTAAGCACGCGTTTGTAGCCCGGGTAGCGAAGCGCGCCCGGGTCGTGCATCCGGGTCCCCGGGGTCGCCTGCGATGGAGCATCCAGCCGCGATCCTTCCGCGTCGCGGAACGATGCGGAGGTCGGTTACGCGCCCTTGGACACGATGCGCGCCGGATTACCGGCCACGGTCGCGCCGGCGGGCACATCGCGCGTGACCACGCTGCCGGCGCCGATCAGCGCATCGTCCCCGACGCTCACGCCGGGCAGGAGGATCGCGCCGCCGCCGATCCACACGTTGCGGCCGATGCGCACGGGTTTGCCGAATTCCCAACCGTCGCGGCGAATGGCCGGATCGCGCGGGTGGTCGGCGGTGTAGATCTGCACCGCCGGGCCGATCTGCGTGCCGTCGCCGATCTCCACGCGCACCACGTCGAGGATCACGCAGTCGAAGTTGAGGAACACGCCGCGACCCAGGTGCACGTTGAAACCGTAATCGCAATGGAACGGCGGGCGGATCTCGCTGCCTTCGCCGGCGGCGCCCAGGCGCTCGACCAGTAGCGAATGCCGCTGCGCCGGCGTCATGCCCAGCGCGGCGTTGTAGCGCACCAGCCAGTCGCGCGTGTCGGCCTGCGCGGCCTGAATTTCGGCGTCGTCGGCGCGATACAGCTCGCCGGCCAGCATGCGCTGCATCGGCGTGCGCGCGTCGGTCACGGCGCGACCACCGGCGGCAGCGGCGACGGCCACGCGTTGACGATGCGGCAGAACAGCTGCGCGGTGCGCTCGGTGTCGTACACGGCCGAGTGCTGCTCCTCGCTGTTCCACGATAGCCCCGCCGCCTGCACCGCGCGCGCGAGCACCGTCTGCCCGTACGCGACGCCGGCCAGGCTCACCGTGTCGAACACGCTGAAGGGATGGAACGGATTGCGCTTGTGGCCGCTGCGCGCGACCGCGGCGTTGAGGAAATTCAGGTCGAAATGCGCGTTGTGGCCGACCAGGATCGCGCGCTGGCAGCCGTGCTTCTTCAGCGCGGCCCGCACCGGGGCGAACACGGTTTCCAGCGCGATGCGCTCGATCTTCGCGTCCCGGAAGGGATGGTCGATGTCGATGCCGGTGACTTCCAGCGACTTCGGATCGATCTCGAGGCCTTCGGCCGGCACGACGTGGCTGCTGGTGATCTCGCCGACGAAAAGCAGGCCGTTCTCGTCGATGTCGATGGGCGCCACGGCGATCTCGAGCAGCGCGTGGCGGTTCCAGTCGAACCCGCCGGTTTCCACGTCCACCACCACCGGCAGGAAGCCGCGGAATCGGGTGCAAAGGCGGGCGGGCGGGGCGGGTGCGTCGGGGTTCTGCATGCCGGAAAGGTTAGCAGACGGGGGAAATGCCGCTCCCGTCATTCCCGCGAAGGCGGGAATCCAGCCGTGGACGCGTCAAGTCTTCCGTCAAGCGTGATGCCTATCAGCCGTCATTCCCGCGAAGGCGGGAATCCACCTGTGAACGCGTCAAGGCTTCCGTCGAGCGTGATACACGCACGGTTGGATCCCGCCTTCGCGGGGATGACGGATAAAGAAGGGGATGACGGACAAAGAAGATGCCGGATGCGGCTACAGCCGCGTCCCCAGCACCACGCCCGCGCCGCGCATCTGTTCGAACAGCGCACGGCCCTGCTCGACGAACGCGTCCGCATCCGCGTGGCCGGCTTCCGACGCCAGCGCTTCCAGCTGCGCGCGACCAGTCAGCGTCGGCGCTTCATCCAGCCGCTGCAGCAGCCGGAACGCGAGCGGGCTCAGCTGCGAGAACCGCACGTCGCCGTCGGGGCCCCGACGCACCAGCAGCAACGTCGGTTCGGGCGGCGGAACCTCGGGGCGATGATCCGGCCCGATGCGATGCACCGGCCACGCATACGCCAGCGGCCACGCCAGCGGCGACAGCACCGGCACGCCGTCGATCAGCTCGCCGCGCGCGTCGAACGACGGCAGTTCGGCATCGCTGATCTGCAAAGCGAGTTCAACCCACTCGTAATGCGCGAGTTCGCCGGCGAACGGCGGCAGCGACGGCGCGTGGTCCTCGCGCGCATCGAGGAAGCGCAGGAATTCGCGGCCGAGTTCCGGGAACAGCGGCGTCTGGGCGCGGTGCACACGGAAGAAATCGCGGACGAGCGCGCGCCAGTGGCTATCGCCGAGCACCTGCTTGAGCACCGGGAAATTGCCGGCGAGCAGGCTTTCGACGTTGTTGAAGACGAGGTCGCGGTAGATCGCGACGCGCCGATCCTCCACGCCGTCCGGCGCGGACACGGCCTGCGGATCGCGCAGGTGGCGGGTGAGGGCGAGTTGCTGCGCGCGCAGGCGCGGCGGTGCGTCAGGCATGGGCGTGCGCGTGCGATGCGGGCGCGTGCTCGCGCATCACGCGACGCACGGTGTCGAGTTCGCCGAGCAGTTCGGCGTAGGACGGGATGTTGAAATCGCGCTCGAGCAGCGTCGGGCGCGCGCCGAAGCGGCGGTACGCCTCGCGCAGCAGCGACCACACCGCGTCCTTCACCGGCGCGCCGTGCGTGTCGACCTTGAGGTCGTCGGCTTCGTCGTAATGACCGGCGACGTGGATGCAGGCGATGCGCTGCGCCGGCATCGCCGCGAGGAATTCGTGCGGATCGTAGCGATGGTTGATCGCGTTGACGTAGACGTTGTTGACGTCCAGCAGCAGGTCGCAGTCGGCTTCGCTCAGGACCGCGTTGATGAAGGTCGCCTCGTCGAGCGCGGATTGATCGCCATCGACCGGCATCGTCGCGTAGTAGGAGACGTTCTCCACCGCGATGCGGCGGCCGACGATCTCCTGCGTCTGGCGGATGCGCGCGGCGACGTGATGCACCGCTTCTTCGGTGAACGGCAGCGGCAGCAGGTCGTAGAGCTGGCCGTCGTCGCTGCAGTAGCTCAGGTGTTCGCTGTAGAGCGCGACGTGGTGGCGGTCGAGGAACCGGCGCACGCGCGCGAGGAAGGTTTCATCCAGCGGCGCGAAACCGCCGAGCGAAAGCGACAGGCCGTGGCAGCTGATCGTGTGGCGCGCGGCGAGTTCGTCCAGCGCTTCGCCGAGCTTGCCGCCGACGCCGATCCAGTTTTCCGGCGCGCATTCGAGGAAATCGAAATCGCCCGCGGCGGCGTTCCGCAGCGGGCCCATCAGGGCCCGCCGCAGTCCGAGTCCGACTGAAGTGTCAGCCAGGCTGCTCATTGCCTATCCATGAGCGACGCACTATTGAAGAGTCCGCATAAGGATGTGCGGGCTTTTGCGAGGGACTCGCATTCAATTCATGCCGCCGCACTTGCCCTCGCCGCACTTGCCTTCCATCTTGTCGCCCTTCTTCGCCTTCAGTTCGTCGGCGGAGAGGAACCCGTCCTTGTTCGCGTCGTGCGTGGCGAACTTGCTGGTGTCGCCGTTGTGCGCCGCGCCGAATTCGGCCTGCGACACCTTGCCGTCCTTGTCGGTGTCCATCTTCTCGACGCCGCACTTGCCTTCACCGGCCTTCGCGCCTTCGCCGGCGCTGACCATGTAGCCGGAGGCGAGGTCGGTCATGGCGAACGCCGAGCCCGAAAGGGCGATCCCGCCGGCCAGGGCGGCGCCGGCAACGAGGGCGACGGTCTTGCTGGTCTTGCTGGACATGAGTGAACTCCTGTGCGCGATGCGGGGGACCCGCGGAGATGGCCCGGTTTCAGGCCTGGGAACGATGACAGGGCAAAGGATAGCGATCGGTGAATTCCGCTTCACGTGACGCAGTGCAGCACGTGGTGTAAGCGGTTTCCGCGCGAACGCGTCTGCAGATCGCGACTTTGCGCAATCCGGCGCGCCGCGTCATAGGCCATCAGTCGTGGGCGCTGGCGGTGAATGCGCCGAGGCGGGCGGGATACGCGGTGAAACGAACGCCGGGCGTTTGTAGCCAGGGTAAGCGAAGCGCACCCGGGTTAACGGCACAGCAACATCAAGGAAGATCGTCATCCCCGCGAAGGCGGGGATCCAACGGCCCGGATGTCAGCCTTTCCGTAGGCGGTGATGCGCTCAAAGCTGGATTCCCGCCTTCGCGGGAATGACGGTCTTCCAGGTTGCCGGGTCGCTGAAGTTGGTTCGCAAGTCGCAAATCCACGCCGCAAGAGCCGGTGCCGGGCGAAAGGAATCGCCGCCTCCGCGATACGGCGCGCTGCGGCGCGGTCATCGCTACCACGACCGAATTGCCCAGAGGCGCGGTGCGCTTCCGCTTACCCGGGCTACAAAAACAGGCTCGCTTACGGCGCCGCCGTCGTGCTGCTGCCGTCGCGCTTCTCGCGCGGGGGCAGGGCTTCCTCGCCGCGCACGAGGAACCACACGTTCTCGGCGATGTTGGTGGCGTGGTCGCCGATGCGCTCGATGTTCTTCGCCATGAACAACAGGTGCGTGCACGGCGTGATGGCGCGCGCGTCTTCCATCATGTAGGTCAGCAGTTCGCGGAACAGCGCGGTGTAGGCGACGTCCAGGTCGGCGTCGCGGGCGCGCACGCGCTGGGCGAGTTCGACGTTGTTGTCGCGATACGCCACCAGCACGTCGCGCACCTGCTGCACCGCCAGCGTGCCGATCGCATGCAGGCCGCTCACGTGGGGCAGCGGCGGCGACAGGTTCAGCGCGAGCGAGCGCTTGGCGACGTTGGCCGCGTAGTCGCCGACGCGTTCGATGTCCGAGGCGATGCGGATCGCGGCGAGGATCTCGCGCAGGTCGCGCGCCATCGGCCCGCGCAGGGCGAGCTTCATCACGTCGTGGCTGACTTCCTGCTCCAGCGCGTCGATGGCTTCATCGTTGGCGATGATGCGCTCGGCGGCCTTGTCGTCGCGACGCTGGACCACGTCGAGCGCGGCCTCCAGCTGCGCGGCGGCCATCTCGCCCATGCGCAGGGTTTCGTTGAGCAGCCGGCGCTGCTCGTCGTCGTAACTCTTGACGATGTGGTCGTGCATGGTCATCTGTCTGGGAACCGGGAATGGGGAATGGGGAATCGCAAAGCGGCAGGGCGGGAGGGCGGGAGGAATGAGGCGAGCGCTTTCGATTCTCGATTCCCCATTCCCTGTTCCCGGCTTATCCGAACCTGCCCGTGATGTAATCCTCGGTCTGCTGCTTCGTCGGATTGGAGAAGATCGTGTCCGTCGTGCCGTGCTCGATCAGGTCGCCCAGGTACATGAAGGCGGTGAAGTCCGACACGCGCGCGGCCTGCTGCATGTTGTGGGTCACGATGACGATCGTGTAGTCCTTCTTCAGCTCCTCCACCAGTTGCTCGATGCGGCTGGTGGAGATCGGATCCAGCGCCGAGGTCGGCTCGTCCAGCAGCAGCACGTCCGGGCGCAGCGCGACGGCGCGCGCGATGCACAAGCGCTGCTGCTGGCCGCCCGACAACCCGAGCGCGCTCGCGCCGAGCTTGTCCTTGACCTCGTCCCACAGCGCGCCCTGGCGCAGCGCATGTTCGACGCGCGCGTCCATGTCGGCCTTGGACAGCTTCTCGTGGTGGCGGATGCCGTAGGCGACGTTCTCGTAGATCGTCATCGGGAACGGCACCGGCTTCTGGAACACCATGCCCACCTTGCTGCGCAGGCGGTTCATCGGGTAGCGCGAATCCAGGATGTTCTCGCCGTCCAGGATCACCTCCCCGCGCGCTTCCAGCTTCGGGTACAGCGCGTAGATGCGGTTGAAGATGCGCAGCAGCGTGGACTTGCCGCAACCGGATGGGCCGATCAGCGCGGTGACGCGCTTTTCCGGCATTTCCAGGTGGATGTCCTTCAACGCATGGAACTTGTCGTAGTAGAAGTTCAGGCCGCGGGCGGCGAGCTTCACCGGTGCGGCGGCGGCAGGCGCGTTGCGTTCCGGCGTGGCGAGGGCGATGCGGGCGTCGTTCATGGCGGTGTTCCGGGTCGAAAGGCCCGAGAGGTTCGAGAGGTCAGTCATGGCTGATCCGGTTGCGCAGCACGATGGCGCGCGCGACGAGGCTGATGAGGAGGACGAAAGCGGTGAGCACGAGCGCGCCGGCCCAGGCCAGCACCTGCCAGGACTCGTACGGGCTGCCGGCGAACTGGTTCATCACCACCGGCACCGAGGCCATCGGCTGCAGCACGTTGGCCGACCAGTACTGGTTGCCGAACGCGGTGAACAGCAGCGGCGCGGTTTCGCCGGAAATGCGCGCCAGCGCCAGCAGGATGCCGGTGACGATGCCCGCCGACGCGCTGCGATAGAGCACCTGCACGATCACCTTCCACTGCGGCACGCCGAGCGACAGCGCGGCTTCGCGCATCTGCGCCGGCACCAGTCGCAGCATTTCGTCGGTGGTTCGCACCACCACCGGCAGCACGATGAAGGCGAGCGAGATCGCACCGGCCAGCGCCGAGAAGTTGCCGCCGGTCTGCATCACCACCAGCGTGTAGACGAACAGGCCCAGCACGATCGACGGCGCCGACAGCAGGATGTCGTTGACGAAGCGCACCACCGTGCCGAACTTTCGCGCGTGGCCGTATTCGGCGAGCCACGTACCCGCCGCGATGCCCAGCGGCGTGCCGATCAGGATGGCGATCACGCACATCACGGCGCTGCCGAAGAAGGCGTTCATCAGGCCGCCCTCCTGCATGGGCGGCGGCGTGTTCTGCGTGAACAGCGCCCAGTTGATGCCGCCGATGCCCTTGGCGATCAGCGTCCACAGGATCCAGCCCAGGAAGAACAGGCCGAACAGCGCCGCCGCGCACGCCAGCACGAGCGAGACGACGTTGATGATCCTGCGGCGACGATACAGCGCGTCGGCGACCTTGAATTCGCGTTCGGTCTTGACCGAGACGGTGGGGGCGCTCATCAGGTGCCCTCCTTGCGGGCGAGCTTGAGCAGCATGAAGCGCGCGATGGCCAGCACGACGAAGGTCACGATGAACAGCACGAAGCCCAGCAGCAGCAGCGCGGAGCGGTAGGTTTCCGTCGCCTCGCCGAAGTCGTTGGCGATCAGCGCGGCGATCGTCGTGCCCGGTTCGAGCAGCGAGGCGGAGAAGTTGACGCTGTTGCCGATGACGAAGGCGACCGCCATCGTCTCGCCCAGCGCACGGCCCAGGCCGAGGAAGATGCCGCCGATCACCGCCGAGCGCGTGTACGGCAGCACGATGTCCCAGCTCACTTCCCACTTCGTCGAGCCCAGCGCGTACGCCGATTCCTTCAGGCGCGTGGGCACGGTGAGGAAGACCTCGCGCATCACCGAGGAGATGAAGGGGATCACCATGATCGCCAGCACGATGCCGGCGGTCAGCATGCCGATGCCCAGCGGCGGGCCCTGGAAGAGGGCGCCGACGACCGGCAGCGTGCCGACGTGGTCGTTGAGCCACGGCGTCACGTATTCGGTCATCACCGGCACGAGCACGAACAGGCCCCACATGCCGTAGATGATCGAGGGAATGCCGGCGAGCAGTTCGATCGCCGTGCCGATCGGGCCGCGCGCCCAGCGCGGTGCGACTTCGGTGAGGAAGAAGGCGATGCCGAAGCTCACCGGCACCGCGATCACCATCGCGATGAGCGCGGTGACGACGGTGCCGTAGATCGGCACGAGCGCGCCGTAGCGGTTCTCGACCGGGTTCCATTCGGTGCTGAAGAAGAAGCGCAGGCCTTCGGCTTGAAGCACGTGGCGACCGCCCCACAGCATCGACAGCGCCGCGCTGGCGAGCGCGACGAGCACGAAGACCACGGTGCAGGTGAGCACGATGCGGAACAGCCGGTCGTTGCGCGCGTCCTGGTGGTCGCGCGCGGCGGGAACTTCGACGGCGGGGAGGGAAGTGGCGTTCATCCGGAGGGTTTCGTGTGGCCGGTTCCGTGCGTGTTTCGGCGGGCGCGAAGGCGATTGGGTGGTGCGCGATGCGTGGTGTTCGTCATTCCCGCGAAGGCGGGAATCCATGGACGTTGTCGCCGACCTGCCGGGAGAGAGAGGGAGAGCGGGCCGGCGATGCGTTCATGGGTTCTCCGCGTTTCGCGGGATGACGGTGACGCTTTGATGCGTATTGCGGTGTTTCCTGCCGTCATTCCCGTGCGGGCGGGAGCGAGGTTTTGCTCTTGCTCTTTGCCGTTATTTCCGCGTAGGCGGGAGTCCATCTGTCCGCCGCGTCACGCTTGACGAATGACCCCTGCTGCGTGGTCAGCCTGGATCCCGGCTTTCGCCGGGATGACGCATCGGCAAAGGCGCTCGCGCGTTGCGCGAGCGCGCCGATGCGTCACTTGAACTCGGCTGCCCAGTAGGCTTCGACCTGCTTCACCAGCTCCGGCGGCAGCGGGACGTAGTCCAGCGCCTGCGCCTGCGACTGGCCCTGTTCGAAGGCCCACTTGAAGAACTCGCGCGTGTCGGCCGACCGCTTGGCGTCCTTCGGCGTCTTGTACATCAGGATGAAATTGGTCGCGGTGATCGGCCAGGCCTGGTCGCCGGCTGCGTTGGTGACGACCAGGTTGAAGTCCTTCGCGCTCGCCCAGTCGGCGCCCGCGGCGGCGGCCTGGAAGGTTTCGGCGCTCGGCTGCACCCAGTTGCCGGCGGCGTTCTGCAAGGATGCGAACGCCATCTTGTTCTGCAGCGCGTAGGCCAGTTCGACGTAACCGATCGAACCCTTGATCTGCTTCACGTACGAGGCAACGCCCTCGTTGCCCTTGCCGCCCACGCCGCCCGGCCACTGCACCGAGGTGCCTTCGCCGACCTTCGACTTCCAGTCCGGCGACACCTTCGACAGGTAGTTGGTGAAGTTGAACGTCGTGCCCGAACCGTCGGAGCGGTGGACGATGTTGATCTTGGTCGACGGCAGGTTCACGCCCGGGTTCACGGCGGCGATCGCCGGATCGTTCCAGGTCGCGACCTTGCCGGCGAAGATGTCGGCCAGCAGCGGGCCGGTGAGGCGCAGCTTGCCGGGCTCGATGCCTTCGATGTTCACCACCGGCACCACGCCGCCGATGGCCGACGGGAACTGGCCCAGGCCCGCGGTCGCGAGTTCGTCGGACGCCAGCGGCTTGTCGGACGAACCGAAGTCCACCGTGCCGGCCTTGATCTGCGCGATGCCGCCGCCGGAACCGATCGACTGGTAGTTGACCTTCGCGCCGGTGGCCTTGTTGTAGTCGTCCGACCACTTGGAGATCAGCGGATAGATGAACGTGGCGCCGGCGCCGGTGATCTGCGCGGCGACCTTGTCGCCCGCGGGAGCGTTCGCGGCGGGCGCGCCGGCGTCGGCGGCGGTGGCCGGTGCGTTGGTGTCGCCGGCGGGCTTGCAGGCCGCGGCGGACAGGGCGATGGCGAAGGCGAGGGCGGCAATGCGGGCCGACGACGGGTTCATGCGCAACTCCGAGAGGAAGGATCTGGCCTGCTGGCCGGCTGCGCCATTTGATGATCTTTTTGTTACAGCGCTATGACATCCAGTCGTCACATATCTGCAATGAGCGGGCGACACTGCTTGAGCCGCTCCTCGTGTGCTGCTGGAGCGACCCTTCTCCCGCGAGCGGGAGAAGGTGCCGGCAGGCGGATGAGGGCGATGAGGATGGGACGCTCGCCGTTCGCCCTCACCCCAACCCCTCTCGACCCGGGGCGCTTGAACGAAGAAGGCGGGCACTAGGCCCGCCTTCGATCCACCTGAACTTCGATCCACCTGAAGCCGCGAGCGGATCAGTAGTTCATGTTCGTCGACCAGTAGGTCTCGATCTGCTTCACCAGCGCGTCCGGCAGCGGGACGTAGTCCAGCGCCTTGGCCTGCGCGTCGCCGTTGGCGTAGACCCAGCGGAAGAATTCCTTGGCGTTCTTGGCGCCGGCGGCGTTCTTGGGCTGCTTGTACATCAGGATGAAGTTGGTGGCGGTGATCGGCCAGGAGTTCGCGCCCGGGGCGTTGGTCATCACCAGGTAGAAGTCCTTCGCGTTGCCCCACTCGGCGCTGGCGGCGGCGGCCGAGAAGCTCTCGTCCGAGGGCAGCACGAAGTTGCCGGCGGCGTTCTTCAGGCGCGAGTACGACATCTTGTTCTGCAGCGCGTACGACAGCTCGACGTAGCCGATGCCGCCGACGATCTGCTTCACGTAGGCCGCGACGCCTTCGTTGCCCTTGCCGCCGATGCCGACCGGCCACTTGACCGACGTGCCTTCACCGACCTTGGTCTTCCACTCCGGCGACACCTTCGCGAGGTAGTTGACGAAGTTGAACGTGGTGCCCGAACCGTCCGAACGATGCACGACGGTGATCTTGCGGTCCGGCAGCTGCACGCCACCGTTGAGCGCGGCGATCGCCGGGTCGTTCCACTTGGTGATCTTGCCCAGGAAGATGTTGGCGAGCGTGTCGCCGTCCAGCTTCAGCGCGCCCGAGGCCACGCCCGGCACGTTGACCACCGGCACCACGCCGCCGATGACCGACGGGAACTGCGCCAGGCCGGCCTGCGCCAGTTCTTCCGGCTTCAGCGGGGCGTCGGAGGAACCGAAGTCGACCGTCGCGGCCTTGATCTGCGCGATGCCGCCGCCGGAACCGATCGACTGGTAGTTGACCTTCTTGCCGCTCGCGCGGGCGTAGTCGGCGGACCACTTCGACATCACGGGATACACGAACGACGCGCCGGCGCCGGTGACGTCGGCGGCCTGCGCACTCATGGCGACGGTGCCGGCCAGCGCGAGCGCGGCGAGGCGGAACTGGATGGACTTGAACACGATGCTCTCCTGGAGTGACGACGGGCCGTGCCCGTGCGTGGCGCATTTGATAACCGTTGGATGACAGCGCGGAGGCGGGGATGTGACAGCGCTGTTACGTGATTCTTGACTCGTGATTCGTGATTGGTGATTGGTGATTCGTGAAAGCGAAGAGCGAAGAGCGGCGGCCCGCTTCTTCGAATCACGAATCACGAATCACGAATCACAAACCAAAAAAAGGCGCGGCCAACCGACCGCGCCCGGAGTTCCACTAGGGGAGGGAAACAGAAACCGTCGAATCGATTACCAGTAGAACTGGACGCGCGCTTCGATGACGTTCGGGTTGTCGTCGACCTTGCGGTTGACGAGCTGGCCCTGGTCGGCCGGATCGACCAGGCCCGTCGCCGGCGTGCGCGCGTAGAAGCGCGAGCTGTCGACCATCACGTAGTTCAGCATGAACTTGAAGTTCGAGCGCCAGTACCAGTTCACGCCGACCGTCCAGCTGTCCATCTGGCCACCGAGGACGCCGTCCACGGCCGCCGCGGCGGTCGGGTTGGCGGCGGGGATGATCACGCCGTCGTCCAGGTCGATCGAGTCGAAGCGCGCGCCCAGCTGCCACATGCCGCTGGCCGGTTCGTCCGGCAGGCCGGTGGTCGGCACGCCGCCCTTGTAGCCCCAGGTCTCGCCGGTGATGTTCCACAGGCCGCTGACGTACCAGCTGCTGCTGTCGAAATCCTTCGACTGGCGCGGATTGCCGTTGTCGTAACGCTCGACCGTCGACTGCATGTACTCGCTCTGCAGCTTGAACGGACCGGTGATCCACATCGCTTCGCCGCCGATGGTGGCCTGGCGGTCGACGTTGGTCATGTTGCCGCTGTCGACCAGGCGCGTACCGGCCAGATCAGCCTGCGGACGGGTGCGGATGCGCACGGTGTCCTGGAAGCTGTCGTAGTTCACGTACGACAGGCCGAGGTGCACGATGTTGCCGGACTCGTTGATCGGCGCGAACGTGCCGCGCACGCCCCAGCCCGGACCGTGCGGCGTCGGCGCCGGGTGCTCGGTCAGTTCACGCGTGAAGAAGCTGGTGGTCAGCGACCAGTTGTTGTCGCCGATGCCGTACTGCGCGCCGAGGCGGCGGGCCACACCGTAGGTGTTGGTGACCATCGCCTTGGAGATGAAGTCGTTGTTCTTGGTCGAGGACAGCTCTTCCAGGCTGTTGGGCTGCTTGAACTGGCCCAGCTGGAAGAAGTGGTTCGAATTGCCGCCGATCTTGTACTTGGCGTTCACGTCGAGCCACTTGTCGGCCTTGGCGTCGTAACCGACGACCCACTCGAAGTTGCCCGGGCCCTTGCCCTTGAGCACCAGCTCGGCGCGGCGCAGTTCGTTGTCGCTGTCGCGGCCGTCCAGCTGGTCGCCGCCGACGTTGAGGTCGGTGAAGTCGCTGTCGAAGTAGTTGTAGTCGGCCTGGACCAGGCCTTCGAAGGAAACCTCGGAGTTGCCGATCACATCGAGCGCGATTTCGGCATGCGCGGCAGGCGCGACGAGAGCGGCGAGCAGCGCGACGGACAGGGTGCTGCGGGACAGTTTCATGGACGATGGCCCTGGGGCGTGAGAAGACGCTGCGCAGGCTAGGTCGTGAAAGTTGCGTAAATGTGACAGCGCTGACTTATTTCGCCGGGATGACCGGGTGATGACGACGAAAACGACAGCGACCGGCGTCGTTACAGAACCTGGACGTCATCCCGGCGAACGCCGGGTCCCAGGCTGATGACTCGGGTGCTCTGGTACGGCGAACCACCACACCGTCATCCCCGCGAAGGCGGGGATCCAGCCGTGAGTGCGTCATGCCTCTGGTCAGAGGTGCCAGCAGAGACTTTGTAGCCCGGGTAAGCGAAGCGCACCCGGGAGCCATCACGGGGTATCCGGCGCGGTAACCCGGGTGCGCTCCGCTTACCCGGGCTACAACACCGCTATGTCGCCACCGGCTCCGGCTCCCCCGGCGTCTTGTCCGGATACCGGCAGATGTCGCGGATGACGCAATGCGGGCAGTCGGGCCGGCGGGCCTTGCAGACGTAGCGGCCGTGCAGGATCAGCCAGTGGTGCGCATCGAGCAGGTAGTCGGGCGGCACGACCTTCACCAGCCCGTCCTCGACCGCGCGCACCGTCTTGCCCGGCGCCAGCCCCGTTCGGTTCGCGACGCGGAAGATGTGCGTGTCCACCGCCATCGTCGGCTCGCCGAACGCGGTGTTGAGCACGACGTTCGCCGTCTTGCGGCCGACGCCCGGCAGCGCTTCGAGCGCCTCGCGTTCGCGCGGCACTTCGCCGCCGTGCAGCGCGATCAGCTGCTGCGCCATCGCGACCACGTTCGCGGCCTTCGTGTTGTACAGGCCGATCGTCGAGATGTACGGCTTGAGTCCTTCGACACCGAGCTTCGCGATGGCTTGCGGCGTGTTCGCGACCGGAAACAGCTTGCGCGTGGCCTTGTTGACGCCGACGTCGGTCGCCTGCGCGGACAGCGTCACGGCGACGAGCAGCTCGTAGGGCGTGGTGAACTCGAGTTCGGTCGTCGGCTTGGGATTGAGCGCCTTCAACCGCGCGAACATCGCCTCGATCTCCGCGGCGGACAGGCGGCTGATGCGCCGCGCGCGCTTGCTTGCGGTCTTTTTCTTCGGTGCGGCGGGCGTCATGGTTTGTGGCGTTGCGCCGCCTTCGCGCGCGCACGTGCGAGTGCGGCGGCGGCGGCCGAGGGCAGGGCGGAAGGCGTGGGCGTCGCGACCTCGCTCACCGGCGGTGCGGCACGCTTCTCGGCGCGTTCGCGTGCGCGACGTTCGAGCCGCGCGTTGCGTGCGCGGTAGCGTTCGCGCGCGGCGAGTGCGCCGATGCGTGCGGTGCGCGCGGCATGCAGTTGCGCGCGGCACGCGTCATCGCATGAGGTGCATTCGATGCCGCGATCGAGCAGCCCTGCGTCGATCGCACCGTCGACGTCGTACACGCGCAGGGCGGCGACGATCGTGTGCGCGACCGCGCCATGCGGGTCCACGCAACCGCACACGCAGGCGGCGGGCGCCTCGTGCATCACTGGCCGCTGAAATTCGGCTTGCGGCGTTCGAGGAACGCGGTCGTGCCTTCGCGCATGTCCTGCGTGGCGAACATCAGGCCGAACTGCGCCGTCTCGTATTCCAGACCTTCCTCGATGCCGCATTCGCCGCCGACGTTGACGCAGTCCAGCACGCCGCGCAGCGCGAGCGGTGCGGAGTTCGCGATCTGTTCGGCGAGCTTCATCGTCTCGGCCTCCAGCTCCGCCGCCGGCACGACCCGGTTGACGATGCCGAGCTCGCGCGCACGGGTGGCGTCGATCGGCGCGCCGACCAGGCACAGCTCCAGCGTCGCGGCGCGACCGGCCAGGCGCAGCAGGCGCTGGGTGCCGCCGAAACCGGGGATCAGGCCGAGGTTGATCTCGGGCTGGCCGACCTTCGCCGTGTCGGCCGCAATGCGCAGATGGCAGCCCATCGCCAGCTCCAGGCCGCCGCCGAGGGCGAAGCCGTTGATCATGCCGATCACCGGCTTGGGCATTTTCTCGACCCGGCGCATGAGCTTCTGGCCGCGCAACGAGAAGTCGCGCCCCTGCACCGGCGTGAGCCCGTTCATCTCGGCGATGTCTGCGCCGGCGACGAAGGCCTTCGGACCGGCGCCGGTGAGCACCACGCATCGGACCGACGGATCGTTGGCCGCGGCCTCGAAGGCCGCCAGCAGGGCGTCCAGGGTGGCGGCGTTGAGCGCGTTCAGCTTGTCGGGACGGTTGACGGTGACGACGCGGACGGCGCCGCGGTTGGCGGTGGTGACGGGCGTTTCGGACATGGAGGCGACGGGTCCAGGAGGCGGTGAAATGGGGGAAATTGTCGTGCCTCGGGGGCCTGGAACTTCGGCCGGAAGGCGCTGTCTGAGCCCTTCGGCGTCAGTGGCGATTAAGCACGGGCGCCGGTATCCTAGCGCGTCCATCCGGGTCCATTCGACCGGTGCGGGCCTTATCACTAAGGAGCGGTAGTCCCGCCCCGATCCATTACGGAGATTCATTCGAATGAAGTTGCGTTTGATCGCTGCCGCCGTCGCGGCCCTGGCCCTGACCGGCACTGCCGCCGCGCAGAACACTTCGACCGAGCAGGGCAAGCTGAGCTACGCGCTCGGTTACGACCTGGGCCGCAACGCCATCGAAAGCGGCGAGCAGGTCGACGTCAACACCATCATCAAGGGCCTGCAGGACGGCTACGGCAAGAAGCAGCCGTCGGTGCCGGTCGACCAGCTGCGCACTGCCGTGCAGAACATGCAGCAGCGCCAGCAGACCAAGGCGAAGGCCGCGTGGGACAAGGCCGCTTCCGAGAACAAGACCAAGAGCGACCAGTTCATCGCCGCCAACCGTTCCAAGGCCGGCGTGAAGTCGCTGCCGAGCGGCGTGCAGTACCGCGAGATCGAGAAGGGCTCGGGCGCCAAGCCGACGCAGGCCAGCACGGTGCAGCTGGAAGTCGCCGGTCCCTACGCCTGGGGCGAGCGTCCGGAGCAGGCCCGTCCGGCGCAGCAGATCCCGTCGATCAAGGTGAGCGACATCGAAATGGCCGCCATGCGCGAAGCGCTGCTGCAGATGCCGGCCGGCTCGAAGTGGGAAATCACGCTGCCGGCCGACAAGGCCTATGGCGCCGACCCGCGTACGCCGTTCCCGCCGAACGTCGCCGTGCAGTTCGAAGTCAAGCTCGTCAGCGTGAAGTGACGCAATGGCGCGTCCGCGCAACGCGCGGACGCCTTTGCCATTGCGTCATCCCCGCGAAAGCGGGGATCCAGGCCGGTAACGCCTGAAGACGTGCCTCACCCATCGAGCCGGCCCCGCCGGCTCGATGTGTTTTTGAGGTCGGCCGCCGGCGCGAAAGCCTGGCATCGAAGTCACGGCGATCGAGTACGTCCAAACCTCCCGCTGAAACGCACCAGCATGGCGCCCGGCATTCGCCAGGGTGACGGTTCTGCAGGAAGCGGTGGCGCCCCAGCAATCGCCCCAGCGGGACAGGTTGAATCCAACGCACGTCCGCCTTACGTTGACCGATCCATGAATACCTTCTTCCGCGCCGTACTCAGCCCCTGCATCGGCATCTGTTCGCTGGACGACGACGGCCTGTGCAGCGGTTGCCATCGCACCACTGCGGAAATCGCACGCTGGTCGCAGATGAACGACGACGAGCGCCTGCGCCTGATGGAAACGGTATTGCCCGAACGCGAATCGCGCCGACGGTGAGCGCGATGGCCGCCACGTCCAGGTTGCGCGACTGGCCCGACATCGCCGCGGCCCTGCATCCGCTCGCCGCACCCCCGCACGGTCCCGGCTGGAACCTCGCCGAGCTGCACGATCTGGTGCCCGACGATACGGTCAGCATCGAAGCCGCGGTGCTGGTCGGCCTGGTCCCGCGCGATGAGGGCACGCAGGTGCTGCTCACGCGCCGCACCGATGCACTGCGCCAGCACGCCGGGCAGGTGAGTTTCCCCGGCGGTCGTATCGAACCCGACGACGCCGACGCGGTTGCGGCCGCGCTTCGCGAGACGCACGAGGAGATCGGCGTCGGCGCGCGGCAGATCCAGCCGCTGGGGTTCCTCGATCCGCTGGCGACGATCACCGGCTATCGCGTGCAGCCCGTCGTCGCGCTGCTCGCCAGCGATTACGTCGCGCAGCCCGATCCGAACGAAGTGGCCGACGTGTTCGAAGTGCCGCTCGCGTTCCTGCTCGATCCGGCGAACCTCGCCACGCACACGCTCGATTTCCGCGGCCGTCCGCGCGAGGTCTTCGAGTACCGATATCCCGCGCAGCGCATCTGGGGCGCCACGGCGTCGATGCTCTACAACCTGCGCCAACGTCTGGAGGCGATCCGATGAGCGACGCGAAACCCACATGGACCACGCTGGTGTCGGCCGAAGACCTGGCCGCGGCGCTGGGGCGCGACGACGTCATCGTGGTCGACACGCGCCACAGCCTGGCCGAACCCGAGGCGGGCGAAGCCGCGCATCGCGCCGCGCACATTCCGGGCGCGTTCTACGCGCATCTGGATCGCGATCTGTCCGACCACCGCAAGCAGCACGACGGCCGGCATCCGTGGCCGGAGCTGCAGGATTTCACCGCCGCGCTCGGCCGCTGGGGCGTGACGCCGCAGCATCAGGTCGTCGTCTACGACGCGGCCGACGGAGCGCTGGCCGCCGCACGCATGTGGTTCCTGCTGCGCGCGCTGGGACACCGGCGCGTCGCCGTGCTCGATGGTGGCTTGCAGCGCTGGCAGTCGCTTGGCCTGCCCGTCGAATCGGGCTTGCCGGTCGCCACTCCGGCGGCGCCGTACCCCGCGACGTTCGACGAAAGCCGCCTGCTCGATTCCAGGCAGGTGCAGGCGCATCTGGACGCCGGCGGCATGCTGCTCGACGCGCGCGCGGCGGAACGCTTCCGCGGCGACGTCGAGCCGATCGACCGCGTCGCCGGTCACGTGCCGGGCGCGCGCAATCGTCCGTACGCGTTGTCGATGCGCGAGGGCGTTTTCCGTCCTGCGCAGGAACTCGCGGAGGAGTTCGCGCAGATCCTGCAAGGCCGTGACGCACGCGACGTGGTGGCGATGTGCGGCTCCGGCGTCACCGCGTGCCATGTGCTGCTCGCGCTGGAACACGCCGGCATCGAGGGCGCGCGGCTGTCCACCGGTTCGTGGAGCGGCTGGATCGACGATCCGACGCGGCCCGTCGCACGCGGCGCGTGATGTACCCAACCGGCTGGTTGGCCGCGCGCGCGACACAAACGCGCGCTTCGTAATCTCTCCGTCATGCACGTCCCCGATCCTTGCGCGATTTCGCACAGGGGGCGTGCGCCATGTCACGCATCGCGGGCTGGTGTGTTGCAGTGTTGTTGTCGATGGCGGGCGCGAACGCGCACGCGCAGATGGACGCCGAACGCGTCCGCATCCACGGGTCGCAGACAATGGCCGCGCGCCTGGTGCCGGCGGTGGCCGAGTCCTGGCTGCGCGACATAGGGTACGGGGACATCCGTCGTGAGCAGCCCAATCCGACGCTGACCCAAATCCACGCGCAGCGCGATGGCCTGCCGTTGATCGTCGAAATCCAGGCGAGCAGTTCCGCCCAAGGCTTCCAGGACGTCATCGACGGGAACGCGCACATCGCGATGATGACGCGCCGCCCGACCGCGGCCGAACTCGACGCGGGCTGGCAGCTGGGCGATCTCGCGTCGCACGATCAGGAGTTCGCGATGGCGCTCGACGGCGCGGCGGTCGTCGTGCATCGCGACAACCCGTTGGCGCAGCTGAGCCTAGTGCAGTTGCGGCGCGTGCTGTCGGGGCAGGCGCGCGACTGGCGCGAGGTCGGCGGTCGCGGCGCGATCCACCTGCACATGATGGCCAGCGCGAATTCTGCGCGCGATCTGGTCGACGAACGCGTCATGCAGGGTGCGCCGTATGCGCCGGCGCAGCTGCACGCCGACGGCGAATCGCTGCTGCGCGCGATCGCCAAAGATCCGGGCGCGATCGGTTTCGTCACGTTGCGCCAGCCGTGGGGCGCGAACGTGCGTCCGCTCGCGTTGTCCGACGGCGGTCGCGCGATCGCCCCGACACGCCTGGGCGTGCAGAGCGAGGACTATCCGCTCGCGCGTCGCTTCTACCTGTACGGCAGCCAGATGATGGGCGCGCTGAGCCGCAGCTTTGCGCTCTACGCCATGGGCCAGCGCGGGCAGGACGCGGTAGCGCGCGCCGGGCATTTCGCGGTGACCTTACGCCCGGGCTATGCGCCGCCGACGTTGGCGGGCCCGAAGGAATATCGCGAACTCGTCGGCAACGCCACGCGCCTGCCGCTGAGCCTGCGCTTCAATCTCACCGGCAACAACGAAAGCGGCGTCGCGGCGAGCGTGTACGACAGCCGCGCCGTTCGCGACATCGAGCGCATCGTCGCCTTCATGCAGCTGCCGGTGAATCGCGGCCGCCGCCTGCTGGTGGTGGGATTCGCCGACATGCCCGGCAGCTCCGTCGCCGCGACGATGATGAGCAACGACCGCGCCGACCTGGTCGCGCACGAGCTGATGGCGCGCGGCCTGCCGGTGCTGCACGCGCGCGGGATGGGTTCGCAGGTACCGCTGGCGACGACGGGAAGCGTGGCCGCGCGTTATCGCAACGAGCGCGTGGAAATCTGGATGCTGTGAGGTCGCGGTCCGGGGCCGCGATGGGGCCCGGCGAGAGGTGCGAAAGGTCCCGGGTGCGCTTCGCTTACCCGGGCTACACAGGCTCGGGCTTATTTCCCGAGCTTCGCCACGAGTGCCTTCAATGCAGCCTGCGTGGACGGATCGCTCCACGCCGCGACGAACTTCGGCAGCTGGATCTGCTCCGGCTGCATCGCGGCAACCAGATCCGCGCGTGCGATCGCGCGGGTCTGGCGCATCACCGGCTGCGGAAGCCGGAGCAGCTGCGCGAGCCATTCGCGCGCACGGGCATTCACCTGGTCGAGCGGCACGAGCTCGTCGACCAGACCAATGCGTTCGGCGCGTTCGGCTTCGACCATGTCGCCGGCCACCACGAGGCGTTCGGCGCGATGCGTGCCGACGACGCGCTGCATCAGCTTCAGGATGCCCACCGGCACCACCAGCCCGACCTGCGTCTCGTTGAGGCCGATGCGGAACGGTTTCGCCGGGTCCTCGCTGCGCGCCATGACGCGGTAGTCGCAGCACAGCGCCAGCACGCAACCGCCCGCCGGCGCGTGGCCGCCGATCGCCGCGACGACCGGCACCGGGCATTCGGCGATGGCGCGTGCGGCGAGGAAGAAGCGCTCCCATGCCGACATCAGCGCGTCGCGGTCGTCGCCGAGCGACAGCAGATGCGGCACGTCGAGACCCGCCGAGAACACCTTCACGCCGCCGCCGAGCACGATGCCCTGCGCGCCGGAATCGATCGCCTGCGCGAGCGCCGCGACGAGGTCGTCGCACAGCTGCGGATTGAGCGCGTTGACCGGCGCACGCGCCAGGCGGAGTTCGACGATGCCGTCGGCGGAATGGGATTGGACAAGGCTCATGGCAGATTCCTGATGGCGGCGTTCGGGCGGAGCGCGGCATGAATGACGCCCGAGAGCGTCGCGGCCGCGCACGCGGTCGCGGGTATCATAGGCCCATGAACGCGACCCGCATCCGACTGGGCCTGCTGGCCCTCACGCTGACGGCATCGTCCGCCGTTTCCGCCGCGCAATGCAGCCTGAAGGTCGTCGATGGCTGGGTGCGCCTGCCGCCCGCCGCGATGCCGATGATGGCCGGCTTCGGTCGCATCGAGAATCCGTGCACGAAGCCGTTGACGATCACCGGTGCGAGCAGCGCGGCGTTCGGCGAAGTCGAGATGCACGAGACGCGCGTGGTCGAAGGCATCAGCCGCATGCGCGCGGTGCCGGAACTGCGTCTCGCGCCCGGCGAATCGGCGGTGTTCAAGCCCGGCGGCCTGCACCTGATGCTGATGGAGCCGGGCGCCGCGCTGAAGCCTGGCAGCAAGGTCGCCATCGAGTTCAAGTTGAAGGATGGCGGCAAGGCGCTGGGCGAGTTCGTGGTGAAGAAGGCGGGCGAGTAGGGCGCTCGTATCGCGCCGCCTTGCAGCTTTCAGCTGTCATTCCCGCGAACGCGGGGAACCATCTGACCGACGACGTTCCGCTCTTCGTAGGGCGTGATGCATGCGGGCATGGATCCCCGCCTTCGCGGGGATGACGAATTGATCCCGCGAGCGATCCAAAGAAAACGGCGCCGAGGCGCCGTTTTCTTTGGGGGATTGAAATTTTCCGGCCTTACGAACACGCCTCGCGAACAGCAACCGGCAATTCCGCCGCGCGGCCGGTACCGCGGTCGATCCACACCATCACGACGTTGCCGTCGCAATAGAGCACCTGGTCGTCCTTCGCATCGACGATGCGATGGCCGATGCTCACGCTGGTGTTGCCCAGGCGTTCGACGAACAGCTCGATGTCGACTTCCGCCGGCCATTCGATCGGGCGGCGATAGTTGAGATGCGCGGCGGCCACGACGGGCGCGACGTGGTCGTCGAGACCTTGCCCCGGCACGCCCAGCATCCAGCGCAGGCGCGCTTCCTCCAGGTAGCTGAGGTACTTGGAATTGTTGACGTGGTTGAACGCGTCCAGGTCGCGCCAGCGCACCGAAAGCGGCACGCGGATCAGTGCGACGGGCGCTTGATCCGCTTCAACGGCGGGGCTCACCTCGCGCGCGGCGGGCGCCGCGCGGTCGGTGGTCTTTTTGGTCGCCGGCTTGCGCTTGCGCGCCGGCGACTTGCGGGGCTTCGGTGTTGCGGTGTCGCTCATGCGGCGGATTTCTTCTTCTTGGTTGTGGTGGTCTTCGCTGCCGCCTTCTTCGAAGCCGTGGGCTTCGAAGCAGTCGAAGTGGTGGTCGCCTTGCCATCGGCCTTCGCCGCCGCGGGACGCGCCTTGCGCACGGACGCTTCCGGCTTCGTGCCGAGCAGCGGCGCCAGGAAGCGGCCGGTGTGCGAATTCGACAGCGCGGCGATGTCTTCCGGCGTGCCGCAGGCGAGGATCGTGCCGCCGCGATGGCCGCCTTCCGGACCGAGGTCGATGACCCAGTCGGCGGTCTTGATGACGTCCAGGTTGTGCTCGATCACCACCACCGTGTTGCCGTCGTCGCGCAGGCGATGCAGCACGGTGAGCAGGTGCTCGATGTCGTGGAAGTGCAGGCCTGTCGTCGGTTCGTCGAGGATGTACAGCGTGCGGCCCGTGTCGCGGCGCGAGAGCTCCTTCGACAGCTTGACGCGCTGCGCCTCGCCGCCGGACAGCGTCGTCGCGCTCTGGCCCAGCTTGATGTAGCTCAGCCCCACGTCCATCAGCGTTTCGAGCTTGCGCGAGATCGACGGGATGTTTTCGAACAGGTTCAGCGCATCCTCGACGGTCATCTCCAGCACGTCGTTGATGTTGTAACCCTTGTAGAGGATCTCCAGCGTTTCGCGGTTGTAGCGCTTGCCGCCGCAGACATCGCACGGCACGTACACGTCGGGCAGGAAGTGCATCTCGACCTTGATCAGGCCGTCGCCCTGGCAGGCTTCGCAGCGGCCGCCGCGCACGTTGAAGCTGAAACGCCCCGGCGAATAACCGCGTGCGCGCGCTTCGGGCACCTGCGCGTACAGCTCGCGCAACGGCGTGAACAGGCCCGTGTACGTCGCCGGGTTCGAGCGCGGCGTGCGGCCGATCGGCGACTGGTCGATGTCGACGACCTTGTCCCACAGCTCGATGTTCTCGTGCTCGCGGTACGGCGCCGGCGTGTGCGAGGCGCCGTTGAGTTCGTTGGCGGTGATCGCGAACAGCGTGTCGTTGATCAGCGTCGACTTGCCCGAACCGGACACCCCCGTGACTGCGGTGAACAGCCCCGACGGAATCGCGAGATCCACGTTCTTCAGGTTGTTGCCCGTGGCGCCGCGCAGGTGGAAGGTGGTCTTCGCATCGGGCTTGTGGCGCTTGTTCGGCACCTCGATGGCGCGCTTGCCCGACAGGTACTGGCCGGTGAGCGAACGCGGCGACTTGAGCAGGTCGTCCAGCGTGCCGTGCGCGATGACTTCGCCGCCGTGCACGCCGGCACCGGGTCCGATGTCGACGACGTAATCGGCCAGGCGGATCGCATCCTCGTCGTGTTCGACGACGATGACGGTGTTGCCCAGGTCGCGCAGTCGCGTGAGCGTGCCGAGCAGTCGTTCGTTGTCGCGCTGGTGCAGGCCGATGGACGGCTCGTCGAGCACGTACATCACGCCGACCAGGCCCGCGCCGATCTGCGAGGCCAGGCGGATACGCTGCGCTTCACCGCCCGACAGCGAATCGGCCTTGCGCTCCAGCGTGAGGTAATCCAGGCCGACGTCCACCAGGAAGCGGAGGCGGTCGGAGATTTCCTTGACGATCTTGATCGCGATCTCGCCGCGCCAGCCGGGCAGGTTGAGCGCCTTGAAGAACGCGAGCGCCTCGTCCACCGGCATAACGACGATGTCCGGAAGCGGACGCTCGGCGACGAACACGCTGCGCGCGGCGCGGTTCAGGCGCGCGCCGCCGCAATCGGTGCACGCGCGCTCGCTGATGTACTTGGCCAGTTCCTCGCGCACCGCGGCCGATTCGGTTTCGCGGTAGCGCCGTTCCAGGTTCGGCACGATGCCTTCGAAACGGTGCTTGCGCTGGCTGCGCCCGCCGGCTTCGGTGAGGTAGGTGAAGCTGATGGTTTCATCGCCGCTGCCGAACAGCACCGCGTCGCGCGCCTTCTTCGGCAGCGACTGCCACGGCGCATCGACGTCGAACCTGTAATGCCGCGCCAGCGACTGGATCAGCTGGAAGTAATACGCGTTGCGGCGATCCCAGCCGCGCACCGCACCGGCCGAGAGCGACAGCTCCGGATGCACGACCACGCGCGAGGGATCGAAGAATTGCGCCACGCCCAGGCCATCGCAGGTCGGACATGCGCCGACCGGCGAGTTGAACGAGAACAGGCGCGGTTCGAGCTCGGGCAGCGAGTATTCGCACACCGGGCAGCTGTACTTGGACGAGAACAGCAGCGGCGTCGCGTCGGCGTCGTCGAGCGACATCACCTGCGCCATGCCGTCGCCGAGCTTCAGCGCGGTTTCGAACGATTCGGCCAGGCGCTGCTTGATGTCCTCGCGCGGCTTGAAACGGTCCACGACCGCTTCGATGGTGTGCTTCACGCGCAGCGCGAGCGGCGGTACGGCGTCGATCTCGTGCAGCACGCCGTCCACGCGTACGCGCACGAAACCCTGCGCGCGCAGCTGTTCGAACACCTGCGCGTGCTCGCCCTTGCGTTCGCGGATGACCGGCGCCAGCAGCATGTAGCGCTGCTCGCGGCCGGCGTCGGACTCGCCCAGCGCGACGACCTGGTCGACCATCTGGCTGACCGTCTGCGCTTCCAGCGGATAGCCGTGGTCCGGGCAGCGCGGCGTGCCCACGCGCGCATAGAGCAGACGCAGGTAGTCGTAGATCTCGGTGATCGTGCCCACCGTCGACCGCGGGTTGTGCGAGGTCGACTTCTGCTCGATCGAAATCGCCGGCGACAAGCCTTCGATGTGGTCGACGTCGGGCTTCTCCATCACGGAGAGGAACTGCCGCGCGTAGGCCGACAGCGATTCGACGTAGCGACGCTGGCCTTCGGCGTAGATCGTGTCGAACGCGAGCGACGACTTGCCCGACCCGGACAGGCCGGTGATCACGATCAGCTTGTCGCGGGGGAGGTCGAGATCGATGTTCTTGAGGTTGTGCGTCCGCGCGCCGCGGATGCGGATGTAATCCAGCGCCATCGGTTGCCTGTCATGGGGAGGGTCGCCGTCGCGGAGCGCGGGGCGAACAGGGGAGCGTATCGACAGGCGAAGATGGGGGCAAATGCCCGGAACCAAAGACGCGCCGGAGGGGCGTGGAGCACGCTTTGACGGGTTCCACGCCGGGGTTCCTGAACCCGCCGTCTCACTGGCTGAGACGGTAAAACCTCCACTGCGCGGCAATGGAGGTGTCGGGACGCGAAACGGACGCGGTCGCGTCCGCTTACAGCAGCCGGAACGCCGCCGCCTCGCCGCTGCCGGCCTGCGCGGTGGTTTCCAGCGCGGCGGGGCTCACGCCGTTGACGATCAGCTGGACCTTGATCGCCTCCGCCCGCTGCTGCGCGAGCGAGGGATCGTCCGCCGCCGGCCCGGCAATCTGCAGCCGCGTGCCGTCGCCGGAGGCCTGGATCACCTGCGCGGCCTTGCTCAGCAGCGCGAGGCTGTCGGGCGCGACGCGCGCGCTGCCGGGCTCGAAGCGGATCGGCGTCTGCGTCACGGCCTCGTTCAGCGCCTTCACCAGCGGGGCGCCGGACGTGCCGGGCTTCACCTGCGCGAGCACGGCCGATGCGGCGTCGTCCGTCGCGCCCTCGCCGATACCCTGGAACAGGCCGGTGTAGGCGTACCCCGGATAGAGCAGCTCGGCGCGCGCGAGCAGGGCCTTGCGGTCGGCTTCGCTGGCGTGGCCGTGGAGTTCGATGCGGCGGCCCTCCAACGACAGCGCCGCGCCGGGTTGCGTGAAGGATTCGAGGAATCTGGGCAGCGCCTGCTGCCACGGCGCGGGGCGCGCACCGCGGTCGACCTTCAGCTCGCCGGAGACGCGGCCGAACGCGCCCTTCAGCGCGGCCTCGATCGACTGGCGGGCGGCTTCGCTGCCGACGATGCCATCGAAGTGCACGGCCCCGTTGTTGTTCACCAGGTTCAGCGTCGCGTCGAACTGCGCAACAGCTTCGGCGGCGGGCGCATCGGGCGACTGCGTGCCGGCCGTCGGGGTGGTCGACGCCTGGCGATTGCAGGCGGTGGTCGCGAGAACGCCCGCAACCAGCAACAGCGGCAACATCGGAATGGAACGGTCTGGCTTCATGGGCACTCCATCGCGGGAAGGAGGAGGGGCCCGGCGGACCGGGCCCTTCCCGTTACGTCGTCAGTCGAAAGCGAACGCTCAACGGTGCGAGGCGTATTCGATCTCGACCGGGTCGGCGCACTGCTGCGTGCCGTTGTTGCACAGCTTGTAGCTCATCGTGCCGCTGCCGATGATGCGGAACGTATCCGTCGCCGTGCCCTTGTTCTTCACGGTCTTCAGGATCGCGCCGTTGCGGTAGATGTCGATGTTCTTCTTGCCGTGCGTCCAGTCCAGCGTGACCTGGGTGCGATGGTTGGCCAGCTGGATCGCCTCGGCTTCCACCGAACGGGGCCAGTTGGCATCGACGAAGCTCGGGTACAGCGACACGCCGGCGGCGTTGCTGTAACCGCGGATCGTCACGTACCACGTGCCGCCCTGCGGGGCCGGGAAGAAGCAGTTCTCGTTGTTGCCGCTGGCGAACGGCCGGCAGTCGTACGCGGTGGTCGTCGGCTCGGCGGCGCGACGCACGTACATGTCCGCATCGCCCGTGCCGCCGTACATCGCGAACAGCAGGTTCGACGCGCCGTTGGGCACGAGCAGTTCGTACCGCACGGTATCGCCGGCGAGCACTTCGATGCCGGTCACGGTGACGCCGTTTTCCAGCTCGGTGGCCGGCGGCGGCGGCGGCGGCGGCGGGACGTCCGGCGGCAGCGCTTCATCGCCCTTGGCGACGGCCACCGCATAGCGCGCGTCGATGATGCCGGCGCCGCACCACTTGTTGTAGCTGCAGCCGCTGGCGAAGCCGCCCGATGCGTAGGCCGTGTTTTCCAGGATCTTCTTGACCTGGTCCGGCGTCTTCGGCGTCGCGGCGACGGACTGCATCAGCGCGATCACGCCCGAAACGTGCGGCGCCGACATCGAGGTGCCCGCGTACCACGCGTAGCCTTCGGCGCCCTGGCCCTGCGTGCCGAGGTTCAGCGTCGAGAGGATGTTGTCCTCGGCCGGCGTGTAGCCCGAACCGCCGGGCGCGGCGACGTCGACCACGGTGCCGTAGTTGGAGAAGTCCGACAGCTCGCCGGTCGGCCCGACGGAGGCCACGGTGATGACGTCGTTGCAGCTCGCGGGCGAATAACCCGCCGCGTCGGCCGATGAATTGCCGGCCGATACGACGACCGTCGTGCCGCGCGCCTTCGCTGCGGTGTAGGCCGCCTGTTCGGCCACCGAGCACGCGCCGCTGCCGCCGAGGCTGAGGTTGATCACTTCCGCCGGCGTCGCATTCGCGGGCACGCCCGCGACCGTGCCGCCGGAGGCCCAGGTCACCGCATCGATGATGTCGGACTCGTAGCCGCCGCACTTGCCCAGCACGCGTACCGGCTGCACCTTCGCGCCGAATGCCACGCCGGCCACGCCCGCGTTGTTGTTCGTGGCCGCCGCGACCGTGCCCGCGACGTGCGTGCCGTGCCAGCTGCTGTCCTCGGGGATGCCGAAGATGTTGCACTCGCCGTCGTGCCAGTCGCCCGGATCGTTCGGGTCCGCGTCGCGGCCGTCACCGTCCACGCTCACCTCGGTGTCGATGATGAAGTCGTAACCGGGCACGGTCTGGCTGTTGAGTTCCGAATGCGGCGTGATGCCGGTATCGAGCACCGCGACCACGACGCCGTCGCCGGTCGAGAGGTCCCATGCCGGTTCGACGTTGATGCCCCCGGGCCCGTTCTTGTAGTGCCACTGCTGCGCGTACAGCGGATCGTTGGGCACCATCAGCGGCTTGCGCAGGCGATCGGGTTCGACCGCCAGCACGTTGGGATCCTTCATCAGCTCAAGCGCGAGCTGCTTGGTGGCGGCGCTGTCGAGCTTGCGATCGGTGCGGATCAGCGAACTGCCCGTGGCCAGGGTGCGCATCGGCGCGATGCCGACGTTGAGGTTCTTCGCCGCGGTGGCGAACTGCTGGGTCGCCGCAGTGGCACTCAGGCGCTTCGCGCCTTCGCGGTAGGTGACGATGAAGCGGTCAAACTGCTGCGGCTGCTGCTTGGCGGCCTTGGCCGCGGCAGGCGACAAGGTCGAAACCTTGACCTTGTTGGCGACGGGAAGCTTCCCGCCGGAATACGCGGCCGGGGCGGCGATGAGCGCGGTGGCGACGGCGAGGGCGGTCCACTTCAGGGTGCGGGCTTTGCGAGTCATGACAACGTCCTTTGTTGGCTGCTGCAGGAACATCCGGCGTCTCCCCCTGTGCGGCGCCGGTGCGAGTGCGCGACGGCTCGGGCCGGCGTGCGACTTGGGTTCGCGCATGCGCCCGCGCGCAAGGCGGCGCGTTGCGAATGCACGGTGATGAGGAAGGGTTCGACGGGCCCCGCCGATGTGCAGGCGTCGGGCAGGGCGACAGGAAGGTCGTTGCGTGCTGGGCGGCCCGGGGCGCGTTCGCCCGGGGCTGCGGATGGAACGGCGTCGTCCGATGACGTCAGGGCCTGCAACTGCACAGCGACTGTCCCCCTGGCCGTGCGTTCACGCCGGCCGTCCGAGTTGGCTGGGACATGGACGGGCCCTGAACCGCCATGTCGAAGCGACGTTAAGGGATGCGCCGAAGTGGCGCAACTGTTTGATAATGCTCACGAAATCGCGACGATGCTGAATGCGCCACGGAATGTGCGGGCGTTCGCGGTTCGGCTGCCGGCGGCGTTCGATGGGCGCGGCAGCGCGCCGCCGTGGCGCATTCCCGGGAATGCGGGCGGACTTGCTCCAACTCGCTGAAAGCCCTAGAATTCCGCTTCTGTCCGCCCGCCTCGGGTGCGACAGCGACCAAAATAACTACAGAGGAATCTGGTCATGTACGCAGTTGTAGTCACCGGCGGTAAGCAGTACCGCGTGATGCAGGGCGAAACCCTGCGCGTCGAGCTGCTCGATGCCGAAGTCGGCAGCGAGATCAAGCTGGACAACGTCCTGATGCTGGGCGGCAGCGATGGCGTGAAGCTCGGCGATGCCCTGAAGGGCGCGTCGGTCTCCGCCAAGGTCGTGGGCCACGGCCGCGCCGACAAGGTGCGCATCGTGAAGTTCCGTCGCCGCAAGCACCACCGCAAGCAGATGGGTCACCGTCAGCATTACACCGAAATCGAAATCACCGGCATTGCCGGCTAAGTGAGGAGAAGCAGCCATGGCACATAAAAAGGGCGTAGGTTCCACCCGTAACGGCCGCGACTCCAACCCGAAGTACCTGGGCGTGAAGATCTACGGCGGCCAGGCCATCGAGGCCGGCAACATCATCGTTCGCCAGCGCGGCACCCAGTTCCATCCGGGCGCCGGCGTCGGCCTGGGTCGCGACCACACGCTGTTCGCGCTGGTCGACGGCAAGGTCGAGTTCTCGACCAAGGGTCCGAAGAAGCGTCGCACCGTCAGCGTCGTCGAGTAATCGCCGACAGCTGTCCGCGAAGGGCCCCGCTTCGGCGGGGCTTTTCGTTTCGGGCCGTGGGAAATCGGGAATGGGGAATCGGGAATCGCAAAAGCGAATTCCGCCGCTTCATTGCCTCCCTTGTTCCGCGCGGCCACGATGCACCTGCTACAGACGTTTCCCCATTCCCAATTCCCGATTCCCGGCACCCCCATGAAACTCGTCGACGAAGCCGAAATCCAGGTAACTGCAGGCAACGGCGGCAATGGCTGCGTCGGTTTCCGTCGCGAGAAATTCATCCCGCTCGGCGGCCCCGATGGCGGCGACGGCGGTGATGGCGGCAGCGTCTGGCTGCTTGCCGACGAGAACCTCAACACGCTCGTCGACTTCCGCCACCAGCGCCAGTTCCGCGCCAAGCGCGGCGAGAACGGCATGGGCCGCCAGATGTACGGCAAGGCCGGCGACGATCTGGTCATCACCGTGCCGGTCGGCACCGTGGTGATGAACGTCGAGACCGACGAGGTCATCGGCGACCTCACGCGCCACGGCGAGCGCCTGCTCGTTGCGAAGGGCGGCAAGGGCGGCCTGGGCAACATGCATTTCAAGAGCTCGGTGAACCGCTCGCCGCGCAAGGCGCTTCCGGGCCTGCCGGGCGAGGAGCGCGTGCTCAAGCTCGAGCTGAAGCTGCTCGCCGACGTCGGCCTGCTCGGCTTCCCGAACGCCGGCAAGAGCACGTTGATCCGCGCCGTGTCGGCGGCGACGCCGAAGGTCGCGGATTATCCGTTCACCACGCTCTATCCGAACCTTGGCGTGGTCAGCGTCGAGCCGCATCGCAGCTTCGTCATCGCCGACATTCCCGGCCTGATCGAAGGCGCGGCGGAAGGCGCGGGCCTGGGCACGCAATTCCTCAAGCATCTGCAGCGCACGCGCCTGCTGCTGCACCTGGTCGACATCGCGCCCGCGGGCGGCGTGTACGACGAGGGCGCGGAGGAGGGCGTCAGTCCCGCCGACCAGGTACGCGCCATCGAGCGCGAACTGGAGAAACACGATCCCGAACTGTTGAACAAGCCGCGCTGGCTGGTGCTCAACAAGGCCGACCTGCTGCTGGAAGAAGAACAGCAGGCGGCGGTGAAGGCGATCGTCGACGAACTGGGCTGGAAGGATCGCTGGTACCTGGTCTCCGCGATCGGTCGCGAAGGCACCTGGCCGATCATGCTCGACGTCATGGCGTTCTTCGATCGCCAGCGCGAGGATGCGCTGGAAGCCGAGCGCGCAGGCGAGGGCCATGCAGCACCCTGAGGCTTTCGCGCAGGCAACAAAAAACCCGGCATCGGCCGGGTTTTTGTTTGCTGCCTGGAGTTCCTCCGACGAAGGCGCCGTGCGGCGCCGCGTCGTGGACTCCCGTCCCCGTTCCGCCGGATCAGGCGGCCTTGAGCGCCTTGATGCGGGCGTTCAGGCGGGCCTTGTGGCGGGCAGCCTTGTTCTTGTGGATCAGGCCGCGCGAGCTGAAGCGATCGAGGATCGGCTGCGCGACGGCGAAGGCGGACTCGGCGCCGGCGGCGTCGTTCTCGCCCAGGGCCTTGAGCACCTTCTTGACGGCGGTACGCAGCATCGAACGCTGGCTGGCGTTGCGGGCATTGCGGACCACGGTCTGCTTGGCGCGCTTCTTGGCGGACTTGATGTTGGCCACGGCGAATTCCTGGAAACTGGTAGTGAAAGGGGTCTGGGGACAATCAGACCAGAAAGTATGGAGGATTCAGTGGGTTGCGTCAACAACAACGCCGGCGGCGGCCGGACTGCGGGAGGGCGGGCTTGAGCGCGCCGAAGATGCTGAAAGGGCTGCTGTCGTTCAGCAGCATGACCATGGTCTCGCGCGTGCTGGGCCTGGTCCGCGACATCGCGATCAACCAGGCGTTCGGCGCCAATGCGGGCACCGATGCGTTCTGGGTCGCGTTCCGGATCCCGAACTTCATGCGCCGGCTGTTCGCGGAAGGTTCGTTTTCCACGGCGTTCGTGCCGGTCTTCACGGAAATCAAGGAAACCCGGCCGCACCAGGACCTCAAGGAACTGGTCGCGCGCGTGTCCGGCACGCTGGGCGGGATCCTGATGGTGCTGACGGCGCTGGGGCTGATCTTCACCCCGCAGATCGCCGCCGTCTTCAGCCCGGGCTCGCTCGACAACGCGCCCAAGTTCGGGCTTACCGTCGACCTGTTACGGCTGACCTTCCCCTTCATCCTGTTCGTGTCGCTCACCGCGCTGGCGGGCGGGGCGCTCAACAGCTTCCACCGGTTCGGGCTGCCGGCGTTCACGCCGGTGATCCTCAACCTCTTCATGATCGCCGGCGCCCTGTGGCTCGCGCCGCATCTGGAAGTGCCGATCCTCGCGCTGGGCTGGGCCGTGCTGGCCGGCGGCATCGCGCAGCTGGTGTTCCAGCTGCCGGCGCTGCGCAAGCTCGACCTGCTGACCTTGCCCAGGTGGGGCTGGACGCACCCGGACGTGCGCAAGGTGATGCGCCTGATGGTGCCGACGCTGTTCGGCTCGTCGGTGGCGCAGATCAACCTGCTGCTCGATACGGTGATCGCGTCGCTGCTGTTCGTCGGCTCGCAGACGTGGCTCTCGCAGGCCGACCGGTTCCTCGAACTGCCGCTGGGCGTGTTCGGCGTGGCGCTGGGCACGGTGATCCTGCCGGCGCTGTCGCGGCACCACGTCAAGACCGACACCGAAGGGTTTTCGAAGGCGCTCGACTGGGGCCTGCGCACGACCCTGCTCATCGCGATGCCGGCGATGCTTGGCTTGATGTTCCTGGCCGAGCCGCTGGTGGCGACGCTGTTCCAGCGCGGCAAGTTCACCGCGTTCGACACGCAGATGGCGGCGATGTCGGTGTTCGGCCTGAGCTTCGGCCTGCCGGCCTTCGCGCTGGTGAAGATCGTGCTGCCGGCGTTCTACGCGCGGCAGGACACGCGCACGCCGGTGCGGGCGGGCATCGCTTCGCTCATCGCGAACATGGTGCTGAACATCGCCTTCCTCTGGGTGCTCTACCTGCTGTGGACCACGCCGGAAGTGCGCGCGAAGGGCGTGCTCACCGCGCTGGAACAGACGCCCGGCCTGCACCTCGCGCTGGGTTTCGCGAGCGCCGCGGCGAGTTACCTCAACCTCGCACTGCTGTGGCACTGGCTGCGCAAGGCCGGCGTGTACGAACGCCAGCCGGGCTGGCTGCGCTACCTGATGCGGTTACTGGTCGCGTGCGCGGCGATGTCCGCGGCGCTGTGGGCCGGACTGCAGTGGGCGCCGACGTTTACCCAGATCGGCCAATGGGCGCGTCTGGGCTGGCTGGCGGTGCTCGTCGGAGGCGGTGGGCTGGTGTATGTCGTCGCGCTGCTGGCGCTGGGCTTCCGTCCGCGCGACCTGCGCGAGCACTGAGCGGACCATACGGTGAGCCTTGGATCCGCGCCGCCCCGGCTATACTTCGGAACGATGAGCAGGCTGTTTCGTGACGTCGAAGGCGGGCCCCGATGCCCGCACGGCAGTGTGGTCTGCATCGGCGCATTCGACGGCCTGCACCTGGGCCACCAGGCGCTGGTGCGCCACGCGCTCGCCCGCGCGCGCGCGCTCGACGTGCCCTGCGTGGTGCTGAGTTTCGAGCCGCTGCCGCGCGAGTTCTTCGCGCCGAACGACCCGCCGCCGCGCCTGATGCTGCCGCGTACCAAGGCCGGTCGCCTGTTCGAAATGGGCGTCGACCAGCTTGGCCTGCTGCGTTTCGACCGCCGACTGTGTTCGCTCACCGCCGAGGAATTCGCGCAGCAGGTGCTCGTGCACCGGCTGTCCGCGCGCGAAGTCTGGGTCGGTCCGGAGTTCCGCTTCGGCAAGGCGCGCGGTGGCGACATCAACGTGCTGCAGGCGGTCGGGCAGGCGAACGGTTTCATCGCCGGCGAGATCGAACCGGTGATGCTCGATGGCGAACGCGTCTCGGCGACGCGCATCCGCCAGGCGCTGCGCGCGGGCGATTTCGAAACCGCCGGGCGTTTCCTCGGGCGTCCGTACGCCATCGCCGGCCACGTGGTGCAGGGCAAGCAACTCGGTCGCACGCTGGGATTCCCCACCGCGAACCTGCGCTTCGGCGGTCGCACGCCCGCGCTGTCCGGCATCTACGCCACGTGGGTGCACGGGGTCGGCGATGCGCCGCGCGCGTCGGTGTCGAGCCTTG